>NZ_JACHHW010000004.1 GCF_014202945.1 Zhongshania antarctica | reverse complement strand
TAACATCTAATAACGATCATAAATCGCTAAGGATGGTGACCTTCCTACAGAGGACTTTCACCTCATTAGTTCATGCCCATGCTGGGCGTACACAAGGCAAGCCAAAATCGTTGCGCTTCGCTCCACTGGACGCGCTAGCGCGCGCCTTTGCTTGCAGCGTTAAGCATCAGAGAGAGATATGAGTTCATCTGAAAATAATGAGTTCTTTAATGAAATTCAAACTGATCTAAAAGGCTAGATGAGCATCTTGACTCAATTAATAGAAATCTTAAGCACCATAATTTTCAAGAGATTAGTCGAAATACTGGAACAAACTCCCTTGAGCAACAGTTCACGGCTAATCCTAGTGGCGTTGGCGCTTTTGGGCCGGGCGGCGGAGCTGAGCAAAATGCTTTTAAGTAAACTGAAACGGCCAGCTTATTGGTGAATCGCGCTGTGGTTATGCTCGCTACTTGGCTGGTGAGCGCTTTGATGAATAAGCATTGTGTATAGCGGGTAAAGCGCTAAGACGATCAGCAGCGCAGCGAAACCGTAACGGGTGAGGGGGTTTTTAATTGCGCTGCGCAGGCCGCTACTCAAACTTCCTATGCTTAATACCGCTGGTGCAGTGCCCAAACCAAAACAGGCCATGAGTATGGCGGATTGGATGGCACTGCCGCTCAGTGCCGACCATGCCAGCGCACTGTAAATTAGTCCGCAGGGCAGGAAACCCCATAATCCACCGATCGCGATCGCTTTTGCTGGCGAGTCGATTGGAATAAGTCGTTTGCGCACAGGTTGTAATTTCTGCCAAACACGGCCACCTAATTGTTCAAGGATCGTTGCAATGCTGCTCCAGCCGGCAATGGACAGCGCCATAATGATGAGCATCACACTGGCGAGAATTCGCAATGCTTGGCTAATGGGCATGAGCTGTGTTGTCGCCAATGCGCCAGCGGCGGCAACTGAGCCGCCGAGAATAGCGCCGAGTAGGGCGTAACTCGAAATACGACCGAGCTGGAAGAGCACGCTGAAGTAGATATGCTGAAGATTCGCGGCGGTTTTTGTGCTGGTAATGATGGCGCCGCCAGGGTGCAGTGGCTGTGGTGGCGTAGTAGACGCGCCCAGCAGTCCCGCGATTCCGCCGCACATACCGACACAATGCGGGCTGCCGATTAAGCCCAGTAAAAATGCCGCAGAATAGCTAAGCACTTCAGGCATCATTATGGGGGTCTCGCTTTTCTGGCGGCACTGAACTGCGCGGTTTTTCTTCTTCGTCAAATAAGATGCGCTGTCCTTCGCGATCTAAATCGTCAAATTGTCTGTTGCCGACCGACCACCAAAATAAAAATATCGCTAAGCCGAAAAAAATCAGCGCAATGGGTAACAGAATAATTAAGCTAGCCATTGTAAGCCCCACTCGTTGTAAGTGTATTGCGTATTGGTGTGGCCTCAGCGGCATGTGAGGTGGAATCTGTTTGCTTTGCACCAATTCGCAGTGCATTTAATACCACAACAAGTGAGCTGGCAGACATGCCCAGTGCCGCCAACCAAGGTGGCACCAAGCCCATCGCCGCTAAGGGCAGTGCCATCAAATTATAGAGCAGTGCCCAGCTGAGGTTTTGTATAAGGATAGCTCTACTCAGTTTTGCTTTGCTAAACAACACAGCGATATTGTGAAGTTTATTATCGAGTAGTACCACGTCTGCTTGGGTGCGTGTTAATTCGCTAGCGCTGGTCATGGCAACCGAGATGTCGGCGCTGGCAATGACTGGCGCGTCGTTAATACCGTCGCCGACCATCATGACAACAGCACCCTGTGCTTGCAGGTTTTTAACATGGGCGAGCTTTTGCGCTGCGCTACACCCAGCCTGATAAGCATTTATGCCGAGTGCGCCGGCGACTTCGGCAACTTGTCCGGAGTTGTCGCCGCTGAGAATTTCAAGGCTAAGGCCGCTATTTTGCATGGCTTGCACCAACGACAGCGCGTCGGAGCGAATTTCGTCAGCAAGTTGAAAGTGGGCTAGGACGTTACTGTCGTCGGCGAGGTAAACATTCAAATGGGCGCTATGGTGTTGGCGGGGCACGTTACAAAATGCAGCGCTGCCAATGCGGTAGACCTTGCCGTTGATGCGGCCGCGAATTCCGGCGCCGCTGACCACTTCGCCATTTTCCACGTTATAGCGGGTACTTGCTACTTTACTGCTTTGTTTAAACGCATGGGCAATGGGGTGGTGAGACAGCTGTTCTAGGCTAGCCGCAATTTCCCGCGCGGTTTCGTCGCTGATACCACCGAACACGCGACACGACAAGATATGTGGGCGGCCCTCTGTGAGGGTGCCCGTTTTGTCAAATACAAGGTGACTGACGTTACGCATCTGTTCGAGAACGCGGCCATTTGTAAGCAAGACGCCTTGCCTACTGAGTGCTTTGATTGCGGCGGTATAGCTTGTTGGGGTTGCGAGTGATAGGGCGCAAGGACAGCTAACAACCAATACTGACAAGGCAATAATAAACGCTGATCCACCCTCGTGACTGTACCAGTAGGCATAGCTGACACCGGCTAATAGCATAACTAACATCACAAAATGACTGGCCATTCTGTCTGCTAGCTGCGCCACGGCTGGCTTGCTGGCTTGAGCTTGTTCTAATAATTCGGCTATTTTGGCCCAGGCGGTATCGCATGTCGTTTGGGTAATTTCAATATCGAGGTTACCATCGATATTGCCGCTCCCCGCCATCACGCTATCGCCAATACCACAGTGAACGGGCAAAAATTCGCCGCTAAATGCACTGCTTTCGATACTGCTTGTTCCGCGCCGAATAATGCCATCAACCGCTAAGGTTTCCCCTGGTTGCACGCTTATAAGGTCGCCGACCTTGAGCGATTTTACGCCCACCCATTCAAATTTGCTGTCGCCAAGCTGCGTGATTTTTCGGGCAGATGTCGGCAGCGATGTACCGCGATGCTGATACTGGCTTACCCGCAATTGCAAGTAGCGGCTCAGCAATAAGAAAAAGGTAAACATGCTTATGGTGTCGTAGTAAACGTGGGCGCCTTGGCTAATAGTGGATACAACACTCGCGGTATACGCTGCGGTTAAGGCAATCGAAACGGGTATATCCATGCCAGGATGGCCACGACGCAAAGAGCGCCATGCATTTTTAAAAAAGGGTTGTGCGGCGTAGAGCAGTGCCGGCGTGGTAATGATTAAGCTAAAGACCCTGAGTAATGTGCGGCTATTATGGTCGATCCCCTGAAAGTCTCCAGCGTAAAGACCAATGGCAACCATGCCTACTTGCATCATGCCGATGCCGGCTACACCCAGCCGGCGTAGAAGCCCCGTCATTTCTTCCTGCAGTTGAATGTCGCGGGTGGTCGCGGACCAGGGTAAGGCTTGGTAACCGAGTGCGTGAAAAGCCTTAAATATAGCGCTGGGGCTGAGTTGTTGCGGATTCCACCTTACCGTGGCGACAGCA
The DNA here is from genome assembly GCF_014202945.1 of Zhongshania antarctica. Taxonomy (GTDB): domain Bacteria; phylum Pseudomonadota; class Gammaproteobacteria; order Pseudomonadales; family Spongiibacteraceae; genus Spongiibacter; species Spongiibacter antarcticus. The sequence goes on along the minus strand of NZ_JACHHW010000004.1, from coordinate 449,901 downwards.
TTTTGCAGATGTACACTGACCGATTCAATGCCGTCTATGCGCAGTAGATGTTGTTCGATCAGCCAAGCGCACGCGGCGCAGCGCAAGCCACCAACACTAAAGCGGCTGACCCATGACGAACCGTCTTGCGTGGAGAAATCTTCGATTAATTCTTGTTGATCAAAACGGCTGTAATCGTCAATGCCTTCGCTGGGGGTAATAGCGGCGGCGGAACGCAAACGGTAGTAGTCGTTTAAACCTGCTGTAAGTATGCATTCGGCAACGGCCAGACAGCCGCCACAGCACATATTACGTTGGCTGCCATCCACTAAGAGTTGGAAATTGGCGCTGGCGGGAATAGTTTCGCCACAGTGGAAGCAGGCATTTGTCATGGCGTCTTCGCGCCTTGATTGTTGGCCTGATCGTCCATGACAAATTGCTGAGTGTGGTCAGTGTCAAACTCAGTTTTTAGACGCCAGCGACTCGCTTCATTGTTGTTGAATGACGCTAATGTAAGATACCAGCGCCCTGTAATACTCTGGGTGAGTTGCGCGCTGTAATGGTTTTCGCCGTCGTTGATAAGAACCGTTTGGAAGTCCAACTCTTCACTTGTCGGGTGTTGCCACAACAGAAGCAGTTGATTGTATTCGGTGAGGGCGGTGCCCTTGAGTGTAATTTCGATATCGCCGTTAGTTAGCTGCCCGCCAGCACTGAGCTGCATCTGGCTCGCAAATGCGTCTTGCTCAAGATAGCGATTTATCGCCAAGCCGTCTTTGTAATAGTCGTCGCGCACCAAGTTGTCGCTGTGGATAATTGCAATGACCAAGGTGATGATGCTGGCAATGACGACGGTGCCAGGTAATACAATTAAAAACCAAGGCCAGAATTGTCGATACCATTTTTCTGACGCGCCGTGTTTGATCTGCATAGATACATTCGCTGTCATGGTGGATTACTCGGCAGGCGCAAAAAAGCGACTTTCATGGCTAACAATGTCATTCTCGGCATCTAATCGCTGGGCGCGAAATTCAATATTAAAAAAACCGTGAACCTGCTGCTGGGCGTTAAGACGTAGGGTTATGGGAATATCAACGACCTCGCCACTGAGTATTTGAAATTCTACCGAACCAATGATGTCGACCGGGTAGGGGGCAGACACAGACAGTTGGTAGCGGTGATTCGCTTGTGTTTTATTTGCGACTTTCAGCGTGAAGCGATTGTCGATGGCGCCTTGCTCGCTTTGATAGTACAGCGCTTGGCGATCCCTTAGCACACTGACCTCAATCGTTTCACGATCGATTATGCGGTAGGCTAATAAACCGCACATCACCACAACAGCGAGGATATAGGCTAACAGTCGTGGTCTAAAAATCTGAGAAGGCTGGCCATTTAACGCGTTTTCAGTGGTATAGCTTATTAAACCTTTGGGATAGTCCATTTTTTCCATAACAGAGTCACAGGCATCAACGCACAGGGCGCAGCCGATACACTGATATTGCAGGCCGTCACGAATATCGATTCCGGTTGGGCAAACCTGAACGCAGAGCTGACAGTCAATGCAGTCACCTAAGCCAACATCGGCTGACTTTTCATTTCGTTTGCGCGAACCGCGTTGTTCACCGCGTTTTGGGTCGTAGGAAATGATTAAGGTGTTTGGGTCAAACATTGCCGATTGAAAACGCGCGTAAGGGCACATATACAGGCAAACCTGTTCGCGCAAATAGCCGGCGTTACCGTAGGTCGCTAAGGTAAAAAAGCCGATCCAAAAAGCTGCCCAGAGGTTTACGCTGAACGTAAAAAAGTCGTAGCTAAGATCCAAAATTGGCGTGAAATAGCCGACGAAAGTAAAGCCGGTATAAAAAGCCACCGCAAGCCACATGCTGTGTTTGACGAATTTTTTGGCAAACTTGCTCGCGGTATAGGGCGCAGCATCTAACTTGATACGCTGATTACGGCTTCCCTCAACTTTTTGTTCAATCCACATGAAAATGCTGGTCCACACCGTTTGCGGACAGCTGAAACCACACCATACCCGGCCAGCAAAATTGGTTACCGCAAATAGCATAAACGCCGCAATGATCAGCACCCATGCGAGCATGCTTAGATCTTGCGGCCAGAAGGTGATGCCGAGCACATGGAATTGACGGGCGGGCAGGTCAAACAGAACGGCTTGCCGGTCATCCCATTGTAACCACGGTAACAGGAAATACCCCATTAACAGCGGCCATCCGGTTAAGGTACGAATGCGTTGAAAAAAGCCCTCGATCTTTCGGGTGTATATTTTCTCTCGCTTTTGATACAGGTCGAGTTCCGCAACTTCTGCAGGAACAAATTCCTCGACCGGAATGCGATCAGGGTCGACGCCTACTGGGTTCCCACTGCTTTGCGAACCGGCCGATTCAGCACTCATGCTATTAATGGCTCCATCGCTGCTTTCAAGGTTTGTTCGTATTTTCAGCCGACGACAATTGGTAGACGTAGGCTGTCAGTAGATATATCTTCTCTTCGCTGAGTTTGTCGTGATGGGCCGGCATTTGTCCGTTGCGACCTTTGGCGATGCTTTGTTTTATACGACCGGCGTCACCACCATATAGCCAAATATTGTCACGGAGATTTGCTGCGCCCATCATTTGATTGCCGCTGCCATCTGCGCCATGGCACGCTGAACACATCATCGCAAATTGCTTGGCGGCGGGGTTGTCATCTGCGGTTGTCGCCTTGCTCAAGTTAACAACATAATCAGTCATGGCAGCCAGACCATCATGGCCGAGCATACTCCCCCAAGCAGGCATGCTGCCGCTGCGTCCATTGGTAATTGACGTGCGTATCTGCTCGGGCGAGCCGCCGTATAGCCAATCATGATCGCTGAGGTTAGGGAAACCATATGAGCCTTCAGCGTTAACGCCATGGCAAATTGCACAGTTGTTGGCGAAGATCCGCTTTCCGAGGCGCATGGCTTTTTTGTCCTGGGCCAGCGCAGGAATATCTTTGTTCATAAAGTCTTGATAAAGCGACTCGGTTGCCTGTTCAGCTTGCTGAACTTCGTTTTCCCATTTGCCTACGGATGTCCAGTTAAGTAGGCCTGGGAAATTCCCCATGCCGGGATACGCAATCAAATACCCGATGGCGAATACAATACTGGCGACAAACATCTTGAACCACCAAGACGGAAGCGGGTTGTCGTATTCTTCTATGCCGTCGTAGACGTGCCCAGTGGTTTGGTTCGCTTTTGTACTTTTAATCTTTCGGTTGCTAAAAAGTAACCAGGTAATAAGGACGATAGAGATGGTCGTTAGGACGACGATCCACATACTCCAAAAACTACTCATTGTGGCTCTCCACATCTTTTGCGTCAGATTTGCGTTTGCGGCTGATGTCGTCGTCGGCAAACGGCAGCAGGGCTGCATCTTCGAAATAGCTTTTACGGCTCTTGCGGAAAACACTAACGCTGAGGCTTATAAACGTAATAAATACTAACAGGGTTGCTATTGCTCTTAGGTTGTCTTGATCCATGGTTTCCGTCCTTCGCCTAGCGCTTGTACTTGAGCAGCGTGCCGAGCTGCTGCAAGTAGGCCACCATGGCATCAATTTCTTTTTTACCCGCCACTTGCTCTGCGGCACCCGCGATGTCGGCGTCGGTATAGGGCACGCCGACTTTACGTAACGCTGCCATATTCCTGCCGACCATATCGCCGTCAATGTCATTGTTAAATAACCAGGGGTAGGCGGGCATGATCGACTCCGGAACCACCGCGCGGGGGTCGAACAGATGGGCTCGATGCCATTCGTCGCTATAGCGTTCGCCGACACGTGCTAAATCTGGCCCAGTGCGTTTAGAGCCCCACAGAAAGGGGTGTTCATAAACACTTTCACCAGCCACAGAATAATGGCCGTAGCGCTCCGTTTCCGAGCGAAGCGGGCGAATCATTTGTGAATGACATACATGGCAGCCTTCACGTATATAAATATCGCGACCTGTTAACTGCATAGCGTTAAGCGGCTTTAAACCCTTAATTGGTTCGGTGGTCTCTTTTTGAAACGCTAAGGGTACAATTTCAACTAAGGCGCCAAAGCTAATGGCAATGATTATGAAAATAATCATTAGTCCGATATTTTTTTCAACGAGATCGTGATTCATGCCGCTACCTCCGCTGGGCTGCTAGCCGCTGCCAGTTCTTCGCCGTTGCGAATGGTCTGCCAAACATTCCATGCCATCACCAGCATGCCGAACAGGAAGATACTGCCGCCGATAAAGCGAACAATGTAGCCGGGATGACTCGCAACCACTGATTCTGCAAAGCTGTAAGTCAGGCTGCCGTCACTGTTGTAGGCGCGCCACATTAACCCCTGAACAATGCCGTTAACCCACATGGAAGCGATATACAGAACTGTGCCAATGGTCGATAGCCAAAAGTGCAAATTAATCGCCGGAATGCTGTGCATTTTTTCTTTTTCGAACAACACCGGGATCAGGTGATAAATGGTCCCGATGGAGATCATCGCCACCCAGCCAAGCGCACCTGAATGCACGTGACCAATCGTCCAATCGGTGTAGTGAGAAAGTGAATTGACGGTTTTAATCGCCATCATTGGCCCTTCAAAAGTCGACATGCCATAGAAGGACAGTGACACTACTAAGAATCGCAAAATCGGATCAGTGCGCAATTTATGCCAAGCGCCAGACAAGGTCATCATGCCGTTGATCATGCCGCCCCAAGAAGGCGCTAGCAGAATCAATGACATTACCATGCCTAGGCTTTGCGCCCAGTCAGGTAGTGCGGTGTAGTGCAAATGATGTGGGCCAGCCCAGATGTACACAGACACCAGCGCCCAAAAGTGAACGATTGATAAACGGTAGGAGTACACGGGCCGACCAGCCTGCTTAGGAACGAAGTAGTACATCATTCCCAAGAAGCCCGCCGTCAAATAAAAGCCGACAGCGTTATGCCCATACCACCATTGCACCATGGCATCTACTGCGCCGGAGTATATGGAATAGGATTTGGTCAAGCTAACCGGTACCGCTAGGCTGTTCACAATGTGCAGTACGGCCACGGTGATGATAAACGCACCGTAAAACCAGTTGGCCACATAGATGTGCGACATCCGCCTTTTCATGATGGTGCCAAAAAAGACAATGGCATAGGCCACCCAAACGAGGGTGATCAGAATATCAATTGGCCATTCTAATTCCGCATATTCTTTTGTACTGGTATAACCCATTGGTAAGGTTATGGCCGCCAGCACAATAACCAACTGCCAGCCCCAAAATACAAATGGGATCAGTGGACCGCCAGCGAGACGGGCTTGACAGGTGCGCTGCACCACATAGAAAGACGAACCCATTAACGCACAACCGCCAAAGGCAAAGATTACTGCGTTGGTGTGCAAGGGTCGAAGCCGGCCGAAGCTAAGCCAAGGAGTGTCAAAATTGAGTACCGGCCAGATCAGCTGGGCCGCAATCAGCACCCCGACAGACATGCCGACAATGCCCCAGACAACAGCCATAACGGTAAACATTTTCACCGCGCGGTAGTCGTATAGAGGTTGCTGGGTTTGCGAGTCCATTTGGATTCCTTTGAAAGTAAAATATATATTTTTGCGACCTATACCGCCGCGATTTATTGGAGACGACTTAGCGCGTTCTGCGCTTGCAACGTTCAGCTTTGCAGGCTTAACCGTCGACAAATACCGGCGCTAATCCCATTTCCCACAGAATGACAACGCCGCCCATAAGCGCCATAAATATCACCATGCACACCCCGACCACCGCAGAGGCGTAGAGAAAACCGCGCTCAGTGGGGATATTCATTACAATGGGAATGCCGACATAAAGTAGGTAAACCGCCCAGCTCAAACTGGCGATGCCGAGGAGCATATCTAGCCAAAAAATAGGGAAGAAGCCAGAGAGGCCAGCAATAAAAAGGGGGGTGGCGGTATAACTCGCCACGACCATGCCTTTGGTCATGGTCGACTCGCTGCCATAGGTTTCGGCCATCCAATGAATGAAGTAGCCGATAATGGCGAGGGCACCGAGCATGGCAATATAGAAAGCAATAACAATGCGCAAGGCACTGGCCGTTGTAAGTAATACTTGCTCGCCATCGCCGATGCTCCAACCGACGACGGTGGTACCGTAATACCACGCGAGACAGGGTCCAATTGCCAGAACAATGGCATAAAGCAGTTTGCTGGGCAGTGCGTTGGTAGGCACACGAGCAACAGCATGCCACTGTTTATGGGGTGAAAATAGAAATCCCAAGGGATTGCTGACAAAATTAGCCACGGCGTACTCGCTTGCGCTCATCTAATGATAATCGGCAAGATAGCAAAGCGATAATGCTGGCTAGTTGATCTACGTCAACTAAACTATGCTTTATGGTTAATTTGCGAGTCTGGGGCAAATTTAACCCCAATATAAAATTGGCTAATTAAGAGCGTGCAAAAAAACGCAGAGTTTAAGGAGCGTTGTATTACTTCAATATAGCTAAATTAGTGGCCTAGAGACGCAATGGTTTTTAGCGCATCGATATCGAGCACGACAAGTTCTTTCTTGTCGACTTCAATCAAACCCTGTTTTGCAAAGCGACTGAATACACGACTTACGGTCTCTATGGTAAGGCCAAGAAAGTTGCCGATGTCGGTACGAGACATAGGTAAGCGAATGTTTAAGGGCGATAAATTCCGGCGCGCATTGCGGGCAGAAATACTCACGATGAGTGAGGCTAAACGTTCCTCAGCAGTGTGTTTGCTGACGAGCGTGATATGGCGCTGATCCTCTACGATTTCTTGGCTAAGCAATTTGAAAAAGTGCTTTTGCATATTTGGGAGCTTACCGCTGAGGTCCTCGATATTTGCGAAGGGGATTTCGCAAATTGCCGATACCTCCATAGCCACGGCGGAGCTGGCGTAACGATTGTGGCCAATGCCGTCCATGCCGAGGATTTCACCTGGCAGATAAAAACCGGTTACTTGCTCTTCGCCACTATCTGACATGCTATAGGCTTTCACTGCGCCGGAGCGCACGGCGAAAACCGATGTGAAATTGTCATTTTCGCGATAGAGGTGTTGGCCTTTTTGCAAAGGTCGACCACGCTGCACAATTTCATCTAATTGCACAATTTCGTCTTGGGCCAGCGCCAGTGGTAAGCATATAGCGCTTAATCGGCAGCTTGCGCAATTGATTGCGGCGTTGTGCGGACAGTGCTTGTCTGACGGTGCGTTGTGCTCACTGACAGCGATCATGCTAGGTGTTTCCTTATAGCGTGTTTGATTACACTAGATGATACCTACTCTGACGTATTTTGTGGTCATATTTCAAGTGTATGGCATGACTTACTAATAAGGTGTCATAGTCTAAATGTGTGGGAATCTTTGGTAGGCTTGCTTTGTTAAATTGTTTTTGAGTAGCTCTGGGTATGTGCGTTGAGATATTGGTCAAAGACCATGCAAACATAGCGCAGCATCATCCGCCCGGTTTCAGTAATGGTGATGCCGTCGTGTTCGATGACGACGATACCGTCTTGTTGCATCTCCTCGAGCTTTGGCTGAACATCGGCGAACTTTTCCCAGAGCGATATACTAAATTTGTCGGTGAAAGCCTGAGCGGAAACCCGGAGATTACAAGCGAGTTGCATAATGACATAAGCCCGTATTTGGTCCTCAGTTGATTTTATGAGCCCTCTATCGATGGGGAGCTGGCCAGCGTCTAATTTCTTATAGTAGTCACTAATGTCGCGACTGTTTTGGGCATAGCAGTCACCGATGGCGCTGATGGCAGATACGCCAATGCCAAGCACATCCGGCGCTAAGGTGTTGGAATAGCCCTGAAAATTGCGCTGTAAATGCCCCTCTTTTTGGCACTGGGCTAGTTCATCCTCTGGTCGAACGAAATGGTCCATGCCGATGTATACATAGCCAGCCTCGATTAAACGCGTGGTCGCTAGGCTGAGCATGGCAAGTTTTTCACTGGCGCTGGGTAAATTGTGCCTCTCTATTGCCTTTTGCGCGGCAAAGCGCGCGGGCAAATGAGCGTAGTGGTACAAGGCGATTCTATCTGGTAATAGCGCAATAACGTCATCTAGTGTGTGGTTAAGCGTCGTGCAGTTTTGTCGTGGTAAACCGTAGATGAGATCAAAACTGATGGAGTTAAAGCGGTAAGCTCTTGCCGCGCCGACAAGTGCAATAATTTCCTCGGTATGCTGCACTCGGTTAATAGCTTGCTGCACATGTGGGTCAGTGTCTTGTATGCCAAAACTTAGACGATTAAAGCCCAAGCCGCGCAGTAACGCTAAGCGGTCGGGGCTTACTGTGCGTGGGTCAATTTCGATTGAGTACTCTCGTTCTTGATTGGCGTCCAAATTAAAATGACTTGCGAGTAAATGTACTAACTCTGTTAATTCTGCGTCGTCTAGATAGGTGGGGGTGCCGCCGCCAAAATGGAGCTGGGTTACTTGCCGCGTTGCGCCAATTTGCGTTGTCAGTAATTCAATTTCTATTGCTAGGTGATCGAGATATTCCCGCGCTACGCCGGGCTTTTTGGTGACAATTTTATTGCATCCACAGTAATAACACAGCCAGCGACAGAAGGGTAAGTGCACGTATAGCGACAAAGGGGCCGCAATCGGTCGCGCTCTTAATAGGTGCCGCTGGTAATCGTCTGCGGTGAATTGATCAGTAAATTGCAACGCGGTGGGGTAGGAAGTGTAACGTGGCCCCTGCGTGCTGTATTTAGCAATCAAGCCGGCTTCTAGCGCTAGCGGAGCAGTGCGCGGCTTTACTGCGGTAGTTTGTATAAGTGTTGTCATGGTTAGTGTAAGTCGCCACTTGTCAGAATGTGGCTTTGGTTTAGCGCTTTAGATCGTGAGATATATTCAAACTGAGCCAGATCATCGTTATTGGCTGTATTTCTGCGAAGGGCATTCGCCACGGACTGCCAGTCGGCTTCGTCGAAACGCGAGGTAATGGCGGAAAAAACACTCCGCTCGTCGTGAATATGGGAGATTTGCTTGCTGCAGTAATGCCTGCTTAAGCGCAGAACACTTGTTGTAGGTGCCGTCGCCGTTGCGCGTAGTTCGCTGTATATCAGCGAAAGCTGACTGCTCAGCGCCTCGAGGCTAGGGTGATCACGCAATAAGCTTTGTACGGCAACAATGTTGACATTGTCTTTGCGTAAAAGCTGATGGAATAGAATATCTTCGGTCGGATGGTGCCATATTTCAGGATAGACTTGTATGTAGTCCAGAATCTCGAGAATTCGATCGCAGTTGGGCGTTCCTTTATCAAGACCTGTCAGTAGATTGATCTCTTTACTCAGTAGATACATCATTTTCAAAATGCGCTGGTGGTCTTGTTCTAGCTGACTCAGTAGATATTGCATGGCCTTTGCTCTCGGGGTGTTAGCGATACTGGGCTGCGGTGATTAAATAATGCGTATAGAATCTAGCAACTTACAGCCCAGTCGAGTTTGATGTGAATCAACAAGCCGGTATTTAACGTTGCGCTATAATCTGCTTTTAATGCTAATTCGCGCCGAGGGTCGAATAGTCTATGGATGACTACAAAGAGATATTACGAGCCCTGCAAATTGAGTTAGTCAAACTACAGCGTCATTTTATTGCCTGTGAACACCGTATTTTGGTTATTGTTGAAGGCCGAGACGCCGCCGGTAAAGACGGTGTTATTAAGCGCTTGGTTCAGCATTTGAGCCCCCGCGAAACCCGGGTTGTCGCTCTGGGTAAACCTAGCGCGAGAGACGAGGCGACATGGTATTTCCAGCGCTACGTGCCTTATTTGCCCGCGTCTGGCGAATTCGTGATTTTTAACCGTAGTTGGTATAACCGCGCCGGTGTTGAACGCGTTATGGGCTTTTGCAGCGAGGAAGAATATCAGCGTTTTTTCCTGATGGTTGCGCCGTTTGAGCAGATGCTGATTGATTCAGGCATTCAATTGCGGAAATATTTTTTAGATATAGACAAATCTGAACAGCAGCAACGATTTCTAGCGCGAGAACAAGATCCGCTCGCGAATTGGAAAATCAGCCCTATTGATCGGGAGGCTCAGGTAAATTGGGCTAATTACAGCCACGCGCGAAATGAAATGCTGCGCCGTAGCCATAATGATATTGCGCCTTGGGTGATTATTCGGGCCAATAATAAAAAGGCGGCGCGCATTAATTTAATTAAAAGCTTGTTGTCTAGTTTGGACTATGAAGGCAAAGACGAGGCGCTTTTAAAAGCGGATTCAAAAATTATTCAGCGCTATAAACCGGAAATGCGCGATACCGGATTTTTGGCCGATTAATTTTGCCTTGGACCTGAGTAATTAAATACCGTGGCGGTCTTTAATCGTGTCTAACAGGCCTTTTGCTGCGATTTCAATTTGCTGGATAACACTATCAAAGCTGTGTTCATCGTCGTAGTAGGGGTCGGGTATCTGGCTATTCCCATTGTGCCCGCAGTAGTCCATTAGCAGCTTAATCTCACCGTCATAATCAGCTGGGGCCCACGCTAATACATTGGTGAGGTTCATGCGATCCATGGCAATGACATAGCTGGCATGCTGGTAATCATGATCATCAATCTGACGGGCAATTTGCTGCGTTATGTCGTAGCCAGCACGGCCCGCCGCTGCAATCGAGCGTGGATCCGGGGACTTGCCCAGGTTAAACGCCGCTGTACCACAAGAATCAACGCTGACTTTGTCAGCCAATCCCGCGTCGAGCACGTATTTTTCAAACACACCTTGGGCAGCGGGTGAGCGGCAGATATTGCCAAGGCAGACAAAAACAACATGGATCGGCATGCAAATCTCAGGCTTTGCTAGAAAGGCTCATTTAAGCACGCGAGTTGACCTTGCAGTATCACCCGTTTGACGGGGTTGTTTTTCGTGCCCGCAGCACCACGAATTTGCTGTCGGAGTTGATTGTTTCACAGTTGCCGAACAGTTTTTTGAGTAATACGTGGTAGCCAAGGTGCCGATTGCCGACTACACACAATACGCCGTCCGCGGTCAAATGCTTGTGGCTGTCGCGAAACATCTGGCGGGCGATTTGGTCGCCAACATGATGGTCTTGATGAAAGGGCGGATTACAGAGAATTAAATCGAAGTCGTCACCTCTATAAGCGTGAAGGCAGTCACTCGCACTAAATTGACTGCTGGACGCAGCCGCAAGATCACCTAAGTTTTGCCTCACATTATGCTTTGCGCTGTCTACGGCCAAAAATGAATCGTCAAAGAAATGAAGCTGGGCGTCGGGCCATTGTCTGGCGGCGCTTATACCAAGAACACCGTTGCCGCAGCCCAAGTCGGCGATATTGGCGGGGGCATCGAGCAGCGGCAGACTAGCAAGCATGATTCTACTGCCGAGATCGAGTTTGTCCCGAGAGAATACATTCGCGCGATTGGCTAGGACGATATCGTGGTCCACTAGCGAGATTGTTTTGGTGTCAGATTGCGGTGATTCGCTGATAATTTCGCCGTCCAAATGGATAAGGCGTGCCTTCTTTCTCGCTAAACTGGGTTTGGCCGTTGCAATATTTTTAGCAAAGGCACTTACAATATTCTGGTCAATATGGCGGGCCATCGCGGCGCCAATAAATTGAGCGCCATCCCGGCAGAGCGGGGCAAGGCATTGCAATTGGTAGTTTAGTAAGGACCGACTTTTGGGTAATCGATACAGTATGACATCGAACTCGCCGGTCGGTGGCGTAGTGGCAGGGCTAAATTGCGGGGCGGGGCGCTTGTTGCGCTCGGCATTTTCGGCGCTACAGAGCTCGCTAATGGCTGAGTCTGCCCACAGTGTGCAGCTGTATTGTGCTAACGCGGTACTTAAACTACCAAAACTGTCATTTACGATGAGGATTCTCGTGCTGTCAGCCAAGTTTAGTTCAGCGAGATAGTGGAGGAGATAGTCATCTGCTGCGTCCCACGCCTGAAGGGTTTCTCTGGGGCGAAACGGCCTACGGAATAAGGTGAGTTCGCCATAGGCAGAGTTAAATACGCGAGTTTCCATAGATTATATTCCGGCTGCTGGCTCTAGTAATAATTCACGAAGGCGGCCGCATTCGGCCTCGCCAAAGCCGAGACCGATTTCAACAAAACTGGCGAAATTGCCATAATGTTCATCAATACTTTTATAGGCTTCGTTCAAAAACCGCGACTGCACCTTAAACAGCACCCTGACAACATCTTCGTTAACCTGATGCATGGTCATTTCATTTATGTGGTGCACAATCCGCTCGATTCGTTCGCGAGTGAATGTATTGGTGGCAAGGTAATCATTCATTACGTCGTCGGCGCTCACCCCAAGAATTCGCAATAGTAAGGCCGCGGCCAATCCGGTGCGGTCTTTTCCTGCAGTGCAATGAAATACTTGTGGGTAGCTGCTGTCGTCTAATAAGGAGTGAAACCATTGTTTATACACTGGCGCAAAGCGTTCGATCATCTCGCGATTGGCCTCTATTAAAAATTGGGCCATGTCTTCGGCGGTGACGTCTTCTTGCTGGAGCCGGGCAGTGACCTTCTCTATTTGGGCTGCATCGACGGTGATTGGCAGGGCTTCGATGATAATATTACTTGTGGCTAATATGCTATGGGGTGACTCGCTGCGCTCTTCGTCTGAGCGAAAATCGACAATCTTGCGTAATTTCAAGCGCTCAAGGTAGAGTTGGTCTTGGTCAGATAACCCAGAGATTTTGTCAGCGCGGTAGACCATGCCCCATTTAACGCATAGTCCTGTGGCGGATTTAAAACCGCCGAGTTCGCGGAAATTATGCATATTATCAAAGGGCAGTTTGCGCCGCTTTTCTCGTTCAGGGTGGTCGAGCTCGGCGGGAATGAGGCGTTGTTCCGCCAATATCGATTCATCCTTAGCGGTGGGCAGGGCCTTTATTATATCTATTGGATTCATAAAAGGATTAACGACCTTCCGTAGATACCGAGCTTAAGTTGGTTGGCGATTGATTTTGATTTAGGGCGCTGGGTTGGCGGCTGGCGCGATATTCCCCCGGGGTCATCCCAGTCCACTTTTTAAACGAGCGATGAAAGGCACTCGGCTCATCAAAGCCGAGTAGGGCTGACACCGCGTTAATTTTTAATTCCGGTTGGTTTAACCAGCGGCAGGCGTGTTCTTTGCGCAGCTCATCTTTAAATTGTTGGTACGTAGTGTCGAGGTCTTTTAAGCGCCGTCGCAGGGTGCGGACTGACATGTGTAACTGTTCTGCCATGGCGACAACGCTGGGGAACTCATGACTTAAATCTGTGCCGATGATGCGCTTCATTTGCGATAGCAAAGAGCTGTCTTCATCCTCTTGGGCAACCAAGAGATGATAGGGCGCATTGCGAAGGAATTTACGCAAGGATTCTTCAGTATGTATTAACGGACAGTCGAGATTGTGTTCAGCAATCAGAAACGCGTTGTGCTCACTGCCGTAATATACTTCGCAGCCAAATAATTGTTCAAAATAATTACCTTTGTCTGGCCCTTCAATCTGCAAATAGACACCTAAAAGGTCTAGCGGTTTGCCTATCAGCCATTGGCAAAACCGGCGCCAAATCGCCATCATTCTGGCCGTGGTGTAACTGGCCTCTAATTCAGAGTGAAGCTGAGTGGTATCGACCAGCTCCGCGCTTTGGGCAAAGCGGTAGATGGCGGTGCCATTGCTGAGTCGTTCGACCGGCCGCTTAGGGGTATTGTGCATGTCGCTAAGGCTGCGGCAAAAATTGATAAATTCCGATGCCCGTTGCAGTGCTTGCTCTAAGGTTTCGCAGTGAATAATAAAGAGACAAAGCATCCTAAAGCTGCCCGCCGGTGTGCGCCGCTGTAGTCCTAGACCGAATGATTCATCTTGTAATAGCCACATAACCCGATTGTAAATTTGGCTGTAGTCGCGGCTGTCAATTAGGCTGTTTAAGTCCGCCCCGGCGGCCATAGGATTAAATGAGAGCTGCAGTGAGCGAAGTAGGTCCGCACTGCTATACCCCTGAGCTTCAGCAACTTGGAGCATACTGCGCGCATATTTAAGCGGTACGCGATCTTTATGGGGGGAATAACTGTTACGCACAAATAGCCTGCTGAAAGGGTGACGGTCTTGTTTACTCAGGAGGACAAGTTTACCGCGTATCACTGTGAAAATGGATTAAATATCCCCTGTGCGTGCGTAAGTACCGTGTTTAAACCCCTCCTTCACTTCATGCGAGCAGCCGCGTGGTCGCGATTTCAGGCCAGAAGTGGCAAGCGGTTGCGTGCTCGCTGCCCTCATTGGCTTGTAATATCGGGGCTTCTTGTTCACAGCGTGCTTGCCGATGTGGGCAGCGGGTGTGAAAGCGACAGCCCGAGGGCGGTGCAATAGGCGAGGGTAGATCGCCACTGATGTGCGCTTCAATGGGTGACGTTTCACCTAGACGGGGAATCGACGCTAACAGGCCCTGGGTATAAGGGTGTCTTGGCTGGCTATAGATGGACTCGGCATCGGCAATTTCTACTATTTGACCTAAGTACATCACGGCGATGCGGTCACTCATGTGCCGCACTACCGCTAAATCGTGGGAGATAAAAATGATGCTGAGTTTGAGTTTTTGTTGAATGTCCAAGAGCAGATTCAGAATTTGCGCCTGTACGGAGACATCAAGCGCGGATACCGCTTCGTCGCAGATTAAAATCTCAGGCTCTAGCGCAATGGCCCGCGCAATGCCGATGCGTTGGCGTTGGCCCCCGGAAAACTCATGAGGGTACTTACTGGCAGCACTTAGCGGCAAGCCAACCATTTCCAGTAATTCTGCCACGCGCCGCCGCCGACTTTCTCGATCACCAACCTTGTGGATGATGAGCGGCTCCTCAAGAATTACCTCAACGGTGTGGCGGCTATTTAAGGACTCAAAGGGATCTTGGAAAATCATTTGCAAGGCGCGGCGATATTTACGCATTGCGCTATCTGAGAGGCCAGCTATATCGGTCTCACGATAATGAACAGAACCAGCGTTTGGCTTATGTAAATTCAATAGCGCCTTGGCGAGACTGCTTTTGCCGCAACCAGATTCACCCACTAGCCCGAGAGTTTCGCCTTCGTACAGCTTAAAACTGACACCGTCTACGGCGCGCAGATAAGTGCGCGAGGAACGGAATAGCCCGCCGCCCTGACCAAAATGCAGTTGCAGCGCATTTACCTTAAGAATTGCCTTGTCGTTGTTCAAACTCATGGCGAAATACTTCTCCATAAATGGCATGCGACGCTTACTACCTCGTGGCTGTCCGCCTGTTTCGTGATGACTTCGTTAGCCGGGGGCGTTTGACAAATGTCTTGGGCATAGCGACAGCGGTTAGCGAACCGACAGCCCACAGGCATATTGTCGATTGCAGGGACTTGACCATCTAAGCTGTGCAGCGGCGATTTAGGTGGATGTCCCGCGCCGGGCAGTGAGGCGAGCAAGCCTTGGGTATAGGGATGACGTGCCTGGCTAAATATCTGCGTAGCGGGGCCGTATTCAACTATTTTACCCGCGTACATCACCGCTATGTGGTCGCTAAGCTGGGATACCAGCGCCAGATCGTGGGTGATAAAAAGCATGGCCATGCCATTTTTTGCCTGGAGCTTCTTCAATAATCTGACGATTTGTGCCTGTATCGTCACATCTAGCGCGGTGGTCGGCTCATCGGCGATGAGTAGCTCTGGCTCGCAGGCCAGTGCCATGGCGATCATGACCCGCTGACGCATACCGCCAGACAATTGATGGGGGTAGGCATTGAGGCGCTCTGCGGGCGCCGGAATGCCGACCTCAGTCAATAATTCTAAAACGCGGGCGCGGTGAATTGCGTTGGACTGTTTGGGGAAATGCAATTTCAGCACTTCCATAATCTGGCGGCCAATTTGCTGTACTGGATTCAGGGCGCTCATGGGGTCCTGAAATATAACCGCAATTTTGTGGCCGCGAATCTCGCGTAAAGCTTTGTTGTTTAACTGGCTTAAGTCACTGCCTTTGAAAAGTATCTTGCCACCGCTGCGCAAAGCTTGGGGTTTTGGCAGCAAATCGAGTATTGCCATTGCGGTAAGACTCTTCCCGCAGCCAGATTCACCCACCAGCCCCATCGTTTGGCCGGTGGCAATCGCAAAAGAGATTGCGCTAACCAATTCGCGTTGTATGCCATCGTCACCACGAATCGCGACGCTCAATTGTTCCACCGATAGCAAACTCATGGTGCGATTCCCCACGTTTTGTCCACGATGATTTCAGGGGGCAGGGAGTCGCCGTCGCCTTTAGCCTTTAGGATGTCCCGTCGGGCTTGCTTGTCTATCCAAAACAAACCGCCACTGCCGCCCAGCGGATCAAACAGCGAATCACTGGTACGGGTGCCGTGGTTTGGCGGCAATTTTAGCCAGCGCCAATACGCCTCGCGGGTATAAGGAACTTTGAAGGTTGGAATAAATGAGCCTTGATCGTGGATCATTTGCTCAAGCTCATGAGCAAGCTTAACGCGCTCGGCTTTATCGGTGCCCTTGCGATAGGCCATGATTTTGGCGTCCATGAGGGGGTTGTCAGTGTTCGTGACATTATTGGTCTGAGATATATGGGCGTTTTCAGAATGGTAAAACTCCCAGTATCTCGGCGACAATCCGCCACCAGACCAGCCCATCCATGCTGCCTGATGTTTATTCTCCATTATTTGCTTGAAGGCCGCCGACGGGTCGAGTAGCTGCAGTTTAAATTCGATCCCAGCCTTGAGTGCCTCCTGGCTCAAGATCACCAGGCGGTCGTTGTGGCCGCTATTGTAATAGGTGATGCGAATACTCAGCGGCTGTCCGTCTTTAACACGTATGCCGTTTTTATTGCGCGTGTCCCAACCGGCTTTATCAAGGTATTCACCGGCTTTTTTAAGATCAAATTCGCGGGCGCGAATTTTAGTATTGGTGTAGTCACCATAGCCCTCGTGAGCGCTTTGCAGCCGTTCGTAGTCACCATGTAATACGGTATTGATCACTTTATCGACATTGAGTGCATGGGCAATACCGTAGCGCACATTGATGTCGTCGAGCGGCCTAGCATCTTCGTTCAGAAACAGCCCGCTGATTGGCTGTGGCACATCATTGTAAAACTTAATTTTGCCGACATAGCCCTTTTCGTAGATATCGCCTTGCGCCTTTTTATGCCAAAAACGGGGCATCAGCAGGGGAAAATTATCTAGCTCGCCTTTGCGAAAATACTGGTAGGCAATATTAATGTCGCGAATAAGTTTTACTCGCAAATGATCTGGATTATAACGGTGTTTGAAATAGCGTTTATCGTTTGCCCACCAGTCCTTTTTGCGGCTAAATTCAACGTACTTTCCTTTGCGAATCTCGCTGATAATATAGGGGCCAGTGTTCGGCTCTACACGCCAGTTGTAATCCCTAACCCAATTTTCATCTAGGGTATGAAAGTGCTTCGGCACGGGAGACACGCTGTACTCAAATAGCATTTCATCTTGCGGCTTGGCCACTGCGCCTTCAATACCAATGGTGTGGTCGTCATATTTAACAAGATCGGTTATGACCTCGCTGAAATAATTGTTATACCACGGCGCCAGAATAAATTTCGAGCGCATAAACTCTAGGCCGAAAACGTAATCGTCGGCAGTAACCGGCTTGCCGTCCGACCACCGAGCGTCGGGGTCTAAACGAAAGTAAATGCTGTGGCCGTCGTCGCCAAACGCCCAGTGAGTAGCGAGTTCGGGTAGTGGGTTCAACGTATTGGGGTGTATGCCCACAAGGCTCAGATTATTGGCCCGCATATAGCCCGCAAAACTGCCATTAGAATCTGGCCCCACCAACCTCAGTGTTAGTGGGAAAGTGGTGACAAAGGTTCGGTATCGGCCGCCCGGTTTCGCGCTGGGGTCTGCAAATACCGGATCGCTCAGATTGCTTTGCCAGTCGAGCCCGCTAGGCAATGCGCTCGGCAATGCCCGCACAAGAGGGCTGCTAAAAACAGCGATAAGCAGCAGGAATACAAATTTATTCATAATAGCTAAATTGCCTTGGGTCATAGGCATCGCGAATGGCTTCGCCGATATAGGCGACGAGCATTAAAATAACCGTCATGGCGATAACAACCGAGCCGACTAACCACAATGATTCCAAATTCTCAGTGCCTTGTTTGAGCAGTTCACCCCAACTTGAAACCGGCGGTGGCAAGCCAAAGCCCAGATAATCCAATGCGGTGAGCGAGGTGATGCCCGAGGCAACAGAGAAGGGGATAAAGGTGACCAAGGTCGATACGCTATTGGGTAAAATGTGACGAAAAACAATTCGACTGCCAGAGGCACCGATTGCCCTAGCAGCCATTACATAGTCACGAGCGACTTCTTTATAGGTGGCGGTTCGCATATACCACGTCATCGCTGTCCAGCCAAAAAAAGCCATGATAAATAGCAGGCTCCAGAAACTGGGCGTAATAATAGAGGCCACAATCATAATGACGTACAGAAAGGGGATGTTTGACCATATTTCAATTATGCGTTGAAAGATCAAGTCAAAGGCGCCGCCCCAAAAGCCCATTAAACAGCCTATGGCGACGCCAATCGCGTAATTAAACACCAAAAGTAGCAGGGAAAAAACAATAGCCGTGCGGAAGCCGTAAAGCAGACGAGCAGCAACGTCGCGGCCACTGGTGTCAGTGCCCAGGTAATGTCCTGTGCTTAAAGAGGGTGCATGGGGTGGAAAATCACCAGCAATCAAATCCGTTTCCAAGGGGCTGTATGGAATTAGCGGCATTAACACCCAACCATTGCCGTTCTCGCTGAGTTGATTTTGCAGATCACGGTAATTCACTTCGTAGCTGTAATCTAAGCCGAACTCCTTACCACTGCGAACATCGCCGAATGTGGGGAAATACCATTGATTTTCATAGACCACCAGTAACGCCCGATTACTGGCAATGAGCTCGGCACCAAAGCTGCCTAGGGTTAACACGAGAAGAATCCACGTCGAGTAAAAGCCGCGTTTGGACTGCCGAAAGCGCTGCCACCGCTTTTTGGCAACCGGGTTGCGCAGGGTAAAAATACTCATGTGCTACTCCCTCCACCAAAGCGAATGCGGGGGTCCACCAACGCGACGCAAATATCGGAGAGAATATTGCCCAGCAAATAAAGAAGCGACGAGATAACCAGAATACCCATCACAATTGGGTAGTCCCGCTCAACAATGGCTTCGTAACCCAACAGTCCGATGCCGTCGATATTGAAAATGGTTTCTATCAAAAATGAGCCGCCCAAGAGCAATGAAATATTGTTGCCAAACGAGGTTGCGACGGGAATTAGGCTATTGCGCAGCGCATGGCCACTGACACTGGCGCTGCGGCTGAGGCCTTTGGCTGCGGCAGTGCGCATATAATCAGCTGACAAATTATCCATTAAGGCGTTTTTCATCATAAGCGTGGTAACAGCAAAACTGCCCGCTAAATAAGCGATGAGTGGCAGTGCCGCATGATGAAAAATGTCACCCGCTTTGGCAAGCGGCGAAAGCTCATCATAGTCGTCACTAATAAACCCGCCGAGAGGAAACCAATCCCAGTATCCCGCAAATAAAGAAATGAGCGCGATACCAATCACATAACTGGGTAGGGCGTAGCCCAAAAATACAAGCGCCGATGACCAGCTGTCCAGCGCGCTGCCGTGATACATGCCCTTGGCGAGCCCCAGGGGTATGCAGACTAAGTAAGTGAGCACGAGGGTGCATACGCCATAGAATATTGAAACCGGAAATCGCTCTTTTATTATTTGCCACACTGGGTCTTGGTAGCGGGTAGAGGTACCTAAATCAAACTGCACAACTTGTTTAAGCCAGCGCACATAGCTGCTGAGCATGGGCTGGTCAAAACCGTAGTAGTGCTTTAGTTCAGCAAGCTGCTCGTCAGAGAGGGTGCCGCCGCCTTGGCTGCGCTGCAACGATCCGGTTTCGCCGCCAAGCTGGGCCTGAATCATTAATTGTTCGATAGGCCCACCCGGAACTAGCCGGGTGACTGCGAATACCAATAAGGTAATGCCAATAAAGGTAGGAATAATTAATAAAAAACGGCGAACAAAATAGCCTGTCATAAATGCAGCAAAAACCTGAGTCGCGCTATGGGGCGTATACTATATCAAACCCATCAAAGGTCTGCGTGGGTAATGTCGACATACAAGGTTAGCGATTGTCCAGGCCGTAAATATTGGCTGGTTTTAATCGAGTTCCATTCAGCTATATCGCGGATGCGTAAATTGAAGCGGCTGGCAATTAGCGATAAAGAATCTCCATTGCGAACCTTGTAACCGACTTTACGGATAATTCCCTGATTGCTGGTATTGGGCGCCTTGCCCCATATAACGAGCTTTTGGCCGGGACGAATCGTGGCGTTACTCGCCAACTTATTCCAGTTGTTAATTTGTGTTGATTTCACACCGTACTTATTAGCGATGTCGCTGATGGTGTCGCCGCTAGCTACCGTGTGCTGAAGGCGACTGGCGTCGCTGCTGGCCTGACCGCGATTTAATCCCTTCAGCGGCGACAGACCATTACCGGCATCGGGGATAAGCAGTACTTGACCCACTTTTAAAAGGTCTTTGTCGAGCTGATTGCTCGCTCGTAGGGTTGCAACATCAACATGGTGCTCCCGACTAATACCAATGAGGTTGTCGCCACGCTCAACGGTATAGCGCTGCCAACGTACGCGGTCTCTGGGTGGAACCTTGGCTAGGCGTTGTTTAAATGTTTTTGATTTGCGGATCGGGATCAGTAATCGGTGCGGGCCATCAGGTGCCGTGACCCAGCGGTTGAAACCGGGGTTCAGGCGGTAAAGTTCGTCGACACTGATCTCCGCGAGCTTTGCTGCTTGGGCCAAGTCGATTTGGGTGCCAGTGTCTACAGCAACAAAATGCGCACTATTGGGAACCTTTGGCAGCGTTAAATTGTAACTGGCAGGATTTTGGAAAATTTTAACCAGTGCGAGCATCTTAGGAACGTAGTTTTCGGTTTCTTTGGGCAAATTCAGCGACCAAAAATCAGTCGGCAGGCCTTTTCGGGTGTTCTTGTTGATGGCTTTATTAACCGTGCCCGCGCCAGCATTGTATGCAGCGAGGGTGAGAAGCCAATCGCCGTCGAAGCGCTTATTTAAATCATTTAGGTAATCAAGCGCGGCATCGGTTGCGGTAATAACGTCGCGGCGGCCGTCGTACCACCAGTTTTGCTCTAAGCCGACGTGTTTAGCGGTACTTGGTATAAATTGCCACAAGCCCGATGCGCGGCCGTGGGAGTATGCAAATGGGTCGTAGGAACTTTCGACAAAGGGCAGCAAGGCCAGATCTGCCGGCATGCCCCTAGATTCTAAGTTTTCTAGAATATAAAAAATATAGCGGGCGGCGCGCTTGCTAACATTGGCGAGGTAATACGCGTGTTCAGCGTACCACTCTTCGCGCTCCTCTACGGCTTCTTGCTTAGCTAACTCACCAAAACTGAGTTCTCTTGCTAGCCTGATCCAGAGTTCTTCCGGACGCGCTGTCTTTTCTGCTTTTTGTGGAGTTACGCTGGCGACTGCCGTGGGTATGGGACGCTTTTTCTTTGTTTCCTCTGCCGATTTTGTACGCGTCGGGAGGTTTTTACTGTTGCTGCTGTAATATTCCGGTAATCCCTGGAGAGTATAGTGTGCGGGGTCTCCAGTCTGCTTTCTACGCTCAACGTCGCGCTGGTATTTGCACATACTTGCCGATCGGTGCTCAGCCTTTTCACAGTAGCGTGCATCACTGGCTGTGCGGACGTTACGGCGCTCCGGTGTCTGGGCGCAAGCCGCCATCAGAGACAGTAAAAGTGCACCAATTGTGAGTCTGTATATGTAACTTTTTATTTTCATAATAGTGCAATTATTCAGTTATAGTATTCAAAAGTCATCCTTCCATTTCCGTAGATTTGCAAAAATATCCTTTTCATCCCGACACTTACCTTCAGTGTGGGCATTTACGCTGGCCTGCACTGCACTTTTTCCTGTCCTCAGGAATGGATTGGTGAGCAACTCTAATGCCAATTTAGACGGCACAGTGGGTAGGCCCTCTGCACGACGCCGACTAGCGTCTGCAATCCGGTGTTCTAAATCTTGGTTCGACGGTTCCACTGTTTGGGCAAAACGGAGGTTGCTCAAGGTGTATTCGTGCGCGCAGTACACCGCCGTATTGGTGGGTAAAGCAGATATTAGTCCTAGCGACTCCAACATTTGTTCCGCAGTGCCCTCAAACAATCGCCCACAACCGCCTGCGAACAAGGTATCACCACAGAATAGCAGGGGGCTGGGTGCGCAGTCTGAGATGTAGTAAGCAATGTGATCTAATGTATGGCCTGGTACCGCGATGACCTCGATACGATGGCCGAATAACGTGAGGGCTTGACCGTGAGACATTCGTTGAGTAATACCCGGGCATTCATTGTTAGGCCCGTATACTGGCGCCTGAGGGTAATGCTCGCTTAGCAACTCAATACCGTTAACGTGGTCGTAATGGTGATGCGTAATCAGAATTGCGCTAAGCTTTAACTGATGCTCTTCTAGGTATTTTAGTACCGGCGCAGCATCGCCAGGATCGACAATAATTGCCTCTCCGTCGTGGGCGACACACCAGATATAGTTGTCGCTAAAAGCAGGTATGGGTGATATTGATAACATAATCATTATTTTGGGGTCGACAGCCCAGCTTAAACATTCTGATCACGACCTGCAATAGTGGGCCCTGGAATGTTTTATGGAGGATTAATATGGCGAAATGGCGAACACAGCACGCGCCCGACGTATTGTTGCCTGCCCTCAGAGGCTGGTTTCAAAGCAATGTTGGTCGCACAGTTTTGGCGGAAGAACGCGCTTTAATCGCTGGCGCAATCAGCGATACCAGTACCGCCAAGTATAATCTTCTCAATTTGAGTGTTATTCCCGACCGCTGCCCGATTGATGTCAATGTTTATCAGCGCCAATTTTGCCTAGGTGGTATCGGTCATTACGGTTTGAGCCAAGTGCTAGACGTGGTTTGTGACTTTGAGGAGCTGCCTGTCGCTAACGAGTCACAAGATGTGGTGTTGCTGCACCATTTGCTGGAATTTGTGGGCGACCCTCATCGCGTTCTACGCGAAGTTGAGCGGGTGATCGTGCCTCATGGCAAGGTCGTGATCTGCGGCATTAACCCCTACTCGCCACTGGCGATGCGAGGGTACCTCGGGCGCCTCAAGCGCAGTCCCATGTGGCAAAACCATGCATTAAGTTTGCACCGTATTAGTGACTGGCTGTCGCTACTGGGTTTTGAGGTCAATATTGTGGAATATGCTTTCCACCGACTGCCTTTAAATACCCCTAACTTCTTTATGACACATAAACCTGCATCGAAAAAGTTACCAATGGGTGGTGTTTTCGTGCTGAGCGCGACAAAATACCGCGCGCCCATGACCCCGACCCAAGAAAAGCCCATGAGCCGCGCTAAAATTCTTCGCCATCCTGCGATGGTCGGAGCAACTCGAAACATTAAAGCACGAGCAGATTATGAGTGACGTCCCAGAACAGGTTGAAATTTTTACCGACGGCGCCTGTCGCGGTAATCCAGGGCCTGGCGGCTGGGGCGCGCTGCTGCGCTATCAGGGTAAAGAACACAATCTGTTTGGCGGCGAACCCCAAACTACCAATAATCGCATGGAGTTAATGGCCGCTATTGAAGCGCTGCGCGCCTTAAAACGTCCCTGCGAGGTGGTTTTAACAACAGATTCGCAGTATGTGCGC
This sequence comes from Zhongshania antarctica, assembly GCF_014202945.1. Lineage (GTDB taxonomy): Bacteria > Pseudomonadota > Gammaproteobacteria > Pseudomonadales > Spongiibacteraceae > Spongiibacter > Spongiibacter antarcticus. The sequence continues at coordinate 426,174 of NZ_JACHHW010000004.1, read as the reverse complement.
CAAGGCATAACCGAGTGGATGGTGAACTGGAAAAAGCGCGGCTGGAAAACAGCCGCTAAGCAACCCGTTAAAAATGCAGACCTATGGCAGCAATTAGATGCGGCAGCGCAAGCCCATAAAGTTGATTGGCGCTGGGTGAAAGGCCACAGCGGTCACCGAGAAAATGACATTGCGGACGCCTTGGCGAACCGTGGTATTGACGAAATGAGAGGCGCGTAATATGCGGCAAATTGTCCTAGATACGGAAACAACAGGCTTAGATCCCGGCCAAGGTCACCGTATTATTGAAATAGGCTGCGTAGAGCTGGTTGACCGCAAACTCACTGGTCGTCATTACCATCAATATATTAACCCTGAGCGCGAGGTCGAGGCTGGGGCGATTGAAGTGCATGGTATTACCAATGACATGCTCAAGGATAAGCCCCTATTTGCCCAAATAGCCGATGACTTTTTGGACTTTATTCGCGGTGCGGAACTCGTTATTCACAATGCACCGTTTGATATTGGCTTCCTTGACGCTGAATTTAAGTATTTGGCACGCAACACCCCCAAAATAGCGTCTATATGTGGGGTCGTTGATACCTTGGTCATGGCGCGGCAAAAGCATCCGGGCCAACGCAATAGCCTCGATGCCCTATGTTCACGCTATTATGTTGATAACTCTCAGCGCGACTTACACGGCGCGCTGCTAGACGCTGAGATCCTGGCCGACGTCTACTTGCTGATGACCGGTGGGCAGACGGCCTTATCACTGGCGGCTGACGATGGGTCCCAACAGGGCGAGGGCGGCGTTGCCGGTGAGCATCGTCAAATTACAAGTATCCAAAAGCGGCCTCGCGTCATTATGGCGAGCAGCGATGAACTCGCCTCACACCAAAAGCAGTTGGCTGAAATTGATAAAAGCAGTGGTGGTAACTGTGTCTGGCAGCGGCCGGTCAGCGTCGAAAACTGAGACTTTTACCATGCTGTGATAGGTAAATTTCCTCAATAGTGCTGTGCTTCTCAGTCGTTTAGTGCTAAATAGTCTATAAATAACCGCTAGTTAAATGACTAAGTCAAAGCAAAACTTGATGACGGCCCGGCGGGCTATAAGGAAATTGTGTGGCACTGAAAGTGGAAATCAATACCAGCTCTTACGCAGTTGTGGCCGAAGAACTCGGTAAAACCCTGCAGCAGGCCACTAATGTTTTTGAAACGTTTTTGTCTGAACGCCACAACCTAAGCTTATTAGAACAATGCGAAGTCGATCTGCGCCAAATTGGCGGAACTTTGCGCCTATTACAAATCCCCGGAGCCGCGCTGCTTGCAGATGAAATGCGCGCACTGAGCCACGCGATCTTAAGTAGCACAACAGCTGTCCCAGAAGGGCAGCTAAACGCTCTTAGTACGGCGTTCTTTGTGCTGCCTCGGTATTTGGAGTTTGTGCAATCGCGGCACTCCGATATTCCGCTCATGGCGTTGTCTCACGCCAATGAGTTGCGTGCTGCTCATGGTCAACTTTTGTTGCCAGATAGCTACTTTGACACTGCCGAGAGCCCCTTGTTTAGTCGGGACTCCAATATTCGCTTACGCGGTAATCCCCTGGCGAACGCAGAGTTAGACATCGCCTTAAAGCGTATCCGCCACCTCTATCAAACCGGCCTCTTGGGTTTGCTGCGCGACGCGCAAGTTCCCTTACAACTGACAATCATGTCGCGAGCGGTTCGTCGGCTCTGTAATGTTATAGAGTCAGGCCCCCAGCAACGATTTTGGTTGCTTGCCGACGCCGTACTCGAGGCGTTTGTTAAGAATGGCTTAGAACTTAATGCGCACAGGAAAAAGGTGCTTGCCGGCTTGGAAGGGCAGCTGCGCGGCCGTATTAAGAATCGTTTGACCTTAAACGAAGTGCTGGAGCAAGAGTTACGGTATTTACTAACAATTAGTGCTTATCGTGACGGTATGACCGGTAAAATCATGAAAGTGGCGCAGATTGAACCCGCAGAGATCAGTGATGAGCAAATATGCTCACTGCGCAAATTGATGCTAGGTTTGAGCTATGACACGGTTTCCTCTGTCATTAACGAGCTTCGCGGCGAATTGCGCCACGCCAAAGATGTATTAGAGTTGCTGGCCCAACATCAACGCAGTGATGAAGAGGAAATTAAGCCACTCATCGCCGTGTTAAAACAAAGCGCTGACATTTTAATGGTCTTGAATTTACCTGCATTTGCGGGAAGCCTAAACGAACACACAAACACATTAGAAAGTTTGATCGGCCGAGATTTAGTTCAAGAGCGAGGCCAATTAGAAGACTTAGCCGAGACCTTGCTATTTATTGATGGCAGCCTGGCCCAGATCGACCGCCGCAAGTTAAATTATGAAGATCTCGGTGATTTAAGCATCGAACGCCGTGATGCGATTAGCGCCGACAATCAGCTCAGTGAGGCTCGCAGTATTGTTATTGAAGAGTCTAAAGCGGCCATCGGTATGGTGAAACGAGCTATTTCTGCCTATATTGAGTCCGATTTTGACAGCACTCATATTTCGAATTTACCCCAATTGCTAAATTCAGTACGGGGCGCATTTTATATGATTGGGGTGGCGAAGCTGCCGGAAGTCACTGGCGGAGCAACGGAATTTATTCGCGGATTTGTCGAGCGCCGCCATATTGATCCGGCCAAAGATGTTCAATCTCTAGAGACCTTGGCGGATGCGATGATCAGCATTGAGTATTTTCTTACCGAATTTGGGCGTCGCCATATTGCCGATGAGCGTATACTGCAAGTAGCAGAAGACAGTGTTGCACTGCTGCGCGCACCCAAGCAAGTCACAATCTGATGACCTTAGCACTATGACCTTGGACTATATTCTCATTCTTATTTCGGCCTTGGGATTATTGCTCTGTCTCTTGGCCGTGCTGCGCTTGCGCCGACATTTATTCAGCGGGTCGCTTGCAGTGATACTGACCTTTGTCTTTACTGCCGGCGTCATTCTTGTCAGTAAAGACGTCTTGAGTTATCGCAACCTAGCCGACGAGACCATGGTTGCCCGGGTGTTTGTTGGCGCTAATCAAGACGCTAAGCAGTTTTTGGTGAGTGTCGACACCCTCAATGGCCAGCCCCTGCAATCGTATTTATTAATGGGTGACCAGTGGCAGATTGATAGCCGGGTGATGCGCTGGCAGCTTCCTGCTGCACGTTTAGGCTTTGACAATCTATATCGCTTAGAGCGTTTGCTAGGTCGATACGCCGACATAGAAAACGAACGTAATGCCCCCCGCACAGTGTATTTACTGAGTCTTTCTGAACCACTTGATGTTTGGGATCTATTGCGTAGCAATGATTTTTTCCACAAGTGGGTGGAAGCCAATTACGGCAATGCAGTTTTTGCGCCGATGGTCGACGGCGCCCAATTTGGTGTCTATCTCGGCCGCAGTGGACTCTTTATTCGCCCCGAAAATCCAATAGCGGTCAAAGCCTTACGCAATTGGCCTGCTTGACTTAAACTACCTTGCCGTATGAATATGTGGCACTTTTAAAACCTCTCTGGGAGTACTTTTTTGGAATTTCTACTGGAATACGGCTTGTTTTTAGCCAAATCCATCACTGTGGTCGTTGCCTTTGTTGTGATTGTTAGCGCTATCGCGGTGGCGAGTCAGCGCAACAAAAAAGAGAGCACTGACGGTCATATAGAGGTGACAACGCTCAATCACCGCTATGAAGATTGGGAAGACTTGCTTAAGTTTGAGATTCTTGACGAAGACAGTTTTAAAAAAGAACGTAAGGCCAAGAAAAAGCAGCTAAAGGCTGACGCCAAGAAAAATGCTGATCAACACCGTAAACGTCTTTATGTACTTGATTTCGACGGTGATGTGAGTGCCTCGGATGTCGAATTTTTACGCCACGAGATTTCTGCCATCCTGACTGTTGCCCGGCCTGAAGATGAGATATTGCTGCGCCTTGAAAGTCCCGGCGGCATGGTGCACAGCTACGGCTTGGCGGCATCGCAATTACAGCGTATTCGCGCCCACGGCATTCCATTAACAATCGCCATCGACCGCGTTGCGGCAAGTGGTGGTTATATGATGGCCTGTATAGGCGATCGGATTATGTCAGCGCCTTTTGCTGTAATTGGCTCGATTGGTGTCGTGGCGCAACTGCCTAATTTTAACCGTCTGTTGAAAAAGCATGATGTGGATATTGAATTGCACACCGCCGGCGCTCATAAACGCACCCTGACCATGGTGGGTGAAAACACCGAAGAAGGCCGCAAAAAATTCATTGAAGAGCTAGAAGAAACCCACATTTTGTTCAAAGAATTTGTGAGTGAAAATCGTCCCCAACTGGAAATCGACAATATTGCTACCGGTGAGGTGTGGTACGGTTCTAAGGCGCTTGAAGTGAAGCTAGTTGACGAGATTCGCACTAGTGATGACTATTTGTTAAGTCAGCGTGCTGACAGCGATATTTACGCCGTTAGTTACCGTCAAAAGCGCAGTTTATCAGAACGTTTGGGCTTCGCAGCGGAAGGCGCAATGAATCGTACACTGGCGTCTTTACTCGCTAAACTGAGTCAAAACAGGTTTTAGGCGCCTGTATCTTGCATTTGAAATTATATCCATTGAGACCATATGCTAAGCCTTCTTTGAAGAAGGCTCCGGCGTCAATCAGACGGCAACGGGGCATTAAACTCTGGGAAGTTGCACTGGTGCTCGCCATCAGTTGCGGTATCGTGATTTTCATCAGTGTTATTGTAAATAAACGTATCGATACTGCGCTCAAAGAACAGGTGAACAGCGATTTTCGTCGTATCTCCATGGCCTTGCATCAGTACAAGCTCGACAATAAACGCTACCCAAGCAGCGAACAGGGCTTGATGGCGCTCTATTACGCACCCCAAATTGCCCCTCTAGCCGAGAAGTGGAACGGCCCATATATTAATCGTGAAACACTGATCCATGATCCATGGAAGAACGCGTATCGCTACCGCAGCTCAGATGCACCGCCAGGGTTTGAAATAACGAGCTTAGGTGCAGATGCAAAAAATGGTGGTAAAGGCCAGAATGCGGATGTGAGCGTTAGTTACCAAAGCGATGAACATTGATGCGCCAACGGCGTCTCTGTTCATTTGTTTGAAAGGTAATATCAAAAGGTTGAATTCAATAAAGGTTACTCTGGCGGCGCGCGATTTTTATCGAAGTCTCGATAAACAACCGCTCAGCGAAGCTAATTAACATATCCCCCGCGTAATTTAAATTTGCTTAGTGACGCCGTTGGGCGGGACTGTCAGTCTCTCGTTATTTTAGCGGTGGCTTGGCCTTCGACACTCTGTAATTTTACTCCCGGCCCCGGTCCAAAATTACCCCGAGGCCTTCTGTCACCCCCTATATAAGCCGAAATATCAAAACCAGGGCAAGTAAGGTTACCATCCAAGCAACCATGCTGCTGATGGATATGGTGCGCGAAAATACCCCATCGCTGCCATTAAGCGCGGCTAAGCGCTGCTCAAGTGCATTGCCTAGGCTGATGATACGACCGCGCACCGCCAGATCCACACTATTCACTAATCGGCCACAGGCATTAATCAGTCGTGGCACGGGCCGTCGATACATCCAATCGAAGTCCAGATTGGTAGATGGTAGCTCCGGCGGGTACATGCCTTTTAGATTCAGCCAAACAAACGCCAATGCTGAGAAAAACAGCAGCTGGGTCTGAGTGAGAATATGGCTCACATCATAGGCACTGTAATCGGTTGGGAAGGGCAGGTGTTGGTAAAGCAATTGTGGGAAGATACCTATCGCAAGGCACAGGGCCGCCGCGATGCTCATGGCGAGTAGCATATTCCACGGCGCTTCTTTGCAGCGAATACCTGAATCGTGTGCGAAAAACGCGAAGTAGGGGATTTTGATACCGGCGTGATGGAATACCCCTGCTGAGGCGAACAATAACAATAGCCAGACGATATTAAAGTGCTCTTTGAGCGCTGCCGACATGATCATGGATTTGCTGACAAATCCGCTGAACAAAGGGAAGGCCGATATCGACGCCGCGCCAACAATACAGAGTATGGCCGTTTTGGGCATAGACTTGTATAAACCGCCAAGCTCAGAGCCGTTAATGCGGCCGGTGCGGTATAGCACCGCGCCCATCGACATGAACAATAAGCCTTTAAAGATAACGTCGTTAAAGGCGTGGGCAACCGCGCCATTAATACCTAACTCAGTGCCGATACCTATGCCAACCATCATAAAGCCTAACTGGTTGACCAAGCTGTAGGCGAGGACTCGGCGCAAGTCGTTTTCAATAACGGCAAAGAAGATTGGAAAACACGCCATAGTAGCGCCGATATAAATCAGCATTTCGGTGCCAGGGAAGCTCCTAGCCATTGCGTACACCGCAACCTTGGTGGTAAAGGCGCTCAAAAATACGGTACCGGTTGGGGTCGCTTCCGGGTAGGCATCGGTTAGCCAGTTATGAAAGAACGGGAAAGCGCATTTAATGCCAAATGCCAAGAACATAAACCAACTGGCAATTGAATCGAGTCCGATTTCGGTAAACATCAGACTGCCACTTTCTTGGAAATAGAGAATGATGCCAACCAGCAGCAACAGTCCCGAAATTACCTGGATGATTAGGTAACGCATACCGGCGCTGTAGGCGGTATCAGTACGACGCGCCCAGATCAAAAAGACTGAGGTGACGGCCAGCATTTCCCAGAAAATGAATAAAGTCAGCAAATCGCCCGCAAAGACCGCCCCTAGAGCGCTGCCAGCGTAAAGCATAGCGGCGACCTGTTGGGTTCGATCCTTAACGTGCAGGGAATAAATGACACTGATCAAGGCAGCGATATGAAATAAATAGCCGAACAACAGACTCAAGCGATCGATATGAATTGGCTTGAGCGCCATGCCCATTAATTGAGTCTCAAGGCCAAAACCGCTCGGCAGCTGCCACAGGTTTAAAGCGCTGACAACAACGACCACAATTAATGCGGGGCCGCGCCATGTCGCGCCGCCAACTAAAGCGATTAACGCGCCAAGGTAAAAAATCAGAAACGGCGGTAACTCAATCCCCAGCATGAGTTTCCTCCTTGGTGCTCTGGTTTACTTGCTGATAATAATCTTCACTGCGCATCAAACCTTTGCGCATCCACTTAGCAACGAGCACAAGTACGACGCAGCCAATAAAGCCGTATACCGGATAAAAACCATACAGTCCCTCCCAGGGGTGCACAGAGTGGCGGTGAATGACGAAATCTAATCCAAATAGCACAGCGCAAATAACGTACAGGCTACGAAGTATCCAGCGCAGTGTCTCTGGGCGATCAAAAAAATCCTGGGAGTGGCTCATTGCGATCCCTCGGTGAAAATCTGGGATACCAACTCGAAAAGCGGGTTGGGAAAGAAAAATAACAAAATACAGGCGCCAGCCGTGATACATAAGGCAATAAGCGATGCTGTGGGCGCCTCTTTAATAGCGATTGGCCCGTCAGTTTGGGGCTCGCTAGGGAAGAAAGCGCGTAGCGGTATAGGTAGTAGGTAGGCGATGTTCAGCAGGGAGCTGAGCAACAGCACGGCCATTAATACCAGTTGATCTGTTTCTAGCGTCGCAGTGAGTAGCCACCACTTGCTCCAGGTTCCCGCTGTGGGCGGCAAGCCGATGATGCTGAGTGACGCAATAAAAAAGGCAATCATGGTGATTGGCATCCGTCGGCCTAGGCCGGCCATCTCACTAATATTGCTTTTGTGGCTAGCCACTAAAATTGCGCCAGCACAGAAGAACAGGGTGATTTTGCCAACTGCGTGCGTGGCGATATGCATCGCGCTGCCCACCACGCCGCTTTCAACCGCGAGCAGTGCACCAACGGTGATATAGCCGAGTTGGCTGACGGTGGAATAGGCCAGTCGAGCCTTGAGGTTATCTTGACGAAGCGCTACCAGCGAAGCCAACACCACGCCTGCACCGGCAAGATACAGCAGGTAATCGGTTGCCGGAATTTGCTGGAGGGTGTCTAGGCCAAAGATAAAGACCAGTATTTTAACGAGACTAAATACACCCGCCTTAACCACCGCCACCGCATGTAGCAGGGCGCTAACCGGGGTAGGGGCGACCATCGCCGCAGGTAACCAGCGATGAAAGGGCATTACCGCTGCTTTGGCAACGCCAAAAACATACAGCACCAGCAATACCGACAATAATGCGATGCCCGTTTGCTCGGGGAACACTCCGCCAGCCTGGAAATCAAGGGTGCCCGCGACCAGCCACGTCACGATGATGGCAGGTAGGAAGAAGGCAACAGACGTGCCCATCAAAATCCCGAGGTAAATCCGACCTCCCTGTTTGGCTTTTTCGGTGCCGGCGTGGGTCACTAGTGGATAAGTGCACAGCGACAGAACTTCGTAAAAAACAAATAGGGTAAATAGATTTTCTGCATAGGCAATCGCCATGACCGCCGCAATGGCAACCGCAAAACACACGTAAAAACGGGTTTGATTATCTTCCTTGTGGCCGCGCATATAACCAATGGCGTACAAGGTGGTTACCGGCCATAACACGCTGGCTACGAGGCTAAACAACATTCCCAAGGCATCAATTCTGAAGCTCAAACTGAGCCCAGGCACAATATCTACCCAGTGGCGTGTCAGTGATTGACCTTCATTAAAACTGTTGTATAGCTCGATGTTAATCAACAGGAGTGCTAAGCCGGCGAGTATGGATACCGCCTCGCGCAGATTAGGCATGCGGGCAAAAGCGAGTATGCCGACCACAGCGATTAACGGAGTGAAGATGGCGGCGTCAATTAGCATATTTGGTGCGCTCATTATGGGCGTCCCTCCTGCAATGCTATCGCCGCTTCGGCACTAATCGACACCGGCAAGCGGGTATCAATGCCAAAATAAATATTGCCGAATACCAGTAACCAGAGAGCCAGTAGCATTGCCAGTGGAGCTTCCTTGAGGGGCGTACTGTCGGCAGCTGGCTTAAAGTACAGCGCCTCCACAACCCGCCAGATGTAAACGATCGCGAGTAGCGACCCAATCATGATGAGTAACACCAATAACCACCGGTCTGACAGCGCAGCCGCCGACACCAGATACCATTTACTGATAAAACCAGCGGTAAGCGGAACACCAATTATGCTGAGTCCGCCGACCACAAAACCGAAACTGGTCCATGGCATTTTTCGACCCAAGCCCTGCATTGAGGTCAGGGTGGTGACGCCGATGCGGCAGGCGATTGCGGCAAGCGCCATAAAAAGGGTCGCTTTCATTAGTGCATGGTTGAACACATGCAGCAGCGTAGCCTGCAGCCCCAGGACACCGCCAATCCCTAGGCCCACAACCATATAACCGACCTGAGCCACACTGGAATAGGCAATAGCGCGTTTTACGTCTGCCTGATAAATAGCAGCAATTGACGCGCTGATTACCCCAGTGATACCCAGTACGATGAAAATTTCCTCAAGTGGGATATCGATTTGGCTGAAATGACTGGGGAATACCGTGTAAGTGAAACGGATCATCAGGTAAAGCGCGACCTTAGTGGCGCTTGCAGCCAAGAAGGTTGTAACAATCGATGGCGCGTGGGTGTAGGCGTTAGGTAGCCAAAGGTGAAGTGGGAACAACGCGAGCTTCAAACTAATCCCGACGATAATAAAAGCATACGCCGTAAATACGGTAGAGGAATCACTGGCCAATGGCAGACGTTGGGCTAAGTCTTGCATATTGAGCGTGCCGGTCATGATGTACATGAGACCGATGCCAATCAAAATAAAGGTCGCGCCGATCGTGCCCATGATCAAGTAACGAAAGGCCGCCCATAGGCTCTCTCTCTTTGGTCCCAGTGAGATGAGCGTATAAGTAGACAGCGATGAAACTTCTAAAAACACGAAGACGTTAAACGCGTCCCCTGTCGCCAATATCCCCAGTAAGCCAGCGAGGCAAAGTAGCCAAGCGACAAAAAAGATAGTTTGTTTTTCCGGGGCAATTTCAACGTCAATACTGCTCTGCGCGGCCAGTAACGCAACCGTGCTACTGCCAGAAACAATCAATAGCAGCCATGCATTGAGTAAATCAATGCGGTACTCGATACCCCAGGGCGCTTGCCAACCACCTAAGGCATAGCTAATTACACCTTGATGGTAGACCGTATGCAGCAACATGGCGGCGATACAAAAACTGAGGGCGCTGATAAGCAGGGCGAATAGCCATGCGAGTTTACCGCGGCCTAGAATCAGGCAGGCGGGTGCGCCGAGCAGTGGCAGAATAACTTGTAGAACGGGTAAATGGCTTAACACGAATGGTCTCGCTGCTGAATTTCAGACTCTTCAATAGTGCCGTAGGCTTTATTGATTCTTATCACGAGTGCCAGCCCCAGTGCGGTGGTGGCAATCCCGACTACGATCGCGGTGAGGATGAGAACATGGGGCAGCGGGTTGGAATAGACGGTGATGCTGTCATTCAAAATTGGCGCGCTGCCGCCATGTATTTTTCCTGCACTGATATAAAGAATAAAAACCGAGGTCTGAAAAATATTCAAACCAACGATCTTTTTAACCAGATTACCCTGTGCTATCACGATGAAAAAACCAACCATCATCAGTGCTACAACAATCCAATAGTTGTAGTGGGACATTAATAAGGTCATTCCTCTGCCTCTACTTGCTTATTCTGCTGGCCGGCGAAGCAATAAAAAATCATCACCATGACAGCCGCCACCGTAATGCCAACGCCAAGCTCGATAACAAGGATGCCAATGTGTTGACCGGTAATTGGGTTCTCGGCCAGCACTGAGTAATTCAAGAACTCACCGCCGTTAAGCATTGAGACCAGCCCCACCGATCCGTAGAGCAATACACCGAAGGCAGCGAGAACCCTTAAAAGAGCGGAGCTTACCACCTGCTGAGCGACATCGACGCCGAAAAACATGGTGTATAAAATAATGCCCGCAGCGAATATCACACCGGCTTGAAAGCCGCCACCAGGACCATAGTCACCGTGAAACTGCACATAAAGCGCAAATAACAGAATTGGCGGAATTAAAATTTTACTGACGATACGCAATACAGTGTGGTGTCGAGCGCCATTGCTTAGAGGTGCTTGGCTCGGAGCCGGTTTTAACATGAGCAAAGACAAAACGCCGATACCTGCGGTGAAAATAACGGCGACTTCGCCAAAGGTATCAAAACCACGATAGCTAGCCAGCACGGAGGTAACCATATTGGGTATACCTATTTCGGCGCCAGATTGTTCTATATAGCGCGGGGCTACATGTGTATGGGCTGGCGCAGTGGCTGAGCCAAATTCCGGCATACCAAAGGTAGCAATAATCAGCAGTGCACCAGTGATTGTTACCAGTATGAACGCAAAAAAATTGCGGCTACGGCTGGCTTGTTCCTTACGCCCGACCATTGCTAAGGTTAGCAGCATAAGTAGCGGCGATATCCCCGCACCAACGGCAGCCTCGGTAAATGCAACGTCGACGGCATCCATGAGGACGAAAAAACTCGCCGACAAAAACCCGTAAATGCCGGTTAGCATAACAACCGCAATCAGGTCGCGGCTGAGCACAATCCCTATTGCGGTAGCGAACAGCATGCTTAGCAAAGCAAGATCGATAAATAGTTCTATGGGGAAACCCTCCCCGCCGCAGCGGTGCCATTGTTATCATTAGTCATGGCGACCTCCCTTTGTTTCGTGTTCTTGATGGCGCCAAACGGCTTTCGCTAAAGCATGGCTTGATGTGGGGCTGGTAAACAAAATGAATAATAGAATCATAATCAGCTTGAGAAGAACCAAGCTCCAGCCAGCCAATAGCATCAAACCCATGAGAAGCAGGGTGGTTGCGAGTGTTTCGGTAACACCCGCTGCATGCATGCGACTGAGGGTGTCGGGAAATCGCAATACCCCCAGCGCGCCGGTAAAAATCAAGAAGCTGCCCAAAAGAAGCAGCGCACCACTTAGGAATTCTATTGCATCATTCATCGGCAGAGCGACCTTCCTCAGCTTTCTGAGTGTGTTCAAAATAGCGCAGAATTGCGATCACACTGATGAAATTCATTAGCGCGTAGAGCAGCGCAATATCCAGAAACTCTGGCCTGCCGAACAAGAAGCCCAGCACAGCAATAAGTAAAACCGTTTTGGTGCCAAATAAATTCGCGGCGAGCACACGGTCGAAGATACTCGGGCCCGCAAAGCCCCGAACCATCGCCATGGCCATAACCAGTAAGAGGGTGAAGGTTGTTACAGCCAGCATCATTTTTCCAATTGATCCACCCGACGGGACATTTCACCCGCGTCGAGATCATTAAGGTTGGCTTGAGTGAGGCCGTGTACTAAAACCTCGCTGTCGGAAAGTTCTACAGAAATTGTTCCGGGCGTAAGATTGATCGAGTTAGCATAGACAACCCGTCCAATGTCGGTCTTTTGCCCTACAGGAAAGCGTCTAGTGCCAGGGGAAATTGTGCTGCTACCCAGCCAGATGCGCTTTACTACGTCGATGTTACTGATAATGATCTGCACTACCAGCCAACTGTAATACCGAGGAAGGTGGCGGGTTAAGTGAATAGGCTGCGACTCATGATCAACTACGTCCATGCGATGACAGACCCAAACAACCAGTGCTACCGACACTACGCCAAAGGACAGCAATAAGCCGGTGTAGTGGCCGGAATTGGCGAGCCATATAGTGGCTAATAGCGCAGAAATACTAACCGTGTGTTTCATAGAGGCCTTAAGTATTTTTCTTGGTATTAATCGCTGCAACAGCAGTTGGTCTTTAATATTTGCATTAGCTCACTAAAGCCAGTGAGCATCTATCCAAATTAAGTTTCGCAAATTTAGCACGCTTAGCATTGTTGAGTAAGCAATAACGTCCGCTTTTTAATGCCCCGGTGCTCTTTTCCCTTTTGCACTCAACCTATTGTGGCGCTCAGCAGCGCTCACACAGCAAACAACTCTGCTACAGGGACACCCGCCTGCGAAAGAGGCCTTCAGTTCGAAGGGCTGCATGCAAGAGATGCCCAAGCTTAGCGTAAAGTAGCCTTTATAAACAAGCGTTTGGCTTAGTCATACAGTAGGCGGGGAGGCTGGTCGCCGTTTCAAGCGAAGCGGGGTTTATTTCATCTTACCTGCAGCCTAAATCATAGCTTGTGCCGCGAGGGGTATTATGGTGAGTAATCGTTTTTTATCCCCCGACAAGTGCACAGGGTGGTTTTATTAGCAAGTTTACCGGTGTGCTGTTAAACCTTTTGCTGAGGCGGACGCATTTTTTAGCCAGCAGCGGCTAACCGTTATTGGTCCAATCTCCAAACAAACTTTCCAGTTCATCACGAGGCTCTATGTTGCTGGAGTGAACTCCGTCCGCTAAGGCTCAAGGTCGGAGCTACTAGGAGGGCAATGCAATTTATCACTAACCAGCACAGCAACATCGAGGCCAGTGTGTGACTAAAAAAATGATGACCAAGGAGCATTTTATACCCACCCATGGCCCAACCTGCCGTTAGCGCTAGGACTACCATTTGGCGCCGTCGACGCCGTGACTTAGGTAAATAGTAAAGCGTTAACAGAGCAAAGCCAGCGCTGGCGTGGCCGGCAGGGAAGCATCGCTGCTGCTTTGTTGGCTGTTTCTCGGCAGGGTAGCGTTCAAATAATTTGAGATAGGGCAGCTCGCCGCCGAACTCACTCAGTGCATAGGGGCAGGCGACGTTCGTAGTGCCTTTTAATAAGGATACAGCGGCTGGGCCAAGGGGCAGGGCAAGCAATACAATAAGTAAGCCACGTTTGTAGTGTTGGACAAATGCCGCTTTTCGAAAAAACAGCACACTGGCTAACAACGCAAACTCAAAAAGGATTAAGAGCCTTTTAGGGCCATCGTAAAAGAAAAAATGACGCCAAGGATTTCCGTCTATCTGGAATAGCCAGCGCTGACTACTGGCATTGTAAAAGAAGCCCTGAATCCATAAATCCAAGTTACTCAACTCAAAGCACAGTATTACTACAATGAACGCAGCCAGAGTGTATTGAATATGCTTAGCGGGCGACATTGTGATTCTTCTCGTCTTCTTCGTCCTCCAGAACCACCAATTTTACCTCGGCAGCGGGCAAGAGCTCGGTCGTCACCTCAAACACCGCTAGCAGGGTGTCAAAAACCACATCGTGGGAGTTTGCCTGATCTCTTAATGCAAGTGACTGCGCGTAATCAATATCTGACGATGGGCCTATCCAAGCAATGACCGGAACATGAGTCTGCGCCTCGGGCGCAAAGCTATAAGGCATGCCGTGTAAATAAATACCCGACTCACCCAAGGATTCACCGTGGTCGCTAACATAGAACATTGCCGCCTCATACTTTGGCGAATTGGCTTTTAGCAGCGCGATGACCTGGGACAGGAAATAATCGGTGTAGAGAATCGTATTATCATAGGCATTTATAATCTCATCTTGCGTGCAATCGGCGAGCTCATTCGACTGACAGGCAGGGGTGAATTTTTCAAATTCCGCTGGGTAGCGACGGTGGTAGGCGGGGCCATGACTCCCCATTTGGTGTAACACAATCAAAATATCGCCACTTTTACCGTCAATATAGGCCTGCAAGCCATCCAACATGCCGATGTCGCGACATTCTTCATCGCAGGCGGGATTTAACGCGGCACTGCGAAAATTTTCAAATGGCACCCTGTCTGCCACGCCTTTAGAGTCTGAGTTATTATCACGCCACAGCACATTTACACCGGCTTTTTGCAGCAAATCTAGGCCGTTTTCGGTGTTTCTCGCGCTTTTTACATCAAAGCCATCATGCGCTGAGTAAGAAAACATGCACGGCACGGATATCGCTGTTGACGTTCCACAAGAATGAATATTACTGAAACTGATTAAATTAGCTTCGACGCTAAGCCGGGGATTGGTGTTTCGTTGGTAGCCATTTAAGGAAAAATGATCCGCTCGCGCAGTTTCACCAACCACGAGGATCACTAGCTCCGCATGGGCATCTTCGGTTTCCAAAATATTTGCCATCGCATCTAAGCCCATAAAAGGAAGCGGGGCAGATGTTGGCGCAAAGCTAGCGGCAAACTGCATGGCTGAGTAAATAGGGTATGCCGGACTAATATAGTAGCGAACTGTTTTGTGTTCCCTGAAAAAACTTGCGTATTGGCTGCTAAAACCAAACACGCAAATAGCCATAACGCCCACAGCTAACAGGCCAGTGAGCGCATGAAAGACTTTCTCGCGAACGAAAACAGTCGCTGGTGTTGGGAGCCACCAAAGCAAGACTACAGGCGCCACACCAAGGAAAAACACACGAAAAAGAAGGCCGCTACTGAATAAATCAATAGATTCTGCAGCGTCGGTTTCATAGACATTACGAATCATATCTAAATCGATAACCGTGCCGAACTGATCCGAAAAATACGAAGTCCCGGCGGCAGTTAATAAAAATAGGCTTACTGTCCATCGCCAAGGTAACACCAAGCTGAACGCCGACATCAAGAGCGTCAAACAAGCGGTCAACAAAATCGCTATCGACACCACAAAGCCCATATTATCTGCCACAGGATACAGTGCGAGCACTGCACGGAAAAACGTCAGATTTGCGGTGGCAACGAGGAATAATGCCGCGGCAATGATAATTCGGTTCGGGCTTAGGCGATAAGGCAAAGACATAAGGTTTCTCTGTAGTACACGCTGATCGCTATGTGGCGACGGATGATTCACTGAGCCAAATAGCGCGCAGTTAATATAATTAGCTGGTTCGCAGTGTAGCTAGCGTAACGGCCAATAATTAAGAAACGCTTAAGATTGATCATACACCGAACACCCATAACTTCGTATAATGTATATTATGTTAAATAAAGGAAAGAACTGAGCTAAACCTTGTTTGATATTTGGTCACCTGCGTAAGATCTGTCGCCAGAGTAAAATGACAGCGCTACTCATTAGCACTACTAACGCTACATAGAATGCTGACTCAAACACGGTAAACCATTTCGCGTAGCAATGCCCAGATGCACGAAAATACGGTGCACAGTAGTCTCGTTCAACCCACAGAAATAATTTGAGTAAGATTGCAGCTATCAATATTTCAACTAGCAATAAGCTGAAACCAAATAATAGCCATTTTCTCACGGGTTTCACTTGTGCGTGACTGTCGCTGCTGCGGTTAAAATCATTGTGAGGCTTCATTGTTTTCAGTTAATGGACAAGTACTGCGTTCAAACACGATGCCAGGCTGCGGGCCTGGCCGCCCTAGATTTAACACGCTAGGCTTGCTCCGCACGAATTTTGCCTCACAGTTATTGTTGTAGAAAACCGTTAGCGATAATAGATCGATGCTTTCTAGGCCCATCGCTACATATTGATGTTTGCGAATAAACTCAAGCATCGTCTCCACGTCCCTAAGATGAACAGCCGCTGGTACTAATGCGGCATTCCCTAAAACACTCCATCCGAGTAAAGCCGCGACAGCCGCCCTCTTAATCTGCTTCATGTTTCCACCTTTTTTAATTTTACATCTTGGCTGACGTTTCAATTAGCGCACGTTCAATTTCTCGTACCGTAGCTAATGCATAGCCACTTTCATCGATTTGACTTAAGCGATAACTGTTGGCCAAAGCCGAAATAGCGGGCAAAACTCGGGCAAAATAGTGTGCTAACTCCTCCGAATCAGGCGAGCTCAATATTATTTCACACTCTGCGGCAGCATTTTCGACCTGCCAGCCTATATTGCCCCAGTGGAATGACTTTTTCTGTTTACCTCGTGCATCCTTAAATTGCTTCATGAGTACTGTATTCATCTCAAGCTGGACGCCTACTTTACTGGCTCGATATTTGGTTATCGACGCCCTCTTTGGCGAATAAATAGACGCTGCCCTAGCCATAAAACGCAAGTATTTAAGGGTCAGCTGCAATTTTAGCCTAGTCCACGTGTTCACATAGTCCCCTTCACTCTAAAGGCGCTGGATCTAGCGTCGATAGGAACCAGCAACGTGTGTTCATTCCCGCTCAACCACCGCGAACATTAATGTATCAAGAGCAATATCGACGCTCGCTAAGCTGCCCCACCAGTCGCAGCCCGCAATACAAAGCGTCCCGGAAAGTAGGTTTTCGCTTGGCCGGTCAATATCGCTAATCGCATTGAAGGATTTACTATTTCCCCGTACGTAATACCAAACAGACCATTGCTTATCCTGTTTAAACATCCCAAGGGAAACCGATCCGTAAATGGGGTTTCTATGTTCAATAATGACCCAGTGACGATTGTTTACGGTTTCCTCAAAGGTAATAACCTCGTTAGCGCGGGCTTCTGCGACTAAGTGGTCCACTTGAGCAGCGTCCTCTATTATCCTTGGATTAAGCTGAGCTGCTGATGCATTTAAATACAGGCCAGTTTGAAACTCGCCAAGTAAATCATGCCAGTTATTCCATTGTAATTGCTGCCTGATAACACCGCTGAAATCACATTCGCAATTAACGGTCGTGCCATCTAGGCTCCAATTACTGGCAGCAGTAGTGCAGCCTTCAAGTTCATCAACGCTCCCTACGCCACCTACACTCGGGAGTGTTATTAATTGCCAGCTATTGTCTTTCCTCAGAACATAGACTTGCTCAAGCCCGACTCCCTCTAGGACTTCTGCCACAATAAAACTTGGAAAATCGGTACTTTTCTCAAGACAAACACCGTATAACTCGCCGCGATTCATTGGTCGTTCAAAAATATTATTCTTATCAATGCTAAGAGTTAACCTTCCAGGCTCATCAAATCCGCTAGAAATGCTAATCGCCATTGCCTTTTTGCCCGGCGCGGACAGCTGCCAACTACGGTTAGAAGCCTCTAATGCAAGGCTGAATTGAACAACAAAAAACAGAAAATGAAAGACCAATACGCGAGTCGCCAATACTGTGAATACCATCTAGCTATCACCTATGACATGCATCGAAAACCACATCGGACTTTGGCAGCCGAGGTCTTAAGCATGAACAAAAATATTGCATGGCCGCGCCCTCTTAAAATATCGATTAGGGCTTCGTGACAACAATTTTTATTTTATTCTCTGGCAACACCTGCCCCGACATACCTCGGGACATTTTATTGTCAGGGACTACCCACGTTTCACCTAGGCTATTGGCGGTTAAATAGCAAACCTCACCACCAAAAATAACACCAGGAGAACGGAACGGTATCAAACTACGCTCATCCTTGCAGGCTACACTCGCAATTTGCGGAGAGATCGAGCTGACGCCGGGGTAAAATCCCCACCACCCCGGAAAACCATTACTTACAGCTAGAATTTCTTTGGTTTCGCCTAGCGACAGGTAAATAGCCGTAGTATCATTTTTTGTCTCTATAAGAGATTCATAACTGGCTCTACTGCCAGCACAGGCCTGCAGTAATAAGCTGATGACAAGTAACATAATGATCTTAATGTGCATGATATGAACCCTGTACAGAATGTATTCAACAAGAATTGACCGATGCGGCACACTTCGCGCCCGCTAGCACCCCATAGGAATACTCATATTAATAACGGTTACCACATGCCAGCCAGCAGCCGTGTTCTCCTCAATCTTTAGGCGAACCGTACTAAGCGAAATTTCAACAGGCTTATAACCCTCGGGCCAGCCCTCACCCTCCAGTATGCTTAGCCACTGTTCACCGCCCGCGCGTAACACCTCTGCTTTGAGTTCTTGATCAGAAACCGCTGGAAAACAGTCGACATCAATGTCATTGAAATCGGGCAGCGTATATTCTCCGCCCTTCACTTCCGCGATACGATGCCATTGGGAGGTGCAGTGCTTCCAGTCAGTTAAATCGAGGTGAGGGCCTTCGGCTGTAACCGTCATACTGGTTTCGAGCTGAATAGTGGCGCGATAGTTTTTGCTATTTTTGTTAAGCAACTTTAGCGTACCTTTCGACAGGCTATCGCCAAGGTCTAGTGTATCTTTTATCTCCTTTTGGAGCGGCGCAGCGTATTTAATCGTTTTCTGAGGCGACGCTTCAGCGCTACTTAATAGCACAATACCATCGAGCGCATAGCTGAAATTTGCTAACAAAAGGGCTAGTGCTACGATGTAATATTTCATATATAACCCCATTCAAATATTGTCGCAGGAGATTAGGCGCGAGCTTATTTGATCCGAACTGCGTTAGCGAAAGGCAGCATTGCGCTATGTATGAGTGCATAGCGCAAAGACAATAACGGTAAATTCACTACAATAAAGTGAGCTGAGATGTACCCCGCTCACTTGCCCAAAAGACGCCTTTTAATTGTTGAACTCCCGCTTCACGAGCGGCCACGGCAAGTGCCTTTGCTTGTTTCTCGCCATAACGCTGTATTGAGAACGTCGCTTTACCAAAATCGCCCGGCTTTTTGGCGGGCCAGTGAGCCTCCCAATACCAAATTTCTTTAATGCAGCCGTCTTTAAGTTTGTAGCGCTTTGCATAGCGATAAACACCGGGAATGCCGGAGGTGTTGTGGCGCCTAGGGGCATTGCAGAATTGCTGGCGAGTCGTTGGTGGGTATTGGTCAATAACCTGATCCCGATGGGCTTTAGCAGCGAGTAAGGCTTTGCGTTTTCCACCGTAGGTTTTATCAGGGAAATTTTTAACGAGTAGTTTGTTCTGGCGCCGCAGACTCACCCGCCAAGCGTGTGTGCGGTAAATCTCATCGTCTATTCTGGAAATGCCATACATGGCCTTAGGTTTAGACATGTGTCCGGTGAGTCTCACTTCTTTAATAATTTAGGGTGTATATACACCAATTCTAAGCTAGTCAGCCTGTGACCAGCAATTTAGCGTTTCGGTCAATAGTCCGGCAAGGAGAAGCCCTAAGACAGTATAGTACCCTTCAAATGGTACGCATTCTGTCGAATGTCCTACCCAAAGCCTTATATGACAGCGGTGAGCTACAGCCGTTCCCCGCTAGACTTTATTGCGAGCTACCCATCATCCGGGAGGCTTGAACCTGGTAGCGCGATAACAAGCGCGCTAAGAGATGTAAGCAGCCGTAAAGCAACCCACTCAGCACAGCAAGAGAAAGGCCTATATACAAAAATAAATCTGGGGCTTGCATCATGGTCGACATCAACGACTCATGGTAATAAAAAAACCATTGGTGTTTATCTGGAAAGATCAGTGTGTGAAGTTTATAAAAGACGCTAACCCACCCGACTACCATGATCAGTATTGTGACGGCGCCGATCCAGAAGGCATTTGCCAGTAATAACTGGCGCCAAGATGGCAGACGCCAGGCTTTAGCAATAAAGGTCGCTAGAAGAGCCGCCCACACCAAATACAGTAATGGCTCGCCTTTTTGTAGGGTGCTAATTAAATTGGCAACATCTTGTAAGTGAATGATTTCGGCCTGGTGTAATAAGGGGCTGTTAATGCCTTTTTCGGGAATTGAATAGCGTATGTCAGCCAGGCCCGCGCCTTGATGACTAATCGAGTGACAAATTTGGCTAAATAATTCAATACGTTGTGCGCGAGTGGTGTCTGCAAAGCCCGTTCGATATATATTCTCTGGCCCATACTGACGAATATTCTCAGCAATCCCGATATGGTCATGCCAAAAGCCATAAAAAAAATCGCCGGCTAAGAGTAAATGCCAGGCGATAAACAAGCTGACGCTGAGCGTAAGTATGTTGTAGAGCATGTTACGGCTAATAATGGCAATATTCTGCACCATCTTTGCGTATTCCTAATTGGGTTCGGCGCCAAGCTTAGCTGATCTGCCTTGGGCTTGGTACCGTCTAAGCAATTTGGCATGCATTGCCACATCACCCCTAAAAGCCGAGTAGAATGAGGGTGTAAAATTTGCGCTAGGCTATTTAACAGAGACTTGCTGATGAGTATGACGAGCACCGGTATCGGTAAACGCATTATAAAAGATCTGCACCCTAAGCAAATCTTGGCCGCACTGGATGAAATTGATAGCAATGCGCCGAGCTATACCTTGAGCCGCCCCCATGCCCTGCGTCGAGTATTCGTGGTATTGGCCTGCGTTTCGGTCTGTTTGTTAATCATTCACTACCTTAAATACTCTTCGGTATTCCTCGCCCTACTGCAAATTTTGAGTGAAGTAGTCGATAAGCCATCGCATTATCTGTATCAGGCCCTTAGGCAGACAGGCTTCGTCGAGCTAATGACTTATGCTTGGTGGACAGCCTGGCACGTTGTTGGCTATGTACTGATTCCGGCACTCGTCATTAAACGCTATATTAAACTGCCCGTGGCTGATTTCGGTTGGCGCTGGAATAACACTAGCCAGCACTGGGCGGGCTATTTATTGCTACTCTCGCCAATATTACTTTTTGTCGTCATTGCCGCGTCTAACCGAGACTTTGTTGCCCACTACCCTTTTTATCGCTTGGCTGGGCGTAGCTGGTTCGACTTTCTCGCTTGGGAATGCCTTTATCTTAGCCAGTTCATATGCCTCGAATTTTTCTTCAGGGGGTTTTTCCTGCAGGCATTACGGCCCGCAGTGGGCGCCAATGCAGTATGGATAATGTGCGTGCCGTATCTAATGATTCACTTCCCTAAATTATGGCCGGAAGCCGGGGGAGCGATTTTGTTTGGGCTGTTTTTAGGGATTTTGGCGCTGCGTTCGGCGTCAATTTGGGGAGGATTCTTTGTACATGCCGGTGTTGCTGTGGGCATGGATGTGGCGTCGCTTTTGAAGCAGGGAAACATCCCCAAGGTTTTTTGGCCTTTCTAGCGCAGCTCTGTTCCGCGCGGCTAAGATTGAGTAAGCAAACAACGCTGGCGATTCTAGGTCGCCAGCGTTGGAGTTAAGCCTTACCCAAAACTCGCCGCTTTTTTGTATGCATCTCTGCCCTGGAGTTTACTCAGATACGCAAGGGTATTCGTTTTACCAGTAAGCATGTCATGCACAAAAGCGATCTCCAAAATCATGCACATCATGATATCTGCCGCCGTGAACCGATCCCCAGCAAAATAGTCCCTGCGGCTCAATGTCGCCTCTATGTAACTAAAATCGAGAGCGAGCTCTTTGGCAATATAGCCATCTAGCGGCTTATCACCCGCCCGTTCTTCGCGCTTCATAATCATGTTTATAATCACTGGCATGGCCAGAGAGCCTTCGGCGAAATGCAGCCACTCTAAGTAGTCGTAATAGCATGGCTCGCTTTTAGCCGGACGTAAGTTGTGTTGAGGAGTTTGGTCTAACAGGTATTCCATTACCGCGCCCGACTCACACAAAGTGCGCTCACCATCGACAATAACCGGTGATTTAGCGAGCGGATGAATTGCCGCAAGGCTCTCTGGCGCAAGATTAGTTTGCGAGTTGCGTTGGTGATGCACCACCTCGTAGGGTGTTTGCAGCTCTTCTAAAAGCCAAATTACGCGTTTTGAACGCGATTGATTTAGATGGTGAACAGTAATCATGTCGGCGCCTTTTAAATGAAGTAAAGTTTAGCGAGTCCTAAAACGAGAAGCTGACGCTTTCGCGTCAGCTCAACAAACATCGATTACACAGCCATCTCTAGGATTTGGCGGCTAATAACAGGCGTGACTTCGCCCTGTTCACCCAATTTCACCATGCCATGTTCAGTAAGTTTGGCAAGTAGCTCATCGATATGCTCCGCGCCAAGATCGACCTCTGACAGCCTGACAGGCAAGCCCATGGCGGTAAAAAACGCTTCGGTTGCGGCAATTGCCTGATCAACTCTAGCGTCTTCGTCTCCGTCCTTAATTCCCCAAACCCGGTCGGCGTACTGAAGCAGTTTTTCCCGCTTAACGCTCCGTCGTACTTTTAAAACTGCTGGCAGCACGATGGACAAAGTGCGGGCGTGGTCAATTCCGTGCGCTGCGGTAAGTTCATGGCCAATCATGTGGGTGGTCCAGTCTTGAGGAACACCAGCACCAATCAAGCCATTGAGGGCGAGGCTGGCAGCCCACATAATATTGCCGCGCACGGCAAGATCATTTTTAGTTGCTGGCGCCAGTGCCTTTGGCCCCTCTTCGATTAAGGTTTGCAAAAGTCCTTCAGCAAAGCGATCTTGCACTTTGGCATTAACGCTGTAAGTGAGGTACTGCTCCATGGTGTGGACAAAGGCATCAACGACGCCATTGCCTATTTGGCGATCTGACAAGCTCAATGTCACCGCGGGGTCGAGTACCGCAAATTTAGGCCTAACGAGGGGACTTGAAAATGCGCCTTTGTGGCCGTGGCGGGTAACCACCGCGCCGGAGTTACTCTCGGAACCCGTGGCAGGCAGGGTCAATACCACACCGATGTCCAGCGCCGCACGAATCCGCTCGCGCTTTGCAATAATGTCCCAAGGGTCTTGACCTTCGTAGCAGGCTGCAGCGGCAATAAACTTTGCGCCGTCGACTACAGAGCCGCCGCCAACGGCTAAGATATAGTCAAGGCTGTTTTCGGTAATCAAGGCTTGCGCCTTCATTAAGGTTTCATAGCTCGGGTTGGGTTCAATGCCAGAGAATTCCACAACACTATGATTGGCCAGTGCGAGGGAGAGCTGTTCGTAAATGCCATTATTTTTTATCGAACCACCGCCGTAAACTAATAGGATCTTGGCGTCGGCAGGTATTTCCTTGGTTATAACCTGAATTTGGCCCTCACCGAAATGGATGCGGGTTACGTTAGAGAAACTGAAATTCAACATGAAATACCCTTTTAATCACTTAAAAAAAGACTTGTACGGGTAGTCTACGCTAATCGTTTTTATACCAGTGATAAAACCTTAGCGAATCTACCCGCTAAAACTGTCCCACTGCAGCGAGGAGACGCATCAAAGCGCGGCTAAGATTATCACAGCTTATGGTTAAGGAAGTATTGTACAGCTGCCAATACCATCTGCGGCCAAGTCTTCGATGTAAATTTGGCCAGCGCTCGCCGTTGCCAAACGAGCCATACAGTCCGCAATGCTGACGCGATCCGTTGTGAGACCAGTAATAGGGTCTATTAGTAAGAGAAACGCAATATTTTCGATATCAGCAGGAATGGTACTTGGATCTGGCACTTCGTTTAATAGCACTTCACACTGACCAGTCAAATCGCCACCAAGCACTTTGGCAATATTAATATTGTAGCGGGTGGCGCTGGATATACAGTCCAAAATACTGACTTTTTCCGTTATGACCACCAATGCCAAGGGATCGGGATCGACAACATCTAAAAAAGGAATCTCGCTGTACACTGGCGCGCTTGGACCTGGATCGGTCGGTGTTAAGGGTCAACAACGGGGTCGAGTGGGTCAATTGGCGGGTCTACTGGATCTGTGGTGGTGTCGTCGTTATCTCCAGTAATTAATATTACCCCACCCTCTCCATTGTTGTTTGCAATATACGCCGAACGCCCTGAAAAATTAGTCGGCGAAGAGTTTTCGAATGCGTTGGGCTGCTGACCAGCGGACAAGCCGTCAAACGCGAAATAGGTGTTTGCCTCAATGGCGGAGGCGAAATCAAACATCTCCTGCAGGAGTGCATCGCGTATGGCGATCCAGCCAATGATTGTACCCACGAGCAAGGCAGCGGCGAGAAGCACCAGTTCTGTGGTGATCACATAGCCGGCCTGTTTAGCGCCTCTTACTTTAATTCGCAAATTGCGACGCAAGACTGAGCTCATCGCTCACAGCCAAACAATGCCGATGCATCGTCTAAAAATAAGGGCATATTAATCAATATGTTACGCATATTACTGTCATCTTATATCGGATTTAATTATAGAGTAGCAAGATGCGAGCCGTTATAGCGGTTAATTTCGCAAAGCCTAATATCCTCACTTTGCAACGAGGGGTCAAACCAAAGACCAACTTCTGCGTAAGAATCGCTTCGGGCATGAATAGCCCTTTCTCGCTTTTATCCCGAGATTCAGGGTGCTATGTCTCAGAATTTGCGCTGCGTGTAACGCCCCAGCTTGGTTCAAGCGAAATACCCTCTTCGCGATATTTTGCCCAATTATAATCCATTCTTACCACGCCACCCCTATGGCCATTTTTACAGCAGCGGCAATTTGAGCTGATTTAAGAATCTCACTCCAAATTTTTCGTATAACAGCAGAGTCTGATATACCCGGTTTATAAGGCTTAAATCACCTGTCATAGGCGATCATTTTTACGGTGACACCGCCTAAGATTAGGCTTTGGCACCGAATTTGCTGAGCCATGATTGAAAACCAACTTGTGTCATAGCTATTTATCTACGTGAGGAAATTACCATGAAAAAGCACTGCGTCGCCTTAACATTACTTTTATCAATTAGTGCCGTAAGTCACGCTCAAGACTTGCTGTCTGGAGCGCTTGGGCCCCTTAGCGGAAGCGCAATACCGTCATTAAACCTGCTTGATGCTGGCCTGCCAACGTCAGCTATCTTAGGCGGTTTAACCCCGCTCGCAATTGATACGGTCAATACTGCATTGCCACTGGTGAATAGTGTTCTGGTGAGTACGCTCCCACTCGTAACAGACCTAAGTAGCAGTGTTTTGGCAGGTTTAGGGCCTGTTGCAATTGACGGCGTAAATACTGCCTTGCCCTTGCTTAATGGTGTTTTGGCCAGCGGTTTATTGGATGCAGGCATTCCATTGGTAGGCGGAGATTTAACCGCTGGTTTACTCCCCATCGCCATTGACTTGGTAAATACAGCCGTTCCCGTGCTAGCTACCGTTTTGTAATGTTAGTCGCACTGCCCAGGTAATTTAATGTAGCTATGCAGTGCGACTTGTGTCTGATATATAAACGCAGCCATGATTGACTCGTTTTTTATAAGTGTGACATAGAGTGCGTTCACTCTCGCCATTGCAAGCTACCTTGAATTGGTTTCGCCTTACTTACTTGGTTTTAGTTAGGGCTGTCTCGCCGCTGCAAATATGCCAGTAATTGTCATCCAAATACGCTAGCTTTAACGCCGCAAGTTTTCGTAGCGCGTCATCAACGTCAAAGTCTAATTGGCACTGCCAGCGCTGGGAAAACCAAACCTCAATACGCTGATCGAGTTCTTGCGCGCTGAGGGGCTGGTGCGCCGCCAATAGAAAGTAGTAGGCCAGTAAGCTTTCTTTACACTCGGCTTCTTCAGCGTCGTCGAGTAGGCGATACAGAACCCCCGCATTATTATCCAGTAATTTAAAGTAGAGATTCCTCGTAAGCGCCTCGGTAAAACGCAATTTACGATTTTTAAAATTACTGAACTGTTTAAACAAATAGGCGCCAATAGTGCCAGCGCCCGCCAACAGTACAATGATGGCGTTGCGGTCTAATGTCACCGCTTCCTTGTGCCAACCCAGCCAAAAACCTAACAAAGACGCAGTTAAGACCAATGTCGCGCCAAGCTTGGTGGTGAGCACAATCCCTCCGCTCACGAGTGCGGGTATACCTATCATTAATTTGTCGCGCAAACGCATTCCAACTTGAGTGTTGGGGAAAAGCATTTCCAAGTCGGCGTCCGGCACGTTTTGGAATAGTTTCAACATAGTTGATCCGGGCCGACAGTCCGCCGCTGTGCTGCTTCCGTTCACGGTATCTTTAAAACGTAAATACAGGACAACTCTATCGTAATTAACAAAATGAACCGTCTTGCGCCACAGATTAAACGGCCCACGTATTTCTTCAGTGCGTTCGCTGGCGCCACGGGTGTACAGTAAGACCTCGTCAAAATCATCTAGGTTTACCATAAGTCTAATATGAAATAACGACGCAGAATCCAGTGCATTAGCAAGCGTCTCAGGGGTCACCTTGTCGTAATTCGCGCGTTCGAGTAACTGCGCTACCTGCTGCGCTAAGTCCTTGGCACTGGCCAAGCTATCGCTATTATCCAGATACACTAAACGAGTATCGGCGTCGGGATCTAGGCTGAAATAGGTATCTTTAAGAGCATGCTTGGTACGGTGAAAATCGTCGCGAAAGTGGCTTTCAATATGGGCGGCACCGGCCCTGAATTGCACCAGACTTTCCGCGTCTAACTGCCCTTCTTGTAGGCACATTTGTAAAATATCTGCACGACGAAACGGGATAAAGTGGAGTAAGGCCAGATTTGGCATGGCAACAACCTTTTGTCTTTATAGAGAGCGCTTTGTTTAGTTTAGAGGATTCCCTGCCTCGACATTGCCACGCAGCATAGGCTATTGTTTTTGCGAGGGGTAATGTTTTTGTCCTACAGTCCATCAATCTGCGAGAAAACATGCACGATCACCATCACCATAGCGCCTCAGAACGTATAGGTTGGGCTTTCGCCCTCAATTTTGCTTTTACCATCGTTGAGTTTGTTGGTGGGTATTTAACCAATAGCACGGCGATAATGGCGGACGCGGTTCATGATTTAGGAGATTGCCTTGCCATTGGCTCCGCCTGGGTGCTGAGTAAAATCTCCGACAAAGAGGCCAGTCACCACTATAGCTATGGTTATCGCCGTTTTTCCTTACTTGGCGCGCTAATCAACGGCGTGGTATTGGTGCTGGGCGCAGTGTGGATTTTGAGCGAGGCCATTCCGCGCTTGGCGCATCCAGAAATGCCTAATGCTACTGGAATGCTAGGTTTGGCCATACTGGGCGTGGCGGTTAACGGCTATGCAGCCTACAAATTAAGCCACGGCAAAACCCTGAACGAACGCATGCTCAACTGGCATTTACTTGAAGATGTCTTGGGCTGGGTTGCCATCCTAGTATTGTCCTTGGTGTTAATGGTGGTTGAACTCCCCATTTTAGACCCCCTGCTCTCCATCGGTTTTACCCTGTTTATCCTCTTTAATGTGGTCAAAACCTTAATCGAAACCCTGCGCCTATTCTTGCAAGCGACCCCAGATCGCGAGCTGCGCAGTCAAATTCAGGATGAACTGCTGGCCATCGACCATGTTAGTGACATTCATCACCTCCACCTTTGGTCCTTAGACGGTGAGCATCATGTGCTAACCGCCCACCTAATCCTGAATCAACATTACGCACAGCCCGAGTTAGTATCGCTCAAAGCGGCTATTGCCGCCGCGATGGCAAGGTACGAGCTAAGCCACACCACAATCGAACTGGAGTTTCCGGACGAATTTTGCCGAGACGCCTCAAAACATTCTCACTAATTAATGCGGTTAATTTACAGACCGCGCTATTGTGAATATTGCCAGTGCTATTCAGGCCCTGAGCAATGGAAATCATTGGCATATTTTATTGCCATTCGCTAGATTGCGCGCAATCGCTAGCCTGTCGAGTCTAGCGTCTAGTAAGAGGTTTGGTGTGACATGATAGATCCCGTCATTTTGTTTTTTATCTTCGGTCTCAGTGCCGGCCTGCTCCGCTCTGAGTTACGACTTCCCCCTGCCATTTACGACCTTGTTAGCATTATGTTACTGCTAACAATTGGTATGAAAGGCGGTATTGAACTTGCCAAACAGCCCTTTTTGGAACTGTTGCCGCAGATGCTCGTGGTGATTGCCCTCGGCATTGTATTGCCTTTAATCGCCTTCCCCTTACTACGTTACCTAGGCCGTTTCAGTCGTGTCGACGCCGCCTCAATCGCCGCGCACTACGGTTCGGTGAGTATGGGTACCTTTGCCGTTGCGGTTGCCTATATGAGCGCCCGAGGCATTTATTACGAGGAGCAAATGCCGCTGTTTGTGGTCATGCTGGAGATCCCTGCCATTCTAGTCGGCATAGTGATCGCCAAGGGATTTTCTAAGCAGACAAATTGGGCGCAAGTTGGCCACGAAGTTCTGCTGGGTAAGAGCATCATTCTGATGATTGGTGGCCTGCTCATTGGCTGGATCGCCGGTGAAGAACAACTGGCCTCAATCAAACCCCTATTCTTTGATTTGTTTAAAGGCATATTGGCGCTCTTCCTTTTAGAGATGGGCTTAATTACCTCTAAGCACGTCGGCAGCCTTAAAAAATACGGCCCTTTCCTGATCGTATTCGGGATCAGCATGCCGATGCTGTCGGCAGTGCTTGGCGCGAGCACCGGATGTTTATTAGGATTTTCAGTCGGCGGCACCGCAATGCTGGCCATTCTCGCCGCCAGCGCATCCTATATCGCGGTACCTGCGGCAATGCGGATCTCGGTACCGGAGGCCAACCCGACCTTGTCTTTGGCGGCGTCACTGGGTATCACCTTCCCCTTTAACGTGGTCATCGGCATCCCCATTTATTACGCGATGGCGGAATACATACACGCTTTTTTTGGAGCTTAAATAATGAGCGACAACATAAAAAAACTTTTAACCATTGTCACCGAAGCGGCGCTAGAAAATATCTTAATCAAGGATATTGAGCGCCTCGGCGCGCAGGGCTACACCATTACTGATGCCCGCGGCAAAGGTGGTCGAGGTAGTCGCAGTGCCGCCTGGGATGCCAGCGGCAATATTCGGATTGAGGTCGTTAGCGACGCGGCTATCGCCAGCCAGATTGCCAGCCACCTAAAAGAAACCTACTACGACAACTACGCCATGATTCTGTTTATGAGCGATGTTGAAGTGATTAGACCAGGGAAGTTTTAGCACGATTTGAGTCGCTACTTTAAGCCCCAACCTGCCGCAAAACTTATTATTTGTGGGGAGGGTCGCGGCTCCGCGATCCTCCAATTTTTTAAGACAGCAAATCGCCGCGTTCATTGGTCACTTTGGGTTTACGCCAAGCCAGCCTGTATAAGCCGGGAAGCACAAACAAAGTGAGCAACGTCGACGAGATAATGCCCCCTATCACAACTGTTGCCAGCGGTCGCTGAACCTCAGCCCCCGTACTCGTGTTAAGCGCCATTGGCAAAAAGCCCAGTGCCGCCACTAGGGCAACCATCAAGATCGGCCTTAGGCGGAGCATGGCGCCATCGTGAAGCGCTTTGTCTATTGGCGTACCGCGCTTTAGTTCATCTATAAATGCCGACACCATCATTACCCCCGTCAGCACGGAAACCCCGCACAGGGTGATAAAGCCAACTCCAGCGGTAATAGACAAAGGAATATCCCGTAGCCATAGCGCAATAACCCCGCCTGTTAAGGCCAGCGGCACACCGCTAAACACCAGTGCGGCATCTTTTGCTGAGCCAAAGGTCATCATCAACAGCGCAAAAATCATCACCAATGTGACCGGCACTAATAGGCTAAACGCTGGGATGCGGATTGTAGCTGCTCAAAGGTGCCACCGTATTCTAGCCAATAGCTCGGTGGAAGCGTTAGCTGCTGCGCAATTTCGCGCTGCACCTCGGCCACAAAGCCGCCTAAAAATACTAACCCAAAAAATTTAGCGGCGAGGACAAAAGCATAGCATCTTAAGAGCTAAATTAAACACCCACTAGGCGATCCAATCTCTGGGTAAAAAATACGCAGTGCTAAATTCTACTGAGCAACTGCGCTTTTTTTGTATTGAATTCATCTTCAGACAAGGCGCCGGCATCGCGCAATTGCGCCAACTTGCCTAGCAAATCCAAGGTTTGATTTACATCGTAGTTGGTATTGCTCGTATTTGAGTTGTTGCTGGCGGTATTTAAATTGCCGGAGTTTGCATTGCTGTGATTAGCCGGCGGATTATTTTGCGGTGCAAGCTGGCTTGGCGGAGCTTGTTTGAATTCAGTAGGCTGTGCAAAATTTGTCTGGGCTGGAGGCTGCATTCCTGGACCAGAAATTAAGGGTAGGTTATTGGTCGCAATGTTGCCGAACTGGCTAGTAAACGTTAGCGTTTGATTATTGCCCTGCTGCTGGCTCACCCCGCCAATATTGTGATTAAGGGTGTCGTATACCGAGACTTGACCATTTAATTCCACGGCAAGACGATTAGGGAAAACCGCATAACGGCTGTTATTTTGCGCGCCGCTACTAAACGGACTGCCCAGCTCCGCTGGCCACCACTGATTACTACCAGGCGTGCCCGCAGGAACAACCGGAAACATCTGATTATTGGCCAGCGCATTCGCCAGCTCACTGCATAAATTATTAACAGTGGCTTTTAGGCCATTATTGAACATATCGCCAACCATGGTCATGCCGCCGCGCATCCACTGCCCCGAGCCGCCAAGCTCTGGGCAATTGAATTGCGCCATAGTGCCACCACCGTTATTAACTGCAACAAGCATATGCACAACTGCGCCATAACTTAGGCCGTAACGCGAGGCGATATTATTGACGATATTTTCGCCGACATTGCTGAGCTTTTGCATAAAAACATCCTGTTAGATAAAAGGCGTATCTGGCGCCTCGCTGGCAGCAAACTCCGCTAGCAGCAATAATATGTTTTAGTGGGCAGGCTTTTAGTATAGCGCTGCAAATATGACACTTATGAATTGGCGGTGCAGTGATAAGAACTAGCCTTGGCAGGGCCTGCGTCAAAAATTGACTTAAAGAAAGTATGACTAGAGAAATGAAATGATAGGCATTTGCTTTACATAAAGCTATAAGCTTTGAAGAAATAGTGTTCAATTGAGCATAGTCGCTAGGGCCTCCTCCATACTTACTCTGTCATGCCCCATTACTGAGCAGAATATGAGTAGTTTTAATCCCGCGACGAGGACCGGAAAGCATTGGCATCGATGCCCAATTTGCGCAATTTAGCGCGCAGGGTACTCACATTAATACCTAGACGCTTGGCCGCGCCGAAGGGGCCATCTACTCGGCCCTTGGTGTCGGTGAGCACGTATTTAATATGCGCGGCAATCACCGCCTCTAACGACTCATCTACTGGGTCGCTGACGCTATTCACAAGGTCGGCTGCCTCACTTTTGTTAGGGCTTTTGAGCTTTGGCGACGGTGCGCCCAGCGCCATCTCTAAATCGAGATACTCGCCATGACCTAATATTACTGCGCGCTCCAGCACCGAGCCCAATTCCCTGATATTACCTGGCCAGCTATAGCGTTTTAAATTGCGCACATCTGCTGCCGACAACGGTGGCACCGGCACCCCCATGCGCATCGCGGCGCGCTGAATAAAATGCTTGGCGAGGTCTTCAATATCGTCAAGACGTTCATTCAGGGTTGGTAAGATGATCGGAAACACCGCGAGGCGATACCACAAATCCTCGCGAAAACTGCCCTCTTGTACCATTTTAGGGAGGTCGCGATGAGTGGCTGCAATCACCCTAACATCGACTTGCACGTCGTGCTCGCTGCCGACTTTTTGAATAATCCCGTCTTGTAACACACGCAGTAATCGCACCTGCGCCGCAGGGGGAAGCTCGCCCACCTCGTCAAGGAACAAAGTGCCGCCCCCTGCCCGCTCAAACCAACCACGTCGGCTGGCAAGCGCACCGGTGAAACTGCCTTTTTCGTGACCGAATAATTCGGAATCAATTAGTTCAGGGGGCAGCGCGCCGCAGTTAACGCGCAGAAACGGCCCGTTGTGGCGCGCCGAGCGCTCGTGAATCGCGCGGGCGATGACCTCTTTGCCCGCGCCAGTTTCGCCTAGAATAAGGACCCCAGCAGGGCTCGGCGCAACTTGATTAACACGGTGCATCACCTGCTTTAATCCGCCATCGGCGCCGACAATATTCTCTGAAATAGAACGCAGCCCCAGACGGCCCAAAAGGCTTTGGCGATCCGCCTCGGCTCTGACCCGCAAGCGCTGAATATGGGTGAGTTGTTGGTCATTCTCGATGCAGGCCAGCAGTGGTTCGGCGAGGGCGATGAGCTGCTCGCACTGACTGCTCGTGCATGCCGATTCGCATACCAAGACCGCAATACCCAGCATGCCTGTGTCACGCCGCAGCGGCATTAACACGGATATTCGCCCGTCGTAATCTGAGCCCAGCAGAATCCTGAGCGCAGCCCGATGCGTGGCATCGCTTTGCTCACTTAACTGTGCAGTAGCGCGCGCCCAGCGCTGAATCGTCTCTAATGCAGAGGCCTCAGTAATCGGCCGCTGAGTGAATATCTCGGGCACATACTCATCTCGCCAGCCACCGCTTAAGCGCCACTCATCGGCGCCGTTAAACGCAAATAAGTACAGCTCGTCGATACTCGTTATTTCCCGTAACACCGCAATAAGCGACGGCATTAGCTCGCTAAGCACGGCATGCTTTCCCGCTTCAGTCCACAGGGCAAGAAGGTGCTTATCAGCTTGAACAGTCATTTTCAGCGTCTTATTTGGCGTAAATTACGCTAAATATAGCGCATAAATACTTCATATATGACTAATTATTTTATAAGCCATAAAAGAAGATAAAAATAAGCTTATAAAACAGACCCTTAACGTCGCCAATAAAGCTGGCATAGAGTTTGACTATAAGATCCCAATTGCCATTTTCTGCTTTATAGGACTGTAAATGAAAACGCCACGCCGTACTCGTTTGTTCGCCCACCTCGCTGTGCCATTAGTGCTCGCCAGTTTGCTATCGACCACAACGGCTATTGCCAAAGATTACAGCTTGCTGAATGTTTCCTACGATCCAACCCGGGAACTGTATCAAGAGTTTAACGCTGAGTTCAGTCGCTACTGGAAGGAAAAAACCGGTGACCAAATTGCCATCAAGCAGTCTCACGGCGGTTCCGGCAAACAAGCTCGCTCAGTAATTGATGGTTTATCCGCCGATGTGGTGACGCTGGCGCTGGCCTACGACATCGACGTCATCAGCAAGCAAACCGGCAAATTGCCGGAAAACTGGCAATCGCAACTTGCCAGTAATAGTGCCCCCTACACGTCCACCATTGTGCTGCTGGTGCGTAAAAACAACCCGAAGAAAATCCACGATTGGGCCGACCTGATCAAACCTGGCGTTAGCGTGGTAACACCAAACCCTAAGACATCCGGCGGTGCGCGCTGGAATTACTTGGCCGCATACGCGTTTGCTAAACACGCCTACGGCAGTGATGCCGCTGCGGAAGAATTTATCAGCACCTTATTCAAACGGGTCAGCGTATTAGACACCGGTGCAAGAGCTGCAACCACGACCTTTGCCCAACGCGGCATTGGTGACGTGCTTATTACTTGGGAAAACGAAGCGTATTTAGCCCTCAATGAATTTGGCGCCGACAAATTCGAAATAGTATTGCCGTCGCTGTCAATTAAGGCAGAGCCTCCGGTTGCCGTGGTTGCTGCTAATGCCCAAAAGCACGGCGTGGCCACTATTGCGCAAGGCTATCTTGAGTATCTATACAGCCCCCAAGGGCAAACTATTATCGCCAAACATTATTTCCGCCCCGCTAAACCTGAGCTGATAAGCAGCGCGGAGATCCCTCATTTACCCGAACTCAAGTTAGTCAATATCAACCAAGAATTTGGCGGCTGGGAGCAGGTGCAAGCCAAGCACTTTAAAGATGGCGGCTTGTTTGACCAACTCTATCGGCCTCGTCGTTAATTACTGTGACCTAAACAATAAAGGCTAAGGCTGAAATCAGTATGAAATTCAAAACTAACTCGCCGCTCCCAGGCTTTGCGCCAGCGCTATTTTATACCGTGCTGTATCTCGCCCTGATCGTCGTTATTCCGCTGTCGGGTCTATTCTTTAAAACCGCCGAATTAGGTCTAGCGCAATTTTGGGATTTAATCTCTGGTGAACGGGTGACCCACGCCTTGATGATCTCCTTCGCCACTGCCTTAGCGGCGGCCATGATCAATGCGGTGTTTGGCTTAATTATCGCGTGGGTGTTTGTGCGTTATGACTTTACTGGCAAGGGTCTATTCGATGCCATTATCGACCTACCCTTTGCTCTGCCAACGGCGGTTGCCGGTATAGCGCTAAGCACCCTTTACTCGGGTAGCGGCTGGCTTGGCAACTTGTTTAACAAGGTCGGTATTGAAATTGCGTTTACCCCCATTGGTATTGTGATCGCATTGACCTTTATTGGCTTACCCTTTGTGGTGCGCAGTGTAGAGCCAGTGTTGCGGGAGCTGGAAAAAGAGCTTGAAGAAGCCGCCGCCTCGCTTGGCGCCAACCGCTGGCAAACCCTGTATCACGTGGTATTCCCCACCCTGCTGCCGGCTTTATTAAGCGGCTTTGCGCTGGCCTTTGCACGTGGCGTTGGCGAATACGGTTCGGTGATTTTTATTGCTGGTAACGTGCCCTATGTGTCTGAAGTGGCGCCTTTACTGATCGTAATTAAATTAGAGGAATACGATTACGCTGGCGCCACCGCAGTGGCCGCCGCCATGTTGCTCATTTCCTTTGTGCTGCTGATTCTCATTAATGCCTTACAAGCCTGGAGTCAGCGTTATAAAGCTAGCTCGGGCAATGTAAATGCTGCTCCAGATAAGGGGTTTGTCGCATGAACCCGTCTACGCAGAAAAATAGTATAAAAGTGGCAGGCCATTCGGCTATTAGTGAAGGCAAGCTCACGCGCTGGGTATTAACGACTATTGCGCTGAGTTTTTTAATACTGTTTTTGCTACTGCCCTTATTTACCGTGTTCGCCGAAGCATTACGCAATGGCTGGCAAACCTACGGCAAGGCCTTGAGCGATGCCGACGGCCTAGCGGCAATTAGGCTCACGATCATCGCCTCGGCGATTGCCGTACCCTTGAATCTTATTTTTGGGGTCGCAGCAGCCTGGTCAATTGCCAAGTTTGAGTTTCGCGGCAAGGTCTTATTAACCACCCTGATTGATTTGCCATTTTCGGTATCGCCAGTGGTCACCGGTTTGATCTTTGTGCTGATGTTTGGCGCCAGCGGCTGGGCGGCGCCTCTGCTAGAGGATACCGATATTCAAATTTTGTTTGCCCTGCCCGGCATTGTTTTAGTGAGTATCTTTGTCACCTTTCCGTTCATTGCACGGGAATTGATCCCGTTAATGCAGGAGCAAGGCAGCGACGAAGAACAAGCTGCCCTGAGTCTCGGCGCCAATGGCTGGCAGACGTTTTGGCATGTCACTCTGCCCAATATTCGCTGGGGTCTGCTCTATGGTGTGCTGCTCTGTAATGCCCGTGCCATGGGTGAGTTCGGTGCGGTGTCGGTGGTGTCTGGGCATATTCGCGGCGAAACCAATACCCTGCCCCTGCACGTGGAAATTCTTTACAACGAATACAACTTTGCCGCCGCCTTTGCCATGGCCTCGATTTTAGCCTCCTTGGCACTCGTGACGCTGGCCATAAAAGCCGTGCTTGAAAAAGCCCACGGCTTAAAACATTAATCTCGACGTTATTGGGAAACACAAACAATGGAAATTCAATTAAGCGGCATAAGCAAACAGTTTGGCCAATTTAAAGCCTTGAACAACGTTGGCCTTAATATTCAGTCCGGTGAACTATTAGCCTTGCTTGGACCGTCTGGCTCAGGCAAAACCACCTTGCTGCGCATTATTGCCGGACTAGAAAACGCTGACATTGGCAGCGTTTACTTTGACGGCGTGGACATGGCCAACACCCCATTGCGTGAGCGGCAAATTGGTTTTGTGTTTCAGCATTACGCCTTGTTTAAGCACATGACCCTGCGCGAGAACGTGAGCTTTGGCCTGCGGGTTAAAACCCGCGCCTTTCGTCGCCCCGCTGCAGCGATTCGCGCCCGCGCCGATGAATTATTAAAGCTAGTGCAATTGGGCGGTTTAGAAGATCGCTATCCCCACCAATTGTCTGGCGGCCAGCGTCAGCGTGTGGCCCTTGCCCGCGCTTTGGCTATCGACCCCAAAGTCCTGCTTCTTGACGAACCCTTCGGCGCCCTAGACGCCAAAGTCCGCAAAGAACTGCGGCAATGGCTGCGAGATTTGCACCAGCAAACCGGCGTCACTACGGTGTTCGTTACCCACGATCAAGAGGAAGCGCTAGAATTGGCCGACCGGGTGGTAATTATGCAAAAAGGCGAAATCGCCCAGCTCGGCAGTGTCGATCAAGTTTATGAACAACCCGCCTCGCCTCTGGTATTCGACTTTTTAGGCGACAGCAATATTATCGCCGCGCAATGGCGGGGCGACGTAGTGCATGTTGGCGACTCAGCAATCGGTGCCTATCCAAGCACGGCAAATACTGCCGTGCTGGATGAGGGCGCGGTCGATGTTTATGTTCGCCCCAGCGATTTACGCATTGCCGACGCTGAGCAAGCGGGCATAGACGTGGTGGTAAATAGCATTCAACGCACCGGGCCAATTGTGCGCGCCGAAGTTAGCTTTGCACATAGCACTTTTGCCCAAAGCCATTCCACCCTTCGTGTCGAGTTGCCGCATTTACATCACGATGTGCCCCGTTTCCAGACCGGCGCCACCTTGCGGCTACGTTTAATGCAGTTCAGCGTGTTTGCCCCGCAAACAATCACGCCAGTACGGGAGCAACTCAGCGCGCCAATTCTCATTGGCAGAGAGCGCGAACGTCTCGCCGGATAATGTTAATAAAGCCCTTGACCTTACCATTGTGGTAAGGTCAATGATCAAGCCTCGATCAACGGAGGGCTTAATCATGAGCGCATCTAAACGTAATACCCCTAGCAGTGTTCACAATAAAACGACGTTGCAACTGACTATTCTTGGATTGAACTGCGGCGCCTGCGTAGGCAGGATCACACGCGCGCTCAATGAACTTGACGGTATTGACGGGATCGAGATTAATTTGGCGGCTAAAACAGCAGACATCATCGTTAACGACGCCGACATTGATTCCGACACCATCATTGCCGCCATTGCTGAGGCGGGCTATCAGGCGTCACCGATAGCACTCGCTAACCATGAGTAAAGGAGCTAGCCATGACTGCAGCCGCACCTAACACCCACTCGACTCAGCAGAAACTCCGCTTTGGCATAGAAGGCATGAGCTGCGCCTCCTGCGTCAGCCACATTGAAAAAGCCTTAAACGCCGTCGATGGCGTTGCCAGCGTTAGCGTTAATTTAGCCACCGAAACGGCGCAAATTACCTTAGCCAAAGCGGTGCCCAGCGAACAACTGAGCGCGGCAGTTGAAAATGCGGGCTACCATGTAAGTACTAGCACGGTTCGCCTTAACATTGACGGCATGAGCTGCGCCTCTTGCGTTGGCAGAATTGAAAAAGCCTTGCAAGCAACACCCGGTGTGCTTGCGGTGAGCGTAAATTTAGCAACAGAAATCGCCAATATTGAAATTGCTAAAGATGCCATTAGCAGCGCCGAATTAATCGCGGCCGTCAGCAATGCGGGTTACCAAGCATCGCTAGACACTGAGCACGCCAAGGTAAAATCAGATACACAAAACAGCGCCTCCAATAAAGAAGCCCGCGCCGTTATTATTGGCGCCATTTTATCGGCGCCCTTATTTTTGCCGATGGTTTTCAGCGTGTTTGGCAGTCAGTGGATGGCGCCGGGCTGGCTGCAATTTCTACTCGCGACACCGGTACAGTTTTGGCTGGGCGCGCGCTTTTACCGCGCTGGCTGGGCCGCGATTAAAGCCAAAACCGGCAATATGGATTTACTGGTCGCGCTCGGCACCAGCGCCGCTTACGGCCTGAGTGTGTTTGAATTAGTGCGCCCGTATTTTGCGGAGCAGGCGCATGGCGGCGGCCATGCTAGCGGCCACTATTACTTTGAAGCCTCTGCGGTTGTTATTACCTTGGTGCTGCTGGGTAAATGGTTAGAAGGCCGCGCCAAACGCCAAACCACAGCGGCCATTCAGGCCCTGCAATCCCTGCGTCCCGCCACCGCGCGAGTTCGTGGCGAGAATGGTGACAAGGAAGTGGCCGTCGAGAATATTCGCAGCGGCGATTTGGTTATTGTAAAACCCGGCGAGCAAATCCCAGTAGACGGCGTGATTAAAGAAGGTTCCAGCCACATCGACGAGTCCATGCTCACTGGCGAGAACCTGCCGGTTAGCAAAGACGTGGGCGATAAGGTCACCGGCGGCGCGATCAATGCCGACGGCGTCTTACTGATTGAAACCACCGCAATCGGCAGCGAATCCACTCTATCTCGCATTATTCGCATGGTCGAAAATGCCCAAGCCGCCAAAGCGCCGATCCAACGTTTGGTAGATCAAGTCAGCGCGGTGTTTGTACCGGTGGTGTTAATTATTGCCCTCGCTACCTTGGTCACCTGGTGGATTTATAACGGCGATATTCAAGGCGCAATAATCAATGCGGTAGCGGTATTGGTTATCGCCTGCCCCTGCGCACTTGGTTTAGCCACGCCCACGGCGATCATGGCCGGTACTGGCGTGGCAGCAAAATACGGCATATTGATCAAAGACGCTGAAGCGCTGGAAATCGCCCACAAAACCACCACGGTGATTTTCGATAAAACCGGCACGTTAACAGTGGGCAAACCAAGCCTTACCGCCACCAAGGCTGTAAATGGCGATGAGCGCGAATTAATTCGCCTTGCGGCCGCCGTGCAATCCGGCAGCGACCATCCACTGGCAAAAGCGGTTATGGCGAGAGCCGAGGAACAAAATATCAGCGTTGACCAAGCCAGTAATGCCAAAGCCTTGGCCGGTCGCGGGGTGAGTGCCCATGTTAATGGGCAGCAACTAAGTCTGGGCAATACGCGCTTAATGAAAGAGCTGAATATTGATCTTGGCGATTTAGCACAAACCGCCGAAGACTTAGAAGCCCAAGGCAATACCCTGTCATGGTTGGCGGTTGAAGGTGCTAGTCCACAACTGATTGGTTTACTGGCCTTTGGCGACGAGATCAAAGCCTCCGCTGCCCAGGCCATCGCGCAACTGCGCGAGAAGGGAATAGAAACGATTATGCTCACCGGCGACAACCAAGGCAGCGCCAGCGCAGTTGCCAAAAAATTAGGCCTGAGCGATTTTATCGCCAATGTTTTGCCCGATGACAAGGCTAAGAAAGTCAGCCAACTGCGCAGCGAAGGCCGCGTTGTCGCCATGGTCGGCGACGGCATAAACGATGCCCCTGCCCTCGCCGCGGCCGATATTGGCATTGCCATGGCAACCGGTACAGACGTTGCTATGCACACCGCAGGTATTACCTTAATGCGCGGTGACCCAGCACTGGTGGCGGACGCGATTGCGATTTCCCAGCGCAGTTACCGTAAGATTAAACAAAACCTTTTTTGGGCCTTTATCTATAATGCTATCGGCATCCCGCTGGCCGCGTTTGGCTTATTAAGTCCCGTTATAGCCGGTGCGGCGATGGCCTTTAGCAGCGTGAGCGTGGTCAGCAATGCCCTACTATTGAAACGCTGGAGACCAGACAGCGTTAGCTCAAACAATGAGAAGGAAGGAGCCTGAGATGAATATTGGTGAAGCCGCCAAAGCCAGCGGCATATCGGCAAAAATGATCAGGCACTACGAGGGGATTGGTCTCATTGACCAATCTCACCGCAGCCCCGCGGGCTACCGTATTTATTCAAAAAATGACCTACATACGCTGAGTTTTGTTAAAAGCGCCCGCTCACTAGGTTTTTCTTTGGATCAAATAAAGCAGTTATTGTCGCTGTGGCAAGACCGCGAGCGCGCGAGTAGCGACGTAAAGGCCCTTGCGCTAAGCCATATAAAAGAACTGGATGACAAAATTGCCGAACTCAGCGCCATGCGGAACCTTTTGCAGAACTTAACTACCGAGTGCCATGGTGATGACCGTGCCGAGTGCCCCATACTTCAAGGTTTAGAGCAACCATGTGTTGGCGCTAGCACTAAAAAGACCTAGTATTAGTGTTAGATCGCAAACATATCGAACTTGTCTTTAGAAAATGAGTCTTATTACTACGCGTAAACTGCTGACAAATTATGAAGAAGATTCTTAACATCCATGTGCTTAGCTTCTTGATATTGATTTATTTCAGTAAATCAGTGCTTGCTGCTGCGCCGATGTTAATGATGAACCACCCAACTACCAGTCAAACTAACCCCCAGGCAATCGCGTCAGCAGATGGCCACTGTCTCGGCACAAGTCACAGTGATCATAACGGTCAACACCTCGGCCCAGAACAGCATGTCGAAATGAGTCAGCATTCCGCGGCCCACGGTGCTGGTGCAGGCGAGATTCAATGTGAGGCCACATGCCAATGCTGCGTCGGCAGTTGCAGCACCTTCGCCCTGCTTTCCGCAGACAACGCGAATCAGGCTATTAATTCACGTGATGTAACATCAGATTTCGATCTCCAATTACTTCCCCAGCACGCTTCCTCACTATTTAAACCCCCCATTTTTAGCTAATCACAGGCAAGTTGTGCCTGTATTACTAGCCAACTTATTAGCGCGTCGCACATATGGCGTTACGAATTAATTGTTTACTGACCATGCTTATTCGGCGTTATAACGTTTGATTGGCAGGTTTAGATTTCAACTTATTTTGGAAGTTTTCGATGAAGCATACTACGCACATTTCATCACCAACCCTAAGTACATTGGCCACCGCAAGCGTATCCCGGCGTCGGTTTGTGACCGGCGCGGCGAGCGCTGGTGCGCTTATTGGCTTAAGTGGCAGCCCCTTAAGCTGGGGCATAGAGAAAGCACCCACAGCAGTGGAGCAACAAACCTTAAGCGGCAAACATTTTGATTTGGATATTGGCTATCAGCCAGTCAACTTTACTGGTAAATCGAGAATAGCTACGGCTGTTAATGGCAGTGTGCCCGGCCCTATCTTACATTGGCGGGAAGGCGACGACATCACTCTGCGAGTTCGTAATCACCTCGCCCACGACAGTTCCATTCACTGGCATGGCATGATTTTACCTGCGGAAATGGATGGTGTTCCGGGAATGAGTTTTGCCGGCATTAAGCCCGGTGAGTATTTTGACTATGCCTTTAAAGTTCAGCAAAGCGGTACGTATTGGTATCACAGCCACTCTGGGTTTCAGGAGCAGACCGGCGTCTATGGCGCCATTGTGATCGAACCGAAAGAACCCGATCCAGTCGCTTACGACCGGGACTACGTGGTGCAGCTTTCTGACTGGTCAGATGAGGCGCCAGAAGATATTTACGCCAAGCTGAAAAAACGCGGTGATTACTATAATTTTAACGAACGTACCGCCGGTGATTTATGGCGAGATATTAAAGAGAAAGGTCTAAGCCAAACTTGGTCTGATCGCAGCATGTGGAATCAAATGCGCATGAGCGAGCGAGATATTGCCGACGTAACTGCATACACCTACACCTACCTAATGAACGGCGCAACGCCAGACCAAGGGTGGACGGGACTCTTTAAGCCGGGCGAAAAAATTCGTTTGCGATTTATCAACAGCGCCGCCATGACGATATTCGATGTGCGTATTCCCGGCCTTAAAATGACCGTGGTCGCTGCCGACGGCCAAAACGTCGAGCCCTTTACCATTGATGAATTCCGGATCGGCGTGGCAGAGACCTACGACGTCATTGTTGAGCCCAGTGACGACAGTGCATATTGCGTATTTGCGCAAAGCATAGACCGCAGTGGCTTTACGCGTGGCACCCTCAGCGCCAACCCAGCCTTAAGTGCAGCCATTCCGAATATGGACCCCGCCCCGGTTCTAAGCCACCGCGATATGGGCATGGCGATGGCAGGTATGAGCCATGGCGACCAAAACATGGGGGGCATGGCGGGAATGGATCACAGCCAGCACACTATGGGCAGCATGAAAGAAATGGATCACAGTGGCCATGATATGAGCAATATGAAAGGCATGGATCATAGTCAGCACGATATGGCCGCCATGAGCATGGCGATGCCAGCGCCTTTGGGCAAAGCGGGGTTTGGCAGCAGTAATGAAATCACCCATGTAAAAACCGAATTTGGCCCTCAGGTAGACGCCCGCGCCGACAGCCCGCAAAGCGGACTCGATGACCCCGGCATTGGTCTGCGCAACCACCAGCAGCTATATGGTCGTAAAGTATTGCGCTATAGCCAACTCCGCAACTTGCATCCAACTGAAGACCGCCGCGAACCCAGTCGTGAGATTCAGCTACACCTTACCGGCAATATGCACCGCTATATGTGGTCGGTAAATGGGATCCCCTTTGCGGATGCCGAGCCGCTTGCACTGAGTTTTGGCGAGCGCGTGCGCATCACCCTAGTAAACGACTCCATGATGACCCACCCTATCCATTTACACGGTGTGTGGAGCGAACTAGAAACCGGCGACCCTGAATACATTCCCCGTAAGCACACAATTATGGTTCAACCCGGTTCAAAAATCAGTTACCTCGTGACGGCAGATGCAATGGGCCGCTGGGCCTACCACTGCCACCTGCTCTACCACATGCCCGGTATGATGCGCGAAGTGCGCATCAGCCATAACGGAGGCGCAGTATGAAAATGACTAAGCGCGGATTCGCCGCGAGCGCACTGTGCGTGGCGGCAAACAATATTAGTCTTGCCCACGAGGCAGCCGACCCACTTATTAGCATGGTGTCGATAAACCAACTGGAACAGCGTCTTAAACACGATGCCCAAAGCAACGATCGCGATATTAGCAACTGGAATGCCGAAGTGTGGCTCGGTAAAAACCTCGACAAATTATGGCTAAAAACCGAAGGCGAATTGGTCGACGGCCAGCGTGAAGAATCTGAACTGCAAGTGCTTTACAGCCACGCGATAGCCCCCTACTGGGATCTTCAAACCGGGTGGCGCGGCGACTTTAACCCAGACCAAAACCAGCACTGGTTCGCGATTGGCCTACAAGGCTTAGCACCTTATTTCTTTGAAATAGACAGCGCGCTATTTTTTGGCGAAGGCGGCCAAACTGCATTGCGCATCGATGCTGAGTACGAACTCATGTTTACCCAGAAACTCATCCTTAGTCCCGAGCTAGAAACCACCCTTTATAGCCGCAATGCGCCAAAGTATGAGCAAGGCAGCGGCCTGGCTAAAATCGATGCAGGATTGCGCCTACGCTACGAAATTCGCCGCGAATTTGCGCCCTATATTGGCATTAATTGGTCAAAAAAATACGGCAATACTGCGGACCTTAGCAGAGCCGACGGCGGCGATATCGAAGCACTGCAATGGGTAGCCGGTATTCGCGCTTGGTTCTAATCACTATTTATCCGAGCCGCTGGCAATGCCAGCGGCTTGCGAGGCAAACACTATGACAAGATTAGTAATTAAGAATTGGCTATACCCCGCCCTCCTAATAATATTCGGCAGTGTTAGCCCGAGCTTCGCAGGCAGCGGCCACCAATCCTCTGCGGGCAAGGCAGATTGCGGCACACTCAAAACCTTACTCGACAATGGTGTCGCACCGCAGGATATTGCTAAAGACGCATTAGTCATGCAGGCAATGATGAGTAAATGTGCATCTCACTTCAAACCTAGCGTTGGTCCCACTGCTCACGACAGCCCGAGTCAACAGGGCCAAACTCCGGTTGCCCCTAAAGCTCAGACGGAAAGTGAGCCGGTAAAGAGCCACGACGATAGCCACGCTCATCAGCACTAGGCCTGCAAAAAAAAGGAACACCAAATGAAAATGCTAAAATCATTATTTGCCTTGGCAATGTTTGCTCTGATAGTTATTGCCGCAACAATATATGCAGGTGTCTACCCATTTGGGGCTGATACGCCCCACCATAAACTCACCTATTGGTTGCTGGACACCGCGCGGGATCGCTCGGTCACCGTAGCGTCTAAAGACATCACCGTTCCTGACTTACAACAAGTCGATTTGTTGATTAACGGCGCTACTGACTACAATGAAATGTGCTCAGCCTGCCACTTACAACCCGGACAGCAAAGCAGTGAGATGAGTCTTGGGCTTTATCCTGCCCCACCCAATCTCAGTACGCAGAACAGTGGAAAGATAACTAAGGAGAACCTGGCCAAACGACAATTTTGGACGATAA
Organism: Zhongshania antarctica; assembly: GCF_014202945.1. Classification (GTDB taxonomy): domain Bacteria; phylum Pseudomonadota; class Gammaproteobacteria; order Pseudomonadales; family Spongiibacteraceae; genus Spongiibacter; species Spongiibacter antarcticus. Next base: position 381,661 of record NZ_JACHHW010000004.1, on the reverse strand, counting down.
AACACGGTATAAAAGCATCTGGCATGCCCGCGTGGGGACCGACTCATAGTGACGAGCGGATATGGGCAATGGTGGCCTTTTTACAAAAACTGCCGGACATGACCGCCCTGCAATACCAAGTTTTAAGCCAGGCTGATTCCAAGCAAGAACATGGCCACGAAAATCATTAACGTATAGGGTCCATATCACGCCTTACTCGAAGTTGGCCCACGTACAAACTTTTGTAGCATTGCAGGCAGCAGCGTTAAATCCGCGATCAGCGCGATGATAATCGCCAAGCCAGTCAATAAGCCAAATAACACGCCGGGCACAAAATCAGAAAATACCAATAGCCCAAAGCCAAGCGCAATAATGAGCGACGTATAGATTAATGCATAACCTACACTGCGGTGGCTGCGGGCAACCGCCTCCTCTGGCGTGTGCGTGGCAAGTTCCTGCAGGTAGCGATGGGTGTAGTGAATGGTGTCATCTACCGCAATACCCATCGCGATAGCCGCAATTGTCATGGTCATGAAATCGAGTGGAATACCCGCCCAGCCCATAACCCCTAACACCGCAATCGCCGAGATAATATTGGGCACTATGGTAATCAAGGCAATGCGAAGCGACCTAAATATTATACAAAAGGCGATGCCTAGGGCGAGAAACACCGCGCCTAAACTGAGAATCTGGGAGGTGAATAGCTGATCTAACATTGCTTGATAAAGTACAAACAGGCCGCTGAGCTTGTAGTCTTCTGGCGCGACGCCCTGAGCCTGAATCTGCTTGTGGATGTCGGCAAGTAACACACCCCGATCAAGGTTCTCGGTACTGTCTTTAATTCTGGCACTAATACGCAGCTGCGCCGGCGGCTCAATAAAATAGCTACTGAGCAGATCTTCACGCACGTTTTTATCAAGCGTCCAATAAATGGCTGTGAGTTCGTATTCTGTTAGTGGTTTATTGTTGTTTAGCTGCTTTGCGAGTTGGGTGAAATTCACCACCGACAGCGTAGTACCCATGGCCTCAAACTCGGCCAGTGATTTTTGAATACTGTGGGCCGTCTGAACATCCCCAGCCCTTAGCAATAGATTTTTGTCGGGATTCGCTGCTTTTGGCGGCGTATAGACAATGTCTAGCTGAGTTGAACCGCCAAATTCATTGTCGATAAAGCTCAGTTCTTTATGAACATCTGTATCGCTAGCAAAATAATTGATGAAGCTGTTTTCGACATTTAAGCGCAGTGAGCCAAAGACACTGACGGCAAAAAAGGCAATGCTAAACACCATAATCAAGGTGCTGCGCTTGGTGCAAAACCCTTGCGCGGTTTGCATAACGCCGCTAAAAATACTGCTCGATTCTGTGACGTGCTCCCGAGGGAATAGCAGCAATAATGCGGGAAATAGCAGCAGCGTACAGACGATAGTCACCACCATGGCAATGATCATCATTAAGCCAAAGGTACTCACCGGTTCGATATTACTGAGTAGCAAGGAGGCAAAGCCCAAGGAGGTGGTAAAGCCAGCAAAAAAACATGGCGCAATTTTTTCTTTGAGTGTTTGCAATACAAGGTCTTTTTGGGAGGCCTCAGCTGCTTTTTCTGCTTCCTCGCGATATTGGACAATTAAGTGAATAACAATAGCGAGGCTTAATATTAGCTGTAGAGAAATGAAATTAGATGAAATCACCGTGGCTTTTAAACCCAAAAGTCCAAAGGCACCAACCGTAATAAATAGATTACTCGCGCAGCACGCCACCGTAATCAAAATCCAGCTGAAGCGGCGAAATATGGCATAAATTAAGATGCAGATCGCAAGGCCAATCGCGCCGCCAAACACCTTTAGGTCGTTCTGAATAATATTAATGAGCTGGTAGCCCAGAACATGCACGCCGCCGAGATAGAGGTCAGCGTCATTACGGTATTGTTTGATGATCTCACGGAGTTGCTCTACTTCTTGGTTGCGGCTGTCACGCAATGCATTTTCCAAGGGGGCAGCCTGTTGCTTTAGGCTCTTTAGTTTGGCTTTATCTGCTTTGCTTAAAGGGCCTTCGAGTCGCTTTTCCTGAATGGCAAGAATATTAGCATCGAGTTTTTGTAGCGTTAAATCTGGCTTAAACAGAACTTGAATGCCACTGGCAGTTTGTTCGTGATTCACCAACAGACCGTCATAAATGGGGTGATCTTTAAACAATGCCTTGAGTTCACGCTCGCTAAGATTAAGTCTATTCTGGGTGAATTCACTTGGTTCTAAATTCGCATTCAGGGCCCCTCCTGCCTTGCTCAGTAAGGGTACGTTCATTACCGAGCGTACAGTTTTTACGCGCTCTAGCGCTGAGACTTCGCGACTAATACGACTGATGTTGTCTAAACTTTGTGCAGAAAAAACGCCTCCGGCTTTGGGTTTGGGTTTGTAAACAATGATCAGGAACTCTTCTGGTGAAAATTGCTGATTGATTTTTTGACTTTGAATATAGTCGCGATTGTCTTCAGAAATTAGCGTGTCTGCAGAGGCATTAATTTCAAAACTCCGGCTATGCCAAGCAAAAAAGCCGACGAGCAGCGTAAACGCCAACAAAATCAGCTTATAACGGGCAAACAACGACGCAAGCATTGACGATTTCCTTGTTTATTTATTATCGGGCTTGTTGTTACCAGCAGACGGTTGAAATTGCTGGTCACGCAAAATGCCTTGTAAATACATGTTTCTGAAAAATAAATAGGGGTCGTCACTTTTGGCTCGGAGCGTCTCGTAACTTTCGGCTTGGGGCGCAAATGCCTGCAACTTATCGCCCGCCATAATATAGCTGGAATCGGGTTGTTGAGTGATATAGGGGATGGGGTTGAGAAAATAATCTGCCACTATTCCGGTGCCACTTCGCAGGTCCGCAGGGCCAACAAAGGGTAATACCAAGAACGTGCCATAGCCGCTGCCGTAGTGTGCCAGAGTGTCAGAAAACCCAGTTTCGTTCTTAGGCAAGGAAAACCACGCCGCCGCAGGGTCAAAAATGCCCGCAATACCAATGGTGGTATTAATCAGAAACCGCGCAGTGCTACTACCCGCTTTGCGAGGCTGCCATTGCAGTAAGTGATTAACAATATGAATGGGCGCTTTGATATTGGCGAATACATTACCAATACCCGCTTCAACGGGGTCCGGGGTAATGTAGCGGTAGCCTTTGGCAATCGGGATCAAGGCGTAGCGATAACTCACGTCATTGAAGGCAAATATTGCGCGATTAAAGCCCATTAAAGGGTCGTTATAGTCGCTTTCGTCGTAACTTACTACGGTGATTTCGTCATCATTTAACGCTTGCGGGGCGGTTGCTTCACTGGCGTAAAGCGCTTGGCTACTGCTTATTACACCGAGGAAAATCAGCATCACAAGCAGGTTTGTTAGTCGTTCCCGTGCACACAGCCCAAGAACTCGGCTTGCGCTATGCAAGGGAGGATTATCAAAAATTAGCATCCATTCACCACACCTTAATTTTATTTCTGCTGATACAACCCTATTCAGCGCTAAAATTTAGAAGGCAGTGTTGCTTAATCGTTCCCTTTTGCTATGGGTAGTTGTTGGCAGTGATGCCAAGGCTTAAACCTACTTGTGTCCCCAGCGCGCGGGCGTGCCCCGCACGTCCACATGCACAAAAGGCCCATGCGCTGAATTTTTATCGTAAAGGCCTACCCCGCCCATTAACTCGGGATGTTTACTGTGGCTTACCAATTTGTCGGCGATGGCGTAGAGGTATTCAGCGTCTTTAATGTTCGCCGCGCCGTCGTGGTTAATATCATCCATATAATCGTTAACCGGATTTACATCGATAAAAATATCCGCAGCGCCGCCGTAGATATGTCGGCTATTGGTAACATTGCCAATCGCTTTGTTGTAGTACGGCGTGCGATAGCCGCTCATGACCACAAAACTGTCAGCGCGAATGCCCTTGGCGTTCACGGTTCTTAGGAGCATTTCTAATTTCTCTAGCAAGCCAGTGTGCAGGAGTAAATACTTGGGGTAGCCGCCCTGCTGCTTACACAAGAATTGACCAAGTTTAAAATGGGGTGAAACGAATAAATTTTCTAGCTCTGGCGTGACCTCAATAAAGCCCTTGGGTGGCTGGTAGGTATCAAGCCCCTTTAATGCACTGGGGTAGTTACCAATCTGGTAGCCATTCAGCTTACCGTTAATAATCTGATTTGCTGGCCGCAGGACAAACATTTGAAGTGCGATCTGGGCCTTGTCTTTATTGCGCACGAGGTGAATTGGGTAATAGCCCGGTTTCGCGGGCGCAGTCCAAGTAAGATGCCCCGCCGCACTCAGTTTTAAATTTTGGCCGCCTAAACTGGCCGAATACTCACCCAGTTTTTGCTGTTTAAATTGAATACTGACAGCGTGACCTGGCATAACCGTGCGCATATTGGTGCTTGTGCGCAGTGGCTTTTTGTCAACCATAACGTTGAACGGCGCCAAACCAGGATCAAATTTAGGGCTTTCTTTTGCCTGTAGCAATGGCGTGTAAACACTCGCAACAGCGATTGCAATTAACAGTAGTAAATGGCGCTTTACGCTAAGACGATTTATGAACATTTAGTGCTCAATACGAATTAAGGGTTTATTTAATGCTTGCCACAATGGCTGATCACGCTCGTAGATATCGTTTCGGAAATTTAGAACGCCTTGGCGGTCTACCCACGCCGTCCAATATTCAATATGGATAGGCAGCGGTGTTTTTAAACTTACCGTTTCTGTTACGCCTTTGGCGATAGACGCCGCAATTCTTTCGCTATCCCAGCCCTGATCGCGCAGTAGAAATTCGGCCAGCTCTAGTGGGTCTGACACCCGGATACAGCCTGAGCTAAACGCCCGCTCGGCCTTTTTAAACAGCTCTCTCGACGGCGTGTCATGCAGATACACATCATGAGGGTTGGGAAACATAAATTTTACTTGCCCAAGCGCGTTTTGTGGGCCCGGACCCTGCACTAAGCGAAACGGAAAATTACGGGTGGTAATTTCGTTCCAGTGTATTGTGTAAGGGTCTATCGGCAATGCTGAATCACCGCGAAATACCCGAATGCCTAGCCGATTTAAATAACCGGGGTCTTTTTGAATATCAGGCAGCTTGTCTTGAACCGCCAATTTATACGGCACCGTCCACGTTGGATTTAACACCAAGTAGCGGATTTTATTGCTAAATACCGGCGTCTTGCGGTAGTTGCGGCCAACCACTACGGGTTTAACAAACACAGTTTCGTTGTGGTCGATGATTTTAAGCTCAAACGCCGCGATATTAACAAGCAAGTGCTTGTCGCCCAGATCTGCCGCCAGCCAGCGCCAGCGTTCCATATTGACAACAATCTGATTGGCGCGTTCCTTGGGGGAAATATTTATTGCCTTCATGGTTTCGCGGCCAATTATGCCGTCGGCTTCTAAGCCATGACGGCGCTGGAACACTTTTACGGCCTCCGCCAAGGCGGCGGTATACATTAGGGGTGATACGTCATCGGCGGGGTCTTCCCTCACTGCCGAGGGGTCGCTATTGTGCAGATCCCCCCACACTTTTAGCCGCTCGGTGATGGCGGGAATACGATTGTCGCTAGTGTTGGGTTTAAGCACTGGCGCCTCGGCAAGCGGGCGCTGCCAAGGTAGATTCGATAGTGCGTTCATTTTAGCGAGGGCAATTTTTAAACGGTAATAGCGACTTTGCTTGGGACGGAGACTGTCTAATGCTTTTGCGACATCGCCGTTATTCGTTACCCGTTGCAATAGCGCTGGTAAATTACTGTGGCGCCGATTTGCCTCCCACTCAGTGCTTAAGGCGAGTGGGTCGACCTTGCCGGCCTGCAAGTGGCTGGCAAGACTCAAAAATGCATCACTGAGTAAAATATCGAATGCGGCGACATCCTGAACGAGTGGATCCTTATTCAGTAGTGTTAGAATTTTAGCGCTGTGGTAATCCCGCGGTAATAGCCCTTCTTTTTCGATGTCCGCAATACTCGAAACCAGCACCCGTCCTTGGGCAGACAAGGTGTTAGCGGTAAACCAGGCGAATTCAAATTGGCGGTTGATATAAAAATTATTAATAATGTCTTTGTTGAGAACGGCCTCGTTTAACACTACCGCCGGGTAGCCACCTGACCAGTTTTCAATAGTCTGACGGAGTTGATCGTTGGCCAGACTAGTATTCGTGAACAGAAAACCACTAAGTAGCAAAATGCATAATTGAATGTTTTTCATAAGGCTAACTTGTCTCTGAGGAATAGCCGTTGGGCTGCGCTTAGTCAGCGTCATGATTAAACTCGGCCACGGGGCTTGCCGGTGTTAATTTAGCGGTGTGAAGCGCCGCTTGTGCGGCGTTCAATAATTCTTCTGCACTGCGAAACTCGCAGCCTAGGCCGTGGGTCGCCACGCCAATACAAAGTTGAATGCCAATATCCGTAACGCCGCCGAGTGGTCCTTTTTTGCTAGGCCGACTCAGTGTTTTAACGGCGTCGTACATACGCTGACAAACCATTTTTGCTTGGTCTATCGAGGTTCCCGAAAGAATAATAAGGAACTGCTCATCGCGATAGCGACTGAGAACATCGCCAGACCGCACGGTCCCTTCTACTACCTGCGCCATCTCATTAATAATGGCATCAGGTTCGGCAAGCCGCTTGTGTATCTCTTTTACATTCGTAATTTCGAGGAGCGCAAAGCTAATATTGCGATCCGTTCGCACGGCGATATCGAAGGCGTCGGGAATATAGCCATCGGCAAACTTACGCGAAAAGGCCTTTGTGGTTTTATCGTAGCGTTCTTCTTTGCTTAAGCTCGCAGCCCCGCTGTGTGAAGACTTATGATGGCCGCGTTGCAAGGTCGCAATATTCATTGCCGCGAGAGTGGCATTCGCCTCTTCCAACAGTTTGGACTGATTGGGACTTTCGGTGAGTTTAAGCTCGAACAAGGCTTCCATTTCCGGAATTTTGTCGTGCATGCGCTCAATCAAGGTGTCGATTTTTGCGGTGTTAAATTCCAGTATGCGCTGACACTGGATAACTAATTGATTTCTCGCGTCACTGGTTTCACCAAAAATAATATAGTCGGCTACCACGCCAGATAAGGCGACGCAGCGAACAAATAGACCGTCGCGGTCGCCAATGGCAAAAACGCCCGGCCGATGACTGTTTGCGATTGCCAAGGTTGTGCGATCGGCGAGGCCCCAATGCTTGCTCAGCCACGCACCCGCCTCAGCGTGGTCACCCCCCATGCGCTCAAGCTCGTATTCTCGCACCCGCTGGTGAAATATCTGGTCGCTTTGCAAGGACGCGTAAAAGTCGTCTTGGATGCGGTCGATCGCGATCATGCCAATGTCTTGCAATAACCCCGCTAAAAATAGCTCTTCTAGTCCTCGCTCTCCCGCCAGCCGACCCAGCTCAAGGGCGGCGCTGGCCGCCAAAAGAGAGCGCCGCCAAAACAGGGGGTAATGCAGACCTGAACCCCGGGGTTCTGTAATCGAAGATGTTAATGAAAAACTTAAAGCGAGATTAACAGTGGTATTTAAACCTAGCAGTACAATGGCTCGACGCAGGTTTTCAATCCTGTGTTCGTTTCCGTACAGCGGTGAATTAGCGTATTGCAGGGTCTTAGCGGCGAGTGCCGGGTCACTCGCGACTAGGTCAGCGATATTCTGCATATCGATCTCACCCTGCTGGGCGAGTGTAACGATGCGCGTCACCACCCGAGGAATAGACGGCAGGCGAGCGGTGTTTTCAATAAAAGGGCTTAAATCAATCGCCACAATCCCGTCCACTTTTAAAAATTAGGTTAAATACCGATATATTTAACCGCTACCGTAAACTCGTTGCTGCGCCGCGATGAGATATCGCCGCGCAGTTTTACTGTTAGCGTTTTTCGAATACCGTGGCAACTTGACGACTAAACATAACAGCCTGGCCATTCGGCCCCCAAATCGTCGCATTATTGTGAAAATAGCCGTTCCCTGCGGCAGCGCATCGATAATCACAATACCACCAATCCGATGTATCGGCAGCGGGTAAGTCACAGGGAAACTCCAAATACCAACTCAGTGAACTGCCCATGCCCGGCGGTTTAATCATATTTAAACCCGGCATCGGTGGCGCATCCGCCAGCGCAATTAAAGTCGCTATATCAATGTGTTGAGGTTGCGGAAAGCGCAGCCAGATGCCGAAATCGGCTGAGTCTGCACCGCTAAATGGCATTCCGCCATATTCAATTCGCATATCGAAATGTTGGGTGAAAGGCGGTGTAAGGCCCTCAATATAGGGTAGTTGCGCCAATCGTTCTGGGTCACCTACCGCCGGCATCTCAGGGCCAGCGAGCTTGATGTCTGACAAGCGGTCCTTGCCATAAGCCGCGCTGGCACTCAGCGCAACCTCGTCGCCACATATCAGTTCGCCCTGCAAATGGCTCACAGAGCCGCCAACCCGTAATTCGCGAAGCTGGACTTCATGTTTACCCGCTGGAACAGGCCCGACAAAAAGCACTGACAAGGCGCGTAAGCGGCGATCTGCCGCGACCTGCTTATTCATTGCCGCAACCACCAGCGCAGCACTCAGGCCGCCAAAGGCGGTTCGACCTTGCAACCAAGTATCGTCGACATCAACACTGTAACGATTTTTGTCTGCGGTGCTGGCAACGCCGCTCATCAGCGTTTGGAAATCACTCATTACTGCTCCTGTAAGGGGATATGCTTTAAAAACAGTGCACCGGAGGCTTAACCTCCGGTTTCAAAGTTGGCCTCAGGCTGGCCACTGGTAATCTTTATAGGTTTCACGGATGTCTTTTTTGCTGAGTTTACCCGTTGCCGTATGCGGAAGTGACTCAACAAATAGGCAGTCTTCCGGAATCCACCATTTGGCGACTTTATCGTCGAACCAGGCCAGCATTTCCTCACGACTTAGGCTTTCGCCGTCTTGTAATATCACCAATAGCAGCGGGCGCTCGCTCCACGTTGGGTGCGGCATACCTACAACGGCGGCCTCAGCAACCTTAGGGTGGTTTACCGCGCAGTTTTCCAATTCAATCGAGCTTATCCACTCGCCACCTGACTTAATGACATCTTTTACGCGGTCCGTGATTTTCATGTAGCCGTATTCGTCTATGCTCGCTACATCACCGGTTTCAAACCAGCCATCGGCGTCGAGAGTTTGGCCATCGTAGCGATAGTATTCCGCAATAATCCATGGCCCACGGACTTTTACGGCCCCGGCGCTCTCGCCATCCCAAGGCAACTCATTGTTTTCGGCGTCGACAATTTTCATTTCGACACCAAATACTGGACGCCCTTGTTTCAGACGCATTTTGTCGTATTGCTCTGGCGGCAATTCCGCAACAGCTGGCGCGACATTACCGTTAAAGGTTCCCAGGGGGTTCATTTCAGTCATGCCCCAGCCCTGCTGAACATCTACGCCATGTTTACGACGAAAATCGTCGAAGATGGTGTACGGACACGCCGCCCCGCCAACCGTTAAGCGATTAAGGCTTTCGACCGTTTTACCTGTTTTTTCAAGATAGTTGAGCAGCGCCAACCACACGGTCGGAACCCCGGCCGACACCGTTACTTTTTCTTCATTGATAAGCTGACAAAGGGTCTCACCGTCACCCATTTTTGGTCCGGGCATGACCAGCTTGGCGCCCGTCATCGGTGCGCTGTACACCATACCCCAGCCGTTTACATGGAACATCGGCACTATTGGCAAGGCCACATCTTTAATCGACAAACCGAATACGTCTGGCGCAATACTGGCATAGCAATGGAGTAAGGTTGAGCGGTGAGTATACATAACCCCTTTGGGGTTACCCGTTGTGCCGGAGGTGTAACACAGTGCCGACGGCGTATTTTCATCGAGTTCGGGCCAGTTAAATTCGTCACTCTCTGCCGCCAGTAGCTCGTCGTAACAATGGGCATTGCGAAGGCTGGTTTCCGGCATATGCGCCGCATCAGTCAGCACCACAAAGCCTTTTACGTCAGGCATTGTGTGCTGTAATTTTTCCAGTAAGGGGACAATCGTGAGGTCTACAAATATCCACTGATCTCGGCCGTGATTAACAATGTATTCTATTTGCTCGGGGAATAAGCGCGGGTTAATGGTGTGGCAAATCATGCCACTACACGACACCCCGTAGTAAATTTCTAAGTGCCGGTAGTCATTCCAAGCAAACGTCGCAATCGTGTCGCCTGTTTTAAGACCGAGGCGAACTAAGGCATTGGCGAGCTGCCTTGCCCGAGAAAATGCCTCGCGGTAGGTGCAACGATGGCGAGGGTTGTCTGCGGTAACAGACACTATTTCTACTCCGCCGTTCACGCGCTCTGCGTGCTTCATTAACGATGTGATGGTGAGCTGGGTGTTCATCATGGCATTTGTCATTATTACTCTCCTAAAAGCGTGCAGCGCTTGCCGCTACTATTAAAGTGTCGTGAATTAGCTACCTAACAAAACGCACACCATCAATATTGATTGGTGAACACGCCTGGTCTGGGCATTAGATCGGCGCTGCGGTTCTGTTGCCTAAGCTATTGGCGAAAGAATACAGTGCAGTTTTCGCCAGCCCCACAGCCCTGCATGGGCTTCGGAGCTGGCACATATTTATTGGTATGTAACTTTAACTAAACCAATTAACTTGTTGTAAATATAAAGATTATTAAAGCAATATAACAGTACTCTAAACGGTTTAAAACGCGCTCAGGGTGTGCTCATATTGGCTTCGCTCCAAAATGCCTTCATCGCGACAACCTTGTTTTCGTCATTGAAACTAAACTGATCGATGATTTCCATACGCACTTCACCGTTACCCGGATTTAGCTCAACCACAAAGGGAAAAACCGCATGATTGGCGGCCAAACGAACAGCGCCGTCAAGCCGCGCAGAAATTCCGGAACTAAATCCCACTTCATAGAATCGAAGGATGGCAGCTTTACCGATAATCAGCTCGCTTCCAACAGGATCTTCAATGGTGGCGTCGTCTGCAAACAAGTCATCGATGGTGGCTATATCATGGGCCGATAGCGCCTTTATATACCGCTCTACTGCTGCAATTTTGGGGTTCTTACTCACTTCAAATAGCTCCAACAGGTTCATTAGTAGACCTTTTTAGTGTAACGCGGTATATCAATAAGGAATATGTCATTTTTTATTAATAGACCTTCGGATGTCGCTCAGCGCTGTAATCGGTGCCGCAGCGGTGTAAGATACTTAAGATCACTAGGCTTTTAGATGCGGTATTTAATGGTTAATAAAAGATTCACCCGCAGTTACTGCGTTGTAGTTGCCCTTTTCCTTCAGCTGAGCACTGCCTGGGTTTCGGCCGAAGCGATAAAGCCACTCGCGCCGGAGTCAAGTCATGCCACCGCCATTCGCGACATGGTTAAGCAGCTCGACACCCGCCACTACGTAAAACTGGCGCTAAACGATGATTTGTCTGCTCATTTGCTCGACTCATTTTTAGATGACCTTGATCCAAATCGCCAGTTTTTGCTGCAAAGCGATATCAACGAATTCCAAAAATACCGAACGAGCTTAGACAATGAGCTTAAAAAGGCGCAACTCGACGCGGGCTTCGCGATTTTTAATCGTTACCGCCAGCGTATGATTGACCGCCTACAAAGCGCGCTAGACACCCTGCCAGAAACCATTAAGGCCATGGACTTCGAGGCGAATGAAGACATTCAACTCGATCGCGCCAAAGAAGCTTGGCCAAAAGACAGTGCCGCCGCCGATGAAATTTGGCGCAAGCAGATTAAAAACCGGGTGCTGGGCCTCCAGCTCGCCGGAAAAGACCAAGCGGGCATAATCGACTTGCTCAGCAAGCGCTTTAAAAACCAAATAAAGCGCATGAGCCAGCTTGAGTCCGAAGATGCATTTCAGCTTTATGCCAATGCCTTTGCTTCGCTCTACGACCCACACACCGACTACTTCTCTCCGCGTCTATCGGAAAACTTTCAGATCAATATGAGCCTCAAGCTCGAAGGTATTGGCGCCGTATTACAAATGGAAGACGACTACACCAAAGTCGTTCGCTTAGTCCCTGCTGGGCCGGCAGATAAACAGGGACAATTGCAGCCAGCCGATAAAATCATTGGTGTCGCGCAAGGTAAAAGCGGTGAAATGCAGGATGTTATCGGCTGGCGCTTAGATGACGTCGTCGATCTTATTCGCGGGGCCGCTGGCTCCTTTGTCCGACTCGATGTCATTCCAGCGATCGCACAAAGCGAGGAAGCCCGCCGGGAAATTATTATTGAACGCAATGAGGTCAAACTCGAAGACCAAAGCGCCAAGGGCGAACTAATCGAGTTTAAAGATAGCCACGGCGTAACACATCACGTCGGTGTTATTGATGTACCCACCTTCTATTTGGATTTTGAGGCCTACCGTTTAGGCGATACTGAATTTCGCAGCACTACCCGCGATGTTCACCGTATTCTTGGCGAGCTGCTCAGCCAGGGTGCCGAAGGCATTGTGATTGATCTGCGCGATAATGGCGGCGGCTCTCTCGCAGAAGCGAACGGCATGGTCGGCTTATTCATTGAATCGGGCCCGACCGTGCAAATTCGCCAGTCTAATTCACGGGTCATTCGCGAAGGTAAACGCCGCAGCTCAGCTTATTACTCCGGACCACTCGCGGTATTAATCAACCGGATGAGCGCCTCTGCGTCAGAAATTTTTGCTGGCGCAATTCAGGATTATCAGCGCGGTATCGTCATTGGCACTCAGTCTTTTGGTAAGGGCACAGTGCAGTCGGTTAACCCCCTGAGTCATGGCCAGCTCAAACTCACGGAGTCGAAGTTCTATCGCGTCTCCGGCGACAGCACCCAGAATCGAGGCGTCATTCCCGACATTGCCTTTCCACCACTATACGATCAGGACAAAATAGGCGAGAGCATCCTCGACAACGCCTTGAGCTGGGATCGCATTGAGCGCGCTAATCACCGCTACTATTTCGACCTAAAAGCCGGTCTGCAAACCCTTCAGCGTAAGCACGACAAGCGTATCGCCAAAGACCCTGACTTCTTATTCTTGCAGGAGCAAATCGCGGTTATTGAAAAAATGCGGAGTAAAACTCACTTGTCGCTGAATATCGATAAGCGCCGCAGTGAACGTGACGAGCAGAAAGCCCTGCAACTGGCGATGGAAAATCGTCGCCGGGTAGCCAAAGGTGAAGAGCCATTAAAAGCCTTAGAAGAAGACAAAATCGACGATGAGGGCATCGCACTCAATGGCGAAACTCCGGCGGACGATGCTGACGGCAAAGATAAAAAGAAAGAACCAGATCCGCTGCTGATTGAAGCCAGCCATATACTGGTAGATGCCATCCCTTACTTTTTGCCAGAGCGCCTGGCTAAACAGCCCTAGCTTAAGAATCCCTAGCGGCAAGATTTGCTGCTAGGGATTTGACTGCGCAGAACGCTATCGACTCGCCTCACGCATGGTAACAAACTCTTCCGCTACCGTTGGGTGAATGCCAATTGTTGAATCAAAATCAGCCTTGGTTGCACCCGCTTTAATCGCTACGGCTAAGCCCTGAATAATCTCACCAGCTTCGTCGCCCAGCATGTGAGCACCAACGACTTTATCGCTCGCTTTATCGACTATTAGCTTTAATAAGGTCTTAGTTTTATTGCCGCTCAGCGTGTGTTTGAGGTGAGTGAAGCGCGAAGTAAATACCGCTATGTCGGTAAATTTAGCCCTCGCCTCTTCTTCGCTATAGCCAACGGTGGCCAGATTGGGCTGTGAGAAGATCGCGGTAGGAATAAAATTGTAATCAACTGTCTTGGTTTCACCTTTGTATAGGCGTTTAGCGAGGTTCATCCCTTCTGCTAAGGCCACCGGCGTCAACTCCATGCCACCAGTGACATCGCCAACGGCATAGACCGACGGCTCGCTCGTTTGAAAGGTTTCATCTACGGCGATATAGCCCTTGTCGTTAAGCCTTACGCCGGTATTCTCCAGCCCTAAACCTTCCAGCAATGGCTTGCGGCCGGTGGCGTAAAGCACTTGATCGGTGACCATGCTCTCGCCGTTTTCTAAGCTCAGGCGATAGCGATCGCCCTCTTTTTCAATCGCGGTAACATTTTCATTGAAACGCAGCTTCACACCTTTGTTGCGCATTTCTTCGGCAAGCTGCTCCCGCATCTCCGTATCAAAGCCACGCAAAAACAAATCTCGACGGTAGATTTGATCTACTTCTACGCCTAAGCCGTGAAGAATACCGGCAAACTCAGTGGCGATATAACCGCCGCCGACGACAACAGCATGCTTCGGCAAGGTGTCGAGATAAAACACTTCATTCGAGCTGATAGCAAATTCCCGACCAGGAATATCCGGAATAAAGGGCCAGCCGCCTACCGCGATCAAAATGCGCTTTGCGGTGTATTCCTTGCCGTCCACACTCAGCGTGTGAGCGTCGACAAAACTGGCATGACCATTGAGAAGCTCAACCCCGGTATTACTCAGCAAATTACCGTAAATGCCGTTTAAGCGCTCAATTTCGCGGGTTTTATTGTCGCGCAGAGTCGGCCAATCAATCGGTTCGACCGCGCTTTGCCAGCCAAAGCCTTGGGCATCTTTAAAATCTTCGCGGTAATGGGCCGCGTAGCTAAACAGCTTTTTAGGGACGCAACCCACATTCACGCAGGTGCCACCCAAATAGCGCGATTCAGCAATGGCAACCTTGGCGCCAAAACCCGCTGACATCCGCGCGGCTCTAACGCCGCCAGAGCCTGCGCCGATCACAAATAAATCGTAGTCGTACTCAGTGTCAAAACCTTGCTGCGTCATTGCGCCTCCATAGATGGGTGTTTATCGGAGATGAGAGTCGATTGCCGCAGTGATGTTACACCGCGCCATTGGCGAGATCGTAATGTTCATACCAGGCGAGCTTTTCACGGAGTTTCACCACCTCACCGACAATAATGAGGGTTGGTGCTTGCACAGGCTCCTTAGCGAGGCGTTCAATCATGGTCGCCAAGGTGGCCACCACCACCTTTTGCTGGGGCGTCGTGCCCTGCTGAATAACGGCGATTGGCGTGTCACCACCGCGACCGTGGGCAATCAGCTGCGCGCAAATACTCGGCAAACCCACCAAGCCCATGTAAAACACCACGGTTTGCGTCGGGTGAACGAGTTCTGCCCACGGTAAATTCAAGCTGTGGTCTTTTAAATGTCCGGTCACAAAACGCACCGACTGAGCGTAATCACGGTGCGTAAGTGGAATACCGGAATAACTCGCGCAGCCAGAGGCGGCGGTAATCCCCGGCACCACCTGAAAAGGAATTTTTTCCTCGGCAAGTTCTTCTATCTCTTCGCCGCCACGGCCGAAAATAAACGGGTCGCCCCCCTTCAAGCGCGCAACTTTTTTACCCTCTTTGGCGTATTTAACCAGGAGTTTGTTTATATCTTGCTGGGGAACGGCGTGATCGGCTCTCGCTTTACCCACATATACCCGCTCAGCGTCTTTACGGCACATATCCACTATTGCCGGGGCAACCAAGCGGTCATAGAGCACCACATCTGCCCGTTGCAACAGGCGCAGCGCTTTAAAAGTCATTAAATCTGGGTCACCGGGACCCGCGCCAATTAAATACACTTCACCGCCCGCCGAGACCTCTGCTTTATCAATGGCCTTACTGAGCATCTCTGCAGCAACCTTGTCCTTGCCCGCAAACACCATTTCGGCGATTGGCCCCTGAAGCGTTTGCTCCCAAAAATGCCGACGTTCTTCAATGTCGTCAAAGCGGGCTTTCACGGCATCACGAAAACTGCCCACGAGCTGCGCCAAACGCCCAAAGGACGCCGGAATGCTCGCTTCTAGACGCGACCGCATCATCCTCGCTAATACCGGGCTCTTGCCACCACTGCTCACCGCAATCACCAGTGGTGAGCGATCTATAATCGCTGGCAATATCACACTGCAAAGCTCCGGATTGTCGACCACATTCACCGGAATCTGGCGAGCGTGGCAGGCCGCTGAGACTTGCTTGTTTAAGGCCTCATCATCCGTTGCCGCGATGACAAGAAACACCTCATCCAAGAGATGATCGCCGTAATCGCCGCGAATACATTCGCCCCCGGAGTTCATGCACAGGGTCGACAGCTCGGGCAAAATATCATGGGCAACAAGCCGTAATTGCGCACCTGACTTACACAGTAGTCGCGCTTTGCGGAGTGCGACCTGCCCTCCGCCCACCAATAAACAGGGCTTGTTACGCAGATCGGTGAACAGCGGCAAAAAATCCATGGCTTAGCAGTCTCCAGCTTGCAGGCTTTCGAGTCCGCCCATATAACCACGCAGCGCTTGTGGTACTAGCAATGAGCCGTCGGCCTGCTGATAATTCTCCAAGATAGCAACCAGGGTGCGCCCCACAGCCAAACCAGAACCGTTTAAGGTATGAAGTAATTCAGGCTTACCGGTTTCCGGATTGCGCCAGCGCGCCAGCATTCTGCGGGCTTGGAAATCGCCAAAATTGCTGCAAGACGAAATCTCTCGGTAAGCACTCTGCCCCGGCAGCCACACTTCTAAGTCATAGGTTTTCCGCGCAGAAAAACCTAAGTCACCACCACACAAAATAACTTTGCGGTACGGCAGTTCTAATAATTGCAAAATAGCTTCGGCGTGGCCGGTTAATGTTTCCAAGGCCTCGTCTGACTGATCTGGACGCACAAACTGCACCAACTCGACTTTTTCAAACTGATGCTGACGAATCATGCCTCGAGTATCGCGGCCATAACTGCCCGCCTCACTCCTAAAACAGGGTGTGTGGCAGGTAAAGCGCAAGCCTTTATCAAGTTCACTGGCTTCGACAATTGCGTCACGAAACATATTGGTGACCGGCACTTCGGCCGTCGGAATCAAGTAATACTCAGAATCGCCCTGCAATTTAAATAAATCAGCTTCAAATTTAGGCAACTGACCGGTGCCACGCAGTGACTCGGCGTTGACCAGATAAGGCACATACACCTCTTTATAGCCGTGTGCACGAGTATGGGTGTCTAGCATCAATTGAATTAACGCGCGGTGCATTCTGGCAAGGCCGCCGCGCATAACGGAAAAACGACTACCAGTGATCTTGGCCGCGGTATCAAAGTCGAGACCACCAAGATTTTCGCCCACATCGACGTGGTCTTTAACCTCAAAATCGAAATCCCGAGGACTGCCCCAGCGTAAAACCTCAATATTGCAGCTCTCGTCTTTCCCTTCAGGCACGTCATTTGCCGGTAGGTTTGGCACTGCCATTAATAGTTGATCTAGCGCCTCATTGGCGTCTTTGGCTTGTTGCTTTAGCGCTTCCAGTTCCGACTCTATTTTGGCCAAGGTTTCGTTAACTTGGGCTTTGGCTTCGTCGATGCTCAAGCCAGTTTTAATGAGTTCGCCGATTTGCTTGGAGGCTTTTTTACGCTCGGCCAGCAAGTTTTGGCTATTGATATCGGCCTGTTTCCGGCTGGCATCGAGGGCTTCAAACTGCACCGCATCAAATGTGAAGTACTTTTTATTCAGCGCCTCGGCGATGGCCTTTGAGTCCTGCCGAACCTGCTTAATATCTAACATTAAAATAAATCTCCAAGCATCTGTATTTATTCATTAATATAAATCAAATAGAACGTAAAAAAACAATTCCCAGCCAACATGCCACCACGCAACTGATGACCGTGCTAAGCATATAGGCAAGTGCTATAAGCACTTTTCCCGCCTCCAAAAGCGCCACCGACTCCAGCGAGAAGGTCGAGAAGGTCGTAAACGCGCCTAAAAAACCTACCATTAAGACATAGCGCCAATCGGCATGCAGTGCCGATTTTTCCGTGATCAGCACATAAACCGCGCCGATTACAAAAGAGCCAATAAAATTGACCGCAAACGTCCCCAACGGCCAGTAGGCCTGAGCCAAATAATGGCTAACAATTCGCCCGACCCCAAAGCGGCTAAGCGCACCAGTAGCGCCGCCGAGGGCAATTAGCAGATATATTTGCACGTGTGAAGGTCTCCAGACTGGCTCGCTATTCTACCCCATTCAAATCAACGATAGCGCTTGTCGCGGGCACTATCATCAAGCTCTTGCAAATATCGGAGCTTTTCGCCGATTTTTTTCTCAAGACCCCGATTTACTGGTTGATAGTAAACGCGGTCTTTTATCTCCTCGGGCAGGTAATTTTCCCCAGCAGCATAGGCATCAGGTTCGTCGTGGGCATAGCGGTAGCCGCCACCAAAGCCCTGTTCCTTCATCATACCCGTGGGCGCATTGCGCAAATGCATGGGCACGTCATAACTCGGCGACGCCGCAATTTCTTTGCGGACCGCATTATAAGCGGTATAAACCGCGTTGCTTTTAGGTGCGGCTGCGAGATAACACACCGCCTGCGCCATGGCCAATTCCCCTTCTGGGCTGCCAAGCCGCTCTTGGGTTTCCCATGCATCTAAGCATAACCGCAATGCCCTAGGATCCGCATTGCCAATATCTTCACTGGCCATACGCACTAAACGCCGGGCGACATATAAAGGCTCACAACCGCCATCAAGCATACGCGCAAACCAATACAGGGCGCCGTCTACCGAGCTGCCTCGCACCGATTTGTGCAATGCGGAAATCTGTTCGTAAAACAAATCACCGCCCTTATCAAAACGCCGGGGCTGACCACTCAGCACCTGGTCGATGATGCCCGCAGTTAATTCCGTGCTGTTGCTATTGCGCCCCAGCATGTCGCCCGCAATCTCAAGGACATTCAGCGCCCGGCGACCATCACCGTCAGCGTGGCGAGCAATGCGTTCAATTTGATCTGGGGCAAGTTGCCAGCCTTCGCAGCCGGCCGCGTGGGTGACAATATCCACAATCGCGGCATCGCTGAGCGGGTTTAATTGATAAACCCGCGCTCTGGATAGCAAGGCATTATTGATTTCAAAGGACGGGTTTTCAGTGGTCGCGCCAACAAAAATGATCGTACCATCTTCAACAAAAGGCAAAAATGCATCTTGTTGAGACTTATTAAAGCGGTGGACTTCATCGATAAACAAGATGGTGCGTCGCTGGAAAAACTGCTGCTGCTTTGCGTCATCAACCGCCGCGCGAATATCTTTCACTCCGGCTAAAACAGCGGAAATACTAATAAAGTGTGCGTCGCAGAGCTGGGCAATGAGTTGCGCCAAGGTGGTTTTACCCACCCCTGGTGGCCCCCAGAAGATCATGGAGTGCAGCTGACCGGAGTCTAAGGCGCGTCGAAGCGGCTTATCCGGCGCTAGCAGATGATCTTGACCCAGGTAGTGGTCAAGGGTTTGGGGTCGCATCCGCGCAGCCAGCGGCGCCTTGCTGGCTGTTTCAGTCAAGACTTCTTCGCCTCGGCCTCGTTGAATTCAAACTCCCGGTCGCTAAAGCGGTTATTGTATTTAGGATTAATAAATTCAATTTTAGTGGTTTGCTCAAGTGTGTCGGTCAAGCGCATTGCCGTGAGTTTGCCCCAGGTAAACATCAGCACCATTTCAGTAAAGGAGCCAGGTTCCTTGGGCAGCAGGATAAATTCACGGGCATTGCCATTCTTTTTGACGCTAACATCGTACTGCGCGGCAAGCTGATCAATAGTCATACTGATAATCATGGCAGGTGTTTGCGCCAAATTGGCGTCAAACGGCTCAGTATTCAGCTGCTCTAGGTCTGCGTCGTAACGCCACACGGTTTTACCATTACTGACCAAGAGGTAATGAAAGGGCTCGGTGCTTTCCCAGCGAATTTTATTCGGCCGCTTTAGCGCGATAGTGCCCTTGCTCTCTTGCAGCAACTGACCGTCGACATCTTTTACTTGCTGAACAAATTTCGCGTTCAGGCTTTGCGCACCAGAGAGATGCAGGTGCAGTTGCGCCACATCGCCCTCGGCAAACACGCTCATGGTAAAAACTGACAAACACAAAAAAACTAAGAATTGGCGCATGGATTCTACTTCTATTCAAATGGAGGTGGAGCCAGTACTTCGCGACTACCGTTACTGGCCATCTCAGTTACGACACCGGCAGCCTCCATTGTTTCAATTAATCGAGCGGCGCGATTATAGCCGATTCGCAATTTACGCTGCACTGCAGATATTGACGCCCGTCGACTTTTGGTTACATAGGCGACCGCTTCGTCGTAAAGCGCATCCGATTCACCATCATCGCCGCCGCCACCTTCAGGCGGCATGCCAGGCATAGCATCGGTAGTGCTGCCCTCTTCCAGCAAACCATCAATATATTGGGGCTCTCCGCGGCGCTTCCAATCTGCGACAACACGGTGCACTTCTTCATCAGAAACAAAGGCGCCGTGTACCCGGATGGGGATACCCGCTCCGGGTGGTAAATACAGCATATCGCCGTGACCAAGCAGCTGTTCTGCGCCACCTTGATCCAAGATGGTCCGAGAATCGATTTTAGAAGACACCTGAAAACCAATCCGCGTTGGTACGTTGGCCTTAATCAAGCCGGTAATAACATCAACCGAGGGGCGCTGGGTTGCGAGCAAAAGATGGATACCCGCCGCGCGAGCTTTTTGAGCGATACGCGCGATCAGCTCTTCAACCTTTTTACCTACAATCATCATCATGTCGGCAAATTCGTCGATAACAACAACAATCGACGGTAAAACTTCTAAATCTGGTGCCTGAGCTTCTTCTAGGCCTGCCTGATAGTGTTCCTCAGGTTTCCACAGTGGGTCTTTGATCGGCTCACCGGCCAAGATCGCATCTTTAACCTTGCGGTTAAAACCAGCGAGATTCCTAACCCCCATTTTCGACATTAACTTATAGCGACGCTCCATTTCCGCCACACACCAACGCAGACCATTGGCCGCGTCTTTCATGTCGGTAATAACCGGCGTAAGCAAATGGGGGATACCGTCGTAGACCGACAACTCTAGCATTTTGGGGTCAACCAGCATCAAACGCACTTCTTCCGGCGTTGATTTGTACAAAAGACTGATCAGCATAGCGTTAACACCGACCGACTTACCGGAGCCGGTGGTACCCGCGACCAATAAGTGAGGCATTTTGCCGAGGTCGGCACAGACCGGCTCACCGGAAATGTCATGCCCTAAGGCCAGCGTTAACGGCGACTTGCAGGCGTCGAAGGCTTCGGATGACAGCACATCGTGAAAATTAACAATCTCGCGATCTTCATTGGGAATTTCGATACCAACATAGGGCTTGCCTGGGATGACCTCCACGACTCGAACACTGACCACGGCGAGCGACCGCGCCAAATCCTTGACCAAATTTGATATTTTACTAACTTTCACGCCCGCGTCTGGCTCTAACTCAAAACGTGTAATAACTGGGCCGGGGAACACCGCGATGACTTTTGCCGACACGCCAAAGTCCAGTAATTTAATTTCCAACAACCGCGACATGGCCTCAAGGGTCTCAGGCGAATAGCCGCGATCGGGATTGTGAACAGCCTTGTCGAGCAGACTTAACGACGGCAAAGTACCCGTGACAGGGCCTTCGAATAAGGATTTTTGGCGTTCTTTATCTGGCCTTGCAGACTTTATCACCGGCTTTGGCGGCGGTGCGATTTGGGGTGGTATGCGGGTCTTTTGAATTTCCGTCTTTTTCGCTACTGATTCGTGGCGCTGCTGCTTGGCCGCTGCCGCCTTACGACGCTCTTCGCGCGCCATTTTATAGCTATACACAGCTTCACGGCTACGATCAAACAATCGCAACGTGGCAGCGCCAAGCGTATCCATGAGCCGAATCCACGATAAATCGGTAAACACAGTTAAACCAAATAACAATATGGCAATTAATAATAAGCGGCTACCAAACTCGTTAAAGGAGGTCATCGTGGCATTGCCTACGGCGTCGCCCAATACCCCGCCTGCGCCAAACGGTAGCCCGCTATTGCCATAATCGCCATTGGCCGCCAGGCCAGTACTGGAAATCATCACCAAAATCAGACCAATAAAACGCAGTACAAAAATCAGGGTATCAAACCCCGCCGGGCGGTAACGTTCCTTGAAAAGCCGCCAAGCCCTAAAACCCAGCATTGCCGGAAACAAGTAAGCCATATAACCAAATAAAGCAAAGAACACATCAGCCAACCAGGCCCCTACTGGACCACCGGTATTCACAATGCGATCGCCATTCCCGGTGCGCGACCAGCCCGGATCATTGCCGCTATAACTGAGTAGGGATACAAAAATGTAAATGCACACGGCAACAAAGGCGATCAACAAGCCCTCGCGCAAGCGCAAATTCAAAATTTCACGGTTTTCTACCATGGCTGTGGATGTTGATTTTGGCAAAAGAGAACGGTTTCCTAAATTTACACGTAAAAGACGCAAACCCTATGACAGGCGTTGAAAAAGCGAAAAGCGGCCCAATATTAGCACTATGTCATAAGACTTGTCGCCGCACACAGTTTTTGCCGCGCCTATGGAATTACCCTATGATATGCGTCTATTTTCAGTCATCCCGGTTTGAACTAAGTTCAATCCCCCTGCTTGGAACACAGTGAATCTATGAGCGACAGCCAACACCACCGTTTGATCATCCTCGGCTCCGGCCCTGCCGGTTACACTGCTGCGGTTTATGCTGCCCGCGCCAATTTGAACCCCGTGGTCATCACCGGTATTCAACAAGGCGGCCAATTAACGACCACCACTGACGTCGACAACTGGCCTGGCGACCAAAATGGCGTGCAAGGCCCCGAGCTAATGCAGAGAATGCAGGAGCACGCCGAGCGCTTCGACACCAAGGTGCTATTTGATCACATTGAGTCTGTGGATCTAAAAAACAAGCCATTCACGCTTAAAGGCAGTAAGACTTATACCTGCGATGCACTGATTATCGCGACGGGCGCCTCAGCGCAATACCTCGGCCTCCCTTCTGAAGATGCATTTATGGGCAAGGGTGTATCCGCATGTGCGACCTGTGACGGCTTTTTCTACCGTGGCAAAAAGGTCGCGGTTATTGGCGGCGGCAACACCGCAGTAGAAGAAGCGCTATACCTGTCGAACATCGCATCTGAAGTCACACTGGTTCACCGTCGCGACAGCCTGCGCTCAGAAAAGATCTTGCAGGACAAACTGCTAGAGCGCGCCGCTAACGGCAATATCAATATTCTCTGGAATCACCAGCTGGACGAAGTCCTTGGCGACGACAGCGGTGTAACAGGCTTGCGCTTAAACAGCACCAAAGGTGAAGGCAGTCAAGAAATTGACGTCGCCGGCGTATTTATCGCCATTGGCCACAAGCCCAACACGGATATTTTCCAAGGTCAGCTCGACATGAAAGACGGCTACCTGAAAATCCACAGCGGCACAGAAGGCAACGCGACCCGCACTAGCATCGAAGGTGTCTTTGCGGCTGGCGATGTCGCCGACCACATTTACCGTCAGGCGGTAACGTCTGCCGGTTTCGGCTGTATGGCTGCACTGGATGCTGAGCGTTATCTCGACGACTTAGCCTAAACGCGAGTAAATCAGCCGATGTCTGGCATACCTTGGCTTGATCCGGCTGATCTAAGCTTCCCCCCTATTGAGTCGGCTCTAGACGACCCCAACGGCCTTTTGGCCGTTGGCGGCGATCTCTGCCTGCCCCGCTTACTTAATGCATATCGGCAGGGCATCTTCCCGTGGTATGAAGAATCTCAGCCGATATTATGGTGGTCGCCGCAACCTCGTGCGGTGCTGCACCCCGAACGCGTATATATTAATCGCAGCCTTCGCAAAGCCCTGCGCCGAAATGATTTTGAGGTCAGCTTTGACCGCGATTTTGCCGGTGTCTTACTCGGCTGCGCCCAGCTTAGCCAGAAACGCCCAGGCACATGGATCACCGATGACATGCGCAAGGCTTACCAAGACCTGCACGACGCAGGCTGGGCACACTCAGTCGAAGTCTGGCGCGACAATAAGTTAATTGGCGGACTGTACGGCGTCGCGATTGGCCGCATGTTTTACGGCGAGTCAATGTTTAGCCAGGCAGCCAATGCTTCTAAAATCGCCTTTGTCCATCTCTGTGGCCAACTTCAGGAATGGGACTTCCCCCTCATTGATTGTCAGGTGAGTAACGATTATCTTGACAGTATGGGCGCGGAGGAAATGGATCGTGCGAGCTTTAAACAATACCTACAAATGTACACCAGCAGGGAATCCAAACCCAATAAATGGACCTTGGACTGGTATTACGGCAAACCGTCACCGGGCTGCCCATGACTGACGCCCAACAACTTAAGCTTTACGCGACCCACCCGCACCCCTGCAGCTATTTTGCTGACCGGGAAGCCAAAACCATTTTCATTGATCCCGAGGCCAAGATTTCTGGCCCGGTGTACAGCGAATTATCACGGCGTGGGTTTCGACGCAGTGGCAACCATCTCTACCGCCCCGACTGTGACGCCTGTAAAGCCTGTATCGCCAGCCGTGTTCCCGTTACGCTATTTAGGCCTTCACGCACCCAACGTCGCGTTGAGAAGCGCAATAATGACTTGGTCGCCCACATATTATCAGCACCCAACGCCGATGCTTACCCGCTCTATGAAAAATACATCAATGGCCGCCACCGTGATGGCGATATGTATCCGCCATCCAAGGACCAATTTGATAGTTTCTTAGGCCTAGGCACTGAAGACACACAATATGTGCATTTTTATCTGGGCGACGCATTAGTTGCCGTTGCGGTTACCGATGTGCTGAATGACGGCTTATCGGCAATTTATACGTTTTACGACCCCGAATACCCCCAGCGCAGCTTGGGTGTTTACGGTATTCTTTGGCAAATCGCGCGCTGTCACGACCTCGCCCTGCCCTATCTTTACCTGGGCTACTGGATTCGCGACTGCCAAAAAATGCGCTATAAAACCGATTATAAGCCCATCGAACTGCTTATGAGCGACCGCTGGCTGCGCTTAACGTAGTGATATTAGCCCAATCACCCCTGCAAATTGCCAACACGATCAAATTAGGGCAAAATGCGCGCAGTTTTGACGGCCACCAAGGCTAAAGTGCATCGCACTCAATTTTAAAAAACTCTCGAGGATAGTTGCCGAATGGCGAAAGAAGACCAGATCGAAATGGAAGGCGAAGTCATCGACACCTTGCCGAACACTACTTTTCGCGTGCGCTTAGAAAACGGCCACGTTGTCACTGCCCATATCTCAGGCAAAATGCGCAAGCATTACATCCGGATTCTAACGGGTGACAAGGTCAAGGTGGAATTAACCCCCTATGACCTAAGCAAAGGCCGCATCACTTTCCGCGGCCGCTAATAGATACCTGCTAATCGCAGGTCTGGCCCGCCTCTTCTTCAACTGCTTCCGCAGCAAGGGCCAGCTTGTCACCTTTCACGCTGACATTGACCACTCCACCGCATTTTTCCAGGCTGCCAAACAAGACCAGTTCGGCCAGCGGCTTTTTAATATGCTCTTGGATAATCCGCGCCATTGGCCGGGCACCCATGTGCTTATCGTAACCGTGCTCCACCAACCAGTGCCGCGCATCATCGTCTACGTGCAAGACGACTTTCTTGTCGTCCAACTGAGCCTGTAATTCCACTAGGAATTTATCAACTACGGTCAGCACAACATCGGGCTGCAGCGACTCAAAGGCAATAATGCTATCGAGCCGGTTGCGGAACTCCGGCGTGAACAAGCGATTAATCGCTTCGGTTGAATCCGTCTGGTTGTCTTGTTCAGTAAAGCCAATTGAACGACGGCTAATGCTTTCTGCGCCAGCGTTAGTGGTCATTACAAAGATTACATTGCGAAAATCCGCCTTGCGACCATTGTTATCGGTCAGCGAACCGTGATCCATAACCTGCAGTAGCAGATTAAAGAGATCAGGGTGAGCCTTTTCGATTTCATCTAACAGCACTACCGAGTGGGGGTGTTTGGTGACCGAGTCCGTCAATAATCCGCCCTGATCAAAACCAACATAACCTGGAGGCGCACCAATTAAACGGGAGACGGTGTGACGCTCCATATATTCTGACATATCGAAGCGAATCAACTCTAAACCCAACAGCTTCGCCAGCTGACGACAAATCTCAGTTTTACCAACACCGGTAGGGCCCGCCAGCAAGAAGCTGCCTATGGGCTTTTCAGGGGACTTAAGCCCCGCTCGCGCCAGCTTGATCGAGGCACTGAGTTCGGAAACCGCTTTGTCCTGACCAAAAACCACCATTTTCAGGTTGTCTTCTAACTTCACCAGTGATGCGCGATCATCTGAAGAAACACTCTTCGGCGGAATTCGGGCAATCTTTGCGATTATCGCTTCAATTTCCGGTACACCGATTTTCTCAATCCGGTTCTCGGGCTTTTGCAGGCGCTGATAGGCGCCAGCTTCATCGATGACGTCAATTGCCTTGTCGGGCAAAAAACGATCATTTATATAGCGCGCCGACAATTCTGCCGCCGAGCGCAAAGCACCATCGCTGTACTTTAATTCATGATGGCTTTCAAAGCGCGAGCGCAAACCCTTCAGAATAAAAAAAGTATCTTCAACAGAAGGCTCATTAATATCGACCTTCTGGAAGCGGCGACTTAGGGCGCGATCCTTGTCAAAAATACCGCGATATTCTTGGAATGTGGTCGAGCCTATGCAGCGCATCTGTCCAGAACTCAGCAGCGGCTTCAAGAGGTTCGACGCGTCCATTACGCCCCCAGAGGCCGCGCCTGCACCAATAATAGTGTGGATTTCGTCAATAAACAGAATTGCGCCGGGGCGCTTCTTGAGATCGGCAAGCAAACCTTTGAGGCGCTTTTCAAAATCGCCACGGTATTTCGTGCCCGCCAGCAAAGCGCCCATATCAAGCGAGTAAACGACGCTGCCAATCAACACGTCTGGCACTTCGCCATCGACGATGCGCTTAGCCAAACCTTCAGCTATCGCGGTTTTACCGACACCCGACTCACCCACTAACAAAGGATTGTTTTTGCGACGCCGGGTCAAAATTTGCGCTACCCGCTCCACTTCTTCGGCGCGACCAATTAAGGGGTCGATACGGCCGGCTTTGGCTTCGGCATTTAAGTTGGTGGTGAAATTATCTAATGGCTTCTGCTCTGGATCACCACCCTCACCTTCGGCATCTTGATTTTGGTCGTGCTCGATACCTTCCGCACCAGACACTTTAGAGATGCCGTGAGTAATATAATTCACCACATCGAGACGATTGACGCTCTGCGATTTCAAAAAATAAACCGCTTGGCTTTCTTGCTCACTAAAAATCGCCACCAATACATTCGCGCCAGTCACCTCCTGTTTTCCAGAAGATTGAACATGAAATACTGCGCGCTGAAGCACACGCTGAAAACCTAAGGTTGGCTGGGTGTCGCGCTCAACGTCGGTTTCGGGGATTCGCGGCGTGGTGGCCTCGACAAATTCTTTTAACTCGCCCTTGAGTTGCAGCAAGTCTGCACCACAAGCCACGAGCACCTTAACGGCGGCCTCGTTGTCTGCTAGTGCAAGTAACAGGTGTTCGACGGTCATGAATTCATGCCGACGGCTACGGGCCGACTTAAAGGCCTGACTCAATGTTGTTTCTAGGTCTTTGCTCAACATAGACTATATTCGCCTTCTGCAATTACCAGTTTTAGTCATCACTCTCTTCTATCTCAGCAAGTAACGGATGACCGTTGTCTCTAGCGTACTGATTCACCAGCGCCGATTTAGTCTCGGCAATGTCCTTGGTGAATATTCCACACACACCCTTACCCTTAGTGTGAACCGCGAGCATGATCTGTGTTGCGCGCTGACGATCCAAGTAAAAAAAGTCTTCTAAAACTTCGATCACAAATTCCATTGGCGTGTAATCGTCATTCAACAAGACCACAGCGTACATACGAGGTTTCTTGAGTTCTGGTTTCGACTCTTGAACCGCTATACCGCTGCCGTGATCGTCTTCGTCGGACTTATTCGCCATATTCTGTATATTAATTCGCATTTTCACTGACTTTACCTGAGCTTAGCACCACTGTAACCCTTCGCAATAGGGAAATTCACCAACTTCATATCTTACACACCTTTACTTGACGTCGTGGCCGGACTGTTTTAAAAATGGGGGCGGTATTAACAAATACAAGGTAGTTTTTGTAAACGTTAGAATAACTATAACGACAATTAAGGAAGAAAGGCTATGCAAAGCGGTGTTGTAAAGTGGTTCAATAACGCCAAAGGTTATGGATTCATCGTCTCCGAAAGCGGCGAAGATGAGATATTTGCGCACTACTCAGCAATTACTATGGACGGTTACAAGACCCTTAAAGCAGGTCAAAACGTCGTGTTTAAAGCTGAACCAGGGCCAAAAGGACTGCACGCTACCGACATAAAAGCAGCCGAAACGTCCGAATAGAGCTTACTGAAGAGAATACGCCACCAGCCTAGGCTGGTGGCGAGGACTTTTTACGCCATGTGCTTAACGATTGCATCACCGAACTCAGAACATTTCAGCAAGGTAGCACCTTCCATTAGACGCTCAAAGTCGTAGGTAACGGTCTTAGCCTGAATTGCACCGTTCATGCCGGTGATAATCAAATCCGCCGCTTCGTTCCAGCCCATGTGACGCAACATCATTTCGGCAGACAGAATCAATGAACCGGGGTTCACTTTATCTTGGCCGGTGTACTTAGGCGCAGTACCGTGAGTTGCTTCAAACAGTGCGATGTTATCGCTCAGGTTCGCACCTGGCGCGATACCAATACCACCGACCTGCGCAGCCAATGCATCAGACAGGTAGTCGCCGTTTAAGTTGAGTGTAGCAATTACGCTGTACTCGTCAGGGCGCAACAGCACCTGCTGAAGCATCGCGTCAGCAATAACGTCTTTAATGACGATATCTTTGCCGGTATTTGGGTTTTTAATGCTGACCCATGGACCGCCATCAATCAAGGTACCACCGAACTCTTCCATCGCTAGCTCGTAAGCCCAGTTTTTGAAAGCGCCTTCGGTGAACTTCATGATATTGCCTTTGTGCACGATGGTCAGTGACGGCAAATCTTGATCAATTGTGTACTGAATCGCTTTGCGAACCAGACGTACGGTACCTTCTTTAGAGACTGGCTTAATACCAATACCGCATTCCTGTGGGAAACGGATTTTAGTCACACCCATTTCTTCTTGGAGGAACTCAATCACTTTATCTGCTTCCGGCGTACCCGCCTTCCACTCGATACCCGCGTAGATATCTTCGGAGTTCTCACGGAAGATAACCATATTGGTCTTGCCTGGCTCTTTAACAGGTGAGGGCACACCCTCGAACCAACGCACTGGACGCTGACAAACATACAGGTCCAATTCTTGACGCAAGGCCACGTTCAATGAACGGAAGCCGCCGCCAACTGGCGTAGTTAACGGGCCTTTAATGCCTACTACGTAGTCTTTGATTGCGTCTAGCGTTTCAGCGGGAAACCAGTCGCCTTCATACAACTCAGCGGCTTTCTCGCCAGTGTAAATTTCCATCCAGCTGATTTTTTTCTTGCCTGAATAGGCTTTTGCTACGGCTGCATCAACTACGTTGATCATCACCGGAGTAATGTCGACCCCGATGCCATCACCTTCGATAAAAGGTATTACTGGCCGATCGGGTACGTTCAGGGAAAGATCCGCATTAACGGTGATTTTCTCGCCCTCTGCAGGTACCTTGATATGTTGGTATCCCATTTTTGACTCCATGGTTTATCAGTTAGTATCTGTGCTCGCACTTGCTCACAATACGAAGATTAACTGTATTAGGTACAATACAGCTTCGGTAAAAAGCGCGACATTGTAACACTTTATACCGAGATTTCTTCTATGAATGAGCCTATTTTAACGTGAGCGACATTTTTATTTTCAACAAGCCCTTTCAAGTAATGAGTCAATTCACTGACTCAGATGGCCGGGCCACCCTAGCTGATTACATCAGGATACCCGCCATTTATCCAGCGGGGCGCCTAGATTATGACTCTGAAGGCCTGATGATATTGACCGGCGACGGTGAGCTGCAGCACCAAATTAGTCACCCCCGGCATAAATTACGTAAAACGTATTGGGCGCAAGTGGAAGGCGAAATCAGTGACGATGCCCTCGCCCAGCTGCGTCGCGGGGTGATGCTTAAAGACGGACCCACCCTGCCCGCTCACGCCGAACGCATCGCCGAACCCACCTCACTGTGGCCACGAGATCCCCCGGTGCGGTACCGGGCAGCCATTCCCACATCATGGCTTAGCCTGCAAATAAGTGAGGGCCGCAATCGTCAAGTTCGGCGCATGACCGCCGCAGTGGGATTTCCCACCCTGCGTCTAGTTCGCGCCGCAATCGGCGACTGGAGCGTCGACAATCTCGCTCCCGGCGAACACCGCAAAATCACCCTTGGCGATGAATTTAAACGCTATGCCAGCCCCAAGAAATCGGCAGCAAGACCGCCTTTTCGGAAAACCAAGGGCAAAACCCTTGGCGCCAAACCGCGCAAACGTAGTCCTTAAGGCGTGGCAGCTGTTACAATTCCGCTTTTAGCATTTGGACTCCTCTATGGATTGGCAGCCCCACGTTACCGTGGCTACTCTCGTTGAGAATGACGGCAAGTTTCTCTTTGTTGAAGAAATCAAGAACGGACAACGAGTAATCAACCAGCCAGCAGGCCATCTTGAGCAAAACGAAAGTTTGCTAGAGGCGGCGCAGCGAGAAACGCTAGAAGAAACCCAATGGCGGGTTGAAATACTCGGCATAGTTGGCTTTGGCCTCTACACCGCCCCAGCCAACGGCGTAACCTACCAGCGCACCAGCTTTTTTGCGCGGCCTGTGGCGTTTTGTCCTGAACAAGCTTTAGACAGCGATATCGAGCAAGCCATATGGCTCAGCTATGACGAATTAAAGGAACGCCGAGCAATGCTACGCAGCCCGCTGGTATTGGAATGCCTAGAGCGCTACCTCAGCGGCCACCGCTACCCCCTATCGATGATTTACGGAACGCGTTGATGCACGAGAACACGCAACAAGACAATAGCAAGATTAAAGTGATCGTCGGTATGTCCGGCGGTGTCGACTCCTCGGTTTCAGCCCTGCTGTTAATGCAGCAAGGCTACCAGGTCGAAGGCCTGTTCATGAAAAACTGGGACGAAGACGACGGCACCGAATACTGCACGGCCAAAGATGACTTGGCCGACGCCGCCGCCGTCTGTAAAACCTTGGGCATTCATTTACACACCGCGAATTTCGCCAGCGAATACTGGGATAACGTTTTTGAGCATTTTTTAGCCGAATACAAGGCTGGACGCACTCCTAACCCAGATATTCTGTGTAATCGCGAAATTAAGTTTAAAGCCTTCCTCGATTACGCCTTGGTTTTAGGCGCGGATTATATCGCTACCGGTCACTACACCCGCCGTCGCGATGTTGATGGTCGCAGCCAGCTCCTTAAAGGCCTAGACGCAAACAAAGATCAAAGTTACTTCCTGCATGCCGTGGGGAGCGAACAGCTCGCCCGAACCCTATTCCCTGTTGGCGAAATTGAAAAACCCGAAGTTCGTGCTCTCGCCGAAGCAAACGGACTGATCACCCACAACAAAAAAGACAGTACCGGCATTTGCTTTATCGGAGAGCGCCGTTTCAAAGACTTTTTACAGCAATACCTTCCCGCCAAGCCCGGTCGTATTGAGAGCTTGGATGGCGAGGACATGGGCCAACACAGCGGCCTGATGTACCACACCATTGGCCAACGCCAGGGCTTGGGTATCGGCGGTGTAAAAGGCGGCGGCGAAGAGCCTTGGTATGTGGTCGATAAGGATTTAACCCGCAATGTTTTACTAGTCGCCCAAGGCGGCCAGCACCCAGCGCTGCTAAAACAAGCGCTACAGGTAGGCGAAATTCACTGGATTACCGGCCAAGCACCGCAATTCCCCTACGTTTGCAAGGCTAAAACCCGCTACCGGCAAGCAGACCAAGATTGTGAGATTCGCACCGTCGACGGTCGCTATGAAGTGCATTTCAGCGAAGCCCAGCGCGCAATTACCCCCGGCCAATCCGTGGTCTTTTACGATGGCGACATTTGCCTTGGCGGTGGCGTGATCGAAGCAGGGTTTAATTTATTATGAACAGCCCATTAAGCAAACCCGAGCAACTCGCTAGGCAGCAAACTCTCGCCCTCGCCGCCATTGTGCAGGGCACGGTACTGGTGGATCAAATCGCCCGCACCGGCCAAGCCGAACCCCAGGCGTTGGAAGCGTCAATCAACAGCCTCTTTGCCTTCTCCGCCACCACGGTAGAAGAGGCCTATGGCGGTATCGAAAATCTTGAAGTGGGCATTCGCGGCCTGCGCGACCTATTGAGCGGTAATGATTACGGTGAGCGCCGCGCGGTTATGCGCTATTGCCTCGGGGTTTTGCACCTGCACAAAAAGCTGCGGGGCGACGATACGACCGCCTCGCTGCTGCGCAACCGGCTGCAGCATGCAGCCAAAAACAAAGAGATGAATAATATTGATATCAGTAGCTTAAGCTCATCTCTTTCATCAATTTATCAAGATACGATTTCCAAATACAATTTCAGAATTCAAATTACCGGCAGCGCCCAAGAGCTGCAAAACCCGAATAATGCCGCGCGAATTCGCAGTCTACTGCTGGCATCAATTCGCGCCAGCTATTTGTGGCACCAAGCTGGCGGCAGTCGCTGGAAACTTATATTCCAGCGCAACCGACTTTTTGCCCAGACTAAACAGCTACTTGGCACTGAAATCCCTCGTTAACTCGTGTATTATTGCGCGCTTTCCGCAATAGCCGCCCCGCACAAAAAGGTATTGAACATGGACTTATCCGCGCTTTCCGCCGTCTCTCCCGTTGATGGCCGTTACGGCAGTAAAACCGCGCCACTGCGCCCCGTATTTAGTGAGTTTGGCCTAATCAAATACCGCTTAATCGTTGAAGTGCGGTGGCTCCAGGCGCTAGCGGCAAACCCTGGCGTGGTAGAAGTTCCCGCACTCAGCGAAGCAGCCAATGCCGCCTTAGAAGCATTAATTAGCGGTTTTAATGAAAGCGGCGCGCAAAAAGTAAAAGACATCGAAGCCACCACCAACCACGATGTCAAAGCTATTGAATATTTTATTAAAGAAGCGATCAGCAGCAATGCCGAACTGGCTGCAATCTCTGAATTTGTGCACTTTGCCTGCACCTCAGAAGACATAAACAACCTATCCCACGCTTTGATGCTGCGTGAAGGCCGTGAGATTTTGCTCGCTGACGCCGACGCGATCATCAATAAGCTCGCCGAGCAAGCCCGCGAATTTGCCGCCGTGCCCATGCTCGCCCGCACCCACGGCCAAACCGCGAGCCCGACGACCATGGGCAAAGAGTTCGCCAATGTGGTTGCTCGCCTGCGCCGCCAGCGCGATGCCATCGCCGATGTGGTGCTACTAGGCAAAATAAATGGTGCAGTAGGTAACTACAATGCCCACCTATCTGCCTACCCTGATATCGATTGGGAAGCCCATGCCGATGCTTTTATCAGCAAGCTTGGCATCACCTGGAATCGTTACACTACCCAGATCGAGCCTCACGATTACATCGCTGAGTTATTCGACGCTATTGCGCGCTTTAACACCATTTTGATCGACCTTGATCGTGATATTTGGGGCTATATCTCCTTGGGTTACTTCAAACAGCGCACTATTGCAGGCGAAGTGGGCTCCTCCACCATGCCTCATAAAGTAAACCCCATCGACTTTGAAAACTCCGAAGGCAATTTAGGCCTAGCCAATGCGGTGCTAAACCACTTAGCCGCGAAGCTACCTATTTCACGCTGGCAGCGGGACCTTACCGACTCCACCGTACTGCGTAATATGGGCGTCGGCATTGCCTATAGCACCATGGCGTATGCCGCCACTATGAAAGGTTTGAGCAAGCTGCAAATCAATGAGGCGCGCATCGCCGCCGACCTCGACGACAGCTGGGAAGTGCTCGCCGAGCCAATTCAAACGGTCATGCGCCGCTACGCCGTAGCAGAGCCCTATGAGAAGCTTAAAGCCCTCACTCGCGGCCAACGTATTACCGCCGAGATTCTCAAAGAGTTTGTTGAAACCCTTGAGATTCCAGAGTCCGCTAAAGCCGAATTGCGCGAGCTGACACCGGCGAAATACATCGGCAATGCCGTCGCCCAAGCACTGCGGATCTGATCGCCATGGCGCTGCAAGGATTTGATGCCCAGCATTTTCTGGATACCGCCTGGCAGCGCAAAGCAGTCTTAATCAAGGCCGCCCTGCCCGGGTTTGAATGTCCCTTAGACGGCAATGACCTTGCGGGCCTCGCCTGCGAAGAAGACGTCGATAGTCGTATTATTATTGAAGCTAAAGACGGCTGGGAATTGCGCAACGGGCCTTTTCAAGAAGACGATTTTGCCACCCTGCCAACATCTCACTGGACTTTATTAGTTCAGGGCGTAGATCAATACCTGCCGGAATTAGCCGATTTAATGGCGATGTTTCGTTTCCTGCCACGCTGGCGCACTGAAGATATTATGGTCAGTTATGCCACCGATGGCGGCAATGTTGGCCCGCATTACGACCAATACGATGTTTTTCTCGTTCAGGGCAGTGGCCAGCGCCGCTGGAAAATTGGCGGTCATTGCGGGCCAGACACCCCGTTGCACAGCCACCCCCAGCTTAAACTGCTACAACACTTTGAGACCGAACAAGAGTTTCTGCTCGAAGCGGGTGATATTCTCTATGTGCCGCCCGGCGTCGCCCACTGGGGCGTGGCCGAAGGCGACGATTGCATGACGCTGTCGGTGGGTTTTAGAGCGCCATCAGAAGCCGCACTGCTTGGGGATTTCAGCGATGAAATTGCCAGTCGCAGCGATGAGTCCAAGCGCTATCAAGACCCTCAGCTTAGCGCTGCCGCCAATCCTGGTGAAATATCCCCTGCCGTTCACGCGCAATTAAAAGCTGTATTGCTTAAACAACTCGACAATGACGCCCTGCTCGCGCGCTGGTTTGGCGAAATGATGACTCGGGTGCCGGATCAGAGTGAATTTCGCGACGACAGCCTCAGCCGCGACGACTTTGCAGAGCTGCGCGCCCAAGGTATAGACCTTCATCTGCGCCTAGGCGCCCGCCTGGCCTTCGATGAACAGCACCTCTTCGCCGACGGTGTGGCCTTTGCCTGCCCACCTCAGGATCGCGACGATGTGCGAGCGCTGTGTCAGATCGAATGCGGCAAATCGATAGGTAATTTCCGCAATTTTAGCGAAGAAATGCTGTACGCCTTGTATTGCAATGCTACGCTCTACTTTGATGACGACACTTACGATAGCTAAAGCCGATTGGGCACACCACGCCGGACTTCTCTCCGAAATCCGCCACCGCGTATTTGTCGACGAACAAGGTGTCCCAGAAGCGCTTGAACTCGACGAATTTGACTCCCTAGCCAGCCACTGGCTCGCCCGCATAGAAGATAAAGTCATTGGCACGGCCAGAATGCTAGACGGTGGTGCTATCGGCCGCATGGCGGTACTCAAGCCCTATCGTGGCAAAGGCGTTGGCAAAGCACTCATCAACGCCATTATCAAAGAAGCGGAAAAGCGCCAGTATCCGGCGGTAGAACTTGGCGCCCAAACTCACGCCATCGCCTTTTACGAAACCGCAGGCTTCCGGGTTAAAGGCCCTCGTTTTATGGACGCAGGTATCGCCCATCAACATATGTATCTACAACTAACATCGGACGCGCCACCCGGCTTTAACGTTGACCTTGGTCTGCGCGCCAATCCAGCGCAAGGCGTACTCGATCTATGCAAAAATGGCCGCTGGGAACTGCGTATTTTCAGTCATAGCCTCGAGCCAGCGCTGTTTGCAAATGCCGAATTTATTCGCTGTATTTATGAGTTTGCCCACCGCCATCAAGACAGCAAGGTATTCCTCATGATTTGCGAGGAGCGCCCGCTGCGGGAGACTCATCATCCGCTGGTTGAACTAAGCCGGCAGTATCGACATATTTTGCAACTGCGCACTCTTAGCATCGACTATACCGTGAATGCCGATGAGTATTTTATTGTGAGTGACGAAGACCATCTCATCACCTATCCTCATCAAAGCGAAATAGCACAGATTTCATCCTCAGATGACGAAGCCATTGCACGCCAGTATCGCATGAAGTTTGACCAGCTATGGCGCCACGCGGCAGAACCGCGCTCACTAAAGCCTTTTTATTGAATTAGGCTCACTCGGCGAGCATGACCCCCACTTCATTGTCTCTGTCCGCCAAGGTATAGCAGCGCAGGTTGCGGCAGGGTTCTTCACTTGCCGCCAGCAATTCGCCGCTGCGAATATCAAAGCGATAGCCATGTTGGGGGCAAACCAGTTCACCGCCCTCAACGTCTGAGCTGCGCAAAGGGTACTCACGGTGGGGACATTGACTTTCAATGAGGTAGCGCTGCCCGTCGATTTGCAGCAGCATGAGGTGATGGCTGTCTATTTTAAAGACCTTACGATAACCATCATAAAGATTGATCAATTTTTCGAGGCTGTAATATCGCATTGCAAGGCTACTGATTGATTTTCATCAGCTTAACCCATACCAAGGCCGCACGAAAAGCCTCCTTGACAGCCAGCGCAGCGCGGGCCCAGACTTTATGCAGCTCCTTTCATCCTTCTCGCGAATAAAGAGATGAACATGGTGAGATTAAGATTGAACTTCCCCCGGCCGCACAACAGCGCAACCGCCTTATTATTCGCGCTACTGACGCTATCAGCCTGTGGTGGCGGCAGCACCAATAGCCCTCCGAATACAACAACCTCTGATGACGCGGGTTTACTGCGCAGCATTGTCAGTAATGAGGAGTTTGTCAGTCAATTTCGCGCGGCATATATTCGCCCGACGTCCAGTAATAAGCAGCAGAATAGCACCATGCAGCCCGTTGCTGCCGAGGCAGGAGGCGCTACAGATAGCAATGGCAGCTACAGCACCACCTATACCCTTGAGTCCGATGTAGACGAATTTGATGTATTAAAGTACGACGGCGACCATCTTTACATCGCACCAACATTACAAGCCCGCTGCTGTTTTATAGCCCAGCGCGCGACTACCGCCGAAGCCAGCAGTTTTGCCCCGCCCTCGCCGGATCAATCTGGCGGCATTCGCATACTGAGCACCAAGCCAGATACGGCCAGCGCGATGGAGGTGGCCACTATTCCACTGCAAGAAGGTGAATACGTGCAGGGCTTGTATATTAGTGGCCCGCAACTGATCAGTATTGGCAGCACCCAATATTACGGCCCCTATGGCCGCCAATGGCTGGGGATTGGCAGTTGGCTGCAGCAGAACTTAAGTATTAAAATTTACGACACCACAACCATCACCGCGCCCGCGCTAAAGTGGGATATTGGTATTGAAGGCGGTTTAGTGGACAGCCGCCGCATTGGCGACACCCTCTATATCATCAGTCGCCACAGCCCCCAATTCGAGAATATTTACTACTACCCAAGCAATCAAAACGAGGCCGATGCCAATGCCCAGAAATTGGCAGCAATTCAGCCTCAAGACCTGATTCCGGTGTTGACGATTAATGGCGAATCCAGACTGCTGTTTACGCCACAAAACTGTCTACTTAGCCGCGACGATCAAGACCAGACCTACGCATACCCGGTTTATACTAGCGTTACCGCAATCCCCCTCACCTCACCTGGCACGGCAGAATCGGTGTGTTTCAACGAAGAAAGCAGCGGGCTTTATATTTCTCAAGAAGCCCTTTACCTCAGCCAATATCGTTATAGCGACAAAGGCGAAAGTACCCGTATTCATAAATTCAAACTCACTCTCGGCAGGCCAGAATACCGTGGTTCCGCCGACATTGCCGGCCAATTGTGGGGGCCGGGGCAAAGCGATTTCAGAATGTCTGAGCGCAATGGCCTGCTCCGTATCGTTACCACGGTATTCACCCATGACAACGAGGATCTTCGCGACCACCAGCTCAGTATATTAGGTGAAGCCTCGCAGTCTAAGACCTTGGAGCTTGTGGCTAGCCTGCCAAACGCTCGGCGTCCTCAAGAAATCGGCAAAGCCAATGAGGCCCTCTATGGCGTTCGTTTTATCGACGAGCGCGCCTACTTCGTTACGTTTGAACAAATCGACCCCTTATATATCATTGATCTCAGCGA
Organism: Zhongshania antarctica; assembly: GCF_014202945.1. Classification (GTDB taxonomy): domain Bacteria; phylum Pseudomonadota; class Gammaproteobacteria; order Pseudomonadales; family Spongiibacteraceae; genus Spongiibacter; species Spongiibacter antarcticus. The sequence goes on along the minus strand of NZ_JACHHW010000004.1, from coordinate 343,611 downwards.
TCCGGCAGATCCCTATATTGCAGGCAAACTCGAGATTCCCGGCGTCTCAGACTTTCTCCACCCGGTCAGCAATGACTTATTATTAGGACTCGGCCGCGGCGGGCCTCAACAACAAAGCATAAAGTTGAGCCTATTTAATATCGCCGACATCACCCAGCCACAAGAACTTAATAGTGTGCTGCTTGGCGTTGACGGCGGCTGGAATTATTCCGAAGCCCAGTATAACCGGCACGCCTTCACCTACCTGCCGAGTAATACCGGCCCCGACCGTCTGGCCGTCCCAGTGCACTCCAATTATCAAAACCCAGACAACAGCTATAGCAGCGAAAATCGCCTATATCTCTTAGAAATCAATGCTAAAAGCATGCCTAGCACCGCGAGTGTCGACATCGTTGGCAGCATCATTGCCAGCCCAGCGCCCAATGCGACTTGGTACGGAGGCCAAAACAGATCCGTTCTAGACGGCAACGCAGTTTATTTCTTGTCAGGAGACGCTATGTGGGGCGGAATATGGGGTGACCCCACCACGCAATCGGGGCCGTATTGACGGCGCCGCGATAAAGGATAGGAGGCGATGAACGCTGTCGCTGCGACGCCCGTCAACACACGCCATTCCCTGCGGCAGTTACAGCAGATTAACTAACTCGATGTTTTCAGATCTCACATTTGCTATTATTCCTAGCGCCAACGTTAAAACACTAACAATAAGCCCTAGGCCATCCACTTTAAAATGTCGGAATTACGTTGAACCTACGAAGACTGAGCTACGGCATTGGCCTCGCACTTGCGCTGACCTTTGGTCTTGCTGCGGGCGTCCAATATCGGGAATTGCAGCACGCCCGGACGCAGCTCAAGGTATTACAACCCAGTGAAATTGATATCGGCTTCAGCCAGTCAATGAGTTTTCATCACCGCCAAGCTATCGCCATCGCGCAATTATTATTAGACGGCCGCCCCACGGGTTTGGCCGCATTGGCGCAGTCAATTGCGAGCAAGCAAATGCTTGAGCTGGGCCAAATGCAAGGTTGGCTTCGGCTCTGGAATCAAGCACTTCTGCCGCCTACACAAGAAATGACCTGGATGTTGCTTGGCAAGCAGCCTTTAGACGAGCAACTCAATCAATACTTAATTGCCTGTGGTAAATCTGCGGCCGGCATGCCGGGAATAGCGAGCAGTGAAGAACTTATGCAGTTGCAACGCTTAGACGGCCGGGCAAGAGACGCGTTATTTTTACGTTTAATGCTAAACCATCACCAGGGCGGCATACCCATGGCGCAATTTGCAGCGTCGCAAGCCAAACTGGCCGTCGTTCGCAAAATTGCGGCACAAATGACCCTAGATCAATCGCAAGAAATCCACCAGATACAAACAATACTTGCCGCGATTTCTGCGCCGGCAACAGACTAAACCGGCCACAATTTTGCCACTATATTCGCTAAGTACGATGAGGATCTTAATCATGAAACGCAGTATTTATATAAGTCTAATACTCATAGCTGCAAGCGGGCTTTTAGCCTGCAATTCAAACAATAGCTCCGCACCTACTCAAGCACCGCTTGTCGACGGGCCGAGTACACCCCGCGCCGAATGCGGCCCCGGCTCTCGCCCCGAAACCGGCATGCAGGGCCGCGTGTCCCAGGCCGATCATGACGCCGGCCTTGCCGAACTTGGCTTTAGCTGTAACACAGAGCTAGCGGGATCGTATTTTACCGCCAATGCAGTAGGCACCGTTGGCGGTTTTAAGGTCGAGCGCTATGTCGACAAAACCGGCCGCGAATGCGCTTATTACGATAGCACTCTGCTTTTTCCAAGCAATTTGCTTGATATGAATGCTGGCGTAAACGTGCTGGACATGAGCGACCCGACGAACCCACTTATGACGGCGCGCCTGGTAACACCGGCGATGCTCTCTCCCCACGAGTCTGTGGTGGTGTCGCAGCAGGCAGGTATTCTTGCTGCGGTAATGGGCAACCCCGCTTTTTACCCTGGTATAGTCGATGTTTATGACGTTTCGGAAGACTGCCGCAACCCAGTCTTAAAATCATCTGCACCGCTTGGCGTGCTAGGCCATGAAAGCGGTATGGCGCCCGACGGCAAGACCTTTTACTCATCGTCACCGGGAACGCCAACCCTGACGGCAGTGGATATTTCAGATCCAGCCCTCCCCAAGCATCTATGGACCGGCAACTACACTTCTCATGGTTTATCACTAAGTGATGACGGCAACCGCGCCTATCTCGCATCGGGCAATGGCTTCGGGGTATTAATTTTAGATGTCTCAGAAATCCAAGCGCGCAAAGCCAGCCCCCAAGTGTACGAAATTGCTCAGATCTCGTGGGACAATCAAACCATCCCCCAAAATGCCATGCCCTTTACCCGCAATGGCAAAGCCTACCTGCTGGAAATTGACGAATACTCAAGCAACGAGCCCGGCAACAACGCCTCAGTCACCTCCCACGGCAAATTTGTCGGCGCAGGCCGTATTATTGATATTACTGATGAGACTCAACCACGGGTCGTATCTGATCTACGCTTAGCGGTACACGAGCCTGAAAATCGCGACACCATTGCCAACGATCCCGGCGCCTTTAACCCCACCGGTGGTTATGCTGGGCACTACTGTTCAGTGCCAAGCCGAGTCAACCCCGACATCGCCGCTTGCAGCATGATTCTTTCTGGTCTACGGATATTTGATATTCGCAACCCAGAAAAGCCGAAAGAAATTGCGTATTACAATGCCCCCGTTCAACCTCGGGTCCTCACCGTACCCGCGCCAGCCAGTAACTGGGCGATGTCCCGTCCTGCTTTTGTCCCTGAGCGCAAAGAAATTTGGTATACCGATGGCTACAGCGGCTTCTATGCGATTCGTGTCACGAATGGAGTGTGGTAAGCCACCGCAAGGAGAAAGCACCGCTCAGGACGAGAGCGGTGTTCTTAGTACATGGCCACAGCAAATTTTCCCTAAAAAAATCAATGTAAAAGCGATCTCAGTGTTTACAATAGTGCCTCACGATGTCGACGCCTTGGTAAGCCTTTTACCCAGCGGAAGAATTGCCCAAATTTTGAGCGGTTTGTCACTGCAATTTCGGCTTTCACTCCTGTATTCGACCCATCTTAAAAACCCACAAACTGTATACCGACAGCGAGAGAATCATGGGCAATATTAAAAAAAGCTTGGCAGAATTGGCAGAGTATCTCGACGCCGAACTCGTGGGTGATGCAAACCACATCATTTCCGGCATAGCAGACTTACAAACAGCAAACAGCGCCGAGCTATCGTTTATCAATCAAGAGTCCTACGCCCAATATCTTGCCCAGTGTAAATCTGGCGCCGTCATTTTAAGCTGTGACTTTGCCGACAAATACAGCGGTAATAAACTCATCGTTAAAAACACCTATTTGGCGTATGCAAAAGTTTCAGCCCTCTTTGAATCCTTATCTGTGTTGGCTTCAGGTGCACACCCCTCGGCCGTGATTGCGGCCAGCGCCAAGATTGACGCCAGTGCTGCGATTGGCGCCAATTGCGTGATTGGTGAAAACGCCACCATTGGCGCAGGCGCCAAGCTGTATCCGGGCGTCGTTGTTGGTGATCGTGCCAGCATTGGTGACAATACGCTGATTCATCCAAACGCCGTCATTTACCACGGCGTTGCGCTAGGTAAAAACTGCATTGTTCACAGCGGCACCGTTCTTGGTTCAGATGGTTTTGGTTTTGCGCCGGTGCGCGGCGGCTGGGAAAAAATTCACCAGCTTGGCGCCGTTGTCATCGGCGACAATGTTGAAATTGGCTCAAATTGCTCGATAGACCGTGGCGCGCTTGGCGACACCGTCATCGGCGATAACGTCATCATCGACAACCTCGTTCACATCGCCCACAACGTTAAAATCGGTAAAGGCTCAGCCATTGCTGGCTGCGTCGGTATCGCCGGTAGCGCGACCCTTGGTGAAGGCTGTACAGTAGCGGGCGCCGTGGCCATCAATGGTCATATTACGATTGCTAATAACACCCATTTTCACGGTGGCACTATTGTCACCAAGGGCAATACCGAGCCAGGCGTTTTTGCTTCAGCACCACCGCAGCAAGACGTTAAAAAATGGCGCAGAAACTCCGTGCGCTACACCCAGCTCGACGATATGTCGAGCCGGATTCGGCAGTTAGAAAAGCAATTACAGGCCCTAATGGCCCAAAATCAAACTGACGAGCGTTAAAACTCGTCTAATTTCACCTAAATAATTTAGACAAACTCATTTATAGGGGCAAACCCGCTCAATATCCTGTATATTAGCGCCCTATTTTCAACCCAGCTTACAGAGAGCGCCATGACTGATTTATCCCTTTACAGAAATATTGGTATTTTCGCCCACGTCGATGCCGGTAAAACCACCACCACCGAGCGTATCCTTAAGCTGACGGGTAAAATTCATAAATTGGGTGAGGTTCACGAAGGTGAATCAACTACCGACTTTATGGAACAGGAAGCTGAGCGCGGTATTACCATCCAGTCGGCAGCGGTAAGTTGCTTCTGGAAAGGCCACCGCTTCAACGTTATCGACACACCGGGACACGTTGACTTCACCGTAGAAGTTTATCGCTCACTGAAAGTTCTTGACGGCGGTATCGGCGTATTCTGCGGTTCTGGCGGTGTTGAGCCCCAGTCTGAAACCAACTGGCGCTACGCGAACGACTCTAAAGTATCGCGCCTGATTTTCGTTAACAAACTCGACCGTATCGGCGCTGACTTCATTCGCGTTACCGATCAAGTCAAAAAAGTACTGGGTGCCAACCCATTAATCATGACGCTGCCAATCGGTCGTGAAGATCAGTTTTCTGGCGTTGTTGACCTGCTGAGCCGTAAAGCCTATGTATGGGACGAAACTGGTCAGCCTGAAAATTATGATGTCATTGATGTGCCAGCCGACATGGTTGACGACGTCGAGATGTACCGTGAGCAATTGGTTGAAACTGCACTTGAAGTAGACGACGACCTGTTAATGGCGTACATGGAAGGCGAAATGCCTTCAGACGAAGACGTTAAGCGCTGTATCCGTAAGGGTACGCTGGAATTGGCGTTCTTCCCAACTTACTGCGGCTCTGCATTCAAAAACAAAGGCATGCAGCTATTACTTGACGCGGTTGTTGAATACTTGCCAACCCCAACTGAAGTTAACCCACAGCCGTTAACTGACGAAGAAGGCAACGCCAACGGCAAATACGCAATCGTCTCTGCCGATGAGCCCTTCCGCGCACTTGCGTTCAAAATCATGGATGACCGTTTTGGCGCCCTGACTTTCGTACGCATCTACTCTGGTAAGCTGAACAAGGGTGACACCATCCTTAACTCCTTTACCGGTAAATCAGAACGCGTTGGCCGTATGGTTGAAATGCAAGCCGATGAGCGCAACGAATTGAGCAGCGCGCAAGCCGGTGACATCATCGCAATCGTGGGCATGAAGAACGTGCAAACTGGTCACACCCTGTGTGATCCTAAGCACCCATGTACACTTGAAGCCATGGTATTCCCAGAGCCCGTTATCTCGATCTCTGTTACGCCAAAAGACAAAGGCTCAACCGAGAAAATGGGTATTGCGATCGGTAAAATGGTTGCAGAAGATCCTACATTCCGCGTTGAAACCGATATCGACTCAGGTGAAACCATCCTTAAAGGTATGGGCGAATTGCACCTCGACATTAAAGTCGACATCCTTAAGCGTACGTACGGCGTTGATTTAACTGTAGGCCAGCCACAGGTTGCCTACCGTGAAACCATCACCAAAGAAATCGAAGACAGCTACACGCACAAGAAGCAGTCTGGTGGTTCTGGTCAGTACGGTAAGATTGACTACATCGTTAAACCGGGCGAAGCCAACACTGGCTTCACCTTCACCTCGAAAGTTGTTGGCGGTAACGTTCCTAAGGAATTCTTCCCCGCAATCGAGAAAGGTTTCCGCTCAATGATGGGTGTTGGTCCTCTGGCAGGTTTCCCCGTACTCGACGTTGAAGTAACGCTAGTAGACGGTGGTTTCCACGCAGTTGACTCCTCGGCAATCGCGTTTGAAATCGCGGCAAAAGGCGCTTTCCGCCAGTCTATGCCCAAAGCCGGCCCACAGCTGCTTGAGCCGGTGATGAAGGTAGACGTTTACAGCCCAGAAGATCACGTAGGTGATGTTATCGGTGACCTTAACCGTCGTCGCGGCATGATTTCTGGTCAAGAAGCCAACGTTACTGGTGTGCGTATTAAATCTGACGTACCGCTTTCAGAAATGTTTGGCTATATCAGCACCTTGCGTACCATGACCTCTGGTCGCGGTCAGTTCTCAATGGAGTTCTCTCACTACGCTGCTTGCCCAGCTAACGTAGCTGAAACAGTTATTGCCAAAGAGAAAGAAAAGAAAGCCGCTGCTGCTAAGTAATTTTAGCCTGCCGTAAAAAAAGCCCTGTCAGTGCAAACTGACAGGGCTTTTTTATGAACGGTGCATTTTTATTTCGTTACAGGGAACATCACAGCGCCCCGCGCTGCGCTCAGCGACCTTTGAATACCGCCTGACGCCGCTCTTTGAACGACGCCACACCTTCGGCGGCATCCTCACTTTGCATTAACGGCACCTCTCGAGCAACCAGATCTGCGCACTCATCGAGACCATTCAATAAATAATTGCGCGACGAGTCAAGACTGGCCTGTACCGCCAGAGGCGCTTGAGCCGCAATATTTTTCGCCAGCGACAAGCCGGCATCAAACACCTTATCGTCATCAACTACTTCCTGCACCATACCTATTCTAAGCGCGGTTTCGGCATCAAATTCATCACCAGTAAGCAAGTAGCGCTGGGCATTGGCGTAGCCAAACTCTTGAACCATTCTAACGGTGGCGCCGCCGCAGGCCATGATTCCTCGCCTAACTTCAATCTGCCCAAAGCGAGTTCCTCGCCCACAAATACGCACCTCGGCACCCAGGGCAAGCTCAATCCCAATGGTGTAACAAATGCCGTGTATTGCCATGACAATCGGTTTACGGCAACGATGCTCGGGGCGCAATCCCAGAGGGTCGCACTCATCAGGGGGAATCGCTGGCCATTCGCCCGAAGAAAAGACGTCAGTCCATTCCGGTAAATCTAAACCTGCGGTGAAATGCTTGCCATTTGCATAAACAAGGCCGCAATGTAAGTTACTGCTCGACTCGAGAAGCTTGTAGGCTCGCGCGACCTCATGCCAAGTATCATGATCAAAGGCGTTGTATTTCTCTGGCCGATTAAGGCCGATCAAAAGCACTTGGCCACGCTCTTCTATAATTACTTTGTTTATGGGCGTCATTTCATCTCCGTGAATAATTTATATGGCGAGTAGATTCGAAATACTAATCTTCAAAGATAGTAGCGCGAATGCCATAAAATGCCATCACGACAAAATAAACTGCACCTGATACTCAAACTGCGCCAAAATTGCATCGCCCTCGGCAGATGATTCTCGAGACACATCGAGCAAATCTGGAATTAGGCTCAAACCTAGGGAAACGATCGCTGCTACGGCGGCGCGCTTTTCTGGCAAGCTAAACCGCTCAAAGAGGCCGCGCTCATGAAAATCGCTGGCCATCTCTTCGACGATTTGTCGGACCTCGTTACGAATGGCACCGCGAATCAAGGCCGAACTACCTGCCCGCTCCCGCGCAATGAGAATAAATAAGGCCTCGTTACCCCTAATATAAGCAAAGGCTGCCTGTACCGACGCGGTGACAACGGCAGATTCTGTGTCAGCGTCACGCACCTCTTTCAACAAAGCCCTTAAGGTGCTGCCAACGTCGTTTACCAGCGCCAGACCAAGCTCTTCCATGGACGTAAAATGGCCATAAAATGCTGGCGGACTTAGGCCGCAAGCCTTGGTAATTCTACGCAAGCTTATTCCCGCCAAACCGCTTTGGTCTTCTGCGAGGAGCTCTAGAGCTGCATTCATTAATTTCTCTCGATTTCCTTTGCGGCTCTGCTTCGGCTTAACTGCGCTCATACCTTCCCCGTCTGCATGATATTTACTCGACACTAACTCTCGGCCGACATTATGTGTGAAACAGTGATCCTAGGACAAGTCCCTGATAAATCGGCAAATACTGAGCACAGTATACCTTAATAGAAATCCTATATTGACACTTGTTAAGTTAGCTTTTAAAGTACAACTTTACACATGTTAATATAGCGGAAGGCAATAATAAATGAACTCATCCGGCGAAGCACATTGGCAAGACCCAAAACGTTACCTTTGGTCACTCGGCTTACTGGTACCACTCCTTCCAATCTTTGGCGCACTGATTTACGTCCAGACCGGACAAATATGGGGCTGGTGGTTAGCGCCTGTTATTGTGTATTTCATCATTCCGGCATTAGATTATCTGATCGGAACAGATCGCTCTAACCCACCAGAGTCAGCGGTTAGCCAACTCGAAGCCGACAACTACTACAAATACATTGTTTACGCCTACATCCCGCTACAGTATGCGGGCACATTGATTACGGTGTGGTTCGCCGCCACCGAGCTAGGCGCACTAGGCATCATCGCCGGTTTATTCAGCTGCGCCTATGTAAATGGCATTGGTATTAACACCGGCCATGAATTAGGCCACAAGCGCGATGCGCTAAGTCAGTTTCTTGCCAAACTTGCACTCGCCCCGGTTGCCTATGGCCATTTCTATGTAGAGCATAATTTTGGCCATCACCGCCGAGTAGCCACACCAGAAGATCCTGCGAGCTCAAAAATGGGGGAAAGCTTTTGGCGTTTTCTACCCCGCACGGTAATTGGCAGCCTGCGCTCGGCCTGCGAAATTGAACGCCAGCGACTCGATCGCAAAGGGCTCGGCTTTTGGCATTGGCGTAACGATGTTTTACAAGCTTGGGCTATGACGCTCATACTATTCGGTGGCTGCACCGCAGTATTAGGCTGGCCAGCCCTTGCCTTTCTTGTTGTACAGGCCGCACTCGGTTCGTCTTTACTCGAAGTTATAAACTACGTTGAGCACTACGGCCTCTTGCGAGAGAAAGATGCCAACGGTCGTTATGAACGCTGCCTGCCGAAGCACTCATGGAACAGCAATCACATTGTTACCAACTTGGTGCTCTACCAACTACAACGTCACTCCGACCATCACGCTCACCCGAATCGCGCATTCCAAGCCTTGCGTCATTTCTCAGACAGCCCCCAGCTACCATCGGGTTACGCTTCAATGATGATGCTCGCCTACTTCCCACCCCTGTGGTTCAAAGTTATGGATCCCCGTGTTGTAGCGCACCACCGAGGCGAGTTTGCCAAAGCCAATGTGCACCCAAGCAAGGCCGAGAAATTAAAGATGTACTTCACATCAAGCCAGAACGGCGTCAGTGCATGAACAAGCATAAAACCAATAACGTGGAATATTACGGGGTAACCGCCCTGACCGAGGTGTACTAAAATGATAAAAAACAAAATTGGTATAATTGCGATATCTGCTGCAGCAATGCACAGCGCAAGCAGCACAGCCGCTCAGCTCGAAGAAGTGGTGGTTACGGCCCAGCTCCGCGAGCAAAGTCTGCAAGATGTGCCCGTTTCTGTCAGTGCTATTAGCGGCGCTAAAATGATGGAAGCTGGCTTGTCTAAAATTGAAGACCTACAAGCCTACGTGCCTAATTTCACCATGACCGAATCAAGTATCGGCACCGATATCTATATTCGCGGCATCGGCTCTGGGGAAAACCAAGGCTTTGAACAATCCGTCGGCATGTATGTGGATGGTATTTATTATGGCCGCGCGCAACTTGCCCGGGCCCCCTTTCTGGACTTAGAGCGGGTTGAAGTGCTGCGCGGACCGCAAAACATTTTACTCGGTAAAAACAGTATTGCTGGGGCAATTAACATCAGCACCGCGTCGCCAAGCGATGAAACTGAATTTTACGTGCAAGGTACTTTTGAGCCCGAGCTAAACGAGCAGGTTATCGACTTTGTCGCCTCTGGCCCCCTAAACGACAAGCTCAATGCACGCTTCTCAATGCGTCAGCGCCACACCGATGGCTTCGTAGAAAACCAAATACTAAATCGCGACGAGGCGCAGCGCGATGAAGCGACCTATCGCCTAAAGCTGGGCTGGGATATTGGCAATGACGCCGATGCCATGCTGAAATTTGAGCTTGGTAGTTTTGATGTCATTGGCCGCCAGTCAGAAATTATTAGCGACTACCCTTCCGACTCCGACATCTTCTTATTCACCGGCCGCACTTACGGCGAAATTTTAAACGACACCGTATTCCCAGATTTAGGTGCGGTTGGCGGTTTGCTCGGGTCCCTGCCCGCCGGTATTCGCAATTTAATACAGCTGCAAGATAACGGCTCGATTCTGAATATGCAGGCCGACGATTCGGTACTTGATGTTAAGGCGGATCGCAAACGCCACTCCAATGGCGACTTCAGTAATAACGATACCCAAAACATCACATTGAATCTGAACAAGTATGCCGACGGCGATACCTTTACCTCGATCACCTCGTATATGGCTTACCAATATGACGAAGAATGCGACTGCGATTTTACCGGCGCACCGCTGTTTCAAGTGGTTATGGAAGAAGAGTACGAGCAATTTAGCCAGGAATTCCGTTGGATATCAGCCCCTGGCGAAAATTTCGACCTGATTGCTGGCGCCTATTTTCAATATAACGATGTCTATTTCTTCGACTCGATTGTGCTCCCCTCAACCCTCATCCCGCAGCTGATAAACGCTGCCGATATTCTAGAGGCTGGCGGTCGCGGTGACATCGACCCGGGCGCCAATGGCAACACGGGGTTTGAATTACTTGGCATCGGTGACGCGGGTAACTCCTTGATCGATATCCGCTCGCCACGGGATTTCAAAAGCGACTCAATCATTGCATCCACCTTCGTCCAAGGTACCTGGATCATGAGTGACAGCTGGCGCTTAACCTTGGGTGGTCGCTATACCTTTGAGAAAAAGAGCGGCAGTCGCAGACTTGAATTCGGCTTGCCCGGCGGTTCCGTGCTCCCTATTGGTGAAACCGACACGGCGGCGGCAGTCACTTTTGCGGCAGAGCGGCACGATCTCGCGGGTAAACGCACCGAGTCACAGTTTGCGCCATTGCTCAATTTACAATGGGATATCAACGACGCCGCCATGGCTTATTTTTCTGCGCGACGTGGCTTTAAATCGGGCGGTTACGATGCCAGGTCAAACTCCTCGCCCAGCGCTGAGCCCACCGCAACGAATCCTACGGCGACCATCCCTAATCCGAGGGTGTTAATTGGTAGTTTTGAATTTGAAGAAGAGCGCGCAACCTCCTACGAATTTGGTTTAAAAACCAGTTTATTCGACGGTATTGCGGAATTGAATTCAGCCCTCTTTTACACCCAATTCGACAATTTACAGGTAAGCGTATTTGACGGAACTCTCGGCTTCAACGTGGGCAATGCGGCGGGCGCAGTCACCCAGGGTGTCGAGTTCGATGGCCGGATTGCCTTAAGCGAGCACATTATTCTTGGTGCAGGACTCGCGTTTTTGGATTTTGAGTTTCAGGATCATAAATTCGGCACCTGCATTCAAGATCAAATTCCCGACAACGCCAACGGCATCAACTGCGACTACAGCGGTAAAACCAACCAGTATGCCGCGGATTACTCCGGCAACGTGCTGCTGGGTTACGAGCGCGATTTAGGTAAATCACTGGTACTGCGCGCCAACCTAGATGCTATTTTCAGCGACGAGTATCATCCTTCGCCAAACTTGGATGACCGGGTAAAACAAGACGCGTTTGTTCAATTCAACGGGCGTATTTCAGTATCGTCTAGTGACGGGGTGTGGGAAGTGGCACTGCTGGGTAAAAACTTGACGGATGAGCTCATCATTCTTTACGCAATTGACACGCCGGTCGCCAAAAAAGTCATCGCGGGTACCACCACCCACCACGGTTTCACCAATCCCCCGCGAACCTTTGCGCTACAAGCCTCATATCGCTGGTAAAGATCAGATGCTTGCCGGTTTTGAGTTTAAACACGAAAAAACCGGCCTTTTTAACAGGCAGTGGCAGGCGCTTAAACACCCTGCGGCAGGGTATTAATCAACCCCCGAATTAAACGACCATTCGCACTAATCAAGGTAGAGCGAGATGAGCGGTAATCTTCCAACAGCCAATGCAATGCCGACTGACTAATGGCGCCAATCAGCGCGAGACCAGTGATGCGCGTCTCCTCTTCTGGCAATCGCCAATCCGGCAACATGGACTTACCGAGGTCGAGCAACAAATCAGCAAACTGCTCAATTCGCTTGGTATACAGCTCATCGATACGGGGGCTAACGCCGAGCACTTCCAACCAGCAAACCCGTGCAACGCGCGCATTTTCAAAGGCGGTAAAAAATGCCTCAAGGCCGGCGTCTATCGCGCCATTCGCGAGTTGTTCATTCGCTGAGGCATTAATTGCAGTGATGACCTCGGTTTGAATCTGGTCTAGCGACTCGGTATACACCGCCGCCAGCAGGTCTTCAGTGTCAGTAAAGGTTTTATAAAAATAGCGGTCCGTTAAGCCCGCTTGTTTACACAGCATTCGCACGGTGGTAGCGCGGTAACCAACAGTACCGAAGAGCTCCAAGCCCGCGTCCAAAAATTGACGGCGCTGACGCGCAAGCCGCTCCTCAGCACTTTCGCCGCCATAGATTCGCCCAGATTGCTTATTCTGGACACCAATTTGTCGTGTATTTTCCATGACAGTATTTGACGACAAGCGCCATCAGAAGTAAAGTGACGTCAACTGTCATCAGATAAAAATACTAGCCCTCAAGGAGAGGATTCAGGCATGCAAACTCAGCGCTATCGGGTAGTCATCATTGGCAGCGGCTTTGGTGGCCAATGCGCGGCTATCCGCTTGCAGGAACAGGGTGTCACCGACATCCGTATTCTTGAGCGCCGCGACTATATGGGTGGTACCTGGTGTCAAAACAGCTACCCCGGCGCAGCGGTAGATGTACAGTCGCCACTGTATTCAATCTCGTCAGAGCCCTACTCTTGGTCGCAGATGTTTGCCGAACAAGATGAACTGCAGCGCTACACCAATGCGGTAATAGACAAACACGGGCTGCGCGACAAGACCACGCTTAATGCCAATGTAAAACAAGTGGTTTGGAATGACGCAACTAAACACTGGTTAATAGAAACCGACTCTGCTGGCAGCTTCGAAGCCCAAATTCTAATTAACGCCTCAGGCCCGCTGAGTACTCCGATTATTCCTCAATTCCCTGGCAGGGACACGTTTAAGGGTAAAAGCTTCCACACCAATAGCTGGGATCACAGCTACGATTACACCGGCAAACGCGTGGCAATTATCGGCAGTGGCGCCAGCGCGGCCCAAGTCATTCCGGCTATTGCCAGCGAGGTTGATAAACTACATGTTTTCCAGCGCAGCCCGCACTGGGTGCTACCCCGCGCCGACCGCAAATTCTCCCCGTTACAGCGCAAGCTCCTTGGTTTTAAACCCCTTTACAAAGCGCTACGCTGGTCGATTTACTGGGGGCTTGAGACCCGCGTGCTCGGCTTTAAGTATTCAAAGACCTTGTTAAACTTACTCGCTGGCCGGGTGGCGTTAAAGCTGCTTAAAAATCAGGTACCCGATCCAGCGCTACGCAAAAAACTTACGCCGAGTTTCACCATTGGCTGTAAGCGCGTCATACTATCGAGCACCTTGTACCCTGCTCTGTCGCGCAGCAATGTCAGCGTACACGACCAGCACGACGGCATTAGCGCAATCACCGAAAGCGGTATACTCACCACAAAAGGCCAGCAAGTAGATGTCGACCTTATTGTTTGGTCTACCGGCTACGATGCCACCGACGGCCTGATCTCCTACCCAGTCATTGGCAAAGACCAAAAGCACCTTTCAAGCTTCTGGGCAGAATATCCCCGCGCTTATCTAGGCACGACGATACCAGGCTTCCCCAACTTATTTGTGGTCACCGGCCCCAACACCGGCATCGGCCATACCTCGGCAATTTTCGTGATTGAGTCGCAAATTAAATACATTACCGACAGCATTCGCCGTCTCGAGCAATCTGGCAAGCAAGCCATAGAAGTGCGCGCGCACGCCGAAGATGAATATACCCAAATGGTGCATTCCGAAATGGAAAAAACCGTGTGGAAGTCCGGCGGCTGTACCAGCTGGTATCAAAGCAAAAGCGGCCACATTGTCGCCATGTTCCCCGGCTTTAGCTTCACCTTTCGCCGCTTAGCCAGCCGCTTTAAATCAAAACACCACCAGTTCAGCTAAGGCAGATAAGATGAAAGACTTTAATAATAAGCTCATTGTTATTACCGGCGCGGGCTCAGGCATGGGCCGAGCCTATGCACTGGAGTTTGCCAAGCTCGGCGCACGCCTCGCCCTTAACGACTACGATAGCAAAGGCCTTACCGACACCATTGACTTAGTGCACAAACAAAGCCAAGTAGAGATTTATAGTGCCGTCTTCAACGTCGCCGACCGCGCCGCGATGGAGGACTTCGCCGCCAACGTAAAAGCCGCGCTTGGTAACGCCCATGTCATTATTAATAATGCGGGGGTGTCTGGCGCAGGCAAGCCGGTATGGGCGACACCGCTCTCGGCCATTGAGCGGGTTATGGGTATTAACTTCTACGGCGTCGTACACGGCACCCAAGTGTTTTTACCGCAGTTAATTGAAAATGGTGAAGGCGCCGTGGTCAATGTATCCAGTATCTTTGGTCTGATCGGTCCACCCAATCATTGCGACTATAGCGCCGCCAAGTTCGCGGTGCGCGGATTCACCCAGGCACTTATGGTTGAGCTACACGACAGTCCCATCAGCGTACACCTTGTGCACCCCGGCGGCATTGCCACCAATATTGCCAACGTGCCTCAGCACCAAGCGTTTTCAAAAAAATACCTATCTACGCCACCCGAGGCAATTGCGCGGTATGTCATTCGCGGCATTCGCAAAGGCACACCAAAAATCGTCTACGGCAGAGATTCGTTTAAAACCCGGCTCGGATCAAACTTCGCGCCCCTGCGCTTATTAAACAAACTCATATGGCGAGACATGCGTGACGTCATCGACCGCAGTGACTACCCGCTAACACCCTCCCCCAAAAACACTATTTCCACATCGATTAAAGAAAGGAATGCAGGATGAAGAAGTCCATTTTATTTGCCGCACTCGCAGTCACGGCCAGCCTTGCGATTTGGGCCAGTGTCACTTACCCACGCGTTGGCGGCGAAGTGCTGCACTTAGCCAGTAGCATTGAAACCAAAATTTACGGCCTTCATCGCGCCGAGGTCAACATCAGTGACAGTCGCATGATGAGTTGGCAAGGTGGCCCGCAAGAAGCCAAAGAAACCGTGGTCATGATTCACGGCTATAGCTCCGAGAAAACCGTGTGGATGCGCTTTGCCAGCCACTTCACCGACAGTTACCGGGTTTTAATTCTAGATTTGCCTGGCCACGGCGAAACCGCCTTTGATCCCGCCCTACAATACGACACCGTGAGTCAGGCTCGGCGTGTCGTAGAAGCAATGGACGCACTTAATATTAAACGCGCCCATATTATTGGCAACTCAATGGGTGGTTTTATCGCCGCGCAATTAGCACTACACCACGCCGAGCGCGTGCAAAGCGCCGTATTAATTGATGCCGCTGGCGTTGTTGCCCCTCAAGAAAGCGACATGGCCAAAATGCTCGCGTCGGGTCGCAATCCTTTTGAAATTCACAATCGCGATGAATTTATCGAATTCTACGCCATGACCATGGCCCAGCCCCCGTACTTACCGAAAATGATCTTAGACTATATGGCAGACGACTATATTGTTCGCCGCGAGTCACTCACCCGCATCTTCCAAGACTTCCATAACAGCGACTTTCTGGATGCGCGGCTATCTGAAATTCACGTTCCCGTACTGATATTGTGGGGCGAGCGTGACCGCCTGCTGCATATCAGCTCAGCTGCGGTATGGCAGAGCGGCATAGCCAATGCCGAACTCATCACCTACTCGAACCTTGGCCACATGCCGATGCTAGAAGCGCCCAGCCAGAGTGCAGAAGATGTTCTAACATTTCTTGCCAAGCATCCCTGAGCCGAGAATACGCAAACTCAGCGCTGACACATTAAGCCAGCGAAAATAAGAGTGAGGATATGGGCTCAGGTATGAAAACCTTTAAGGGCAAAGTCGCCATCGTCACTGGCGGTGGTGGCAACGGGATTGGCCATCACCTTGTGATGGCGCTTGCGCGACAAGGCGCCAAAATCGCCTTTTGTGATATTGCAAAACTCGATACCACAGCAACAAAATTGGCAGAACTTGGCGCCAACTACTACAGCGAAATGGTGGATATGGCCGACAAACAGGCTATCTCCCAGTTCATTGACAATGTACTCGCCCGCTTTTCCTGCATCGACCTGTTAATTAATAATGCCGGCATTGCCCTTGGTGATCTCAGCTTTGGCGAAGCGAGCGAGCAAGACTTTGAGAAAATCACCAACATCAATTATTGGGGTGTCATTCACACCACCCAGCGCTGTTACCCCCACCTGCTAAAGCGACCAGAGGCGGCGATTGTTAATCTCTCAAGCTCTCAGGGAATCCTTGCGCTACCCTATCTTGTGCCCTACTGCACCACTAAATTTGCAGTTCGCGGTTTCACCGACAGCCTACGTGCAGAGCACCACATACGCGGCATCCGCAATGTGACGGTGCACACCGTGCACCCCGGCGCCGTCGCAACCAACATCACCCTCAACGCTGACCATCACAATAGTGGCACCCAACAATTTCACGAAGACTTACAGCGCGGAACCCAGCCCGCCGACGCCGCCAACATTATTCTGCGCGGTGTGCAAAAAAATGTCGGCCGAATATTTATCAGTGATGGTCGTGCCCAAGACATACTCGCAAGAATGCTGCCCACTGCCTCGGTCTATATTGTAAAATTGATGATGCGGATCCGCGGGATTGCCGCCCGCTAAGCGATAGCCTAGCTCAAATGCTATAAGGCCATTCTTCGGGCTATTTTATCAATGTCATCATTTCTTCACAGCGCATCATTAGACTCTGCGAGCATAATTTCCGGAGTCTGTTATGTCATTACCTCGCGACCCAAAATCCCATCAATTTCCATTGCGACCCCTAACGCGTCGCCGCTTCGTGACAGGAAGTCTTGCCGGCGTAGCGTTAACCGCGTGCAATAGCGGTAGCAGCCGACGCGCTGACAGCAGTATCAAACCGCCAGAACCAATACCTACACCAAGTCCCGAGCCAGAACCCATACCTGACACCGAAGTAACTGGCCCGATGATGCCCCGCGGCCTACACGCAAGTTTGATTGGCGACAGCCATACCTCTAGAACCGTCACCTGGTTTACCGATGGTGAAGACGCGCCAGTGTCCTACTTAGAATATTCCTCATTTGAGCTAGGTCTAGACGAGTTCGCCATTCAAGACGACGCCTTTGAATTTAGCGTTGAGGCCAGCACATCACAAACCACCGGCATCGAAAGCTACACCCATCGCGCCAGTGCAGAGGGCATAGACCCCGACCGACCACTGCGCTACCGGGTTGGCTCCGACGAAGGCGGCTGGTCGGCAGTGTATATTGTAATGCCAAGCCCCCGCGACGAATGGAGCTTTATTCATTTCGGCGACCACGGCACCGGCGAACTGGCCCAGTTAGTCACCGCTGAAGTTATGCGTACCCCCGCTGATTTACTCATGTTGGCGGGTGACTTGTCCTATGCCAATGGCGATCAGCCAGTTTGGGATCTGTGGTTTGAACAAATGCAGCCACTGCTGGCACGCCGAATTACCATGGCCGCGCCGGGTAATCACGAACAAAAGGACTTTGGTGGCGACACCTTTAAAAATCGCTTTACTCACCCGCCTAAACCATTAACGTCGTCGTTTGGGCCTAGCGATCCAGGCAGTACCTTCTACTCCTTTGATTTCAATCGCGTGCACTTTTTAGTAACTACCGCTGGCGCCCTGATCGGCGACGGCACCCTACCAGAAGAGTTATTGAATATAGAAGCTGACCTTGCCAGTGCCGCACTACGGCGTCTGCGCGGCGAAATAGATTTCATCATTGTGATGCAGCACTTCACCATTTGGACAGACCAGCTTGATCGCAGCCCCGCGAATTTTAGCTTGGTGGCCTTAGAAGAAAATATATTTATGCGCTACGGCGTCGACATTGTCATTGTTGGTCATGACCACGTGTATCAGCGCTCAGCACCCATGTTTTTGGGCCTTCCCAATCCCTTGGGCTATGTACAAATGATGGTCGGCACTGGCGGCGCATCCATACGGTTATTTGATGATGACGGTCCGCAAATTTGGTCGGAGAGCACCTTTGTCGGCATTGGCTTTGCGCACTACAAAGTGAGTAAAGGAAAAATCAAAATAGACTATATTGGCGCACCGCCACTTGATATGTCCGATGTGGGCCGCGAATACAGCCAAGGTAATTTCGATGTCCTCGACAGCGTAGAAATCAATGCAAAATCAATACTGGCCTGCAGCCAATGCGCAATGCCTGCGCGAGGCCCCGAGATCCTAATGCATAATTTTGAGGCCATTGCTGCCCACACCCGGGACCGCAACCGCCGTGCTTTGCTGCATTGTGGCTAGCAACTGATCAGATTTAACTGCCAGCACCCTATCCATTAGACAGATGATTTTCTTAGCGCGAGCATTTACCCATGCCGCGCACGCCTAATCGCAGGGTAAAACAGCGAAGCTTGTTTTGCGCGTTTCCGCAATTTTCAGCCTTCTAGATGTAGTATGCTCAACGGAGAGATTAAAGTTTAATTAGCGACAGGTATTTCCCTCATGGCAGCAGGCTCACTTTTAGCCCTTTTTGACGATATTGCGACTTTATTAGACGACATCGCAAGCATGTCGAAAATCGCCGTTAAGAAAACAGCGGGTGTCTTGGGCGACGATTTAGCGGTAAACGCCGAACAAGTGGGTAATGTTCGCGCAGAACGCGAGTTGCCCGTGGTGTGGGCGGTTGCGAAAGGCTCACTACTTAATAAAATTATTATTGTCCCCGTCGTATTATTAGCCAGTATGTTCATGCCTTGGTTGATTACCCCGGTATTGATGATAGGTGGTGTCTATTTGTGCTTTGAGGGTGCTGAGAAGGTTTGGCACAGCATTACTCATCGCGGTGTTAAAGATCACTCGCAAAGCCGTGCGCTTTTACACAATAGCAATGCCGACTTACTAGAATTAGAAAAAAAACGCGTCAAAGGCGCAATTCAAACCGATTTTATTTTGAGTCTTGAAATCATCGTAATCGCTTTGAGTACCGTGCAGGAAGAAGCCTTTGCCAAGCAAGCTATGGTATTAGCCGTAGTCGCCATTGGCATTACCATTGGCGTTTACGGCTTGGTTGCGTTGATTGTTAAAATTGATGACCTTGGCCTGCTGTTACTTAAGGCAAAAAGTAACTTGGCCACAACGGCCGGCAATTTCTTGCTGTGGTTTGCACCAGCATTAATGAAAACCTTAACCGTAGTTGGCACCTTAGCGATGTTCCTAGTCGGTGGCGGCATTCTAAGCCACGGCTTTGATCACTATGCCAAGCTCGAATTCACGCTGGGTCACTTACATATTTTTAGCAATAGTTTTGCGAACGGCATTGTCCAAAACCTGTTCAACGGCCTTATTGGTATCGCTGCAGGGGCTGTTGTTGTGGCCTTGGTTTCACATTTTCACCGCCATCACCCAGAATAAATTAACTGGTTTAAAACGAGATTCAGCCAAGCACATCCATTTTTAAAGCAAAAAAAGGGCCGCATTTGCGGCCCTTAACATGAGAGAACAACGCCTTTGTTTAGGCTTTAAGCTTCTCTGACAAGAATAACCAGGTATCCAATACCGAATCGGGGTTCAGAGAAACGCTATCAATGCCCTGCTCCATTAGCCACTGGGCAAAGTCCGGGTGATCCGACGGGCCTTGGCCACAAATACCAATGTATTTACCGTGTTTTTTACAGGCGTCTATCGCCATTTTAAGCAGGGCTTTTACCGCGTCGTTACGCTCGTCGAATAAGTGCGCGATGAGGCCTGAATCACGATCCAAGCCAAGCGTGAGCTGGGTTAAATCATTGGAGCCAATTGAAAAGCCGTCGAAGTACTCAAGGAATTGCTCAGCCAGCAAGGCGTTGGCGGGAAGCTCGCACATCATAACGACTTTTAAGCCGTTTTCACCACGTTTAAGGCCATTGGCTTCAAGCAGTTCGATGACTTGCTTAGCTTCACCCACCGTGCGGACGAAAGGCACCATGATCTCGACATTGGTGAGATCCATGTCGTTGCGGACTTTTTTCAAGGCCCGGCATTCCATTTCAAAACATTCCCGGAAGGAGTCTGAAATGTAACGTGAGGCGCCACGGAAACCCAACATGGGGTTTTCTTCCGAGGGCTCGTACAAGCTGCCGCCGATCAAGTGAGCGTATTCATTGGATTTAAAATCGGACATCCGCACAATGACGCGCTTGGGGTAGAAGGCACTGGCGATAGTAGAGATACCTTCCACCAGTTTTTCTACATAGAACTCGGTTGGGCTTTCGTAGCCAGCAATACGACGCTTAATGGCGGTTTGCACGTCACGAGGTATATCATCGAAATTAATTAGCGCCTTGGGGTGCACACCAATCATACGGTTGATAATGAATTCCAAACGCGCCAAACCAACACCGGCATTGGGGTAGCCTTGGAAGTCAAACGCGCGGTCGGGGTTACCGACGTTCATCATCACTTTAAATGGCAGCTCAGGCATGGTGTCGAGCTTATTGCGATTGATGTCAAAATCAAGAATACCTTCGTAAACCATACCGGTATCGCCTTCGGCGCAAGATACCGTCACAGCTTTGCCGTCAGGCAGAAGCTCAGTAGCATCGCCACAGCCCACAACCGCAGGAATACCCATTTCTCGGGCAATAATCGCGGCGTGGCAGGTGCGCCCGCCACGGTTGGTAACAATGGCTGAGGCGCGCTTCATGACCGGTTCCCAGTCGGGGTCAGTCATGTCGGTGACCAGCACGTCGCCCTGCTGAACCTGATCCATTTCGCTGATGTTATTAATGATCCGCACCGGACCGGCGCCAATACGTTGACCAATTGAGCGGCCTTCGCACAGTACTGCGCCCTTTTCTTTAAGCAGGTAGCGCTCCATTAGGGTCGTAGACTCACGGCTCTTAACGGTTTCAGGGCGAGCTTGAACTATGTAGAGTTTGCCGTCGTCGCCGTCTTTCGCCCATTCAATGTCCATGGGACGACCGTAGTGCTGTTCAATGATCATGGCCTGTTTAGCCAAGCCCAGCACTTCTTCGTCATTAATACAAAACTGGTTGCGCTCGCCTTCGCTGACGTCCACGGTATCGACCGAGCGCCCCGCACTAGCATCGCTGCCATAAACCATTTTAATCATTTTGCTGCCGAGGTTACGGCGCAGTACTGCTGGGCGATCTTTCGCTAGGGTCGCTTTGTGAACATAGAACTCGTCAGGGTTAACCGCGCCCTGCACAACGGTTTCACCCAAACCGTAGGAGGCAGTGATAAACACCACGCCGTCAAAGCCAGATTCGGTATCCATCGAGAACATCACGCCAGCGGCGCCCGTCTCAGAACGCACCATGCGCTGAATGCCCGCCGACAAAGCGACATCGGCGTGTTCAAAGCCTTGGTGAACTCGGTAGGCAATGGCCCGGTCGTTGTACAAAGAGGCAAACACTTCCTTGATCGCGATCATAATATTGTCCAGGCCGCGAATATTCAGGAAGGTTTCCTGCTGACCAGCGAAGGACGCATCTGGTAAATCTTCCGCCGTTGCCGATGAGCGCACCGCGAAAGACATAGACTGATTGCCATCTACCAGTTGCTCATAGGCCTCAACCACGGCAGTATTAAGCGCCTGTGGGAAAGGTGTTTCAACAATCCACTGGCGAATGTTTTTACCGACCACGGCAAGACGTTTGACATCGTCGATGTCGAGGTCTTTTAACTCGGCGATAATGCGGTCGTTTAAGCCGCTTTGCTGAAGAAAGTCGCGAAACGCATCAGCGGTCGTAGCAAAGCCACCGGGAACCGAAACACCGGCCTGTGACAACTGGCTGATCATTTCGCCTAGGGATGCATTTTTACCGCCAACGCGGTCAACATCGTTCATTCCTAGATCGTTGAACCAGATTACGTATTCAGACACGTTATTATCTCCCGTATTACAAGACCGCGACGCGGTTAAAAGAGTGCATAAACTAAGCAGGGACTATACTAAGTGATGTAACTTGGAAATTCCCGTCGAAAAACACTGAGCCTTAGGTAAAAAAACTACATGACTCGCGCGGCCATATTTATATCAGACAGTACCGGAATCACAGCAGAGACCTTGGGGAGCAGTATTCTCTCCCAATTTGAGAACCAAAAATTTGACCATATCGTTATTCCCTACGTGGATACCCTTGCCAAAGCCCACTCGGCGGTAGAAAAAATTAACCGCGCAGCGGCAGAAACTGGCAATCAACCCATTGTTATAGATACCTTGGTTGACGAGAAAATTCGGGCGGTTATCGCCACTAGCCAAGGATTTATTATAGATGTACTTGGCACCTTTGTTAGTCAGTTGGAAATTGCCCTAGGCGAAGCACCCTCCCGCACCGTGGGTCGCGTCCAGAACGCCGTTCGCGACGCCGAGTACAAACTACGAATCGACGCCGTCAATTACGCCCTAGACAATGACGACGGTGCTCGCTTAAATCGCTACGATCAGGCTGAAGTCATTCTTATAGGTGTTTCTCGCAGTGGCAAAACCCCCACCTGTCTGTATCTTGCTATGCAATCAGGCGTATTTGTAGCGAATTACCCCATTACCGAAGAAGACATGGAAAACGACCGTTTACCAAAGCCTTTGCTGGAACACCGCAACCGACTCTTTGGTTTGACCATTGAAGCTGAACGCTTATCGGCTATTCGTAGTGAGCGCCGCCCCAATAGCCGCTATGCCTCCCTGCGACAATGTGAAGACGAACTGCGCCAGACCGAGGCCATGTTTATCCGTTTTGGTATTCCCTATCTGGACATAACTCACGCGTCGGTGGAAGAAATTGCAACCCGCGTTTTACTGGATACCGGCTTACGGGGGCATAAACGATAGTGACCACCCCAACTCAAGACAATGCGCAAGACGATCGTGTAGAACTTCCTTGCCGCGCCAACACCGCGATGGTCTTGCCCGGCGGCGGTGCGCGCGCCGCTTATCAAGTTGGCGTACTAAAAGCGCTGGCAGAGATTCACGGCAAACGCCCCGGCAATCCTTTCCCCATTATTGCGGGAACCTCTGCAGGGGGGATTAACGCGACGTCCCTTGCCGCCGGCGCCCACCACTTTACCGGCACCATCAAACAGCTGGAACTACTGTGGCGCGAGTTGTCGACGGATAAAATTTATCGCGCCGACCTATTTGGCGTGTTGCGCAATGCCCTGCGCCTTGCCCATTCACTATTTAATCCGACCAAGGCTGTCGTAAAGCCGGTAGCGCTGCTCGACAATAGTCCGCTACGTAAATTATTGAGTGAACACATTCGCTTCGAGAACATTAGCCGTAATATTCTCAACCGCGATTTAGAGGCGTTCTGTCTCACCGCCATGAATTACACAGAAGGCGTCTCAGAGACCTTTTTTCAAGGCGGCCCTCAGTATGCGGGCTGGCAGCGCTGGCGCCGCCAGGGCGTGGCAACCCCAATTCAGCTTCAACACCTAATGGCGTCTACGGCAATTCCGACCATTTTCCCGCCGGCTAAAATTGGTCGTTACTTTTACGGTGATGGCGCCCTGCGCCAATTGACGCCAATTAGCCCCGTCATCCACCTCGGGGCCAACCGCGTATTGGTTATTCCCGCTAACGGCCACAAACGCCAATATCCCAAGTTACCGAAAACGATTCAATCACCGGGCTTTGGGCAAATAATTGGCCACCTACTTAACAGCGCATTCATTGACAGCATTGAGACCGATATCGAGCGCCTAGAACGAATTAATGAACTTATCAGACTCATACCTGTAGACGACCTGAGTCTGATGGGCAAGGAGCTACTGCCAATAGACTGTATGGTCGTCAGCCCCAGTGAGGATATAGACCGGATCGCCGATGAACATGTGAAAGAACTGCCACGCAGCCTAAGAATGTTTTTGAGTGGTTCTGGTAGCAGTGGCGGTGGTGGTGTCAGTATCTCAAGTTATTTACTGTTCACACCGGAGTATTGCGGTAAGTTGATTGATCTCGGCTACCGTGATGGCATGGCGCAGCGACAGGAACTGACAGATTTCCTCTACCGCCCGGAAACCAAAGCCCCTGCACCTAAGTGATGAAGCTTACCGAGGTGTGATCTGATAACAGCTCACACCTACTTCAGGGCGTGGATGATTAAGTAAAAATCGTAAGGTTTCCGAGGACACGTCTGGCCCGAGTGCATCGGTTAATAAGATATCCCGTGGCGAGCCATCAGACGCCGCATTTGACCAAGCGTGGCCCATGCCGTGTATTAGCCAATACTCTGCTAAAAGACAGCCATTAGCATCCTTATAATATTCAATATCAAAACTGTGCCCCCCTACCTTGCTCCCCGATTCACTCTGCGTAGGCTCTCGAGCAATACTGTTATTATTGTTGCCGTCGTCAGCCCAATCGTTACTGCTCAAAAATTGCTGCACAATCAACCCAGCATTGGGGTATGGCACTTGAAGATCGCGATCACCTTGAATCACCAGCACCGGTACTACCCGCGCGGCACTGCCCATTGCCTGATATGCCAATTCACCTGATACCTCTGCCGGTAACAGCGCCACCGCCCCGGTACACGTTGTACCTTTAAATTCACAGCCAGCGTAAATCATTGCGCTGGCGTACACGTCCGGGAAATTAACGGCCAGAATATTCGCCATGGCGCCACCCGCAGAGATACCGCTAACAAACACCCGGCGGGCGTCAATACTCATTGATGCGCGTACTTGTTCGGTAATGCCCGCAATAATGGCGGGTTCCCCCACATCTCGGCCTTGATGTTCCGGCAGAAACCAATTCCAACATTTGCTGCCATTTGCCTCAGCAGTTTGCTCCGGGTAGACCACAATTAGGCCCGCCAGCTCTGCCAACTCGTTGAAGCGCGACCAGCGCGCCTCTTCATCGGCATTAGAACCGCAGCCGTGTAAATCAAGCAATAGCGGCCAGTCGCTGTCACTGCGATATTGCGACGGGGTATAAATTTTATAACTGCGGGCGCCGACATCGCTGCGATATTCATGGCGGGTAAAACTGCCTAGCTTTACGCCACTAACGGGGCTGTGTTGCGAGCCCCCACAGGCGGCTAAACCCCAGAAAAAACTGAGCACGAAATAACTAATTAATGTGTGTTTTTTATGCATTCATAGCCCCACAAAATGGCATCTTGGGAGGGCATTTACAGCTAAAATTGACTGTAAATTACTGTATTGCTAGGCTGCGGCAGTCACTCAATAGCGCCAGGTAAATTGACCATAAATCAGCCGAGGCTGCTCTGGTAGTTCAACGAAAATGCCTTCAAACAAATCGCCCTGTCGCACGCCGGTTCGCTCATCGCTCAGATTCTCGCCGACAATTTTAATGCTCCAGCCTTGCTCAGGATGGCTCAGGCCCCAGCTCGCCTTATAGCGAATGAAGCCCTCTTGGACTTTGCGATCATCTAGATCGATATCGAGGAACTGCTCGGAATACTGTTCAATGGTAAAGCTCGCGGTCATTTCAAAGCCGCTGTCCATTAACGGAATATTAAACAAGCCTGTCAGTGTATTATTCCACTTGGGCGTAAAGGGGAAGGATTTGCCGCTTGCATCACAACCGCCAGGTTCGGCGCGATCTGCGGGGCATTCATTATTTTTAAAATTCAGGTACTCGGTTTCGTTATAACCCAGGGTACCAACAAGGGTAAGCCACGTGAGCGCACGCCATTGGAAATCCCCTTCAACACCTTGTGCCCGCGCTTTTGCCGCATTGGTCACTCGCGCAATGCCGATACCAATATT
Organism: Zhongshania antarctica; assembly: GCF_014202945.1. Lineage (GTDB taxonomy): Bacteria > Pseudomonadota > Gammaproteobacteria > Pseudomonadales > Spongiibacteraceae > Spongiibacter > Spongiibacter antarcticus. The sequence goes on along the minus strand of NZ_JACHHW010000004.1, from coordinate 317,543 downwards.
GGCGCGATCTGCATCGCGAATAAGCACCTGAAAATCGTCAACGTCCATACGGTACAAGGCTACATTTAAAGCCAAAGTATTATCAAACCAGAAGGTTTTAGCGTTCAGGCTGTATTCGGTGGTGTATTCCGGGCCAAAGACGAGCTCGTCGTCGACATCACGAAATGAGAAGGCGTTAAATCCCCCGCCTTTGACTGCCTCGGCTTTATGAAAGAACAAACTAATATCATCGCTCGGGCGCCAGTTTATTGAGACCTTATATTGGAACTGGCTTTCCTGCATGGCGCGCTCTGCTTCAAACTCTTCCAAGCCCGCTTGGGGTAATACAACGGCTGGTTGAGGCTGGCTATAATACTGTTTCCACTGCGCATCTTTGTCTTCTTGGCCGTATCGCAAGCCCGCTTGCAAAGTCCAATCTTCACGAAAATGCCACTTAAATTCGCCAAACGCCGACAGAGATTCAGCGCGCTGTTCAAAAGTTTGAGTTACGTCTTCAAGCAGTACGCCCGCAGATTGCGCTGGGAAAAGTTCAAATACCCCTGGAATGGACAAACCTTCCTGGCTACCCGCGGCGGCTGCGGTTAAACCCAAAAACACGGGTAAGTCATAAACAAATCGAAAATAACTGTCGCCAATAATACGCTTTTGGTAGAAAACGCCAGCCACAAAATCGCTATTACCGAGATCCGCACCCCACAATTGATCAATGCCAAACAGCCCCGCCATCGTGGGGGAAACCAATTTGAGTTCAAGCGTATCGCTTGGCGAAGAATCGCCACCCTGGGTAAACGATGCGGGCGCGGGTGAAAAATCGAGATCAGCTTCCAGAAATTGTTCAAGCCGCGAATGCCCTGCCAAGGCCGTGGCGCTCCACTCGCCCATATCCAGATCCCATTGCGCGAGATAGGTTTTTATATTGACCTGTCGGCCATCCGGGTAGTCCATGGATGCCGTTAAATTTCCCTGTTCAAAATCGGTACCAGGATCAAATGCGCGTAAAAAATCCCGCACTTCTGCGCTAGCGCGAATAAGCTCCAAACCTGTCCCAAAATCGTCTAGATTCACCTCTTCATACGTTAGTTTTAAATGAGATTGTCCTAAATCCTTAAAAGCCAGCTTGGCGCGAAAACCGTCCCGCGAATACCCAAGGAAGCGGTCTTGCGCGCTGTCTACAAGGCGGGCCGTAGTATTGCGAACATACCCTTCGCGCTCGTCGACGAAACCCGCCAAACGAAAATCGAGAACACCCTCAAACAGCGGGCCACCGACCGCAAGCTCGGTTCGCTGCCGGTCGAGTTCGCCCTGTTGGTGGCTAAATTGCGCCGTCAATTCCTCGCTCGGGTCGTTGGTGATCATATGTATTAGGCCGGCAGTGGTGTTTTTGCCGAAGGTGGTACCCTGCGGCCCCCGCAAAACCTCAATGCGCTGTAAATCAAAGGTCGCCGCCAAAAAGTAGGGAATACGGGTATAGGGAATGCCGTCTATGGCTAAGCCCAAGGGCGGCTCAAAAGCCTTATTATTATTGTTAAAGGTGAAGCCCCGAGAATTCGGCGCGGCAAAAAAGCCTGCAGCGGTAATTTTAACGTTAGGCACAAAGAGCAGCGCCGACGCTAGATCGCTAATGCCCTGCTCGACAATAAAATCTGAGGTCATCACCGACAGTGAAATAGGCACATCCTGCACCGCTTGATCACGCTTTTGAGCGGTCACAATTACTTCTTCGATAGTTCTGCTGCGTTTATTGCCTTGAATTTTAGACGGGTCGCCACCAGTCAATTCTGCCGCAAAAACCAAAGTATTAATGCACAGCGACATTAACGCTAGTACGAGAATGTATAACTGTTTTGCTGTGACGCCCGGAACAAAAAACCAATAGTTTGATTTCATTGTGGCCTTCCCAACTCTCATTATTATTAAAGGGCATCAGTCGGCACCGAATAACGTCGTGCCGCTGACTTCCTGATTTCGTTAAATTAGCTATATAGCCGAATCCAATCAATCGATTGGTTGTAAATATATTTAGAGTCCGCTCGCTTGTCAACCGGCAAAACTATTGGGGAACATTTCCTTGTACTAAGATTATCGAGTTAAGCGCTTAGGTGCCGAAATACCATCTCAGGCCTGCGCTCCTTGTCAAAGGGTTTCCACTCGGCCAACTTGCCATGATTAGGATTGCCTGTTTTAGCGAAATTAACAAAGGCTGCGCACACAAAATCTGCAGTTTGGTGGTTTTTCGGACTATTGTTAAACAAGCCATTTGCCAGTGCGACATTATCAAACACCATAGGACAATCAGCACCGTGAATCGCCCCAACACCGGGAATGTCACTGGCTACGTCGAATTGATACAGCCATGTTCGCCCGCTGTGGGCTTTAGCATGGGCAATGGCTGCAGCTAACGTCGGCTGCCGAAAAACCATCTCGGTCAGCATGCGCTCTCTGATGGCGAGACCCGTGGCCCCTTTCATCGCCTTGCGATATTCAGCAAACATTGCTTTTGGCCCAGCTGCGCTGTGCAGTTCAGGGAAGAGTTTTACCATAATGCGACTGGCTAGCGAAGATGGCAGTGGCGCCGCCCGAGTGAATAAGCCGCCGTCATTGCTGGTGGTTCCCAACATCATATCAACATTATTTGGCGTGCCCTCTGCAAATATTTCAAGCACCGGTTTCGGCATAAAATCACCGCCACTGGCGTAACCCTTGGCGCGCAGAGGGTTGCTTTTAAATACACTCAGATCACCACCAACCAGGCCAAATGGCTTGGTATATAGCGCTGTGAGAGCGCGGTGTTGATCAATGCTCAGAGTCGCCAGATCAGTCAAGCTCAATCCAAGTTTAACCAAACACGCCTTGCTCAAACTGTGTTGCGCAGTGATCTCTGCGCCCGCCTCAGGAATACCACTCATGGCGATCACGCGCTTAAACAAACCTTTGGCCATCGGGCTTGCCGCTAAGGCGTAAACCGCACACGCGCCGGCGGATTCACCGAAAATCGTGACGTTTTCGCTATCGCCACCAAAGGCCTCGATATTGTCACGAACCCACTGCAGACCAAGAATCATGTCTAAAAAACCACGATTATCGATACTGGGTTGACCATCAACCATGCCGTCGAAATGCATAAACCCCTCAGCACCTAGCCGATATTGGATGTTAACCACGACTACCCCGCGCTTGGCTAAACTTTGGCCGTCGTAAAGGGGCAAATAAGCGCTCCCAGAATCGTAAGCACCGCCATGGATGTAGACCATCACCGCGAGTTTTGCATTTGACTTCGGCGCTGGCGTCCATACCGCTAGGTTTAAGCACGCCGCTCCTTCGGATAGACTCGCCAGCGGCCCAATCGCTTTTAAATAAGCGCTATTTGCAAACAGTTTAGGCCGATATTTCTCAAAATTTTGCAGTGCTATTGGCCCCGCAGTTTCGCAATTTAAGCAGGCCTTCCATGGCGCTGCAGCCTCCGGCGCCAGCCACCGCTTTGCGCCATGCAGCGGCTTTGCAAAGGGGATGCCTTTTACAGCAAGAACGCCGTCGTTCACGTAGCCTTGCACTAAACCACTTTGTGTTGCGATAACCGCTTGCATTAGGCACCCCGAATTTGTGATTAACTTTTTCCCAAAGCGCAGATTTTACGCCAGCCATCGCGATTCAATCCGAGCAGCCTCAATCCACACCAATCAACTGATTGGTTGTGCAATCCTAAATTTGCACTTAAGCTTTGTCAATTAATTCGCTATGATGGCCAGTGTCTTCAATCGCCATTTATTACGGGTTCTCTGTCATGGTTAGCAAACTCACCGTCAATCGCCGCTTGGTTAGCGCCACCGTAAAATTTCCTAAATCGGCTGAAGGCAATGGTACTCGCCAGCAAATATTACTCGGCGCTGTGCTGCTATTCGCTGAAAAAGGCTTTGTTGGCACGTCTATCAGAGATATTGCGAGCGAGGCGGGAATTAACTCCGCAACCCTTTATTCCCATTTCCCGTCTAAAGAGCACATTCTTGCCAAGGTCATCGAGATCGCCCATAAGGAACATGAAACCCAGCTGCGTCGCGCCTTACTTTCTAGCCAGCCCGATCCCCGTGAGCAACTCAGTAATATCGTACGCGCCCACGTAATGATGCACGCCGACTACCCCATGCTGGCAGTGGTCGCCAATAACGAGCTGCATGCGCTGTCGCCGCAATTAGGCGCACAAGCCTTTGAGGCGCGTAATCGCACCATCCAATTATTCGAAGAAATTGTCAGCAGCGGCGTAGAAAAGCAGCTCTTCGATCCAATCGACCAAACCCTGGCCGTGACGGCCATTGCTGGTATGGGCGTAAGGGTTGCGAATTGGTACTCGCCTGAGTATGGCAAAAGCCGGGAGGAAATCGCCGAAATTTACGCGGAATATGCGCGGCGTATTGTCGGGCTTAGTGCTGATTCGCGGACTGCGATATAAACAGTGGCTAGCCACGAACGGCCACACCACTAGAATTGAAATCACCGCAAGTAAGCCAAAGCCTAGAATTAGAGTCTTTTTTTCAAGTATCAACTGCCTATTAGCGCTTATCCCTCCGCAGTAAAATCTGTCACCCATCACAACTCGTACAAAGCTCATTAACACGGAGCTTTACATGCCATATTCACTGAAGCAGCTTGGTCTTTTCTTACTGTTATGCTCAGGCGTAATCCGCCCCCTATTCTCAGCAGAAAATGCGACGATTGCTTGGCAGGACTGGAGCCCAGAGGTCTTTAGTGAAGCTAAAAAAACCGGCAAACATATCATATTAAATGTCGAAGCCGTGTGGTGTCATTGGTGCCACGTAATGGACCAAACAACCTACGGCGACGCCACGGTTGCCGCCGCCATTGCCAAAGATTTCATTGCCATTAAAGTGGATCATGACGCCCACCCAGAAATCGCGGCACGCTACCGCGCGTGGGGCTGGCCGGCGACTATTTTTTACAATAGCGCAGGCGCAGAGATTGTAAAACGTGCTGGCTATATTCCGCCGCAATCAATGACAGCACTGCTCGCGGCAATCGTTCGCGACCCAAGCCCAGAAACTGCGGCTAGCCCTATCACGGTGAGCAATATACGCAGCACGCTTACAGCCGTGGATAAAGCAAAACTGATCGCCATGCATCAAAACAGCTACGATCCAAAATACGGCAGCCTCGCCATTGCCATGAAGTTTATCGACCCAGATTCTGTTGAATACGCGTTATTGCAGGGAATGAGTGGCGACAAAAGTGAACTGGCCCGCGCCAACAAAACCTTAACAGCGGCGTTACAGTTAGAAGACCCCGAGTGGCACGGCTTTTATCAATACTCAACGCACGGCGACTGGGATCACCCCCATTTTGAAAAAATCATGCGCACGCAAACTCGGCATATCAGGCTCTATGCTCAAGCCTATGCCGCCACGCAAGATAAAGCCTATAAAAACGCAGCTGAGCACACGCTTGCCTACCTCGACCGCTTTTTGAAATCACCTGAGGGTGGCTATTACACCAGTCAAGATGCGGATCTTGTGCAAGGCCAGAAAAGCGCGAGCTATTTCGAACTCAACAATAAGCAGCGTCTAGCCAGGGGTATTCCGCGGATTGATAAACAGCGCTACACCAGCGAGAACGCCAGTTTAATCTCAGCACTATCGAGGCTTTACAGTGCAACCGGACAAGACGCTGTTAAAGATCAGGCCGTCGCAATTGGGCAGTGGTTGCTTGCCAACCGGCAGCGCAGTGGCGGCGGTTTTAATCACGGCAGTAGCGACGACAATAGCCGCAATGACCGCAAGTTATTTTTGGCCGACAATATTAACGCACTCACGGCATTTACTGATCTGTATGAAATTACGGCAGATCGGCAATGGCTTAATCAGGCTATCGCCAGTGCCGATATTATTCGAGAACAGATTAGCGCTGCTGATTTAGTTGGTTTGCCTGCCGCCAGTGTCGACGCGCTCGATCCGCTGGCGCCTTATATCGACCTAGAAGAAAACATTCGCGCCAGTCGCGCGATAAATACCCTGTTTCACTACAGCGGACGGGCAGCAGACAAAACCTTAGCAGACAAGGCAATGGCCTATATTAGCAGTAGCGCTGTGATCGCAACGCGGTTTACCGAAGCCGGTATTTTATTGGCTGACGCTGAACTTAATCGCGACCCCTTACATTTGGTGGTGGTTGGATCCAAATCAGATGCATCGGCTGCTGAGCTATTTCGCGCCGCACTTAAGAGCTACCAAAGCTACCGAAGAATTGAATGGTGGGATCGCAGTGAGGGTGAATTAATCCATCACGATGTAGAATATCCTGTGCTACCTACGTCGGCAGCCTTTGTGTGCAATGACAAGCGCTGCTCTACGCCCATTTATCAGGCAGATAAAATTCAGGAAGTCATTCTACTTATAGAGGGCTTAGCAAAATAATGGTTTAGGCGTCATTTGACGCCTACGATAGCGTAAAGCCCTTTGAAACGAACGGCAACCTCACCGTTCACTTTAATTTCTGAACACAAATTAATTTTAGCGCGACCGCGCTCTTCATAGTGCGCAAAAAAACGCTGCCAATCGCTTTCGTCGGCGATCAGTGACTCTGCCACAATATCGTCGGGAATCGGCTTTAAGTATTCAATACTCGCCTCAGCTACCACAATATCGGGATCTAGGCCGTAATCGACACAGCGTAAATACGTCATGCCCCAGCAAGCCATTACCGCAACACAGTAAATACTGCCGCCAAAGGCGGTGAGCTTGTCATTAATACTAGGCCCCAAGGGAGCGTGTAATTGCAGACTTTTGCCGTCGTAGTGTTTGACACTGAGCTGCATATGCTGGGCAGTCGGCAAATACAAGCCAATAAAATCGTCTAGGGCCTTACCGTTCATGACTTAAATACCTAATTTTACAACGCCGTGTTTACTTTGCTGCCTGAAACAGCAGATTGATCAGCCTTGTTGCAGCAAGATACGGCGTAGTTTCACCGTTGGTGACTTTGTCGTTTAATTGGGGCAGCAATTCCCGTACTTCTGGGTTTTGCTTTAGCTTCATTTCCAGCATTTCGTGGAGCAGTTTATTCATCCACTCCCGCGCTTGGCGTGAGCGTTTTTCTTGCAGCGAGCCATTCTTAGTTGCGTCTATTTTAAAGCCGCTAATCATACCCCAAATGGCTTCGATATTTTCGTTCTTGATCGCCGAACAGCTCATCACTTGCGGCGTCCAAAAGGTATTGTGGCGCAATAAGTGAAGCGCGTTTTCGTAATGGCGCTTGGTTTGTTGGGCCAGATTAATACTCTCACCATCGGCCTTATTAATCACCAGCGCGTCAGCCAATTCAATAATGCCTTTTTTAATGCCCTGCAATTCATCGCCAGCATTGGGCAGCATCAGCACCATAAAGAAATCGACCATACTGGCGACTTCGTATTCCGACTGCCCTACCCCAACGGTTTCCACCAAGATCACGTCATAACCCGCCGCTTCGCAGAGCAGCATGGTTTCGCGGGTTTTTTGAGCGACACCGCCGAGGGAGCCTTCTGAGGGTGAGGGCCTGATAAACGCGTCTTTACTGCGCGACAGCATTTCCATACGGGTTTTGTCACCCAAAATGGAACCGCCGGCAATGGGCGAGCTGGGGTCAACAGCCAATACTGCAACCCGCTTACCCTGACTCAAAAGATACAGGCCAAAGGCCTCGATGAATGTGGATTTACCAACACCAGGAATGCCGGTAATCCCAATACGGATACTATTGCCAATACGAGGCAGCAATTGCTCTAGTAGCAACTGCGCCTCAGTGCGGTGCTCTACCCGCTTGCTCTCGACCAAGGTAATGGCCTTGGCCAGCGCGCGGGAATTGCCGGCTTGGAGTGCTTCAATGTCTATAGCCATAATATGCGTTACGCTGAATGGGAGACAGGAGACGCAAAAACCGCTCTGTTAGCGTTTTCCGTCTCCCCTTACTAGCCCTTATACGCCTCATTAATTGCATCCAACACGCCGCGTGCAGCGAGGGGGATTTTGGTACCGGGACCAAAGATGCCTTTAACACCGGCGGCATTAAGGAAGTCGTAATCTTGGCGTGGAATAACACCACCCGCGATGACGATGATGTCGTCGGCACCGGCTTTCTTCAGTTCTGAAATCAGTTCCGGGATAAGCGTCTTGTGACCAGCAGCCTGTGACGATACACCCACAACGTGCACGTCGTTTTCAACGGCTTGTTTGGCGACTTCTTCAGGGGTTGAGAACATGGGCGACAAGTCGATATCAAAACCAACGTCAGCAAAGGCGGTTGCGATAACTTTGGCGCCGCGGTCGTGACCGTCTTGGCCCATTTTGCAGACTAGCATACGCGGACGACGACCGTGCTTTTCAGCGAAGTCTTCGATGTCTTTGCTAATGCCCTGCCAGTTTTCGTCGTCTTGGTAAGCGCTACCGTAAACGCCAGATACCGTTTGTGACTGGGCGTTAAAACGACCGAATTCACGTTCCATAGCGAAAGAGATCTCCCCAACTGTTGCGCGTAAGCGCGTCGCTTTAACGGCCAGATCCAGCAAGTTACCTTCGCCGCCACAGGCGCACTGGTAAATCGCTTCAAGTGCTTCTTCAACGGCAGCTTCGTCCCGCGAGGCGCGAATTTTAGCCAGCGCAGCAACCTGAGATTCACGCACGGCGTTGTTGTCGATGTCGAGTACATCAACATCGTCTTCTTCGTCTAGGGTGTATTTGTTGACGCCAACGATGACGTCTTCACCGCGGTCGATACGCGCTTGTTTGCGCGCTGCGGATTCTTCAATGCGCAGTTTTGGCAGGCCAGTTTCAATGGCCTTGGCCATGCCGCCCTTCTCTTCGACTTCTTGAATCAATTCCCAAGCGCGGTCAGCGATGTCCTTGGTCAGCGATTCCATCATGTAGGAGCCGCCCCAGGGATCGACCACATTGGTGATACCGGTTTCTTCCTGAATAATCAGTTGGGTATTACGGGCGATACGTGAAGAGAACTGAGTTGGCAGTGCAATTGCTTCATCCAGGGCGTTGGTGTGCAGCGACTGAGTGCCGCCAAATACCGCCGCCATGGCCTCGATGGTGGTGCGCACGATATTGTTGTAAGGGTCTTGCTCGGTCAGCGACCAACCTGAAGTCTGGCTGTGGGTACGCAGCATTTTTGAGCGCTGATCTTTAGGCTCAAACTCAGAAACGATTTTAGCCCACAGCAAACGTGCCGCGCGCATTTTGGCGATTTCCATGTAAAAATTCATGCCTATGCCCCAGAAGAAGGACAGGCGGCCAGCGAACTTATCGATATCTAAGCCCGCAGCAATTGCAGTGCGGATGTATTCCTTACCATCGGCCAAGGTGTAAGCCAACTCTAGGGCCGCATCGGCGCCCGCTTCCTGGATGTGGTAACCAGAAATAGAGATGGTGTTGTACTTGGGCATATTACTAGAAGCATAGGCAATGATGTCGCCGATGATCTTCATTGACGGCAGTGGCGGGTAAATATAGGTGTTACGCACCATGAATTCTTTGAGGATGTCGTTCTGGATGGTGCCAGACAATTTATCCTGAGAAACGCCCTGCTCTTCCGCGGCAACGATATAACCTGCCAGTACGGGTAATACCGCGCCGTTCATGGTCATGGAAACGGAGACTTTGTCTAAGGGGATCTCGTTGAACAAGACCTTCATGTCTTCAACGGAGTCGATCGCAACACCAGCTTTACCGACGTCACCAGTAACCCGGGGGTGATCGGAGTCGTAACCGCGGTGCGTTGCCAAATCGAAGGCGACTGACACACCCTGACCACCAGCGGCGAGTGCTTTGCGGTAAAAGGCATTGGATTCTTCAGCGGTAGAGAAACCGGCGTACTGGCGAATTGTCCAAGGACGACCAGCGTACATGGTGGGCTGGGGGCCGCGAATAAAGGGCTCTATGCCAGGTAAGGTATTGGTATAGGGCAGATCTTTTACATCTTCCTGAGTGTATAAGGGCTTAACATCTATTCCTTCAGGGGTGTGCCAAACCAAGTCGTCGAGGGTTTGGTTGCTTTTCGCAAGGGCTTTATTGGCCAGTGCTTTCCACTCGTCTACGGATGTCTCGGGAGCTTTGTAATCTGCCATGGATTTACCTGTCATTGTCAGTGAGTTTGCGCCGCTTTTTGCATGCTGGATGCGCGGCTACAAATCGGGCTAATAATTAGTGGTGGTCGTCACCGGGCTGGCTGAGCTCGATGAGCACGCCATCACAGGACTTGGGATGAATAAAGATAACTTGGCAACCGTGGGCGCCAGGTGATGGCGCATCAGCCAAGAATTGATAGCCTAGGGCTTTGAGCCGCGCCACGTCAGCCACGATATCGTCGGTGCTGAAACACAGGTGATGTAGTCCGCCAGGTTTCTTTTCCAGATATTTGGCAATAGGGCCTTCGCCGCGCAAGGGGCTTACTAACTCGATGCTCGTTGATTTCAGTGGAAAGAAAGCAGTTGCGGTTTTGGCGCTCTCCACTTCTTCGCTGCCATCGTAATGCAGGCCAAAATCCGCCATAAATCGGGCAATGGCTTTCTCTAAATCGGGTACGGCAACAGCAATATGATCAAGACCAGTAATCATTGAAATTCTCCTTAGCTTAAATAGCGCTGGCAGCAGTGCTGCCAGCGCAGACAATCACTTCAATGTGGCGAGAAACTCGATGGTTTTCACGCGACGCATTTCGGCGACTTCCTCGGGGGTTTCAATAACAATCATCTCGTCAGGTATGATTTTAAACAAAGGCTGGCCTTTCTTAATGATCACACCGTCGCCTTCAACCAAGACCTTGGCAATGGTGCCGGAGAACGGCGCAATTACCTTGTTGAACATTTTCATGACTTCAACAATATACAGCGTATCGCCAGTATTAAAGTGATCACCTTCGCTAACGAATACATCCATACCCGGCGCTTCGCGGGGGTAATACATACCACCGCTGGCTGCCAACACCTCGTCTGACTTCGCGGCAGGTGGTGGCACCAATACTTTGGCCATCTGCTTTTGCAAGTCTTTGTTGGTGAGGCGCTCTGGAATGGTAATACTCAAATCAGGATTAACGCTCAGTTCACAGAAGCCGGTTTCAGTGGCGATATACATCAGCACGGCGAGGACTTCGGTGCCGGCGTAATAGCCCACGTGAGCGCTGCGCACCGCCAGCCACTCGTCACTGCTAAAGCCTTTTGGCGCTTTGTCGCTTGCCAGCAGCGCTTGCAAGGCTGGAAAATCCGCCGCGTCGACTTTCTCATTCAATGATTTGTAGAAGCTCACCGCCGCCGTCAGAATATCGTGATCGTGATCCCAGATCATATAACGAGCGGGCTTGCCCTTTTCAAAATCCATATTGAGGTAGTGGTAAAGCTTGTCCAGCATTTCAATAGGGTTAATCTGCCATTTAATTTCGCCATCGGCGATATGCAGATTGTCTTTGTTCATGCTCAGCCAGCCAGACATATAGTGTGGCTCAGCGAACAGCCGCTCCAAGGGCCGAATTAACAGCAGCTTTTTGGCATCGAGGGCTTCTGCCCACGCCTTGGCATTATCGCCTGCCGCCGCGACATACTTCTGGCGAATTTCGTTAAAGGCCACATCTAAATCAATCTGATTGGCCTGCTCCTTCAATAGGCCCACGGCAGTCAGGTACGGGACGATGAAATTGGTCGACGGGCGAGCGTTGATGCCGTTACCGATAAACCAATGAATCAAACCGTAATGAAACTCTAGGTTGGTCGACAAATCCTTGCCGCGCAACTCAGTACGACGCAGAATTTCAGCCAAGCGCTGATAGCTGCTCAGACGAGTTTCGCCGGTGGTCAGCAACAAGGCGATGTTAGAGTCATACGCACCGGCTAGGTGGTACTTCATGAAAACATCGGTGTCTGGGTTGTGAGTCGAAATACCCTGATCATCGCGAATTTCACCAGAAATTGCGTTAGACCAGTTTTCAATCACACCACCGGCGTGGGGCTGCAGCGCTTGGTTGGTGGCGTTCATTCGCGCTTCAACCGAGGTCTTTTCGCGCAGAATACGGGTCGGCTTGGGCAGTTTCTTGCCGTGACGCGCCAGTAAAACCATCACTTCAACCAAACTTTCGGCAATGAAATAGTCGCCAGAGTCGTCAGGGTTGGTGAATTTTAGTTTGTAGCACAGCTCAGTTACCCGGTGTTCAACCTGGATTCGGGTGTTCATTTCCATGAAGTAGTGCGCTTCGCCGTCGACAATACACTCAAAGGTGCCGAGTGAGTCCAGCTTAACCGCTTCACCAAAGATCGCCCCCTCCCGCTCCATATGCTGGAGAATAACAAGGTCTTTCTTCAGCTGCTCGGCTTCTGCGGTCTTGCCTGCAGCAGCGGCCACTTCAATCGCGGCTGCAAGTTCTTCTTCGGTAACCGATACTTCCAGCAATTTCTGTTCATGCATCTGCAATGAACAGTCGCGACCGCCCATCGTCATGCACCACTCGCCGTTACCCACCACCTGAATTTCTTGGTGACGGGTGGTGTCGATATTCATTTCGATCAGGACGTTTTTATTGTCGCCCACACCGTTAGTTTTCAGCTCGATTAAGCATTCCAACACCAAGGACGGAACATTGGCGGCGGCTTTTTCGACCTTCTCTTCGATGGTCGCGCCTTCATAGGAATTAGCCGACTGCAAAATGCGCTGACCTTTACCACCACCACCGGCTATCGCTTTTAAGCGAAAACGATTATTGGGTTTCTCAGTCAGCATACGCTTGGCTTCAACCTGCAATGCCGCACCAATTTCCGCAGCATTAACGATGTCGATATTGGCTTCGTAAGACGCTGCCAGCAAGGCTAAAGCCTGCTCTTCTTCGTCTTTACATGCGGCAAAATCAACATCGAGTTTGTGATCTTTGGCGCATTTAACTAAGCCATCTTTACCGTATTTAGCAAATAAGGCCAAGCTAGTGGCGTTATTCACGCCAGGAGTAACCGATACACCGGTTTCCAGCGCGGTGCGCTTGGCCTGATCCTTCATACCCGCAGATTTCTGGGTAAAGGAACAAGGCCCAATAAAGTTCAGCCCGGCCTTCTCCATGGACTCAACCATTTCAGCGTCTTCTGACATAAAGCCATAGCCCGCAAAAATTGAGTTATAGCCGTTGTCGTAAGCAATGCGGATAATCTGCTGAATGCGCTTTTGACGCTCTTCTTTAGTGGCGCCGCTGTAGTCTGGCACTCGGTGAACCCGGTCTGGGTCTGTTAGCGTGCGCAGCTCTGGGGCTAGGGCATTGGTATAGGTAATGGAATCTTTTTCAGAGAGCAAAATACCGTAGTGAGTGATGCCCATTTCATCGAATACATCCATGGCTTCCTTACGGATTGGGCCACGGCAAATAATCAATGGTTTCATGTCGTTACAGGCGAATGCTCTCACCCATTCTGATTTTGATTTAGCCAGTTTCCGGTCTTTATGGACCATAGGATTGCTCAAATAATAATTATTGCTTGCTTGCACGTCGAATAACCTCGTTAGCGAATCGTCTAATTCAATGGATTAAGAAACCGTTGCACGCAACGGGGGGTTAATGGAACTCCCGCTGCACACCACCCATGGGTTCAGGCTTATAGGCCTTGAGGTGCAGTTCCAGTTGCTCGCCCAGTACCTTGCGTAGGTCTGAGGGCATGACGATCTGGGATATTGATCCCAGGCTTAGTGCTTCATTTGGATTCATCAGCTCGCGTTCATAACGCTGAGTCAGCAGCAGTTCTTCTTGTTTCTGCCATGCGCCAACCGCGTCTTTCGCTGCGCTAACTGCTTCGGCCTCAGCCATACCGGCTTTGACATTCTGCGTCGTCGCCTCGGCGATCTTAGCTTTTAGCGAGCCGCGAATTTTGCGAACTTCATCTTTGTAAACGTACTCAACACCGGCAGGCCCCATTACCGCTAAGCGGGTGGTCGGCAGTGCGCAAACAAAGTCGGCACCTGTTGGGTAGTTGTTAAAGGCAGCGTAGGCACCGCCGAAGGCGTTGCGCACAATCATCAAAAAGCGCGGAGTGCGCAAATCAATAATCGCGTCGAGCATCGCGCGGCCTGCTTGCACAATACCGCCCGCCTCTTGTTCTTTACCAGGCAGGAAGCCGGTGGTGTCTTCCATGAAGATCACCGGAATATTGTAGACATTACAGAAACGGATAAAGCGCGCGTTTTTATAGGCCGCATCGATATCAATCTGGCCAGAGGCCACAGCCGAGTTGTTGGCGACAAAACCAACCACATTCCCGCCCATGCGACCCAAGGCGCAGACCGTGTTGCGAGCGCGCTCAGGCTGGATTTCAAAGAAATCGCCGTGGTCACACATCTGCTGAATGATAATGCTGATATCAAAGGGTGTGTTAAAACCAGTGGGGCTATTGAATGCTTTCTTTAATAGCAGGTCGATATCCCAAGTTTTGCGGGTAATCGGATCAGACGTCGGCTGAAAAGCCGGTGCTTCGCTGCTATTACTCGGCAGGTAATTTAGTAACTCTTTCACTTTACGCAGTGCGGCAACTTCATCGGGCACTACAAAGTCGGTTACGCCAGATTTAGAGTGAACACTTGGTCCGCCCAGTTCATCAGCAGTAACGTCTTCGCCCAGCACCGACTTAACAACACCTGGACCAGTTAGACCAAAGAAAGTGTCATTAGGCTGAATAACAAACGAGCCCTGACGTGGCAAATAAGACCCGCCACCGGCGTTATAGCCAAACATACACATAATCGATGGCACAACACCGTTGATTTTACGCAGCGCCGTAAAGGCTTCAGCGTAACCGTCTAGACCACCAACACCGGCCGGAATATAAGCACCTGCGGAGTCGTTCATGCCAACCAGCGGGATGCCCAATTTACCCGCTAGGCGGAATAAATTGGCTAATTTGGTGCCGTTGGTGGCATCCATAGAGCCAGCACGTACAGTGAAGTCATGGCCATAAATAGCCACGTCGCGACCATTTACTTTCAGCACAGCAGTCACTAACGATGCGCCATCCAGATTTTTACCCCAGTTTTGGTAAAGAATCTTCGGCTCGGTACCTGCGTCAGCTAAGACATCAATTCGTTCCCAGATCGACATCCGCTTCTTTTCGTGCTGCTTTTGAAAGCCTTTTACACCCGCCATTTTGCGGGGACGCTGCTGCAGGTCGTAACCTGCCTTTAGCGCGGCTTCGTATAGACCGGGGTCGTAGTCGATTTGACCGGGAACAGTGAATTCAAGCTCAGATTTCTGCTCAAAGGGGTTTTCTAATGAGGGAGTGAGTTTTGCTATTTTTGTCATGCCTGTCAGTTCCAGCTACATTTAAATGGTAACCCGCGAACATACCGCATGCGTGTTCCCTTTTATCGTTTCTGGGTTTCAGAAACTTGGGATTTGCGCCTGCAGGCATATTTGAAGTGCGGATATAATGAGAACTAACCGTTCTGTGTGGTGCATCGACGGCTTGGTGATTCTCAAAGCGGCGGCTAACAGTACTGGGAACATCCCCCTCTGTCAATCTGGACAGCCCTGCGGCGCGGCCCGACTCAATGATAAAACACTAGATTTTTCAGGCTCATAGCACGTAAAATTGGCGACTGTTTACAGCCTCGCATCACTTCTGAGCAACACTTCATGGCTAGCCTTTGCCGCGTATCCCTACCCTACCACCGCGATTCCAGCCGCTATTTTGCCGCAGTGAAGCATCTCCCGCTGCCGGTTTACTTAGATAGCGCTGCCGAGCATAACGAACGAGGACGTTGGGATATTATTTGCGCCGACCCAGAAGAAGTTATTTCAATAAATACAATAGACTATATCGACATCAATACATTAAGCATTAACATTGAGAATCGCTTAAATCACATTAATAAGACGTATCTCGACGCCCCTGACCTCGCCTTTAGCGGTGGCGCCGTCGGTTATTTAAGCTACGATTTCGGCGAGCAATTCCAAGCGCAACTCAACACCAGAAAGGACGACAACCCACTCGCCCACGTCGGAATCTACCCCTGGACCGTTATTGTCGATCATGAACGCGAGCGCTGCGAGCTGGTCGCTCAACCCCACTTGAGCAACGCCCGCGTCAGTGAGCTTGAGGTGCTTTTGCGTCAGGCAGCTCCCGAGGCCCCTGCCAGCAAATTCAGATTGACCAGTGCCTTTCAAAGCTCGCTGAACCCCGAAAGTTACGCCAAGGCTTTTCACAAAATCAAAGCCTATATCGACACCGGTGATTGCTACCAAATCAATTTAACCCGGGAATTTAGCGCTGACTTTAAAGGCGACCCGTGGTCGGCCTATTTGCGCCTGCGCGAGGTAGCCGCAGCGCCATTTTCAGCCTATATGGATTTCGGCAGCAGCCAATTTCTGTGCCTGTCGCCCGAGCGCCTTTTGGCAGCGCATGATCGCCAACTGCAAACCCAGCCAATTAAAGGCACGGCAGCGCGCAGCGATGACCCCGATGAAGACCTGCTGCTGGCAACGACCTTGCAGGGCAGCGCCAAAAATCGCGCAGAGAACATCATGATCGTAGATTTATTACGCAATGATTTTAGCAAGAGCTGCCAAACAGAAACGGTGATAACCGAAGCCCTTTGCGAGCTGCAAAGCTTTCGAACCGTACATCACCTTGTGAGCACGGTAACCGGCCACTTACGTGATGATCGCAGTGAATTTAGCGCCCTGCTCGACTGTTTTCCAGGCGGCTCAATAACTGGCGCGCCCAAACAACGCGCCATGGAGATCATTCGCGAGATTGAGCCTCACCGCCGCTCACTGTATTGCGGGAGTATTTTTTACCTAGGGCCAAAGGGCAAACTGGACAGTAATATTGCGATCCGCAGTTTCGTCTGCAATCAAGAAAAAATCAGGGGCTGGGCGGGTGGCGGCATTGTTGCCGACTCGGTACTTGAAGAGGAGTTTATTGAAACTGAAACCAAGATCAGCAAGCTGCTCGACGCACTTGCTGACCTTGATTAAGCCTAATGCAGGCGTTTAGCCTAATATCTTAAAGGCTCAGATTGCGATTGGACGCTTTAATAAACTCAAGCTTAAGTGCCTCGTAATCATGTACCGCAGGAAATTGCGGAAACTCTTTAATGACATTTGGCGGAGCCATAAACAAGATACCGGCATCGGCTTCAGCCAGCATCGTGGTGTCATTGTATGAATCTCCAGCTGCAATAACCCGGTAATACAAGGTTTTTAACGCCAATACCGCCTGACGCTTGGGATTAACCTGGCGGATTTTGTAATCCACAACCTTACCCAAGCTATCCGTTTCCAATTTATGGCACAGCAGGGTCGGCCAGCCCAACTGCTTCATTAGTGGGGCTGCAAACTCATAAAAGGTATCGGATAAAATTACCACCTGAAACCGCTCACGCAGCCAATCCAAAAACTCCCGTGCGCCTTCCATTGGTGCCATATCAGCGATCACTGCCTGAATATCAGGCAAACCCAAACCATTCTCTTCGAGTAAACGCAGGCGCTGCTGCATCAATACATCGTAGTCAGGAATATCACGGGTGGTTGCCTTCAAGGCCTCAATACCGGTGCGCTCGGCAAAATCGATCCAGATTTCAGGGATCAACACCCCTTCAAGGTCAAGACACGCAATTTCCACAAAAATACTCCTAATGAAATGAATAGCAGCGCTAGGCGCAATAAAATCCGCGTCAATCTAACGGCTTGAGGATCAGAAAGCAATGCTAGGAGCAAGTCGGACGCTAGAGGTCTGATGTCGGACGTAAAACCAAAATCGACACATTTCCGTTGAATTTTCGTCGGACGTCCGACATCAGACTTCCAACGTTCCCTCAATACATCGGCAATTCTATATCCGCAAATAACTCGTCCAACTCCATTTTGGTATGGCATTGATACGCCTTATCAACCAGGTCTGGTGTTAGATGCGGCGCGAACAGCTCTACAAAGTCATACATGAATTTGCGCATATAGGTGCCCCGACGAAAGCCAACTTTGGTAACACTCGGTTCAAATAAATGACTGGCATCCAGCGCGACGAGGTCAGCGTCAGTTACGGGGTCGTAGGCCATTTCGGCAACAATGCCGATCCCGAGACCGAGGCGAACATAGGTTTTAATCACATCGGCGTCGGTCGCGGTAAACACCACGCGCGGCTCAAGACCTTTGTTTAAAAAAGCCTCATCTAGCTTGGAACGCCCGGTAAAGCCGAATACATAGGTGACGATTGGGTGGAGCGCTACGTCTTCAATGCGCAAGGTTTTTATGGCCGCTAGCGGGTGATCTTTAGGTACCAAAATCGTTCTATTCCAGCGATAGCAAGGCATCATTATAAGATCGCTAAACAACTCAAGGGCCTCGGTAGCGATGGCAAAATCGACGCCAAAATTGGCGGCAAGCTCGGATATTTGCATCGGCGTCCCCTGATGCATATGCAGGGAAACCTCTGGATAGCGTTCAATAAAGGTCTTTATCACCTTGGGCAGTGCATAGCGCGCTTGCGTATGGGTGGTTGCGATGGACAAACTGCCCTTTTTGGGGTTTTTAAATTCTTGAGCGATATGCTTTATGCTTTCAGTTTTATAGAGAATCTCGCCGGCGGTTTTCAAGATCGCCTCCCCCGCTGGCGTGATACGGGTTAAATGCTTGCCATTGCGGGCAAACACTTCCACACCCAATTCATCTTCCAACATCCGGATTTGTTTGCTAATTCCCGGCTGCGAGGTAAACAAACTTTGCGCAGTTGCCGACACATTCATTTCATGATGCGCAACTTCCCAGATATATCGCAGCTGTTGCAACTTCATAAGGTAAACCCCCTAAAACAACACAATCTGAAATGAGCTAACTCGATTTTTATTATTGCGCGCTAACCGCACTAATTATCAATAATATTGGCGATGCCATGAGGCACATGCCCCGTCGACACATGCTCTTTAGCCGATTCACAATGTGCAGGTTGATCGTCAAAAAACACGTCTGCACCGTAGGCTGCCAAGAATTCGCCCTTTTCTAAGCCTCCTAAAAACAAAGACTCGTCAATACGAATATTCCATTCACGCAAGGTTCGAATAACCCGCTCATGAGCTGGCGCAGATCGCGCCGTAACCAATGCTATTCGTATTGGTGGTGCATTGTCTGGAAACTCCGATTGCAGCGTATTTAGCGCCGCTAGAAAAGCTTTAAACGGCCCGCCACTCAAAGGCGTGTTTGCCGCAGCGACCTCGCTAGCGGTAAAGGCATCGAGCCCGTCCCGCTTGAAGACTTGTTCAGCTTCGTCAGAGAAAATGACCGCGTCACCATCAAAGGCAAAGCGCAGTTCCCTATTACTTTGCGCGGGCGCTTTTTTCGATCTCGGCAATAAAGTCGCCGCGGCAACGCCACTGTCAAGCGCGCGGCGCACATCTTCCGCATCAGTAGACAAAAACAGATGACAGCCAAAAGCAGATACATAGCGATAAGGGCTTTCGCCACCACTAAACGCTGCCCGGCTAATATTCAAACCATAATGTTTAATGGAGTTAAATACCCGCAGGCCGGTATCCGCAGAATTGCGAGACAGCAGGATGACCTCGACTTTGGCGTCGTCTAAAAAGTCATTTAGCTTGAGTAAGCGTTCGACAATACCAAAGGCTTCGCCCGGCGCGAGCACTTCGTCTTCATGATCAATTTGGTATTTTTGATAGGCACCCAAGCCTTCGGATTCGTACACACGATGACTTTCATCCAGATCAAATAACGCTCTGGACGAGATTGCGACAACAAGCTTATTTTCAAGACCTTTGGGCATAGACGTATTTCTAAGAGCAATAGGCTCACTATACAAGAAGCCTCGGTTAAGGCAACAATTCCGGCGCCACGTTCGCGAGTATGGTCGCGACGTTATAAGCGCGGAAATTCACAGGTATCTCTGCGTCATTCGCTATTACTCGGCCAATATCGGCGATAAGCCCAGCATTTAAGGCTGCAAATATCGGCTTATTTATTTTTTCATTGTGAATCCTAGACGATAAAACCCCGATGATATGGGGGGTTCCGGAAATCGTTTGCAATAGCGCCGCGCCGCTTTGACCTTCGTGACTAAAGCAATCCAAGCTGTATATGTCACTTAAAGCCTGCTCTCCGCGCTGCCATAAGCTAGCGCGGCAACGAGAAAACCACAGGCTATGGCGGGCTTTGTCGCTTGGGTAGGCAAAGCTGTCTACCCAATTCACCGGATTACTCGCGAGCGGCACCGCCAAAATCGGGGGATTATTGATCGGCAAGGGCTGGGCTAACTTAAACAAGGCGATATCGGAACCACTGTAGCTCGCCACGTTCCCCGTGGCTTGATCGACAGGGTCATGCTCTCGGTGCACCCAAACACGACTCACTGCAATTGCATTCGCCAATACCAAGGGCGACGCAATGTAACGCAAGCTCAGTATTTGCTGAGAGCCATCTGGGGCGAACAAGCAATGGGCTGCCGAAATCAACCACTGCCCACTTAACTGACTTGCCGTGCAGCGAGACTCAAATAAACTGCCATCACGCTGCCGAAATCGACTAAGTAGCACCCCCGTGCGCGGTGCAGATCGCGGCGCCTGCCAAACTTGTTGACGGCTGTCCTCCGCGCCAGTAGCGCCAGCGGTCGAGCGGCGCTGCACATATAAGCCATCGATGGCGCCTTCTGTTCGCGGTATCTCATGCGCCCCACTTACTGGCATCCACGCCAGTTGCGGCATGCCTTGGGCATTACTCACTAGCACCCGCTGGTAATTTTCATGCTGCGCCAATACCACCACGCCATCGACATCCGGAAACGGCTGGCGAAAAGCGCGGTCTTTAAAAACACGCACAGCGCCTGTTGTAGAATACGGCAGTAAACTCGACAATTGATTAAGTACCGCCAAGGCTTTGTCTCTGCGCAGAGCGACACCGCTGTCTATTTCACGCTGAAAGTGTCGCAGCGCTTCTTCTGGGCTAAAAGACCTATCGAGATCCGCGAGTACAAACGCGCTGTGCAATATGCGCAGCTCATATCCCCAGCGCTCGGCTTTGCGGCTTCTTAAAGCATAGTCATACGAACGAGCTAAATTTGCGGTTACGCTGGGGCCACCCCAAAAATACAACTGCGCTAAATCTTGGGTGCGAGCCGAACAAAGACTGGCGGCATTCTTTTCTGCGGCAAGCAATTCAGCAACAAGATCGGCGCTGACAAGCAGTTCCGGCGATGCGCTTTTAGGATAAACACTCCGCTCGCAGTCGGCACTCGAATAACTGGCGCTCAGCAAAAAAACACCCAGTACGCACCGGCGCGCTATTAACTGCAGGCCAAGCCCGCTAAAATTCAGCAAAGTTTTGAGTCGGTACTTATGCATAGCACAACATGGATAGAACTCAGTAGCGAGGCGCTTCGTCACAATGCCAGCATCGTGCGTCAGCTTGCCCCCAAAGCCGCCATTCTAGCGATGCTTAAAGCCAATGGCTATGGCCACGGCGCTAGCTGGGTAGCCGAACAATTAAAGACCACCGTCAATGGTTTTGCAGTGGCGCGGCCCTGTGAAGCAAGGCTATTACGCGCGGCGAATCCGCAAGCCCGCATTCTCCTGCTCGGCACCCTGCTGGATTCGGACATCCTGTTTGAATGCGCCACCCTTGAACTGGATGTCGTGGTGCATGATCTTGCCACCGCCAAGCGCCTCGCTCAAACCCCGCTGCCAAGGCCCATCGCGGTGTGGCTTAAGCTCAATATTGGCATGAACCGATTGGGCATGTCGGCCACAGAATTCAGTGAAGCTCACAATTTACTCAGTGCGACAGACCATATCAGCACTATTCAGCACATGAGTCATTTCAGTGACGCCGAAGATATCGATCCGAGCCTAAGCCAGCAGCAAAGCCAGAAGTTGCTAACGCTAAGCAATAGTTTGGGAGAGTATCCGATTAGCATGGCGAACTCAGCGGCTATTATTGCCCACCCAGACACCCATCACGACTGGGTTCGGCCCGGCATTATGCTCTACGGAGACGATCCCACGCAGCGCTTATCCGGTGACCGGGCCTTAAAACCCGTTATGAATTTCAAAGCCAGGGTCATTGCTGTACGCAACGTCGCTGAAGCGGAAGGCGTAGGCTATAACCGCCGCTGGCGCGCAAAAACAGCGGCAAGAATCGCCACCGTGGCCGCTGGCTATGCCGATGGCTATCCCCGCAACGCGCCTGACGGCACGCCAGTTCTGGTTAACGGTCAGCGCGCGAGTCTGGCCGGTCGGGTATCTATGGACTTAATGACGATTGACGTAAGCCACTTGCCTACCACAGCCATCGGCGACGAAGTGAGCCTGTGGGGCGATGGGCTCCCCGCCGCTGAAATCGGCAAACACTGCGGCACCATTAGCTATGAGCTGTTTACGCGAATCACTGAACGAGTCGATCGCTTTTATCGCTAAGTAAAATAAGTAACCAGTGAATAGCGCGCCTATGGCCCCAAATTAAGCGCGCAGCAAGCCTATTGCGCAAGAATGCTCGGCAAACGCTCTTTAGTGAGACGAAACACCACCGGGCTCAGCAATAACAAGGCAATTAGATTCGGAATGGCCATTAAGGCGTTAAGGGTATCGGCCAGCAGCCAGATAAAGCCAAGATTCGCCATTGCGCCCATTGGAATCGCTAAAACCCACGCAATTCTAAACGGCTTAACGCCTTTCTCGCCAAAAAAGTAAACAACACATCGCTCTCCGTAATAGGACCAGCCTAGCATCGTGGTAAACGCAAAAATGGCCAAACCGACCGCGACAATATAGTGGCCGCCAGGAATCAAGGATTCAAATGAACTGGCAGACAAAGCCGCGCCGGTTTCCCCTGTTTGCCACTCCCCCGACAGTAAAATCACAAAGCCGGTCACTGAACACACCAAAATAGTGTCGATAAATGTGCCGAGCATTGCAATCATGCCCTGGCGCACCGAATTATTGGTCTTTGCCGCAGCGTGGGCTATTGGCGCGCTACCAAGTCCCGCTTCGTTTGAAAAAACACCGCGAGCAACACCGAAACGAATCGCCGCCACAATTCCTGCACCCGCAAAACCGCCTACTGCCGCAGTGCCGTTAAATGCCGAGTAAAATATTAACTCGACCACCCCCGGCAATGCCGAAAAATTCATTAACAGCACCAGTATTCCAACCGCCATATAGGCAATTGCCATGAAGGGTACTAAGTAACCGGCCACGCTCGCGATACGTTTCACGCCACCTAATATCACCAACCCCACGCCAACAAACATGACTAGGGCGCTGATCCACACAGGCACGCCAAAGGCACCGTTCATCGCGTCAGCGACCGAGTTTGCCTGCACGGTATTGCCTATGCCAAAACCGGCAATAGCGCCAAACACGGCAAAACACGTTGCCAGCCACTGCCAGCGTTTACCAAGGCCATTTTTAATATAATACATTGGCCCACCGCTAAAATTACCTTCGCTGTCCTGCTCGCGATAATGCACGGCGCAGACTGCCTCAGCGTATTTGGTGGCCATCCCCACTAGTGCCGTACACCACATCCAGAACAATGCGCCGGGCCCGCCTAAGGCAATTGCCGTCGCCACCCCCGCAATATTCCCCGTGCCAATAGTCGCAGAAAGCGAGGTCATTAAGGCCTGAAAAGGGCTTATCTCACCCTCCCCTGGCCCGCTCTTACGCCCTGCCAGCATTAATTTAAATGCCGGCCCAATTTGCCGTATAGGCATCAAGCGCAGGCCCACCATCAGGTAGGCGCCCGTGCCTAAAATGAGTACCAGCATCAGCGGCCCCCAAACGATGCCGTTGATAACACCGACAAATCCGCTTATCTGCTCCATTAATATTCCTTAAGTTTGTTGTTATTTGTCAGCTATTGGCGCTCAGGTATTTAAAAAGTCAAAGTGGCTGCGCTGGGGAAACAAGCCGTAAACCCCACCCGTATGAATAAATACAATATCACCGGTGCTACCAAAGCGACCTTTTTGCAGTTGATCTAACATGCCGAAAAAGGCCTTACCGGTATAGACCGGGTCGAGGACCAAGCCCTCGGTGGCGGCCGCATCAGCAATACAGCGGTAAATCTCATCGTCGGCCTGGGCGTAACCCGGGCCGACATAACCATCGATCACCTTTACTGACAAGCAATCAAGGTCTATGCCAGTTTGGTAGCGACGCTCCCAACTCTGCAGGTCGCTGTTCACTTTATTGACAAACCACGCCTCGTCGTCACAAACATTCACACCCCATACTTGGGCATCAATGCCGTAAGCCGCCACTCCGGCAGTCAATCCGGCTTGGGTGCCACCCGAGCCTGTTGCACAAATAATATGCTTTGGATCAATACCGTGACGCTGAAAATCATCCTGTAACTCCGCGCAGGCCTGCACATAGCCCCACACACCAATGGCATCTGAGGCGCCAGTGGGAATAATAAAGGCTTTACGACTACTACTCGCATAGGCTTTTTGACAGTCGAGCAGCAAGGAATCAAGTTCACGCTGAAACTGCGCCGGCGGATAATAAGAAATCTTGGCGCCAGCTAATTGATCTAGCAATAAATTGCCGTCGGCGCTATCGGCCCGATGGCCACGCAACAATAAATGGCATTTAAGCCCTAATTGCGCGCAGAGCAAAGCCGTAGCCCTGCAGTGATTCGATTGTATACCACCACACGTAATAACCGTGTCACAGCCTTCGGCAAGGGCTTGAGCAAGATTAAATTCCAATTTACGAATTTTATTGCCCGACAGCACACTCCCGCTGAGGTCATCGCGTTTCACCCAAATGCGCGGCCCACTATAGCGCTCACTGAGACGACTGAGGAGTTGCAGAGGTGTGGGTAGCTGAGCGAGGTGCAGACGAGGTGGATTGATCGCGCTTACAAAATCTGGCGGTGCGGTATTTCGACTTGATTCATCAGGCATATTGTCACCTGTAAAGAAAAGCGCCCTGCGATCGCAGAGCGCGGGCAATGTTTAAATTGCTTTTAGAGTGCCTTTAGGCAGAACGGCGTGAATTGATGAGCGTTGAAATTTCAATTCAACATTATCGGTAACACTCAGTGCAACATAGCTGTCGTCAATCTTGGTGACCTTGCCCAAAATACCACTGGTGGTCACAACTTCGTCACCCTTGGCCAGTGCCGCAACCATAGCGGCGTGTTCTTTCTGGCGCTTGCGCTGAGGGCGAATAGCAATGAAGTAAAACAGACCAAACATTAATACCAAGAAGCCTATCTGGAATAAATCGGCACCGGCGGGGGCACCTGCTGCACCAGCAGTCTGGGCATGGGCTTGGGAGATGAAAAAACTCATTACACGTCCTTCTCAATCAAACTATTGCTAAAAATAACACTGCAGGCAACGCGCCCGCAGTACTGAAAATACGCCTGCCATAGTACACAAGGCCAAACTTCAAAGCGAGTAATCGTAGTCCATGGTAAAGGGCGCGTGATCGGAGAAACGTTCGTCGGTATAGACGTCTGCAGCCTTAATCGTGGGAACTAATCCGGGCGTGACGACATGATAGTCGAGCCGCCACCCCACATTATTGGCATAGGCTTGGCCACGATTCGACCACCAGGTATACACCGCCTCCTGATTAATCTCACGAAAGGCATCAACAAAGCCGCCCTCCTCATAGACTTTATCCAGCCAGGCGCGCTCATGCGGTAAAAAACCCGAGTTCTTTTGATTGGCCTTCCAGTTCTTTAAATCAATTTCTTTGTGACAAATATTCCAATCCGCGCAAATCACGAGCTCCCGACCGCTGGCCTTGAGTTCAAGAAAATGAGGGTAGATCTTGGCGAGAAAAACATCTTTGCGGGCCTGCGCTTCCTCACCGCTAGAACCCGACGGCAGATACATGGAAATAACGCTGATATTATCGTAATCTGCTCGAATATAGCGCCCTTCGCTGTCTAGCGGGTCCCAGCCCAGCGCCGTCGTCACGTTATTCGGTGGTTTTTTGCAGTACATTGCAGTGCCGCTATAGCCTTTTTTAATCGCATCGCAGTAAATGGTGGTATAGCCTTCGGGATGGTACAACGGATCCTCAAGCTGATCGCGCTGCGCCTTGGTTTCCTGAATACAGACAACGTCGGCATCTTGCTTGGCCAGCCATTCAAAAAAGCCTTTGCGGCCCGCTGATCGAATACCATTGGTATTCGCAGTAATGATACGCACCAGTGCAACTCCTCGTAAAAAATTCGGTGCTCAGCTTACCAAAAACCGCAAAGGCAGGTTCACTTATTTACTAATGACCCTATTCATCCATTTGGATCATGCCCAGACCTGCCGACTAACCCTAATATGGGCGTCTAATACCTGAACAGAGATGGACAATAACAATGAGTCAATCCGGCCTAGAAGCGCTACTTGCAATTGAGCAAATCAAAAAACTTAAATATACCTACTTACGCGCAGTCGACACCCACGACTGGGATCTACTCGCCAGTACCCTGACGGCCGATTGCACCGCGCGATACGATGACGGCAAATACAGCTTCGATAACCGCGACGAACTCATAAGTGGTTTACGCGGCCATATGGACTCGCCGTCGGTACTGACCATGCACAATTGTCATCACCCCGAAATTGAGTTGGAGAGCCCCACTAACGCCAAGGGAATCTGGTATTTACAAGACCTCGTATTCAATAAAGAACAAAACTGGATGCTCTTTGGTACCGCTATTTACACCGACCACTACCGTATAGAAGATGGATTATGGAAGATCTGCCACACCGAATACGCGCGGATCATGGAGGCCGTAAATGCGCCAATCCCTGCTACCCTGACATTTACGCACAATATGTTTGAACCAAAGCCGTAAACCAAACGAATAAGTGATTAAAGATGAATGATATTGCCGCACGCCTAAACACCGCCACCGAACAGCTTTGCCAGCCCGGCGCACCCTTTGAAATAGAAACTCGGCAATGCGGTGATACCGAGCTACGATTCTATAAAAATGCGCCAAACACCCTGCGCGCGCTACTTGAGCCCGGCCGTGGATTTGGCGCCCAGGAGTTTTTGGTTTATCAGGATCAACGCCTGAGCTTCGATGATTTTTTCGCCCGCGCCGACGCATTAGCCTACTACTTAGTTTCCGAACTCAATATCAATAAGGGCGACCGCATTGCTATTGCGATGAGAAATAACCCCGAGTGGATGATTGCCTACTACGCGATTGTCAGTATCGGCGCGGTGGTGGTGCCATTAAACTCCTGGGGCAGCGCCGACGAATTAGCTTATGGCCTCGGTGACTCCATGGCCAAATGGGTGGTTTGCGACCAAGCACGCTATGACACAATTACCGCTGCACCAAGCGAGCTTGCTTGCCAAGTTATTTTGGTTGGCGCCACCGGCTCGGCAGAATACTTGAGCTTCGACGCTATTATTAACGCCCATCTCGGCGCGGCAATGCCGGAAGTGGATTGCGAGAGCGACGACATTGCGCAGATTATGTACACCTCTGGCACGACTGGTCGGCCCAAGGGTGCAGTGTCTAGCCACGGTAACATCTGCCAAGCCATCTTTAGCTTTGAATTTCACGGCACCTGCTCGGCCATGGCAAACCCAGAGGCGATTCGCAAAATGTTCAGTACGGGCTTTGCGCCCTGCACCTTACTCAGCGTCCCCCTCTTCCATGTTTCCGGTTGTTACGCGGCCTTCTTACTCAATCTACGCGCTGGTCGTAAAACCGTCATGATGTACAAATGGTCTGCGGAAGACGCGCTCGCCTTGATCGAAAAGGAGCGTGTCACCATCTTTAGCGCCGTGCCGTCGATGGTCGTGGATTTATTGCGCCACCCCAAGTTCAAGACGACCGATACTACCAGTTTGTTCTCTATTGGTGGCGGCGGCACGGCCTGCCCACCGAGCTTTAAAAGCACAATTAGCGAAAACCTCGGCGACGCCTACGTTGGCACTGGTTACGGCATGACCGAAACCAACGCAATTTGCGCCAGCTGCACCGGTGATGCGTATTTCTATAAGCCCAAAAGTGCCGGCACACTATCGCCGCTAGTCGAATGGCAAACCAGAAGCCCCGAGGGCGGTATTCTTGCTAAAGGTGAAGTAGGCGAAATTTGGCTGAAATCAGCCTGTAATATCACTGCCTACTGGAATAAACCAGAAGCCACCGCCGAAAATTTTGCACATGGGTGGATGGCCACGGGCGATATCGGCTATCTGGATGATGAAAACTTCGTGTTTTTGGTCGATCGAGCCAAAGACCTCATTATTCGCGGCGGTGAAAATATCTACCCTGCAGAAATAGAAGCCTGCCTCAGCCAGCATGCAGCGATTGCCGACAGCGCGATTATTGCAGTGCCCGATGAACGTCTGGGTGAAACGCCCGGCGCCGTCATCCGTATTCGCGACGGTGCCACGCTTAGCGAAACTGAAGTCAAAGACTATTTGGCGGATAAGCTCGCGGCCTTTAAGCAACCGAGCCATGTGTGGTTTGTGGAAGAGGAATTGCCGCGCAACGCCACCGGCAAAGTCCTCAAACGCGATCTCGTTCAGCGTTTCGTAAAATAGACTGCCTAATACACCCCCCTCTTTAAAATGAGGGGGTTGCGCTACTGGCTATAAGCCGTAATATCAGCGACATCATCTTTAATGTGAGTGTCGCTATGTTGTTTTTCTCTAAAAAGCGCGCCAAGCACGTGCTCGACGAAGGTGCCGCTGAACTCGACGACGCCACCCTTCAAAAGACCCTCAGCAATCGCCAAGGTATTCTCAACAGGGTGACCAACAACGCGTCACTCGCGCCGTATATCAGCCAAGTGAAAATACTGTTTAATTTGGTTCAAGATTACGTAAAGGGCGACTATCGAGAGGTGCCGTGGTGGTCACTGGGCTCAATAAGCACAGCCCTACTCTATATATTAATGCCAATGGACGCCCTCCCCGACTACATACCTGTAGCAGGCTTTCTCGATGACGCCGTGGTATTAAAACTGTGTCTCGATATGGTCACCAAAGATTTAACGAAATACCTAGAATTTAAGCAGGGAGGCAAATCATCCGGCGACACCGCTACAGACAATACTGCAGACAAGCTCAGCACCTAATACTCACCGGCCAGACGCCTGTTTTCAGCGCGCGGCTAGCCGGTGCATGCAAATAGACTACTGGGACAGTTCGTCCAGCACTTCCATAAGTGTTTCGTGGTGCGATTTGGTTTTAAATTTATCCATAATTTTAAGTAAGCGGCCGTCTTCACCAATAATAAAGGTGGTTCTAACAGTGCCCATATTTTCTTTACCCATAAACTTCTTCAGCTGCCAGCACCCGTATTTATCGATAATGGCGTGATCTTCGTCAGAGAGTAAGGGGAAGTTTAGCTCGTACTTGTCATAAAATTTCTTAATTTTGGCAACCGGATCAAAACTCACGCCCAGCACTTGGTAGCCCAGCTTATCCAATTCGCCGTGCACGTCTCGTAAGCCGCAGGCTTGCATAGTGCAGCCCGGCGTTGACGCTCTTGGGTAAAAATACAAGACCACGCCTTTTTTGCCCTTAAAGTCTTTTAAGCTAACGGTCTCTCCGTCTTGATCTTGCAGGCTGAATGCAGGTGCAAGATTGCCAACTTTTGGTAAAGCCACGTCAATTCTCCTTTGCTAATACACGTTGATTGATTAATTCGGCTCGCTATCGAGGTCAGTATTGTCCTCAAAATCCACATCAGCGCGATCTGTCAGCGCAACCGGTAAGGATTTTTTGACCTTGGCGCCGAGCGCCTCCAGACGGCTTACTCGGCCAACCAGGTTGCCACGCCCAACCGTCATACGGCTCATGGTTTTATCAAAGGCATCGCGGCCGCGATCCAAATGTTTGCCAATATCTTCTAAGGACTGCACAACCAGCGCAAACTGGTCGTGCAGCGCGCCGGCCTCTTTTGCGATTTTTTCAGCGTTTTGATTTTGTCGCTCGTAGCGCCAAATACTCTGCACCGTACGCAAGGTCGCGAGCAGGGTTGTTGGCCCCACCACAATGATGTTTTTCTCATACGCACTGCGGAATAGTTCTGGATCATGTTCAAAGGCCGCCATAAATGCGGCTTCTACTGGAATAAAAATAAACACAAAATCGAGGGTACGCAGGCCTTCAATATGCTCGTAGCCCTTGGTGCTCAAACCATTAATATGGGCTTTCACCGACTGGGCATGCTCTCGTAAAAATGCCTGGCGCTCGCCCTCATCTTCGCTGCTGCAATAACGTTCATAGGCAAGTAAAGAGACCTTGGCGTCAATAACAATGTCTTTATCGTCTGGCAGGCGCACAATAACATCGGGCTGACGTCGCTTGCCGCTCTCATCTGTAAAGCTCTGCTGGGTTAAGTACTCGTGACCCTTGCGCAGTCCAGACTCTTCGAGCACCCGCTCAAGAATGACTTCACCCCAATTGCCCTGGGCTTTGTTATCGCCTTTTAGCGCCCTAGTGAGATTTTGGGCTTCTTTACTGATATTGCGGTTCATCTCTTGGAGATTTTTAAGCTGCTCTTTAAGCTCACCACGCTCGCGATTTTCATCGCTATAGATATGGTCTACCCGGCCACGAAATTCAATGAGCTGGTCGCGAAAGGGCTTTAACTGCGACTCTAAAGCTTCGCGACTGTGGCTTTGAAAACGCTGACTTTTTTCGTCAAAAATGCGGTTCGCTAATTGCTCAAATTGATCCGTTAATTGCTTTTTGGCATCGCTGAGTAAGGCGATTTGCTCCGCGGTCGCGGTTTGCAGATGTTGATAGGCGCTCTGTTGGCGGGCAAGCTCCGTTTTTAACTCACTGCTGCTTTGCTCGTATTGGCTCACACTGGCACGGCTCGCCGCCAGTGCTTCGGCTTGCTGGGTCACGCGATCAACATTTACTGCTAGGTCGCGCTGACTTGTCTGTAATTGCTCTCGGCACGCCGTTAGACTGTGCTGCGCCTCAGCCAATTGCCTTGTTTGCTGCTCTATACTTAGCTGCAAACCCGCTATCTCGGATTGTCGCGCCTCAAGCTGAACGCCAGCAATTTTACGCTGAATAAAGAGCCCTGCGCCAAGACCAAGGCAAAGTGCTATTGCCGCGATACCGGCAATGATAAGTATTAATTGTTGATCCATGTAAACGTGGTCCCGAACTAGTCGACAACGCCACGCCGCAAATTACAATAATCTGATAAACGTGGCTTATTATTCATTTTCAGGGGCGCGCATAGTGCCGCTGGCTACCAGTACCGCATCGCCGCCAACCCTTACAACCATTGCCGCGGTCGCTTTTTTAACAAACTCTACCTTCAGCACACTCTGACGCTGGGCTTTGTGGCCACGCTCAAGCCAGAAGGCATGGGTGCCGTCGGCCAAGCCACGGGTTTCACATAAGCTCGCCACAAACGCGGGAATAGCGGCGCCCACCGGCGGACTTTCATCCTGCGCGATGTGGGCGCCCAGTATACGCAGATGAAAGTCTGTCTGCAGCGATTCCGTTTCGCTGCAATATACCAGCAGTTCGTTTACGGGCGCCGATCCCGCACTGCTGCGCGACCAAGCCTCTAAATTAAATCGCGCCCGGTAAACAGCGTCTAAGGAACGCAGCGGTACAATTAAATAAGAGGAATCACAACTCACAAACAAGGTTTTCGCTTTTAAAGTTTCAATGTCGTGAGCACCCAAGCCCAGCGCTGCTTGCAGCTCCTTAGCGTCCGGCACATAGCGGTCAACTTGAGCGTTCACCGACATCGACAGCTGAGTGAGCAAACGGTCCTCATGCTGAGACAGCATCACATCAAATACTTTATTGCCTTGGGAGAATTGAATCGTTGAATTTTCTTTGCTCGTTGCTAAGACTTTACTGTGCACCAACGCCCGAGCGGCCGCAACCACGCTATGGCTACCTACCGCCCTTTCACTTAAGGGAGAAAACACCTTTAATTCCGCACTTACTGTGCTTTTACCGGGTAACACAAACACGGTTTCTGGGTGGTTGACTTCCCTAGCAATTACCTGCATTTGCCTCGCGCTCAACCCTTCGGCTTGCGGAAATACGGTAATTTGGGCGCCGTTGAACGGCGTGGGGGTAAATACATCAACGGTATGAAATGCATAATCCATAGTGCAGTCCTCGAACAGGTAGAAACGAGCGTACTGTTTTAGTGCAATATAAACAGCAAGAATACCGCGGCTAAATTAAGCGGCGTTATTATCTTAACCATAGCCGGATTTATGCTTTAGCCCAAACAGCAAATGAATATTATTTCACTCGTCGAGGGTTTTCTTTGAATTCGGCTTCCAGCCTACCTGTTTAGCCCACAACGGACTTGGGGTACTCACTCTGATCGGGTACTGACCGGTTTTACGGTCTTCAAAATATTCCGTTAGCACATCGGTGACAATCGGAAAGGCAAGTTCTGACCACGGAATATCTGCTTCACTGAATAATTTAGATTCAAGGCTCTCTGGGCCGACGCCGAAATCGCCGTCTAAATTACCTCGATAAAACACATAAACTTGGTTGATGTGGGGGATATCAAATAAGCGGTATAGGGCTTCATCTTTTACTTTGGCGGCAGCCTCTTCAAGGGTTTCACGAAGCGCTCCGTCGAGCATGGTTTCACCGTTTTCCATGAAGCCAGCGGGAATTGTCCACGAGCCAATTCTCGGTGCAATAGCGCGACGACAAAGCAGTACTTGGTCGCCAGCAATAGGTAGACAACCCACAACAACTTTGGGGTTAACGTAATGTATTACTTCGCACTGGGGGCAAACATGGCGGAGACGATTATCGTCTGCGGGTATTTGCTGTATTAGCTTAGCCCCACAATTACTGCAAAAATTCATCAAGCCGCCACTCTCCTCATTACTCAGCGCAGTTCGCTGTATTTGCCCGCATGAAACACCAAGGGCTTGGCACCGGGCTTGGTTTCCATCTCAATGACTTTTCCGACCACAATGATATGATCGCCGCCATCGTAGCGGGCCCATGTTTCACACTCAAAGCTTGTTAAGCAATTGCGCAATACCGGTGCACCACTCTTACCAATACGAAACTGCTCGGGAACAAGGTCGTGATCATTCTTTTTAGAATACGCATTGGAAAGCGCCACTTGATCACTGGCCAAAAAATTTACCGTGAACATCTTGGTTTTATTAAAGGCATCGAGACACTCTGAGTCATTGCGTAGACTCCACAGTACCAGAGCCGGGTCCAAGGACACCGATGCAAAGGAATTAACGGTCATACCAAATGGCTGATAGCCTTCAGGATTGGCCGTTATTACACATACGCCGGTCGGGTATTGGCCAAGGGCATTTCTAAATTCACGCGGATCAAGACTCATAAGATTTCCTGTCAATTTTTATGTATGGCTTTTCGCCACTTTATTTGTGCGCTGCATTATACACAGCGCCATAAGCTTTGTTCATCGCCCTAGCTACGCCAAGTGGACGACAAAGCTTAGGAAAACGGCTCTAGTCCTGCCAACGCTTACGTGCCTGCTGGTCGGTTTGACGCGCATCTACCCAACGCTGCTCACCATTGAGAGTACACTCCTTTTTCCAAAAGGGCGCCTCAGTCTTCAAATAGTCCATAATAAATTCACAGCTTTGGAAGGCATCCTGGCGATGCGCTGCGCTCACCCCAACAAAAACGATTTGATCCTGGGGCTGAAGTACGCCAACCCGATGGATGACGGTAACAGCAAACAAGGGCCAGCGCTGCTGTGCACGATTGACTATTTCAGTAATGCATCGCTCGGTCATGCCGGGGTAATGTTCTAATTCCATGGTCAGTACATCATCGCCCTGATTACTGTCTCGCATCAGCCCGACGAACTGCACAATCGCCCCGCTCTGGCGCGAGTGTGAGGCTAGGGCTCGGCACTCTGCGCCCACATCAAAATCAGCTTCACCAACACGAACAATTACGCTCACATTAACCCCCTGTGACCGGTGGGTAAAAAGCGACTTCGTCGCCAACACTAATTGGGGTGTCGTCTCCAGCGAGATCTTGATTTACCGCGCACAGGGTGTTCTCCGCCGCTAAGACATCACACCACAGCGCACCACGCTCAGCTAAAGACGCCTTTAGCGCCGCCACGGTGCATTTTGTTAAATCAATATCAGCCCCAGACAAACTAATTTTGGCAGTACCAAGCAATTCGCGGTACTTAGCGAAAAACAATACCGTGATCATGATTTAGCCGCCTCATCAAACCGCCAGTCACCCGAGCGACCACCCGACTTTGCCAATAGGCGAATGTCGGTTACCTGCATCGCCTTATCGACGGCCTTGCACATGTCATAAATGGTCAATGCGGCCACAGACACCGCAGTCAAGGCCTCCATCTCGACCCCGGTCTGCCCTGCCAATTTACATATTGCTAAAATATCTACCGCGCTGCGCTCGTGGTCTAACGCAAATTCAAGTTTTACCGACGACAGCATAAGTGGATGGCACAGGGGAATAAGGTCTGCGCAACGCTTGGCACCTTGAATACCCGCAATTCTCGCGACGGCCAAAACATCGCCTTTTTTATGGCCACCGCTCGCAATTAGCGCGAGCGTTGCTGGCGCCATAATCACCGACCCTGCTGCTCGGGCCTCCCGCTGGGTAACGGCCTTATCGGTCACGTCGACCATCTGGGCGTTGCCTTGGGGGTCAAAATGGGTCAATTCACCGCTCATATTTTTACCACTGGACTCATTCACATTTCACTGCCACATAAGATAATAACTAACGCCAAAACTTAAGCGAATTTACCATCGGCGACAAAGGGGTTGGTTTCGCGTTCATGACCAAAGGTCGACGTTGGCCCGTGGCCCGGTATAAACGTCACGTCGTCACCTAAAGGCCAAAGCTTCGTTTGTATCGACGCTATTAGGGTGTCGTAATCACCGCGTGGGAAATCCGTACGCCCGATAGAACCTTGGAATATCACATCGCCAACAATCGCTAGGCGTGCTTGCTCATGGAAAAAAACAACGTGGCCGGGCGTGTGGCCTGGACAAAATTTAACCTGTAATTGCTGATTGCCAAAGCTGACCGAGTCTTCGTCGTCGAGCCAGCGGTCGGGCGTAAATGGGTCTGCATGAGGAAACCCGGTCATTTTGCACCATTCGGGCAATTTATCTATCCAGAAGGCATCTTCCTTTTGGGGTCCAATAATTTGAACACCGTATTTTTTCCGCATGACATCTGCCGCAGCGCAGTGATCCATATGGCCATGCGTCAAGTAAATAACCTCTAGGGTACCCCCGAGAGACGCAATAGCAGCCTCGATTTTATCAATATCACCACCGGGATCAAAAATCGCTGCTTTGCCGGTTTCCTCACAGACCATAACAGAGCAGTTCTGCTGATACGCCGTCACCGGCACGATTGAGCACTTTATCGTCATAAGTCGCCAGAATTCATTCTATAAAACCACAATGATAAGCAGTAAGCTGGCAAGTTAATAGGCTTGAACATTAAATGCCGTTATAGATGGAAACAATAGCGACCCACTTATTGATCAAGCTGAGAGATCACTCAAACCGGCAATGGCACAGCCAGATTCAGCATTACAGCGACAAGGGGGTTGGCCACGCTAGCGTCGCAGCCTGCTTAGGAAGGAAAAACGTAAATCACTTACAAATTCGAATTATTTGTACACTACCTGACCGCGGTACATTTGCCGAGTCTGCCGCTCAAGTGGCGTGTCCGCCGACACAGCGCCACTAGGCTTATCCCTTACAATCTTTGCGCCTCGATAGGTCATTTCCACTGATTGCGCATCGCGTGGCGGAGCAACAGCACCCTGCGTTACCTCAATTTGAAACGGAATACCCGCCAACTTCATGATTTCTACCACCGTTTTACGGGTGAAAGGATCACGGCTTTTTTTGCCTAAGTCTCCCACTGTTGTGAGCAACGCCGGATCAGCCAAGCGTATTCGCGTGCCAAACTCGGCGAAAATTCGAGAACGCAACTGCTGCAAGAGCGCCACCATTTCCGGAGAGTACACCATAGGATCCCTTAGAATATTTAATTGCCAAGCCACAGTGCAGCCATTAACTACTCGCGATACTCTAGCAATAAATATTCCAGAACATAAACATCAGCTAAATCAATGTATTAACGTAAAATACCTATGTTATTTGCACCCATATAGCGCAGCCACAACTTGGCGCACCACTAAGCAGCATTACCTAAAATGAAAACACATTGGCAATTGCCATTAAGCTGAAACTTCGTTAGAGTAGCCGCCCTTAAAACCAGCTCCACAATGGTTTTAAATAAAGATTTTGGTGAGGTGTCCGAGTGGCTGAAGGAGCACGCCTGGAAAGCGTGTAACGGGTTAAACTGTTCGAGGGTTCGAATCCCTCCCTCACCGCCATTTTGATATGAATATGGGCACCTGCAAAGAGGTGCCCATATTTCTATCTACCCTCGATATAATTGCTGCAAGGGGCAGAGGTACTGTTCATGCATCTGTGCAACATGCATAGTGTGAAACGGATGCACGTTAATAATGGCTTCAATATCGGCGCCGTTATTAGTCAAAGCATCAACTTCTGCTTTGAGCGAGGCATTTAGCGTATACGCGTCTAGCAACACATACTTGCCGCTCGCGCAGCGCAGCAATGATGCTTGGGTGCCAATATTTAACAGGCCACCAATTTTGAACTCACCGCGAATATTCCAGAAATCGTCCGCTATTTTTACAATTTTCTCACTCATAGCAATGCTCACCCACTCTCATTGACGACGCCAACCCTTCTTTTGATGCACGATGCCATAGCGATTCAGCAATTGATAGCAAAGAGCACCGATCACTCAGGCCGAGCATTCGGAAAAGCAAGAAACGAGAAAACGCAGGATAAACAGAAACTGAAAGAATGATTTACAGCTATAACGTGGGATGTAAATTAATGACAGGAGAATCATTTGTAAATGGAGGCGCGGGTCGGAATCGAACCGGCGTACACGGAGTTGCAGTCCGCTGCATGACCACTCTGCCACCGCGCCTAAAATCGTTTTTTCTACACGTTCACCGTGCACGCCGGTCGATACCGGCTATTTTATCGCCACGGGCGCTGGAGTTAAAATACCACTCAACCACCGCGTCAATATTGCTGAACTGCATAATGAATTGGAGCGGGAAAGGAGGCTCGAACTCCCGACCTCAACCTTGGCAAGGTTGCGCTCTACCAACTGAGCTATTCCCGCGTCACTACACTTGGATTTTTAGCTTGTTCCCACAAGTTCCGAAACACCTTTAAGCTGTGCTTTAAGAAGGCGCCTATTCTAGTCAGTCACCAAATTCTGTCAAGGAAAGTTGCTGATTTAACGTGATTTTTTTCTTAATCACCGGCTGTATCGCGTAAATCTGGCCATGCCGCATGGAGATAAATCAACATTGACCATAAAGTAAGCAGTGCTGCCGTGTATAAGCACACAATATTTGCGTAATACAAATAGCCTTGGTGCTCAGGCGAAACCAAAAGTAAGCCAAATATTGCGACCATTTGCATCGTTGTCTTAATTTTGCCCAAATACGATACCGCCACGCTGGTGCGTTTACCCAACTCGGCCATCCACTCACGCAGCGCGGAAATCACTATTTCGCGGCCAATAATAATAATTGCGGGTATGGTAAACCAAGAGGCGTCGTAGCGTTCAATGAGCAAAGCCAGCGCGACAGCCACCATTAGCTTGTCGGCAACAGGGTCGAGAAATGCGCCCAACGCCGTACTCTGTCCGAGTTTACGGGCGAGGTAACCGTCTAACCAATCGGTCATGGCCGCCACCGCAAATACGGCTGCGGTTAAAAAATAGGTATGCGCGATAGGCATATAAAATAAAACCACCAGCACCGGAATTAGCACAATTCGGAACAGGGTCAAGGCATTCGGTATATTCATAGTGGTCTCATCAAAGCAGCAACTCGTATTCTATTCGTTTTCTAAGCGCTGCGCAGGTCTTCGTAGATTTGTAAGGCAATTTTCTCGCTAATTCCCGGCACTCGTCGCAAATCTTCTACCCCAGCTTGCTTTACACCTTGTAAACCACCGAAATAGCGAAGCAACTCTCGACGCCGCTTGGCACCAACCCCCGGTATACCCTCAAGCGTAGATTGACGGCGCGTTTTGTCTCGCCTTGCCTTATGCCCAGTGATGGCAAAGCGGTGAGACTCATCGCGAATATGCTGAACTAGGTGCAGGGCCGGACTGTTATCCGGCAAGCTAATTTCACGGCCATCGTCACCGCGAATGAGTATTTCCAACCCCGCACGGCGATCACTGCCCTTCGCCACCCCGACCATCAGCAGATTATTGATGCCGAGTTCGGCCATTACCGTTTTTGCTTGGGTCAACTGGCCTTTGCCACCATCGATAAACAAAATATCTGGCATGAGCACCTCGCCCGCTTTGACCCGCGTATAGCGGCGACTAAGCGCTTGGTACATCGCCGCGTAATCGTCACCTGGGGCGATGCCGTCAATATTCATTTTACGGTAATCAGATTTTAGCGGCCCGTTGCCATCAAACACCACACAGGAGGCCACTGTGGCTTCGCCGCTGCTGTGACTGATATCAAAGCACTCTAGGCGCTCTGGAAGTTCTTCCAAGCCCAAGACCGCTTGCAAGGCCTTAAAGCGCTTCAGGCTGCTGGCAGACGAAGCAAGGCGATTTTTGAGGTTTTGTTCAGCGGCGGTCAGCGCTAAATTTTGCCATTTAGCCCGATTGCTGCGCACCTTGTGACTAAGTGACACTTGGCGCCCAGCCTGTTCAGTGAGGCTTGCCGCCAGTAAATCGCTGTCGTCGAGCATGATATTACTGATAATTTCCCGTGGAATATCGCTGGCGCCGCTACCAATAAGATAGTGCTGAGCCACAAAAGCCTCGATCTGCATCGCCAGCGGCTCTTCCAGCTGGCTTTTGGGGAAGTAACTACGACTACCCAACACTCGACCGCCGCGCACGCACACCAGCTGGATACAGACTTGGCCACCGTCCATGACGCCACCGAGAATATCCATATCGCCGGTTTCACCTTCAATGCATTGCGTGGACTGCACCTGCTGTAAATGGGCAATACGATCGCGTAAATCAGCGGCTTGTTCAAATTCCAGCGCCGCCGCGTGGCGCTCCATTTGGTTTGCTAAATCGGCCTGTATATCTGAACTTTTTCCCTTTAAAAACAATTCAGTATAGTTAACATCTACAGCATATTCTTTATCGCTAACAATGCCGACACAGGGCGCCGAACAGCGACCTATTTGGTATTGCAGGCAGGGTCGGCTGCGGCCTTTGTAATAGCTGTCTTCACACTGGCGCACCCGAAATACTTTCTGCAACCAGCTCAAACTTTCGCGCACCGCCGCAGCGCTGGGGTAAGGACCAAAATACTGACCTTTACCGGTTTTGCGGCCGCGATGAATACTCAAGCGTGGATGCTCGTGATCCGTACTCAAATAGATATAGGGGTAGGATTTATCATCCCGCAGCAGAATATTATAGGGCGGCTTGTACTGCTTGATGAGATTTTGTTCTAGCAGTAGCGCTTCACGCTCACTCGCTGTCACCGTCACTTCAATCTCGTGAATGCGCCCCACCAAGGCCATGGTTTTTGTGGTTAATCCACTGGCCCGAAAATAACTGCTCAAGCGCTTGCGCAAGTTTTTTGCCTTACCGACGTAAAGCACCTCGCCAGCAACGTTGAGCATTACATAAACCCCCGCCTTCTCCGTGACAGTTTTTAAGAAGCTCGCAGAGTCGAAAGGGGTTGGCTTCGAAGCGGTTTCATTTGGGGTAGCAGTCATGTCATTCAATGCACTACGGCTAAGCGCCGGGAGAGTCGATCAGGCCGTGACGAATAGCGAGGAGTGTGAGCTCTACGTCACCACCAATATCGAGTTTTTCAAAAATTCGGTAGCGGTAACTATTCACCGTTTTCGCTGAAATATGGAGCTGCTCAGCAATGTCCAATACCTTTTGGCAGTTAGCAATCATTAGGCTAATTTGCATTTCGCGCTCAGAGAGCGACTCAAAGGGTGATTCGACATCGCCACTAAAGCCCTTCAACGCAATCGCCTGTGCCACGCTC
The DNA here is from genome assembly GCF_014202945.1 of Zhongshania antarctica. Taxonomy (GTDB): domain Bacteria; phylum Pseudomonadota; class Gammaproteobacteria; order Pseudomonadales; family Spongiibacteraceae; genus Spongiibacter; species Spongiibacter antarcticus. The sequence goes on along the minus strand of NZ_JACHHW010000004.1, from coordinate 277,485 downwards.
GGGCTTAAATAGCGCAACCCTTTAGCAACTTGCCTAACCGCCAAGACCATTTCTTCTTCCGAGGCTCCCTTGGTGACATAGGCCGAGGCACCAGCCTTAAGCAGGCGACTGGGCATAGGTTCTTGATCGTATGCGCTCAGCGCAATAATGCGCGTTGACGGCGACACCAAACGCAGTTTACGCGTTGCCTCTAAGCCGCCAATGCCAGGCATTCGCACGTCCATTAGCACTACATCGGGGCTTAATATTCGGCAGCTGCTAATTGCCTCTTCACCACTTGCCGCTTGGGCGATGACCGTAATACCGTCGGCATCATCGAGCATTCGCACTATTCCGGTACGCACCATAGCGTGATCGTCGGCAACCAAAACTGTAATCATGTATTTCCCTGCATCCAATGCCTGTAACAATACCACCGCAACCATGGCCTAACCAGCCTGCTGTGGTTCAATCCGCCAGCGATAATACCACTTTCCGAAAAGTGATATTAATTCTTCCTTGCGCGAGCCCCTTTCGCGCTGGGAGCGCGTGCTGCCAATGGCGCTGGGTGGGCGGCAACATCAACAGCAATGATCCCGATGCTAAATGTATTTTACGTGATCTGGTTTTTAGCCCCTTCGGCTTCATAAGAAAGTCTCGACCACAGCCTAAACTCAGTGACGCAACACAGGGATCACCGCCCAAGCTGGCTTCATCGTCGCTGTGATAACCCATACTGTCGTCGCCATTGCGGTAGTAGTTGAGCAAGGCACAGTTAAAGTCGTAGCCTGTATCTTCGGCAATACGCTCTCGTAGCGCGAGCACTTCTGGCGGCCATACATCTGCATAATGGCGGTGACCACTGTAACGATAGCTCAAGCCAGAATCCCCAACAAAGGCAACTAACCGTGGCGTCAGGTGGCGTCGGCCATATATGTCTAATATCGGCTGTTGCCAAGGGATATTCTCGCGCAGCTGCTCATACAAGGGATCGGGTTCGGCGATATACTGGGGATAATAATGTAAACCACCCCCCGCTAAAGGAATATGTTCGGCCTCAATAAACACGGGGCTCAATTTCGAGGTCGACATTGAATCGCGCGAGCACATCGGCCTGTATTGCATTGGCAAACGCCAAAACTTCCGCGCCGTCTGCGCCGTCGTAATTAACCAGCACAATGGCTTGGCGCGGGTGAATTCCCACCGCGCCACGCCGTCTACCCTTCCAGCCAGCCTGATCAACCAACCACGCTGCCGCGACTTTAAAGCGGCCATCGGCCATCGGCCAATGGGGCAACGCGGGGTATTGCGCGACCAGTTCGTGGGCAAGGCTCTTGGAAATAATCGGATTTTTAAAGAAGCTTCCGACATTCGGCTCCCGCCGATAGTCTGGCAGCTTATCAGCCCGCACCATAGCCACGGTCGCAGCGATCAGTTCCGGGCTGGGCGCTTGTTCGGGGGCTTGCGCCGCTAGGGCCTCAAGCAAGGCGGGATAACTAAGATTCGGCGCTGGCTTAGCACTCAAGCGCAATGTTATTGCGGTGATAATAAACACATCCCGCAATGCCCCCTTAAATACACTATCACGGTAGGCTAACTGGCAATCGGCGGCGGTTAAGGTGCGCAAGCCATTGAGGTTAATGTCCCAGCCAGTAACCGAGTCCAGTACGTTGGCCAGCTCTACGCCATAGGCGCCAATATTTTGTATTGGCGCGGCACCGGCTTGACCGGGAATAGAGATTAAATTTTCCAAGCCATACCAGCCTTGTGCCAAGCTGTACTTCACCAACTCGTCCCAATTCTCGCCAGCGGCTACAGTAACGAGGCGCTCGCCACCACTACTCTCGCAGCTAATGCCGCGCATCGCCATGCGAATAACCAAACCGTGAATATCGCCGCGTAGCACTAAATTGCTGCCACCGCCGATAAACACTCGCCGTAAACGCCGACGACGACTAAATTCAATTGCCTCACTAAGGCCATCAAGGCTGCTTACTTCAATAAAATAATCAGCAAGAACACTAATACCAAGCGTATTATACGGCCGTAAATCAACATGACGCTGAATATCCATTACAGCGCCGCGCCGTTGCCAAGGCCGTGATGAGCACAAATATGATGTAATAAACCTTCAGCGGCGTCTTCCACCAAGTCCAGCACCTCATCAAAGCCCTGCTCCCCACCGTAATAAGGATCCGGCACTTCGCGTCGTGCTGTGTGTTTCGCATAAGTCAAAAACAAACCTAGCTCACACTTCGCCTGGTGAGTGCGCATCGCCTGTAAATCCGCCAAATTACACTCATCCATGGCCAAAATATAATCAAAGGTTTGGAAGTCAGCTTTGCACACCTGTCGCGCGCGCAAAGATGAGAGATCATACTGGCGGCTCAGCGCTGCTGCCTGGCTGCGTTGATCGGGACTGCGACCGATGTGCCAGTCACCCGTGCCCGCCGAGTCAACCTGTATCTCGTCGTGTAGACCGGCATCGTTTAGGAGCTTCTGAAAGACACCGTGAGCCGTCGGCGAGCGACAAATATTGCCAAGACATACAAATAATACCTTGATGGCCATTAGCTGCTCGCCGCCAAAATTTTCCTGACATTTTGTAAGTCGGCTTCAGTATCAACGCCACCCGGAATATCGACACAGGCCGTGGCGATATGAATCCGCACACCGTTTTCCATCGCCCGCAATTGTTCTAATTTTTCAAAGCTCTCTAACACCCCCATGGGCCAGCGCACAAACTCGTGAAGAAAGCCCACCCGATAAGCATAGATGCCAATATGACGTAAAAAGGGTGCATTATCCGGCAGACTCAACTCCTCGCCAGCCCAGTCATCCCGACACCAAGGCATGGGTGCACGACTAAAATACAGCGCATAACCCTGCCTATCGGCAACAGCTTTAACGGCATTGGGATTAAAGATCACCTCAATATCGTTAATAGCCTCGCCCAGCGTTGCGATTCCCGCGCTAGGCTTGGCGGCCAAATTTTCGGCCACCTGCGCAATAGCCGCCTTGGGGATCAGGGGTTCATCGCCCTGCACATTGACGACGATTTCCTCGTCACTGAGCTGCAACTTAGTCACCACTTCTTGCAAGCGATCGGTGCCAGATTCATGGGTGGCAAGGGTCATAATCACTTCTGCGCCAAACCCCTGACAGACATCAAATACCCGCTGATCCTCAGTGGCAATCACCACCCGACTGGCATCGCTATCGACGGCTCGCTCCCAAACATGCTGAATCATGGGCTTTCCAGCAATATCGAGCAGCGGCTTGCCCGGCAAGCGGCTGGAAGCGAAACGGGCGGGAATGATAACGGTGTAAGACATGCTTGCTCCAAATGTAATTGATACTAGCGCGCTACTGCTGAAATATTAGCGACTGATGTCGACTTCTGCCAAACGCGAGCGCAACTGCGCATAAAATGCTTTATCTATCTCGCCAGTAACCGGCAACATCCAATGGGCTCTCTCGGCAAATAGCCGACATTTAACAGCATCCTTTTCCGTCATTAGTACTGGCAGTGACTCATCAAATTGTAAGTCGGCCACAGTATAAGGATGGTGGTCAGCAAATGGGTGTTCAATAAGCTCAAAGCCCGCCGCTTGCAGGCTGTGAAAAAACCGCTGAGGATTACCGATTCCCGCAACAGCGTGAATTCGGCGTTGGCTTAATGGCCAATCGACTAAGGCGCGCTGCTCGCCGCTGGCCAAATTTACCGCCGTCACGCCCCGTAAATCCATGGTATAACCACGTAAACGGCTATTGCCGCCATTGATTATGCGCAGGTCGATAGCGTTTGCGCGGCTTACCGGCTCGCGCAACGGCCCCACGGGCAAGCAGTGGCCATTACCAAAGCCGCGCTCGCCATCAATGACGAGAACCTCTATGTCGCGAGCTAGACGATAATGCTGTAAACCGTCGTCGCTAATAATGAGATCGCAAGCATGCTGCTGTACAAGCAATTTTGCTGCCGCCACGCGATCTGGCGCCACCGCCAACGGCAAGCCACTGCGCTGGTACATTAAAAAAGGCTCGTCCCCCGCTTCAACCGGTGTTGACTTGGCAGTGACTAAATAAGGGTATATTGGCGCGTTTCCGCCGTAGCCGCGACTAACAATTCCAACCTTATAACCTAGGCCTTGGCAGTATTCGGCCACCGCCAACACGACCGGAGTCTTACCACTGCCACCCACCGAAATATTGCCGATCACAATCAGCGGCACGCCACAGGACTGTGGCCGAATTAGACTGCGCCTCACTGCGGCGATTAGGCGATACAAATACGCTAGCGGAAGCAAAAGTAGCAAGCTTTTCGGCTTACCATACCAGGCGCGGTTCAGGCGTTGTTCCAATGCCACCTAAATCTATTCCTCAAAATTCTTGTGGTATAGCTGGGCGTAGCGCTGATTCAAGGCAAGCAGTTCATCGTGGCTGCCCTGCTCTTTTATTTGCCCCGCTTCCATTACCACGATTTGATCGGCCATTTCGATGGTGCTTAAGCGGTGGGCAATAACGATGGTAGTGCGACCTTTCATCACCTCTTCCATCGCTTTTTGAATATGACTTTCAGCGCGATTATCGAGGGCCGATGTGGCCTCATCAAATATTAAAATCGGCGCATCTTTTAGAAATGCGCGGGCAATCGCCAAACGCTGACGCTGGCCGCCGGACAGCATCACACCGTCTTCGCCAATCACAGTTTCTAGGCCGAGGGGAAGTTGGTCTATAAACTCACTGGCGTGGGCCGCCTCTATAGCGGCACGTACCTGTTCACGACTCGCCCCCGCCATTTTACCGTAAGCAATATTATTGAAAACAGTGTCGTTAAACAGCGTGACCTGCTGAGTCACCAAGGCCATTTTGTCGCGCAGATTGCTTAGCTGGTAATCTCGAACATCAACACCATCAAGCAGAATATCGCCTTGGTCATGTTCATAAAACCGCGACAACAGACTCACCAAGGTGGACTTGCCGGAGCCAGACAAGCCAACCAAGGCCAAGGACTTACCCGCCTCAACTTTTAAATTTATATTGCGTAATACCAGCTCAGAATCAGGACTATAGGCAAAGTTCAAATTACGTATTTCAATATCGCCGCGGGTTACATCACTGCGGTAAGTGCCCTCATCTTTCTCTTGTTCTGCGTCTATAAAATCAAAAATATCTTCCGCTGCCGCCAAACCTTTTTGAATAGTGCTGCTAACATCCGCCAGTTGCCGCATAGGTTTTGGCAAAAACAAGGCCGCCGACAAATATGCAACGAAGGCACCAGGCGACATTGAACCGCCAAGGCCCAAGGCTATCCAAATTAGCACGCCGGTGGCGAGCACAACTGGAAACTGAATCACTGACGGACTGATCGCGTTGTAATACGCCATCTTAATGTTTTGACTGCGGGTCCGACCACTGGCCTCAACAAATCGAGCGGTTTCAAAGGCGGTACCGTCGTAGAGGCGAATTTCACGATAAGCGCCAATCGACTCATTGGTCACTTGGTTGACATCGCTCATCGCATTTTGAATGTTTTTACTGAGCTTGCGAAACCGTTTACCCACCCAGTATACGGTGACAGCAATAATCGGCAGGGCAAGAAAAAACACCATGGTGAGTTTCCAATTGCTATACAGCAAGTAGGCGATAAGCCCGATCGCAAAGGTGCCCTCACGCAGCACGACTTTGGTCGCATTAACCGCCGCACCAGTGACTTGCTCGACATTAAAGGTAATTTTGGAAATCATCATGCCCGTGGAGTTTTGATCAAAATAACGACTGGGCATATGCAGCATTTTATTAAACAGCTCACAGCGCAAATTGTGAACCAAGCTATTAGAAACAATCGCGATAAAATAGTTACCGGCAAAGTAACCCATGCCTCGGACTAAGCCGAGCACAACCATCATTAACACAATCCACAACCGAGCGTCGGTTAGGACAAAGTCTTTGCCCCCCAAAGCCCACATTAATTTTGCCGACATACCACCTTCGCCGGGCACCATATTGCCGCCGATATAATCGACAATCAGCTGCATCATATCCGCAAGCAGTACCTGAACACCGGAAAATACCGAAAAGCCCAAAACACTGAATAAAAACATGGCCCACATCGGTATCACGTATTTCAGCAAGCGACCGTAAATAACGAGATCGGATTTATTGTTGTTACTCATATTACCGGGAATTCCTAGCGTTAACGGAGACGGAAAACAAAATCAGTTGGCTGGCACACTGCTATCGGGATCTTGGGTGGTTAAACTAAGTTTAGCAAAACCAAGTCGCCCCGCCGCGTCCATCGCGGTGATAACCGCTTGGTGAGGGCTTTTCGCATCAGCAGTAATAATGACCGGCAATTCAGTGTCGTCGCCAGCAATTTCGCGCATGCCAGCCATCAAGCCTTGTACGGTGTGATCGACTAAGGCCTGTTCATTAAGGCGGTAACGCCCTTGGGCGTCGATCACGACCTCCAAAACCTTAGTTTCCTGAGGAGCGATGTCACCTTGCGCGCTGGGCAACTCCAAATTAAGACGACTTTCTTTGGTAAATGTTGTCGACACCATAAAAAATATCAGCAGTAAAAACACCACATCAATTAGCGGGGTAAGATTAACCCCACTGTCATCCATGCGCTGGCGCTTAAATTTCACTATTTTTTACCCGCTGCGCTGTCTTTAATTTGCACTTCGCCGTGCATCGCATTGATGAGTTTCATGGCGTCTTGCTCCATTCGAACTACCAGCTCGTCAATGCGGCGCAAAAAATAGCGGTGCATAATCAAGGCAGGAATGGCCACACAGAGGCCTGAGGCAGTTGTGATTAAGGCTTCGGAGATACCACCAGCGAGCACCCCGGCGTTACCTGTGCCCTGCACCATAATCTCGGTAAATACTCTAATCATACCCAGCACAGTGCCTAGCAAACCAAGCAGCGGCGCAACCGCAGCAATAGTGCCCAACGCGTTAAGATAGCGTTCTAGGTCGTGAATTATGTGGGACGCCGTATCTTCAATACTCTCTTTCATAATATCGCGCCCAAATTTGGCGTTGGCCAAACCGGTGGCGAGAATTTGTGCCAGTGGCGAGCCGCGTCGTAACTCACGCAACTTTTCTGCATCGAGCTGCTTATTTTGCAACCACGCCCACACTTGATTTAATAAATTACGGGGAGCGACCTTATCAGGATTCAGTTTGAGAAAACGCTCTACACAGATAGCCAAAGCAATAATTGAAGACAAAATAATTGGCAGCATTAACCAGCCACCCGCTTTCACCAATTCAAGCACATCAGATCCCTACCATTTTTATGTGAGGGCATTATACGGAGGGAATGCCTCGGTAAGAAGTGAATCAGCCCTCGGAATTGAATTTCCGGCATAATTCAGGGCTTGTTGCTGGCGTTTCCCAGTAATAACGCCAGGCGCGAGCATAGCGAATATCCGCTAGCTCGCCGCCTTGAAAGCGAAATTGAATCGCGCCATGCAGGCCGGTGTGCCAGCAGCGACTACCCTGAGTTTGATAGCGACGAAGAACTGCTGTCGCGGGGTGGCCGTAGTGGTTATTGCGCCCAGCCGAAAACACCACCTCTGCGGGTGCAACCGCCGCAATAAACGCCGCTGATGACGAGGTATTGCTGCCGTGGTGTGGCGCCACCAACACATTTGCCGATAAATTATTGTTATGGGCACCCATCAACTTGCGTTCTATTTCTGCCTCGATATCCCCAGTGAGCAGGATAGAGGCCAGACCGGCACCAACCCTCATAACACAAGAAGCGTTATTACCGCGCTGACCACTGCCTATGCTCTTCAAAAACTCAAAGCGCACACCATCCCATTCCCAGGCTGGCGCTGTGTGGCAATCGCGCCCTTTTCTGTCCAGCTTCTCGATACCTTCGCCACGAAGAAATGTGACCACCGGCTGCTTTGCAAATAATGCGGACGCGGCACCCGCATGGTCGCGATCGCCATGGCTTAGCACCAACGCGTCTAAACGGCCTATAGCGAACTCCGCCAGCGCGGGCAAGACCACGGCATCGGCCGTATTAAAGCCGCTGCGAAAATCTGGCCCAACATCGTAAAGCAGCGTTTTCGTTTGGGTTTGCAGCAGCACCGCCAAACCCTGCCCAACATCGAGCACAGTCACCCAAAAATCACCCTTAGCCGGTCGTGGCGCAGGCCAATAAAACAAGGCCACCAAGGGAATTACAGCCAACCACTTGGCGGGCACCCCACGGGGTAAAAGTATGACTAGCGCGGCACCAACGCCCAAGCCCAGGGCTGTCGCCGGGGGATAATAATGAATTACCGGCTGCCACTGCGCCGCCAGCGCTAGGCCAAACTGCAAATGTTCGAGTAAGGCGTCCGCACAGGAAAAGAGCAAATCTGCCAGCCAAGGCCAGACCTTAAGTAGCAATAAGCCTGCAAACATGGCCGGTAAAATTAAAAAGCCCACTACTGGAATCGCCACCAGATTCGCGGGGATACTTGCCACACTAAAACCCAAGCCCCATAGACCCAATACTGGCAGCAAGCCAATCACCACCACCCACTGAGATCGCAGCAAACTTAAACTGCGTGGCTGACGCTGCCCTTGAAAAGACCAAAGCAGTAGGGCCACAGCAGCAAACGAGAGACTAAAACCCAGCTGATGAGGCGCTAGCGGGTCGATAACCAACACCAGTAGCATCGCAGCAAAATAGGACTGCCAAGGGCTAATCTGACGCCTAAAGCCATACGCCAACAAGGCCATCGCGGCCATTGCGGCTGCTCGCTGGGTCGGCACTGAAAATCCCGCCATCGCCGCATAGGTCAAGGCAAAGCCCATTGCCAACAGCGGCTTAAGCACGAAACCACGCTGATAAAAAAATATCGCGACGCGACCGAGCCCCCACCCCCACAGCAGGACCATGCCAATATGCATACCCGAGATGGCCATTAGATGGCTGGTACCCGTCTGCGCGAACAAGGCCCACTCCGCCGAGCTTATCGTACTGCGGTCAGCAAACAATAACGCTTTCATTATTCCACCATGACGATACTGGTCGAGGTGCGCGCTGGGGCCAGCGATCAAATGCTGCCGAAAGATCTCCGGCGAAAAAGGGGCTGCCGAAGCAGTAAACACCGCCGTTTCGGGGCGGCGAACATAGCCGGTAGCCGAATAGCCAGACACAAACAACCAGCGCCCATAATCAAAGGCGCCGGGGGACTGATAACCGTGGGGACGCCGCAAACGGAGCTGCGCATGCATGTTATCACCGAGGCTAGGCGGCCCCTCGCCGTACCAGTTTAGCCGCACTCGACCAAGGCCGTTAAGGTCGGTTATCGCGTCAAAGCGGTAATATGGCGGAAACTCACTACGCCGTTCTGGCGGCGTCAACACCCGAAAACTTAACGCAATATCCCGACCTTCGAGCGCCTGCGGCAATAACTGCGCGCTGCGCCACACTCCGTAGCTCGCGGCGTACCCCGCAGCAATTAAAAACGCTACTAAAGGCCAGCGCCAGCAGGGCCGTAACGCCACGCTGGCGGCTAAGCCGCTCAAAAGGCTAGCCGCTATAATGGTGTATGTTGGTAGCGCTGGAGCAAAAGCCACGCCGACTATTGCCACTATCGCCGCTGTCATCCATGACAACATGCTGGAGTACCCCAGTAGATCCGTGCATAATGGCGCCGCCCCGCTTATCGAGTATGCGGCTGGTTAAATTTCAACTGTCACACATGTGAACTAGAATTGAGCGGATGGCTCGTAAATTATTTAAACGTTGGTTACCGACTCCCGAAAAAATGCGCGAGCACCCCTCGGTCCGTATTTTTGGCAGTCTGTTACACGACCCCAATCTTTGGCACTTGAACCGCCGCTCAGTGAGCTTGGCGTTTTTCTTGGGCCTGTTCATTGCGTTTGTACCAATACCAACGCAAATGTTACTTGCCGCCCTCGCGGCGATTGTCTGCCGCGCTAATTTGCCCATTTCAGTGATGTTGGTATGGATTACCAATCCCATCACCATGCCCGCTATCTTTTACTTTACCTATAAAGTTGGCGCTACAGTAATGGGTATTCCCCCCAATTCATTCCACTTTGAATTGTCATGGGCATGGCTGGCAGAGGAATTCACCTATTTATGGCGTCCCTTGCTCGTCGGCTGTTTTTTAACCGGTCTATTAGCCGGGCTGGTTGGCGCCGCGAGCATTCATATTTTATGGCGCGTCCACGTCACACGGCGTTGGCGAAAACGCCGGGAAAGCCGCCTCAACCGCTAAACTCAATACCGCAAACATCGCCTAACTCGTGCGTAACGCTTCTGCTGGCGCCATTCGCGACGCTCGCCACGCGGGATAAATCGTTGCTAACAAACTCATAGCGTAGGCTAGCGCGCAGACAGCTAAAACATCGGGTATACGAATATCAGCGGGCAAATAGTTAATGGGATACACATCGCTTTGCAGCAACTGCAAGCCCCAAAAATGCTCAACAGCGGCAACTACATCGCCAATAAACGTTGCCAGCACCACCCCCAGCACCCCGCCAGCAGTCGAACCCACCGCACCGATCACCGCACCATAACTCAAAAAAATACGCAAAATATCGCCCTGGCTCGCACCTTGGCTGCGCAGAATACCAATATCAGCACGCTTGTCATTGACGACCATGACCAAGGTAGAAACCACATTAAACACCGCAACCCCCACCACAGCGAGCAGCATAATAACCACTAATTTACGGGACATTTGAATGGCATGGTACATATTGCCAAACTGCTGACTCCAGTCCTTGAGCATAAAGTCGCGACCGTGCACCGAGGCCAATTCCCATGCAATTTGTGGCGCGGCAAACACGTCTGTGACTGAGACGCGCAGCGACACTGGTGGCGGTTCAGCGAATAATGCCTGAGCCTGATCGATATGCATCAGCACCATTTGCTGATCCAGTTCTGTGCCCGTAGCCACCAACGCCGCGACCGTCATCTGTACAAAACGCACATTTTGACTTCCCGCCACCTGTGGCACACCCAAGGTCACCCGCTCCCCCTGCTCAACACCCAGACGCTCGGCGAGTGCCTTACCTAAAATCACGGTCTTACTGCCGGCGCTTAACACGTCTAAATCGACATAATCTTGGATAGTTGACACGCGCGCTTCGGCTACAGGCTCCACACCATAGAACAAGCCGGGTTCCACCAAGCCGCCCTTTATCAACATGGCGCTGCCTTGTACAAACGGTGCCGTTGCGAGCACAGCGGGATGGCGTTCGACGTCGCTTTGCAAGGTTTGCCAATCACTCTCGCCCACAGCCCAAGGCTGCAGCGTAATATGCGGTACCAAAGCCAATATGCGAGTCCGCATTTCACGGTCAAACCCGTTCATCACCGACAACACCGTCACTAGGAGCGCCACCCCCAGAACCAGCCCTGCCATTGACAGCCGCGACAAAAACGACACCAACTGACTTCCTGACCGGCCCGAGCTATACCGAAGGCCAATAAACACCGCCAGTGAACGCATCAGGCCACAGACTCCTGCAATTGGCCATCGGCGAGACTAAGCACCCGGTCCATCCGCCGAGCAAGCCGCATATCGTGTGTAACAATCACCAAGCTGGTTTGCAGCTCGCGATTTAATTCGAGCAACAGCGCCTGCACAGATTCTGCCGTGTCGCCGTCTAAATTGCCTGTGGGTTCATCCAATAACACACAGGCGGGACTATTCGCCAATGCGCGGGCAATGGCGACCCGCTGCCGCTCACCGCCAGACAATTGCGCGGGGCGGTGTTCTAAACGATGGCCCAAACCCACCCGCTCCAGCAACTCGCGGCTGCGAGCAAACGCCACCGCACGTTTCTCACCGCCAATGAGCAAGGGCATCGCCGCATTTTCCAGCGCAGAGAACTCGGCAAGCAAATGATGAAACTGGTATACAAAACCCAACTCTCGGTTGCGCAACCGGCTGCGATCTCGGTCGTTCATTTTTGCAATATCTTTGCCGCTAACCAGCACGCTACCTTCTGAGGGGGTATCTAGTCCGCCAAGCATATGCAGCAAGGTGGTCTTACCTGCACCCGAGGGACCAACAATCGCAATTCGCTCGCCACGACCAATATCGAGGTTTATATCATTCAGTATAGTGAGCTGCTCTGGCCCCTGAACAAAAAACTTATGTAGATCACGGCAGGCAAGCACTGAATCTGCCGGGACACTGAGATTAGACATAGACACCGTACTCGTTATTCATAACGCAGAGCTTCAGCGGGTTGCACTCGCGAAGCCTGCCAGGCCGGATATAGCGTCGCCAATAAACTGAGCAGTAAAGCAAAGCCACTGACAACCGCCACGTCTGACCACTGTAAATGGGAGGGAAGATGAGTAATAAAATAAACTTGCGGATTAAAGAGTTGCATCCCGCTTAATTGCTCGATAAACGCCACAACACCGCCGACATTTTGCGCGAGAGGCACACCGATGAGCAAGCCAAGACCAAGGCCAATCAAACCCGTCGCCATACCGTAAACAATAAAAATAGCCATGATTGAACCCGGCGTACTGCCCATAGTGCGCAGCACCGCAATTGAGCCCCGCTTAGCAGACACCGCCATACTCAAAATGGAAACAATATTAAAGGCGGCAATCAACACAATAAACAGCAGCAGCAGGCGCACCATTTGCTTTTCCATTTTTACGGCCTGAAATAGGCTGCCCTGACTGTCGCTCCAGCTTACGGCGAGACTGCCTTCTGGCAACTGAGCAGCGAGCACTGGCAGCAATTGCGGCGCCGCAAACATATCAGTTAATTGCAGGCGCAAGCCCTCAACATCGTCGCCGAGCTGGTAAAGCCGCTGTGCGTCGCGAATATGGATAAACGCACTCGTTGCGTCAAGCTGCGCCCCCGCGCTAAATACCCCACTGACCGTAAACTCTTTTTCGCGGGGGTATAGACCAAACGGTGTCACGGTCACTTTGGGCAAAATAACGGTCAGACCATCACCAATATTCACCCCCAGCTGCCGCGCGAGAATATCGCCAATAATAATCTGATACTGGCCGCTGCCATCATCGCTGAGGTAAGCACCGGCAATCATGTGCTCTGCCACCGAGGACACCCCGCGCTCTTGCTCAGGATCGATGCCGTACAAGGACACACCGCGCAAACGTTTAAAGACCGCCAGCATCGCCTTACCCCCAACATAGGGAGCAACCCCGCTTACCTGGGGATCATCGGCCAGCGAATTCGCGTAAGCCTGCCAGCCAGCTAAACGGCGCTGAGGGCCTTCAATATAACCGTGGGGGACGACAGATAGGACTCGCTGCTGCAATTCGCGCTCAAAGCCGTTCATCACTGACATCACAACAATCAATGAGACAACGCCAATTAACATACCCAGCAGTGAAAACCACGAGACTAGCGACAGAAAACGGTCATTTCCCGATGCACGTCGAAAATACCGAATACCAATCCGTAAATATAAGGGCACAGCCATAGGAAATTAATCGCAATCCAGATCGTAAATCAGCACCTATACTATCATTGCATGCGGGATTTATGAGAAAAGATATTTGCGCAATTTATGCGCCTTTTCAGCCGTTAACGCAAAAGCATTCGCTCAAGGGGATATACATGTTACTGATACTACACCCTAATATTCAGGAGTCAGACCCAGCCTTTAAGAAAACCATGAGCCATCTCCAGCAGTTATCCGGGGTAAAGATCAAACAACATGAGGTCAGCGGCCAGCTACAAAGCCTCAGAGAAATTTATTTGCTCGGCGACACTCACGCGTTGGATATTGAGGAGATTGAAAGCCTACCCGCGGTGGAAAAAGTCATTCGGATCTCAGAGGAATACCGCATTCTCGGCCGCCATAAGGCCAAAGGCGGACGCAGCGGTTTCCATTATCAGGGTTTAGCTTTTGATCAAGAGTCGCTACACATCTTTGCCGGGCTGTGCGCAGTAGATAATCCCAAACACGTCGAAGAAATGCTCCGCGCCCTGCAGGCCAACGGCCTGAATTGCACCCGCATGGGCGCCTACAAACCCCGTACCAATCCCTATGCTTTTCAGGGCCACGGCAAAGACTGCCTGCCCTGGGTATTTGATTTGGCTGGGAAATACGGCATTAAAGTGATCGCCATGGAAGTCACCCACGAAAGTCATATGCAGGAAATTGACCAAGCCCTCGTCGACGCCGGTCGCCCCTGCGGCGTGATCATGCAAATTGGTACTCGCAACACCCAGAATTTTGAACTCCTCAAAGCCATTGGCAAACAGAACGACTACCCCGCCCTACTAAAGCGTGGCTTTGGCATCACCCTCAATGAATCTTTAAACGCCGCAGAATATTTAGCCAGCGAAGGCAATAGCCAGGTAATTTTTTGCCTGCGAGGAATGAAAAGTGAATTCGGCGCGCCCCACCGCAATATGGTGGATTTCGCGCAGGTGCCAACCGTTAAACGCCTAACCAGAATGCCCGTGTGTATCGACCCCTCCCACTCCGTGGGCAGTCGCGATGTCGCGCCCGACGGGGTTTTAGAACTGTGTCACGCCACCGCCCAAGGGGTATTAGCGGGCGCCAATATGGTATTGGTCGATTTTCACCCAGCCCCAACAAAAGCCCTAGTCGACGGACCTCAAGCGCTAACGCTTAATGAGCTAGAGCCATTTTTGAAAGACATGGAGATTGCGAGGAAGGCTTATTTGGAGCGAGTCGGGGTTTGGCAGAACGCTTGATGGGAGACGGGAGACGCATTTATTCGCTACGCTCACTGTTCAAAGGCGAGCGCTTGTCTTTGCTTAGCGTCTATCGTCTCCCGTCAAGCATTTAGCAATTTTAACTAGCGTCGTAAAACGTCGTGCTCGATTTATTACGTGCAGCCGCTGCTGCATCGTTTTCCTCGGTGCATTTCTTCGGGTCATTACCGCACAAATCACAGATATAATCGGGTTCACTAAGGGCCGCGCCAACGCCGCCGCAAGAGCCGGCAATGGGCTTGCGCCCCATCAGTACGCCAATCGACATTGCGCCAACAATCAGTAACATCACAAAAAACGCAGCGAATACCGTCGCCATATTACTTCTCCTGCTCCAAATAAGGGGCAAATGTAGAGCTGTAGCGGCGTACAAAACCCGCTTCGCTCTTTTCAATAAGATAAATCGGAATTTGCAATTGTTCCGCTAATTTTAGGGCTTTGTCACCGCCCATCACCGAAAAGGCCGTTGCCATGGCATCGGCAAAGGCACAAGACGGGTCCAGCACCGTCACCGAGGCCAAATTATGAGTGATTGGCCGTCCGGTATTGGGGTCGATGGTGTGAGAGTAACGAACCCCCTCTTCCTCAAAGTAATTGCGATAATCACCCGAGGTAGCCACGCCGATATTACCTAAGCGTATGGGAATGGTATCAGAATTTTCCACATCGGGGTTTTCTACCCCAATACGCCACTGATCACCCCGGGGACTTAGTCCCGCTACACGCATCTCACCGCCGATCTCGACCAAATAATCGCTAGTGCCTAGGGACTCTAGCCACAGTGCAACCACGTCTACACCGTAACCTTTGGCGATCGCAGACAAATCGATGTGTAACTCACGATGTTTAAGGACTTTTTTATCAAGCAGGTCTAATTCAATCTGGTCAAAACCAACCTGCGCCAACGCCTTATTCACCGCTTCATCATTGGGCTTACCATCGTGCTTTACTGGGCCAAAACCCCATAAATCCACTAGCGGCCCAACGGTGACATCAAAAGCGCCATTACTCAGCCAACTGACCTCTGTCGCCAATAGCAAAATATCAAACAGCATAGGCATAACTGCATGCCCCGCTCCAACCGGCGCGCTGTTCAAGCGATTCAACTCTGAATCGGGAATATACGTTGACGCAAGCTGGTTAAAAGCCTGTAGACGCAGATCTAAAGCTTCTTTGAGCGCGGCGTCAGTCCACTCATCACCCGGTTGACGCAAGGTAATGTGGTAGGTGGTACCCATGGTACTGCCACTAATTTGCAAATATGGCGCTTGCTTTGCAGAACAGGCAGCCAAAAACAATAAAAGCAGCGCGAAGGCTGCTTTTATTGTGTTGCGCGGCAAATTACCCACCGAAGTCATCGAGAAGTATATTGTCTTGTTCAACACCGAGGTCTTCCAACATTTTGACAACAGCCGAGTTCATCATCGGCGGCCCACACATATAGAACTCACAGTCTTCCGGTGCTTGGTGATCTTTCAGGTAATTTTCAAACAATACCTGATGGATAAAGCCCGTCATGCCAGTCCAATTATCTTCGGGCTGAGGGTCAGAGAGCGCCAAATGCCACTCAAAATTCTCATTTTCAGCCGCCAGCTTATCGTACTCTTCCACGTAGAAGGCTTCACGCATAGAACGAGCGCCGTACCAGAACGTGATTTTACGTTTGCTCTTCAAACGCATCAGCTGGTCAAAAATATGCGAACGCATGGGCGCCATACCGGCACCACCGCCAACAAAGACCATTTCAGCGTCGGTGTCTTTAGCAAAGAACTCACCAAAGGGACCGTAAACCTTAACCTTATCGCCAGGCTTAAGACTAAACACCCAAGATGACATCTGACCAGGTGTTAAAGACAGATTGTTTGGCGGTGGCGTCGCGGCGCGGATATTGAACTTAACGACGCCCCGCTCTTCTGGATAATTCGCCATGGAATAAGCACGAATGACCGTCTCTTCCACTTTCGACTCAACATTTAAGAAGCCGAAACGCTCCCAGTCGCCTTTGTACTCGGCCGGAATATCAAAATCCGAATACTTAACGTGGTGCGGCGGGCATTCCAGCTGCACGTAACCGCCAGCCCGGAAGTTGACGTTTTCGCCTTCAGGCAATTTCAGGGTTAGTTCTTTAATGAAGGTTGCCACATTGGGGTTGGACTCGACAGTACACTCCCATTGTTTAACGCCAAAGACGTCTTCTGGCACTTCAATTTTCATGTCCTGCTTAACTGGCGTCTGGCAAGACAAACGCCAGCCTTCACGAGCTTCGCGAGGACTAAAATGCGCTTCTTCAGTGGCAAGCATCGAGCCACCACCTTCGCTAACAATACACTTACACTGGGCGCAGCTGCCGCCACCACCACAGGCCGACGCCAGGAACACGCCTTGACCAGATAAAGTGTTTAATAATTTATCGCCTGCTGGCACGGTAATGGTTTTTTCGCCATTGATCTCGATGGTGACATTGCCGCTGCTCACAAGGCGCGAGCGTGCGAACAAAATAATGCACACCAGCGACAATACAATCGCGGTAAACATGCCCACACCGAGAATAACTACTGTATTCATTAATTCTTCTCCAGTCTTCTCGGTTAGAGATCAATACCGCCGAAGGACATAAAGCCCAACGACATTAAGCCAACAGTGATGAAGGTTATACCCAGACCGCGCAGGCCCTCGGGAACATCGCTGTATTTGAGTTTTTCGCGGATACCTGCCAAGGCAACAATGGCTAGTGCCCAGCCAGTACCAGCGCCCGCGCCGTATACTACTGAATCGGCAAAGCCATAGTCGCGCTCAACCATGAACAGCGAGCCGCCCATAATTGCGCAGTTAACCGTGATCAAGGGCAGGAACACACCCAGCGCGTTGTAGAGCGCAGGCACATACTTGTCCAGCACCATTTCCATGATTTGCACTATGGCGGCGATAACACCGATATAGCTCAACAAGCCAAGAAAGCTCAAATCGACGTCGGGATAACCAGCCCAAGCCAGGGCGCCTTCGCGGAGCAAATGATTGTAGATCAGGCTATTGACCGGAACGGTCAGGGCCATCACCACGATAACCGCAATACCCAAACCGATAGCGGCTTGAATTTTTTTGGAAATCGCCAAAAAAGTACACATACCGAGGAAGAAGGCCAGCGCCATGTTTTCGATAAACACCGAGCGCACGAACAGGCTTATATAGTGTTCCATTAAAAGGCCTCCTTAACGCTGCGGGTATTTTTAGTAATTTTGAATTCTTCCTTTTCGACCTGTTCTGGTTTAGCCGAGCGCAATACCCAGATAAAAATACCAATCAGGAAGAAGGCACTTGGTGGCAATAACAGCAGCCCGTTTGGTACATACCAACCGCCATCGGTAATCAGCGGCAGTATTTCAAAACCAAGTAATTTACCAGAGCCAAACAATTCGCGAACCACGGCGATGCAAATAAGCACCACGCTGTAGCCCAGACCGTTACCAATGCCATCGACAAAGCTCGCCAACGGCGGGTTCTTCATCGCGAAGCCTTCAGCGCGGCCCATTACGATACAGTTGGTGATAATCAAACCAACAAATACCGACAGCTGCTTGCTGATGGCAAAGGCATAAGCCTTTAGCAGCTGGTCGACCACGATAACCAGCGAGGCAATAATCACCATCTGCACGATAATTCGGATGCTGTTCGGGATCTGTTTGCGGATCAGTGATACCGCGAAGCTTGAACAGCCCGTCACCAAGGTCACAGAAATACACATTACCAGCGTCACTTTAAGGCTGGAGGTCACCGCCAAGGCCGAGCAGATACCCAGTATCTGCAAGGCGATGGGGTTATTCTGTAAAATTGGCTTCGTTAGGGCTTCTCTCATTGTCGACATGGCTTATGCCTCCCCTGAACGCAAGTTGCTTAAAAATGATTTATAACCCAGCTCGCCCATCCAGAAGCGCAACAAATTGCTGACACCGCGACTGGTTAAGGTCGCACCGGAAAGCGCATCTACCTTGTTATCCGCATTGGGTGTGCTGCTGTCGACATTGCCTTTTACCAGCTCAATGGCCACATCGCCGTCATCGTAAATTTCTTTACCCGGCCAAATCGCTTTCCATTTTGGATTATCGACTTCACCACCGAGACCAGGGGTTTCGCCGTGATCGTAAAAACCTAAACCAGCTACCGTATTAAGGTCTTTTTCCAGAGCAAGAAAACCGTAGAGTGTTGACCACAGACCATAGCCGCGCACGGGTAAAATCACTTTATCAAAGTGGCCGTCTTTCTCGATTAAATACACCATGGCGTAGTTTTCTCGACGGCGAATTTTCGCCAAATCGTCTTCGCCCAAGGCAATAGAAGTCGCTGAATTTTTGGCGACTTTAGCCTGATCGAAGCCTTTTAAAGCGATCTCATCGGTGAATTTTCCGGTATTCAGATCAACAATTTTGGTAGTGACCTGCTTAAACTGCTCCTCGACGCTCTCGCCGGGAACTAATAAGCCCGCAGCAGCCAAGATATTGGCCTTGCGATCGAGGGCTTTATTGATTACCTGAGCCGGTTTCAGCATAACGGCTGCACTGGCAACAACCAGCGCGCAGACGATACACAGGGTAACGGCAACCAGTAGCGTTCTTGGAATACTGTCGTTATTAGCCACGTGCCAACCTCCGCTTGATATTTGCCTGCACCACAAAATGATCGATTAGCGGAGCGAATAAGTTAGCGAACAAAATTGCCAACATCATGCCCTCGGGGAAAGCCGGGTTCACTACGCGGATCAACACCACCATACAGCCTATCAAGGCGCCAAAAATCCACTTACCGGTATTGGTCATCGACGACGACACGGGGTCTGTCGCCATAAACATCATGCCAAAGGCAAAACCACCCAATACCAGATGCCAATGCCAAGGCATTGCCATCATTAAATTGTCACTTTGCATGGAGTTAAACAGCATCGACAGGCCAACCATGCCAATCAATACCCCAACCACGATGCGCCAAGAGGCAATACCGGTCCACAACAGCACTGCGCCACCGAGGAATATAGCCAAAGCCGACACTTCACCCATGGACCCGTGCATATTGCCTAAGAAGGCGTCCATCCACGTCATTTTTTCTTGCAGAACCGCCATGCCATCACTGGCCACAACAGACAGTGGCGTTGCGCCAGTAAAACCGTCAACTGCCGTCCACACTGCGTCGCCAGACATCTGCGCAGGATAAGCGAAGAACAGGAACGCGCGGCCCGCTAGAGCAGGGTTTAAGAAGTTTTTGCCGGTGCCGCCAAATACTTCTTTGGCGATGACTACGCCAAAGCTAATACCGAGGGCAACCTGCCACAGAGGAATACTCGGCGGGCAAATCAGCGCAAAGAGGATTGAAGTAACAAAGAAGCCTTCGTTAACCTCATGTCCGCGTTTCATGGCAAACAAGACTTCCCAGAAACCGCCAACAACAAATGTCACGGCGTAAACGGGAATGAAATACCAAAAGCCGTGCCAGAAATTATCCCAGAGGCTGGCAGGATCGTATCCCGCCATCATTGAGATCATGACATGACGCCAGCCTTCACCGGCGGCAATGCCAGAATCCAACATAATCTGGTTGGCTTGAAAGCCAATATTCCACATACCGTAGAACATCGCCGGAAACGCGCAGAACCAAACGGTAATCATAATCCGCTTTAGATCGACACCGTCACGGACATGCGCGTTGGTCTTAGTAACACTTGATGGTGAATAAAAAATCGTATCTGCTGCTTCGTAAAGCGCATACCATTTTTCGTAGCGGCCGCCCTTCTCAAAATGCGGCTCCATATCGTCGAGAATTTTTCTCAGCCCCATGACTTAACCCTCTTTCTCTATGCGGCTTAAATTGTCGCGAAGGATCGGGCCGTATTCATATTTGCCGGGGCAAACATAAGTGCACAGCGCGAGGTCTTCCTCGTCCAACTCTAAACATCCCAATGACTGCGCCATTTGGGTATCGCCCACAATGATTGACCGCAGCAACTGCGTCGGCAAAATATCCAGTGGCATCACCCGCTCGTAGGCGCCAACTGGCACCATGGCGCGTTCACTACCATTGGTATTGGTGGTGTAGGCAATCGACTTTTTAAAGAACTGCGATAAATAGATACGCAGCGCCGAGTGTTTGTTAACACCGGGCGACAACCAACCCAGAAAATCACGGTGATTACCTTCGGCCAAGACGGTTACCTGATTGTGGTAGCGGCCAAGGAAAGCCATCGCGCCACGCGCGGTGCGACCACCCAGCACTGACCCCGAAATAACCCGGTTATTGCCTGGACGAATTTGACCTGCGCACAATTCATCTAAACTCACACCAAGGCGAGTGCGAATCAAGCGAGGCTTTTCTACCTGGGGACCGGCAAGCGCAACAACACGCTCAGTGTTCAGTTGGCCAGTGGTAAACAATCTACCCATGGCAATAACGTCTTGGTAGCCGATAGACCACACCACTTTTGTCGCGCTAGCGCCTTCCAAAAAGTGGATATGCGTGCCGGCCAAGCCAGCCGGGTGGACACCGCCAAACTCCGCAACCCGCAGCTGTTCATTGTCTAAGCTCGGCACGCTGCTGCCCGGGGCAACACATAGATGCACCTTACCGTCGGTTAAACGGCACAATAGTTCCAAGCCATTACTAAAGTCAGCCTCAGCTTCGGCAATCACCACTGCGGGATCAGCCGCTAAGGGGTGAGTATCGATTGCGGTAACAAATATCGCCGCAGGACTACTGCCAATCGCTGGCACTTTACTAAATGGCCGAGTGCGCAGTGCCGTCCACAAACCGGACTGCTGAAGATTCTCAGCAACCTGCTCTGCACTTAGGGTACTAAGCGCACTCGCGTCGTATTTAGCAAAAGTTTCGAATTCATCGTCTTCAACGTCGATAACCACCGACTGCAGAACCCGCTTCTCGCCGCGATTAATCGCTGAGACAAGGCCGGTTGCTGGCGCGGTGTAGCGAACGCCGGAGTTTTTCTTGTCGGTAAACAATAATTGACCGGTTTTTACGCGATCACCGACTTTCACCGCCATGGTGGGTTTCATACCGAGGTAATCGAAACCGAGCACAGCTACCGCACGCACCTTTGAGCCAGGCTCAATGTGCTGAGCGGGACCACCGGATATGGGCAGATCTAAGCCCCTGGTAATTTTGATCATAAGGCTGTCTAACACTCTTATGGTTGAACGCGAAATTGCAAATCTGCGTAAACTCGGGCGTGAAAACGCGCCGGGAGCAACGCACAAACAACTTAAATGATTGTGCGCCCCAAAAACTGCGGCAAGTATAAAGACTCGCCGGACTGCTTACCACTGCTTGACTGATGATATCGGTCATCAGTGTAAACATTTACGGTCAGGGCTGGTTGGCGGCCAACTCAGCCCTCCCCCAATTAATCTTGGGGGTAAACCGCGTATTCAACACCGGCCATTTTTTCAAGCACGCGATGTACTTGGCAGCTATAGCCAAACTCATTGTCGTACCAGCAGTACAAAATGGCGCTTTTGCCATTCACGATAGTTGCTTGGCTGTCAAAAACACAGGCGTGACGCGAACCAACGAAGTCACTAGACACCACTTCGGGCGAGTTAGAGTAGTCTATTTGCTTGCGCAGTGGCGAGTGCAAAGCCACCTTGCGCATAAACTCATTCAACTCTTCTTTGGTCGTCGCCGTTTTCAGGTTGAGCTTTAATATTGCCAGTGACACATTCGGCGTGGGTACCCGAATCGCATTGCCGCTCAATTTACCTAACATTGCTGGCAATACTTTACCAACAGCCTTGGCGGCCCCAGTTTCAGAAATAACCATGTTTAGTGGTGCACTGCGGCCACGGCGATCGCCTTTGTGGTAATTGTCGATTAAGTTTTGGTCATTGGTGTAAGAGTGAACGGTTTCAACATGGCCATTCTCAACGCCAAACTTGTCGTCCAATACCTTCAGCGGCGGTGCAATAGCATTGGTGGTGCAGCTGGCGGCAGATATAATGGTATCTTCAGGTAAAATCTGATCGCTGTTTACGCCGTGCACGATATTCTTCATATCACCTTTGCCCGGCGCCGTCAGAATTACCTTGGCAATACCCGGACGACCGAGGTGAGTAGACAAGCCGTCAACATCGCGCCACTTGCCAGTGTTATCAACCAAAATAGCATCATTGATGCCATAGGCGGTGTAATCGACTTCTTCCGGTGAGTTGGCGTAAATCACCTTCACTTCAACGCCGTTCGCAACAAATGACTGACGCTCTTCATCAACGCGGATTGTACCGTTAAAAGGCCCGTGCACTGAGTCGCGACGCAGCAAGCTCACCCGCTTTACCAAATCATTTTCTGCACCGCCGTGGCGAACAACAACCGCACGCAGACGCAAATTAGCGCCGCCACCCGCCTTTTCAATCAATAGGCGGGCAACCAAGCGGCCAATACGACCAAAACCGTATAAAACCACGTCACGTGACGGACGGCCTGGTTCTTTCGCGCCGCCAATCAATTTAGCCACCTGACTGCGAACAAAATCTTCAACTGACTGGCCGCTAGCCTTGCCTGTTTCCTCGTAATTAACCGCAATACGCCCAGCGTCGATATGCGCAGTACCAAGGTCTAGCGTGGATAGCGCCTGAATAATGGGGAAGGTTTCAAACTCAGAAATTTCGTTTTGCTCAACCTGACGCACAAAGCGGTGGGCCTGCATGATATCCAGCACCGACAGGTTGACCAGATTCTTACCATAAATGTAGGTTTTAACGTTATTGGAGCGGTAAAGTTTACCAATTAGAGGGATCATCCCCTCTGCTAACGCTTCGCGCTCTTTCCAATCGGCGAAGTAATCATCAGGACGCTCACGTCTTCTTTCAGTCACGGCAGATACCCTTTGCATGGCGGGGAGGAGAAAATTGTGCGCGTATTATCTTTATTACTGCCCCCAAGTTCAACCGCCGATCGCCATCTGTGCAATGTAATAACTACCAATAGCGGGTTACAATGCACCATTTTTCATTGACCAAAGCAGAATTCCCCAACTGTGATTGAATTACCCGCAATTAATACCCCCCCTAAAGCTGGCGTTCTGCGCTGGGGACAATGCCCCTCCGCGAGCCACGGCCTCGTTGCCGCGGAATTAGCGAGATCGCTAAACCAGCCGGTACTCCTGCTGACAGCGGACACCGCCTCCGCCTATCAGCTTGAGCAAAACCTGCGTTTTTTTGCTGCCGAGCTACCCGTACGCCTGCTGCCTGATTGGGAGACGCTGCCTTACGATAATTTCTCACCCCATGAAGACATCGTTTCCGAACGCTTACGAACACTAAGTGAGCTGCCAACGATGGCAAACGGCATTTTGGTTGCGCCCATCAGCACCCTAATGCAGCGTATTGCGCCACCCGACTATGTGCGCCAACACAGCCTACTCCTTAAACGCGGCCAACAAGTCGACATCAGCACCTTCCGCTTAGAACTCGAAAAAAGCGGCTACCACCACGTAGATACGGTTTATCAGCACGGGGAATACGCAAGTCGTGGCGCGATTATTGACATATTCCCAATGGGCAGCGAATTCCCCTATCGTCTAGACCTCTTAGACCAAGAAATAGACAGTCTGCGCAGCTTCGACCCAGAAACCCAGCGCGGCATTGAGTCAGTTAACGAAATACGCTTATTACCGGGCAAAGAATTCCCTTTAGACGACAACGGTATCGCCCTCTTTCGCCGCCAGTGGCACGAACGCTTTAATGTCGATCATCGCAAATGCCCCATTTATCAAGATGTCAGTGATGGCATCGCACCCGCGGGCATCGAGTATTACCTACCGCTGTTCTTTCAACAAACCGGCACTCTATTTGACTACTTACCCGACAACACATGGGTGTTAAACACCACCGGAATTGAAGGGGCCGCCGAGCATTACTGGCAAGACATACAACAGCGCTATGAACAACGTTTAGGGGATTTACAGCGGCCAGTTTTGCCGCCAGCGGGCGTATTCCAAACCGTACCGGAACTCTTTGCCACCCTCAAAAACTATCCGCGCATTAGTTTGAGCGAAGGGGAGCTTCCCGCCGCCGCAGGCAGTTTTAATTTTGCCATTGCGACAGCGCCACCACTGAGCATAGATGCCAAACACAGCGACCCCATCGCCGCCTTACGCAGCTATAGTCAACACCGTAAAGTCTTGCTGTGCGCCGAATCTGCCGGGCGACGCGAAGCCTTAATTGATTTATTGGCCCGCCACAAACTGAAACCAACGTCCTTTGCCAGCTGGCGAGCCTTTGCCGACAGCAAAAGCGAATTTGGCATCACCATTGCGCCTATTGACGAAGGTATCTCAGGCGATACTCCCTACGCCTTTGCCCTCATTGCGGAGTCGCAACTCTTCGGCAAGCGAGTATCTCAGAGTCGTCGCCGCAAGAAAGCCGCCGCCAGCACCGCCGAGAGCGTGGTCAAAAACCTCGCGGAACTGCGTGTCGGCGCCCCCGTGGTGCACGCCGATCACGGCGTTGGCCGCTACTTAGGTTTGCAGTCACTCAATGTCGACCATCAAGCCAGCGAGTTTCTAGCCCTAGAGTACGCCGATGGCGCCAAACTCTACGTGCCGGTGGGCTCGCTGCAATTGATAAGCCGCTACAGTGGCGCCGACGACGACACCGCTCCCCTGCACCGACTCGGCACTGAGCAGTGGAGCAAAGCCAAACGCAAAGCCGCGGAAAAAATCCGCGATGTCGCCGCTGAGCTACTGGATATTTATGCTCGCCGCGAAGCTCGAGAAGGCCGAGCCTTTGAACTCAGCGACGAAGACTACCAACAATTCGCCGACGCGTTCCCCTTTGAGGAAACACCAGATCAGCAAGTCGCCATTGAAGCCGTACTAGACGACTTAAAATCGCTGCGCCCCATGGACCGCCTAGTTTGCGGCGATGTTGGCTTTGGTAAAACTGAGGTCGCGGTGCGCGCCGCCTTTGTCGCGGTGCAAAATGGCACTCAAGTAGCGATTTTAGTGCCCACCACCCTCCTCGCTCAGCAGCATTTTGAGTCCTTCCGCGACCGCTTTGCCGACTGGCCCGTAAACATCGAAGTGCTGTCGCGGTTTCGCAGCGCCGCCGAGCAAAAAGGCGTCATTGCTGAACTTCACGCCGGCAAGGTCGACATCTTGATCGGCACTCATAAATTGCTGAGTAACGACATTCGCTACAAAAACCTCGGCTTGGTTATTATTGACGAGGAGCACCGCTTTGGGGTTCGGCAAAAAGAAGCCTTGAAAAACCTCCGCGCCGAAGTCGATGTATTAACCATGACGGCCACGCCGATCCCTCGAACATTGAATATGTCGATGGCCGGCATTCGCGACTTATCTATCATCGCCACCCCGCCCGCTCGGCGCTTATCGGTCAAAACCTTTGTTAGGGAGTCTGACGACGGACTAATTAAAGAGGCAATCCTTCGCGAGATTTTACGGGGCGGCCAAGTTTACTACCTCCACAACGAGGTCAAAACCATTGAAAAAACCGCGCGCGACCTAGAGGCCATGATTCCCGAGTTGCGGATTGGCGTTGGCCACGGCCAAATGCGCGAGCGCGAACTTGAACAGGTGATGAGTGATTTTTACCACAAACGCCACAATGTCCTGGTGTGTTCAACAATTATTGAAACCGGCATCGACGTACCCAATGCCAACACCATCATTATTGACCGCGCTGACAAATTTGGCCTCGCCCAACTTCATCAGTTGCGCGGTCGCGTAGGTCGCTCTCACCACCAAGCCTACGCGTATTTGTTAACGCCCCCCGTGAAGCAATTGACCGGTGATGCACAAAAGCGTTTAACCGCCATCAGTGAGGCCGACACTTTAGGCGCGGGCTTCACCCTTGCCACCCAAGATATGGAAATTCGCGGCGCTGGCGAGCTATTGGGCGAGGGCCAAAGCGGCCAAATTCACTCGATAGGCTTCACCCTGTACATGGACATGCTCGACCGCGCGGTAAACGCGATAAAAGCTGGTAAGAAAATAAACCTTGAAGATAATAACGCTGACCATATCGACGTTAATTTACGCTTGCCGGCACTGATACCGGATGAATACTTACCCGATGTCCAAAGTAGGCTCATGCTCTATAAACGCATAGCGAGTGCCGTCGACAGCCACGAGTTGCGAGAATTACAGGTTGAGATGATCGATCGTTTTGGCCTGTTACCCAATCAGGTTAAAAACCTATTTCGCTGCGCCGAGATCCGGCTTCTTGCTGGCGCACTAGGATTAAGTAAAATTGAAGCCTCGAACCAAGGCGGCCGAGTGGAGTTTGCGGAAGACACCCAAGTCCACCCTTTAAATATCGTCAAACTCGTGCAAATGGCGCCAGCGCGCTACCAACTCGACGGCGCCAATGCCTTAAAATTCAAAGAGCCCTTAGAAGACCCTGTGCAACGCTTTGAATTTGTTGAAGCACTGCTCAGCAAGCTGGCAGCGAAACAATAGAACTGCGATAGTAGACCGCATTTAAAAATGAGACCGAGCACTATGAGTACACTAGATCACCGCCGTTACTATGCCTTATTCCTCCTACTGCTTTGGGGATTTAGCGCTGCGGCGTTCGGCCAAAATACCGATCGATTTCATATTGATATGGTGGTCTATGCCAATAATGATCCCGGCAATATGTATGAAGAAGACTGGCCCGACAATGTGCATTTACGCTACCCCAGAAAATGGGTGCGCCTGCAGACCAACACTAACTCACCGCGCATTGTCGACAGCAGCGACCCAGAGTTTGCCAAAGCGGCGCAATCCCTGCGTATGTCGTCCCGATACAGACCCCTGTTTCTAGCAAGCTGGGAACAAGATCTTCTGCCACGCAAAAAATCCCCAGCCATTTTGATTCAAGGGGGCAGGCAATTCGGAAAACACTATGAGCTCGAGGGCTATATTCGCATCGCCGTAGAGCGCTACCTGCATGTCGACACTAATCTTTGGCTGGTGCGCTACGGTAGTCACAGCGGTAATTATTATTTACCACACCAACCGCAAAGCTACGATGAGCCTGAAGAACTGTCTTCACTGGCCGACAAAGCCTTTGAAGACAGCCCAGAATACCGCCAATTTAAGCAGCAAAACCCTGATTTTCAGCCCAGTGCTCAAGCTCAGCAAGACGCAGACCATCCCATTGAGCAAATCGTGGTGATGAAACAACAGCGGCGGATGCGCAGTGATGAATTGCACTTTATTGACCACCCCAAATTTGGGGTCATTATTAAAGTAACAAAAATTAAAGCGCCGAAAGAATAAACCTGTGGCCGGGGCAATACTCCGGCCATCGGTTTAATAACAATTAATACTCGGCGATACAACGCGCCAGAATGGATTTAACCTGCACCATACCGGTATCGATAACGGCGCGAATATCTTCGATCGTAATCAGATTATCACTGAGCCCCGCGCCCGGGTTGACCACTAAAGATATCGACGCATAGTCAATCCCAGCCTCCCTGGCCAACGCTGCCTCTGGCATTGCGGTCATACCTACAATATCGTTACCGTCTCTAGCAAGACGCCGAATTTCTGCCGCCGTTTCCAAGCGCGGCCCTTGGGTCACTGCGTAAACCCCGTAGTCTTCAATCGCGATATTGGCATCTACCGCGGCATTAGCCAAACGAGAACGCAAATCCTGACTATAGGGGAAGCTAAAATCTATGTGCTCAACTTTGCCATTGTTACCGTCAAAAAAGGTGTGCTGGCGCCCCCAAGTGTAATCATTAATTTGATCTGGAATAGTAATAACACCTGCGACAAAGCGCTCACTAATGCCCCCCACCGCATTAACCGCAATCAAGGCATCAACACCGGCCTGCTGAAGCGCGGCAATATTCGCGCGGTAGTTAATCGCATGTGGCGGTATCTCATGCCCGTGACCATGACGGGCAAGAAACAAAAACTCAGCAGATTCATAGCGTATCCGTTGAACCAAGGCACTGGGCACACCGTAGGGCGTCTCCAGCGCAGTCTCTTCAAGCACCTCGGCACCTGGCCAATCACATAAACCCGTTCCGCCAATAACCGCTATTGTTTTACCCATTTTTAAACTCCGCAGTGTGCCCTTGGGCGCTCTCTATTGTAATAGGATCAAGCTTAACAGTGGTGGTAGGAAAGGCCACATCGCCACCAAGCTCATGAATGATATTTAGAATTTTCAGCAGTACATCTTGTTTAATTTTATGGTATTCAACCCAATTTGTGGTTTTGGTAAATGTATAAACAAAGAAATCTAAAGACGATGCGTTGTACGTATTGAAATTAACGATCAGAGTTTTACCTAAATCAATATCAGCATGATCTTCTAACATTGCCCTGACCCTGTTGATAATCTCCGGCAGACGCCCAGCATCTTCATAACGCACACCGATCGTTTCATAAATACGTCGATTCAACATGCGTGACGGATTTTCTACTGAGATTTGCGCAAATGTTGCATTCGGCACGTACAAGGGCCGTTGATCGAAAGTGCGAATGCGGGTTTGGCGCCAGCCAATATTTTCTACCGTGCCTTCAATGTTCTTGTCGGGAGAGCGTATCCAGTCACCAACCGAAAAGGGCCGATCTAAGTAAACCATTAGACCGCCGAAAAAATTAGCCAGTAAGTCTTTAGCGGCAAAACCGACTGCAATACCACCAATACCGCCGAACGCCAAAACACCGGAAATACTGTAGCCGAGATTTTGTAAAATCATTAATCCCGAGACAATAATCACCGCAGTGCGCACCAATTTACCCAGCGCCATCACTGTTGTGCGGTCAACAGCCTCGTCGCGAGCGGTGTATTCATCGGACAGCAAACGCAACTCAACCTGGCGTACCAGCGCCACTAAAAACCACGCCAGAATCAACACCACACCAACCGCGCGCAGCGAATCCAATGCAGAAAAGATTTCCGCCTCGGTCGACCGGCCGATAATTTCCAGTACATGACTCGTACCTACTGCCCAGACCATCAGTACCGCGGGTCTGCGCGCGGCTTCCAGCAAGGCGTCATCCCAGAGGTTATGCGTTGTCGAAAACTTAAGTGCTAGCCGCGCCACTAATCTACCAACAATTAAATTCGCCACCAAAATAATCAGCACAACGATAAACACGTCGCCCAACCACGGATATTGATCTGGCTGAAAACTGTCCCACCACTGTTTAAACATTACTGTAATCCGTCATCATTTCTATACAATTTCATTTCTAAGCCAACGCGGCTTATACAAATGCACCATAAAAACCCTAGTTTAATAATAAATAAGCAGTTTAAAAATAGGGCCTAGCCCACTGAATATACAGTGAATTGTATTAAAGACCCACCGTCGGCACCACGCGCCCCTTATTAGGCTAGCGAAAAATACCTACTAGACAGTATTTTCCTAAGTGTTAGTTTGAAGGCAGGCTTTAGCAGAGGTGGCAATCATGGCAAGACTAAGACCCCTGGTCGGTAAATGGTACAAAGATATGGAATCAGAGCAACTCTTTGAAGTTGTTGCAGTAGACGATGGCAGCGATTCAGTCGAAGCACAGTTAATTGACGGCGAGTTATGCCAATACGACATGGAAAGCTGGCGACAATTAAGTTTAGAGCAAGTTGAAGAGCCAGAAGACTGGCGAAATGCATTTGAGTTGAGTGACGATGACTATCGGTTTCTTGACGACACAATGGTTCCCGAGAGCTGGAATAATCCGCTATCCGAAATTGAAAGCGACGTTATTAACGGGCTGCTCGACGAGTACTGAACGCAAATTCATGCTTTAGCCGCAAGCGAATTGCAGAATTACCGCCACGGGTGACAACTGGCGGTTTTTTTATGTCTCATAAAAGCGCGAAGCCCAGATACGTGCGCTTACCCCATAGAATAAGCAAAGAAGTGCAGAAATCAAATGCAAACCGCTTAGGTGAATTTTTCAGCCAAAGTCTTGCCATCCAAAAAACACTGTATATACTACCAGTACCTGTATAGATAAACAGATACTAAAATTATGGAAAAGCTCACTGCACGGCAAGCCCAAATTTTGCAACTAATCAAAGACCATATCGCCGATACGGGCTACCCGCCTACCCGCGCTGATATTGCCAGGGTACTCGGCTTCCGCTCGCCCAACGCCGCAGAGGAGCACCTAAAAGCCCTCGCCCGCAAAGGCGCTATTGAGATTATTGCCGGCGCATCCAGAGGCATACGCTTACCCGAAAACTTAGGCATTCCTATAATAGGCCGTGTCGCCGCAGGTAATCCCATATTGGCTGAAGCCAACATCGAAGATTACTGCGATATGCCGGCGTCAATTTTCTCGCCCAACGCCGATTACTTCCTGCGAGTTAAAGGCGACAGCATGATCAACGTCGGCATTTTTGACAATGATCTTTTGGCCGTACACCGCTGCAGCGAAGCGCGTAACGGCCAAATCGTCGTCGCGCGAATCGACAATGAAGTCACCGTAAAGCGCTTTCAGCAGCAAAAAAGCAAATATCACGTTTCGCTGATTGCAGAAAACCCAGACTACGAACCTATTCAAGTTGATTTACGAGAACAGGAATTTGCCATCGAAGGATTAAGTGTTGGTGTACTAAGACGCGGGAGCTAATAACATGACTTGTATAGAACAGATACCACTACACTACGCATCTGAGTCGGCTGTTGCCGCAGGCCAGATTACTGAAATCACTATGCACAGCGACGCACACCTGTCCAAACCGTTACTGGCCGCCATGCTCATACAGCTCAGTGCCAACTCTGACCAACGTTGGCTGTGTTGGGTCGCAGACCGGCCCTTAAAGCCATTGCTCAGCGCCTCTAGCCATCAGCATGGTCAAAAAATTCTGCAAGTCGTATCTAACAGCCAACGGGATTTGAGTGAAATTGCTATCCGCGCGCTTGAGCGCGGTAAAAGTCACACGGTGGCAATACTGCTTGAAAGACCACTGCGTGACGATGAACGCCGAGCGCTGGCTACAGCTGCCAAGGCTGGTGCGGCAGAATGCTTAGTGATTCTGATGCAGGCCTAAAACAGATACTAGGCACGCTAGGCCTGAGTGCCGGGGCGTATAGTATTTTAATGGATTATTTTAGACTGCAATTCTGGGTCATCTAAATCGGCTTCAGCCTCGTCGGCAAAGCCTTCATCGGCAGCGGCAACAGACACTGCCTCAATGCCAGCCTGCACCATGGCACGGGCAATCTCGAGACAAGAGCCGTTGATATGCTCGCGGGTCTCCTCGGAAAAACGAATCGTCACCAAGGGGTTTTCATCACCTTCCGAGCGCTGTAAAACAACGTCACCGTTAGCAAGTTCAACCAATTCTAAATATGACAGCACAAAGGATTCCTTGATATCTCTAACGTCAACGCGACGCCGTTGGCGGTATTGTATCAAACCTCGTCAGCCTGACGCCAACCGCAGACTTAATTCAATACTCCATTAAGGTCGCGCGATGGCGGGCAATCATCGATTTCAATTCTATAAGGCACCCAGCTAAATCAGGCTTCACTGCCGATTCCGACTGACCGTCCCACGCCAACACACCTTGCGGCGCGCGGCTTGCGGTGGCGGTTTGAACAAAGGAATAATTTACGATTGTCGCTAGCCAGCCCGGTTCAACTTCCCGCCCGGCCAATTCCTCAATCTCTGGTGGCAGCTCATCGGCCACCAGAGAGCGGGCGTTAAACTGCCCCTCAGGCAATAACAGCCCAAACTTGGGCTGTTGGTCAATAAGGTCTGCAAGATGGCACTGATAAGCCAGCAGAAGCTGCCATGCCAGCGAATCCGAAGTCGCGCGCTGAATATGCCCACCCCAATCATGCGGATCGGAGGCTTCTAGCTGAGCGAGGTACTGCTCAGCAAAGTAGACGTGCAAATTACATTGGCCGCGAAAGCTTTCCTTTAAACTAGCCAATTACTTGCTCACCTTCGTTTTTTTAGCAGGCGCTTTCTTGGCAGCGGTCTTGGCTGCAGTCGTCTTGCTCGCTTTTGCTGCCTTCTCGCGGACCACCCACTTATCGTTTTCGTAAAACGCCGCCCAGCCCGAGGGCTTACCGTCGACTTCAGTCTGCACATACTGTTCTTTCGTTTTTCGGCTATAGCGAATGACGGCATCCCGTCCTTCTTTATCTTTCGCTGGCGCCGCAAACAAAAAGGCGTATTTCTCGTCAATTTCACTCTGATGAGGCAGTATTTCTTTAACCAGCGGCGCCCTAGTCTCCCGATTGCGGGGGAAGCCGCTTGCGGCCAAAAACAATCCCGCAGCACCATCGCGAAGAATATAGTGGTCATCAACTTTTTCGCACTGCAACTCAGGCATAGGCACTGGATCCATCTTCGGCGGCGCGGCTTCACCACTGCGTAACAACTTGCGGGTGTTTTTACAGTCTTCACCGGTGCAGCCAAAATACTTACCAAAGCGACCGGTCTTGAGCTGCATATCTAGCCCACACTTGTCGCATTCAATGAGTGGGCCTTCATAGCCTTTTACTTTAAAGCTGCCCTGCTCTATCTCATGACCACTGCAATCGGGGTTATTGCCACAAATATGTAATTTCCGCGTGGCGTCGATAACGTAGCTTTCCATGGCGGTATTGCATATACCGCAGCGATGTTTGCTGCGTAGCACCTTAGACTCCGCCTCATCGTCATCGCTGTCGATACTGACGAAATCTTCGGCGGGCACCAAGTTTATCGTCTGCTTGCAACGCTCTTTTGGCGGCAGCGCGTAGCCCGAACAGCCAAGGAAAACACCAGTGCTAGCGGTACGAATTTGCATGGTACGGCCGCAATTGGGGCAGGGAATATCTGTGCCAGTTGGCACATTGTTACGCATGCCCTCGCCTTCAGCTTCAGCGGCCTCAAGGGTCTTGCGGAATTCTGAATAAAACTCGTCGAGCAGTTTTTTCCAGTTTTTGTCACCCGCAGCCACTTCATCGAGCAGCTCTTCCATACGCGCAGTGAAGCTGTAATCCAGCAGGTTACTAAAGCTCTCCACCAAGCGATCGGTAACGATATCGCCCATTTTTTCAGCGTAAAAGCGCCGATTATCGACCCGAACATAGCCCCGATCTTGGATCGTAGAAATGATTGCCGCGTAAGTTGACGGCCGGCCAATCCCGCGCTTTTCCAACTCTTTAACCAGCGCCGCTTCAGAATAACGCGGTGATGGCTTGGTAAAATGCTGACTAGGATCAACTTTAACAAGTTCAAGCCGATCACCCACTTTGACATCAGGCAGCTCTTGATCTTCTTCCTTTTTGCTCACATTCGGCGGCTGCACTTTCATAAAGCCATCAAACAACACCACGCGGCCACGAGTGCGCAATTCATAATCACCTGCCGTAACCACAACGGAGGTACTGGTAAAACTGGCAGACGCCATTTGGCAGGCCACAAATTGACGCCAAATCAACACATAAAGCCGTTCAGCATCGCGCTCCATACCCGCCAATTGAGTCGGTTCGATATTCACATCGGAAGGCCGGATTGCTTCGTGAGCCTCTTGAGCGCCCTCCTTGCTCGAATACGACTTCGGTGCCTCCGGTAAGTAGGCCTTAGGGAAGTTACTGCTAATATAATCCCGGCAAGCCGCTACCGCGTCGACACTCAAATTCGTCGAATCAGTACGCATATAAGTGATGTAACCCGCCTCATAAAGCCGCTGAGCCATCATCATGGTTTTCTTAACGCCAAAGCCTAGCCGCGTACTCGCGGCCTGCTGCAGGGTGGAGGTAATATATGGCGCACTCGGGTGACTTTTTGTCGGTTTATCTTCACGCGCGGTTACCGTGTAATCGGCACTACGTAAAGCCGCTGTCGCTGCCATGGCATCAGCTTCATTGTCAGGGCGAAAATTGACGCCAGCCTGCTTTTTCACTTCGAGACGGAGCTGGCCCGCCGCAGAGCTGTTATCGGTATGAATTTGCCAGTATTCCTCGGGAATAAAGGCCCGAATTTCTTTTTCGCGGTCAACCACCAAGCGCACCGCAACCGATTGCACTCGGCCGGCCGAAAGCCCCCGAGCAATTTTTGCCCACAGCAATGGTGACACCATATAGCCCACCACGCGGTCTAAGAAACGGCGCGCTTGCTGAGCATTAACCCGATCAATATCCAGTTCGGTTGGCTTTTCAAATGCGGCCTGAATGGCCTTTTTTGTAATTTCATTAAACACCACACGCTTGTAGCGGCTGGCGTCGCCGCCAATAGCCTCACGCAGATGCCAGGCGATAGCCTCCCCCTCGCGGTCCAAATCCGTTGCGAGGTAGATGGTGTCGGCATTTTCGGCCAGCTTTTTCAGTTCGCTGACAACCTTTTCTTTACCTGGCAAAATTTCGTAATGCGCCGCCCAATCTTTTTCTGGGTCAATTCCCATACGGGCAATAAGCTGCTGCCGCGACTTCGTCTTCTTATGAATTTCTTTTTCTTCTGGCGCCATTTTACGTGTCAGCGCGGCCGCTTTAGCGCGCTCTTTAGGATCGACCGTGCTGGCTTTTGCACTGCCACTGGTTGGCAGGTCACGGATATGGCCAATACTGGACTTGACGATAAACTCGGAGCCCAAATACTTGTTAATGGTCTTCGCCTTAGCTGGCGATTCCACAATAACCAAAGATTTGCCCATATTATCCTTCTGCGATTAAGGTAAGTGCATGACGCCTTAGCGGCGAGAGGCGACATATATAAGTGTTCATTTCGTCAGGGTCAAGGGGATAGCCAAGGCTTTTTTATGCCAATGGGTTCACACCAAGGCCTCATTTGCGGGTTTTACCAGCTCAAAGCGAGGCAATGTTTTTCCTTTATATTCAACAAGTTCCGCGAACATTGCCAGGGGTCTAACCCAAAGTGCGGCAGCGCCGTAAAGCGGCCGATAAACAACCAGCAATTCTTCAGTCTCGCTGTGCGTCGCCACTTCGTATACTTGGTATTCACCCCCTTTATAGTGGCGATACAAGCCCTTAGGAATATCAGTAACCGTCAACCTTTTATCTTGGGGCAATTTCCAGTCTTCCTTTTTCAATAATCGTGTTGAGACACAGGGCGATATCCGCCACAACCTTTTCATCTGCCTGACGTTCCCGCCAGTAAACATGGAGACCAATTGGCGTAAATTCAAGCATCGTTGCATCGTTTGGCAGCAAATTGCGGCATTCAGTGATGAGCATCAAAATTTCTGGACTACAGGGCTCCAGATCGTCTTCCCCCTCAGGGATATCCAACAACCAGCACTTCCACGTCGGCAGTGGCTTTTTGTTATGCACCGAGCGGGTATAACAAACACCAAAAACATCTTCCTCGCGCCGGACCCGCTCGCGACGAGACTTTGGCATGGCCACAACTTTTACCGACAAACCATGCGCGCGAGCCGCAGCCCTCACTGCGGCCTGCTGGGATTGCCGACGCGAAGGCAAAATCCACATGATTGGCGCCAACATAAAGCCGATTACTGCAAAGCCGATTAGCCACGCCATAAATTTCCTTTGGTAAATACTGGACAGTTGGCAGGCTTTATACCTTAATAAGTGAGTAAATTGCGAATATAGTTGGAGCCCAAAATGCCAAACTACCGCCGCATCCTAGCCGCGATAGATCTCTCAGATGAAGCTGACGCCGTACTAGAGCGGGCTGCCGGTATGGCTGCCCTACACGACGCAGATCTCCATTTATTGCACGTAGTCGAACCCCTTAGCCTCGCCTACGGCGGT
This sequence comes from Zhongshania antarctica, assembly GCF_014202945.1. GTDB lineage: Bacteria > Pseudomonadota > Gammaproteobacteria > Pseudomonadales > Spongiibacteraceae > Spongiibacter > Spongiibacter antarcticus. The sequence goes on along the minus strand of NZ_JACHHW010000004.1, from coordinate 241,064 downwards.
GATATCCCCATGGATTTTTCTGAAGTCCAGCAACAGCTACAGCAGCAGGCTGAGTCGGCACTAGGCAAGTTTGCCCAGCGTTTGAATATTCCCAAAAACCAATGCCACTTACTCACAGGCAGGCCCGACGCGCAGATTCATGAATTATGCGAAAGCCTAGACGCCGACCTTATTATTGTCGGCAGCCATGGCCGCAAAGGCTTGGCGCTGCTCTTAGGGTCCACCGCAAACGGCGTATTACACGGCGCCGAGTGCGACGTGCTCGCCGTGCGTGTTGGGCGCGAGGACTAAATTAGCTCGCCCTAATGCGCTCACTCGGCCAATTCAAGCCAGCGCTCCATACAGTGATCTAACTCCGCTTGCGTCGCAGTGATTTTATCCAAGACTTCGGCAATAGCGCTGGGATCTTGCTGATAAAAGCCCGCACTACCCGACTTCTCCGCGAGCTTTTCAAGACTTAGCTCTAAGTTTTCAATTTTACTTGGCAAGCCATCTAATTCGCGTTGATCTTTGTAACTCAGCTTGCGGGCTTTGGGACTAGGCTTTGGCGTAGCCTGAGCTGGTGAGGACGGCGCCTGATTAGCAGCCGGTGCCGCCTTTTGCTGCGCGAGCCTGCGCGACATATAGGCCGACACCTCACTGTAGCCACCGATATGCTCACTGATGACGCCCTGGCCTTCAAATAACAAACAACTACTCGCCACACTGTCGACAAATGAGCGGTCGTGACTTACCAGCAGCACCGTGCCGCTAAAATCAACCAATAGGCTTTCGAGCAGCTCGAGGGTTTCCATGTCCAGATCGTTGGTCGGTTCATCCATTACCAGCACGTTTGCTGGTTGACTAAACAAACAGGCCAACTGGACGCGCGCGCGCTCACCGCCAGATAAGACACCAAAGTGACTACGCGCCCGCTCAGGGCTAAACAAGAAATCACCGAGGTAACTCATGATATGACGGTCTTTACCGTTGATGGTGACGGCATCACGGCCCTGCCCAACAATATCAACAACTCGCTGACTTTCATCTAAACGATCACGAAGCTGATCAAAATAGGCCACTTGCAGATTGGTACCGGCCTTCACGGTACCGGATTGCGCCTCTAGCTCCCCTAAAATTAAGCGCAGCAAGGTGGTTTTACCGGCGCCATTCGGACCGATAAGTGCCAATTTGTCGCCGCGGCAAACCAGGAGGGATAAATTATCCACGAGCAGTTTACCCGGCACCGAAAAGGACACATCGGTGAGTTCGGCAACCACTTTACCGGTGCGATCGGCCTGATTGACGCTAAGATTGGCTGATCCTGATTGAACCCGGCGCCGAGACCGCTCAGAGCGCATACGCTCCAGGGCTCTAACACGGCCCTCGTTACGCGTGCGGCGCGCTTTGATACCCTGACGAATCCACACTTCCTCTTGCGCTAAACGCTTGTCAAACAGGGCATTATGCTCAGCCTCGATTTCAAGTGCGTGCTCACGAAGCTCTAAATAGCGGGTGTAATTGGTGTCGTAATTCGTCAGTATGCCGCGATCTAACTCAACGATACGGGTGGCGAGTTTTTCAATTAAGGCCCTGTCGTGTGTAACAAACAACACACAGCCTTGAAAAGACATTACGCACTGCTCCAGCCACAAAATGCCATCCAAGTCTAAGTGGTTGGTCGGTTCGTCCAGCAGTAAAATGTCGGGATCGCAAACTAGGGCTCGAGCCAAGGCCACACGGCGGCGCCAGCCACCAGACATGCTGCACACCTTGGCATCGGCGTCTAATTCAAGGCGCGTTAATATATTGTCGATTCGCTGCTGGAACGACCAACCATCATTGGTCTCGATCTCCCGCTGCAAATGCTCGAGCTCTTTTAGCTCGGCGTCGCCCATATCACCGATAATAAGCTCATGATACCGGCGTAATACCTTACCCAGGCCGGCAAGGCCATCGGCGACCACGTCGTAAATAGTTTCATCTGGGGAGGCAAAATCCAGAGTTTGCTCCATGCGCGCAATTTTAACGCCTGGCTGGCGCCAAACTTCACCAGCATCAACGGCGGCACTGCCTTCCACAATTCGCAGTAAAGTCGACTTTCCGCAGCCGTTTCGCCCAAGCAAGCAAACTCTATCCCCAGCTTCGAGTTGTAATTCGGCGTTATCCAGTACAATCTGTTGTCCAATACTATGCTGTAATTGTGTAGCACGTAACAAAGGCATATATTTGATCCAATATAGGGTCGGCAAAGGCCATGAGGCCCCAGCTAAGTCTTTTAACTCATCGAAAATTCACACGTCATGCAAGGCTGCAGGGATATGAACCGCTTTTTTACACTCTTGGTCGTACTGGCAATCCAGGCGACAACTGTTATTGCCGATCCCGCGACGGATAACAGCAGGAGATTATACCGCGAAGCACTCACCGAAATCAGCCGTGGCCACATAGCCAATGCCGAAAAGCTGACCCCACAGCTCAGCAATTACGCTTTATACCCTTATTTGGAGCTGGAATTACTCAAAGCGCAGATAAACCAGGTCTCACAACAAACGATTGACGTCTATCTACAGCAGTATGGGGACACCATCACCGGTCAACGTATCCGTCTAACATGGCTTAATAAATTACAGCGCAACCGCAATTGGGCACTGTATACCGAATACTACCGAAAAAGTTCATCTGTCCAAAACAGCTGCCACTACACCCATGCACTTCGTCAAACTGGCAAACATAGCGAGGCCAACGCCGCAGTGAGTGAACTTTGGAGCACACCCTACTCGCTCCCTAAAGAATGCGATACCCCGATCAAAGAATGGTTCGCCACGCTTAGCCCCGCCCAAACTGAGCAGCAGTATTGGCACCGTGCCAATTTAGCTCTAAACAGCGGGCAGACTGACATGGCTTTTTACCTGCTCAGCAAGGTAAAGGACAGCGAATCGTACGTCGAGATTTTGCGTAATCCCAACCTACTCTTTAGTAAAGGGCTGACACTAAGTGCCAATGACCGCAGCCGCGACATCGCCGTGCATACCTTAAAGCGTCTTGCCAAAGGTGACTTTGAGCGTACTAACACCTTTTGGCAACAATTAGACCGCCAGCTAAAATTCACGCCGAGTCAAAATTATGCCCTGCGTGACAGTATGGCTCGTCAAATCATTGCCAGCGACGCGGATTACACCCGCGACTGGGTAATGGCCACCGACCCTAACTACGAAGACCCCTATCTTACCGAGTGGCGTATTAGGCTCGCTTTAAAAGACGGCGACTGGGCCGCTGTGCAACATATTGCACAATTTCTTCCCGACGATAAAAAGCAGAAGGCGGACTGGCGCTACTGGGCTGCCCGAGCAGATATAGAACTGCGCGGTGAGCTCACTGTTAGCACCCAGCTAGCCCTACAAAAACTCGCAGCAGAGCGCGGTTACTATAGTTTTTTAGCAGCCGATATTCTTAACGAAGACTACCAGTTAAGCGCTAGCCGCACTCTAGACCCCGCATTAATCAGCGAGGTTGAACAACACAGCGCGATCGCCCGAGCTCGTGAGCTGTACCTCCTCGGCGACACCGGCACTTCAAATCTTGAATGGGCTTATGCGATGCGAAGCTTAAATAAGGCAGAGCAAGTCGCAGCAGCGCAACTGGCACTCAACTGGGGCTGGCATTACCAGTCAATTATGACGGCGCTGAAGGCAGATGCATGGGATGATTTAGAGCTCCGCTTCCCAACACCTCACCAAGACAATTTCCGCAAAGTTGCCAAGCGTGAAAAAATCCAGCTTAAATGGATTTACGCTATCGCCCGTCAAGAAAGTGCCTTTGCGCCCGCCGCCAATTCCCGCGTTGGCGCTCGCGGACTCATGCAATTAATGCCCGGCACCGCCAAACTCGTCGCCAGGCAAATGGGGCTGCCCAGCCCGAAAACCGAAGACCTCATCACCCCAGAAAAAAACATTGCGATGGGCGGCTTTTACCTCGGCCAATTACTGGAGCAGTTCGGCGGCAACCGCATATTGGCAACCGCGGCCTACAACGCCGGCCCCAGTCGTATTGAGCGCGTATTATTGCGCCAAACCAAAGATATGCCCGCCGACATATGGATAGAGAACCTGCCCTACGGTGAAACCCGGGAGTATATTAAAAACGTGTTAGCCTTCAGTGTTATTTACGCCGCCAAGCTTGATTTAGAGCGGCCACTACTAGCCCAAGAAGAGCGTCAAATTGCGCCAAAAAATCGCGCTACCGCACTTAAAAACTAGTTTAACGCCAGCACCTCCACCGCGTCGCCGAGCTTAATCTCACCCTCGCCGCGGTGGATCATATTTTGCCCAAAATACACTTCACCACCACGCTGGCGCTGGGCTTTTAATGCGCGAAACACATCTGCCTCTCTCGATGCATCATCCAGGTTCACCGTCGGAATCGCACATCGCGCGCACGCTTTCACTACGTCAAACTCAATATCACCGATTCGAATTCGTCGCCAATGATCTTCCGCGAACGGCACCGCACCCGAAATGACAATATTGGGACGAAAGCGCTGCATATCCACGCTGCGACCAAGCCCAGCACTGAGCTGCTGCAAGGAAGCCTCATTACAGAGTAAAAAGGGAAAGCCATCGGCGAAACCGAGCCTATCACCGCGCTCTGCAAACTGCAGGTCAACCTGACGGTAACTATAATCAGGCATATAACAAAGCCGCAGTGAAACACCAAGCTGAGCACTGAGCCAATTTGCCGCCGCATCACCGGCGTCTAGCGCGGTGCAGCTATCGTCCCAAATGCCAACGTATCGCTCCTTTTCACTGCCATCGAGACAAACCTCAATCGCGTCAGCGGGGGAATCTAGATGCCATAGACAGATATCGCCACCCTGATAGCGCGCGCCAATTCGACACATCTTCGGAAGCTGGCGCTGAGTCATAAACTGCCCACTGTCATCCACCACCATCCAGCGTCGATCGCGGTCAGGCCCCCAGCTCGTTATATGGGTACTTGCTTGACTATGTCCACGCAGCGACTTAACGGGGTATGAAAAAAGCCCGGAAACAACAAGACTCATCCCGTTACCTCCTCTCTGGCAAATGCCAAAACCGTAGCGCCGTCAAACGGCCAACGCAACTCAAGGTCACTGCCTGTATGCGTCAACACAGGGATAGACAGCGCATAGCGCTCGAGCAGATTATCGTCGTCAGCGATATCAACAACTTCAATCTGCCAATCGTAACCCTGCGACAAAAGCTCACTTAAAACGGCTTCTGCCAATTCACACAGATGGCACGCTGAAGTGCCATACAGTACAAATGACGTCACCGACGCCTGCGCGTCCATGCTGAACCTCCTTAATGGATATAGGCCAAAACAAAACAGCCCGGCATTGCCGGGCTGTTTTTATACGAAAATCGACAAGGCCTTATTATAAATCGTAACCCACTTCGTTGTGACAGGTAATATCCAAGCCTTGCGCTTCTTCGTCTGCGCTAACACGCAAGCCAATCAATTTATCGATTAGCACGAATAAGCCGTAACTAATAATAGCGGTATAGGCGAAGGTTGCACCAATACCAATCAATTGTACTTTGAGCTGCGACGCTATCGTCATACCTTCGGCGAGCCCCTGACCACTGAATACGCCCAGCTCACTGCTGGCGAAAATACCCGCCAAGAATGTCCCTAAAATGCCGCCAACACCGTGTACGGGAAATACATCAAGGGAGTCGTCAATTTTCCATACCTGCTTCATTGCTAAAGTAATGTAAAAACACACAATACCCGCACTTAAGCCAATCACCATAGCGCCCGCGGGGCCCACATAACCAGAAGCTGGCGTAATAGTACCCAAGCCTGCCACCATACCGGTTACCGCGCCTAAAGCACTTGGCTTGCCAAAGCGTTTCCACTCAATTGCCGACCAGGTTAAGCAGCCCGTTGCCGCAGAGAGGTGCGTCACGAGCATTGCCATACCGGCATCGCCATTAGCACCCAGAGCGCTGCCAGCGTTAAAGCCAAACCAGCCCACCCACAGCATACCCGCACCGATAAACGTCATGGTCAAATTGTGTGGCGGCAAGGCCATTTGACCGAAACCCTGACGTTTACCGAGTACTAGCGCAGCCACCAATGCAGCGACACCTGCGGTTATATGCACTACGGTACCACCGGCGAAATCGAGCAAGCCCATTTCCGCCAACCAACCACCACCCCATACCCAGTGGGTTACGGGTGCATAGACCAACAACAACCACAGCGCAGAAAATACCATTACCGCCGAGAATTTGATCCGCTCTGCAAAACCACCAATAATCAATGCTGGGGTAATAATGGCAAAGGTCATCTGGAACATAATAAAGACAGTTTCAGGAATATCGCCGCTGACGCTGTCTTCGCCCACGCCGGCCAGAAAGGCTTTGCTCAAGCCCCCCACAAAGGCGGTGCCCTCGCTGAAAGCCAAGCTATACCCAGCAACCACCCACAACAGCGAAGCGAGGCAGGTAATACTGAAACACTGCATCAATACGCTCAGTACGTTTTTGCTACGTACTAGGCCGCCGTAGAACAAGGCTAAGCCAGGCAATGTCATAAACAGAACAAGGGCTGTCGAGGTTAACATCCACGCGGTATTACCGGTATCGAGACTCTGAGCGAATCCCCACTGTGGTGCAAAAATAGTAGCGAGCAAAACTGCAATACGCAGAGGGCGCCAATTTCCCTTGTTTTTCATCAACAATATCTCCAAGTGCTAAATTAAACGCACCAATTTAGGTCGTTAATTATTTAATCGCTCGATATTGGGGCGAAAATGGCCAGCCTGAGATAGTCAGGCACCATCGCAAAACCCAATACAAAATAACTTAAGCCACTGTTTATAAAAACTTTAATTATTAGAGTCCATTCCAAGCACAGCAACTTAAATAAATGCGACATAAGATTTATGGGCTGGAGTTCCAGCAACGCACAAATAACTAGCAATATTCATGCCCAAACTTAGTGCGCAAGCACCATAAAATAGCACCAGTATTAAAAGACATTTGGCCCTTCAATTTAAATAGCGTAAAACAAGGTAAGACTTGGCGTTTTCAATTAATATTCTCCATCACGCACTGCGCGCCTCCTGAGCCCCCTTAATACCGGTAAAAGGCGCCTTTTAGCCTAAAAACCACAGCAATATAAGCGAACTCTATGAGCAGCGAGAACTATCAGCAACGCAAGACCTTTTTCGATCAGCTATTAACAATCTATGGTCGCAAGCCGGTACTTGAAGCCCTTCAAGATCCTGATATGCAGGTCTACAAGCTTCATCTCGCCCACAGCAACAAAGAAGACGGCATCATTCGCGAGCTACGCCAGCTCGCCGAACAACGCGGCATTGCGATTGAAATGCACGAGCGCAAAGCCCTGTCGCGCATTTCCAAAAACGGCAAACAAGATCAAGGGGTTGCCGCCGACCTGCAGCTCAGCGCCTACCAGCCTTGCAGCGCCATTAGTGGCGATCATTTACAGACAGCTCCGCGCCGCTATATTGCCCTAGACCGCATTACCAACCCGCAGAATCTCGGCATGATTATTCGCTCGGTGGCAGCCAGCGGTATTGACGGCCTAATTTTACCCCGCCGTGGCGGTGCGCCACTTACCGCCTTAGTTATAAAAGCCAGTGCTGGCACACTGTTTAAGGCGCCGATATACCACTGCGAGGACTTAGACGCAGAATTACTGCGCATGAAAGACGATGGCGCCACCCTATGCTGCTTGTCGTCCCACGCTGAACACTCGCTTTTTGATTACAAAGCGCAGGGCAGCATGGTTTATATTCTTGGCAATGAAACTGAGGGCGTGAGCCGCAACTTAGAAAAACGCTGTAATGCCCGCTTAAGAATCCCTATGCACAACGGCGTGGAATCGCTGAATGTCGCGGTAACAGCAGCCTTAATTGCCTTTAGTGGGATTTGATCGCGAGCGACAGAAGAAATAGCGCGCAAACACGAAGCAAGCTTTGCGTTTGCGCTCAGGCTTATTTGGCCAAATAAGCCATGGCCTGTTCAAGACCACCCAAGGTCATCGGATACATATGCCCCTCAAGCTGCTGTTCAACCATTTTAATCGACTGAGTCCAGCTCCAATCAGAGGGCGGCACTGGGTTTAACCAAGCTACTTTATCGTAGGTCTCGCGCAAACGTCGCATCCACGCCTCCCCCGCCTCTTCATTCCAATGCTCAACACTGCCGCCGGGCTGGACAATTTCGTAGGGCGACATCGACGCGTCACCCACAAAAATCACTTTATAGTCCGAACTGTATTTATGCAGGATATCCAGCATTTGAATACGCTCAGCGTGACGGCGCATATTGTTATCCCACACCGACTCATAGATGTAGTTGTGGAAATAATAATATTCCATGTGTTTGAATTCAGTGCGCGCAGCCGAGAACAGCTCCTCACAGACTTTAATATGCGGATCCATAGAACCGCCCACATCAAAGAACAACAGCACTTTCACAGCGTTGTGGCGCTCCGGCACCATCTTTAAATCGAGCATGCCACCATTCTTGGCCGTAGACGAAATAGTATCGTTGATATCTAATTCGTCGGCAGCGCCGGTGCGCGCAAATTTACGCAGGCGGCGCAGCGCAACTTTAATATTACGCGTACCCAGTTCAACGCTGTCGTCGAGATTTTTAAAATCCCGCCGTTCCCACACTTTAATCGCTTTTTTATTCTGACTTTCGCCGCCGATGCGGATACCTTCCGGATTGTAACCACTATGACCATAGGGCGAGGTGCCGCCGGTACCAATCCATTTGTTGCCGCCGGCGTGACGACCTTTTTGCTCGTCAAGACGCTTTTTAAACTCTTCTATCAGTTTATCCAGACCGCCTAACGACTCAATCTTGGCTTTTTCTTCTTCGCTAAGCTGCTTAAGAAACTCCTTGCGCAGCCAGTCATCAGGAATCATCGCTTCAATAATATCGTCGACGCTACTGAGGTCACTAAAATAGCGACCAAACGCTTTATCGAAACGGTCGTAATACTTCTCATCCTTGACCATGCACAACCGTGCCAACTGATAAAATTCGTCTACATCGACAAACGCCAGGCGTGCTTGCAGCCCCGCCAATAAATCGAGCAGTTCGCGGATGGTTACCGGCACACCGGCATTGCGTAAACTGAGAAAAAATTGAACTAGCATAATTTAATTGCGGCCATCGCGACGATGCATAAAGGCCAAACGCTCGAGCAAATGGACATCCTGCTCATTTTTCAATAGCGCGCCGTACAGCGGCGGTATGGCCTTACTGGCATCACGGTTCTTAAGAATTTCTCCGGGAATCTCATCCGCCAGTAACAACTTCAGCCAGTCTATTAATTCTGAAGTCGAGGGCTTTTTCTTTAAACCAGGAATTTTACGAATTTCAAAGAAAACTTCCATGGCCTCGGCCACCAGCTCTTTAGCGATATCTGGATAGTGAACCGCGACGATTTTCTGCATGGTTTCCCGGCTTGGGAAAGTAATAAAGTGGAAAAAGCAGCGACGCAAAAATGCATCTGGCAATTCTTTCTCGTTATTACTGGTAATGATAATAATTGGCCGATGCTTGGCTCTAATGGTTTCGCCGGTCTCGTAAACAAAGAATTCCATACGATCAAGTTCAACCAGCAAGTCGTTGGGGAATTCAATATCCGCCTTATCAATTTCATCAATCAGTAACACCACCTGCTCATCAGCGGCAAAAGCCTCCCAGAGCTTGCCGCGACGGATATAATTGCTGATATCTTTTACTTTCTCATTACCCAACTGAGAGTCGCGCAACCGCGAAACCGCATCGTACTCATACAGACCCTGCTGAGCCTTGGTAGTCGATTTAATGTGCCATTGAATTAACGTCTTGCCCATTGACTCGGCGACCTGTTCCGCCAATAAGGTTTTACCGGTACCCGGCTCCCCCTTGATTAACAGCGGGCGCTGTAATGTCACCGCCGCGTTGACAGCCATACTCAGGTCGTCAGTTGAAACATATGAATCAGTACCGGTAAATTTCATTCGTATTCCCTAAAACTTGTCGCACTGTTCTAAACTGTTCAGGCGATGATTAAAATGACTGCGCAGAAGACTACCCAAGCTGGCATTATAAGGCAATTACAAATCAGGCCAGCTATATAATCCACTTTCGGTGCCAGATTGGCGAAATAAAGCCAACTGCGCCTAATAATCGACATTTCAGGCTATTGGAGATGACCATGCCCGCCCCTTTTGATGATCTAAGCCTCACCATTGGTAACACCCCCCTCATTAAAGTTAAACGCATCAGCCAGCACAATATTCTGGTAAAAATGGAAAGCCGTAACCCAGCCAATAGCGTGAAGTGTCGTATCGGCGCCAATATGATCTGGCAGGCGGAGCAAGATGGTAACCTGAAAGCCGGTATGGAGATTGTTGAGCCCACCAGCGGGAACACGGGTATTGCTTTGGCTTTTGTGGCTGCCGCGCGGGGCTACCCCATCACTCTCACCATGCCCAGCACCATGAGTATGGAGCGACGCAAGGTCTTACTCGCGCTCGGCGCCAAACTGGTTCTGAGCGATGGCAGCAAGGGCATGAAAGCCGCTATTGCAGCCGCTGAAGCCATCGTAGCCAGCGACCCTGAACGCTATTTTATGCCCCAACAATTTAGCAATCCAGCGAACCCCGCCATTCATGAACGTACCACCGGCCCCGAAATATGGGAAGACACCAAGGGTGAAATTGATATTTTGGTCGCAGGGGTAGGCACCGGTGGCACGCTATCGGGCATATCGCGGTATATTAAAAACCAGTGTGGCAAGGCAATCACCACCATTGCCGTAGAACCCAGCTCCACTAACCTCATTCGCAGCGCACTCAATGGCGGCGAAGTACAGCATGCACCCCACAAAATTCAAGGTATCGGCGCGGGCTTTCTGCCCGACAATCTTGATTTGAGCATGGTCGATGCCGTGGAAGCCATCGACGACGACGAAGCCATGCAATGGGCGCACCGCTTAATGAAAGAGGAAGGCATTTTAGCCGGTATTTCTAGCGGTGCGGCAATGGCGGTAGCTGAGCGCGTCGCCAGTCGACCTGAAAACGCCGGTAAAACGATTGTGGCAATTCTTCCGGATTCGGCGGAACGCTATTTAAGCTCAGCCCTATTTGCCGGTACCTTTACTGAGATTGAGGGCTAAGTAAGGATTTTTTCAGGCCTAGCAACTCCGGGTTCTGGGCCAAAGACTCGTACTTCAAAAGCTCATCTATTTGCTGAACTCGCTGCTTTGGCTCTGCTGACGCAGCGATAATCGCTGCGCTCATCGCCGCAACTAAACGGTCTAGCTTTTTCATTACTTCGCGGTTGTGCGGATGCAGCACATAGGCCCGATCTAGGTAGTGCAGCGCACCGTTAATATCGCCAAACTTCAATGCTAAATCGGCTTCAGCTAAATGTGATGTCAACTGTTGCTGCACCGCGACCGGTAACTCGCTAAAGGGGATATCAGGCCCGATTTCCGGTTCATACACGGCAAAGAAAGCAATTGCCGACAGCACGACGACTAACAGCGCAACGCTAAGCTGCTTTACTCGCCGTCCGGCGCCACTAAATTGCCGATAAAATTGCCCCGCATCGGGACAGCGCGCGTCTCGGTCAAAGGCCAAGGCACTGTTTATGGCCTGCCACTGATAAAGTGGAATACCTTTGATTCGCTTTGGCTTTAAGCCTTGATCACGCGCGAGGGTGGCCTTTTTCTTAGCAAACGGGTGCTCGCCGGTATACAACTGGTAGGCAATGATCCCTATCGCATAGACATCGTCTGAGGTGTGCGGTGGCGCCGCAGCAAACATTTCACAGCTTGCGTAGCCTGGTGTCAGACCGACAACCTCACCAATATCATCTCCGCCCCCGTATAAGGCACGCGCTATACCAAAATCCAATACTTTTATAACGCCTTCATCGGTGACAAAAATATTGGCGGGTTTAAGATCCGAATGCACTATATTGCGTTTGTGAGCATAGGCAATCCCTTGCGCGAGCGCCTCAATATAGCTACGTGCATGACGCTGGCAATGCGCTCTATCATTGATGATTTCATCAAGCGTGCGGCCCTTTAATGCCTCCATGGTCATGAAGAACACATCACCGTCACGATCAAAATCGTAAACCGTAATAATATTGGGGTGAGCGAGCTTTTGTGACTTATCGGTCTCGCGCTGCAGCGCAATATAGGCGAGCGGGTCTTGCGAAAAGTCACCGGCGATCAGTTTTATCGCCACATAAGGGTCCTTGTGCTTGGCCTCTAACTTGCGCTCATCGACAGCGAGAAACACGGCCCCCATACCACCCTCACCCAGCTTTTTTTCAAGGCGAAACCGATCTTTGAGCACGCTACCAACATCAAAGCCCACGGCCTGGCCCGCCCCATTGGAGCCCCCCTCATCAATAAAAAAAGCGGTATTATCGCCCGCCTTACTACCCAGCTCAGTGGCATCACTTAGCTGGGTCGCTTCATCGTTTACCACGGCTGTCTTATCGTTGTTCGCGTCGACGCCAGCAGCCCCTTCACCGCGAGGCGATACCAGTTCAGTACCTTTTGCGTCAAAAGATACTCGTGTTGCGTCGTCATCGCACGCTGGGGAAACCAGGGTACTGACACGGGTTTTGTCCTGTTCACTCATTTTCAATCCTTAGCACCGACACCCCAATTGCCATTGAAACGGCGTAAACGGGCCCACTACTACTTGACAAAATCTGGCCACCGGTCGCGCCAGCAGCAGCGATGGTTAAAGTTCGGGACCAGCACTAGTTCGCCGCCGTGCCTAGCAATAAATGCCCGTGTCTGGTGGGACGGAACATTCTCGTCATTTTCACCAGCAAAATGCCGATACCGGATATGCCTGGGATAATGAGACAGCATAGGATTCAGCGATTCATTCAAAGGCAAATACCCATGATGTTTCGCCCATCCGTCAGTATCTAAGTTCGCCGCCACGGTAATCACCTCGTCTACCGATACCATATGAGCGAGCATTAACATTGCTAAGCTACCGCCGCCACTGTAACCAATCAAGCTGACGCTGCTAGCACCTCGCTCCGCTATCATGGCCTGCGCGGCGGCTGCCATACTGCGCACCACCGCCGCACTGTAACGCGCCGACGTCCACAGCCTCTCGTTGCACATTGGCTCATCGTGCAAGCCCAAATAGCAGGGCCGCCCCAAATAGACGACATCGGCCTCTGTATCAAGACTGGCCAAGCCTAAAACTAAAGGGTTTCTGGGCGTCGGGTCACTGGCAATATATCGACCGCGCAGCCAAGGACTACCATCACCATCGAGATAAATATGCAGTGTTTTTGTTGTCGTTGACTGAGGCTTGGCGTAAGTAACATGACGGAAGTTCAGCCCTTCAATAAGCCGCTTCGTCATACCAAAACGCTCTGCGGTGACGTCAATACGTTGAGCCGGCGTGGCACAGGCAGCGAGCATTAACATCCAAACAAAAATGAACACTGAACCTTGCCGAGGCGCATTCACTGATAAAGTACTAATTCCCCAGACCCTTAAGGTAATTCAAAGCGTAAGCCTAAGGTCGCGGTATATTTATTCATATAGTCATGCATTAACAAACGCTCATAAGCGGCATAGGCTGCCAAGCCGCACTTAAATTGCGCAGACACACCGAGGGAAAGCGCTAAGGTACTCGAATCCGGCTCGTCGGACTGATCAGAAATGCTCGCGAGGAAGCTCTTATCGGCATCATTCAAGGTCTGACCATTCGTCTTATAGGCATCACCCTGATCAAAATTAAATTCAGCCCGCACCGATGGCGACAGCACGCCCCAGGACTGCAATAAGGAATAGTCTGCCTGCAAAGCCAAACTCAAAACAGTAGAGTCAATATCTTGGGCATTAACACTGCGCACAGCCCCACTACCGGAGGCAGACCGCTCGGTGTAGCTGTCCACCTCACCTCGCATATATAAGGCCCGCACACTGGGGTTTAATCTCAGTGGGCCGTAGTTATAATCAGCGCCTAAGGTAAAATCAGCATACCAATAATCACCCTCTGTTGACGCCGAAAATGTATCGTTTGCAGTGCTACGATTCACATCAATATCGATTGCCCCATAGGCGAGAAACGCCGATATATAATGTTTGTCCCAATATTTAGCGCCGTGGCTTCCCAACATTAGCGACGACACCTCACTGCCACCCAAATGGCTGTCTAAATCACTATCGCCATCACTAACACTCACCGACAGGCCCGCAAAGCTTGCATTATCCACTCGGTAATCGAAGCCTAAGGTTATCGCATTGCTCTCTTGATCATAACCACCGCTGCTGGCCGTTGCCTCTCGATCCCGTTTGGTATATTCAGTAAAGCTGAACAAAGACAGGCGACTATCATCAAGTAGCGCATTATCAGCACTATCAGCACCAGCCGCGCCACCAAGATGTAGAAAATTCAAACCAGCTGTCTGATTAGTATCGCCTGATTTGGATCGCAAATTATTAATTTTATTGAGAACTGTCATTGCTAATTCTTTCGCCTGACTAGCACTGCCCTCAGTCACCGTGGCGCCACAGCTATCATTTAATTCTGTCGGAGTCGGTTCTGGGTTTCCACTTTCGGCGACCCTTATTGCCGTAGGTGATTCAAAACTTACGTACTCACCACCCGTGCCAACGCCCCCCGTGGGTGGCGGCGGATTCTCCGAGTTTGAATCAGTTTGCTTGCGAGCTTGGCAATTTTCAGCTGCACTCGCCGGTAAGGCCAGCGTTAAAGCGGCGAACAGCACCAGCAAAAACTCCATGTTTAGCGTTAAATTTTTCACTAGCAAATCTCCCTATCCAACTAAGCTGCCACCCATTTAACATTGTTGTAACAGCCTCTGATATGCCGACAAGCGCCTTGGGTTTATTGCGCTAGGCTATTGGGTACAAAGAAAAAATCACCTACTTCGTGCCCAGCCCCTTTTATACTTTTATAAACTGGCTCCTGAACAAACTGATTCGCCGCCGCGCGCACTTTTACCGGACCGCGTATGCTGGCATATAAATCCGGCGCAGAAAGCACGCCTTTATTTTTGCGTAAGATATCGATTAGTTCTTGGGCAAACACCGAATGATCCCCGCCGCCTTCATCAATAACAGGCTTATCTCCACCGGATGACAATAATAAGCGCGAGCGGCGTGGCAACTTATATTTAATATATTCACTGTTTGTCGAACTGGCGCTTTGCCCAAAAAACAAGTGCCCCGGTGCAGAAGAAAGCAAGCCGCCATAACAAGAATCGGCAATGACCAAAACCCGCTTCGCCTGAATACGACCTAAATGATTACTAATAAATTCATTGGAAACCCAAGAAGCATCATTCGGTGGCGGGTCCGCATTAATCGGCAGCCAATAGCCAGTATCGCGCTCGCCAATATTAATCATTGAACCATGGCCTGCGTAGTAGATAAGTAAATTGTCATTTTCGGTCAGCACGCTGTGAAGCTCATTTATCGCTTTCATAACGGTTAAGCGGTCGCTATCCAGTAATAATTGAACGTGGAAACCGTATTGTTTTTCGAGTATTTCCCCCACTTCTCGAGCGTCATTTAATGGCGTTTGTAAGTTCTCTAATTGGGCATAATTTCGATTACCAATGAC
Source organism: Zhongshania antarctica (assembly GCF_014202945.1). Taxonomy (GTDB): domain Bacteria; phylum Pseudomonadota; class Gammaproteobacteria; order Pseudomonadales; family Spongiibacteraceae; genus Spongiibacter; species Spongiibacter antarcticus. The sequence goes on along the minus strand of NZ_JACHHW010000004.1, from coordinate 225,427 downwards.
TAAGGCGTAATAGCGGCCAAAATCCATGTCTGCCAACTTAATTTCACTGCCGAGCGTGTTCGACGCGGGACTGGCTTTGAGCGTTGTTGCGGGCGTACGCAAACGGGGAATAGTTGAAAGTTGGCGCTCCACGCTAGCGCGATCATCTTGGAGCGACTGAACCAACTGCGCCAACGTCACTAATTCGCTTGCGCCGTCCCCAGCCACACTAGGTGATTTATCATTATCGGCTAACTGTATTTTAAGTGCGTTGAGCTGACGCTCCATTAATGCGAGTTGATTGTTTTTACTCGCCAACTGCTTTTCCAGCTCACTGCGTAGGGCCATTTGTTCAGCGCGTGCAGCGTCTTGAAAAATCACACTATCGTCAGGTAGCCCCCAAGCATCGCGATATAAATTAAGGGCTTGTATTTTATCTTTCTCAACACCGAGGCCCTGCTCGTACATTGTTCCCAAATTAAATTGTGCGCTTTTATTTCCTTGCGCAGCCGCCTTTTGGTACCAAAGCACTGCGGCCTCATAATTTGGCTCAGTGCCAAGGCCCTTCTCAAAAATCTCGCCGACGGCCAACTGCGCCTCTGCGTCGCCCTGCTCTGCAGCTGGTAGCCATATTTTTAAGGCTGTTTTATAGTTGGCGCGATCGTAGGCAACATACTCCCCGCCACGAATATTGCAGTCTGCTGCGGTCGTTTTTATGGGCCGTCGCGGCGACAAATACGTCATATTGCCAAGCTTGCGCATTTGACCTGGTAACAGGCAGTCAACAATTTGCAAGCCAGCAATAAGTTCTTCAGTATTCACAGCTGGCGACTGCGCACTGCGGCTATCTTGGTTCGCCGCGCAAGACACCAGTATCGCCACACTGATTGCAACACTGAATCTAACAAGCCCGTATTGTATTTTCATACGATCTGCCTCTGTCATCTAATCCTTGATGAGCCGGAGCGTCTGCTGGCGAGTACTTCGTCTAAACAAACTCACGCCAATTGACGAAACACCATGTCAATACGTCCCAGACTAAGTAATTGACCGTCTTGCAACGCGACTTTGGGACTGGCTTCACCATTAACTCTAATACCATTGGTAGAGCCGATATCTTCCAGCCACCAGCTGCCACTTTTATGAATTAATTTAGCATGTAACATCGATACGCTTGGGTCATCAATTCTTATCTTTAGGTTTTCCTGACGCCCAATAGTCCAAAAAGTATCTGCATTTTTAGCCGACACCCCAAACACTAAACTGCGACCATCGGCAAAGAAAAACACCAGCGCAACTTCGGTGCTGGTTTGCTTTGCACTAATCGCTCGTTGAATTCGCTGATCTACCGCGTCCTTCGAATACTTTGTGCTGCGAATCGCAGTATCGGTCCATCCCGAGGGAAGTTGGTAGGATTGCTGAAATGACGTTAATTCACTATCGGGCTCATCTTCTATTACAACAGAGCCACCGCTAAAGTTATCTTTCTGAGGGAGTCGCGCAGCGACGATAGTACGCTCTTCTTCGGCGGTACTTTTTAGATAATATGCCGCTTCGCCAAATCGAATAACATCACCACCTTTAACGGCAGCGGGCCTTTTTAATAAGCGATTGTTAACACAGGTGCCATTCGTCGAGGCGAGATCTTCGAGTATCCACTCCCCGGCTATATAGCTTAACTTAGCGTGATGGCGAGATAGCAAGCCTTTGGCGATAGTAATATCACAGTCATTATCACGGCCGATAACCACCGATCCGCTTGCTATAGCGTAGGCTTCGTTGCCATCCAAGCTGACGAGTTTCAAATCCATTCGCTTACCTACTGAACTGCCTTTTGGCTTAAGATCAGCGCAGTCTAATTATTCATCTTGACCAAGCAATGGCTTGGGGGTCCAAGCCAAAGTATAGCGAATTAATACCAATATGGAATCCACTCTCAGCCAGGCGTTAACAAAATAACAGCCGTCCTTACAGCGATGGCTCCTTTCGCTCATTATTAGGGACTAATTTGGCACTTTTTTTCACTGCGGGACGAGATTTAGTCGGTTTCTGCTCAGAAGTAAACCAAGTCATGGCCGCCAACGCTAAAATCAATGCCAAAATTTGCCCTGCCGCCATAACGATGAGGATAGACATCGCATCCTCAATGCCCTCAGTTAATAAAGTCAGCGCCGCAGCAGCGCTACCCGGCACCCATAGTTCCGGCGATGCGGGGTGACGTCCAGGAATAAACAGAAAGGCGAGCCCGGCGAAAAATAGCCAGTAACGGACAAAAACCGACGAAATTCTTCGTAATAGTAAAAACCACACTAAAATGGCCAGCGCGCCAACGCCCATGTACACCTGCCACGCCAAGCGGTAATCGTCTAAATTAATCATGTGACACCTTAGTTTACCCAGTGAATAATGTGGTCTTCCAGCGATTCTTCAGCCACTGCCAGCTCACTGACGCAGCGGCCCCGCACTGAGATTTTAGCGCGGTGTACACTTTCATCGCTGTCGGACAGCAATGGATGCCACGGCGCCAACCGCCCCCCTTCGCTTAACACCCGATAAGCGCAGCTTGCAGGCAGCCAATGGAACTCACTGATATCATCAAATTTAAGCTGTATGCAATCGGGCACGCGCTGCCGACGATGGGAATAATCGCTACAACGACAGCTCGTGGTATCCAGTAAACGACAAGCAACATCGGTATAAAAAACGTCGCCGCTGTCCTCGTCCTCGAGTTTCTGTAAACAGCACTTACCACAACCGTCGCAGAGCAACTCCCACTCCTGCGCAGACATTTCGGCTAGGGATTTCACCTCCCAGAACGGGGGGCGCACGATGTCAGCCATCGCGCTCGGTCCCCACCATCGGGTTTAAACGCTCTGGCTGCGGCGGTAATTGCAGGTAAAAGCCATTGTCGGCGATCTCTTGCATCACCTTGCCCACGTCGGCGCGGGATAATTTGCGTTCAGCCGTTAACACTAGGGTCATCGCCCGCACAGGTTTACCAAACCGCAGCAGCAGTGCCTCTGGCACTTTGCTTAAATCTTCCTGATGATCGACATATAAATACATTCCCTCAGTACGAGGGCTGCGGTATACCGCGCAAATACGCTTCATTAATTTTTCCCGATTAGGCCTAGGAGCCCATCACCAACCAAGGGTTTACGCCAGCCGCTCAGCGCTGGTGGCAAAACGCCGACGCGGATCAATTCTTTTAAATCGCGTTTTTTAAGGAGCACTTCCGGCGCCACATCGACGGCTTCTGCCGCCGCCTCACCCAGCGCCTTCATTTGTTTTAACAGCTGGGTTTGCGCGGGCGTCAGCGGCTTTGGCGCGGCCGCTGGCAATTCGGTATCGGCGGCCCCGCGGGCCTGGCTAACCAGCTCCAAAATAACCTCGCCGTAACGGCGAATACTGCCCGGCGACAGGTCTTTGACACGCCCTAATTGTCCCAAGTCATTCGGCATTTGTCGGGCAATCTCAAAGCACACCGGATCCTTTATTACTCGGCCCCGCGGAATATTACGCTCTTTGGCTTCAATCTCACGCCAGGCGCAAAGCTGCTGCAGAGCATACTGCTGCCGCTGACTAAGCTTCCACAGCGATTTGATACGCTGATAATAGTCTTGGGGCAATGCTGGGCTTTCAGCTTGTGCCGTAATTCCCGCGCAGTCTTCTAGCCACCAATCTAAAGCCCCTTTCGCTTCTAAACGCTGCTTGAGCAGTGGGTAAACCTTTTGCAAATACAAAACATCTAGTGCTGCATAGGTACACTGACTTTCGCTTAGAGGACGGCGCAACCAGTCTGAGCGGGTTTCGCCCTTCTCCACGTGAATCCCAAGGCATTCCATAATCAGCTTTTGATAGCTAAGACCAAAACCCAAGCCTGCCAAGGCTGCGCCAATTTGCGTATCCAACAAAGGCTGCGGCACACATTGGAACAGGACTTGAAAGACCTCTAAATCCTCACTGCAAGAGTGGATAACCTTGGGAATATCCTGACACCGCAATAATTCAGTGAATGTCGACCAATCACTAATCTTAAGCGGGTCAATCAAATACAAACGGCCAGCGGCCCCAACTTGCAATAGACCAGCAATGGGGTAAAAGGTATCGGTGCGAATAAATTCGGTATCAATAGCCAAGAACTCGGCCTGCGCCCAAATTGCGCAATTCTCATTTAAAACGCTATCGCTATCAATATAGAGACAAGATTCCAGAGGGTCAGTCAATGCGTCGTCGTCCTTTAAGTGCGTGGGCAAGGGTGCCGCTGTCGACGTATTCTAACTCGCCACCCAATGGTACGCCGTGGGCAATCCGGCTCACCGCGACACCCCGGCTGCGCATTTGTTCGGTAATGTAATAAGCAGTGGCTTCGCCCTCAACCGTCGGGTTAGTGGCCAAAATCACCTCACTCACCGACAGTTCCTTCGCTCGCGTCAGAAGATGATCTATTCCAATCTCCTCTGGGCCAATACCATCAATGGGCGATAAATGCCCCATTAACACGAAGTAAAGCCCCTTGTAGTCGCCACTTTGCTCAAAGGCGACAACATCTGCTGGAGACTCAACGACACAGATCGTTTGGTTATCTCGACGGCTATCAGCGCAAATAAAACACTGTTCATTCTCCGTTAACGTGCGGCAGCTTTTACAGTGGCCTACCTTTTCTACAGCCTTGGCTAAGGCTGCCGATAATCGCGCGGCACCAGGCCGATTGCGTTCTAATAATTGAAAGCTCATACGCTGAGCCGACTTCGCGCCAACCCCAGGCAGACAACGTAGGGCATCAATTAATTCATCAATTAAGGGACTGTAGCTCATCGTTAAAATGGCATCTTAAAGCCAGGAGGCATACCCATTCCCGACAACATACCACCCATTTGATCTTTGCTACTCGCCTCGATCTTCCGCACAGCGTCGTTCATTGCCGCGGCGATTAAGTCTTCAAGTATTTCCTTGTCTTCACTCATTAAGCTCGGATCAATATTCACGCGGCGGACATCGTGGCGGCCCGTCATCGTCACCTTAACCAGGCCAGCACCGGATTCGCCCTGCACTTCCGCATTGGCTAATTCCTCTTGTGCTTTCTGCATTTTTTCCTGCATTTCAGCCGCTTTTTTCATTAACTCATTTAAATCTGGTTTCATCTGGCTATCTCTATGTTACTCAAACAATTCAACTTACAAGCTGGACCGACTCGATATCCAACACGCCGTCAAACTCAGCAATTAATTTATTCACCATAGGGTCGGCAATAAGTGCGTCCTTAGCAATCACCAAACGCTCATCTAAACAACGCTGACGGTAAGCAGCTGGGGTTTCAGTCGGCGTTGGCGCAATATGCACTGAAACCTGTAAGTTCGCCGCAAAATACTCACTGAGCATTTCACCTAAGCGCTCAATATGACGATCATTTAACAGCGCTGCATTGGCACCATCAATATTAAACGTGAGGCTACTATCGGTTTTTTCAAGGAGCTGGCAATGACTAGCAATGCTACCGAGCATACCGGGAAGACCAAACGTCTCAAATTGCTCTCGCCAAATCTGTTCAGAGAACATCGCCAAGCTGATTTTTTCTGCGCTTGCCGCTGCCACTGACGGCGTTTCAACCCGTGCAGTGCTTTCTGGCGGGGCGGGGGGCCGGCTTATTTCCGGTTCAGCAACGCGCGTTTCCGCTGCTGTATTTATGGACGCAGGAGTGGCTGGCATCACTGCTGGAGACGGCAACTCCGCTGCAGTGGGCTGTTCCTCCCAGGGCGGCAGCGAATCACGTCTTCGAGTATCTGCTGTGGGCTCGGCGCGCGGAGGCTGCGCCAGACTGGACGCCTCTTGAACGCTAGCCGGCGCGATACCTGTGTCGTCAACTCGCGGCGCGGGGGGCGGTGAACTGGCCACCGCTAATTCTGGCTTATTCGCTAAGGGCTTTTTTACAGAAACAGCGGCCTCCGCCGCTGACGGCACGCGGGTTAATCTCTGCCTAGGGCCTTCGATAACACCCTGAGGCTTAAAGGCCAGCATCCTGAGTAATAACATCTCTAAACCGGCCCGAGGATCAGGGGCTAAGCCCATGTCCCGGCGCCCCGCCAAGGCCATTTGATAGTAAAACTGAACATCCTCAGCGGTGACGGTCGCCGCTAAGTCTATAATTCGTTGGCGATCGCCCAAGCTATTATCCAAGCCTTCAGCGACCGTTTGCGCCACGGCCAAGCGATGCAGTACCACTAATAACTCGCTAACCACGCCCGCAAAATCAGCGCCCATTTCTGCCAGATCAGCCACAATCGCTAATAACGCAGCACCGTCGCTGGCGGCAAAGGCCTCAATTAGACGGTACACCGAACCGTGGTCTATTGTGCCCAACATTTGGCGCACATCAACTTCGGCTAACTTGCCCGAGCCAAAGGCAATCGCTTGGTCGGTCAAGCTCAGCGCGTCGCGCATACTGCCGTCAGCTGCGCGGCCCAGCAGCCACAGCGAGGGCTCTTCGTAATGAACCATCTCTTTTTCAAGTATGGTTTTAAGGTACTCTACAATACGTTCAGCGGTTAAATTTTTGAGATTGAACTGTAAGCAACGTGACAAAATTGTGGCGGGCAATTTTTGAGGGTCGGTCGTTGCGAGCAAAAATTTAACGTGCGCTGGCGGCTCCTCCAAGGTCTTTAACAAGGCGTTAAAGCTGCTGCTACTGAGCATGTGCACCTCGTCTATGAGGTAGACCTTGTAGCGACCTTGGCTTGGGGTGTACTGCACGTTGTCGAGTATTTCGCGGGTATCTTCCACCTTCGTGCGCGACGCCGCATCTACCTCAAGCAAATCAACAAAACGACCTTCATTGATGGCGACACAGGCGTGGCATTGGCCGCAGGGCTCGGAGCTAACGCCAACTTCACAGTTTAAACATTTGGCAAGAATCCGAGCGATAGTAGTCTTGCCCACCCCACGGGTGCCAGTGAACAAATAGGCATGATGCAGACGGTCGTGATCGAGGGCATTAACCAGTGCTTTAAGCACATGATTTTGGCCAGCCATTTCACGGAAGGTTTTCGGGCGCCACTTGCGCGCCAACACCTGATAGCTCATTGAATAATTCCTGACGTGGAAGCGGCAAGGATACACCAGCCCTGCGAGGACATAAACCAATGAAAGCAAACAGAAATGAATATAAAAGGAAGGTTTAACACTCTGGTGGCAGTCCAACCAGCCACACCCCGGCACACGATATGATAACTACCGTTGCTCCCTTCCAGGCCTGGCGGAGTTCGCTACCTCTCGTTGCGGGGGGACCGGAAGGACTACCGCAGAAAACACGTTTTAGGCTAGGCCTTAACGCGGGCGCTATTGTCGACGAAAGCCCGTAGACATGCAAGCGACCCACGCAGATATTCCCAAATATTCTCGATTAATCAATGCGCTATCAATCAAGGGTGCTGTTCAGCGCCCGGCGGAAATTTGGCCAACACCGCCGCCACGGTGTCCTGAATATAGCGCCGCCGCTCTTCTGGGGTATCCATATTTGGCATGACCCGCTTACTTGTGCCCCGCCACACCAACTTTTTGCTTTTGGCATCAATAATATCGATCATCAGGCTACTCTCTTCGTAGCTGCGTACCCAAACATCGTCATCATAGAAGTGGCCGTGACCAAAATAACCACGACCGTAGCCAGGCCGATAATCACAGTAATAACAAGGATAGTAGCTAAAATGGGTATACCACGAGCCAAAGCTATTAAAGTTTACCTTTTCCTCTTTGCCCAAGTGGTACGTCACCAACACCGAGGCTGGCACGCCGTCAAGCGCTCGACTCAGGCCCTTGACCGCTAATTGGGCATCAACAGCATCGGTCACTCGCTGACGAACCAAATCATTATCTAAATCAGCATTATTACCGCCGTCGGCCGCCTCCGTGCGCGGCAGCCAGGCAAATGTGGACACCCCAGCAAAATCATAGTCTGCGGCATAATCCGAGCTAACAGGAATACCTGCACAGGCCGATACCAGTGCGACCAATACAACAACAAGCGCTTTCTTAATCATTTCGTCGACTCCGAGCGACAAACTCAATAATAGCTATGGCTGCAAAACAACCCACAACGCCATTTGCCCACGCAACACTCTAATTAATAGACCGCCCTTGCTAGCGGCAAGCACAGCGCTGAACTCTTTAACATCTCTTACCCTGCGCTGATTCACCGACACAATCAAATCTCCTGGCAGCAACTTGCTCGCCGCCTCCGCATCACTGGCGACCTCCGCTACCGATACGCCCCTGCCATCCGGGGAATCTCGCAATACAACGCCCTTCAGTAAATAACTAACATCACCGCCCGGCGCACTTACCGCCGCCTTCAAAGCCGGTGTCGGCTTTAAGCGCGCATGCAGCGTTTTCCTTTTACCGTCGCGCAACACCGTAACCGCAATTTTGTCGCCAATCCGGCGCAAACCTACCGCATTGCGTAATTGGGCAGAGTTATAGACATCTTTATCGTCAATCGCGATCACCAAGTCACCAGGCTTGATGCCAGCATCGTCGGCTGCCGACTTATCCTGCACTTCCGCAATGATTGCGCCGCGCTGATGCTTGGGAAGCTTAAAGGCCTCGGCCAGCTCTGGGGTAAGATCTTGAATCACCACGCCAAGCTGACCGCGCTTAACCTCACCATGTTCCAAAATTTGATCAATACTCACTTTGGCCATATTAATTGGAATCGCAAAACCAATCCCAACATTCCCACCGGCAGGCGCCAATATGGCGGTATTCACCCCCACCAGCTCGCCGTGCAAATTCACAAGCGCACCGCCAGAATTGCCCGGGTTAATAGACGCATCGGTTTGAATAAAGTTTTCGTAACCCTCAATACCCAAACCGGTACGGCCCAAGGCGCTCACAATACCGGTGGTAACCGTCTGACCCAGACCAAAGGGATTGCCGATCGCCACCACGTAGTCGCCAACCTCTAGGTTCTCTGAATTAGCCAGTTTGACACTGCGCAGATCTTTGGCATCAATTTTCAACACGGCAATATCCACATCCGGATCAGAGCCAATTAACGTGGCAGTAAAGCTGCGACCGTCTTCCAAGGAAACGGTTATCTCATCAGCACCATTGATAACATGGTGATTGGTCAGTACGGTGCCCGCCTTCGCATCAATAATGACACCCGAGCCTGCACTCTGGGTACGGCGCTGCTGGGGGCGCATTTGCTGTTCAGGAACATTAAAAAAGCGGCGAAAAAAGGGGTCGTTTAATAAGGGATTTTGCTGAATATTTCGGGTGGTGTACGTGGAGATATTAACCACAGCTGGGTTTACGGTTTTCAGCATCGGCGCCAAACTTGGCAGCGTCCGCCCCTCAGCATCTTGCTGAGGAAATAAAGCAACGCTAACTTGGCTAAGGCCTAATAAAAAACACAAGAAAATGCCGTTAATAAACACCTTACGACGCCGATCGGCGCGATAATCCAGACTCTTCATAAGTCCCTAAACCCCCCTAGTCACTCGGAATGCTCACACACAACAAGCTTTAGAACAGCCCAGTACTCAAAAATTCCCCACTAACAGAATTTCTTGTTCAATCAATGATTAATGCAGGTTTAGCCCAGTTTTTCCGCCATCGACCGAGCTATTTCACTCTGTATGGTCGACTTAAAGGCCCCCATCATTAGCCCTAGCTTAATTTCCACTCGAACCTCCGCAGGCTCAAGTGAAATCCGCCCCTTTATACCTGAGCGCTGCACCACAACCTCATCGTCATTAACCCAGCTCGATTTAAGCTGATATTTATCATCCAGCTTAATGGCAAGTTGCCGAATCAAATCACGCAGCTCTTCAGGGGTTTTATTATGGCTTTGGCGAAGAGAAATAGTCGACACGAATCAAACACCTCTTATTAACGAGTTTATTCTAAACATCAAGGGCTAGTATGCCACAGTCCGTTATAGCAAAATCAATAGACTACAGGCTACTTCAACCATGAACTTCACACAGCTGCATGCCAAAGACTTTTCTTCAGGCAAAAAAAAACCGCTTTTCAGCGGTTTTTCAAAACTTTGGTGGAGCTAGGCGGGATCGAACCGCCGACCTCTTGCATGCCATGCAAGCGCTCTCCCAGCTGAGCTATAGCCCCAAAGCAGAGGATGCGCATATTAATGATCACCCTGAGCCTTGTCAACAAGTGGATGAAAAATCTCGTTAAATTCTTTGCGCCACCCACTCACACACAAAGAAAAATCCTTGTTACGCCCGAGCCTCGCAAGCCTGCTGATAACGTTTTTCTAGCTTTTTAAGACGCTTCTTACCCACGCCACCCAACACCTCTACCGCGTGACGCAACCGCGCCCGACTCATGTCTGGGCCGAGCACTTCCATGGAGTCAACTACCGAAATTGACGACGTGGTGCCCGCAATGGCGATAAACAGTGGCGGCATAAAATCTTTTAATTTTATGCCCAAACCGTCTGCGAGAGACTTAATTTCGGCAAAAATGGCATCGCGCTGCCAATCGTTCAAGGCTTCCAAACGCCATGCTGCGCACTGCAACAAAGTCAGCAGCTCCTCTTCCTCTAGATTCGATGACTCAAAACTCGCTGGCGTCAGCGGCAACATACCGGACAAGAAAAACCCAGCCAAGGGCGCCAAATCACTAAACACCTCTATGCGGGACTGCACATGGGGGATCATCTTCATCAGGGTATCGCGATTCAATGCCCACGCTTGCAAGCGATCGGCGAGCTGCTCTGGACTGCAGTCTTCACGCAGCCACAGACCATTGAGCCAGCGCAGCTTCTCCACATCGAAAATCGGCCCACCCAAACTCACCCGGGTGATATCAAAATGCGCAATCATGGTCTCTAGACTAAACTTTTCGCTCTCATCGGGCATAGACCAACCCATGCGGCCCAAATAATTCAACATTGCCTCGGGCAAAAAGCCCATGCGCTTATAATAATTGATGCTTGTCGGGTTCTTACGTTTACTGAGCTTACTTTTATCCGGGTTGCGCAACAGCGGCAAATGACACAGCACCGGCATTTCCCAGCCAAAATACTGGTACAGCAATTTGTGTTTGGGCGCCGAGTTTATCCACTCTTCGCCACGGAGCACGTGAGTGATCTCCATTAAATGATCGTCAACCACATTGGCGAGGTGGTAGGTTGGCAAGCCGTCAGACTTCAGCAGTATTTGAGCATCAACCTGCCCCCACTCCAGCTCAATTTTACCCCGCAGCATGTCATCGATCTCGCAGTGGCCGTCATCTTCTGGCACAAACATACGAATGACGTAAGGCTCGCCCGCGGCCGCTCGACGCGCGTTCTCGGCATCGTCTAATTTTAAATCGGAGTATTTAAGCGCAGTGTGACCGCCCGCCTCACGACGAGCTTCACGCAGTGTATCTAGCTCTGCTGGCGTGCGGTAACAGCGAAAGGCATGGCCTGCCGCAATCAATTGCTCGCAGTGCTCGCGATATATTTCACTGCGCTCACTTTGCCGATACGGCCCGTGGGGGCCGCTAACATCCGGACCTTCATCCCAGTCCAAACCCAACCAGCGCAGCGAATCAAAGATCGCCTGCTCCGACGCCGCTGTCGAACGCTGCTGATCGGTATCTTCAATGCGCAGCAAAAATTCCCCGCCCTGACTTTTGGCGAAGCAGTAATTAAACAGTGCAATATAAGCGGTGCCCACATGTGGGTCGCCAGTGGGGGACGGAGCAATACGGGTGCGAACAGTCATGGAGTGTTTATTACCATTTGAATACAATAGGACTTTCTACTAGGCACAATACCAAGCATTAACTGCATATTATACTTGTCCCCGCCAGTAGGTTTCACCTGCCGGGTTTGGTATTTCTAAGTAAGTGTCCAGGAAGCCCACTTTCCTAGTCTTTTTTGAGATAGAAGTTTGGCATTTTGACTACTACACCATTCACTCTTAAGCTCCCGAAGGCTAGCCATAAACGATAGACCGCCGCCAACGCCAATATTGAGTCGAGCTAAAACCCTTGAAAAACCTTGATGCTCCCTATAACCAACCTCAAAGTTCTTCTTTATCGAATCTATAAGTTCAAGTACTTAAGGGTTTAGAACGGATGTAACGAGACCGTGCCGCCTCCCAATATACAAATCAAAAAGACGTGAACAAACCAATCGATACTGCTGCGGCCCGGTAAATTGAATCACCATCGACCTTAGCTTTATCCGGCGACACGCTGACCTGGAGATTGAGCACCCGGAATAAATCGGCACCCAAAGAAATCATATCAATCTTTTCCCCTGCTAAATTTTTATTATAGGCAACATGAATAGACGGCAACCACCATGCCCCAGAATAGCCAACACCTGCAACCAACCATTGGTATTCAGAGCCCGTAACCGTCTCAACAGAATTAGTTTCAACACTACCAAATGCGCGAAAGCCGCTACCAGGAATCATATAGCTGCCGTCCAACATAAGCTGGGGGTCTAATTTATAGCTACTCGAATAACCTATTTTTCCAGCATATTTGGCAGCTGAATTACAATCTGCCTGTTCTGTCGGCGTAGGTTTACTAGCGCAGTTCATACCAAGTTCGGTGAAATCAAATTTTTCAGGAATTAAATTACGCAATACCACGCCTAAGTGCATTTCACTATTACTGACTACGGCCCCGACATCTAAACCAATCGCAAGCGTATTTTTCTTATTTAAGTCATAATTATCTTCTGCGCGATCCGATGCAGAATCATCATCGTCATCATCGTCATCCAAGACAATAAGCTGCTGACTTAAACTACCCTGCGTTATTTTCAATCGGCCGCCCAAGTTCAGATCAAAATCTTGATTTGCGAATTGAACCTTACCAAACTCATAGCCGTATGCCACCCCAAGCTGCGTAAAGACACCCGATTCAACATATACGGCAGCGTCAAAATTCAATTCTTGGGCGGCGCCATCATAGGTTAACTCATTGCCGTAACCGGTAAGCTTTACATCTGCACTACCTTCCAGGGTTACCGCGACAACCCCGCCAAAGGCTTTAAACATTACGGGTAGTACCGGCAAATTCAAATTAGCCTGGAGGTTCACATAGGCGTCATCGCCTAATTGAGCAACAAAACTATCGAACTCAGCTTTAATGGCATCAGCTTCAGCTTGCGTAACATCTTCGCCACCATCACTTTGCGCCGATTCCGCATTATCAACAGCCTCTTCCAAGCCATCTAAGCGGTCAGTTAAATTATCAACCTGACCGATTTCAAACGCGATCGCCGCTGGCAAGGCGAGTCCACCAACAATGAAATTTCGCGCGCCAAGCGCAATTGGCAGTACTGCCGGATTTGTAGCGGGAGATGGACTAAAAGTTGCCGAATACCCACCTTTGCTAATTAAGCTAGTACCCGCTGGCAAAGCGCCTGGCATAGCATTAAGTGCGTGGGGGACCAAACAAGTAGCACCGATCAACAGTAGACGACTATTGCATTTTAACATTACATCCTACTCCAGCATGGACCAAATTCATGGCCTAAATTCCATTTATCCCGCGCTCTGATTATTATTTCAGGCACGGAGCTAATCGCTAGCTTCAGTCTAATAGCAATCAAACAGAAATCGCAATCACTAAACAACACTTCTTTTAGGCTGTGCTGTAAGTATGCACGCGTAAAACGGTATGAATAGCTACTAAAAGGGTGCGTACCTCTTTAAACGCGGCTTTTAAAAACAGGCCTGAACCGCCTACCAAGCATTCAAAACTCATTAACTTAGGCGGCCATGACAAACACTGCTTAGCCACATCGATCAGGCCGAATAGGATCTTCGCTTTAATCATGCTTGTAGCCTGCTATTTACAACCAAAACACCGCTATTGTTGGTAAACTATATAATTGGTCGGGCTCCAAGCGGAGATCGTTTAGTATACCGATGCTCCCGAATACGGAATTGTCATTCACAAGCACGAATAGATTTAAAGAAGAGTCAACTTGCTAGAAACCTCAAAAAACATAGACACACCACCACTGAGCTCGCAAAAATTATTAAATAGGCGTTTTTGCGTCGCCCCGATGCTGGATTGGTCAGATCGCCACTGCCGCGCTTTCTGGCGTCAACTTAGCCGGCACGCCGTACTGTATACCGAAATGATCACCACCGGCGCCTTGATTCACGGCGACCACAAGCGTCATTTAGATTACAGCGATATTGAGCACCCTGTCGCGCTCCAGCTCGGCGGCAGCGATCCCGAAGCCCTCGCAATATCGGTGCGCATGGCCGAGCAATGGCATTACGACGAAGTTAACTTAAATTGCGGCTGCCCCTCCGACCGGGTTCAAAACGGCTTTTTTGGCGCCTGTTTAATGGCCAGACCCACTTTAGTAGCCGATTGCGTTAAGGCGATGAAAGACGCTGGCGACATCCCTATTACCGTAAAGCACCGCATCGGGATCGACGAACAAGAGGGCTACGGGCCACTGCAAGAATTTGTTGGCACCATTGCCGAGGCCGGAACTGACGCCGTTATTGTTCATGCTCGCAAAGCCTGGCTACAAGGTTTAAGTCCAAAAGAAAATCGCGAAATACCGCCCTTAAATTACGATTTGGTATACCAGCTAAAAAAAGATTTCCCTGACCTGGAAATTATCATCAACGGCGGCATCCAAACGCTTGAAGATGCCCGTTCGCAATTGTCATATGTCGATGGCATTATGATGGGCCGCAGTGCCTACCAAACACCGTATCTATTGGCGGAGGTGGATGAACACTTTTACCAGCAAGCCGCGACAGGCAAAACTCGGCGTGACATTATTCACGACTTTTTGCCTTATATTGAAGCGGAGCTGAGCAAGGGTACCCGGCTCAATCATATGACTCGGCATATATTAGGTCTCTTTAATGGCCAAGCAGGCGGCAAGCTATTTCGCCGCCATATCAGTGAAAATGCGCACCGTCCAGGCGCCGGCCTCGAAGTTCTCCACGACGCCCTGGCCTTTGTAGAGCGCAGCTGGTAGCAAACTAAATAAAGGATTAACAACAATGAGTAATAAGCTCGAGCAATTAAAGGCAATGACCGACGTGGTTGCCGATACCGGTGATATAGAAGCCATCGCCCGTTTTACGCCGCAGGATGCAACAACCAACCCGTCTTTAATTCTAAAAGCTGCAGCGCTACCCCAGTACAGTAAATTAATTAGCGACATCGTCTCGAGTAGCCTTAACGATCGCAGCAACCCTGAACAACTGCAGCGCGCGGCCACTCAACTCGCGGTAGAAATTGGCGCCGAAATCACCAAACTGGTGCCAGGCAAAGTATCTACTGAAGTAGACGCCCGCCTGTCCTTTAATACAGCCGCCATGATTAACGAAGGTCGGCGCATCGTTGAGCTTTATCAAGCTAAAGGTGTCGATAAAAGTCGTCTACTGATAAAGATAGCCTCCACTTGGGAAGGTATTGAAGCGGCTAAGGTGCTAGAGGAAGAAGGCATTGAGTGCAATCTAACCCTGCTTTTTAGCCTAATGCAGGCCGCAGCGTGCGCCGAGGCCGGTGCCACTTTAATTTCACCGTTTGTTGGTCGTATTCTCGACTGGCACCTAGCCCACGGCGCCACACCCGCCAACGCCGATGAAGATCCCGGCGTGCAATCGGTGAGCGCGATTTACAGCTATTACAAGCAACACAGCTACCAGACCGTTGTGATGGGCGCGAGCTTTCGCAACTGCGGCGAGATCGAAGCATTGGCCGGTTGTGACCGACTTACCATTAGCCCCGCCTTACTAAGCGAGCTAAAAGACGATTCCGGCACACTCCCCCGCCGCCTCACACCTGATATGGCGTTCACCCCCCACGCCAAGCTTGCCACCACTGAAACCGACTTCCGCTGGGCAATGAATGAAGACGCCATGGCCACTGAAAAATTGGCAGAAGGTATTCGCGCCTTTGCGGCAGACCAAGTCAAATTAGAAGGCTTACTGCGGGAGTGGAAGTAGTATGTTCGAAAAATTGATGCAGCTGTTTACGGTTACTGACGACAGCACCGCCGATGACAAAATGACACTAGAGCTGGTCACTGCCGCCCTGCTACTTGAAGTCAGCAAAGCTGATTTTCAGGAAGATCCTGCGGAAATTGACAAAATTCGCACTATTTTACTGCAACACTTTTCGGTGAGCCTTGGGGATATCAACGCGTTTATCGATCAGGCTAGGAATACCAGCGCGGACAGCACCTCGCTTTACCCCTTTACCCGTTACATTAATGACAACTGCAATAATATTGAGAAATACCAGCTTGTCTTAGCGCTGTGGGATGTCGCACTGGAAGATGGGCGAATCGATAAATACGAAGATCACCTGATCCGTAAAATAGCCGATCTAATTTATTTGCCCCACAGTGAGTTTATCAGGGCTAAATTAAGCGTGATTGGCAAGGAAACCAGCTAAAAGCACTGGCCTTCCAGCAGGGAAACTAACTCTCTAAATTTAGCGTGATTACTCTCGCTTAAGCCCATCAACGTGCGATGAGCTTCAAGCACCCGCTCCCGAACCCCTTCTTCGCTGGCATCCAGCACCGGTAACTCGCCAAGATCTTCATCATTTAACAGGGGTTCTTGACGAATACGGAACACGCGATCAAACCCCATGCTCTGCAGCACGCGGGTAATATCGGGGTTGGTGGATAAAATCAAAGGCACAAACTGGAATTTTTCTTTCGCTTTTATCGCCAACTTAGCCAGTAGCCCCAAGGTCGTGCTATCGACGTTGATGGCATCAGACAAATCGACGACCACACTAGCAAAACCCTCGACGGAGAACATCTCGTCAAAGAACTCATCCAACGTGGTACAAAGGGTCAGCCGCACATCGCCAACTAGCTTTATAACAAAGGCACCGTCCTGTCCCGCTACTAATATTCGACCAGGCTGCATTCGCCTATAACCTACTTACTACTAAAATTGCGATATCGTCCGGAGCCTCATCTATATCGAATAAACCAAAGACCTCGGCGAGCTCGATTGAGGAGTTTTGACCCTGCTTTAATAAATCGAGCAGAAGCTGTTCTTTATTTTCTAAGGTGTCACTGTTCAAGACTTCCAATATACCATCAGAGAATAGGCTCAGCACAGCCCCCGGCGGAAAACTGATCATATGATCGCTGAATTGGGCATCAGTAAACAAACCAACCGGCATATCATGCTCGGGTAAAAATGTCGCAGTGCCATTTACCGCAAGCACCGGAGCAGGCAAATGACCGGCAACCGAATAAGACAATTGGTTACATTTTAAATCGAAGGCCCCCACACAAAGGGTGACATGCTTGCCAATACCCATTTCAAGTAATTCGCGATTCGCAATCGCCAGCATTTTGGCTGGTGACAGTATGGCGGTCGACCCACGATGCAAAAAATCACTGCGCTTGCGCGCAAATAGGTTTTTCAAGAACACCGTAACAAAGGCTGAGCTCGCGCCATGCCCGGACACGTCTGCAACAAAAAAGACGGCGTGATCTTCACCTACCACAAAATAGTCGACAAAATCACCGCTCAGATAGAGCGACGGCAATATGTAGTGACAAAACTGATAGTTCGATATTTGCTTAGGGGTATCTGGCAGCAGCAATTGCTGTACGTGCTTACCTGCCTGCTGATCCTGCTGTAACAGGGTCAAGCTTTCCAATAACTCTCGATTGGCGCTTTCTAATTTATTGCGGTACGCCAAATTTTCGCGCTTTAAGGCCCCCCGCTCCAACGCCCGATCCAGTACATGCTTTATAACAGCAAGTTTTTCAGTCGGTAGCATCAGGTAATCGCTTGCACCATGGCGCACAGCGGCCAAGACGTCAGCCATACTCTTACGGCGAGAAAGACCGATGAGGGGCAGCTCGCGTGGGTCTGCGGCCATTTTTCCCAGCAGGTCTATACCGCGATCATCCGGAAAATCGATATCGATCATAACGATATCAATATCGTCTTCGCGGAAACTCGGCATCGCCAAAGCGCAGTCCGCAATAGGCACTACGTCCATACCAAGCTGTTCTAGGGAGGCTACGAGCTGAGCTTGAATTGCATCAGCCTGCTGAACCAGCAGTATCCGATGGGGTAAGGAGTTATTCATTCAGCCTTTTTACCCGCAACTGGACAGACACACAAGCAGCAATCGTGTGGAGGATTTACAGCCACCTGGACGCAAACTCTATTAGAAGTCGAAGGACTCGAAGTCTTCGTCGCCAAAGTCATCTTTGAGCTGACCGTCATTTATCAAGAACTCTCTACGCTGTAGATAGGCATCTTTGAAAAAAGTGTATTTATCACCCGACACAAGGCCTTCGGTGCCCAATAAACTCGCCCTAACTTGCAGTAAATCCAATAAGCTCATACCGTAGCGAGCCGCTTCGGGATCAACCGTGCCAGTCACTGACACATAGGAATCAACGCCCTGACCGGCACCATCGCGGAGGTTGCTCGGTCCTAAAAACGGCAGCACCAAATACGGCCCCGGCCCAACACCCCACACCGCCATTGTTTGGCCAAAATCTTCAGATTCGCGTTTTAAACCAATATAGCTAGCCACATCAAAAAAGCCGATGACCCCAACGGTAGTATTAATAATAAAACGACCACCATCCACAAGCGCGTCACTGGCTTTACCCTGCAACAAATCATTGGCCATATTTTTGATTTCGCCAATATTATTAAAGAAATTGGCGATACCTTGATCAACAATTGCAGGCGTAACCTGGCGATAGCCTCGGGCAACGGGCTGCACCAAGTATTCATCGGCCGTATTATTAAAAGCAAATACCCCGCGATTGAAACCTTCCCAAGGGTCTCGGGGATCGCCGTCACTCTCTGCGTTCACCCCAGCCACCCCCAGTACTGATAACAACATCAGTAAAGCACAGACTTTTCGTTGCATTGGCATCATCTACCCAAATCACTCTTTAAGTCTAAAACCGGCCAATACTATACCTAATAGGTCAGAAATTGGCACCAATTGGATTATTACCACTAATTCACCAGCAAAATATCCAGTTCCCGCATCTGGGCTAAAATCTCACTACCAAAGCCGACCACTGAGGCGTACTCAACGTGCAACTCATGGGCAATTTCAGCGAGAATTTCAGCACCATTTAATTCTGGCCGCTCAACGATAATGCTCAGCAACCTCGCCGTTACCTGATTTATTTCCAGAAACTGCACCTCGTCTTGGCGGTTTCGGTACACCACGATAAATGTCGGTTCAGCGCTCGGCGCTGTAGGCTGAAAATCACCACTAATGTGCTGAACCGGAAACTGGTAAGCCAAAGACCACGCGAGTGGCGATACCGCCCAACGAACCTTAAGTACATCCTCAACCGCCACGGCGGGGGGTAATTCTTGTTCGGCAATATCTAAAGCCAGCTCCACCCATTCATAATGGGCCAGCTCTCGCAAGAACACGGGATCAGTTTGTGAGTCTCGCTCCTCACTAAGATAAGTGAGAAACTCTTCAGCAATATGCAAAAAATAGGGACTTTGGCAGCAGTGACGACACATAAAATCTCGCACCATGCTATGCCATGCTTCGTCGCAATATAAACTTCGGCACACCGGAAATCCGTTACTGAGAAAGCCCTCAATATTATTAAAGAACAGATCCCGGTAAATCGCCATCCGCCGAGCTTCTATACCTTCTGGGCCTGAACAGGTATCAGGGTCGCGTACAAAGCGCGTCATACTCTCTTGGATTTGCTGAAAGTGCTTCATTACTCCGCGCACCCACTGGTAACGGCGCTGGCAAAACCCACCTTCGCTTGTGCCCGACGAATTTGCTGCACTTCCTGCAGTAAGTCCGCCATCGCAGGGAAGTTAAAATCCCGCTCTAATAACGTAGGCAGCGGCCCACAGAGTCGATAGGCCTCATCAAGTAAGGCCCACACCGGCTCAATAACATCAGCCCCATGGGTGTCCACCCGCAAGTCTTCAGCTTCATCAAAATGTCCGGCAATATGAATATAACGCGCTCTCGCCAAGGGTAAGGACCGCAAAAACTGATAAGGATCGTAATTGTGATTTACGCTATTCACAAAAACATTATTCACATCAAGCAGCAAATCACAGTCGGCCTCGGCCAATACCGCGTTGATAAATTCGCTTTCAGACATTGCTTGGCCTGGCGCCGCATAATACGAGGCATTTTCCAATAAAATTCGCTGCCCTAACACATCCTGAACTTGCCGAACGCGCGCCGCCACATGGTGTACCGCCTCTTCCGTAAAGGGAATGGGCAATAAATCATAAAGCTGACCTTCATCACCACAATAGGTCAGGTGCTCTGAATACAAAGGGCAGTCAAAATCCCGCATAAATTGTTTAATATCGCTTAATAAACGGGTATCGAGTGGCGCGAAGCCACCGATATTTAAAGACAAACCATGTAAATAAATTGGGTAGCGCGCTGCTAGCTCCCGAAATGAGCGGCCGAAGCGGCCGCCAATATGCAGCCAGTTTTCAGGAGCGACCTCAAGAAAATCCAGCTCCTTGCCTGCCAGAGATTTTAGCTCCGGCATTAAGCCGCGCCGCAAGCCCAAGCCCGCAAGTGCACTGGTTTGTTTACTCATGAGACTCGCCCATTCACACTGACCGCCTGTTGGATATGAAGCCCCTAATTAGCCATGTGTCCGGCGCCACACTTACCTTCACCGCATTTGCCCTCGGTGGCCGCCTTGCTTTTATCGGCACCGCATTTGGCTTCTCCACACTTGCCCTCATGCGCGGCTTTGGCTTTTTCAGCGCCACACTTACCGTCTCCGCATTTACCTTCATGCCCTGCTTTGGCGCCATCAGCCCCACATTTTGCTTCGCCGCATTTGCCTTCATGTGCCGCTTTGGCTTTGTCGGCACCACACTGCGCTTCAGTACCGGCCTTATCAGCGCCACATTTAGCTTCTGCTTTGGCGGCCTTATCGGCATTGCCCATCGCCAACTCGTAGCCAGACGCCATCGTTTTAGCCGCGAAAGGGTTTTCACCCGCCATCGCCGGGTGCATTGCGGATACCAAAAGCGCTGCGCCAAATGCAGCCGCCATTGGATTTTTGGTAAAGGCTTTCTGGGTCATTGTTATTCTCCATATCGGATCAGCAAGCAATTATTACGTCTACAACGACATGAGCATAGCAGTTTTAACCAACACCACTCATACGCAGTTTTAGTCGAATTCGATCTAGCAAAATACAGACGCGCTCAATTCAATAATGTTACATCTTGCACTAAGGCTTTCCAGAGAACCTTTAAACGCTTCTCCGAAACCGGCGTTCGGGTGCCCATATTCTGAGCAAACAGCGAAATGCGCAGTTCCTCCAGTTGCCAACGATAATCCATTACCAGCGGGTGACGACGATGTTTGTCTGGCAGCTTCTTAACAAACTCTGAAAATTGCTGCTGCAGCGGCTCAAGCACCAAGGTCGACTGCCGATCTCGCTGATAAGCGCCGTCCAGTTTACTAATCCGCTGGGAAATTGCCTGTAAATAACGCGGGTATTGCGCCAGTTCATCGCGACTGAGGTCGGTGATAAAGCCATCAAAAAACAAGGCATCTAACTGACGGTTGATGTCGTTGATACTATGGATCCAGCTAAGCGAATTCAGCTTTTTAAGGCTGCGACGAATATCCGCGTAATTGGCCAGTATTTTATTTAACAGCTCAGCACAGGCCTCGGCATCGGCAACAAAGCCAGCGCGGCCCCGCTCCCAAACTTGTTCAAATTCCACCTGGGTGTGGGGCAAAGCATCCTCGGTCAAAGCAAAGCAATTTTGGCTTGCAGCGAGCAGACAATCTTCCAACCAGCGCTTTTTTTGCTCACCCACCGCTGACAATTGTAATTGGGCCGTGTTGCTGCGAAACAAGCTCGCCCGCAAGCTCTTGCACTGCTGCACCAAGCGCAATAAGAGTAGGCGCTGAACGCCGCGCAAATTTGCCTGTCGAGCTTCGGTCTCGGTCTCGGCAAGACTTAACTCAACACTCTCGCCCTGATCCTGCAAACAGGGATAAGCGACCAAGGTTGCTCCGCCCTGCTTAAATTCATAACGAGACTCCAAGCGATCAAAATCCCAGCTAGTAAGCACCTTGGTTTCAAAGCCACTACCACGCTCTTCAGCAATGCCCTGCTGCACCTGCACCGCAAGCTCGGCGCACAGCGCCCGCAAATCGCGGCTTTGGGCCAGTAATTTGCCGGCGTTGTCCAGCACCCGAATATTCATGCGGTAAAAATTATCGATGTTATTGCGCGACCACTCGGCCACATCGATTTGCAGGCCGCTGATTTTGCGCAGCGCGTCCGCCAAGCTGGGCAACAGACCCACGTCATTGACCGCGAGCATTGGCAAGGCCTTGTCGACAAAATCTGGCACCGGCACCAATTGTTTGCGCTGGGCTTTTGGCAGATTTTTGAGCAGCGCAATGCACTTGTCTCGCAACAAGCCAGGCACCAACCATTCTAAGCGCCCCTCGGGTAGCTTTGGCAGATTCGCCAGCGGCACAGACACACTAACCCCGTCGGCGGGATGATTCGGCTCAAAATGATAGCTCAGCGCCAGTATCATGCCGGCGCAGTGCAAGGTATCTGGGAACTGCTCCTCAGTGACATCGCTGCCTGCATGACGCATTAATTCGCCACGGCTCAAAAACAACGTGCGCGGCGCCGCCGTCGTTTTTAACCAACTCTCGAGATGCGCCGCGGTAATGATGCCGTCTGGAATACGTTCGTCGTAGTAACGGAATAACTCATCGTCGGATATGAGAATATCTCGCCGCCGAGCCTTGTCTTCTAGCTCACCAATCTCCGCAATCAGCTTGCGGTTGTGGCGAAAGAATTCCGCTTTACCCAGATAGCGCCCCTCCACCAAGGCTTGGCGAATAAGAATTTCGCGGCTTTCTACCGGCGAGATAGGGCCATAGTGCACCCGCTTTTTATCGCGAATCAGCAAGCCGTAGAGCATCGTCTGCTCGAAGGCCATCACCCGACCACTGCGACTATGCCAATGGGGTTCGTAATAGCTGCGTTTTAACAGCTCGTCGTTGATGCCAAACACCCACTCGGGATCGATTTTAGCGACACAGCGCGCATAGAGCTGGGTGGTTTCCGCAAGCTCGGCAGCCACAATCCATTTTGGCGCTTTCTTAAATAACGAGGAACCTGGGAATATCCGCAATTTGCGGTTGCGCGCACCGAGATACTCCCGCTCTTCATCTTTGCAGGCTATCTGGCCCAAAAACCCCGGCAACAAGGCGCGATGAATACTGTCAAAATCAGCGGGCTCGCGATTGACCGGCAGCTTTAGTTGCCGACACATCAGGGTGATTTGGTGGTGAACCTCACGCCACTCCCGCATCCGCGTCCACGACAAAAACTCCCGCTGACAGAGTTTGCGCCACTGGCTGGCCGACAATGCTTGGCGCTGCTCCTCGGCGTAATCCCACAGGCCGACAAAGGCCATAAAATCGGAATCTGGCTGCCAAAAGCGGCGGTGTTTTTCATCGGCAGCTTGCTGCTTATCCGCGGGACGGTCGCGAGGATCTTGAATACTTAGCGCGCTGGCAATAATCAGCATTTCCCGCAAACAGCCGCCATCGGCTGCGGCCAGCAGCAAACGGCCAATACGTGGGTCAACTGGGAAGCGGCCCAGCTGTTGCCCTAATTTATTCAGTTTACCGTCACGCACCGCGCCTAATTCGGCCAACAGCGCAAAGCCGTCGTTCACAAACTTATTGTCCGGCGCGTCCACAAAGGGAAAGGCGCTGATATCCCCTAGTTTGAGCTGAAGCATTTGCAGTATAACGGCGGCAAGATTGGTACGCTGAATCTCTGGTTCGGTATACACCGGTCGACTCAGGTAGTCGGCCTCGCTATACAAACGATAAGCAATACCCGCAGCCACCCGTCCACAGCGACCGGCGCGCTGATTTGCGCTGGCTTGCGATATCGCTTCAATCGGCAAGCGCTGAACTTTGCTACGCACGCTATAGCGACTAATACGCGCGGTGCCACCATCGATTACATAGCGGATTCCGGGCACCGTCAGCGAGGTTTCGGCGACGTTGGTCGCTAATACCACCCGCCAGCCCCGCCGCCCGCGCAATTCAAAAATCCGCTGTTGCTCGGCGGTGCTCAGGCGTGAGTACAGTGGCAAGACCTCTGCCCCCGGCAAATCGGCCTTGCGCAAATGACGGGTCACATCGCGAATATCCCGCTCGCCGCTGAGAAACACCAAGGTGTCGCCGCTACGCTGGGCACCCTCAGCGATTAATTCGCGCAATACCGCTTCTACCGCCTCGCCAATATCATTGTCGGCACTCAGTTCCTCTTGGGGCCGGTAGCGATACTCAACGGGAAAGCTGCGACCAGACACCTCAATAACCGGCGCATTATCGAAGTGTTCAGAAAAGCGCGCCACATCAATCGTTGCCGAGGTGATAATCAGTTTTAAATCTGGCCGCTTGGGCAGCAGGGTTTTTAAATAGCCCAGCAAAAAATCGATATTCAGACTGCGCTCATGGGCCTCATCAATAATGATGGTGTCGTATTCGCTTAAAAAACGGTCGCGCTGAATAGCCGCCAGCAAAATACCGTCAGTCATTAATTTGATATAGCTATTGGGCGAGCTAACTTCTTGAAAGCGTATTTGAAAGGCCACGCCGTCACCCAGGGTGGTATCCAGCTCCTCGGCCAAACGCTGGGCCACGGCCCGCGCAGCCAAACGCCGGGGCTGAGTATGGGCGATTAAACCGGTAACCCCACGGCCCATAGCCAAACAAATTTTGGGGATTTGCGTGGTTTTACCCGAGCCGGTCTCCCCCGCCACAACCACGACTTGGTGAGCGGCGATGGCCGCGCGAATATCGTCGACCCGCTGGCTAACCGGCAAATCTGGCGGATACGCCACCGTCGGCAAATTTGCACGCCGCTGCAGAACTCGCGCCTGCGAGACCGTAAATCGCTCGACCAGTACTGCCAGCTTTTGACTAATGTCAGTGCCCGCCGCCGCTTGCTGCAGCAATTGGCGACAGGCGCGACCAAGCGCGAAGCGGTCCGCTTGCAAACAGCTCTCTAGCTGGCTCATTAGCGACTGCGGGTCCACTGCTGCAACAGCGGCTGAGCTTATTTCTGATCGAGTTTCAGACATACATTCCATTAAAAACAAAAAAGGCGCCATTTGGCGCCTTTTTACGATTACATAACAGCTAAACGATTATTTGTTAGCCTTGGCAAGCTTGGCAAGCTCCTCGTCGCGAAGTGAGCGACGCAATACCTTACCCACATTGGTCTTAGGCAGCTCGTCACGCACTTCAATATACCGAGGCATTTTATAGCCGGTGAGGCGTTCACGCAAAAATGCTTTTAGCTCAGTCACATCAATATCGCCTTTTTTAGCCGCGACAAAGATTTTAACCGCTTCCCCAGACTTCTCATCAGGCACACCAATTGCCGCACATTCAGCAATATTAGGGTGTCCGCTCAAAACGTCTTCAATTTCATTGGGGTAAACATTAAAGCCAGAGACGATAATCATGTCTTTCATGCGATCGACAATGCGCATATAGCCATCTTCTTGCACAACAGCAACGTCACCCGTGTGCAGCCAGCCATCGATAATGGTCTTTTCGGTCTCGTCGGGACGCTGCCAATAACCCATCATCACCTGCGGGCCACGCACGCACAATTCACCGCGCTCACCAACGCCCTTATCGACACCTTCAACTACAATGCGGATATCCGTGCCAGGCAAGGCCACACCTATCGTACCGATTTGGTTATTGCCGCCGGGATTAATAGACACGACAGGCGAAGTTTCGGTCAGACCATAGCCTTCGTAAACCTCTGCACCAGTGACTTCCATCCATTCTTTGGCTGCGCCTGCGGTTAAGGCCATACCACCAGACATGGTGGCTTTCACCGAGGAAAAATCTAAAGCCCGAAATTCGTCGTTATTGCACAGCTGCACAAACAGGGTGTTAATCCCACTCATCCCACTCCAGCGATAGCGCTTCATTTCTTTAATCACACTGCTAAGGTCACGGGGATTAGCAATTAACACGCCGTGGTTGCCCTGTAACATGACGCAGAACGACAGCATAAAAGAGTAAATATGGTATAGCGGCAGTGGCGACAGGAAGGTTTCTTCGCCTTCTTTAAGACCAAAGCTTTCAAACAGATTCTTACTCTGCAGAATATTGGCCATCAGATTGCGGTGGCTAATCATGGCGCCTTTCGACACACCCGTTGTACCACCGGTGTATTGCAGCAATGCAACTTCTTCAGCACCAGGGTTTGCTTGGGTAAATTGTCCGCTCTTGCCCTTGGCTAAAACACTGCGATATTTAATCGCATTTTTAAATTTAAACTTGGGTACCATCTTTTTAACGTGTTTAACGACATTATTGATGAGTAGCCGTTTTACCGTTGGGTGCAAATCGCCAATTTCAGTAACAATCACAAACTCGACTGGGGTTTCGTCGACAACCGCTGCCGCCGCTTCGGCAACATTGGCAAGGACGATCAGTGCTTTGGCGCCGGAATCATTTAGCTGGTGTTTTAATTCACGCTGGCTATAGAGCGGGTTGGTGTTCACCACGATCAAGCCGGCGCGAATAGCGCCAAAGAGCGCTACCGGGTATTGCAGAATATTGGGCATTTGCAGGGCAATTCGATCACCCACCCGCAAATTGGTGTTTTTTTGTAAATATGTCGCAAACTGCGCAGAGAGCTTATCAAGTTCGTTGTAAGTGATGGTTTCGCCCATACAGGACATGGCAGGCAAATCACCAAATTTGCTGACACAGTAATTAAACATCGCCCCCAAATTCGCATGTTGCGTCAAATCCACATCGTCAGGCATGCCCACTTTCGCGCGTGCTGCTTTAATAACTGCTGCAATACTTTCCATTTCTGCTGACAAAGTCGCCCCCTAGTATAGTGCTTGTTGTTATTGGCGCCGCACCCAAAAAATTCAGGCAAGCCGACCACTGATATTCAGCTAGGCAAGCTATCGACATTTGTATTCACTGTCAACACTAGCTATTTGCTGTTTTGACCTCTGCGGCCCGATATTGGTCAGGATCGATAAACATCAATTGCAATACCAATGCTCCTGGCCGCCGCAAATCCGCCCCAAGTACCAGCGCATTCAAGACCCCGTCAATTTGAGTCAGCGCAGGAATATTGAAGAGTAGCTGGCCACCCTCGTCGTCGCTCATCACCAGCGGCTCGGTTTTTGCGTTAATAACCTTAGCAAGTTCTGCCGTTAAAAATAGCAGATGCTCTTTAAACGCACTGAAATTCAAATTGCCTCGGAACTCTTGGGGCAATAATTGCAGTTTTATGCGCATTGTCGACTTATCTGGCATTGCCATATCGGACAGAATCAATTCTCGCCCCGCCTCCAACTCGCGGAAATAGCGCTTGGCTTCGGTACGTCCGGCATCGAGTAGGCCAGTCTTAAAAAGCGTTGCCGCTATAGCCAGTACACTCGGTGCATCCATTTTCACTTTCATTAATTATTGGTCCGTATTGTTAAATTTATTTGAGCTCAGACCATAAGCTTACTTTCTGAGCTTTAATATCTCTATATCTGCCAAGCGATGGCAGGCCGCCTCAGTGTCCACTTTTGTCGGTCGCAACCACGGCGGATTGGCACTGCATGCCGGTTCGGCCATTGGGCAACGCGGCGCAAACCGGCAGCCACTGTCCGTGGCCAATGGTGCCTTGTGACCCGCTGCTTTGCCAGTATTGGCAGCGATAACCTTCCGCGCCTTAATATTGCCATCTAAATGCGCCGCCAATAGTCGTGCGGTATAGGGGTGTCTAGGCCCCTCAAACAAGGCTGGGGTTGGCCCCAGTTCCACAATCTCACCTAGGTACATTACCGCTGTGCGCGTGGCCAAAAATCGCACCACCGCCAAATCATGGGCTATAAATAACATAGCGGTATTGTGCTCAGTTTGCAGCTCTTGTAATAAATTAATAATTTGCGCCTGCACCGACACGTCCAATGCGGAGACCGGTTCGTCGCAGATCACCAATTTTGGCTCGGCAATAAATGCCCTTGCTATGCCAATGCGCTGGCGCTGTCCCCCGGAGAGTTCATGAGGGTAACGCTCACCAGCAGATTGGGGTAAACCAACCCGCTCTAGCCAATAACAAGCCTTGTCACGCGCCACAGCCCCTGTCACGCCTTGGCTCCACAGCGGTTCCTGCAGGCTGGCGAGAATCGTCATTCGCGGGTTCAGACTGGCGTAGCTGTCTTGGAATACCATTTGAACCTGGGTGGACATCGCTTTAAATTGGCGACGACTATAATGACGTGGCATAGCTTGCCCGCCAATAATCAAGTCCCCCGCCGAACGCGGCTGTAAACCGGCAATAATTCGCCCCATGGTCGATTTTCCGGAGCCACTCTCCCCCACTAGGCCCAAAACCTCACCGGCCTTAATGTCGAGGTTAACGCCGTCGACTGCCGCTAATAAGCCCTCACCGCTAGCAAAGTGACAGCGTAACTCCCGCAGCTGAACAATTGCCGCACTCATTGCTCGCTCTCCCGCCAGCGCGCCGGGTGTTCAGGGTGCCACAACCAACACCGGGCCTGATGTGCCGCGGTGGATTCGCAGGGAAAATTCGGCGGCAACTGATCGCAAATTGCCATGCGCTCACAGCAGCGCGCCGCAAAACCGCAACCCTTAGGGGGGTGGCGTAAGTCCGGCGGGGTTCCGGCAATTGCCTCTAGGCGATGCGGGTTTTCCATATTCGGTACCGCACGCTTTAGGGCCTGGGTGTAGGGGTGGGCCTCGCGGCTAAACACATCCTGCAACGAGCCGGTTTCGACAGTTTGACCGGCGTACATCACCGACACCGAGTCGGCAATTTCAGCGACCACACCTAGATCGTGGGTAATAAATAACATCGCGGTGCCGCTGGACTCTCGCAATTCCCGCAAAATACTCAGCACCTCCGCTTGGACGGTAACATCGAGGGCGGTTGTTGGCTCGTCGGCAATCAATAACTGCGGTTCACAGACCACGGCCATGGCGATCATGGCGCGCTGTAACATGCCCCCAGAAAACTCGAAGGGGTATTGCGCAGCGCGCTGGGCGGGGTTGGCAATGGCCAGACGTTCCAAGAGCGCAATGGCCCGCATACGCGCCTCACGCTTCGACAAGCCCTTGTGAATGCGCAGGGGCTCGGCAATTTGACTGCCTATGGTCTGAGTGGGGTCGAGGGCGGTCATGGGGTTTTGAAAGATCATCGCGATCTCATTTCCCCGTATCCGACGCCATTCGCGTTCGCTCAACTGACGCATATCGCGACCGGCAAAGTCCCAGCGCGCAGCATTGGTCTGCGCGGTAGGCGGCATTAAATTCAATAGACTCATGGCCGTTACGGATTTACCGCAGCCCGACTCCCCCACCAAGGCTCGGCACTCGCCCGGCGCCAAACTCAGGGATACATCACGCACTGCTTGCACCGGCCCGATACTCACCTGCAAATTGTCCAGCTCGAGTAATTTCATGCCTTTGCCACCCCCGCCCGTCGATCGGTGGCATCTCGCAAGGCGTCGCCGAGTAGATTAAAGGCCAACACCGACACACTGATAAACAGCGCGGGCAGCAGCAATTGCCGAGGGTGGGACAATAAGGTTTTTATGCCGTCATTACACAACGCGCCCCACGACGTGGTCGGCGGCGACACGCCCATACCAATAAACGACAAGAAGGCCTCGGTAAAAATCGCTTGGGGAATAGCAAAGCTAAACGCAACCAAGATCATTGGCAGGACATTGGGAAGCATATGCCTAAGGATCACGCGACTGGTGCTGACCCCCGCTAGCTTTGCCGCCTCAACAAAGGCTTGACCACGCAAAGCCAGCACCTGGCCGCGAATGAGCCTGGCGCTTCCTGGCCAGCTCAGCATTAGCATGGCAACAATCAACGGCATAATGCCGTTTTCACCCGGGCCAATACCAAAGGCAACGCGAAATAAAATCATAAACAGTAAAAATGGCAGCGCGACGACAAAATCGACAAAGCGCATGGCAACTTGATCTACCCAGCCCCCGGCCAAGCCCGCAATTGCACCAAATATGCAACCAAAACTGATGTACAACAACGGCGCCACGACCCCAACAAACAGCGAGGTGCGACCACCCGCCATCAATCTGGCCAATATATCGCGCCCCAATGCATCAGTGCCCAAAGGGTGTCCGGGCATTTCAAGCCATTTGGCCTGGCGTCCCGACTTGCCCACCGGCACCAAACCTTGCAGTTGCGCTTCAAACAAAGATATTGCCGCTTCGGGACGAACCTCACGTGCCAGCAACAGCAAACCGCTATCCGCATCGGCAATGGTATAGCGGTAGATCTGATAGCTAAGCTGTAATTGATCCTGATAGTAGGCCTTATCTGTTTCTGCAATCGCCAAGCCCAAACCCGCCTTGTGGGCAGAGGCGCGGTATATACGGTAACGTCTAACCCCCTCTATCTGCGGCCATTGCAGACGGACAAACTCGGTATTGGCATCATGCACTACCAAACTCTGCGGCGGCTCGCTCACAGGCGGCTGCCACGGGCCGTTATCGCGGATTAAACGCACCGAATGCGGGCCGCTGGGACCAGCTGATATTTGCGAGAGCCACTGCTGCGACGGATCTTGACCCCACACCAGTGGCCCGATGCTCACAAACAATAATAGGGCGACTACCACCAATGAAGATAACACCACGGCGGGGGTTGCCATTTTCGGCAGAGGGACCGGAGCGATCTGTTCAAGATCCGCACTCGCCCAGGTGCGTCGCGCAAAGCGGAACACTGACATCGCCATTAGCGACCACCCCCGCCATGGAGCCGAATACGCGGGTCAATTAGGCCATAACTGATATCCACCAACACCACCACCAAGACTAAGAACGCGCCGTAAAAGACCGTCGTACCCATGATCACGGTGTAATCCAATTGCTGAACCGCTTGCACAAAGTAGCGCCCCAGACCGGGAATCGCAAAAATTAACTCCACCACAAAACCGCCCGTAGTCACCCCGGCAATCGTCGGCCCCAATTCAGTAACCACCGGCAATACCGCGTTGCGCAATTGATGATGCCAAAACAAGCGCAAACCATGGACACCCTTGGCCTTGGCTGCGGTGTTAAAATCTGCGTTTAAGACCTCCAGCATTGAGGCGCGCATAATCCGGCTCAAATACGCCATGGTGCCCAAGCCCAAGACCAGCGCCGGCACCCAAATATGATTGACACTTCCCCAACCGGCCACTGGCAGCAAGGTTTTGCCTGCGGCATTATTCATTGCCACAATAATTAACTGCGCCAAGCCAGCAATGACAAAACCCGGCACGGATATCGCGGCAATAACCCCGATCATCACCAAACGATCTGGCCAACGATTCCGGTAATAGGCTGCCACGGTGCCCGCCGCCACCCCGCCAACCAAGGCAATCAGCACAGCGGCAAGTCCCAAAATAGCTGAAATGGGGAAATGCTTACTAATAATGTCGTTAACTTTGCGGTTTTCTTGGGTAAAGGAAATACCAAAATCACCCTGCAGCATATTGCCCAAAAACAACTGGTACTGCTCAATCAAAGGTTTGTCTAAACCGTAGCGCGCCTCTAACTGCGCTCTCACTGCAGGTGACATGGCCTTTTCTTGGGTCAAAGGATCACCCGGCACCGCGTGCATGGCAAAAAAGGTTGCTGTTGCGATAAACCAAATGGTTATCGCACCGGACAAAAGTCGCTTAGCAATAAATTTCAGCATGGTTTAGCGCTCGATCCATGCATAGCGAAACAAGGGATCGCCGCCAAAAATATTGCGGCGCACGCCGCGCAACCGCGGGTTTTGCACATACAGTGCGCCGTTTTCATAGGTGGGTAGTATAGGCACGTCGTCAACCACAATGCGTTGGATCTGGGCCATGGCATTAAAACGCGTACGGGGGTCGTTACTGTTCTGGGCGACACGAATCCAGCGATCATAGAGCGCGTTATTATAGCGGCCACGGTTATTGTCATTCCACGAGGCAAACAAATCGGCAAAGGTCATAATGTCGTCATAGTCTGGCCCCCAGGCCGCCGACACTAAATCGAAGTCGCCGCGCCGCATTTTTTCTAGGCGCTGCTTAAAAACCTGCTGATCAATACGCAGCTCTATACCCAAACCATTTTTAAATAAATATTGATAGTACTCGGCCTCTTGTAAGGCGCGCGGACTGTCTCCTGCCAGCAACATTAACGGCGGTATTTCGCTTATACCCAATTCGGCTTTGGCTTTGCGAATATAGGCCCGCGCCGCGGCAATATCAGGATCAACCCGCAATACCGGGTACTCTTCGCGAAAGCTGCGTTTTAAACCCTTAACCGTAACCGGAAACAATGAATACGCGGGCTGGATACCCGGCAAGCCAATAATTTTATTCACCAGCACGGCGGGGTCAATCAAACGTTGAACCGCTTTACGAAAGGCCCGATTGGCCGTTATCCGACCTTCACGGAAATTAAACTCCAAGAAATAAAGAGAACCGGTGTGAAAATATTCAATATCAAACCCCCGCTTTACCGCCTCGTTTAATAGCCCGGTATCCAGCGGGGCCATG
This sequence comes from Zhongshania antarctica, assembly GCF_014202945.1. Classification (GTDB taxonomy): domain Bacteria; phylum Pseudomonadota; class Gammaproteobacteria; order Pseudomonadales; family Spongiibacteraceae; genus Spongiibacter; species Spongiibacter antarcticus. The sequence continues at coordinate 192,855 of NZ_JACHHW010000004.1, read as the reverse complement.
GCAATTTGCTGATCGCGAAATAGATTAAACTGGGAGCTTGGGTCGGCAGTAATATACGGCATATCAATTTCGTTAATCCGCACCGATGCCGAATGCCAATACTGGGGATTTTTACGCAGTTGCAAATGGGCGCCGTGTACCCATTTGGTTAATAAATACGGCCCATTTACCGTGAGTTTATCGGCGTCGGCGGCATAGCGCCCACCCCACTGCGCCAACACATCTTCACGCAGCGGTAAAAACGTCATGAACGCCGTTAAGCTTAGAAAATAGGGACAGGGGCTGCCAAATTCTACTTTTAGTTCGGTATCTGAAATGGCACGCACACCGAGTTCACTTGGGGCGAGCTTTCCCTCATTCACGGCTTCGGCGTTTTTAATTGGATAAAAAATAAACGCGTATTGTGACGCTGTTTTCGGATTTAAAGCATGCCGCCAGGCAAACACAAAGTCGTGCGCGGTCACCGGCTTGCCGTCGCTCCAGCGGGCGTCATCACGCAACCAGAAGTGCGCGCCATCGGCGTCTAATTGCCAGCGCAGCGCCACGCCGGGCGCAAGTTCACCGTCGGGGCCATAGACGAGAAGGCCTTCCATTAAGTGCGCCAGTATAAAACTCGCAATTGTGTCGGTAGCCACCGCACTATTGAGGGTTGGCGGCTCAGTGGCGAGTGCCAAAGTGACCTTTGCCTTGTCTGCATCCACGGCCTGGGTCCACGCCTGACCGGCCACAAGCAGCAAAAAGCACACCGCAAGGCTGTTACACCACCGTTTCCAAATCAACAAAATTTATACACCAAGGTTTTGCTCATATTCACTGTTACAATACTTTCCCTGCTAGTGCTGACATCCACTTTATAATGGCCACCAAACAAAACAATCCCTACTCGATACCCAGCGTAAAACTAGCGTGGGGCGATAATGGCCCAGACTCCAGCGAAATGCATGGTCCCCAGGAAGGCGAGCTTGATAGATGCCGCCATGTATTTTTGTCCCACAATAGACTCGCCGAACGTTGGTCTGCTCTGGACAGAGAAACTGCAGGAAGATTCACTATTATTGAAACAGGTTTCGGCACCGGCCTGAACTTTCTGCTGGCGTGGCAATTATGGCAGCAAACGGCGCCCCCAAACTGGCAGCTTCACTACGTCTCAATAGAGGAGCGCCCTTACTCCGTAGAGCAATTACGCCGCGTCCACGCGAGCTGGCCGGAACTCGCTTCTCTCGCCGCTATACTACAGCACAATTATCCACCGCTGTTACTGGGGCACCACCGTAGATTGTTGAATAGTGCACAACTTTGCTTGGATTTACTGTTTGGCAATGCGCACGACTGCCTTCCCGCCTTGCTTGACGCGCCGAGTTCGGCCGTTAACGATAAACTTAACACTGTAGCGTATGCCGATGCGTGGTTTTTAAACGGCACACCTCTCGCCAACGCGGAAACCAAGTGGCAAGAGCCACTGTTTGCCAGTATAGCCGCACTCAGCAAACCGGGCAGCAGTTTTGCCGCCGCCGCTGATTTTTGGGAACCGGGCTTGCGCGCGCAGGGCTTTAGCCTAGAAAAAATGACGGCGTATGACGGCGCGCAGCAAATCCTATGGGGCCGAGTGCCTCATGACATCGCCAGCAGCACCCCGCAACCCACTCCGGTTAATGTGCCCTGGCATTTACCTGCGCCGAAACAACAGGCTAAACATATTGTAGTCATTGGCGCCGGCCTTGCCGGTTGCAGCACTGCCAACGCGCTAGCGCAGCGCGGCTATCGGGTCACGGTTATTGAACGCCATATGCCCGCCAGCGGCGCATCGGGAAACCCCCAAGGTATTTTGTACACCAAGCTGTCTGCCGCCCCTGGCGACCTAAATCAATTTAACCTCGCCAGTTTTCTGTTTGCCCTCAGTCATTACCGAGACCTATTGAGCCAGGGGCGCATAGATGGTGAACTCTGTGGCGTTCTGCAGCTAGTGAAGTCTGAGCGGGAGATAAAGCAATTTAACAAACTCAAAGTGCTGCTAAATAATCAAGATTGGCTGCAATTTCTCAGCGACGACGAGCTCTACGCCAAGTCTGGGGTCTCCCTTAGCGGCCAGGCATTCTATTACCCCGGCGCTGGCTGGTTATCGCCGCCGAGCGTTTGTCATGCCATGCTCACACACCCCAATATTACACTGCTTAACAATACTGCGGCCTTGGCGCTGGCACACCGCGAGGGCGTATGGCAACTTTTAGACGATCAACAACGCTGTATTCAGCAAGCTGACACTGTCGTTATTGCCAATAGCAATGACGCTAGCCATTTTGCCCAAACCAGCTCCCTGCCCCTGAAAAGCATTCGCGGGCAACTGAGTTATTTACCTGTCGACGCACTAAACCAGTCCCCTACATCCGTGATTTGCCATGAAGGGTATTTAGCGCCAGCGATGGATGGACAGTTTTGTATCGGCGCGAGCTTTGATCTTCACAATAAAGACTGCGCGCTAATGACTGCCGATCACGACTGGAACCTCACGCAACTTAGCCATCTCGCCACCGGCTTGCTTAAACCCGATGCCGCGGCAATTGGTGGCCGCGCGGCCTTGCGCTGCGCGAGCACGGACTACATGCCAATCGTGGGTGCAGTGCCGCGCATTGAGGAATTCAAAAAAAACTACAAGGATTTAACAAAGGACGCCCGCCGCAAAATTCCTATCGCTGCGGCCAATCATCCCAATCTATACATTAATGTCGCCCACGGCTCCCGTGGCCTAACGTCCACCCCACTCTGCGCCGAATTACTGGCAAGTTATATTGCCGATGAGGTTCGCCCACTGCCCAGACAGCTGTGCGAAGCGCTCTCCCCCGCACGCTTTATTATTCGCAAGCTGATTCGCTCCCAGCTAATTTAAATCGCAACAAGACTCGACGCGCTAGCGAAAGACCGCACTATCTGTATGATAGAGACACTAACTTGACGATGATGTCGCCATGCGCAAACCCACTCGACTAGCAAACCGCTTACTTTTTCAATCCACCGCACACCTATTTTGCCTGTTGGCCGCGCTATTTGGCTCGGTTAACGCCCTTGCGGCCAAAAGTATCGACTACACCCTGATCGGCAGCTACCCCCACCAGCCCGCTTTATTCACCCAGGGCCTCGAGCTTTATCAGGGCAGGCTCTACGAAAGCAGCGGCTTGTACGGCCATTCAAAAATTGTGTCGCGCGCCTTCCCACCCAAGCCTCAAGACAGCATTACCGGCACCGTGCTGCCAAGCAACCTCTTCGCAGAAGGCCTAAGCCTATACCGAGGCAAGCTGTATATTCTCACTTGGCGTGCAGGCAAAGGCTTAATAGTGGACCCCCACCACTTTACGTTACTGGGTGTTTTCAACTATGAGGGCCAAGGCTGGGGCTTGTGCGCCAGTATTCATAAGGAGCGTGGTGATTATCTGGTAATGAGTAACGGTAGCGATCAACTGCAGTGGTTCGACGCCAACACCCTCACACTTAGTCACACGCTAAGCGTTAGCGATAATGGCGCCCCGGTGGATCAATTAAACGAGCTGGAATGCCGGGGCGACTACATTATTGCCAACCAGTGGCATGAGCAGCACTTACTTATTATTCACGCCCTCACTGGCGAGGTATTGGCCAAGGTCGATCTCAGCGCCCTCGCCCTTGACGCCGCGCAGTCGACCGCTCTCGACCCCGAGGCTGTAATGAATGGCATTGCCTACGACCCGGGCGACGACAGCTGGCTGGTTACCGGCAAACTCTGGCCCAAGATTTACCGTATTAAATTTGACCTAGACGATCTCAGTACCCCGCAAAAAGCGACCGCGCGATAAGTCATAGGCAAGCCCTTTTCCACCCGCTAGAATGCTAGACTTATTAATAGCACCGCCCAACACTCTGACATTTGGATAAAGCATGACTCAAGCAGCGCCTGTCGCAACAGCAAACCGCACAACCCCCGCAGCCTTCCCCAGTTTTACCTTAATCAGTAGCGAAGAAATACCTGCTCTCGGCGTGAGTATCGCAGAGTACCAACACATTAAAACCGGTGCCAGCCACTACCACATTGCCAGCGACAACCCCGAAAATGTCTTTTTAGTGGCGCTGCGCACCGTGCCCAAAGATTCCAGCGGCGTGGCCCATATTTTGGAGCACACGGCCCTGTGCGGCAGCGAAAAGTACCCTGTTCGCGACCCATTCTTCATGATGATCCGGCGCTCGCTGAACAGTTTCATGAACGCCTTTACCAGCTCGGACTGGACGGCCTACCCCTTTGCCAGCAGCAATCGCAAAGATTTTGAAAACCTGCTACAGGTTTATATGGACGCGGTGTTTTTTTCCCGTCTCCACCCATTGGATTTCGCCCAAGAAGGCCATCGCCTAGAATTCAAAGAGGCGGGCAACCCTGATTCTGAGTTGGAATTTAAGGGCGTCGTGTTCAATGAAATGAAAGGTGCAATGAGCTCAATTTCCAGTCAGCTCTGGCACACGCTCTGCAAATACTTATTCCCTAGCACCACCTACCACTACAACAGCGGCGGTGAACCTGAAGACATTCCCGATCTCAGCTATGACCAGCTCAAGTCCTTTTACGAGAGTCACTACCATCCCAGCAATGCCATTTTCATGACCTTTGGCGACATACCCGCCGCCGAACATCAGGCGCGTTTTGAAGAATTGGGCTTGGCGCGCTTTGAGGCCATCGACAGCCATATTGCCGTCGGTGACGAGAAGCGCTACCACGCGCCGATTCGCGTGCACGAGCGCTACCCCTTGCCGGCCGCTGAAAACAAAGGCGACAAAACCCACATCGTGGTCTCGTGGCTGTTGGGCAAAAGCACCCAATTAGAAACTTTATTGGAAGCCCAGCTGCTAGCCGGGGTTTTACTCGACAATAGCGCCAGCCCTTTGCTCCACGCCCTAGAGACCAGCACCTTAGGGAGTTCGCCCTCCCCCATGTGCGGGCTAGAAGACTCCATGCGAGAAATGGTGTTTGCCTGTGGACTCGAAGGCAGCAGCGCCGCCAAAGTTGAAGAAGTCGAAGCCTTGATTTTAGACACCCTACGCGATGTTGCTAAAAACGGCATTGCCAAAGAGGATGTTGATGCGGTTTTGCATCAATTAGAACTGCAGCAGCGGGAAATCGGCGGCGACGGCTATCCCTATGGCCTGCAACTTATTTTAACGGCACTGGGCAGTGCTACCCACCGTGGCAAGCCCATTGAGCTGCTGAATTTAGACCCTGCATTACAAGCTTTGCGCGAACGAGCGGCAAAGCCCGACTACATTAAACAATTAGCGCAATCGCTAATAGACAACCCCCATCGCGTCACCCTGGTGATGAGCCCCGACGAAAATATTCAGCAGCGCATTGAACAGGCTGAGAAGCAGCGCTTAGCTGACATTAAGGCCAATTTAAGTGCTGAAGAAAAACAGGCCATTATCGACCAGGCGAGCGCCTTAATTGAACGTCAAGCCCTTGAAGAAGATGACAGCATACTGCCCAAAGTCACCTTGGCGGACGTGCCTTTAGACATGCCGGCCCTGCATAGTGAGCACGCTATGTTCGGTAGCCTACCGTATACCCGTTATGGCCGAGGCACCAATGGCCTGGTATACCAACAACTATTGATCGCCCTGCCCGAACTAGACGACGAAGAATTATCGCTGCTGTCGCTCTATACCCAAGTATTGACCGAGCTTGGTCTCGGCGACCAAGACTACTTGCAGATTCAAGCGCGCCAAGCGCAAGTCTGTGGTGGCATCAGCGCCTATACCAGCATGCGCGGTGACATTACTGACGAACAGCAACTAAAAGCCTATTTAGTATTGTCGTCTAAAGCCCTGTTGCGCAACGCTAGCGCGCAAACCCAGCTTATGCGTGACACCTTAGAAACCCTACGTTTTGATGAGTCTGATCGGGTTCAAGACTTAGTTGCTCAGCTCAAAGCCCGCCGCGAGTCCAGCATCACCGGCAATGGCCACAGCCTCGCCATGACTGCCGCCAGCGCAGGCATGAGCCCCATCGCTAAAATCAGTGAGGCTTTGGGTGGTTTAAGCGGTATTCGCCAGCTCAAAAGCCTGAGCGAGCGCATTGACGCCCCTGCGGAATTAAGCAAACTCATGAGCCAACTCGCTGCCATTCACAGCAAAATGCTCAAGGCTGAACGCCAGCTATTGATTATTGCCGAAGCTGACCGTCTCGCCTCTTTGTGTGATGAAATCGCGCCACTTTGGCACGATTTTAATGCGCAAGCCAAAAGCAATTTTAGTTACCCGGCAGTGCGAGAAGTTAAAAAAGCATTTTGGGTGGCTAACTCGCAGGTGAACTTCTGTGCCAAGGCCTATCCTACCGTGCCCTCAGACCATCCTGACGCACCAGTATTAACGGTACTTGCCACCTATATGAAAAACGGTTTTTTACACCGTGTCATTCGCGAGCAAGGCGGCGCCTACGGCGGCGGTGCATCACAAGACTCAAACATCGCCGCCTTCCGTTTTTACTCTTACCGAGACCCGCGCCTTCAGGACACACTGGCTGATTTCGATAAATCCATAGACTGGATGCTCAACACCGCGGTATCGGCTCAGGGGCTTGAAGAGGCGGTTTTAGGCGTGGTCAGCAGTATTGATAAGCCCGGCTCTCCGGCTGGTGAAGCCAAACAAGATCACCACAGCAATGTCTTTGGCCGCACCTTAGCGCAGCGCAGACTTTTTCGGCAGCGCGTGCTCGCGGTCACTGCCGCAGATTTACAACGAGTCTGTGATTGCTATCTTAACAAGGGTGGCGCCAGCGTCGCGGTGCTGAGTAACGCCGCCAAGGCCGCAGAACTCAGCGACTGGTTAGCGGCGGAACATTTCAGTATTGAGCAATTGTAATGCTCACTTGTTTGGAAGCGTCGCCTGTTGAGCCAAGGCTTCGGAGCGCATTTTATTGTATTCGCGCTTTTGCTTGGCACTGAGCAAGGCGTAAAAATCGCGCTGTGTTTTTAGTAAACTTTCGGTATGAGCAGCAGATAAGCGCCCCGCTTCGCTGCTCATACGCAGAATAGCCGCGTTGTCGAGCCGCGCCAAATTGGCCGTGCGAATATTTTGCTGTACCGCAATCAAGCCCGCCCGAACCTTCGCCGCATCTTCCGCGAACCCCGCCATTAAAACCTTTACTTTTTGCTGCTGAGGGTCTGACAAATTTAACTTTGTCGTTAGCTCGTCAAATCGCGCCGCGTCTACGCCCCCAACTTGCGCAACGACCGGAGCTCCACTGCTACTTAGCGCAAGCGCTAACACTAAGGCGTTCAATTTTTTCATTTCAATAAGTCCTAATAGCAATAAACGTATACATAAATCACAAACTGCTGTGTAAGGCGCTTTAGAGCAAAGCGTTAATATGCTCTAAGTCATAACCTTTATACTGTAAATAGCGCATGCATTTAGCCCGCTCTCGGGGATCATCCAAATTAACACCGGCGTATTTTTTCAGGAATACCGCCTCGGCAACTGCGAACCAATCGACATCCTGCTCACTAAATTGTTCAACAATTAGCGCATCACTGATGCCACGCTGTCTAAGCTCGGCGCGAATCCGCTGGGGCCCATAGCCGCCCTGTACCCGCAGGCGAATAAACGAGCCCGTGAACCGCCGGTCTGACTGCAGGCCGTCTGCCGCCAGCGTATCCAAAACACGGTCAAGCTCATCGCTATCAGGAAATTTACGCGCCAGCTTAAGCGCCAATTCGCGGCGGGAATGCTCACGCCGTGCCAGATAATCCATTGCCTTTAAACGCACCGTTTTGGTGTCAATCTGCTTCAAAATACCCGTTTCACCTCAAAATTCAGCCAATCAGCTATAAAAGTGTCGAAATTCCCTAAGCTAACTTCGGCAACTACTTATTTCTTTCATTCTGTGTAACGCCCAAAGTAGGTAGCAAGGTCGAGAGGGAAAAAACTGCGCTATTCGACCCACCCTTTTACTCACGGAGAATGACCCATGTTAAACAAAATTACTAGCAAACTGGCTGCACTGAAAAATGACGAAAGTGGCGCCAGTGCAATTGAATACGCCGTTATGGCTGCCTTACTCGTTGTGATTATCGTGTTTGGTATTAGTTTACTCGGTGCCGGCGACGAAAATGCAGGTATAGGCAAAGCGCTTGGTAACATCGGTGACAAGCTAGAAGCAACTGCGACCCCATAAGCTGCACACTAGCTCCTATGTGGTCATTACCTCTGTTAATTATTATTGGGTATATTGACTGGCAGTATCGTCGAATACCCAATAGTTATTTGTTAGGTCTATTAGGGCTAGGTATTTACTCAAATATTGTATTGGTAGGCGGCGATTTAACGGCAGTAATCATTAATATCATCATTGCACTAGCACTGACGCTACCCGGTTATATCAAGGGCGTGCTTGGCGGCGGCGATGTTAAATTAATGCTAGCAATAACGCCGCTATATGCGCCGCTGCAATTGTTACTGGTGTTTTCTATTGGTATAGGCAGTTTACTGTTGTTAATGACATTCCTCCATATTGCGCAGCGGATGCCATTAACAAAAGCGTATTGCCCGAATATGGCATTTCAGCAAAGTCCCTTTCGGCGGGGCTTACCGCTGGGCACCGCAGTCGTTTTAGGAGCACTAACCTTACATTTCCAAAGCAGTTTTTAAGGTAGCACCACCTCGGTTATACCTTTGTAATATTGAGCACAGCATGGAGCACCGCAATGGCAAGACCTAATTTTTCTCGCGCTATTCAGCAGCGGCAAAAAGGCGCTGTCGCCATCGAATTTGTTTTCATCTTCCCCGTATTTTTCATTATCTGCTACGCCATTATTGTCTATGGCCTCGCGTTCATGCTCGTGCAAAACTTTACCTATGCGAGCGAAGAAGTCCTGCGCGCCGCCCTCGCTTGCGAAGACTGTTCAAGCGTAGAGGAATGGGAAACCCAAATTAACAATATCGCCAGTGTGCGCCTCAAAAAAAATGACGCCGACGGCTTACTCATTTACTCACCCGACTCCTTAAGTTGGGCAAGCGACTGCCGCGACGCCGCAACACCCGCCGCCGGCCAACCTGCCCTAGACGGCATTATATGCGAAGTAACAGTGAGTTCCGCACCACTGCTAGACGGAATTACGATGCCTGGTTTCGGCAAATTGCCTGACTTGCCTAACCTGCTGAGCGGGAAAGCCAGTCTGTTATTTTGACGCCATCTGGCAAATCGAATTGCCGCTAAGAGTAGGTATTTCATGCTCACAACGCAATACGAGGTACTCGCCACAAGACGTATACGTAGCACTCACAATGGCATCACTATGACACAACACTTAATATTAAATCACGACGGCAACAACGAATAGAAAACCGTTATCGACACCTTTCAGGGACACGACTATGCAAGCAAGGACTTTAAAGATTATCGCGGCACTGCTTATTATTAGTGCGGTGTTTATGGGGGTAATCGGCTACAAAATAAGCCAGGAAGACACGTCAAAAAGTCGTGCACTCGCTAAAGCGAGTCCGGCATCCGAGCCTAGTGACTTCACCTATGCGCAAAAGCTCCTTATTGTTAATCGCAGCATGGCAAAGGGCGAAATTATCACCGAAGAGGATGTGCAACTCATCCCCTACCCCCTGTTGATTGAAGATAGTTTCAGTAAGACAGCAGATATTCTCAACCAAAAACTCGAATCCAAAATTCCCGTGGGGGCGGTCATCCGCCAAAGTCACTTTGACAAGCAAAGCATGCTCTCGCCACATATTAACCCTGGCTACCGCGCACTCGCCATCAAGGTAAATGAAACTTCTAGTGCTGGCGGTTTTTTACAACCCGGTGACCGCGTTGACGTTATCTTCACTGCCAGAGCCTCGAAAGATACCTACAACAAAAGTATGTCTCGGCGCTTATTACAGAATATCCGTCTACTTGCCTTTGGTACCGATCTTGAACGTGATGACAAAGCCGTCGTCGTTGCCAACGGTAAAAAACCCTCCCAGTCGAAAGAAGACAAAGTGTCTGGAAAAAGCAGTCGCTCAGCGGTGCTTGAAATTGCCTTGGACGATATCGCCGTACTCAGCTTGGCGGAGGAAAGCGGTGAATTGCGCTTAGTTGCCATCGGTGAAAGTGACATGCTCGACGAGAGCCTAGCGGACGATACCCAGCCCAGCACAATGGATCCCAGTATTGCGGCAAAAAAACACATCAGTGATGCCGATAAAACCGCTTTTATTCGCGATGTTACCGGCCTAAAGCCGCCACCAGCCCCGAAGTCCGTCTATGTCTATAGCGGCGACTCTGTCGAAACCATTAAGGTGAGAAACTAATGAACGCGAGCGAAACCTCAGGCAAAGGAGTATCCATAATGAAAAACGGAATTATTTTCGGCTTGCTTCTCACGCTCATTAGTGTGGCGCAGGCAGCCCCCTACAAGACCTTGCGCATGACGCTGGGGGAACAACAGGCTTTAACAACTCAGCACAGTGTAAAGCGCAGCGCGATTGGCAACCCAGATGTCGCCAGCTTGCGAGTGCTTAACTCTAAGCAGTTTTTAATTACTGCAAAGCAAATTGGCTCTACTCAGCTATTGTTGTGGCAAGGTGGCGGCGAACCAACCACTTTTAAAATTGACGTGATACCCAATATTGCCAGCTCAAGCACCAGCGGCGTGGCCGTCGATGTTGCCGGTGATAAAACCGTCCTTCACGGCAAAACTCACTCCCTTAGCCAACACGCTCAGCTATTAGCCGCCGCGGGTGAGAATGTCGTAGATAACACTGTTCAGCAGGGTGCCATCCAAGTTCAAACGGATATACGAATCATTGAATACAGCCGTTCACAGTTGAAGCAAATAGGCACCGCGCTAGCCTACTCTGGTGGCGACACAGCATTGGCGATGGGCGCCGCCAACTTACTGCCCACCATTTCTGGTATGAGCGAGATCGCATCATTGATGGGCGGCTTGGTTACCTCGGGAAACAGCTCGTCTATTCTCATTGGTCACGCCGGCAAAAACTTTAGCGCGGCGGTCAATGCACTTCAGCAAAATGGCTATGCTTACACTTTGGCGGAACCGTCGTTGGTGAGCCTGTCTGGGCAAACCGCAAGTTTCTTAGCGGGGGGTGAATTTCCCTACCCAGTATCGGGCCAAGACGGACAAGTGCAAATCGAATTTAAAGAATTCGGCGTGCGGCTTCGCTTGACACCAACCATACTAAGTGAAAATAGTATTATGCTAAAAGTCGCGCCTGAAGTCAGTGATTTAGACTTCAGCAGCGGTGTACAAACCAGTGGGGTATCGGTGCCCGCACTGCGAGTCCGCCGAACTGACACCACTATTCAGCTTGCTCCCGGCGAAAGTTTTATTATCAGCGGCCTGGTCACCCGTAACACCTACAACAACGCCGACAAGATCCCCGGCCTTGGCGACATCCCCATTCTCGGTGCCCTCTTCCGCTCAACCCGCTTTGAGCAAGATGACAAAGAACTCGTGATGGTTGTAACACCGCACCTAGTTAAACCCATGGCAAAAAACACCGAACTTAGAGAACTACCTGGGGAAACTTACCAAGACTACACCCCCACTTTCACGTCAATGCTATTCGGCGACCCCCAAAAGGGTACTAAAACACCAAGTACTCGGCCTACCAGCGCCGGTGTCGGCTTCGCTAACTAATGACCAGGCAGGTATATCGCCATGAGATTAATTGAACGCAGAACATCACCGAATAAAGCGGAACACAGTGACGACTACGAAAAGCTGAAATCTGAGCTGCATAAATTCGTGATTGATCGTATTGAAGATGACAAGGTCATCTACGACGACAATCAAAAGAAACTCGAAGAAGCCATTTCCGCGTATATTCGTCAGTACTGCCGAATTTATGAAGCGGTCATTGACCGAGATACGTTCATCGCCCTAGAAAAACATATGTTAAATGAAATCGTCGGCTATGGGCCCCTGCAGGTACTATTAGATGACCCCACCATCAACGACATACTCATTAACGGGCCGCGAAATATCTACATCGAGCGTGCTGGGGTGCTAGAAAAAGCTGATATGCGCTTTTTAGACAACCGCCATGTTTTGCGCGTTATACGCCGCATGATCTCGCCACTTGGACGTCGTATAGATGAATCCAGCCCAATTGTCGACGGCCGTCTTGAGGACGGTAGCCGTATCAATGCGATCGTGCCACCACTTGCCTTAGACGGGCCATGCCTGTCTATTCGTAAATTTAGAAAAGACCCACTCACCGCTCAGGAATTATTGGCAAGCGGCTCTATTAGCGAAGACGTACTCGAATATTTAACCAATGCCGTTGCCACCAGAACCAATATTCTCATCAGCGGTGCAACTGGCTCGGGTAAAACCACATTACTCAATATTTTGAGTCAGTTTATTCCCACCACTGAGCGCATCGTCACTATTGAAGATGCCGCCGAATTACAGCTGCGCAACGGCCATGTAGTACGCCTAGAAACGCGCCCGGAAAATAATGAAGGTGTCGGGGAAGTCACCGCCCGCGAACTCGTTAAGAACGCACTGCGTATGCGGCCAGACCGCATTATTGTCGGTGAGAGTCGCGGCGGTGAGATTCTCGATGTTTTGCAGGCAATGAATACTGGCCACAACGGTTCTATGAGTACCGTTCACGCCAACTCCGCCCGTGATGCAATCACCCGTTTAGAGATGATGGTCGGCATTTCTGGTTTCAAAGGTAGCGGCGACTTGATCCTCAAAATGATTGGCAGCGCCCTGGATTTAGTTGTTCATATTGGTCGTAAAGCAGACGGCCGCCGCTGTGTACTCCAAATAGCAGAGCTGCACGTTATTAATAATGAACTAAGCCTTAAAGATATTTTCATCTACGACGACGCCACCAGAAAGGTGTTGCGCGTTGATGGCGCGAAAAACTCAGCACGGTCTCCAGACCTAGCCCACATCTAAGCCAAAGGAGTAAACGCTATGTTATGGATTGCACTAGCTCTGCTCTTGGCTGGACTGGCCTTTGTCGTGCTAATGATCAGCAGCGAGTCTACTGATCCGGTTCCGGAAGATGAGATCGTCGCCGAAGTCGGCGCCAGGCTTCCGCCATTTATAGAAAACTATTTGGGCAGTAACGGCGTCGAATTACCCCCCAGTATTGTGTACGCGGGCATCGCCATTACCGCGACCGGAATCGCCTTAAGCCTGTTGATTTTACCGGCTAAGATAAACGTCATCTCTGCCGTTACATTTTTGCTCGTTGCGTTTTCACTGGTTAAAATTATCGGTGCGCAACGCCGCGCCAAAATGCTCGCTCAGCTCCCCTCCTTTATCAATCAAGTCACCCGACGTTTGTCTGCCGGCGTTTCTGTTGAAAACGCTTTTGCAGACTCTGTCGAAACTTTAGAACGGCCGCTAGGCACTGTAATGCGTCGCATTGTTCGTCGCGTTCACTTTGGTTACGACCTGCACCAAGCCTTTGAGCGAGAAGCCCGAGTTAACAAGTTAAATGAATTCGACGTCTTGGCAACGGCATTGCGTATAAACGAACAATATGGCGGCAGCATACGCTCGATTCTGGACGATATTGTCGACATCCTCAGAATGCAGGATTCAGGTAAACGTGAACTGCGTGCAATGACAGGGGAAACCAGAGTGACGGCGGTGATTCTAGCGGCACTACCACCGGGCATCGCCGCTTATACCTTTTACAATAACCCAAAATTTTTGACCGACATGTGGCAAAACGCAGGCGGTCAACAAACGCTTATGGTCGCTGTCACTATGCAAATACTCGGCGTCATCGTTCTGTGGCGCATGATTAAATCGATTGGCAGCTGAGGAATACGTCATGGAAGTGCATCACCTCTATTATATTATCGGCGCCATCATACTCTGCACCGCACCGGTCATACTGCTGGCTATTGCCCACCTAGAAACGGCAGAATCGACTAAAAGCAAGGAGTTTGAATTTAGTTCAAAGGATATGTGGCGGCAATTACGTGAGGAAAACACGCATATCGCCTCACTATCTCAACTGCTTCGCCGTGCAGGATTATTAAATACTGAGCAGCAGGTCAACACAATTTCAATCACGTTGATTGCAATTAGCGCTACCGCTATATGTCTTGGTATATATACATATTTCAATGGGAGCCCACCAACAACCATACTGTTCATCATTACACTTGGCATTGTGTTACTGACTTATCTAGCCTATTTATTTTTAAAGAAGATAGCCCAGCAACGTCAAGAAAAATTAAATCAAGAAACTCTGATTTTAGTTCAAACCACAAGGATGCTTTGGCGAGTGGGACTTTCACTACCAAGAACACTGGCGATTATTTGCGATCAATTGCGCAATCTCGCGCCCACCTGCTCTCAGGAGCTTCAGCTCGCCGTAAACAAAATTGAATCTGGACAAAGCCAAGAGGAGTCGCTCTATGAGCTTATTGGCTGCACCAATGCGGAAGGTTTCAAAGAATACCTTATCGTTGTTCGCCAACAAGCCATAACCGGTGGCAGCATCGACAAAGCACTCGACGAATTATATCGACTATTACAGAACCGCCGCAAATTGGATTTACAAGAGGAAGTTAACAAGATGTCGGGAAAGATGTCCTTAGTCATGATGCTATTCTTATTTCCCGCCCTATTGATCGTTGTTGCTGGCCCAGCACTTATGTCGATTTCAAAAGCGCTGAGTAATCTAGGCTAATGACGCAGGAGCGCAAAAGCATGAAAAAACTGACCCTGTCGACAACCGTGGTACTGCTTGCATTGCTGGCTGGTTGTGCAAGTACATCCGCTACTCGACAAACGAGCGCGAGCAACTGTGATGTGCCAACCAGCAAGGAAGAGAGCATTAGCTTGGCGTTAATTGAGCAGCAGGTGCTAGAAAAACAGTACTACTCGGCATTGGCGTACTTAGAAAAAGCCTCAGATACCAATCCAAGAGTATTGCGGCTACGCGCCGAGGCGCAACGCAACACCGGCATGCTCAGTGAGGCCTACGCCAGCTACCGAGATCTCAGCCTGACCTGCCTGACCGCCTACGGCCACGCCGGTATGGCAAAAATCCTCGCCACCCGCGGTGATTTACCACAAGCCCACCAGCAAATGCTGAAAGCCCGACGACTGGCGCCAAGCAATGCGGATATCCGCAACGATTACGGTTTTATATTACTCGCGCATAAAAACTTCAAAGAAGCCCAGCGCGAATTTATGACTGCCCTGCAGCTGCAGCCAGGCCACCCTGTCGCCATAAGGAATATGGTCATAAGCCTCATATTAGACGGCGACAGCCGTACGGCGGTGCGCATGGCAAAAAATAATGGCATCGACTCATCGGAGTTTAAATTCCTATTGAGTCAAGCCAATGCGTTTAAACAACCTGCTCTGGCAGGCAGCAACAATATCTATCATGGAGCACCACTATGAAGCCCGTAATACTTGCCCTAGCACTAAGCGCCATCGCCACCGCTATTCCAAGCTTCGCTGAACCGGAGATTGTGTACACCCCAAACGCTAAGTTTGAAACCGTAACCAGTCGTTTATTAGCACAACAAAGCTCGGGCCAAAATGCCAGCACGCAAGAGCAGCATCTAAGCGGCAAGGTCAGCACCGAGGTGTATGAGCGTTATATTAAAAGTTTTTCGCACCCTATTCCTGAGCGCTTCAGCAAAGACTCATTTAAAACAGAGTAATCAGCATGCGAGCACAGCAAAAATTTAATCACCACCCTACTAAGCAGGCCGGTGTCATCACAATTTTGGCTGTGCTGATGATGCTGAGTTTATTTACCTTTGTCGCGGTGGTTGCTGATACTGGTCGACTTTATTTAGAAAAGCGCAGCCTGCAAAAAAATGCCGACTTAGCAGCGATGGAGACGGCATTAATCTACTGTCGTGATCAAAGCCTTGACGTAGAAGCCATGAGCATGGCAGATATGTACGTATTGTCGGCAAGCCGGAATGATTTTAAAGGCAACGACACCAATAGCAGCATCGCAATCAGTCGCACCGGAAATGCCGTTACCGTCAATCTTGTTCATACCGTGCCCGCCTCACTATTTTCTCAGTTACTTCCCTCTGAAGATAATGAGATCAGCCTCAGCGCAACGGCGACAGCAAAGGCTTGTGAACCAACCGCGCAAATTGCTATACGCAGCAACCTTATTTCCATAAACAGTCAACAAAGCAGCCTGCTGAATGCCGTGCTAGGCGATATACTTGGCGGAACACTCAATTTAAATATTGCCGCTTGGCAAGGCCTACTGAATACTAATGTCAATCTACTAGACTTACTCGATGCATTATCTATTAGCCTAGGAATCTCGGCTGGAGACTACGATAGCGTTCTAACAACCGCGCTATCGGTTGGTACCTTGCTAGACTTAACCGCGACTGTTTTAGACAACTCTGGCGCGACTACCGTAGCAACTAGCGTTGAAGACATCAGCAGCCTTGTGCCAGGCGACTTTGACAGCATTGCGCTCGGAGATCTGTTAAAGATCGGCGACGACCTGCCCGCAGCCGCACTTGACGTTCCTATAAACGTACTCAATCTAGTACAAGGTGGGCTCCAACTTGCAAATGAGAACAGCTTTGTAGCACTTAACCAAGCGGTGAACGTGTTTGGTCTCCTCAATGGAGAAATGGGGATAAATATCATCGAAGCCGCACAATTTTCGGCCATCGGTAACCCAGACTTTGACGACATTACCGCAAGAACTTCTCAGGCTGATATTTTTATTTCGCTAAGGTCTAGTTTGCTCAATGGTCTCGGTTTGGCAAGTATCTCACCACTACCAGCTCAAATAGACGTCATTGTTAAAGCGGCAACCGCAAATGCCAGCATCGTAAATGAAAGCCAAAATTGCGACGGTGGGCCAAGCAGTATAAATAGCAATACTAATACCAGTGCTGCGACGATCCAAATAGGCAGAATCGGTAATACCCCCGCTGCATCACGGGCTAATTTTGCGGCTGGTGGCTACACACTTAACCGTACACCTATCGCAAACATTACCGTATTAGGCATTCCAATCTTCCGACTTGAAATGAAGGCAACATTGACAGTGGCTAGTGGAACAACATTCATAAACCACGAACAGTCACCGTCCGAAGAATACCTGCCAGAAATTAAAGACGGAATTGGCGAAAACGCCTACTCTCCTACCGGCACAAATCTTGGCAACGTGCTCGGCTTACAGATCGACCTTAATCCTGTATTAATAGGTATAATCCCATTAGGATTTGTATTGAACCCGATTCTTAATTCGGTAACTGCGGTATTAGATGGCGTCCTTTCCGCTCTGTTAATCCCAATCATAAACCCGTTGCTAAACAGCGTTGGAACTAGCTTAGCTGGTGCCAATGTTGGCGCTGCCCTGACCTGTGAAAATGATAAAGTCAGACTGGTAAATTAAGCCCTCTGCTCACCCTCTAGTAAATGAGGGTGAGCCAACACACCCTCCAACTCCGCACCACATACTTGTCAGACACGAAAATTAAAAGTGCATACGCGCGCCAAAGGCTATTCCAACTCTGCGTTAAGACTTATAAAGTTCACTATCGGGTTTATACAGTATTTAAATATCAATACTTGAATAGCAAGCTCATCGCGCAGGGCTCAGTGCAGGCGAGGACGGTGCCCTAAATACCAGACTTGCTGTCCCATACCTACTGATTCTTTTACCGTGGCCGCACACAATCGTGTTGCGTTCCCGCTATTTGGGGCTATATTTCTACTATTGACTCTATTGCTTTCGGTCCAGCTAGGCAGACATTCGGCCCTTGACGGGTGTTTATGGATTACTTCACACGCGCTGGTTTGGAAAAGGAGTGCTAATATTGTCTCCATTCGCGATTGCTAACATAATACAATGCTTCGCAGACTCGACGCACAGGGGGCTTGCTTCCAATGACTACGTAAGCACCGAGCAGTATCGCCCTATGAAATAGCACCTCGCTGTTCATCACGGCCAGCATTGCTTACACCGAAACATTCGTCACTTGCACCTTATTTATTACATCACTGCCAACACACTGCCTGCTTATGAGAGCCAGCCATGACGTTTAATGACTACCTCACTGTACTTGCCAAAAATGACGGCTCCGATCTATTCCTCAGCACAGGGGCGCCCCCCTGCGCGAAATTCCATGGCAAATTAAAACCCCTAGATAAAGAAAGCTTTTCGCCAGGCGACATTAAAAAAATTGCCTATTCAATTATGGACGCGGGCCAGGTCGAAGAATTTGAACAAGAGTTAGAAATGAATCTCGCCTATCACATTCCTGGCGTGGGTCGCTTCAGAGTAAATATATTTAAGCAACGCAATGAAATATCGATGGTAGCCAGGAATATCGTTACCGACATCCCCAATGTCGATGCCCTAGGTCTACCGCCTATACTAAAAGACGTAATAATGACCAAGCGTGGTCTGGTACTATTCGTAGGTGCCACCGGCTCAGGTAAATCAACCTCCCTAGCTGCACTTATCGATCATCGCAACACCAATAGCAGCGGTCACATCATCACCATTGAAGACCCAATAGAGTTTATTCATCGCCACAAGCGCAGTATCGTCAACCAACGTGAAATCGGTATGGATACTAGGAGCTTTCACCAAGCCCTAAAAAACACCCTTCGCCAGGCGCCCGACGTTATTCTTATTGGTGAGATTCGCGACCGCGAAACCATGGAGCACGCCCTCGCCTTCGCAGAAACCGGCCATCTCTGTATTTCAACGCTGCACGCGAATAATGCCAACCAAGCTTTAGACCGTATTATCAATTTTTTCCCAGAAGAGCGCCGCAATCAGTTACTGCAAGACCTGTCGATGAACTTAAAGTGCTTTGTATCACAACGCTTAGTCCCCACTGAAGACGGCAAACGAGCCGCGGCCATTGAGATACTTCTCGGCACACCCACTGTCGCTCAAGCGATTCATAAAGGTGAAATTGAAACCATCAAAGAAATCATGCACAAGTCTGAAAACGTGGGCATGCAAACCTTTGACCTCGCCCTCTTCAATCTTTACGAGGCAGGTAAAATATCATTTGCAGAAACCTTAAAAAATGCGGATTCAGCGAACAACCTCCGCCTACGGATAAAACTGCACAGCAAACGTGGCATTCCGGCAGACGCGGCAGAAGACACCAATATCGACGAGAAAAAGTCCATATCGGCAATGAGTTTAAGTTTAGAAATGGATAATGATGAAGAGGGGCTGCCTGAGTAAGCGGCGGGACATGCACTAAAACGAAGATTGCAGCCACTTGGCGGCTGCAATCTTATGGTTATTTATTGCTTAATGCCGACTATTTCTCAGCAACAACGGACTCATCAACCACTTTCTTCGCTGTTGGCTTAGGCAGCAAGGCTTCGCGAACTTGGCTTTCAATTTCAGCGGCTATCTCAGGGTGTTCGGCCAAATATTTAGCCGCATTCGCCTTACCCTGGCCAATTTTATCACCTTTATAGGCATACCAAGCACCGGCTTTGTCGACCAAGCCCTGTTTGACGCCCAAGTCGATGACTTCGCCAAGACGGTAAATACCCTGTCCGTAAAGGATCTGAAATTCCGCTTGTTTAAAGGGTGGCGAAACCTTGTTTTTAACAACTTTAACTCGCGTTTCGTTACCAATCACTTCTTCACCGTCTTTGACCGCGCCGGTGCGGCGAATATCAAGACGTACTGACGCATAGAATTTTAGTGAATTACCACCAGATGTGGTTTCAGGGTTACCAAACATTACCCCGATTTTCATACGAATTTGGTTAATAAAAATAACGAGGCAGTTAGCGTTTTTAATATTACCCGTTAATTTACGTAGCGCCTGTGACATTAAGCGCGCTTGCAGACCAACATGGGTGTCGCCCATTTCACCTTCAATTTCGGCCTTGGGCACCAACGCGGCTACCGAGTCGATAACAATGACATCAACCGAGCCTGAGCGAACCAGCATATCGGTAATTTCCAATGCCTGCTCACCCGTATCTGGCTGGGAAACCAGCAAATCTTCAAGATTTACCCCCAACTTTTCCGCGTACTGAGGGTCTAGAGCGTGCTCAGCGTCCACAATCGCAACGGTTTTACCCGCTTTCTGGGCTTCGGCCATAACCTGTAAACACAGCGTGGTTTTACCAGAGGACTCTGGCCCGTAGATTTCAACTATTCGTCCAT
Source organism: Zhongshania antarctica (assembly GCF_014202945.1). Lineage (GTDB taxonomy): Bacteria > Pseudomonadota > Gammaproteobacteria > Pseudomonadales > Spongiibacteraceae > Spongiibacter > Spongiibacter antarcticus. The sequence continues at coordinate 172,689 of NZ_JACHHW010000004.1, read as the reverse complement.
AAGGTAGGCCGCCAATGCCTAGGGCAATATCCAGTCCCAGCGAGCCAGTAGAGACAGATGGCATCACTTCCCGTGAGCTATCGCCCATTTTCATGATTGAACCCTTACCAAACTGGCGCTCAATCTGGCTAAGTGCCGATTCCAGTGCTTTTTGCTTATTGGGATCCATATGTTCTCTACCTTTTGTGAATACTGATATTAAAATGAATAATGGCTGACTAAACTACTGGCCAAACAACTGTATGTATAATCAGTATTATTCGCGCTATTGTCAATGCCAGAAGCTAAATTCTTTAGAACTCATCAAATCCGCTCTAGGGGATAAACTTAGGCCCACTTGCCTATCGCAAACATTTCATTGCTGTTAAGCCTAAAACAGCCTGTGTTAAAGTGCAGCCCAACTTTAGCTTAGCTCCCAGAGGCCACATGATTCCCTGGCAACACCTTGGCACAGCACAAATACCCAATAACGGCGGCGAGCTGAAACTAAGCCGACGCGGAGAGGAGTTCTCTATTCGTTTATCCGGGGTCCGTGGCGAACTGATGAACAGCCGCCTCTTTAATTCAGAAGAAGCACTGGCCGATTTGGCGTGCAAACAGCTTAAAGCCCGCGACAATAGCGAGGAAGTCTCAGGCGCTGAGATTTTAGTTGGCGGCCTCGGCATGGGCTACACGCTAGCAGCGGCACTGCGCGCGGTGGGCAGCACGAGCCAGGTCACTGTCGCGGAACTTATTCCGGCCGTTGTTGAATGGAATCAAGGGCCATTAGGCGATTGTGCTGGCCAGCCCTTGAACGACCCCAGAACAAAGGTTCACATTGGCGATGTGGCCGAACTATTACGCGACAACCCCAAAGCCTATGACGCTATTTTATTGGATGTCGACAACGGCCCAGAAGGCCTGACTCAAAACAACAACAATTGGCTGTATTCTCAAGCGGGGCTCGAAGACCTTTTTACCACCTTGCGGCCCGAAGGTGTATTGGCAATTTGGTCTGCCGGCGCCGACTCGATGTTTGCTATCCGCTTAAAGAAAGCGCGTTTCAAGGTCACTATCCACACTGTGCGCGCCCGCCCCGGTAAGGGCAGTCGCCACACGATATTTCTTGCCCAAAAGCCTTGGCAAGCAACGGATCAAGGTCGTTAACAACGGCAGAGAATTAGTGGTTTTTAATGCAATTTGCTATTCTTGCCTGCTTATATTTATTGTGTAATTTCATCGCAATTTTCAGCTTAAAGCCTGTACAACACACACTTTCGCCTAACGAATAAGGCCAATATCTAGCAATGACTAAAGACGCCAATACCAGCAGCGCCGAAGTATCTCACACGCCGATGATGGTTCAGTATTTAAAGATAAAAGCGGAACACCCCAATGAAGTGGTTTTTTACCGCATGGGCGACTTTTACGAGCTGTTTTTTGAAGACGCAAAAAAGGCGTCGGAGCTACTGGATATTACCCTCACCGCGCGCGGCAAAACCGGCGGCAACCCAATTCCCATGTGTGGCGTGCCCTACCACGCCGTTGAAGGTTATTTAGCCAAATTAGTCAAAGCCGGTGAATCGGTGGCAATTTGCGAACAAATCGGCGATCCGGCGACCAGCAAAGGCCCCGTTGAACGCGCCGTCGCACGCATTGTGACGCCCGGCACCATCAGCGACGAGGCGCTACTCGATGAGCGCCGCGATGCACTTCTTGTCGCAGCCTGTGGCGATTCAGGTGTATTCGGTATTGCCGTCTTAGACATGAGCAGCGGCCGTTTCCAAGTACTTGAGGTTAAAGGCCAGGCTGCACTTATTGGCGAATTACAGCGCCTGCGCCCGGCGGAACTCCTTATTGCGGACGACCTCCACATCGAAGACATGCCCAAATTTGGCGGTCTGCGCAAACTCGCTCCTTGGGAATTTGATTTTGATGCCGCCACACGCGGGCTCTGCCAACATTTTGGCGTGCAAGATCTGGCCGGTTTCGGCTGCGAGCAGCTTCATCATGGCGTCGCCGCCGCCGGTTGTCTGCTGCACTATGTTAAAGACACTCAGCGCAGCGCCCTGCCCCATATTCGCCAGCTCAAACATGAATCTCGCGATGACGCCGTAGCCATGGACGCCGCCACCCGGCGCAACTTAGAACTGGATCTAAACCTGAGTGGCGGCACCGAAAACACCCTGGCATCGGTGTTTGATCGCTGCCAAACCGCCATGGGCTCGCGACTTCTGCGCCGCTGGCTGCACCGACCATTGCGTAATCAAGCAGTTCTCAGCGCCCGCCAAAGTGGCGTGGTTGGGCTGATTGACAATTATCAGTTTGAAACCCTGCGCGCTACGCTTAAACAAATCGGTGATTTAGAACGTATTCTGTCCCGCGTTGGGCTGCGCTCGGCCCGGCCAAGAGACTTGTCACGCCTACAGCGCTCACTGGCAACTCTGCCCGAGTTACAAAGCCAATTAAAACCATTTGATATCCCGTATTTAAAAGACTTAGCGGAGCAGATCAGCGAATTCCCAAGTCTGGCTGACTTACTGAGCCGTGCCGTGGCCGAAAATCCGCCAATGGTACTGCGCGATGGCGGTGTCATCGCCGAAGGCTTTGACCCCGAGTTAGACGAGTTACGGAGCCTTAGCACCGATGCGGGTGAATACCTGTTGGCCATGGAGCGCCGCGAACGCGAGAAAACCGGATTAAGCACGCTAAAGGTCGGCTACAACCGTGTCCACGGCTATTACATTGAAATCAGCAAACTGCAGGCGCATCAAGCCCCGGTTGAATATATCCGCAGGCAAACCCTAAAAAATGCCGAGCGGTTTATCACCCCCGAACTAAAAACGTTTGAAGACAAAGCCCTAAGCAGTAAAAGTCGGGCCTTGGCGCGAGAAAAATTCCTCTACGAAAGCTTGCTCGACGCCTTGAATAAAGAGCTAGCCGCGCTGCAAACCAGCGCGCAAGGTTTGTGTGAACTCGATGTTATCGCCAACTTGGCCGAGCGCGCGGTTCAGCTCGATCTCTGCCAACCTGAGTTCAGTGACAAGCCATTACTGGATATCGAGCAAGGTCGTCACCCAGTCGTTGAAAGCGTGCTTGACGAACCCTTTATTGCCAACGATCTCAAGCTTGCCGACGACCGTCGCACCCTCATTATTACCGGCCCAAACATGGGCGGTAAATCGACGTATATGCGCCAAACCGCGCTCATTGTACTCTTGGCCCACATTGGTAGTTTTGTACCAGCCAAGTCCGTAAAGCTCAGTTTGGTGGATCAAATATTCACTCGCATAGGCTCCTCAGACGACCTTGCCGGTGGACGCTCGACCTTTATGGTAGAAATGACCGAAACGGCCAATATTCTGCACAACGCCACCGCAAAGAGCTTAATTTTAATGGATGAAATAGGCCGTGGCACCAGCACCTTCGACGGCTTATCACTGGCCTGGGCCTGTGCCATCGATCTCGCCGACCGCGTTCATGGCTTCACCTTGTTTGCAACCCACTACTTTGAATTAACTGTGCTACCGGAAACCTACCCCAAAGCCGCCAACGTGCACCTTGGAGTAACTGAGCACAACGACCATATTGTATTTTTACACCGAGTTGAAGAAGGTCCGGCTAACCGCAGCTACGGACTGCAGGTCGCCAAATTAGCCGGAATTCCAGCAAAAGTTGTCAGTGCGGCTAAAATCAAACTCCAACAATTGGAATCCCAGGCCATTAAACACGGTCAACTTAATACGGCAGGACCCCAAACCGATTTATTTGCCGCGCAAGCGGCGGCAGATCATCCAGTGGTCACTGAGCTTGAAGACATTAAACCCGACGACCTCAGTCCTCGCCAAGCCCATGAATTACTATATCGGCTAAAGGACTTATTGAAATAAGCCTTTAAACGGGCTAATGCGTAAAAACGATAATGCACAGTTAAATTATTGTTAAGGCTAAAGCTATACCCATATTTTTCACTGGTGTTACAATACCGCGCTCTGCGAGTTACTCAACCCACAGTCAGGATTTAAAAGGGGCTGACCAAAAATGACTTTTGTTGTAGGCGAAGATTGCATTAAGTGCAAACACACTGATTGTGTTGAAGTATGTCCGGTAGATTGTTTTTACGAAGGCCCGAATTTCCTCGTCATACACCCTGACGAATGTATTGACTGCGCGCTGTGTGAACCAGAATGCCCAGTCAACGCGATTTTCTCTGAAGACGAGCTGCCCGAAGACCAGCAAGTATTCTTAGAATTGAATGCGGAATTGGCTGAGGTTTGGCCTAATATAACTGAGATGAAAGCACCGCCAGCAGACGCTGAAGACTGGGCCAACAAACCCAACAAACTTCAGTACCTGGAACGCTAGGCTATTCGCTAACTGCGTAGTTTGCTTTCTGAACCATAAAAAAACCCGCAAACGCGGGTTTTTTTATGGTTCTAGCTATGGCGCTAACTCAGCTTAATGATTTTCAGCAAACAACGACGCTGCGTTTAAACCATTCGCCTCAAACAGCACTCGCATACTTTTCAGCGCTTCTACTTGTATTTGTCTCACCCGCTCCCGTGTTAGCCCGATCTCGCGGCCAACCTCTTCAAGGGTGGCTGGCTCATGGCCACGCAAGCCAAAACGACGCACCACAACTTCACGCTGTTTTGAGCTCAAATCGCCCAACCACAAATCGATACTGTTCGACAGATCTTCGCCCTGCAGAATATCGCTGGGATTCAGCGCCTGCGTATCGGCAAGGGTATCGAGTAAAACCTGATCTGAATCTTGCCCCACGGGGACATCAACAGAGCCGACACGGTCCTTTAAACCGCACAAGCGCTTCGCTTCAGCGACAGGCCTGTCTAGGGCTACCGCCATTTCCTCTGGCGAGGGCATATGATCGAGCTTTTGCGTTAATTCGCGCTCGGCGCGCAAATAGCTGTTTAGCTCCTTCACAACATGGATTGGCAATCGAATGGTGCGAGTTTGATTCATTATCGCCCGCTCAATCGTTTGACGAATCCACCACGTGGCGTAGGTTGAAAAACGAAATCCGCGCTCTGGATCAAACTTTTCTACCGCGCGAATTAAGCCGAGATTACCCTCTTCAACCAAATCTAACAGACTTAGACCGCGATTAAGATAACGTCGAGAAATTTTCACGACTAGGCGCAAATTGCTTTCGATCATGCGCTTGCGTCCAGACTCATCACCTTTTCTTGCGAGGCGAGAGAAATACACTTCCTCCTCAGCACTTAACAAAGGAGAAAAGCCAATTTCACTGAGATAGAGTTGGGTGGCGTCTAAATCGCTCGACTGGCGGCGACCACGGCCGGGCTTAGCGGCTATTTTACTGGGTTTCTCTGGTGCAGAATCTTCATCATCCCGCGCTTCTGAACCTTCCTGAATATCTGTGCTTGCTAGTACATCGTTGACACTTGAACGATGTCCATCTTTTTCATATACCCGCATCGTCGAATCCTTTTATACGTTTTTTATTGCTCGACTAAGTGATACTTAAGGCGTCTTACTGGCATTTATGACGTCAACGCCGTGGTAACAGCCTTAAAGGATCAACCGGTTTTCCGTCCATACGAACTTCAAAATGTAATTTCACTGAATCAGTACCGCTATCACCAACTTCGGCAATAAGCTGTCCCGCTTTAACCTTATCCCCCTCCCTAACCTTAATACGCCGATTATGTCCATAAGCACTTAAAAAACGATCTGAGTGTTTCAGTATCAGTAGATTGCCGTAACCAACCAAACCACTGCCTGCATACACTACTTCACCGCTTCGTGATGCATATACAGGCTCACCCATTTTACCTTTTATATCAATACCCTTGTGTTCTTGCCCACTCGCGACAAATGGTCTCACTACCGGGCCGTTCACCGGCCACTGCCAAGCCTCATTTACAGACTTTAACTGCACTGTTGGTTTGGGGTTAAGCCTGGCTACCCGCTCATTTTTAATATTGTTTGATTTCGGTATCGCGGACGTAGCGACGACATTTTTTGGCGAACTTGTCGATGCCAGCGGTTTATTACGCTCTTCTAGCAATATCGCCTGGCCAGGATAAATGGTGTATGGCGGCCTGAGACTGTTAGCAGACGCTAACCCTTGAAGCTCGAAACCATAGCGCCAAGCGATAGAGAACAAGGTGTCGCCGGAGCTCACAATATAATACGGAGGGGTGCGTTCTGCTGGATTATAACGATCAGAAACAGGGGCGAAACTGCCACTGGTAGTACAAGACGCCAAGACACAAATTACACTGCAAATACCAATAATTTGTTGCAATTTACTCATCACATTAAGGACCGATAAACCGCATGAAAAAACCTTTTTTTGGTAGATGACAATTTAATTTCAAAAATATTCGTGGCAACTTAATCCTATCAAAGCGTTTATGTCTCGGTTTTGAGTACTATTTGACCTTTCAACTGATTCTATTAGAAATAAATATTCTTAAGAAAATTAGGCTTTTTTGGCAAATCGCTCTATCAAGAGTACCAAAACACCACCAACCAATGCCAACGCCAATGAAAATAGCAATTGGGGATCGCCTTTTACAGCATATTGCCATGGCAAGACATTTTGCCAGCCCGGCGCCAAGGATTCAGCGAGGATACCGCCGGCGGCATCTAACTTCCAAGGCCAAATAATACTTAACGAGCCTATTAACAGGCCACTTAAGCCCGCTAAAAGCTGGGCGCGAAAATGATGCATAAGCCAAGACAATAAACGCACAAACAGCATTAACCCCACCCCGCAGCCGGCCATAAAGCTCAGCAGGGCAAGTATATCCATACTTTTTACAGCCTCAATCACCGGCTGATACATACCCAGAAGGAGCAAAATAAAGCTCCCCGATATGCCCGGTAAAATCATGGCACAAATCGCTAAGGCACCAGATAGGAATAAATTGAGCGGTGTACTGGCAATGTCAGCAGGACGAAATTCGCCTATCAACAGGGCGAAGCCAATACCGAACAATAGCCATCCGATTTGTCGGCCAGCGCCAGGAATCTGCCGGTACACCAATACCGCAGATGCCAGTATCAAGCCGAAAAACAAGGCCGCCAAGGGCACTGGGTGATGGTGTAATGCATAGGAAATAAAGCGCGCCAAGGACAAAACACTCGTCGCAATACCCAGCAGCAAGCTCATTAAAAAGCCGCCGTTGATGTGCTGCCAAAAAGCAGTAGGGCCCGATTGGAACAACAACTGAAGGGCCTGAATATTACACGATTTCAGACTTTCGATGAGCTCATCATAAATGCCCGTGATAAAGGCAATCGTACCACCCGACACACCAGGCACCACATCGGCAGCGCCCATGGCCAATCCGCGAATAAAAACCGCAGGATAAAATCCCTTCATTAAACTTCCTTCGTAGCCATAATTGACGTCGTTATCTCACTAAGACAATAAGCCCGCGAGCAAGGGTACAAATAATACAGGCTCAATGATTTGCTCTTGAATACCCTCTTCTGTCTTATCATAAACATAGAGGGCCTGCTGCTTGCCTTGCGGACCAATTGGTATCACTAATCGACCGCCCATCGCCAACTGCGCCAGCAGCTCTTGAGGGACTTCAGCAGGTGCCGCTGCCGATAAGATCGCGTCAAAAGGTCCCCGATCTTTCCAGCCCATGCCGCCGTCAGCATGGCGTAACTGAACATTGGTCAGGCCCAGCTGACGCAGACGCTGACGGGCTTTTTCTTGCAGGGGCCGAATTCGCTCAACACTAAACACCCGCCCTACTAGCTGAGCCAATATCGCGGTTTGATAGCCCGAGCCGGTCCCTACCTCCAAAACCCGTTCTCGTGGCCCATTTGCCAGCAGTAACTCCGTCATACGAGCAACAATATAAGGCTGCGACAAGGTTTGCTGAAAACCAATGGGTAGCGAGCTATCTTCGTAGGCGCGATGCGACAGAGCTTCATCGAGAAAGATATGGCGCGGCGTGCCGCGAATGACATTGAGAACCGTGTTATCAGTGATCCCGCGTTCACTCAAGCGCTCTATTAAACGGTCCCGGGTTCGCTGGGATGTCATCCCAATGCCTTGCAAATTTAAGATTGTCACCCAGTTATCTCTATTAACACTAATAAACAACGACGCTATTGCCGCCCCTAACTCGCCAGCGGGTAGCGAATTAATTCTCGCACAAGCGCTGTGGCGAAACAGCCCCTAGGCAAGGAAAAGCTCAGCTCCAGCGACTTATTACCCGTAAACTGCCACTGGAGATCTTGAGGTATCAGGCGCAGCGCCCGTCTCTCCATACTCAAACCATGTTTAAGCAAACCCACGCATAAGTCTTCCTGCAGGCTATACACCGCCTCTTCCGCACTGGCCGCGGCAGCACTCACCACGAGACGCCCAGCCTTACCGAACAGCGGTCCGGTGGGTTGAATATCGCCACTGGCTAATCGGGCCAACGTCTCCTCGTTGCGTTCAGCGCTAAACACGCTACCGCTGTCTCGCAGCGCGTAAATCTCGCCGTCTAAACCTGTGTTCCAACTGCCATCAAGCACCCGATTCGCCAATACGGTATTAAACAGGTAAGACCTGGCCGCAGAAAGATACATGCTGCGCTCAAAACGGCCCGGCGTTAACGTACCCGCAAACCACTGTTGGCAAGCGCTAATATTGCCGCCTTGGTGGCCAAAGCGCTGCTCACCAAAGTAATTCGGCACGCCCTGAGATAGCTGCGCCACTCGGTGGCCAAGATCGTCAAGATCACCCTCTAGGGCACTTAAGCACAAGGTGAATCGGTTATAGCGATGGCTGCCCAAACGCAGCTTTTGACGGTGGCGGCCCTTGCGCAGTATTTTCCAGGTTTCCGTTTCCGGCGCATCCCACGCGGGAAAGTTTTTACCTGGCAGATGCACGCAAAACCACTGACGAGTGATGGCATGGCGATCTTTCTGACCCGAATACGTGACGGCTTTGGGCTGCACACCCGCTAAGCGCGCCAATTGCCTAGCGACATACTCCGTATTATCACCGCGCTTTTCTATCCACAGCCAGTCAAACTCGCCATCGTCGCTAAATTCGACGGGGAAAACCTCTTCCACCACAAAATCTTCAGGTTGGGCTTTTAATACACCACTAAGCTGCGGAGTACCGAGTGCACGAGGCCAATCAGGCAACATCGCCACGCTCCAACAACACCACGGCGTCTACCGCAATACCTTCGCTGCGGCCGACAAAACCTAATTTTTCGGTGGTGGTTGCTTTTACGCTAATCTGGCCAATTTCTAGGTTCAAGGCCTTGGCAATGGACTCGCGCATGGCGGGAATAAAACTCGCGAGTTTAGGCGTTTGCGCTGCAATGGTGAGATCCGCATTGCCCAGCGCATAGCCCTCACGCTGGATTAATTGATAGCAATGCGTCAATAACTGCGCACTGTCAGCGCCTTTATAGCGCGGATCGGTATCTGGGAAGTGCTTGCCAATATCACCCAATGCCAAAGCCCCAAGCAATGCGTCACAGAGCGCATGAAGGGCAACATCACCATCTGAATGCGCAATGAGTCGGTACGCACACGGCACCCAAACCCCGCACAAATGAATGCCATCGCCCTCATCTAGGCGATGGACATCATAGCCATGGCCAATACGAATTCTAGTCATTCACGCCTCCAGCCAAAAAAGCCGTCGCTATAGTGAGGTCATCAGGATAGGTAATCTTAATATTACGGTGACTGCCTTCAACCAAGAGGGGCCGCCCGCCAAATTGCTCCATTGCCGAGGCCTCGTCGGTTACCGGCAAAGCGTGCTCACGACAGTGTTTGAGCGCAGCACGAAGCTCACCGTAACGAAATAGCTGCGGTGTTAACGCCCTCCACAATGCATTTCTATCAACTGTTTCGACCGCTTCTCGGAGGGCGTTGCCTCGTTTAACAGTATCAACCACCCGCGCCGCCAATATTGCTCCTAGCGGATGCTCACGACCCTTTAGCAATAAAGCTTGAACGTCGGCGTCACTAAGACAAGGCCTCGCAGCGTCATGCACCAGCACCCAATCCGTCGCCGCAGCACCGGTAAGCGCCGCAAGCGCCAGTTCTACAGACTCCGCGCGCTCTAGACCACCAGTGACAGATTTTACTTTTGGATGCTTAGCACAGGCGAGTTCGATAAAGGTCTTGTCATCCGCATGCAGCGCGACAAGCACCTCATTGATCTCAGGACAACGCAACAATGCAGCGATGCTGTGCTCAATGACCGTTTTGCCGGCTAAGGGCAAATATTGTTTAGGAAGGGCTGCGCCAAAGCGGCTGCCTCGACCTGCGGCGGGCACTACCGCCCAAAGGCGAGATACAACTGCCTTATCGTCAATCATGTTCGCACTGCCTGTTTCGTTTCAAGCTATTATTCTGTTCCAACTATTCTTCAACGATGAGATAGAAGGTCTCGTCGCTCTTAATCAGGCCCATATCATTGCGGGCGCGCTCTTCAATACTATCGAGATCGTTTTTTAAACTGCGTACTTCGCCATATAGGCGTTCATTACGCTGATTTAAATCGTCGTTAACTTTTTTCTGTTGAACGATATCCCGACGTAAACTGGTAATTTGCTCCCAACTACCCGTACCCGTCCACAGCCTAAACTGCAGCATCGTCAAAATGACCAGCAGTAATAAAAGCAATCGCCGGCGCGTCATAGTGCTGCCATCTCACTCATACCCATACTGATCCTCAATACCCCGCAACGTCATTTAAGGGGCAGCTTTTGCTGCCCCTTAAAACCTAAGCGCGGAATTCGTCACGACCACGGTATGCCGCACCCAACTCTGCCTCAATACGCAGCAAACGATTGTATTTAGCGACGCGATCTGAACGACACAACGAGCCTGTTTTAATTTGGCCGGCCGACGTCGCCACGGCCAAATCGGCAATTGTGGTGTCTTCGGTTTCACCAGAGCGATGCGAAATAACGGCGGTATAACCTGCATCCTTAGCCATCTTAATCGCGTCTAAGGTTTCAGTCAGCGAACCAATTTGGTTGAATTTAATCAGAATTGAGTTCGCAATTTTGTTATCAATACCACGCTTTAGAATTTTAGTATTGGTTACAAACAAATCGTCGCCGACCAGCTGTACACGGTCGCCAACTTTGCGCGTCAGAGTTGCCCAGCCATCCCAATCGCTTTCGTCCATGCCGTCTTCAATGGAGATAATCGGGTATTTCTGGCTCAGCTCATCTAAATAGCTCGCAAAGCCGTCAGCATCGAATTCTTTGCCTTCGCCGCTCAGCACGTATTTGCCATTCTTGTAAAATTCGGAAGACGCGCAATCCAGTGCCAGAGTGATGTCTTTGCCCAACTCGTAACCGGCGTTGGCAACGGCCTCAGCAATGGCTTCAAGTGCCGCTTCATTCGATGGCAAATTCGGTGCAAAACCGCCCTCGTCACCCACTGATGTGCTCAAACCGCGAGCCACTAACACTTTCTTCAACGAGTGAAAAATTTCCGCACCTTGGCGCAAGGCTTCAGCAAAAGTCGGCGCACCAACGGGCTGAATCATAAACTCTTGAATATCGACATTATTGTCGGCGTGCTCGCCGCCATTGATAATATTCATCATTGGCACCGGCATGGTGTACTGACCTTCGGTACCATTGATTTGCGCAATACGCTGGTACAGCGGAATACCCTTCTCAATCGCCACCGCTTTTGCCGCCGCCAACGAGACTGCCAAAATGGCGTTGGCGCCCAAGTTTGATTTGGTCTCAGTGCCGTCGGCAGCAATCATGGCATTGTCGATAGCGCGCTGATCTTCAGCGTCCATCCCCAGCAACAAGTCACGAATAGTTGTATTGATATTGGCAACGGCTTTAAGTACGCCTTTACCCAAGTAGCGGCTGGCGTCGCCATCGCGCAATTCTAGGGCTTCACGAGATCCCGTCGATGCCCCTGAGGGTGCACAAGCACTGCCTACAGCGCCAGATGCAAGTACAACATCCGCTTCAACGGTGGGGTTACCGCGAGAATCCAGGATCTCATACGCTTTAATATCGACAATCTCTGCCATGTGAGTTTTCTCCGTGTCAGTCTTTATAAAATTAAAAATCTATTGAATATCGAGTGTTGGCAAGGATTTCACAACATCGTCCACTGCCTTCATATGTTCGAGGAAGCCTTTAAGCGCAGATAAAGGTAGCGCACTGGGGCCGTCGCATTTGGCTTGATCGGGATTGGGGTGAGCCTCGAGAAACAAACCAGCGATGGCCAAGGCCATACCGGAGCGGCCAAGCTCGGCAACTTGATTGCGGCGTCCGCCCGACGCTGCGCCCATCGGGTCGCGGCATTGCAGTGCGTGAGTAACGTCAAAAATTAGCGGCGCACCGCCGCTGACATCGCGCATAATTTTAAAGCCGAGCATGTCGACAACGAGGTTGTCGTAGCCAAAATTACTGCCGCGCTCACACAGCATAATTTTGTCGTTACCGCACTCGGCAAATTTTTCGACAATATTCTTCATTTGCGCAGGACTTAAAAACTGCGGCTTTTTGATATTAATAACCGCATCGGTGGCCGCCATCGCCGCCACTAAGTCAGTTTGTCTGGCCAAGAATGCGGGCAACTGAATAACGTCACACACTTCAGCAACAGGGCCAGCCTGGTAAATTTCATGGACGTCGGTAATAACTGGGATGTTAAAAGTCTGCTTAATTTCCTGAAAAATGCGCAAACCTTCTTCCATTCCAGGCCCACGATAGGAGTGCACTGAGGAGCGATTGGCCTTATCAAAAGACGCTTTAAAAACGTAGGGAATGCCTAATTCAGCACACACCTTTACATAATGTTCGGCGACCTTCATGGCCATGTCCCGGGATTCAAGAACGTTCATGCCACCAAATAAAACAAAGGGCTTGTCATTCGCCACATCAATGCCGGCAACACTCACTACTTTATCTTTCATGTCTCTATTCCTTAAATCCCAATTCTAGCCTATGCACTGCACAGTGGTTTATTACGCTTTGCTGTGGGCGTATGCCGCGTTAACAAAGCCACTAAACAGCGGGTGACCATCGCGGGGTGTAGAGGTGAACTCAGGGTGGAATTGACAGGCAATAAACCACGGGTGATCGGGTATTTCTACCACCTCAACCAAGCTCTTGTCCGCTGACCAGCCGCCGACTTTCAAACCATTAGCCTGCATGCTCTCAACGTATTTATTGTTCACTTCGTAGCGATGACGATGGCGCTCGGTAATCAATTCGCTTCCGTAAACAGCACTTACCGCAGAACCTTCAACAAGATGACACTGCTGCGCTCCTAAACGCATACTGCCACCGAGGTCAGTATCTTCATTACGCTGTTCAACGCCGCCTTCAGCGGTGACCCACTCGGTTATCAAGCCAATCACTGGATCGCTGCACTTATCATCAAATTCAGTACTATTGGCGCCGCTAATACCCAAAACATTGCGGGCAAATTCAATAACCGCTACCTGCATCCCTAGGCAAATACCCAAGTAGGGAATTTTATTTTCTCTGGCATATTGTACGGTGAGAATTTTACCTTCCACGCCCCGGTTGCCAAAACCACCAGGCACCAGAATACCGTCAACGCCGTCGAGCACGCCGAGGCCTTCATTCTCGATAATTTCTGAGTCGATATAACGTACCGCCACCTTGGTACGACTGTGAATGCCCGCGTGTTTCAAGGCTTCGTTTAGCGATTTATAGGCATCAAGCAATTCCATGTATTTACCAACCATGGCGATTGTCACGGTCTGGTCTTGATGTAAATCGCCGTCAATAACAGTGTCCCACTCAGTCAGATCCGCTGGCGGGCAATCGAGGCCAAAGCGCTCAACAACCAGCTCATCCAAACCTTCTGACGCCAATAAAGATGGGATACGGTAAATTGAATCGACATCGCGCAACGGAATAACCGCGCGGGACTCAACATTCGTGAACAGCGCTATTTTATGGCGGCTGCTCAGATCGATTTCGTGATCTGAGCGGCACAGCAATATGTCAGGCTGTAAGCCAATAGAACGGAGTTCTTTAACAGAGTGCTGGGTGGGCTTGGTTTTGGTTTCACCGGCGGTGGCAATATACGGCACCAAGGTCAGGTGCATCAGCATTGAGCGTTTGGCACCTAATTCAACTTTTAACTGACGCGCCGCTTCAAAGAAGGGCAAGCCTTCAATGTCACCAACCGTGCCGCCAATTTCAACAATGGCGATATCGGCATCACCGGCACCCGCGAGAACTCGGCGCTTAATTTCATCGGTAATATGGGGAATTACCTGCACTGTGCCGCCAAGATAGTCACCGCGACGCTCTTTGCGCAACACGGTTTCATAAACGCGACCAGCGGTGAAATTATTACCTTTGGCCATTTTGGCGCGCACAAAGCGCTCGTAATGACCAAGATCAAGGTCGGTTTCTGCACCGTCTTCGGTAACAAATACCTCACCGTGCTGAAATGGACTCATGGTACCGGGGTCTACATTAATGTAGGGGTCCAGTTTCAACATAGTCACTTTGAGGCCGCGAGCCTCGAGAATAGCGCCCAGCGATGCTGAAGCGATGCCTTTACCGAGAGACGAAACAACACCGCCGGTGACGAATATAAAACGCGCCATGTCATGCCTTTTTGATAGTGCGATAAGATATAGGGCTGGAAAAAGCGGTGCTTCTTTGCCCCTTGAGATGGGACGTCAGTCTAACAGGAAGGCCCTAACGAAACAATGAAATTAGGCCTCCGTCGGACGCCGAGTCTCTGTTATAATGCGCCTCCAATTGCTTGCACATTCAAGGCCTTAGTACTATGCAACCCATGCTGAATATCGCATTGCGCGCCGCCCGTAAGGCGGGAGACATTATCGCTCGCGCATCTGAACAACTGGATCGCGTTCAAATCGAGTCCAAAGGCGAGAACGATTTTGTGACCGAAATCGACCGCAAAGCCGAGCAGGAGATCATTTATCACCTGCAAAAAGCTTATCCTGATCACGGTTTTCTGGGCGAAGAGTCCGGCGCGTCCGGCAATGCCGACAGCGATTACCAGTGGATTATCGACCCCATCGACGGCACAACCAACTTTGTGCGCGGCATTCCCCACTTTGCCATTTCGATTGCCTGTGTATTTCAGGGTCAAATCGAACACGCAGTGATTCTCGACCCGATTCGGCGCGAAGAATTTACCGCCAGCCGTGGTCGCGGTGCGCAGGTAAATGGCCGCAGAGTGCGGGTTACTATGAACCCGAGCTTAGAAGGCGCCTTAATCGGCACCGGCATTCCGTTTAAAGCCCATAACGCTCAACACCTGCCAGCTTATATGCGCAGCCTAGAAGCCGTGGCCGCGGAAACAGCGGGTGTCCGCCGTGCTGGTGCCGCCTCACTCGACTTAGCCTATGTTGCGGCCGGACGTCTCGACGGATTCTGGGAAATTGGCCTGAGCAAATGGGACATCGCGGCAGGCATCCTGCTCGTGCGCGAAGCCGGTGGTTTGGTCAGTGATTTCAGTGGCGGTGGCAATTATTTTGAAAGCGGCAATATCGTTGCAGCCAATCCCAAGTGCTTGAAGGGATTACTGCAGGCAGTGCGCCCGCATTTAGAGAAATTGCGATAGGGATTAGTCGGACGTCTGGAGTCGGATGTCTGACGTAAGGTCAAAAACATAGACACGATGTGTCTGTTGCAAAAAAAGCGCATCAAATGCGCTTTTTTTACGTCCGACCGCAGACGCCCGACTGCCTCCTCTTCCAACGTCAGACCCCAGACGTCAGACTCAACTTAAGGCAAATCATCTACCTCTGCCCCTTCCTTCTCCTGCACGATCAAGTCATCTTGGCTGATATTCATTGTTACCAGTAAGCTCGCGACGATGTAGATCGACGAGTACGTACCCACACCAATACCAACAAGTAGCGCGAGAGCGAAGCTGTGGATCATTTCGCCACCGACTACCGCCAAGGCAATCAATACCAATAAGGTGGTGCCGGAAGTAACCAAAGTACGGTCGAGGGTTTCAGTCAGCGAGATATTGATCACTTCAACCGCGTCGTGCTTACGTAATTTACGCAGGTTTTCACGAATTCGGTCCGCAACGACGATAGAATCGTTAAGCGAGTAACCGATTACCGCCAGAACGGCCGCCAATACGGTGAGATCGAAATCCCAGCCCACTAGGGCGAAAACACCCAAGGTTATGATGACATCATGGCCCAACGCCGCTACCGCACCGAGAGAAAACTTAATTTGGAAGCGCATCGCAACGTAAATAAGGACAACGACAAGCGCCAGCAACACAGCCAAACCACCCTGCTCGCGCAACTCTTCGCCTACCTGCGGACCGACAAATTCAATGCGGCGCAAATCGATTTCACCCGCCGCGCCGTTTTTCAGGACTTTCAGTACCTCTTCACCGAGAGTCGGGCTCATACCCTGTGGTAAACGCACCAACACATCAGTATCAGAACCAAAATTCACCACCACCGCGTTATCGTAGCCAGCAGTTTTAAGCTGATCCCTCACCTCTGGTAGGGCGACAGGCTCTTCGTAAATGACCTCAATTAAGGTGCCACCGGTAAAATCCAAGCCAAAATTCAGGCCTTTAAAGGCAAGCAAGCCAATTGCAACCACAACTAAACAGGTAGAAAGCACGGTGGCGAGCTTACGCAAGCCCATAAAATCGATAATTTTTGTATTCTCAGACATATGTTTCCCCTAGATCGCCAGCTTAGTGACGCGACGACCGCCGTAAAGCATATTCACAATTGCCCGTGTACCCATAATCGCAGTAAACATTGAGGTGATTATCCCCAGCGATAAGGTGACCGCAAAGCCGCGTACCGGCCCCGTTCCTACTGCATACAGAATTACTGCCACCAGCAAGGTCGTAATATTTGAGTCCATAATGGTGACAAAGGCGCGACCGTAACCCGCCTCAATTGCGTGCTGTACCGATAAGCCCGCTTTTAGCTCTTCTCGTATTCGCGAGAAAATCAGCACATTGGCGTCGACCGCCATACCCACGGTCAAAACGATACCCGCAATACCCGGTAGTGTGAGCGTGGCACCTAGCATCGACATACAGGCAGTGAGCAAAACAATATTAAAACCCAGCGCGGCAACGGCGATGACGCCAAACACGCGGTAGTACACCACCATAAACACCGCAACCAAACCAAGTCCGATTTTTACTGCATTGAAACCCTGAGCAATATTTTCAGCGCCCAGCGACGGCCCGACCGTGCGCTCTTCAACAAAGTCGATTGGCGCGGCAAGTGCACCAGCCCGCAGTAACAATGACAGCTCAGCTGCTTCCCCTGGCGCGTCTAAACCGGTAATCCGGAACTGAACACCAAGCGCATCTTTAATAGTGGCCAAACTGATAATTTTTTTCTCGTCATACGGCACTTTGACAATCTGCTCTTTGCCTTGCGCATCCACTTCATAATAAGTGCGACTTTTCCGCTCAATAAACAACACCCCTAAACGGCGATTGATATTGTGTCGAGTCATGCGGTGCATCAGCGTACCGCCCTCACTATCGAGCGTAATACTGACCTGGGGCATGCCGTTTTGGTCAAAACTGGCCTGGGCATTAGCGACCCGCTCGCCAGTTATCACCACGTCGCGCTCTAACCAAGCACTCGGCTCGCCTTGACCTGGGTTGCGAAATTCAAATTGCTCACGATCAGAAGTAGGCGCGTCATAACGAGCCTCTAATCTAAAGTCGAGGTTCGCGGTTTTACCCAAGATCCGCTTAGCTTCGGCAGTATCTTGAATACCGGGCAACTCAACCACAATCCGATTGCGGCCTTGGCGCTGCACCAAGGGCTCAGACACACCCAGCTCGTTCACGCGGTTGCGCAAAGTCGTTAAGTTTTGACCAACAGCGTAATCTTCAATCTCTTTGCGTTTGGCTTCACTGATTAAGGCGCTGAGATAAAAAGCGCTGTCTCCAACCGTTGAATCCACGCGCTGTGCGGTTAACTCAGTAAACTCTTTCTTGATGATACTCAATGCTGAGTCGCGCAATTCCGCCGACGTAAACTTACCGGTGATAACACCCTCGTCGCCCAAACTTACTAAACCACGCACACCGTCTTCACGCAGTTTCTTTTTAATTCCGGAATTATAGTGTTCAAGGCGAGTCGCAATGGCTGAATCGGTATCGACTTCAAGTAAGAAGTGCACCCCTCCACTCAGGTCGAGACCAAGCTTCATCGCTTGCGCACCAAGATTACTGAGCCATTGCGGCGTGTTCGACGCCAAATTCAAGGCCACAATAAAGCCGTCACCTAAACTGCGCTGCACTACCCGCTGAGCGCGGAGCTGCACGTCGGCATCGTACAAACGAATCAAGCCACTTTTACCAGTCTCATTGGCCTTTTCGCCAAAGTGCTTAATACCACTGGCTTCCAATGCCGCTGACAAGCGTTCCATCTGGGCTTGGTCAATGATGACACCACTGCTCTCCCCAGAAATCTGCAAAGCCGGGTCTGGCCGGTACAAATTGGGAACCGCGTACAGTAAACCTAAGCCCAGAACCGCCAAAATCAGCAGGTTTTTCCAGAGCGGATATTTATTTAACATTCTATTTCCACCAAAACCGCCTGTTGCGACGGTGTCCGTTTAACACTGGGCGAGACACCCCTAACACCCACACTACGAGACCTTCACACGCTAACTATTTTGCCCTCTGGCTACGTCAAAATCGTACTCAATCGGTCATTTATACTTATAAACTCCCTCTTTCCGTGCGCTTTTTCCTTGCCAGAGAACAAAATCTCGGCGTATGTGTGAAGGTCTCTACATATATATTAAGAGGCCGGTAAAAAACCGGCCTCTTAATATTAAACTTATCCCACCCAAACCCTAGCATTGCGGAATAAGCGCATCCAGCCGCTGTCCTCTACCGAGTTATCCGCGATCCAAGAGTTCTGCACGGTGCGGAAAACCCGTTCGGGGTGAGGCATCATGATGGTTACCCGACCATCGGCGCTACTGGCGCCAGCAATACCTGCCGGGGAACCATTCGGATTGGCCGGATACTGTTCGGTCACCGCCAAATGATTATCAATAAATTGTAGCGCCACTTTACCAGACCGCTGCAAATTACCGAGCTGACTCGCATCTGCAAACTCCGCACGCCCTTCTCCATGCGCAATTGCCACCGGCAAGTGAGAACCTGCCATGCCAGCAAGTAATATGGAGGGTGATTCTGGAATTTCAAGCTGGGCTACCCGCGCCTCGAACTGTTCTGAGCGGTTGCGCACAAAACGCGGCCAAAATTCCGCGCCAGGAATCAGCGAATGTAAATTCGACATCATCTGGCAACCATTGCAAACACCGAGAGAGAACGTATCTCCCCGCTGAAAATACGCGGCAAACTCATCTCTTGCTCTGGCATTGAACAAAATGGTTTTTGCCCAGCCCTCACCGGCGCCAAGTACGTCGCCGTAAGAGAAGCCACCACACGCAGCCAGCCCCTTAAAGTCAGCCAGACTCACGCGGCCACTGAGGATGTCGCTCATATGCACGTCAACCGCGCTAAAACCAGCGCGATCAAAGGCTGCAGCCATTTCCATTTGGCCGTTAACGCCCTGTTCGCGCAGTATCGCGACCCGAGGCCGCACACCCGTTTTAATGTAAGGCGCGGCAACATCCAGCTGGGCATCAAAACTGAGTTTGCTGCTCAAGCCGGGATCGGCCTCAACCAAGCCGTCGAACTCTTGCTGCGCGCACTCAGAATTATCCCGCAGCGCCTGCATGCGGTAGCTCAATTCCTGCCACTTGCGGTGAAAATCTAGGCGCTGGCCCCGCAACACGGTGCTACCGGCAAAACGCATCTGCACATCATTACCCGCCGTCGCGCTACCGATATTTTGAACAAGATCACTTAAATCATGCTCCGCAAATACCGCCATTACACCGCTAAGATCACTCGCCTTAACTTGGAGTACCGCACCGGCCTCTTCCGCAAACAGGGCACCATGAACCGTACCACCGGAGCCAAGATCTATATCTAAACCGCAATGGCCCGCAAAGGCCATTTCCAGCAATGTTATTGCGGTGCCGCCGTCAGAGCGGTCGTGGTAGGCAATTATTTTCTCGTCTTCTAGCAATTGCTGAACGGCATTAAAGAAGCCCGGCAGTAATTTGGGGTCATCAATGTCCGGCGCGGTATCACCAATCTGCTGATAAACCTGCGCCAAGCAAGAACCGCCGAGGCGTTGCTTACCTGCACCGAGATCAATCAGCAGCAAGGCGGTATCGCCCAAATCAGTACGCAATTGCGGGGTAACCGTCTTACGCACATCACTTACCGGACTAAATGCGGTGATAATTAAGGACATCGGTGCGGTGATGGCTTTATCTGCTTCATCGTCACGCCAAGTGGTGCGCATTGACATCGAGTCTTTGCCAACAGGGATAGTAATACCTAGCGCCGGGCAAAACTCCATGCCGACGGCTTTCACGGTATCAAACAAGACTTCGTCTTCGCCGCCGTAACCCGCGGCGCACATCCAGTTAGCCGACAGTTTTATATCTGAGAGCTTTTCAATGCGTGTTGCTGAGATATTGGTAATGGCTTCGGCCACCGCCATCCGACCCGAGGCCGGGCCATTAATCAAGGCTAACGGCGTGCGCTCACCCATGGCCATCGCTTCACCGGCGTAGGAATCATAGCTCACGGTCGTTACCGCGCAATCGGCCACTGGTACCTGCCATGGGCCAACCATCTGGTCACGGTGCACTTGCCCCGTAATAGATCGGTCACCAATGGTAATTAAAAAGCTTTTGCTCGCGATGGTTGGCAGCGCAAGCAAGCGTTCTAAGGCTTCATCCACTTTAATAGCCGCGGGCTCAAAGCTCGGCAAGCTTAATTTTTGACGGTTAAACTCACGATTCATCTTAGGTGGCTTGCCAAACAAAATCGACATCGGCAGATCGACGGGATTATTGTCAAAGTGGGTATCGCCAAGGCGCAGACGCTTATCACTAGTCGACTCGCCTACAACAGCGTAGGCCGCCCGCTCCCGCGCGCAAATTTCTTCGAACACCGCTAAGTCTTTCGGCGCAATCGCCATAACATAACGTTCTTGGGATTCGTTACACCAGATTTCCAGTGGCGACATACCCGGCTCGTCATTAGGCACTTTGCGCAGATCAAAATCACCGCCACAGCCGCCGTCTTTCACCAGCTCAGGAAAGGCGTTAGACAAGCCGCCGGCGCCAACATCGTGGATAAAGGCAATGGGGTTGTTTTCACCCATAGCCCAGCAGCGATCAATCACCTCTTGGCAACGGCGCTCCATTTCTGGGTTTTGGCGCTGTACCGAAGCGAAATCGAGGTCTTCAGTGGATGCGCCACTGCTCATAGATGAAGCCGCGCCCCCGCCCAAGCCGATCAACATTGCCGGGCCACCCAAGGCGATTAATTTATAACCGGCGGGAAATTCAGTCTTAAGCACATGTTCGGCTTTTACATTGCCGTAGCCGCCAGCAATCATAATGGGCTTGTGATAACCACGCCGCTCTTCGCCATTGGCGCCAAAGGCATTTTCTTCAAAGCTGCGGAAGTAACCACAAAGATTAGGTCGGCCAAATTCATTATTAAAAGCGGCGCCACCAATTGGGCCTTCCAACATAATATCTAATGCAGACACAATGCGACCCGGTTTACCGTAGTCGGCTTCCCAGGGCTGTTCATAACCGGGCACCCGCAAATTGGAGACGCTAAAGCCAGAAAGCCCAACCTTGGGCTTGGAGCCGCGCCCCACCGCGCCCTCATCGCGAATTTCGCCACCAGAACCGGTACCCGCACCTGAAAAGGGTGAAATCGCTGTGGGGTGATTATGGGTTTCGACCTTCATAAGAAGATGAATATCTTCTTCGTGGTAAGTGTACTCGGCCGTACCCGGCTCAGGGTAAAAACGCCCTGCACGATGCCCTTTAACCACGGCCGCATTATCGGAATAAGCGCTTAACACGTCTTCGCCACCTAACTGGTAGGTGTTTTTAATCATGCCAAACAGGGAGTGAGACTGAGCCTCACCATCGATTGTCCAGCTGGCATTAAATATTTTGTGACGGCAGTGCTCAGAGTTCGCCTGCGCGAACATCATTAATTCGACATCACTGGGATTACGACCCAATTGCTGGAAGCTTTCCAGCAAATAGTCAATTTCGTCCTCAGCTAATGCCAAACCCAACTCACTATTGGCTGCAACTAAGGCGTCACGGCCACCGACCAGCACATCCACCGCCTGCATCGGCTTGGGAGTTTGGCGGCTAAACAAAACCTCGGCGCCCTCAGGGCTGGTCAAAACCGTCTCGACCATGCGGTCGTGAATCGCCGCCAACAAGGCGCTGCGCTCGCCCTCTTCCAAAGGCGCGGCAAGATCAACGCGATACAAAACCCCACGTTCAATACGGGCGATCATATCAAGCCCGCAATTGCGGGCAATATCACTGGCCTTACTCGACCAAGGCGAAATAGTGCCAGGCCGCGGTACCACAAAGAAGCTCAGGCCATCACTCTCGGCAAATGCGGCGCGCGGCCCATATTGCAAGAGTTGGCTTAATACTGCTGTGCGCTCACTATCGAGCGCCACCGCGGTATCTACCAAGTGAATATATTGAGCGCTCAGTCCGCGCAGGCTGGGAATATCACCTGTCAAACTGGCCACTAATTTAGCTATGCGAAAATCTGAAAGCGCCGGAGCACCTGGAATAATGAGCATTCGGGGCGACAACCTTGATCGAATGGATTGAAGCCGGCCATTGTAAAGGAAATACGCGGGAAATTTTATCCCAAATACTCTTTATGGTGCGATCAATCGCTAAGCGATACAATCGAGGCCCAGATTCTCGGAGCGTCACACTTGCCAGATTGCCCCAAAACACGACGATTTCTATTGCGCGCCCTGCTGCCAGTGCTTTTTATTGGCCTTTTTACGCACTGCAGTGAAAATAACGACAAGCTCCAAAAAATTCGTGAAGACGGCGTTTTACGGGTAGTAACCCGCAATGGCGCCACCACTTATTATGAGAGCCAAGGCGCACCAGCCGGTTTTGAGTATCAATTGGCCCATGCCTTTGCCGAGCATTTAGGGGTAAAACTACAAATAATTCCGGTGGTTGGCTTCGACGAGGTGTTTGATAGCCTCGCCAATGGCAACGCCGATATCGCTGCAGCTGGCCTAAGCATTACCGCCGAGCGCCAAGACACGCTTGTTTTTGGCCCAAGCTACTTAAGCGTCAAGCAATTTTTTATCTACAACCGCGATGTAAATGCCCCCATAAAGAGCGCAAAAGACTTAATTGGCAAGCAAATCCGCGTATTAGGAAATACTGCCCACGTCAATTTATTGAACGAGCTAAAACAAACTCACCCTGAACTAACATGGGCTGAAAGCAGAGATTTTGAAACTATTGACCTCCTTGAACAGCTCGCCGATGGCCAAATCGACGCAACCATTATCAATTCCAATGAGTTTTACGCCAATCGCGCCTTTTATCCCAGCTTCCGTATCGGTTTTAGCGCCGGCAAACCCCGCAAACTGGCTTGGGCTATGCAAGCGACGCCGGGCAATGCGGGACTGACCAAGGCTATTGCTGAGTTTTTTAAAATCATGACTGGCAATGGTAAATTGCCGCGTTTAATTGAGCGCAACTTTACCTTCAATGAGCGCCGCACTTTTATCAACACACACGCTTTTTTACGACTTAAAGAGGAACGCCTCCCGAATGTGAAGGGTATGATCGAACAAGTCGCCATTGAGTTTGATTTAGACTGGCGCCTGTTGGCCGCCATTAGCTACCAGGAGTCACACTGGGATGCTGATGCAAGATCGCCCACCGGGGTAAGGGGCATGATGATGCTCACCCGCGCCACCGCAGAAGAACTGAACATTGAAGACCGCAGAGACCCCATGCAAAGCCTGCGGGGCGGTGCACGCTATTACAAAAAAATGCTTAGTCGACTGCCCAGCTCAATAGAGAGCCCAGATCGCAGCTGGTTTGCCCTCGCCGCCTACAATATTGGCCTTGGCCATGTTGAAGACGCACGAGTTATCACCGAACAATTAGGCGGCAACCCCAATCTGTGGAATGACGTGCGCGAAAACCTACCCTTACTCCGACAGAAAAAGTGGTTTAAACCCACGCGCTATGGCTATGCGCGCGGTGACGAAGCCGCTCGCTATGTCCGCAACATTCGCGATTATTATTCACTGCTAACCTGGGATGAACTGAATCGTTATCGCGTGCCGCCACCACGCATAGCCGCAGACTATTTACCGGCAGAATTTAATCGTGGTTTCGACGCCATGTAGACTGACAAAGCAAATACCTGAACTGAGTAGTCCGGCAAAAAGCAGCTCTCGCGCGCGAAAGCTGCCCAAGAACAGTAAAAACTAGCGAAGTGCCATCGGTATCAGCTGAGCTGCAGGCTTGTAGCCAGGAATCAAGCTGCCATTCTCTAGCACAATGGCAGGCGTACCTGTCACACCCATAGCGGCACCCAATTGATACTGAGCTGCGATTGGGTTATCACATTTCTTTGGCGTAACAAAACCGCCACTTTTCAAAGCATCCATTGCGGCATTGCGGTCATCAGCACACCACGCCGATGCCATCTTGTCATAGGTTGGGGTCCCTAAACCTGCGCGGGGGTAGGCCAGATAGCGAACCTCAATTCCCGCTGCATTCAGCTGCGGAACTTCCTGATGCAATTTCTGGCAGAAACCGCAATCCACATCGGTAAAGACGTAAATCGCGCCCTTAGCCTCTCCCTTAGGGCTAAAGATAATCATATCTTCCCGTTTAACCTCGCTCAGCCACTCTTTACGCTGAGGCGCGAGCTTTTTTTCGGCAACGCTCTCGATTCCCGCCGCGCTAATTTCAAACATATCACCGACGATAAAATATTTACCGTTTGCACTGGCATAAACCACCGGGCCGTTTTGCATGGTCACCAAATAAAGACCCGGCAACTCTTCGCTGGCGACAACTTTACTAATCACAATATCAGGACGAGTGGCTTTAAAAGAAGCCTTGATGGCGGCTTCCGCCGCCTTGTCTACCACTACACTGCCAGCATTGACTTGCATCGCAGGCAGCATGAGCCCGGCTAAAACAATCGCCCACAAAGCCCGACCGGCAATGTGCTTCTTTAAAATATTCAAATAATTTCTCCAAAAAATAATCGTAATACTGCCAAACCAGTATTTTAAGAAACCGTTCGAGACAACAAGTTCAGTCACCCCCAAGCAGCGTTAACCACGTGGATGATGCATGCTGTGCAATGACTTCATCCGCTCCCTCGCAACATGAGTATAAATCTGTGTCGTACTCAAATCACTGTGACCCAGCAATAATTGCACGACCCGCAAGTCAGCGCCATGATTTATCAAATGTGTTGCGAAAGCATGCCGCAAAGTGTGCGGAGAAATCTCACTACTCAGCCCTGCATTCAAAGCATGATACTTAACGCGATGCCAGAAAGTCTGCCGCGTCATCATCTGCCCGCGACGGCTAGGAAACACAACATCTGGCGCCGTGCCAGCCGCCAGTAAACTCGGCCGTCCCGCGCTCATAAACCGCTGTATCCAGAGACTCGCCTCTTCGCCGATGGGGACCAAACGCTCTTTATTACCCTTACCGACAACCCTCACTAAACCCTGAGATAGGCTGAGTTGAGCAAACTTTAAACCAACCAGCTCAGTAATGCGCAAGCCCGATGCATAAAGTAGCTCCAGCATGGCTTTGTCGCGCAACTCTAGGGGATCATCGGTATTTGGCGCCGCCAGCAAGGCTTCAACATCTTGCTCGCTCAACGATTTTGGCAAGGGCCGTCCCAGCTTGGGCGAGTCGATGTCCAACGTTGGATCTGCCGCTATACGCTGCTCTCGGCACTGCAGCCGATAAAAACCGCGTAAGCAGGATAGCATCCGCGCTGCACTGCGGGCCGAGAGCTTCCCAGCCCGCTGAGCCCCGAGGTAACTCAAGACATCAGCCTTGCTTATAGACAGCAAGCTCTGACCGCGAGAAGCCAGCCAGTCACTAAAGGCCTGCAAGTCCTGGCGGTAGGCCGAAATTGTATTTGCACTCAAGCCCTTTTCTAGCCACAAGCTGTCTGCATAGAGCTCAATAATATGGGTGTCCTGCATTCTGGGGTCCATACCGCCAGCAACCTCGGCTTTGCAAAAGTAAACTCGGAGTTTTCGCTCATCCTAAAACAAAAAAGGCAGCCAATGGCTGCCTTTTTTGAATCGCAAAAGAAAGTTTACGCTTTAGCGCCAAGCTTTTCTTTGATACGTGCCGCACGACCGCTCAGCTCACGCAAGTAGTACAGTTTGGCTTGACGAACGTCGCCGCGACGCTTGACTTGAATGCTTTCAATCAGCGGGCTGTAAGTCTGGAAAGTACGCTCTACACCAACGCCGTGGGAGATTTTACGTACGGTGAAAGCCGAGTTCAGGGCACGGCTACGAATGCCAATGACAACACCTTCGAAAGCCTGCAGACGCTCACGTGCACCTTCCTTAACTTTCACTTGGACAACAACGGTGTCACCGGGGCTGAAATCTGGCAGCTCTTTGGTGGACTGCTCTGCTTCCAGTGCGGCAATAATTTTGTTGGTGCTCATGGCATGCTCCTAAATTCAAAGGTTTGTAGCTTCGCAGCTAGATGTCAATTAATCGTCAAGCTCGCGGACAAATTCCGCCAGCAGTTTATTTTGTTCGTCGCTCAGCTCTACCTGTTCAAGTAAATCTCTGCGCCGCAACCATGTCCGACCCAGTGACTGCTTCAGCCGCCAGCGTCGTATCGCTTCATGATTACCACTTAACAGCACGTCTGGCACCGCCATGTCTCGGTAGTGCTCAGGCCGCGTGTAGTGCGGACAATCCAGCAAACCATCGGCGAAAGAATCTTGCTCTGCCGACAAATGATGACCCAACACACCCGGCAATAAACGACTTAATCCGTCAATCATTACCATGGCCGCTAACTCACCACCACTTAATACATAATCGCCAATCGACCATTCTTCGTCGACTTCGCTGTCAATCAGGCGCTCATCCACACCTTCATAACGCCCCGCCAACAACACCAGCGAAGGCTTTGCCGCCAACTCTGCCAATCCGGCTTGAGTCAATGGCCGCCCCTGAGGTGACAGATAAATCACTGTCGCCCCGGGCGCTACCGATGCCTTTGCAACCGCGATTGCACGCTGCAGCGGCTCGGTCTTCATCACCATACCTGGGCCGCCCCCATAGGGCCGATCATCCACAGTCTGATGACGATCCGTGGTGTAATCCCTCGGATTACAACACGTTATACTTAGCAATCTGTTCTGAACTGCTCGCCCCGTAACGCCGTAATCACGCACTGCGGCAAACATCTCGGGAAACAGGCTAACCACCGATATTTCCACGACACTGTCCCCTATGGCCCAGCCTCGTTGGCCTAGCACCTTTGCCCTGTCTAACTAGAACTCAGGATCCCAGTCCACTGACATGATCTTGGCGTCAAGATCGATATCCTTTACAAACTGCCCCGGCACGTAAGGAATCAAACGTTCCTTATCATCAATGCTGCCAGCGCACTTTCGCACTACCAGCACATCGTTGGCACCTGTTTCAAGGAGGTGATCCACCTCACCCAATAAACAGCTGTCACCGGAAGGCAGCAGTGTATTGACCTTCAGGCCAATCAACTGATGCCAATAATACTCATCACCTTCCAGCACCGGCAAGGCGTCATCAGCTACAGCAAGCTCTAAACCACAATATGCAGCTGCTGCATCGCGATCATCTACGCCCACCAAGTGACCGACTATGCCTTTGCCGTGAGGCCGACACTCGTCAAACTCGGCGCGCTGCCACTTTCCAGACTTGCAAAAGTAAACATCGCTGTAGCCAAAAAAATTACTTAGCGGGTCAGTGAAGGAATGTATCTTCACCCACCCTTTCACCCCATAAACCGCTGTAATCTTAGCGATTATCACCCGGCCTTGCGGGGCAAGCGCTGACATTTAAGCGGCAGCAGATGCGTCTTTCAGCAACTTTGCAACGCGATCTGACACTTGCGCGCCTTTAGACACCCAATGCTCAACGCGTGCATTATCAACACGTAGGCGCTCTTCATTGCCACGAGCAACTGGGTTGAAGAAACCAACACGTTCAATAAAACGGCCGTCGCGTGAAGTGCGGCTGTCAGTAACTGTCAGATGATAAAATGGGCGTTTTTTAGAACCACCACGTGCCAAACGAATAATGACCATTCTTGTTCCATTTCCTAGCATTTGGGCAGGCAAAAAACGCCTGCTTATCGAAAAATTCGAAGCATTTACTGGCCGAAGCCATAAAGGCGCGGAATTATAAGGGAATTAAGTGATATATGAAACACTTAGCGCGGTTTTTCTTCCACGGCCACCGCCCCAGGTAATATCATCGCGAAAATATCGAGAAAAAATCACGCACTTAAAACATTAAAATCTTAATTATCAGCATCTTAAACATTAATCAGAAGATTAAATCTAGCAGTAGCACACCGCTAACTCCACCTGGGAATTAACGGCCCTCAGACGCGTCCAACTAAGCCAAGACATCACATACCGGGAAAACGACCACCACCGGGCGGCATCATTCCACCCATGCCACGCATCATATTGGTCATTCCGCCCTTTTGCCCCATCTTCTTCATCATTTTAGCCATCTGCTTGTGCTGCTTGAGCAGACGGTTCAAATCCTGAATCTCAGTACCTGAACCCATAGTAATACGGCGCTTACGGGAGCCATTGAGCAAATCTGGATTGCGACGCTCGGCCGGTGTCATGGAGTTGATAAGCGCCTCCATGCGGGTAAACATTTTATTGTCGATCTGGCTTTGGGCCATTTGCGCCATATTGCCCATGCCCGGCAGTTTATCCAGCAAACTCTTCATGCCACCCATGTTCTGCATCTGCTGAAGCTGATCACGCAGATCCTCTAGATCGAATTTTTTACCCTTTTTAAGCTTTTTGGCGAGTTTTTCAGCTTTGTCTTTATCAAGTTTGGACTCGGCCTCATCAATAAGCGACAACATATCGCCCATACCGAGAATGCGCGACGCGATACGGTCTGGATAAAAGGGATCAAGTGCATCCGTCTTTTCACCAACACCCATAAACTTAATCGGCTTACCGGTAATATGACGCACTGACAAGGCTGCACCACCACGGCTATCGGCATCGGCCTTGGTTAGAATCACACCCGTCAGAGGCAACGCCTCGCCAAAGGCCTTAGCGGTATTGGCCGCATCCTGACCGGTCATGGCATCTACCACGAACAAGGTCTCAACTGGGTTAATCGCCGCATGCAGGTCTTTAATTTCAGTCATCATATCGGTATCGATATGAAGGCGACCCGCGGTATCAACAATCAGCACATCATAAAAACGCAGCTTCGCTTCGGCTATAGCCGCTTTAGCAATATCGACTGGCTTTTGCTCGAGATTACTGGGGAAGAATCCCGCGCCCACATCCGCCGCGAGGGTTTCAAGCTGCTTGATTGCCGCAGGCCGGTAGATGTCCGCACTAACCACAAGCACTTTTTTCTTGTGCTTTTCTTGCAAGAATTTAGCGAGCTTGGCAACCGAGGTGGTTTTACCTGCACCCTGCAAGCCCGCCATCAAGATGACGGCTGGCGGCTGGGTCGCCAAATTCAGGGCTTCATTTTTAAGCCCCATAATTTGCTCCAGCTCCTGCTGGACGATTTTAATGAACATCTGACCAGGGCTAAGACTTTTACTCACCTCCTGCCCAACCGCGCGACCGCGCACCGCGTCAACAAAGTCTTTTACTACTGGCAGCGCGACATCGGCCTCAAGCAAGGCCATGCGTACATCGCGCATAGCATCGCTAATATTGTCTTCGGTCAAACGCGCCTGACCAGTAACATGGCGCAGGGTCTGCGATAGACGTTCCGTTAAGCTCTCAAACATGCGTAAACTCTCTTAATATCTTTGATTCTGCAGAAGGTTTCAGGGAAAACGTGGTTCAAGTCGACATTATTGCGCGAACCCGCTTACA
This sequence comes from Zhongshania antarctica, assembly GCF_014202945.1. Classification (GTDB taxonomy): domain Bacteria; phylum Pseudomonadota; class Gammaproteobacteria; order Pseudomonadales; family Spongiibacteraceae; genus Spongiibacter; species Spongiibacter antarcticus. Next base: position 142,659 of record NZ_JACHHW010000004.1, on the reverse strand, counting down.
ATCTTACCCACTTGTGTACTTCCGGCTTACACGATAGCGCAGCAGTATAACCGAGTCTCAAGACAGACCCAACGCTCAGTACACACATCAACGACATATTGGCCATACTGAACCTATGAATCTATACAGCAGCATCGCAGCAATCACGCTCTATCTTGTTGCCGCGGGCATCCAATACCGCTTAATTAACACCCCCATAAGCTACCGCAGCCTAGCGCCCGGCTTACTGGCCACCGCCTGTCACGCGCTCGCGGCCTTCACTGCTATTTCCACCTCTGCGGGCATGGACCTCGGCGTTATTCAGGTTTTATCCCTTATTACGTGGCTAATCTGTGTCATCACGCTCAGCGCCAGTTTGCGCCGCCCACTGCACAATTTATTAATTGCCCTATATCCGCTCGCTGCCATTAGTTTGGCTGCCGAACTCCTCATTCCAGGTAAACAGCAGTTTTTACAACACCAAAGCCCCGGCGTGTTAAGCCATATCCTGCTTTCTATACTCGCCTACAGCATGCTCACGATTGCCGCGGTGCAGGCCATTGTTCTCGCTTTGCAAAACCGCATGCTGCGCGACCACCAACTCAAGGGCCTGCCGAGTATTTTGCCGCCACTTCAAACCATGGAGGCGATGCTTTTTGAGTTAATCTGGGCTGGATTCGTTCTGCTGAGTTTGGCGATTACGACTGGCGCCGTCTATGTAGACGACATTCTCGCTCAGCACCTGCTCCACAAAACCGTGTTTTCAGTATTATCTTGGGTGCTGCTAGCAATTTTATTATGCGGCCGAGCGGCCTTAGGCTGGCGAGGCAATATCGCCATACGCTGGACGCTGTGGGCCTTTGCCTGTTTATTACTGGGCTACCTTGGCACCAAAATTGCCCTATCATTAATTATTCATTAATACCGAAGCCGAGATTACGCTTGTCGTGCCCCACATTTTTCTTCAAGATTGGCACTCATTTCATATTAAGGGGTTCTGGGCTTTTTGAACGAGGCACCGCTGGGTCTTCTCTTTGGCATATTAGCTGCACTTATCATTCTGTCCGGATTTTTTTCCGGCTCCGAAACCGGAATGATGTCCCTCAACAGATATCGCCTGCGGCATCGTGCCAAATCAGGCCATCGCGGCGCAAAGCGCGCATCCAAACTACTGGAAGAACCCGATAGCCTTATTAGCACGATCTTGATCGGCAATAATCTGGTTAATAATTTAGCTGCGTCGATCGCCACCATTCTTGCCATTCGCATGTATGGCGACAACGCGGTGGTGCCAGCATCAATATTGCTGACCCTGGTATTTTTAATATTTGCTGAAATTATCCCCAAAACCATTGCCGCCTATAAATCAGAAGCCGTTGCCTACACGGTCAGCCATGTCTTGCTACCGCTAAAATCGCTGCTATTTCCGGTCATTTGGATGGTTAGCCACGTTACCCATTTTGTCTTGCGGCTAACGCGCATCGAGAAAAACGACGGTTCAGAACATATTGGCTTAGAGGAATTGCGCACCATCGTCGGTGAAGCCGGGCACTTGATCCCCAAACACCACAAGGGGATGCTGATGAATATCCTCGATCTTGAGCAGATCACCGTCGACGATATTATGATTCCGCGCAATGAAGTGTTCGGCATTGATATCGACGCCAACACCGACACCATCATCCGCAAATTGCGCGACGCCGAGTTCACCCGCATTCCCGTTTACCAAAACGACATCGACAATATTGTTGGCATTCTCCATCAGCGCGACATTATCAATAGCGTCGATGAACAGGGCCGCGTGCAGCGCGACGCACTCCTGCAGGCCATACGCGACCCCTATTTTATTCCTGAAGGCACACCGCTCAACACCCAGCTATTTAACTTCCAGAAACAAAAGCGCCGGCTAGGTATTGTGGTCGATGAATATGGCGTGATGCAGGGCATAGTCACCCTTGAAGACTTGCTGGAAGAGATTGTTGGCGAGTTTACCTCTAATTTAAGCACCGATACTGAAGACATAATTCATCAGGCCGACGGCAGCTATTTAGTTGATGGCACCACCACCGTTCGCGACATTAACAAGATTATGAAATGGGAATTGCCCACCGACGGCCCCAAGACCCTCAATGGCCTTTTACTCGAAAAACTGGAGTCATTTCCAGAAGCCTCAGTCGGCGTATCAATAGGCCGCTACCGCTTTGAAATTATCGAAATGAAAGGCAATCTTATTCAGTCAGTCCGCGCGTATATTAAGCCCAAAACACGCCATTAAAGGTCATATTTGCTGCGGCAGCGCTGATTAGCAAGAAAAATCACCTCGCGCTTCGCCATATTGCTTAACGCAGACCAATCACTAATCTCATTCAGGCTGCGATAGCAGCCTGTGCAGATATCGTACTCATCCAAGGCGCAGACCGACACACACGGCGACGCCACCGGCTTCTCTTTTATCTCTACGCTCATTTCTCTGGCATCACCTGGGGACGAAGCTCAGCAATAAAGCGCTGACCATTTTCCACGTAATGCGCCGCAGACATCAGCAGTGCCGCCTGTTCTTCAGGGCTAAGCATGCGCTTAATTTTTGCTGGAGCACCCATTACCAGAGCACCATCAGGAATCTCCATACCTTCAGTTACCAGTGAGTTGGCGCCGATTAAACAGCCCCGACCAATCTTGGCACCGTTGAGCACCACTGAATTAATACCGATCAAACTACCTGCGCCAATGGTGCAGCCGTGCAGCATCACCTTATGCCCCACAGTGACATCCTCACCGATATGCATAGGGATACCCGCATCGGTATGCAGCACGGATGCGTCTTGAATATTGCTGCGCGCACCAATCACGATATCGTCTACATCACCGCGAATAACCACGTTAAACCAAATACTCGCCCGATCACCCACCGTGACCGAACCTATAACCGTCGCGTTATCGGCAATAAAATGCTCGCCGCCCTCAAGGGTGACGCGTCGATCACCCAGTTCATACAACATAAGAATTCCTCAATTTGCGCCAACAACACTGCCTTCCGACATTACTAAGAATGCCATAAAACCATGGCTATATTTGCACTAGCGGTAAAAATTCATAAGCGGGCTCTTCAAATGGGTGCGCAGCGACGAGCGCCGCCTTCACCGCGCTGGCGCAGTTGGCCGGACAAAGCAATTCAACCCGATACTCGGCGACCGACTCTAGATTCCCAAGCTCACCCAAAAACGGCGAGCTTCCGGCCATCGGCCGGAACTGCCCTTGCCCCAACACCTGCCAACAGCAGTGTTCATAATTTCCCTGGCGCCCAGCTCCCGCCGCAAATACGGCCGCCTTGACCACCTCAACATGACTAGCTGGCACAAAAAATACGAGCTTAAGTATCTGACTCGTCATTTTCTTCACTCCGCTGGGCAGATTGCTCTGCCTGATCCAATCGCACTTCTTGGCTGGCATAATACTCTGCGGCAAATTGCGCGAGACGCCCTTCCTCTATCGCCAAACGAATCGCCGCCATGTGATTTTGGTAGTAGCGCAAATTGTGGATGGTATTCAATTGCGCGCCGAGTATCTCTTTGCACTTATCTAAATGGTGCAAATAGGCACGGCTAAAATTCTGACAGGTATAGCAATCACAATTCGCATCCAGCGGCGCGGTGCTGGTTTTATGCGCTGCATTACGGATTTTAATCACCCCAGTAGAGGTGAACAAATGGCCGTTACGGGCATTGCGGGTAGGCATCACGCAGTCAAACATGTCTACGCCGCGCATTACGGCTTCTAGAATATCCGAGGGCTTACCCACGCCCATTAAGTAGCGGGGTTTGTCGGTGGGCAAATGATCTGCGAGGGAATCGAGCACCTTTAACATCTCGTCCTTGGGCTCCCCCACAGACAGGCCGCCAATGGCATAGCCGTCAAAGCCAACCTCGGCCAGCCCCGCGAGAGACTCCCGGCGCAGCTCAGGATACATACCGCCTTGGATGATACCGAACAAGGCCGCATCATTGCCGGCATGCGCCGCTTTACTACGCGCCCCCCAGCGCAGCGACAACTCCATAGATGTGCGCGCCTCGGCCTCTGTTGCAGGGTATGGCGTACATTCATCAAAGATCATCACAATATCGGAGCCCAGATCCCGCTGAATTTGCATTGAGGTCTCGGGATCAAGGTAAACACTGCTGCCATCCACCGGCGATTTAAACGACACCCCCGCTTCAGTGATTTTACGCAGTTTACCCAAGCTCCAAACCTGAAAGCCGCCCGAATCCGTCAATATTGGCCCACTCCAACCAATAAAGTCATGCAAGCTGCCGTGGGCTTTTACCACTTCTGTGCCCGGCCGCAGACTGAGGTGAAATGTATTACCCAGAATAATGTCTGCGCCAATTTCATGAATATCCCGCGGCAACATACCCTTTACCGTGCCGTAGGTACCCACCGGCATAAATGCGGGGGTTTCGACTTTGCCCCGAGGAAAATCCAAACATCCTCGCCGCGCCATACCATCAGTGGTTTTTAGCGCAAATTTCATGCGACAGTCGCTCATACAGTATTTCCTGTTATCTCGGTATTAGTAGCAGGAAACACCAACATGGCATCACCATAGCTAAAAAATCGGTACTGCTCGGCCACCGCTTCGCGATAGGCATTTAGTACAGCCGCTTGGCCTGCAAAGGCACTGACGAGCATGATCAAGGTCGATTCCGGCAAATGAAAATTCGTCACCATCATATCGACACTGCGAAATTGGTAGCCTGGGTAAATAAAAATCCGACTATCACCGGCAAAGGCCGCAATCTCGCCAGATTGCGAAGCGGACTCCAGGCTGCGAACGCTCGTTGTACCCACCGCCACTACGCGGCCACCACGAGCACGGGTGGCACCCACCTGCTCGACAACTTCCTCGGGCACTTCGATATATTCCGCGTGCATCTGGTGGTCACGAATATCATCGGCGCGCACCGGCTGAAACGTACCCGCGCCCACGTGCAAGGTCACAAAGGCAAGCTCGACGCCTTTCGCCACGCACTGTTGAATTAAGTTTTCCGTAAAGTGCAGGCCTGCCGTTGGCGCGGCCACCGCGCCATCACGACTCGCATAAACCGTTTGATAACGCTCGCGATCCTCTGCAGCATCCTCACGCTCTATATAGGGCGGCAGCGGCATATGCCCTAAACGAGACAAAACCGTCAACACCGGTTCAGCAAACTTAAGTTCAAATAGCGCATCGTGGCGACCAAGGACGGCAACAGACTCTGAGCCGGGGGCATCGGTATTATTTGCAGCGAGCAAGAGCGTCGCACCAGCCTTGGGCGATTTACTCGAGCGCACATGCGCCAACACACGATATTCGTCGACAATCCGCTCAACCAATATTTCAATTCGGCCACCGCTTTCTTTGGTGGCAAATAGCCTGGCAGGAATTACCCGCGTATTATTAAAGACCAGTAAATCACCCGCCCGCAAATAATCCGGCAGCGCCTTAAACTGACGATGTTCGCATTCTTGCTGGGCATTCAATACCAATAAACGACTGGCATCGCGCTCTGGCATTGGATAATAGGCGATGAGGCTTTCGGGAAGCTCAAAATTAAAGTCGCTGCGCCGCATAATGTCTGCTTTCATTTGGAAGGGCGCAAGATTAGCGGAATTTGTCAAAAGACTCCACTGAGGCAAGCAATTCCCGAGTTTTAGCGCTTAAATTGCAGATATATTAAGAAAACTGTCATGGTCGATTGACCCCAGAGAAAAGCTTGCTATAATCGCGCCCCAATCACATGCCAGTGTGGTGAAATTGGTAGACACGCTAGATTCAAAAGCGGTAGCGTGTACCAATTAAACCATGTAAGCTATTGATTGATAAGGGATTAAACTTTCCCACAACCCATTTTATGCTTGTCATAGGTTGTCATAGTTTGTAGTATGTTCTTGCAGTGCCGGTGTGGTGGAATTGGTAGACACGCCTGATTCAAAATCAGGTGCCTAACAGCGTGGCGGTTCGAGTCCGCCCATCGGTACCACTAATTTAAAAAGCCCTGCTCAGTGAGCGGGGCTTTTTTGTTTCCAGCACGCTGAAATAAGCCCGAAACAGCAGCCTTGTATTAAAACCTGCGCACAACGCTCAAGCCTACCTAAAACACACACCAGTGAATGTCACTTACGCCCGAAGGCTACTTTTGGTAAAAAGCAGACAGTCAAAAATTCCCAATCGGATGGAAGCCGGTAGTTTTATCTAAAGCCTTAACTCTTCAAGCACGCGCAGCGGTTTTAACGTCCGGATGCCTTGACTAGTTATATGACGTGCTCATTTATCAAGCGTATCCACGATTTCGTCTATCGCTAGAGTAAACTCGCTGGGAGCCTGTAGATACCACGCCTCATATACGGCTCTCAAAGCGGGCATACTGTAGAACAAAGGAATCTCAACTCTAAACTCTTCCCAAGCCGCATCACTGACAAGCCCCTCCCTATGATGCTCGAAGGTAATTTCTGCATAGGCCCAATAAAGAACCGCGTCAACTTCAGCCGCAGCAGCTTCGAGATCGGACAGGTTACCGTGATCCCTGTAGATTTGCATCCCAAATTGCCCCACCAGTTGTACGGAAAGGTGACCCACTGTTATAACCTTAAGTCATTGAACACCCCGTCCCTTCTGAGAGTTGAAGTGGGTTATATCATTCTGCAATTTGTGGCGATAATTGGTTTAAATTTCAGTGCAAATCAACAGATCGCTCTTAAGTACATCTTTTAACACGAAATTAATATCGCGGAGCGGGGCTGTATATTGCGGCATGGTAGAGACCTCATGTGCATGATGGCCGCGGCAGTGCCTGCCGGGCAATGTTGACGGTGACAACTATAGAGATTTTATTACGTCTTGCACGTGTTTTTAGATTAAGCAAATCTCAAAACATCTAAGGCTGTTTAACGCTCAACATTATAAAGCCAATAAAATCAAACTATTAGGAATTTTAGGCAAAAAAAACCCCGGAAAACCGGGGTTTTACAATCAGTGATTACTCATCGCAGTCCGCACTCAACCGCCACCGCTTCCTGGCAGAGCCGGATCAATCGCACCAGTAGGCGCTGCATCTACACAGGTTTCATATACTTTCACCGCTTCAGTTAAATCAACTGTAAGCAACCCAGCATCTATCACTAACTCAATACGATCAAACGCATTTTGAGAGAAGAACCCAAGTAAATACTTAACTTCGCTATTTGACGCTGCAGGGTCAGGGAAGCTAAACGCATCAGGGTTAAAAGAAGACGCAGGATCTTGTGGATCAAACGCTGGAAACAAGGCGTCATTAGTACGAATAACGCCCTGACCGAGCAGTGAAATCTCGGTGTTTTCACCAACACCGGCGCCACCAACAAACTCGTCACCCAAATAAGTTTTAACGCTAATCCGACGCGCAATACTTAAGTCAACAGATCCGTTTGGTATGCTTATAATGAAACCTGCGACCCGACCAGCAGGAATGGCTTCCGGCATGGTAACTTGCAAGGTTTGAGAACCTGTCACCCCCAAAAGGTCATCACCAAGTAGTATCGCATCAAGTATACCAACGTCGTAATTGACGATCGCAAATGAGGCTAAATCTAAATCAATCGCATTATCTGCTGACACTACCGAACAACCGTCTAACAGCGGCGCAGTCAAGTCAGTAATAGTACAAACCAAGCCAGTTTCGAGAGCTGCGACCGTTGAGCCTGCAGGCGCACCAGCAGTACATTCGTAGTTTTCAGCAATCACTGTCGTGTTACACGCTACCGCATTTCCGCTATCGTCAGTTTCCTGACCAGGGTTAGGTAGTGGGCAGTTATCAGTATCGTTAGGTACAGTGTCACCGTCGATGTCGTCGTCACAAACGTCACCAATACCGTCGCCATCGAAATCAGCTTGATCCGTATTTGCAAGAGCTGGGCAATTATCAACATCGTCTAAAACGTTGTCGTTATCGAAATCAGCTTCACAAGCATCACCTACACCATTATTACCGGCGTCATTTTGATCCGCGTTAGCCACTAAAGGACAGTTATCTGGCCCGTCTAAAACACCATCTCCATCATCGTCGGTATCACATGCATCACCATCTCCATCACCATCAGTGTCTACCTGGCTTGGATTAGCAACTAATGGACAGTTATCAGCATTATCAACTAGACCATCGGTATCCGAATCATCACAAGCATCGCCAATACCATTAACACTAACGGTATCTGCTTGATCAAAATTAGGCGTATTAGGGCAGTTATCGTTTGTATCCGCAATTAAGTCGCCATCAGCATCATCCTGACAAGCATCACCAATACCATCAAGGTCGGAATCGGTTTGGTCGGTATTTACAACCAATGGGCAATTATCTAGTGGGTCTCCAGCAGCATTTTTATCTTCAACGCCATCACCATCAGTATCAGCGTCACAAACATCACCCATACGATCGGCATCTAGATCTTCTTGACCAGAGTTTGCAGTAACACGGCAGTTATCAACAGTGTCTAGAACACCATCAGCGTCAGAATCATCACAAGCATCACCAATACCATCGCCATCTACGTCAGCTTGGTTTGTGTTTGCCACAAACGGACAGTTATCTAGGCCATTTAATACGCCATCGTTATCGCCATCTGACTCACATGCGTCACCGGTACCGTCACCATCTGAGTCCAGCTGGTTTTGGTTGCCCACTAACGGGCAGTTATCTGCACCATCTAGCACCGTGTCATTATCGTCGTCGCTATCACAGGCATCGCCTAGACCATCGCCATCAGTGTCTACTTGGCTAGCGTTTGAAATTGTGGGGCAGTTATCAATTGGATCAACGACACCATCAGAGTCGCCATCTTCGCAAACATCACCAGTACCGTTATTATTGGCATCTGCTTGATCGCTATTTGGAATTAACGGGCAGTTATCAACGTTGTTTAAGACTGTGTCACCGTCAGTATCGTCTTCACAAGCATCACCAACACCATCGGCATCAGCATCTTCTTGTCCAACGTTAGTAACTAATCGGCAATTGTCTGCACCATCGTTTATACCGTCGCCGTCATCATCAACGTCACAGGCATCACCAATACCATCTGAGTCAGTGTCGCGCTGATCAATATTTGATACGGCAATACAGTTATCGTTTGCATCAATGATAGAGTCGTTATCGCTGTCTTCGCAGACATCCCCAACACCATCATCGTCAGAGTCCGCTTGCCCGGGATTAGCCACTATTGGGCAATTATCCACTGCATCTAAGAAGCCGTCATTGTCGTTATCGGCATCACAAACATCGCCCTGTGCATCGCCATCTGTATTGCGCTGATCGACATTGGCTACATCAATACAATTATCGACAGAGTCCAAAACGCCGTCGCCATCGGTATCTACCAAAGTGCTAGGAGCATCTGCTTCCCCAGCACCAGCATTACCATCATTAGCTGACTTACACCCAGTCAACTGGAACGATGCGGCCATTACTATTAGTAATGCTATAGCCAATTTCTGCATTTGCATGCCCTGCCCCTTCAAACAATATTATTTATTACCGAGTAGTTAAACGAAACTCAACTCGTCGATTTGTTGCCCGCCCAGTAGGCGTATCATTACTCGCTAGAGGCGAAGATTCACCATACCCCCGTGCGACTAAACGATCAGACTCTATTCCATTTACACTTAAAAATCGTTTCACAGCCATAGCACGCTGTTGTGATAAATTTAAATTAAGGCTATCCGAGCCGACGCTATCCGTATGCCCGGCTATTTCAACATTGACGTTACGTTGACTCTTTAAAAATGACACAGACGACATCAACGTATTCTCGCCAACCTGCGTTAACTGAGCAGAGCCAGTTTCGAAAGTGATGTTTGCGATATTGATGATTTGTTGTTCAATAACGCAACCACGCCCATCTACACGCACACCGGGCAGCGTATTTGGGCATTCGTCATATTGATCAACAACATGATCACCGTCAGAATCCTTTGGTTGAACCTGCGTGTAAACCACCTTCTCTACAACAACTTCTTTTATCTGCTGAAAGGTGCCCAACGCAACCTCTAGACCCAAGCCAAAACGTATATCGGTACGTCCATCAAGATAATCATCTTGAAAATAGCGCGCTTCGCCGCGATACCGAAGCCATTGCAAATTAAAGATGCGTCCAACAAAGCCAACACCTACATTCCAATAAAACGAGTTTTCATCAAGTGAATCTGGAATGACGTCGTTCTCGGCACCGCCAATCCCCGCTAAAATAAACGGAGTGAATTGCTCTCTATCGCCAAAACCGTATTGAAGGTCTACACCACCGCCAGCCTGATAAAAATCACTGCCGTTGTTGTCGCCAGTTTCAAAGATGTTATCAAAATATAAACCCTCGATATAGAGGCGCTGGGTTAATGGAAAACCAAACCCTAATTGCCAACCGTTACTTGTAGACTCAACATTCCGATCAGAGTCGGTATTGGTCATGGTTCCCAAGGCATAAATGTGCGGATATTGCTCATCAGCGGCTAATGCGGGGACTGAGACAAAGCTAATCATGCTAACAAACAAAAATAAAACAGTAAGACCAATGCCTCTATACATCCCTAAACCTCTTTATTGGAGTCTGTAAATAATTCTGTTAAACTGCCAAGGTTAAATATAATCCGCTAAGCGGTCTGCAATATCAATTATAAATCGATTGAGTGCTGGCGTCCAATTTCTGATCGGCATTGTCCACTTTTTTGAAGCATTCTGGATCGCCAGATAAATAACTTTCTTCGCCGCGTCGTCCGTAGGAAACAACTTGCGCTTTTTGATCGCCTTGCGGATAACGCTGTTCAACGACTCGATGGCGTTGGTTGTATAGATGACTTTCCTAATGTCAGCAGGGTAATTAGGTTCTGCCAGTGCGCGCGCCACGATTTACTGATCTGCGGATACTGGTCATCCCAACGCTCGGCAAATTGATTCAGCGCCAATACTGCCTCGTCCTCGGTGACAGATCGGTATGACCGCTTTTGTGACACTAGAGCCAGACACATTCCGTGAACATAACCTCTTTGCCATTCTCGCCCGGGGTCGAGCAAAAAAGCACCGTTTCAAATATGTTATGGCAAATAGACTACTTGTTGCGTTGCTCATTATCTATAGAGCTAGGGAGCTCTCCGTGTTCATAACAGCAATCTAACAACGCCAAGTTTTGCACTCCCTTTCCATCGCAAACTCGTGACGGACAATAGTCGCATTTGTCATAGAGCAATTATCAAACAACTAAAACAGATAAAAACACTTATATTTCAACAACTTACAATTACACTGAAAGACGCGCTAGATTCAAAATCTGGTTCCCTCGGGAGTGGCGGTTCGAGTCCGCCCACTGGTACCAAAATACGCTGCGGTATCAATTACTTGCAGCTAGCGGAGAGCATGTATCTCTGCAATAAAAAAACCGCCTCCTTTTGGCGGTTTTTTTATTCCTCCAAATCAGCACTCTCCCACTACCGCAATCCAGCACTGTCAATTACGGAAAAACCGAGTAGACAAATCGCCACCCTTTTCTCACGATGACACATTGCTCTGTATCAAGCAGTCAGATTCCTTCATCGCATTCGATGTTACAGTACTGTAACATCGAGAGTTAGCCAAAATCGCAGCTTTTACCGGAGTTTTGCAATGCATCAATTACCTAAGGCGCTGCTTGCAGCCATTATAATTAGCTCCCTTGCAGCTTGCGGTGGAAGCTCCTCGAGTAGCAGCCGGCCTTCCACGCCGACAACGCCCAGCCCTCAATGCAGCGACGGCCTAGACAATGACCAAGACACCCTCATTGACAGCGCTGACCCCGGCTGCAGTAACGACCAAGACAACGACGAAACTGACCCACCACTTGACCCGCGGTTAAGCCGATATCAAATGAGCAACGCCTGCTGGGTAGTAAAAGCCGCCGGCAACGGCAAATATTTAGTCGCTGACGGAAGTAATTACAGCGCCACGGCTACCGACAGCGCTAGCGCTGAAGGGTTTTACCTAAAACCGACCGCGCTGGGCAGCTATATGTTCTATAACAGCAGTCGGCAGCTAATGGCGGCAGGCAGCGCGCCGGGCTTAACCAATCTGCCTAGCGCCAGTGCAAATGACAGTGCCGAATGGCGGATTTTGGCCAGCGGCGATACCACTAGCTACCCAGAAACACCTGCTTACCATGTAGAACCCAGCCCAGAACAAGTGACAAATTGGCACGGCTTTGTCGACCCCGCGATCAAGGCCGACACCTTTACAATCAGCGCCACCACACTAAATCGGAACTTGGCGATTGACGACACCGGCAATGTGCAAACCGTCGCCCCCGGTAGCGCGCCCGCCAACGAAGCCTTCATTTTTGAAGCGGCAGCAAATTGCGAAACGTTCCCCGAAGCACAGAGCAATTTCAGCGGCCAACCATTTAAAGGCACCCAGCCCGACGGTACGGTACTCGGCCACGCCGATGTTCACGTACATATTAGTGCCACTGAATTTCTGGGCGGCGCTCACTGGGGCAAACCCTTCCATAAATTTGGTGTAGAACAAGCACTGGGCAATTGCGCTGTAGACCACGGTGACGATGGCCGCCGCGACGTCGTCGGCGGGCTATTCAGCATGAATCCCAATGGTCACGCTACTGATGGCTGGCCAACGTTTAGCGAATGGCCAAAGCGCGACAATTTAATTCACGAGGCGATTTACTGGAAATGGTTGGAGCGCGCTTGGGCCGGCGGTTTGCGCGTTATCGTCAATGATTTAGTCGACAATGAAACCCTCTGTGAATTACAGCGCAATGTCTCTGGCGACCTCACTCAAGATTGCAATTCAATGAATAACGCTGGCCGCCAAGCTGGCACCATGTACGCCATGGAAAATTATATCGACGCCCAATACGGTGGTCCCGGCAAAGGCTTTTTCCAAATCGTGCATACGTCCGATGAAGCTCGCGCGGTCATTGAAGACGGTAAAATTGCCGTGGTCCTCGGCATAGAAATTTCTAATTTATTCGACTGTAAACTTAAATTTAACCCCCTCCGCCAGCAGCGGCCCCATGAAGAAGACGGCAGCGGCTTTCCAGAAAACAGCTATGAATGCACCGTGGAAGAAGGCAAGCCCAACTCCATCGTTACGCAAATGCAGCGGGTTCACGACTGGGGCGTACGGCAAATTATTTCCATTCACGAATTTGACAATGCCTTTGGCGGCAACGGCATATTTGACGGCTTAATTTTAAACCTAGGCACTCGTGAAAACAGCGGCGGCATACCGTCTGGAGACCTCGCAGGACTCACCAGTTTATTTAGTGGCCAACCAAATGAAGCGCAGTTCACCGAATTAGTCAGCAATCTACCCACTACCGAGCTGGCTACTGGCGAATGGTGGACGACCTACAATTGCCCAGAAGAAGGCAAAACAGCTGGGTTTACTGGCTATCTCTGGGGCAGCACTGGCGGTAGCACCCAAAGCTACCTGCCTCAGCCCGCCTGCATACCAACTGGGCAAGATGGCCGCTCTGGTGGAACAACGCCCTGCTACCCCGCCGATGTTCGCCAATGTAATGCCCGCTGGATGACGCCTGCGGGCTTATACACCTACGGTAAAATGATGGAAATGGGCTTTATCTTTGACTGGGATCACATGGAAATGGGAATGAAAACCCAAGCCCTAGAATTAGCGGAAGCACAAAACCCCGTTTACCCATTCGTGTCTACTCACGGCACGTTTGGCGGCACCACTATTGATCAAGCCACTCGCCTCATCGCGAATGGCGGCATACTGTACCCCAGCAATGGCTCCAGCAAGGGCTTTAGGGAAGACATGAACGAAACGGTGGGCATTTACGCCAACGCAATGACTAAACGCGCCACGGCGGGCAAGCCTTCGCTGCTGTTTGGCTTTGGCTACGGTACCGACACCAATGGCCTATCAGCCCAAACGGGGCCGCGCAACAACCCGGCAAACCCCATTGAATACCCCTTCACACTGTTTAGCGGCGCACCGTTCAATACCATGACTGAATTCGACAATGCCTCAGTCGTTAGCTTTGAGCAGCCCAATAGCGTCGATGCTGACGGCAATGTTAGCCGTACGTGGCATGAAGATCTTGACGGCAATGCCCACTACGGCATGCTCAGTGACTTTGTGAAAGAAATCGTCCTCGACAGCCCCAATGCCGCCAGCCAAGTGCGGCATTTATTCAACTCAGCTGAAGTGTTTTTGCAAACGTGGAAGCGCACCGAATTGGCCAGCGCAGCAATCCAAGCCAATGGCTTAAAGGACATCCCAGCCACGGCGCCAGCCATATTGCGCCCCGCTCCGCCAATAGGTGCCTACGCACCGTAAACCCCTTAATGTAGCGCTTTATCCAGCCCGCAATTGCGGGCTTTTTTATGACGAGTGCAAAACTTAGCTACCAATCGGCTGGGACAATATCCACAAACCACTGACCGTAAACACGAGCATCAGCACCAGTAAAGGCAACTGACTCAGCGTCGCATTACGCGAGGTTACAAAGCTGCGCAATGCAAGCACATGCGAAACGTAAACACTGACAATATGCCCCGCAATAATTAACGCCAGCTGGACATGCCATGTTGTGGAAGTATCGGGAATAAAAACGCGCTGCAGCCAGTTTGCGGTGCCAAACCAATTACTACCCCAGCCAAAGGGGTCCGACACCAAACTAACAATTTTAATGCCCTGAGTTTGAATCAAGGTGTAGTAATGGGCGACATGGTAGACCAGTGCTATGGGCAGCAAAGAATAGCTAAACCTAAGCAGCAGGACCTTGACTGGCACCGGCGATTTAGTAATGAACTTGCCCGCTGCAATAAAACTGGCAAACACCAATAAATATAAAAATGGTGACAACAGCAAACACAAACCTTGCCAATAGCTGTAGAGACGCGACATTGCTGCAAAAGCGACAAATGGATTAGTGTCAGTCCAGTATTGTAAAAAGCCGTGGTAAAAATCCAGCCAGAATAATTTTTTCCACACCACTGTTTCGTGAAGGCCGTCAAAGGCTGTTGAAGACAACATAAACAAAACAAAAACCAATAAACTTAGCTGCTGTGGTGGCTCCGCTAGCACGCCACTAAAGGGCATCCGCAGACGTAAATGCCCGCCCCCGCCGTGCGTATCACTCGGCTTGTAATCAATTGGCGCCATGACCGCAAGCAGCCTAAAGAACACGCCAAAAAACTCACAATACTCAAACCAATTGTGACGGCCGATTAAGGCCACCCCAAGAATATTTAGTGCGGTATAGCCTGTTAATAGCACCGCCAGCGCAGATGGCCCACTTTGAGCAAACAACTCAAACCAAATAAACCCAATATAGAGAATCAGTGCGGGCCAAAACGCCAAGAAACTCGGATAGCGCACGCAGCCGCGCAGCAAGCTGGGCCTGACCCGAGCGAGAATGTCGATCATGAATTGCCAAGGATTTATTACTGCGTAAAGATTGCCAAACACTACCGTTACGTAGCTAAAGCCCAAAACAAAAACAATCCAAAAAAACGTCATATTGAAATTGCCATAGGGATTGCGAACGCCCCAAAAGCCCGTTGCAATACAAAATAGCAAACTGCCAAGACTAAGTAGTTTCAACAATTTCAGCAATTGCCAGCGCTTAACGAGCTTGATAATGGTCGTGTCGCTGATATCGCAAACGCGCCCCTCGCGAGTTAGCAGCCGATCTCGGTCAACAAAAATTAAAACCAAAAAAGACGTGACTAAGGCGGCCACCGCGCCCCAGGCATACAGCCAGAACGGTAATGGCAAGGTATAAACAACACCAAAGGAATGAGCCTGGCTCTCGGTTGCCGCAACCAAGAAAAAAAGCAGTAATAGAGTAGACGGACACTTTGTACACATATTGCCAATTTCGCTAAAACAACATTAATGATCAAACAGATATCAATCACATCCAAGCTTGTTAGGATATCCCAATCAGCGCTTTCCTGCTTAGGTATGAGAAGTGAGCGACCTTTGACGCTGACGACAGCGGTAATCCCGATTTTTTAGCCCTTGCGACGGCCCTGCGCTTTCCAATCGCCTTAAGGGCTATTACACTCAGGCGCTTAATAATTCACTCGCGAGCAAATTTGTCGATGCCGGTAAGCGAATCACAGCGCCAACAATTAAAAGGGATCATCGAGCAGCTCAGCATAAGCATAGAAGCGAGCCAAACCCTGGGCGGCACCAGCAGTGAACTGGCCGAGATTGAATCGACATTACGGCAGCTAAATCAAAAAATGATGAAGCTCAGCAATCGCAAAATGTTAGAATTCTACGACCCCGATTACGGTAATGATCTACGTAAAATTCTGCCGTGTAGCCCGTTTAGCGGTTACTTCAACCCGATGGCGGCCAAGCTTAACATTTATAGCGTCGACGATACGGTGGTCGCCGAGGGCGAATTTGGCCTTATTCATCAAGGCCCACCCAATTGCGTGCATGGCGGCATTATCAGCGGGGTATACGACCAAGTACTAGCGTATTGTGGTATTGCCAACGGCACCCCCGGCTTTACTGCGAGCCTACGAGTTAACTACCTCAAGCCCACCCCACTCTTCAAACCCCTGCACTTTAGCTGCCAAATTATTAAGATCGATGAGCGGCAAATTCACATCGAAGGTAAATGCTATTGCGTAGAAGAGCTACTAAGTACCGCCGAAGGCCTATTTATTCATTATGAAAAACGCGACAATCCCTAGCTCAGCAGATTCAATTAAAGGACAGTCTCAGCAATGATAACAAAACAATTAAGCCCACTTGCGCTGGCATTCTGCCTGCTACCCAATACGGGCTTTGCCGACGAGTCCAACACTGAATCGACCCAAGAAGTCGTCTCCGTAACCGCGAATCGTATCGAAAAACAAATTAAGGAGCAGAGCCTGGCCATCAGTATTATCGACAAGCAAGATATCGATAATATCGGCCACACTCACATCAGTGAAATTCTCAGCCAAACTCCCGGCGTATGGATCAGTCGCGGCAACGGGCAAGAGCACCTCACCGCCATTCGCTCGGCGGTCCTTACTGGCGCAGGCAGTTGCGGTGCATTTTATTTTGCTGAAGATGGTATTCCCCTGCGTGCACCCGGCTTTTGTAATGTGAACGCCTTATTTGACGTCAATGCTGAGCAAGCCGAGCGCATCGAAGTCATTCGTGGCCCAGGTACCGCCGTTCACGGCTCAAATGCCTTAAACGGCGTAATAAATATCATTAGCGCCGCGCCCTCCGAGGAAGCTGAGACGCATCTTTCACTGGAAGGTGGCCCAGATGACTATGGCCGCGTAAAATTCAGCCACAGCGATACTAAAGGCAAGCATGGCTACCGCCTGAGTGCTCAAGGCAACCACGATGGCGGCTATAAAGACGATTCTGGCTTCGATCAACAGAAGCTCAATTTTCGCCATGATTTCCACGGTGATATATGGACAATTCAATCCCTGTTGTCTGCCAGTAATTTAAATCAAGAAACAGCGGGCTACCTGATCGGTAAAGACGCCTATAAAGATGCCAGCCGTAAGCGTGAAAACCCCAATCCTGAGGCCTTCCGCAACAGTCAGAGTGTCCGTTTTTATAGCCGCTTTGAACGTGAAGGCGACAAGGATTCACGATTTGTCGTCACCCCCTATGCACGCTTTACCGAAATGGCCTTTCTACAACACTTTCTTCCAGGTACGCCCCTTGAGGAAAATGGCGAACGCAGTGTTGGCGTACAAACCGCTTTTTACCAAAACTACAGTGAAAACGTCACCCTCTACAATGGCTTCGACATGGAGCTTACTAGCGCTTATTTAGAGCAAAGCCAAGCGCTCCCTGGCGTCGGCCCCTTCCCGACCGGCCAACACTACGACTACGATGTCGATGCATTCTATGCCGCGTGGTTTGTGGGTGGTGATTGGCAGGCGGCAAAAAACACCAAAATTAATTTTGGCGCGCGCTACGACCTGCAATTTTACGATTACCAAAATAATATGATTAGCGGCAATACCGCGGCTGATGGCAGTCCTTGCCTCCCGAGCGGCTGCCGCTATGCTCGCCCAACCGATGACAAAGAGCATTTTAAAAACAGCTCCTTTAACGCTGGCATTATTCAAAGTCTTAGCGCCAATACCGACCTCATTGCCAACGCCAGCCACGGCTTTCGCGCCCCCCAAGCAGCAGAGCTATATCGTCTACAGGCACAGCAACTCAATGCCGATCTCGACGAAGAGTCACTAAATAGCGTGGAATTTGGTTTTCGGGGAACTTGGCCAGCACTGAACTACCGGGTAGCCCTGTATTGGATGCAAAAAGACGATGTCATTATTCAAGACAGTACCCGCCGCAATATCAACGGCGGCAAAACCCTAGACCGTGGCATTGAAGCTGATTTTAATTGGCAGCTCAGCCAGACTCTCCAGTGGCAGCTACAGGCCAGCTATAGCAAGCACCAGTACGGCAATGACGCACTGGCGCCAGAAGGCAATGAACTAGACACCGCGCCCCGCCAATTAGCGAGCACCCGTCTGCGTTGGCAGCCATTTATTAGCAGCACCTTTGAATTTGAAGTGCAGTATCAGGGCGATTACTTCTTGGATGGCGACAATCTGCATCGTTACGAAGGGCACACCCTGGGCAATGTGCGCTGGCGCCAGCAATTGAATGAGCAGGTTTACACGGTATTGCGAATAAACAATGTTGCCGATATAGACTATGCAGAGCGCGCCGATTATGCTTTTGGAAACTACCGCTACTTTACCGGTGAACCCCGCGCAGCTTATATTGAAGTCGGCATCGACTTCTAAGTTGTTCAATACGGCCCTACTGGGCCGTATCTTCCTTACGCTTCACGCAAACTAAGCATTAGCGCTCTGCATAAAGTGACTCTCGCAGACCTACTTACGAAAACGCCGCCAAGCCAACCGCCTTGCGCGCCTTCGCCAACATCGGCGCGGCGTGGGCCCGCGCTTTTGCTGCGCCTTTCAACAACTCAGCTTCAAGCAGGACGCCATCGAGCAATAGCTCATCATAACGTTCGCGGGCTGGCGCAATATGAGCATTAATTAATTCAAACAGTTCCTTTTTAGCCTGCCCCCAGGCAATACCCTCAGCGAATTTTTTACGCATTTCTGCCGTTTGCTCAGGGCTGGCAAACGCTTGCCAAATTTCAAACACAGTAGAAGTATCGGGATCTTTCGGCTCGCCAGGTTCCAGCAAATTTGTTTTGATTTTATTGATGTGCTTTTGCAATTTCTTTTCAGGCAAAAATAACGGGATGGTATTGCCGTAGCTTTTACTCATTTTACGACCATCTAATCCACTTAGTACCGCAGCGTCATCACCAACCACAGCCTCTGGTAGCACAAAGGTGTCGCCGTAGAGATGATTAAATCGCTGGGCTATATCTCTGGCCATTTCAAGATGCTGTATCTGATCACGACCAACCGGCACTTTACTGGCGTTAAAGGTTAAAATATCAGCGGCCATCAAAATCGGGTAGCTAAACAAGCCCATCGTTACACCAAAATCAGGGTCGTCACCCTTCTGCTCATTGTCTTGCACCGCCGCCTTGTAGGCATGGGAGCGATTCATCAAGCCCTTGGCGCACACACAGGTTAAGATCCAACTTAATTCTGTAATTTCTGGGACGTCAGACTGGCGATAAAAAGTGGTCGCATCAGTGTCGAGACCAAGAGCCAACCACGTTGCGGCAATTTCGCGACTCGACTGATGAACCACGGCAGGTTCGTGGCTTTTAATAAGCGCGTGATAGTCGGCCAGAAAGAAAAACGCGTCGTACTCACCGCGCTGGCTTTCCGCAATAGCAGGTTGAATCGCCCCCACGTAATTACCTAAATGGGGTGTGCCGGTGGTGGTGATACCGGTAAGAACCCGCTGCTTGCCCATAATATAATCCTATTGCCGATACATAAGGCCGCCACAGCGACCTTGAATATGATGCGAATTTACAGCCGCTTATGATACTGGCTCGCCTCCTTGCTGTCACCGCAGTTCGCAGGTACAAAACTAGCACCACTATTTATTGCGGCCCTCAGCTACGCACTGTAATAACTGACGGTACAAGGGTGCCAGTTGCGGCCATGTCAGCGCCGCAACATCAGCCACGGGCAGATTCCCCGCACGCTTGCAGCTCAAAAAATACCCAAGCTTTTCACTCGCGCCTATCGCCTCTTCGGCAATATCATCACAGTGAGCATAACGAAACATTGACTCAAACCACTGGGGATAACACAGCCGATCGGGAACCAGTGGTGTGCAGCCTGCGGCAGCCGCCTGCAACACCGCTAGGCCTTGAAAGTCGTGTATTGCAGTCGACATCACCACGTCGCAGCTCATGATCAACTCTTGGTAATGCTGGGCGTCTTTTACAAAGCCAAACTGATTCAAAGTCAAACTACGGCTGCGACGAATGAGCATTTCAATTTGCTCAAATTCTGGGGGCCGCTGCCTGAATTGTTGCCCCGCAATATAAATATCCAGCGGCAAGCCTCGCTTGTCGCACTCCGATATTAAGGTCAGTAGACGGCCTGGCCCTTTGTCGTACTCCCAGCGGTGATTCCAAAGTACTTTAAGCCGATCACCCGCAGGCCGTAGCGTAATTGTTTGACTGCCGACAGCGACCCCCACCGGGAGAACGGTAGCACGGGCAAGTTGCCCTGCCACTTGCTCTCGCGGCGCATAATCCGGCAATTTCGCGAGTAGCTGGTCGCAGCCGTCCAACATTGTCTGGCGATTATAGTCACTATTAAAGACCACTTTATCCGCCGCTAACGCGGTATACAGATTCAATATTTGCGGCTCAACGCCTTGGCGCTGCAGCTGGCTTTGGGGGTAAGCAAACTGATTCTCATGAAAATACACCAGCGTTGGCCAACGACAAAGCTCAGGAACCAGGCCACGCAGGGCTGACAGGTCGGTCATTGATGTCGCTACGACCACGTCGTATTCTGCTGTAAGAATTTCGCGGTTCATCATCGCCCACGTCAAGCTATTGCCGCGAATACGCCAACTAAAATAGCGTGGCGGCAAGCTCAGTACCGTCCAGCTAAGTTCTGGTAAATGCAGTTTTAAGCCGTCTAACCAACTGCGATGACTGTCGGCGTGATAGGCCGACAAAACTAAAACCCGCATTTGTGTATCACCCTTTGTAAAACGCGTCGGCTAAAATAAAGCAAATTGACCCAGACGATAAGCTCCATTACCCTCTTGGCAATTATTTATTCCAGCCGCTGAGAAATGACTATGCATCAATATAAAACCCTGTTGTGGGAACAAGCCAACGGTATCGCTACAATCACCTTAAATCGACCTGATTCCGCCAACAGCCTTAATTTAGAGATGGCCCGTGAATTGATGCTCGCCGCCATGCGCTGCGATGAAGACGAGAATATTCGCGCAGTGATTATTACGGCCAGCGGCAAAATGTTCTGCGCTGGTGGCGATGTTATGAGTTTCCAAAATGCCGGCGATGATATTGGCCTATTACTGAAAGAAATTACGGCCTATTTGCATTCTGCAAATGCTCGCTTCGCCCGAATGTCGGCGCCGCTAATTGTTGCCGTAAACGGCACCGCCGCCGGTGCAGGCTTTAGCTTAGCGATTTCTGGTGATTTGGTTCTCGCCGCCGACAATGCCAAGTTCACCATGGCCTATACTGGCATTGGCGCCAGCCCCGACGGCAGTTCAACTCACTTTTTACCGCGTTTGATTGGCCTGCGTCGCGCTCAAGAACTGATGTTGACTAACCGCGTTTTAAGTGCCGAAGAAGCACTGGATTGGGGAATGCTAACCAAAGTCGTCAAGGCCGACGAGCTGTTAACAGAGGCCCAAACTTTAGCCCGTAAAATGGCCGACGGCCCCAGCCTCGCTCACGGCGAAATTAAATCTTTGTTGCTGTCTAGCTATGCCAACACCCTCGAAACCCAGCTCGAGCTGGAAAGCCGCGGCATCGCTAAATGCATGAACAGCAGCCAGGGCAAAGAAGGACTTAAGGCATTTAAAGAAAAGCGCAAGCCGACGTTTAACCCCAGCTAAACTACACGCCAGAATCGGTGTTGCAAACAGAATGTCAGTTTGCGACACCCAGCTCCGCCAAACCGTAGAACGCCACTAACACTTTGGTTAGTTTAAACGCGTCTTGGCTTCCCGCCAGCTCCCTGATCGAATGCATAGCAAAGGTTGGCACGCCAACATCCAAGGTTTTAACCCCGAGTGCCGCCGCGGTTAGCGGCCCTACCGTACTGCCACACGCCATATCACTGCGCACCACAAAGCTTTGCACGGCCACGTCCTCATCTGCGCACAGACGTCGAAATAGGGAGCTGGTGTCGCTGTTGGTGGCGTAGCGCTGATTGACGTTATTTTTAATAACCGGACCGGCATTTAACAAGGGGCCGTGATTGGTATCATGACGATCACTAAAATTAGGGTGAATACCGTGAGCATTATCTGCGGAAATCATCATTGAATTCGCCATCGCTCGCTGCAGACCCACCTCGTCGCCGGCAATCCGGCGCAAAACCGACTCCAGCATTGGCCCCTGCGCCCCTACCGCCGATTGACTACCTACCTCTTCGTGGTCATTGCACACTAATATTGTATGAGACTGGGCATCACTCGTTAACAAGGCCTGCATGCCAATATAACAAGACAGCAAATTATCCAGTCGCGCACTGGCAATAAAATCGCCATTCCAACCCACCATTGCGGCATTCTGACAATCGTAAAAGCTTAATTCGTAATCCAGCACCGTCGCAACATCGGCGACCCCTTGCGCGGCTAACGCCTCGGCCAACAAGGCGCGAAAGTCCTGTTTCTCGTCGCTTTGCAACAACACGACGGGCAAATCCTTTTGCGGATTAACTGTCCGACTATTATTTGCTTCGCGATCAAGATGTATTGCCAAACTGGGGATCAAGCCAACAGGACGCGTGATATTCAGCAAGCAGCTACGCATATCGCCTTGGCTATTTTCATAATTTACGCGCCCCGCCAAACCTAAATCCCGATCAAACCAAGGATTAAGTAAGGCACCGCCATAAACCTCCACGCCCACCTGAAAATAGCCGTGACGATGTAATTCCGGCGTCGGTTTAACTTTTAGGTTTGGACTATCAGTATGCGCACCGACCATTCGCCAGCCGCGTTGTAATAAATTGCTTTCGCCACAGGAAAACGCCACTAACGACGACCCGTTGCGTACCACAAAATAACGACCACCTGGTTTGAGCTGCCATTCATCACGCTCATCCAGCGCTTCAAACCCCGCCGCGCGCAAAGCGATGGCCATAGTCTCGACCGCGTGAAATGGCGTGGGGCTCGCATCTAAAAAGCGCAGCAAATCTTCATTAAAACCGTGTATATCGCTCATTTATTTCAACCTTTAACGACGCGACTCAGCGCCTTGCTGTAACGCGAGTAATAAACTGGAAGTATCGAGTTGACCGCCATCCAAATTTTGAACTTGACCATAAAATTGGTCGACCAGCGCGGTAACCGGCAGACTTACTTTACGCTGCCTAGCCTCATCCAACACATAGCCAAGGTCTTTACGCATCCAATCAACCGCAAAGCCAAAATCAAACTCGCCAGCGAGCATCGTTTTGGCACGATTATCCATTTGCCACGATTGGGCGGCGCCAGCACCAATGACATCGAGCACAGCGTTCATATTTAGCCCGGCCGCAGCGCCAAAGTGCATGCCCTCCGCCAGCCCTTGAACCAGACCAGCGATACAAATTTGATTTACCATTTTAGCTAACTGCCCTGAGCCAACCGGACCTAAACACTGATAACGAGTAGCATAGGCCGCCAAAACAGGTTCAATTCGCGCAAATACCGTTTCATCTCCGCCCGCCATTACCGTCAAGCGACCGTTAATGGCACCCGCTTCGCCACCAGATACTGGCGCATCAATAAAAGAGATACCGCGTTCCTGAGCGCAAGCGGCCATTTCTCTCGCCAATGCTGCCGAGGTAGTTGAGTGGTCAATCACTACGCCACCACGAGGCATGGCAGAAAACACCCCGCCCTCTCCGGCTAACACCTCTCGCACATCCGCGTCTGCACCTAGGCACACCGCGACAATTTCTGCCTCCGCCACGGCCTTAGCTAGGGTAGCGCTCGCTGCAATTTGGTATTGCGTAGACCACTGCTGCGCCTTGTCTTTGCTGCGGTTATACACCGACAAATCAAAACCTTTTTGCTGTAAATGACCGGCCATGGGGTAACCCATAGTACCTAAGCCAATAAAACAAACTTTCATATCCAGCCTCATGTTTTCAATACTTAATTAGCCAAGGCTGCAAACAAAATGCCCGCTAAAACAACGCGATAAATCGCAAAAGGCATCATTCCCATCCGCTCAACCCAGCGCATAAACACATGAATACAGGCGTAGGCGGTCACCGCCGACACAGCAAAACCAATAAACAACAAATCCCAGGGAACATCGGCGCTGCTCTGGATTAATTCCAATAACTTGTAGGAACCTGCCGCCGCAATAATTGGCATCGACAATAAAAAGGAAAAACGTGCGGAGTCACTGCGACTCAAGCCCAACATCAGCGCCGCCGTAATGGTAATGCCCGAGCGCGACGTTCCGGGAATGAGCGCGATGGCTTGTGCAAAACCAACAATCAACGCAATGCGTAAGCCAATGTCGGCAAGATGCTTGGTGTGCTTGGCGTACCGATCAACCAGACCCAAGATCACACCAAAAACCAATGTTGTAGTCGCCAACACATAACCGGTTCGCAAATTTAGCTCAATAAAATCATTAAAAATAAGCCCGGCAACAACGGCGGGAATAGTGGCAACAATAACCATCCACCCCAAGCGGCTATTTTCATTTTGCCCACCGCCGAAAAAACTGCCAAACCAATCCTTTAATATTCCGGCGACTTCAACGCGAAAATACCAAAGTACCGCCAGCAGCGAGCCTACATGTACTGCAACGTCAAACGCCAAACCTTGATCAGCCCAGCCAAGGAGCGTCTGAGGCAACACCAAATGCCCAGAACTGGACACCGGTAAAAATTCAGTGAGACCTTGAATTGCCGCCAGAATTACTGCTTGAAACGCATCCATTATGTTGTATTCCCTCAATCAATATTAGGATTTCTGCCAAGCGACACTGTCGCGTAAATACACGGGTTGGGCTAACTCGGCAGTGGTGTGTCGACCCGCTGAAAATTCACGATTTGCCAAGCGTAATACTGCGCTAGCTCTGGGATAAACCTCGACGTCAACCACATCCATTGTGCGGCTTAGACTAAAGCGCGACTGGTATGTCCAGCCACTCCCTATTCCCAAAATTCGGCCGCCCTCTGGCATGGTCTGAATACTTTCTGGGGTACGCAAACTATCGGGGATGATCGCTTCGGCAAAACCGGAAACAATTTGATATTGCCCCCAATAAATTTCATCCATGCGGGCATCTAAGGCGGGTAAAACAATATCGCCGTCACGGATTTGTCGATTTACTACAGCATCTTGAGCCAATGCCTGTAAAGTAGACACCGCGACAACGGGAATATTTTGCGAAAACGCAAGACCTTGAACAACTCCGGCGCAAACTCGTAAACCCGTGAACGAGCCGGGGCCCGCGGCAAAACCAATAGCATCAATTTGCGACAAACTCAGATCTGCTTCAGCGAGAATTTGAGCTACCATTGGCAATATAAATTGAGTGTGAGCACGGGGCAGCATGCGGAAATCTTCTATTTCTCGGCCCTGATGTAACAAGGCTACCGAGCACGCTTCTGTTGAAGCCTCTATCGCGAGTAAACTGCTCATGAAGGGAAAACCAAAAATTAAGTATGGCGTGAATCATACCATACTGAGATTAAGCACTTCATAAATTAGCAAGACATTCATTCACTATGACAGCAAAAAAAAGCACCACTCAAACAAATACAGTCACCGCCCTTATCTTGGCCGGCGGCGCGGGTCGCCGGATGAATGGCCAAGACAAAGGTTTACTTCTGTGGCAATCCAAGCCCCTCATTGCACACATTATTGACCGCCTACCTAAAGATGTTGCCCAGGTCTTAATTAGTTGCAACCGAAACATCGACCACTACCAGCAATACGCCGTTACCGTCTGCGATGTCTTGCCGGACTACCAAGGACCGCTAGCGGGGCTCTATGCCGCCTTGCAGACCATTAGCACCCACCAGACACTCATATTACCCTGCGACAGTCCAACACCGCCAAGGGATTTGCTAGACAGGCTAAGCCGAGAGCTGACAAAACACCAAGCGGATATTTGCTACGCCCACGATGGCGAACGCGGCCAGTACCTATTTGCTTTGCTCAATAATGAGCTCAAAACCCACTTAGCGGGATATTTACGCTCGGGCGAGCGCAGCGTCAATCAGTGGTACAAGCAACTGAACTGCGTGCATGCCGACTTCAGCGATCAGACCAGCGCTTTTCGCAACATCAATCAGCTCAGCGATTTTTCACCAGACGAAGAAATTTAAGGCATAAAAAAAGGGGAGCTGATTAAAGCTCCCCTTTTTCTAAGCAAACAACAAATTAATTGCTAGTCGGCTCAGTCGACGTTGCTACCGGGCTTGCCGCAGGTGCTGCCGCAGCTGCAGATTTCACCGGCGCGCGCTTGGCACGAGGCTTCTTAGCCGCAGGTGCCTTCTTGGCAGCTGGTGCCTTTTTCACTGCTACTTTTTTAACCGCAGGTGCCTTCTTGGCAGCTGGCGCTTTTTTCGCTGCTACTTTCTTAGCTGCGGGCTTCTTAGCCGCTACCTTTTTAGCTGGCGCTTTTACTGCGGCTTTCTTCGCAGCCACTTTCTTTGCTGGCGCTTTCTTTGCTGCAGCAGGCTTAGCGGCAATCTTTTTGGCTGGTGCTTTCTTTACAGTCGCTTTTTTGGCGGCAGTTTTCTTGGCACCACTGATCTTAGCGTTCAACTGTTTCACTGCCAGCTTGTGCTTGGCCAGTAATTTCTTCTCAATCAAGGCAACTTTAGCCTTATTCGCTGCAGCACGCTTCTTCTTAAAGCGCTGCTCGAACAATTTAACCGCTTTTGCCAGGTCGGCATCTGCTTTTTTGCTAAGTGCTGTTGAGCGCTCGGCAACTTTTTGGGTTATCGCCGTTTCAGAAGCCTTGATTCTGGCAACTGCCTTAATATTAGCAACGTCGACCTTGCTCGCTGCCACTTTAACGCGAGCCGCTTTTAACTTCGCATTCACTTTCTCTGCTGCAGCAACCGCACGCTTAACTGCATTTTTATCTGCTGCACGGGCTGTCTTTTTCGCCTTGGCGCGCGCCGCTTCAATTTTGGTTTTAGCGTCAGCAAGCGCTTTGCGCTCGTTGGCAACTAATGCCTCAACCTTCTTCAAACCTTCCTCAGCTTTAACAACTGCGGGGTTCGCTAAAGCGGCATTTTTACTTCTTGGTTTACGCTTTGCTGGGGCTGTTTTTGCACGTGCTTTTTTTGCTGCGGGCATCATGTATTCTCCTTGGCGTCGACGATGCTAGTTTAATTGCTCTAAAAATAGCACATAAAATAACCAACGCAAAAAAAAGTCCTTGAATTAAGTACAAATTCTTACTTTTTTACGAAAATAAATGCGTTTTTTCTTCAATAAATGACTTACAAAGTAAAAACATCAAATTTTGATGTGCCTCGCTGTCATTCAAACACGGGATGTAACGAAATTCTTCGCCGCCATTTTCGACAAAATATTCATGAACTTCGCCGTCAATTTCTTCAATTGTTTCTAAGCACTCAACGGCGAACGCGGGGCACAAAACATCCAATTTTTTTACCCCAGCCATTGCCAAGGCAATTACCGTTTTATCTGTGTACGGCTGCAACCATTCTGCCTTTCCTAAACGCGATTGATAGCTAAGCTGCCACTCGTTGTCATTCAAACCCAGCGTCGTTGCCAGCGCCGCCGCCGTCTCTTCGCAGTGACGCTGATAAGGGTCGCCCAACTCTACATTCCGTTTTGGTATACCGTGAAAAGACATCAATAAGCGCTCACCGCGGCCATGCTCAGACCAATACTGCCGAACGCTCTGCGCCAAAGCTTCAACATAAGCCACTTGACGATGGTAATTTCTAAGCCAAGACCACTGGGGAATATCTCGGCGTCGCGAAAAAACTCGGTTAATTTCATCGTGGACTGCCGCCGTTGTCGTTGCCGAATATTGCGGAAATAACGGCAGAAAAAACAAACGCTCGCAACCTGCCGCCAACAATTCGTCAACGGTGTCCGCAATTGATGTTTGCCCGTAATTCATTGCCAAACGAAGTTCAATTTCCTCACCCGGATAATGCGCCCCGATTTTCTTAGCGACGCCATCGACCAAGCGCTGGGAAAAATACCTCAACGGCGATGTGTCGTTCATCCAAATCTGCTGATATGCCTTAGCGACTCGAGGCGAGCGGAACGGCAAAATTATGCCATAGAGAATAGCAAGCCAAATTAAACGGGGTACCTCTACAACTCGGCGGTCAGAAAGAAACTGCTTTAAGAACTGCCGAACAGCCGAGGTAGTCGGTGCGGCGGGGGTACCCAAATTGATAAAAACAATCCCTGACTTCATGTGTGCACCTGCGTTAACAAATATCGGCAAGATAATAAGACATTCAGCATACTGAATGATAATAAAAAAGGGCGCCCTAAGGCGCCCTTTTTCGATCTTTCTTTGCGGTTTTAACCCGCAAGTGCAGCAAAAACCTTGCGCGTGATCTCTTCTACCGAACCAACGCCCTCAATGCGCGAATACTGCGGCGCATCACTGCCCTTGAGATTGCTATAAAAAGCAACCAAGGGTTTTGTTTGTTCGTGATAGACCTTGAGACGATTGCGAACTGTGTCTTCGTGATCATCTTCACGCTGCACCAGCTTTTCGCCCGTAATATCATCCACCCCATCTACCTTAGGGGGGTTATAAATAAGGTGATAGGTTCGGCCAGAACCCTCATGACTGCGTCGCCCACTCATGCGCGTTACGATTTCTTCGTCAGCTACGGCAATTTCGAGCACATTATCAATGCTCACACCGGCGGCAATCAGCGCTTCAGCTTGTGGAATTGTCCGAGGAAAACCATCAAACAGGAAACCATTTTGACAATCAGCTTCGGTAATCCGTTCTTTTACCAAGGCAATGATAATTTCATCAGACACTAGGCCGCCAGAGGACATCACTTCCTTTACCTGTAAACCCAAGGGGCTGCCAGCTTTCACTGCCGAGCGAAGCATGTCGCCGGTAGAAATCTGAGGAATCGCAAATTTCTCGGAAATAAACTGTGCCTGAGTACCTTTACCTGCCCCAGGAGGGCCCAATAATATAACGCGCATAGCGGGAAACTCCCCAATAATTACAATTTATAGCCTGCGCCGTAGGGGCCGCCGCAGCAAAAGCGCACAACGATACACAGCAATCGCCCAGCACACAAGACTTAAGGCGCCTCTACGACTAAAGGACGAGGCCACGAACCGTGGAAAACAGCTATTTCACACCGCGTAACGCTTAATGCCGGACACATACCTGAGCTCATGCCTTGAATCATTCAAAACACTACCGCGCGGGCCAAACCGCCCGCAATCAACAATGTAAATTGGGCTGTGGCTGCGCAAAACGACAACAATACAAAAAAGAGTTCCCTGACAATAAGGAATAGTATTTACGGCGATAATGCTAGCAAAAACACCCCTCTCATAGGTATTATTTATTTGTGGGTGGCTATTTTTTGCCACCCCTGGATGACAGGTACCGCATTATGAAAGTACGAGAATTGTTATCTCTTTGGGAAGAAACCGCCAGCGGCGCGCTAACAGCCGACTGCTATGAGGTTCGCCTATCCATAAAAGACGCCGCACGGTTAAATGCTTTGGCTGAGCTTTTCCCGCGCCGAAATATAGAGGAGTTAATCACCGACTTATTAAGTGCAGCCCTTGATGAGATGGAAAGCGTTATGCCCTACCGACAAGGCACTAAGGTAGTTGCCACGGACGAGCAAGGCGACCCCTTGTACGAAGACATCGGCCCTACCCCCCGCTACCTCTCGTTAACTGAAAAACACCTTAACCGCTACAAGCACCAAGAGAGCCACTAAGCTCAATGCAGGTCTTTTACCTAAAGACCTGCCGCTTTTGCTTCGTTCCAAAACAACTCCATTTGCGAGTTATGCTGGCCTTTGCCCGCGATGACGCCCGTTTCTTCACAGCGCTGCTCAACAAAGCGAAATCGTCGTTCGAATTTAGCGCAGGCACTGCGAGTCACCGCCTCAGCGTCCAAATTAAGGTGCCGCGCCACATTTACAGCAGAAAACAATACATCCCCCATCTCGTCGGCAATTTGCTTAGGATCAGTGCTTGCAATAGCCTCTTCAAGCTCGTCTATTTCCGCTCGAAATGCACTGATGACCTGCTGCAACTCCTGCCAGTCAAACCCCCGCTGTGCGGCTCTTTTTTGTAGCTTGGATGCACGCATTAGACCAGGCATTGCCATAGGCACATCGTCCATAGCGCTGTTCTGAGACTTTTGTCCACGCTCTTGCTGCTTAATTTCTTCCCAGCGCGCCTTAATTGCCTCGTCGTCCGGCGCATCAATCTTGCGCTCAGAATTCAATTCCCCACTCGGAAACACGTGGGGATGGCGCCGCAATAACTTCGCAACAATACCATCTACCACCTCGGCAAAACTAAACTGGGCGGTCTCCGCCGCTAGCTGGCTGTAAAATATAATCTGGAATAAGACATCACCCAGTTCTTGGCGAATTTGATCGCTATCACCTTGCTCAATAGCATCCACTAGCTCATATACTTCTTCCAGCGTGTGGGGCACGACACTCTTAAATGTTTGCTTTAAATCCCAAGGGCAGCCGGTATCGGGGTTCCGCAGCCTAGCCATTAAATACTGCAAATCATTAATAGTATAAGCCAAAATTAACTCTCTCTAATCCGGCGCACAGCCACAACGTTAGGCAAGCCATTAAGTCGATTAAATAGGTCGGACAAGGTCGCAAGGTCGCGAATTTCCAGACGAATATTCATAGTGGCCATGTGGTTAGCCTTATCGGTAACTGTGCTCATGGACAGGACATTGACTTTCTCGGTAGCTAACTGCGAGGTAATGTCGCGCAGCAAACCCTGTCGGTCGTAAGCTTCTAGCTCGATGTCCACGGGATAGGTTTCTATCTGGGTGTCCGCCCAGTCCACCGCGATAATGCGCTGTGGCTCGACACTCTGCAGCTGCAACAGTTTTTTGCAGTCTTGTAAATGCACGCTCACCCCTCGCCCAACGGTGATATAGCCCGCTATCGCTTCACCGGGTAAAGGCTTGCAACACTGAGCAAAATTAGTCAGTAAATTGCCCACCCCGCTAATACGTATCTGACTGCCGTCGCTACTTTTGGCGCTCGGCGCTCGCAATCTGAGGGCGGACTGCGGGTTATCCTCTTCCCTACCCGCCAAATTATGGGCGGCCTTAATTAACTGGAAAGTGCTAATTTCTCCAGCACCAACCGACGCATACATATCTTCGACACTTGCGCAGCGCATTAGATCAGCGAGGTATTTGTAATCAATGCTGTTCAAGGCCAAGCGTTTGAATTCTTTTTCCAACAACGCGCGACCGGCCAAAATATTGTCTTCTTTTGCCTGTAGTCGAAACCAATGCTGAACCTTGGTTCGCGCCCGCGATGTTTTAAGGTAGCCCAAATTACTTTGCAGCCAATCTCGACGAGGTTCGCTGTCTTTACCCGTTAAAATTTCGACTCGCTCGCCTGTCTTTAAAGTATAAGTGAGCGGCACGATCCGGCCATTCACCTTGGCGCCACGGCAACAATTCCCCACTTCAGTGTGGATATGGTAGGCAAAATCTAATGGCGTCGCGCCGTTTTGCAAATTGACCACATGGCCGTCTGGGGTAAAAACATAAACCCGATCTTGGGTATGGGTAAATTGCTCGGCAACATCGCTGCTGCTACCACTTTCCTCATGCCAATCTAGGACCTGACGCAGCCATGCAATTTTTTCGTCATAGCTATTGCTGCTTTTTGCACTTTTATCGGCGCCCTTATACATCCAGTGTGAACACACGCCAAACTCAGCTTCCTCGTGCATTGCGCGGGTACGAATTTGTATTTCCAATACTTTGCCGTCGGGCCCAATAACAGCGGTATGCAATGAGCGGTAACCATTTTCTTTGGGGTTGGCAATATAGTCGTCAAACTCATTGGGAATATTACGCCAAAGACCATGCACTAGACCTAGGGCGGCATAGCATGACTTTGTATCAGGGACCAATACGCGAACAGCGCGTATATCGTATACCTGGGAAAAACCGATGCCCTTGCGCTGCATTTTTCGCCAAATGCTGTAAATATGTTTTGCTCGCCCAGCAATATCGGCTTGGATATTGTCTGCAGCTAAAGCCTCTTCTAACATGGTTATGGCATGTTCAATATAATGCTGACGGTCTAAGCGTTTCTCATCGAGAAGCTTGGCAATTTTTTTATAGGCCAAAGGCTGCAGATACCGAAACGAGAGGTCTTCCAACTCCCATTTAATGTGCCCAATTCCCAGACGATGCGCTAGCGGCGCATAGATATCGGCCACTTCTCGGGCTACTCGGTAGCGCTTTTCTGGTTTGTTTTTTACCGCTCTTATTGCCGAGGTGCGCTCGGCAAGCTTGATAAGCGCTACGCGGACATCGTCTACCAGTGCTACCAGCATTTTGCGGATGGTTTCACTTTGCGCCTCGGACTGACCAAGCACCGGGGCGTCTAATTCAGCGTTGACCCGCGAAATCGCCGCCATGCCCAATACGCCATCTACCAACTTCGCGACGGGACGACCGAAATCACGCTCCAATGCCGACATGCTTAGGCGGCTTTCACGCACCGCCCTAAACAGCGTTGCCGCAATCAAACTGTCTTGATCCAAGTGTAAATCAGCGAGAATTTCGACCATTTCTAGCGCGGTAAAAAAACTACTCAGCCCCTCGGCCTTTGGTGCCTGCTCAGGCGCTGGTAGTGCCGCACACGCCTCAGCAACCGCGAGTGCCCGCTGTAGTTCGGCGCTATCAACTATTTGGTTATCCATCGGCAGCCGAGCAATCCAGCTCACAACATCCACTCGGCCATCATCGAGGAGTGGAAAATCTTCCCTTACTTTAACCATGGGTTACCACCATACGCAGTTCAAACACCGCAGTGTATCTAGTTGGCCAAGGCGGCATCGAACACACCCGTTGACAAGTACCGATCACCTCGGTCACATATAATTGCAACGATAATGGCATTTTCAAGATTTTCACTGATTCTCAAGGCCCCAGCCACTGCGCCACCCGAGGACACACCGCAAAAGATTCCCTCTTGCGCCGCGAGCGCGCGCATTGTGTTCTCCGCCGTCTCCTGATCCATATCAATAACCCGATCAACCCGCGCAGAGTCATAGATGCTAGGTAAATACGCCTCGGGCCAACGCCGAATACCCGGGATACTTGAACTGCCATCGGGCTGTAAACCTATGACTTCAATACTGGGGTTTTTCTCCTTTAAATAGCGAGATACGCCCATTATGGTGCCCGTGGTACCCATGGAGCTGACAAAGTGGGTAATGCGGCCGTCTGTTTGCTGCCAGATTTCCGGGCCGGTGCTGTCATAATGGGCTATGGGGTTATCAATATTAGAGAATTGATCCAAGACCTTGCCCTCACCTGCAGCCTGCATTTCCAGCGCCAAGTCTCTGGCCCCTTCCATGCCCGAGGCTTGGGATACCTCAACTAGCTTGGCGCCATAGGCCGCCATTGCCAGTTTACGCTCTACGCTCATATGGCTAGGCATGATAAGAATCATCTTATAACCCTTTATTGCTGCTGCCATGGCCAGCGCTATGCCAGTATTGCCGCTGGTGGCCTCGATTAGGGTATCACCGGGTACAATATCTCCGCGCTGTTCGGCATGCTCAATCATGCTCATCGCGGGGCGATCTTTAACTGAACCAGCCGGGTTATTACCTTCGAGCTTGACCAAAATCGTATTGCTCGTATTGCCCGGCAAACGCTGTAACCGTACTAAGGGCGTGTTACCAATATACTGATCAATCGTTGGAAACTCTTTCATATGGGAATTCAAACCTCTAAACACCGCTGACGGCTGTGTTAGCAAGCCAGCTATAGTACACATTGCCGATTACGTCATTGCAGCGTTAGTTTCTCTGCACAATAATAGCAGCGGTCGTATTTTTCGGTCATGATAATACCACTCCAACCCCAGAAGGCTCCACCAAGCAATGCCTAGGCGCTTAGGAATCCGAAAACTAATCTTGATTATGGGCTTATTGCCCGTACTCACACTATCTCTTGGTCTCAGTACCTATCTTATGTACAGCCAAATTCAAGAGCTGCGCAATATGATGACCGAGCGCGCGAAGACCTCTATCGAGCACCTCGCGATTATTGCCGAACATATGCTGGCATCAGATCATGGCGAGTCTTTACAACAAATTGCCACGGCCGCGCTAGAGGAGCAAGCCGTTAGAGCTGTGGGAATTTACAACGCTAAATTAGAGCGTATCGCCCAAGCAGGTCCTAGATCAAATTTGCCTGACGAGCAAATAGTGCAAGGCAGCGCCACAACGCAACTGTACTTTGAAAAAGACGGCCTCTTTATTCTACAGCCCATATTTAGTCCCGCAGAGCAAAATTCGCCCCCCCTAGGCTGGGTAGGCATGCAATTTAACTGGCAGCAACTTGAAATCCAGCAATACCAAACCCTGCTCATTGGCACAGTATTTTTAATCTGCTCAATCATTATTTGCATTCTGCTATGTAGCTACATCAATCAACTGTTAACCAGAGATTTAAACACTCTGCGCCAAACTGTGAGGCGAATGACTACCGGCCCCAAAAATTTCCACGCCCACATGCCTAGCAATGATGAATTCAGTGAAATTGCCGAAGAGCTAAACCTGCTTAATAATGCCCAGCAAAATGAGCTGCAGGAACTGCAGCGAAATATTGAGCAAAGCAATACCGATTTACGAGAGACCTTAGAAACCGTTGAAGTACAAAATATCGAGCTCGACCTAGCACGACGTGAAGCGGTAAATGCGAGTCGAATAAAATCAGAGTTTTTAGCCAATACTAGCCACGAAATTCGCACCCCACTCAATGGCATCATCGGTTTTAGCAATATTTTACTGAAGTCAGAGCTGGAAATTCGTCAGCGCGAAGCCATAGAAACTATCAACAGTTCAGCCAATAGCCTGTTAACCATCATTAATGATATTTTAGACTTTTCCAAACTCGAGGCGGGAAAATTAGTACTCGATAGCGCGCCGGTCAATCTCCGCGAGCTTATTGAAGGTACCTTGCAAATTCTCGCCCCTGGCGCCACCGATAAATCGCTGGAATTGATTCTAACGATCCAGCAAGAATGCCCCAAAACCGTATTAGCTGACGCCCTACGTTTAAAGCAAATCCTGACTAATCTAATTAATAATGCCATTAAATTCACGCAGGCGGGCCATATTCTAATAAACGTTCTGAGCAGTGATCACAACGAGCAACATGCCGCAATTACTATCCAAGTCAGCGATACCGGAATTGGCCTATCCAAAGAGCAGCAAAAGAAAATATTTAAAGATTTTGCTCAGGCCGACGCGTCAATTACCCGCCAGTACGGTGGCACGGGATTAGGACTGGTCATTGTCAAAGGCTTAATTGAGCAAATGGGCGGCGAAATCGGCATCGAAAGCGAGCTAGGGAAAGGCACTACTTTCTGGTTTACCATCAACTTCCCGATTGCCTACAACGCCATTAAATTACGCGATTTCACCACGCTTAAGAATAAATCAGTTGAGCTATATGATCCTAGTCCACTGCATGCAAACTCACTCAAGATGCTTTTCAATAGCTGGGGTTTGGTTGTTCGTCATTACAGTAATATTGATCATGTGCAGACCGACGCCGATTACCTCGTTATCTGTGTCGACAACCATGATGAACGCGCAGCGAATTTTATAACGCGCCTAAATTGCCCAGCTATTATTCTCAGCCCCTACACCCACGACCCCGATGAGAGTGACCAGCATTACTACCTGAGCAAACCCATCTCCCATATAAAATTATTTGACGCCCTCAATCGGGGAATAAAGGCTGCCACGCGCAGCAAAGCGCCAGCCTATTCCAATGTCAGCATTTTAGCCGTGGATGACAACCCCTCAAATCTACATATTTTAGAGCGATTTTTAAGTGATTTAGGCGTCACCACAACCCGCGCGAAAGACGGCAGTGAGGCCATACAGCGGTGCACAGAACAGTGCTTTGACCTTATCTTTATGGACATTCAAATGCCCAAAATGGACGGTATCGAAACTAGCTGCCGCATTCGCGCCAATGGCTTAAACCGCGAGACTCCCATTATCGCCCTCTCGGCATATCTGTCACCGGAAAACCCATTACAACTGCGGGAAGCCGGTATTAATGATTACCTCAGCAAGCCGATTACCGAGCATCAACTCGATGAGCTTCTTCATAATTATGTGGTGGAATCAAGCCTAATTGAGGTGCCGCGACCGGTGGATATCTCGCAGTGTCTAAAATTGAGCAAAGAGCGGCCAGCACTCGCAGCAGAAATGCTCGGGATGCTTTTGGAATGTTTAGTGAATAGTAAAAGCGAGCTTATCGCAGCCCAGCAACACAACGACCTCAACAGCCTTACAGAAGTCAACCACAGCCTCAAAGGTGCCTGCTGTTACACCGGCACCCCCATTTTACATCGCCGTGTTATCGAGCTTGAAGAAGCGCTTCAGAATAGCCATAACATCAATAATGCGGTTGTTAATGTCATCGCCGCCATCGACGAACTATTACAATGGCAAGGCGAACACGAGCTCAGTGCAGTATTCGAAAGCTAAAACGCACTTAATCCACTTTTAGCTTGGCGGGTAAATAATGCGCGACTACGCAGGGGCTTATTTCCTAGCAGGCCATGCAGCGCCAATCTACTGAGGCGTTTTGCAGCCAACTGCGCGTCACCGCTAAAATCCCCGTTTGCTAGTTGCAGCAGAACCTCGCCGGAAAATAGCGACGTCGTTACCGCGTCGTCAGCCAATATTATGCCTTCGTCAGGATGAAAAAAATAAAATCTATCAGGGTTAAATGCCAGACCGGAGCGATTGCAGTGGGTAAAGTTTAAACCGTAGCCCAGCTTTTCCAATAAGCCGAACTCAAAACGCCGCAGACTCTCTTCGAGTTGGACGCCGCCAATAAGCCGGGTCAAACACTGCGTGTACAATACAAAAATGTCAGCTTGGGGATCATGTTGATGCAGGAGGCGCTCTAGCAGCTCATTGACATACAAACCGCAGAACAAGGCCCGGCCCTGTAAACTGTAGCTTGCCTGATGCTGCACATCGAGAAGCGACTTTAACTCTCCCCGCCCCTGCCAACTGACGGACACCAAGTTAAAAGCCTGCAGATTCGCTCGCCAGGACTGTCTCGATTTACCGCCGCCACGCAAGCCCTTAGCAACACAGGTAAAACGGCCGTAATTAGGGCTAAAGAGGTTAACAAGAGCGCTAGTATCGCGGTATGGGCGAATATGCAAAACAAAACACGCTTCGCCATCAACGCGATTCATAACTTATTTCAAATTTATATCGGTGTAGCCTAAGCTGCGTAAAGCACGCTCGTCGTCTGACCAGCCAGACTTCACTTTAACCCACAGCCGCAACATGACTTTATTATCAAAAGCGCGCTCCATGTCTTTACGGGCCTCAGTACCGATTTGCCGAAGGCGGCTACCACCTTCACCGATAATGATCTTTTTTTGGCCGTCGCGTTCAACCAGAATCAATGCACTGATCTCGAGTAAACGCGGAGACTCGCTAAACTCTTCGATTTCTACGGTCATTGAGTAGGGAATTTCCTCCCCTAACTGACGCATAATCTTTTCCCGCACTAACTCTGCCGCCAAAAAGCGCTCGCTGCGGTTGGTTATTTGATCTTCAGGATACATATGATCGTTTTCAGGCAAGAAGCGCGCGATCACCTTTTCTAGCTCTTCGCGATTATGGCCCTGCAATGCCGACACAGGCACAACATCGGCAAATTTGTATTTGCTTTGCAATTCGTTTATCAAAGGCAGCAGCTGACCTTTGTCGTCCAGTCGATCTACCTTATTGATAACCAAAACGACGGGGCTACGCGCATTTTCGAGAATTCTTAACACCATCTCGTCGTCGTCGGTCCAGCGATCGCGATCTACCAAGAACAGGATTAAATCAACATCTTTAATCGCCGCACTCGCGGTTTTATTCATGTAGCGATTTAGGGCCTTCTCTTCTTTTAAGTGCATCCCAGGAGTGTCGACATAGATCGCCTGCACCTCACCTTCGGTCTTAATGCCAAGAACCTGGTGACGCGTGGTCTGGGGCTTGCGAGAAGTAATACTGAGCTTTTGCCCAAGAATATGGTTAAGCAAAGTCGATTTACCGACATTGGGACGACCAATAATAGCCACAAAGCCGCAGCGCTGTGGTCCCAACTGTGTATCTTCTCCACTCGAACTCATTCTATTTCCTTTAATGCCAACAACACCTTTTCGGCGGCGGCTTGTTCAGCTTTACGACGACTGCTTCCAGAAGCGGAGACAGACGACTTTAATAGGCTAATTGAGCAAGACACTATGAAGGTCTGCTGATGATCAGCACCAGCGGTTTCCACCAGCTGATAATCTGGCAAGGGCTGTTTGCGCCCTTGTAAAAACTCCTGCAACCGCGTTTTCGGGTCTTTATGGCTAGCGTCTGGGTTCAAAGATACTAATCTTGGCGCAAACCACGCTAACACCCTTTCGCGGCACACCTCAAAGCCAGCTTCCAAATAAATCGCACCAATAAGTGCTTCTACCGCATCGGCCAGAGTTGAGGCCCGACGTTGACCACCACTGTTTTTTTCACCGGCGCCCAGACGTAAGAAGCGACCTAATTCAAATTCCACGGCTACGGTAGCCAAGGTCTTGCCACTAACGAGGAGTGCACGGATTCGGCTTAAGTCACCCTCATCAACATCCGGAAAACGAAGATACAGGGCTTCAGCAATAATCATATTAAGTAGCGAGTCACCTAAAAACTCGACTCGCTCGTTATTCACCGCGCTAAAACTGCGATGGGTCATCGCCATCGTCAGTAGCTCGCTATCTTTAAAATGATAGCCGATTTTCTGGCAAACTTCGTCCAAACTAGCCAAGCTCAAGTCCGGGGCACAAGAAACTGCGCGTCGTCAAAGTGCACAACGGCGTCAACATTAAACATAATGGGTACCCTTTTCTCATATCGGGCATCGATAATAATACCTTTTTTGTCGGTACTAATTTTAATGTCTTTTAAGTCTACTGACTCTACTCGGTTAGTAATGAAACGGTTGGACAACTCTCTTCTAACCGAGGCCGGTGTCGCATCACTGCTACGAGATTCTTCCGTTATATCCGTAATAATACGGCTGAGCGTCCAATAATCCAGGTAGATTGGCGCCAAGCGTACGGCCAGAGTGG
Source organism: Zhongshania antarctica (assembly GCF_014202945.1). Taxonomy (GTDB): domain Bacteria; phylum Pseudomonadota; class Gammaproteobacteria; order Pseudomonadales; family Spongiibacteraceae; genus Spongiibacter; species Spongiibacter antarcticus. The sequence continues at coordinate 103,121 of NZ_JACHHW010000004.1, read as the reverse complement.
CAAAAAACAAGACCACGCCCAACACGCACAGCGCGGAGAGCATACTCATACCTTGCTGTTTTGCTTTCATGACTATTTCCTATATTAGCGTATGCGGCCTACGCGACTAAAACTGGGTAAATCATTGAAGGACTGCCAATGCATCCATATAGCAAAGGCCTGACCGACAATGTTTTGCTCCGGCACCTGCCCCCACACTCGACTATCGCTGCTATTGTCACGATTATCACCCATCATAAAGTAATGACCAGGTTTAACGGTGGTGACAAAGTCACCACGATAAATTCGCTTATCGTGGTGCACTAAATGGTCAACATTATCCAATTGCTCCTTAATAACTTGAGTAATTGGCTGCAGCGGCGGCACTTCGGCCAGCACAGTTTGCTGCACTAGCTCATCATTAATATAGAGCTGTTTGTTGATATAGCGAATTTCATCGCCGGGTAACCCAATTACCCGCTTAATAAAGTATCGCTTATCATTTGGCGGGAAAAACACCATTACGTCGCCACGTTTTGGTTCCCCAACCTCAAAAATTTTGGTGCCCAACACCGGCAAACGCAAACCGTAGTTGAATTTATTTACCAGTATGTAATCCCCCACCTCCAAACTCGGCACCATCGATGCAGACGGAATTTGAAAGGGTTCAATCACAAAAGAGCGCAACACCAAAACCACTAAAAGTACCGGAAAGAATGACCGTGCGTTTTCAGCAATCGGCAAGGGTCCAGCAAATTCATTTTTAAGTGAATCTTGGTCTTTTTTAATAAAATAGGTGATATAGACCGCGACGTTGCCGGCGCTGACATAGGCTTGACGAGCCTTTTCAAAGACAAAGCGGTCAAGCCCACCAATGATGCCGGCGATTATCGTTAACACCACTAAGGCTAAGGCAAAGTCCCCGTCCTTAATCAGCACCACACTGGCAATCCACACAAACCAGCCCAGCAAGACCAATCGATAAGTCCACTCGATCCAGCCCGGCAGTGCCTGTTGACGCAAAGTTGCTGCATCGGTGGCGGTGCGCTTTTCTGAGCACCACTGCAAGGCCTGCTGCATCTGGCGGCGGCCTTTTACTTCTTGGACTAACCATACGACTAAAGAAAGCGCCGCGACCGAGATCAGAATCAAATTTACCATGCGGCTAGTTTCCTTTAACCATCAATATTGAGCACAGCCAAAAACGCTGACTGGGGGATTTCAACATTACCCACCTGCTTCATGCGCTTTTTACCTGCTTTTTGTTTTTCTAACAGCTTGCGCTTACGCGACACATCGCCACCGTAGCATTTTGCTGTCACGTTTTTACGCAAAGCCTTAACCGTTTGCCGGGCAATAACTTGACCGCCAATCGCGGCCTGAATCGCCACATCGAACATTTGCCGTGGAATCAATTCCTGCATTTTTTCCACCAGCGCGCGGCCGCGGCTTTGGGCGATATCCCGATGAACAATCATGGCTAGCGCGTCAACGCGATCACCATTTATCAAGATATCCAATTTAACGAGATTAGCGGCCTCAAACCGCTCAAAACTATAATCTAATGAGGCAAAACCACGACTCACTGATTTTAAACGGTCAAAAAAGTCGAGTACAACCTCACTCATTGGAATTTCCCAATTAAGCGACACTTGCTGCCCTAAAAACTGCATATCTTTTTGGATACCACGCTTGGAAGCACACAAGCTAATGACATTACCTAAATGTTCCTGGGGCACAAGAATATTCACTCGCGCAATGGGCTCGCGAGTCTCTTCTAGCTCACCCGGATCAGGCATGGACGAGGGGTTATCGACCATTACGATCTGGCCATTTTTCTTTAACACTTCGTAGATAACGGTCGGCGCAGTGGTAATCAGGTCTAAATCGTATTCCCGCTCTAGACGCTCTTGAATGATTTCCATATGCAAGGTGCCAAGGAAACCGCAGCGGAAGCCAAAACCCAATGCATCAGAACTCTCTGGCTCATAAAACAAAGACGCGTCGTTTAAAGTCAATTTGCTCAGGGCATCACGAAAATCTTCGTAATCCTCGGTCGACACAGTAAATAGACCAGCGTAAACCTGCGGTTTTACCTTTTTAAAACCCGGTAAAGCAGGCACATTTGGGGTAGAGGCATGGGTAAAGGTATCCCCCACTGGTGCGCCGAGAATATCTTTAATACCGGCGATAATAAATCCTACTTCACCGGCTTTAAGAATCCCTGTAGACGTCTGTTTAGGTGTGAATATACCAACAACATCAACAATCTGCGGCTTACCCAGAGTTTTGCTGATGATTTTATCACCGCGTTTCAGGGTGCCATTTTTCACTCTAACAAGGGACACAACACCTTGGTAATTATCAAACCAAGAGTCGATGATCAGTGCTTGTAAGGGAGCTTCCGTATCGCCGACGGGTGGTGGTATTTTGGCCACCAAATGCTCCAGCGCTTCGTGGATACCCATCCCCGATTTTGCCGATACCGGCACTGCCTCTGACGCATCAACCCCAATAATTTCTTCAATCTCATGCTTTACTTTATCGGGGTCAGCCTGAGGCAGATCCATTTTATTAAGAATTGGCAAGACTTCGAGGCCCTGCTCTATCGCGGTATAACAGTTCGCTACCGACTGAGCTTCCACGCCCTGCGCCGCATCGACGACCAGCAGCGCACCTTCACAAGCCGCCAAGGAGCGCGAAACCTCATACGAGAAGTCGACGTGACCAGGAGTGTCAATGAAATTGAGCTGGTAGGTTTTACCATCATCAGCCAGGTAATTTAGGGTTACCGACTGGGCCTTTATCGTAATCCCCCGCTCGCGCTCAATATCCATTGAGTCAAGCACCTGGGCGGACATTTCACGCTCGGTTAATCCACCACAGGTCTGTATAAAGCGATCCGCTAGGGTCGATTTACCATGATCAATGTGGGCGATAATAGAGAAATTACGAATCAAATCGAGACTAGACACGCTCGCTTTATACCTCAGGGCAACAAAAATGATAAAAATTCAGGGGCGCGATTGTAGCGCAAAGCCGGGGGTCTAAGCTATGAATAGACTCAAACAGAGTGGGGGGAATTAAATACAGAGACCAGTTGCGGACCAGATACCGGCTTTTTCGCCAAAACCTTGGGCTGATATGCTGGGTTATTGCGATTTAACCGAGCATGAGCCCGCAACACCGCTAAGCCACCGACAAATCCAAACAAAGCCCCGCCCGCAGCGGCGACATCACCATCAACAAAATGGTTAATACTCGTCATGGCAATTAACATGGTCACCAACGGGAGCAAATAAACCAGCATTGCACCGCCGACTAAGGCGCGTTCAGGGATACAGATATCAACTTGATCATCTAAGCGGAAATCGTCTGCACACTGATTTTGCAGCATCACTCGCAGCTGATTGCGGCGCCCATCAAAGGCCTTGTTCATTAAACCCTGACCGCAACCTTTTTGCGCGCTGCAGCTACTGCAGGTACTGCGCTGAATAGTTTCAACCCATAAGGCGTCAGAATCGATCCCCACTACCCGCCCAGTCTCAGTGATCACTGCGCGGCCCAACTTAACGACTTAGCAACTTGCTTGGCCGTTAACATGGGCACTTCACCCACCACAGTGGCAAAACTGCCTTGTTCAGCAAAGGCAACGGTGTAACTCACCGAAGCGCCACGCCGCATGCCACCTTCAATAATCGCCGGAGAACCATCGGCCGCCTTGATCAAGGGCTCAACAAAAACGGACATTACTGCCAAGCCATCGGTATAGGTCATGCCTGCTTCATCATTATTTTCAGATTGCGCTAAGGTAAAGCCCGCGGGGATCCAATTTGGTCGCCAAGTACGCTGCGATACCAGCAATGCGGCGTCACCCACTTTATTGTCTCGATGCTGAACTTCTTTGGCGTCTTCGACTACTGGCTCGTCTGCCGAAATATTCAAGTTCAACATAACGTATTGAAAACGTTCTAAAACTTTGCCTTGCTGATTGACTATGTCGGAACGTAGCAACAGCCCGGTCTCTTTATCAAGGGACAATTTATAGCCAAGACGGTAGACATCTCGAGGACGAATCATCAAGTTTATCGCCTCGCGCCCAGCGACGCGGGCCGCCCCTTTCACTTCAAGATCGTAATAGCGGTAAAAACCCTGCTCTTCATCGCCACCAAACAAGCGAATTAACTGAGGACCTGGATGCACACAATTAACATCGTGACCGTGGTAGACCAAGTCCTGATGACTGCCATCTAGAGACTCAAGAGATTCAAACTCTTTGCCATCGCGAACGGTGTGGGTTATTCGGTAGCTACTAAGCTGATCACCCACCTGATAGCTTACTATTGCTCGGTAATTAAGCTCGCGATGACTATGGGTCATCTTATTGAGCAAATCGCTACCCGTTTCAGCACTGGGCTCTAAACTCGCAAGCTCGGGCTCCAAACTCAGCGCATAAGCACTGCCAAACATTAAACCCATCGCAACAATAGCAAGCCGCAATATCACGCTATTTAGACTCCTGAGACACAACCCGCGCATAAGACACCATTCCTTGGCCATTATTAAAGGCCGCACGGTCAGTATGCTTGCGCAAATAGGCTTCAAAACGTTTGCGTGCTTCAGCGTCGTCATTAAGCAACAAACCGGCTGGCGAGCCTTGTGCCTGAGCGTTAACGGCCACACCACCTACTGCCGGACTGGCTTGCGCGGGGTATACCCGACCACTAAGCCCGTTATTGTCAGCAACTTTAGGCGCAGCGCCACCAAAAATGCTACTTCCCATCGACCCCACTACAACCACAGTCGCAACACTGGCCGCAATGGCTAGCCCAGAAAACACCTGTTTCCAGCTAGTCGAATTGGCAGCGTATTGATCATTTTCAATCTCAGCCATCACCCGCGAAGAAATATCCCAGCCCACAAAACGCTGGTCATTGCCTTTAAGAAGATCTTGGCCGCGATGTAATTCAGCCCACTCACTGCGAACTGCCTTCTGATCCGCACTCAGAATTCGCCGCAATTCAAGTTCGCTGGCTTCGCCATCCATCAATGCGGACAGTGACTCTCTAACGATATCGCTCATATTTCCACCTCTTCGCCACCAATCTGGGCCTTAATTCGCATATCCACTGCCTCTCGAGCACGAAAAATTCGCGACCGAACCGTACCCACCGGGCAGTCCATGACCGATGCAATATCTTCGTAACTCAGACCATCAAACTCGCGCAAGCTCAAGGCCGAGCGTAAATCTTCAGGTAATGCCTTAATCGCATCTTGCACTACCTTTTTTAGCTCTTCACCGAACAGGTGGTTCTCGGGCGTTTCAATATCTTTGAGGGCCGAGGGACCATCAAAATATTCCGCATCCGCCGCATCGACATCGACCCCAGGGGGGCGACGGTTGCGGGCGACCAGATAGTTTTTTGCCGTATTAATGGCAATCCGGTACAGCCAAGTATAAAACGCACTGTCACCACGAAATTTTGGCAGCGCCCGATATGCTTTTACAAAGGCTTCCTGAGCAACATCTTGAATCTCGTCGTTATCCTTCACATAGCGTGAAATCAAACCAAAAATCTTGTGCTGATACTTGAGTACAAGAAGATCAAAGGCGCGCTTATCACCCTTTTGTACTCGCTCTACCAGCTGCTGATCCGTTTCTTTAGGCTGGGCCATGTTTGCTCACCGTCAGCCCTTCGGCAGCATGTATTGAGTAGACCGTAGTGGTCAAAAGAAGTTCTGTCATCGTATCCCTTTTTGGCAGTTAAACCCTTTTATGCGGCCAAGCTGCAGACAAATATTGGTAAGGCGGCGGTGTAACAGTATACTTTGCGCCAATTCACATCCCGAGCGGCATAATATAGCCGCACAGTGGCAGGAGCAAATACCGGGCATGAACCATTACCATTCCCACGATGTTTTGGTGGTAGGCAGCGGCGCTGCAGGCCTCACTCTGGCCTTACACCTTGCCGCCAGCGCCCGTATTGCGGTTATCTGCAAAGGCGAGCTCAATGCTGGCTCCACTTATTGGGCCCAGGGCGGCATTGCCGCCGTACTTCACGACGGTGACACTGTCGATGCCCACGTCAACGACACGCTCATCGCTGGCGCCCAACTCTGCCACGAAGACAGCGTGCGCTTTACCGTTCAAAATAGTAGTGACAGCATAAAGTGGCTGCTGTCCCAAGGCGTGCAATTCAGTCGTTTCGAACAGCACAGCGACACATTCCACCTAACCCGCGAAGGTGGCCACAGTCAGCGCCGCATTATTCACGCTGCAGACGCTACTGGTCGAGCCGTATCAGAAACCCTAACCCAACGCGCCATCGAAAACCCCAATATTGAAATTTTCACTAGCCACGTCGCTGTCGACCTAGTCATGCGCAATAATCGCTGCCACGGCGCATATGTGCTCAATAGAGACAGCGGCCATGTCGGATTGTTCCACGCCAAAGTGGTGGTACTGGCCACTGGCGGAGCAAATAAGGCCTATCTATATACCAGCAATCCCGACGGCGCCAGCGGTGACGGCATTGCCATGGCGTGGCGCGCTGGCTGTCGCGTCGCCAATATGGAGTTCAATCAATTTCACCCAACCTGCCTTTATCACCCCAAGGCAAAATCGTTTTTAATTACTGAAGCCATTCGTGGCGAAGGCGGAAAACTACTTTCGGCCACCGGCGAGCGCTTCATGTTTCGCTACGACGAACGCGGCGAGCTCGCCCCCCGCGACGTGGTCGCAAGGGCCATTGACCACGAGATGAAACGCCTTGGTAGCGACTGTGTCTATCTCGATATTAGCCATAAGTCGTCAGAGTTTTTGCTCGAACACTTCCCCACCATCAAAGCTCGCTGTCTCGAGCTGGGAATTGATATTGGTCGCGAGCCCATTCCGGTCGTTCCAGCAGCCCACTACACCTGCGGCGGCGTCATGGTTGACCAAAACGGCCGCACGGACATCCCCGCACTGTACGCGATTGGGGAGACCTCGTTTACTGGCTTACACGGCGCTAACCGCTTAGCCAGCAACTCCTTGCTTGAGTGTTTTGTGTATGGCACGTCTGCGGCCAAAGACATCCAGGCTCAGCTGGACAGCCTACCGTCACCGGAAATTGCCCCGCCGTGGGATGAGTCCCAAGTTACCGACTCGGACGAGGACGTAGTGATCTCTCACAACTGGGATGAACTACGCCGTTTTATGTGGGACTACGTGGGTATTGTCCGGACCAATAAGCGCCTACAGCGCGCACTCAACCGCGCAGCCTTACTCCAGCAAGAGATAGACGAATACTACTCAAACTACAAAGTCAGTAACGATTTGCTCGAATTACGCAATTTAGCCGTGGTCGCCGAACTAATCATTCGCTCAGCCATGGAGCGCAAAGAGAGCCGAGGCTTGCATTTCACCCTAGACTACCCAGAGACCTTAGACACCCCTGAAGACACTATTCTAATCCCAGAAAATTACCGAAAATCAGACTGACCATGGTCTTTCGGTAGACGCGCAAAGCGCGCAATGACCCGCAAGCGTCGAAAGGCTTGGGGGTCTACTTGGTCGGCTACAATCACGACACTAAAGCGTCGCCCGCCCCTATCTCGAAATCGCAGCACCAGCATATACGGCAAAAACGCCGCATCGCACCATTCCACAAGCTCACTATCTAATGCAGCGCGGCTCACTCGCCAGTTGTTTGCGGTAAACAGCAATTGCGTAACAGCACGTGGGCCGCTAAGCGCAACAGCGTGCCGCCAGTAATACAGCCCACTAAGCACAACAAAAGCCAGCCCAAGCAGTGCCCAACCCATCGGTAAAACCGCCACAAACACCCAAGCGACCGAGCTGTGTACAAACGCTAAATAAGCGGCCAAACAGCGCGACGGCTTTAACTCAAGATGCAGCGGCTTTGGCGTACGCATTAATAATACGAACAATTTTGACTAGCTCGGGATCCTCAGGCTCTACCCGACCCAAAAACCAACTAAAGAGCTCAGTGTCTTCACACTCCAGCAATTTAATAAAGCGCTGTTGATCCCCCTCGTCGAGATCGCGAAAGCGCTTTTGTACAAAAGGCTCCATGACCAGATCCAATTCCAGCATGCCACGACGGCAGGCCCAGCAAATTCGCTTGAACTCGTTTTCCGAAACCATTATTTTCCACTACGTCACTGCCCGCTTAAGCTAACCGCGCGCAAAACGCGTATTATAGCGTCAATCTGCGGCCAGCACACAGCAGTGCGCCCAGTAAGGAATTTAATCTCGACCGTTTTATCATTGAGACACTATGAACGCATTTTGGCAGCACCTCAGCGAAACCTATCCTGACAGTTATTTCAGCACCGGCTACTGGCAAGCCAGTAATCAAGATCGCCCCAGCGCCGAGGGGGGCCTGCAGCTCAGCCCCTTGAGTCAATACGGCTTTCTCGCGATCGAAGGCCCCGATTGCAGTAAATTCTTGCAGGGCCAAACCACCTGCGATTGGCGAGCCATCAGCACCGAACAAGCGTCGCTGGGCAGTTACTGTAATATTAAGGGCCGCATGGTTATTAGCTTTATTGCCGGTATGGCGTCACCAGAAACGGCGCTATTACGCCTGCAAGCCGACACTGCTGACAGCGGCCGTGACACATTAGGCAAATACATTGTGTTTTCCAAAGCCAAAATTCGTAACGCCAGTGATGAGCGCGTCGCCATCGGGATCAGCGGCAAATCTGCGCGTCAAGATTTACAGGCCATATTCACGGAACTGCCAAGTAAGGCGATGGCCCAGACAAGCAGCGACAAGGGCATTATTGTGCAGCTAGACGAGGCCGGCGAGCGTTTTGAGTACTGGGGCCTGAGTGAACACGCCATCAGTATTTGGCAAGAGCTCAGCCCCACGGCCAATATTTGTGGCGCGGACTACTGGGAGACCCTTAACATCGCCGCGGGCATTGGCGAGGTCTGCGCCAGCAGCCAAGATATGTTTATACCGCAGATGCTGAACTACCAAGTCATTGGCGGCGTGAGTTTTAGCAAGGGCTGCTATACCGGGCAAGAAGTCGTTGCCCGCATGCAATATCGGGGTAAACTCAAGCGTCGACTTTATAAAGCAACACTCCCAGCAAGCGGGCTAAATTACCCCCCGGGAACTGAATTATTTGGTGGCGAGGCTGCGCAAAGTATTGGCAATTTAGTGAGTATGGTAAGCGGCGACCAAAATAGCGAGTTACTCGCCGTGCTAACTGAAGACGCGGTGGCAAGTGGAGAAATTCATTTTGCCAACAGTTCAGCGCTGCTCACTGTCGCTGAACTGCCCTACGCTATTCCAAGTAAAGAATAGCGCTCAAACCCGCTTTAAAGCCATGCGCGTGCCGACAGTCATCATCGGCACAAGCAAGCGGTCATACCAAGCGGGAAACAGGCGCTGAACTTTATCTAAAAACCACGCGTCGCTACCAATCAACACCCGTGGTGTAGATTTTTGCATACCACGCATTATTTTCTTAGCAGCATAAGCCGGGCTCGTTGCCGCAATGCTATTGAACAGCGCCGCCGTTTTATCGACATCAGCCGCGCTGCCGGTGATCGAATGCAAATGCCGACCATTATTGGCAATATTGGTTTGAATGCCGCCGGGGTGAACCGTCACCACTTTTATTGCGGTCTCTCGCAGGTCTTGCCTCAGCGACTCGGAGTAACCTCTGACCGCAAATTTCGCCGCATTATAGGCCGACTGCGAAGGTACTGACAGCAAGCCAAACAGCGACGATATATTAACAATACAGGCCTCTGGGCGGCGCATTAATTCCGGCAAAAAGGCCTCCACGCCATTAATCACACCCCAGTAATTAATATTAAACAACCACTCCATTTGCGCCCTAGGTTGATCTGCCGCATGGCAGCTTAGCGCCACACCGGCGTTATTGATTACGCCATCGACCTCACCAAAATGATTTTTCACCTCATTCGCCCAGACCTGCATTGCAGTCTGATCGCCAACATCAACTGTGGAGAGCAGCAAAACCCCAACATCACCGAGTTTACGCAGGGCCTGTAAATTCGCACTATCAACATCCGACGCTGCAACGTTTGCCCCACTTGCCAACAAGCCCTCAACCAAGGCACGACCTATACCTGATGCTGCACCAGTAACCGCAATGACCTTATTTTTAAAATTTTTCACTACTTCCCCTTAGCTTTGTGCTGCCAGTTCAACTCCAAGTTCAGCTTCATCCTTACCCGAAGCTCCGGCCTCAACAAATTCATACTCTGCATTATTAAAACGCCGCGTACGCAGCCGGTATAGCCACGAAAAACTCGGCCACAAGGTGGTGTTTTTGCCGTCAGCCGTTAAATACCAACTATTGCAACCCGAGGTCCACGTGGTTCCTTTAAACCGGCGCTGCACATCTTCGTTAAATGCACGCTGAACCTCTGGCTTTACATTTATGTATTCATTTGGCGCAGCGCGCAAGGCACTTAAATACTGCAAAATATAATGAATTTGCGACTCAATATAAAAGATAACTGAGGTATTACCGGGCCCAGTATTTGGCCCCATGATGTAAAGTAAATTGGGGTAACCAGACACCGTCATGCCCTTATACGCCTCTGAGCCCGCAGCCCAATCGTCATTTAAGTCTCGTCCAGCCAAGCCCCGCACGGGCATCGGCGCGCCGGACACGGGCACTTTAAAACCGGTGGCTAGTACCAGCACATCCACCTCAAGGCGCTGGCCATCTGCGCTGTAAATCGCTTTCTCGTCAATATGGCTAAAGCCTGAACTCAACACACTGACGTTGCGCTGAGTTAACGCGGGGTAGTAATTATCTGACAGCAGCACTCGTTTACATCCCATTGCGTATTCGGGAGTAAGTTGCTTTCTTAGCACCGGATCCCTGACAATTTTTTTAAGGTAACGCCGCCCCATCGCCTCACCAAAACGAGTTAAGACGCTGTCCCACATAAATGCGGGCACCACGCTTTCGGCAATTAAATACTGGAGATTTCGAATAAGTCTCTGCAGAAATGGCCAACGCCGAAATCGAGCCTGACGAACCGTGCTTTGAGGCTGGTCAAATTTTGGCATAACCCAAGGCGGTGTACGTTGAAACAACGTCAAGGACGCCACCTCGGGCTGAATTGCGGGCACAACCTGAATCGCACTCGCGCCAGTACCAATTACCGCGACACGCTTACTTATAAGTGAATAGCCTTGATCCCATTCAGCGGTGTGCATAATTTTACCGCCAAACTTTTCTAGACCATCAATCTTGGGGTACTGAGGAATATTTAAGGCGCCAATCGCCAGCACTACTGCTCGCGCTTTTGCCTGCCTACCGTCAGCAAATTGGATTACCCACAGCCCCGTGTGTTCGTTAAACTCAAGTGAACTAACTGAGGTATTAAACTTAATATGCTGCTCTAATTGGTATTTATCCGCGCAGCGCTGTAAGTAGCGATGAATTTCCGCCCGCGGTCCATAGCTCCGTCCCCAATCTGGATTGGGTTCAAAAGAAAAAGAATACAAGTGCGACGGCACATCACAAGCGGCACCAGGGTAAATATTGTCGCGCCACACCCCACCAACATCAGCGGCCTGTTCGTAAATCACAAAATCGTCAACACCCTGTTGCCGCAATCGTATTGCTAAGCCCATACCGCCAAAACCGGCGCCAATGATGGCAACGCCTTGCTCCTCTGCGGTGTGATTATTATTCTTAGACATCGTGTTCTCTCGTCTTTACGTTACACATCAAAATTCATGCAATAACCGCGGGGTGCCCTAATACTTACAACACGGGCAAGTGACACACCCCAGCTCAAATCATGACATTGGCAATATGTTCGCGAATACTATCGACATAACGCACGCCCACTACCTGAATGAAACAGCCCAACAATATCAAGATAGCCACGAGGGCTGGCAGTGCACCAGTGCTAACCGCCGTTACGCGGCCGCACCGTAGGCATCAACTTCCGCCACCAAGGCATCGACGTCGTCAAGGAAATGGGCGTTATTGTGATCCCAGGGGTGAAAGCCTGGCTTGAAATAATCCAGCCAGTCAGGAATGCTGCGGCGTAGCACACCCGGTGAGCCCCATAAGAAGTTCATTACTTTGAACCAGCCCCGTATGTTCAGTGCTTGGCCTTCTTTGCGAACCAAGCCAATATGAAATGGGATGACCAGTAGCCAAAAGGTAAACGTCGCTGTTAACAGCGCGAGACAACGATGAATATAGCCTCGAACCCCACCGCCCATCACTTCCTGAAAAACATCGTAGGCTACAGCTTTATGTTCAGTTTCCTCAAGCGCATGCCATTTCCACAATGCGGCAAATCGTGGTTCAGCATCTTTGAGAATACGCGGTTCACTCAATACCATGTTCGCGAGAATTGCAGTGAGATGCTCCAGCGCTATCGTTCCCGCCAATTGCGTAATCTTGGGTGAGTAACGGCTCAAAAATTTCAGCAAACCCAAGACGAAGCGACCATAACGATCAGCGGGCAAGCCTTTATCTACTAAGGCCTGATTGTATTCCTCGTGCTCGCGTCCATGCATTGCCTCCTGGCCAATAAAGCCGCGTACAGACTCCTTGAGTGCGGGATCCTGAATTCGGCCTCGGTAATGACGCACACTGTCTATGAAAAAACGCTCGCCATCAGGGAAGAAAATAGATAAAGCGTTAAAGAAATGCGTGATGTGTGCCCCGCCAGCATGCCAATCGCCAATGCGCTCTTTTGGCAGATTAAACTCGAGATTGCGACGCACAGGTTGCACTATTTTTTTGCTCTGACCTTCCATAACACACTCCTCAACTAGACATATTATTATGTAACATTAATTAATGTTACATTAAATGTGCCATCAATTAATGTCAAGTTAAACTGGTTGAAATCTGAACAAATTTTACAGCCGCAGAGCCACCACACAGCGCACGACAACACGCGGCTAGCGCCGCGCTAAACGAAAGGGTGTAGCAATCAGAAAGGATTAAAATTGGCGTATTCAGGTCTCACTGCTTGCTTAGTCAGTGCCTTCAAGGTCTCAAAGGGATTGTCTACTATGAGCGCGTTCACCAAGCCTGCCGGCAAACCACCACCAGGATCTAAATGCAGCTGAAATATCACCTTGGTTTGCGTATCGCCTACTGGGCTTAGCTCAAAGAAGCCCTGCACCGCCTCCATACGAACCGCTGCCCCGGCTTTGGGCATAGCCTGCCTAGCCGGAGTGGGTAGCTTTTCAGGCGCAACCGAGCTCAATTTTACCGTGGTCACTCGGCTTACAGGATCTTGGCTAATTTCATTGCGCAAAATCATTTCTCGATCTTTCGCCGGCCAAGGAAAATCGTTTTTCAGATACTGATAACGATCTAATAAACTCGCCTTATAAAGTAATTTCGGTGATTTACAATTGTACATCCAGTTCGCAAAATTAGCGGTGTCGTCCAATACGGCCATCAACTGATTAAGCTCGGCGTCAACTATCACTTCACCGCGAAAGGCTTTGTAGTCCGAGCCAGCAACGGCGCCGGTATATACTTTTATGCCCTCAGCCTCTTTCGCAAGCTCCCAATCAATGGCCTGTGCACTAAAACCAGAAAAGACTAGACCGGTAAGCAGTATCAACTGTTTTATTTTCAACATTAAAACCAACTCCTTTTAGTGGAATTTAATAATAACGACGCTAAGCGCTAGCGTCGTTATCAACAAGTATCACATACGATAGGTAAATTGCATGGCAATTGAGCGAGGTGGCTCTAAGAAACCGGTATGACTGGTGGCGCCAAAAATCGTTTTTGATAAAGGCGTGTCAGCGGCGTAAACAATAATCACTTCGTCAGTGAGGTTTTTACCAACCAGCGCCAACTCCCACTGTTTATCAATGGCGCCAACACCGATGCGGCCATTCACTTTTACAAAACCATTTTGCTCAACCCGTGGATCGAGGTTGGAGGATGGGTTGTATTTATCCGTAAATACAAAATCCAAGCCAAGACCGATGCCCAAGGTCGGGCTAATGGGTCGCACATAACCGACCAGAAATGTACCTGACCAGTCGGCAACATACTGGTTGCTCATCCCGGTATAATCACAATTCACGCCGTTGCTTGCTGTTGGCGCTTGGTCTTGTCGACATTGGCCGTTTTCAAAATCCGTAAATTCAAAATCCATCACCGCGAGTGCGCCGCCGAGACTCAGATAATCGGTTAGCTGCCAGCGGCCATCCATTTCAATACCCATAGTCACAGCCTCCTTTGCATTACCAACATTAAAGCCTAAGGTGCCGTCAAAAATACTGATTTGCAGGTTATCGTATTGGGTGTAAAACGCGGCAAGGTTTATCTCCGCCGAACCATCGAGCAAGCCCGTTTTCAGACCTAATTCGAGGCTGGTCGCCTCCTCTTCTTCGTATTCAAAAGTACCGATTAGTACACTTTGATTAGCAACTACCGCACCGGGATTACGGGGCGTAGGCTCGGCACTTGGCGACATATTGGAGCGAGCATCAAAGCCGCCCGCTTTAACACCTTTAGTTGCGGTGAAGTAAGCCATGCCATCGGCAGAGTAATCCCACTGAAAGTTCAGTAGCGGGGAAAACGATTTTTCGGTGCGCGTGCCTCTTAGATCGTGCCGCTCAGCTGAAAACGTAATGCCTGAAACCGTATCTACCTCGCCGACGGGCAGCGAATTTCCATCGAGATCTGCCAAGTCGAGCTTACGACTACCGGTCTTTTTCTCTATAGTTTCGCGACCACCCAAGGTCATACGCCAATCATCACCAAAGTGGAACGTGGCCTGTAAGAATGCAGAAAATATATTCGATGTACTTAAAAATGTCCGTGGCGCGGTAATATTTTCAACTGCATTACCAGCATCACCAATCCCTAGAATTTCGGCGGGTGATCCGCCTAAAGGATTAGGATCAACATCACCCCGTCCACCCGCTTCAAGATAATCAGCCGCATTAAGTAACTGAACAACCACATCGGAATCTTGAATTAACTTATCGCGAAAATCGAGCTCATTGCGCTGCAAGTAAATACCGCCGATATATTCAAGTTTTTCGCCTCCTGGCGACATCCAACGCAACTCCTGGCTGAACTGAGAATAATCTTCGCCGAGTTCAAGTTTAAACAATTTAGCCGGAGTCGCATCACAATCGCATAGATCACTGTATTCGTAATGCATATAGCCGGTTATCGAGGTGAATTCGTGTCCGGACTCCGTACTATTAGTGACGTTTAACGTCAAATTACGGGTATCGTTATTACTGTAATTGCCATTAGAGGCCGCTTTGTAATCCTGATAATTATTGCGAACCGAATCGTCAGTATCTACGTTTACAACTCCCGGAAATTGGGTGTCATCAAGAATTTCCGCCTCAGTGCGGCCAGTAAACAAAAATACGTCGGAGGTGGAGGGTTCATCATTAATAATTTCGGCTTGGCGACCAAGGGAGTCAAAACTCCCCTCTTCTATCTTTAAGGACACCTTTGTTGCATCCGAGGCTTGCCAGTTAATTTTTAAGCGAAAGGTTTGCTGGTCATACTGCGGGCCATCTATTTTCTGAAACAAGTCCTCCATAAACCCACCATACTCACGCAAGCGTGCGGCGAATCTCACACCAACAGTATCGGTCAAAGGGCCCGACAGCATCAGATCATATACTTCTTCTTCAAAATTTGGCTCGTACAAAGTTGACAACAAGCCCTCGAAATACTCAGTCGAATCCGCCGTTATTAAGTTAACCGCGCCAGCGATACTGTTTTTGCCGTGCAGTATGTTTTGTGGACCACGCAAGACTTCAACCCGCGCCAAGTCAAGAAATGGCGCCCTCGCTAATTGTGCACGGCCGTAGTAAATGCCATCAACATACATTCCCACAGACTGTTCGAAGCCCTGATTCATGCCGGTGCCAATACCGCGAATATAAATATCAGTACTGATGCCACTCTCGGTAACCGTTAAATTGGGGACGTAAGCCTGGAGGTCTTCCATGCGGTTGATGCCCGCTTCCATCATTTTATCACCACCGATTGCGCTTACCGACACAGGGACATCCTGTAAACTCTGGGAGCGGTGCTGGGCGGTAACCACGACTTCTTCTAGCAACGCTGCATTTGCTAAGGGAGACAAAACGGCAGCAGTAAGCGTCCAATATGCGGCGAAAATGGAGCGAGCACTCATACACAAACCTCGAATCAAATTATTTTTATAAGACATAGCTTTATGGAACATAATTTGATGGTAAATTAGTGCCCACTCAAAACTAAGTCAAGTTATTTGTTTACACTGACAGCATCACAGCATTGCAACATTGGCTGAATTGACAAATAAAGCCTGTCAATCACAACGCCAATTGCAATTGGCGCTGGCTTTAGTAAGAATCAACGCCTTAGGGCTCACCATTACCCACCTCCCTTCATCGAGACGGCTACCTAGCGAAAATGAAATTTCCCGAAGACACCATCACGAGCATGGCCCAACTCTTACCTCAAGCGGGGCAAGCTGAAGACCACCGTGAACCGGACGTGCAGCGCGACTATTCGGTTGAACAACTGGCTATTGCCGCAAACACAACGGTTCGCAATATCCGCGCCTATCAAGACCGAGGGGTACTTCCACCGCCTGCGCTGCAGGGTCGCAAGGGTATATACAACAACCAACACCTATCGCGCTTGCGGCTAATCGCCAATTTATTAGATCGCGGCTACACCCTGTCCTCAATACGGGAATTATTGGCCGCACTAGAAGAAGGTGTAGGCCTAAGTGAAATACTGGGCATAGAAACGGCAGTTAACTCGCCGTGGACGAATGAGGCCCCGACCACACTCCCCATGACAGAGCTCGTAAGGATGTTTGGCACCAAACTCACGCCGTCAGCGATTAAAACAGCCCATGACCTGGGCCTATTTAGTGTCTCAGGCAGTAAAATGCGCGTATCCAGCATGAGCACCCTAAAAGTTGCCGAGGAGCTGTGTGCCACAGGCATCCCACTAGACGAGTTGCTCGACATTTTGCGCATGATGCGCGGCAACGTTCAGAAGGTGGCTAATGAGTTTGTTAAACTTGTGTCTCAGCACGTGCTGGAGCCTTACGCCGAGCAGAAATTACCGCCGAAGGAAGAGTTACCCAAAATTGCGGAACTGATATGGCGGCTCCGACCGCTAGCCGAGAAAGTCGTTGACGCAGAATTGGGTCGCGCCATGGAAATTGCCGCTAGTCGCTTTTTGGCCGACACCCTTGAAACCATTATGGACGACCTGCCTAAGGAATAAGCTGGAACGCCGGCTCGGGCAGTACCGGAATCTGCCAGTCTACCGCCTGCTGGCCGCGTGCCCTCAAATAGGCATTCGCCTGCGAGAAATGACCGCAGCCCAAAAACCCCCGATGAGCTGACAAAGGCGATGGATGAGCTGCGCGTAAAACCAAGTGACGATCTTGATCAATGTCCGCCCCTTTTTTTTGCGCCTGCGCACCCCAGAGCATAAACACCAGGCCTTCGCGCTCAGTGTTGAGGGTCGAGATAAGCGCCTCACTAAAGCGCTCCCAACCCTTGCCCTGATGAGACCCAGCCTTACCCTCTTCCACCGTGAACACGGTATTCAGCAGAAGCACACCCTGCTTCGCCCAGCTATCTAGACAGCCGTGGCGCGGGATTGGCAAATGCAGATCTCGGTGCAACTCCTTGTAGATATTTTTCAATGACGGCGGCGTTTTCACGCCAGGCAGCACCGAGAAACACAGGCCATGCGCCTGCCCCTCTGCGTGGTAAGGGTCTTGACCGAGAATAACCACTTTAACATCAGTCAATGGCGTAGACGCCAAAGCAGAAAACCATACTCTT
Organism: Zhongshania antarctica; assembly: GCF_014202945.1. Classification (GTDB taxonomy): domain Bacteria; phylum Pseudomonadota; class Gammaproteobacteria; order Pseudomonadales; family Spongiibacteraceae; genus Spongiibacter; species Spongiibacter antarcticus. Next base: position 85,311 of record NZ_JACHHW010000004.1, on the reverse strand, counting down.
TGCGGCGGAAAAATATTGGCGCCCGCGGCCTTTCGCTTTTCTAGAAAGACCATTAGGTCACAGTAGTAGTCTTGAGCAAACTCCCGCTCTAGCAGATCCTGCCAGGAGGAATCGACGGCACTCTCGGTCACTGCGTTAATGCCTAGCTGTCAGAAATAATAAATTCAAAACTGATACTCGCTCGTCGGTATTACATCAATTTCATCAAAATCGATAAAATTTTGACAGCTAGAAATCATTTTTTGGCAATTGGCTTGGTACTTTTCAGGGTCGCCTTTCGCCGCATAAAACACTTCAGGGTCTGTCATTGCGTCAGCGGGGAAACATTCTTCAACAATAGCGTGATAACAGCCCACATCACTACCGGCGAGTTCAGTTACCACATTTTGTACATAGCGAAAACTCGACTGCGTGTCGATGGCAATCTGGGTGTGTGTGCCCTGCCAGTAGCCTCGCCAGTCCTCATAGGCCATGCTCTGCGGACAACGCAGCAACGCCACCTGACTAAACCCTGGGGTCCGCTGTCCGCTTCCTACGCGCTGCGTTGTATTTTCAAGCGTTTCAAACTCTTCCACATGATAGCGACTATATTGAACGCAGCATGATTGAATGTATTCCTGAAGCACCAGCCGCTCTGCGTCCTCATCTAAATACAACGAGCACATTGCGTCAAATCCCTGTGCTGAATTCTCCATGCGCAACGCGGCGGCCGCAGCCACCGCGTCATCAACCAGATTCAACTGAACACGTTTAACCCCAGCTTGAGAAGCCAGTTCAGGCCCCAACCAAGATAATAGGCGCTGGTTAAAATCTGGCCCCGGCACACCAGCCCACATTAAATAAATAATTTTTTGCACGCATTCTCCTTATTTTTATAATGCAATTAATCATACATACCGCGTCCAGACTTACATGCTGATTGGCGGTGTCGCCGTGGAGGCATTATCAATCAACATTTCCGCCGCATTCACAAATTTCGACTCATCCGATGCCAAATACAGTACCAGCGCGGCAATATCTTCTGGCTCGCACATTGGGTGCTCAACCGTAGAGAGCGATTCGATCTCTTCTCTGGTGGCGGAATCTTGACCTGTTGCAACTTTAAATACCATCGGCGTTTTAACGCCATCCGGGTGAATAGAATTACAGCGGATGCCATTGCGCTTTTCACGGCAATACAAGGCTACCGATTTGGTCAATGCCATTACCGCACCTTTGCTCGCGCTGTACGCCGCCACAAAAGACATACCGTGAATCGCCGCCACCGAGGACATATTAATGATGGAACCACCATTACCCGACGCTTCCATTGCCGGTATTGCCGTCTTACAGCCCAGAAACACCCCCTCGCTATTTACCGCATTAACACGTCGGTAATCCTCAAGGCTACAATCGACAATATTGCCCAAAGTCATCATGCCAGCGTTGTTCACTAGCACATCCAAACGGCCAAAATGCGTCACGGCAGTACTCACCACCCGCTGCCAATCTTCTTCGCTCGTCACATTGTGCTTTACAAAAATGGCAGACTCACCAATTTGCGCGGCTACAGCCTGGCCGTCAGCTTCATTAAGGTCAGTCAGCACCACTTTCGCGCCCTCAGCCGCGAGCATGATCGCATCAGCCTTACCCATGCCGCTTGCCGCACCCGTCACAATGCATACCTTGCCGTTTACACGTCCCATTCCTGATTCCTCATTTTTATACTTCGTGTTAGCCCAACCCAAAGGTTACAGACCGATAACCAAGTAAATCACGGCAAGGCCCAAAAAAACAGTACATGGCTATTACCCTTTGGTAAGATTACGAAAAATAACATAGGTCGCGGTATGACTATTGCTAAATTGACTCTGACGCTCGCCATCTGCTCGCTACTATTACTCCTTATGGGTACTGCAGGCGCGCGCCTTCAGGCGTTTGACCACCAAATCGGCCTATTCATGTTTAGCCTTGCAGGCCTATTCAGCTTTATTAGTATTTGCACATCGGCACTGTTTACCCGGCGCGCAAAGCACGTCGAAGCGCGCCGCAAGCTGAGCAATGCCGCTCTAATAGCGCTGCCCGCCATTATTTTTTTTAGCCTCAGCCTATTCCAAGGCGCAGGCGCGCCGTTGATTCACGACGTTAGCACCGACCTCCGCACCCCCCCTGAATTCATTCAAGCCCACAACTTGCGTAAACCAAGTGACAATAGTCTCCACTACCCCCTCGCGAATATTCCACTGCAGCAGCAAGCCTACCCAGAACTAAACACCCTTAATAGCCCACTTTCAGTTCCCGATGCTCAAAAACGCGCAACCAAAATTGCTAGCGAAATGGGATGGCTGGTCTACTATCAGAATGACGGACATTTGGAGGCTGAAGCGCGCAGCTTTTGGTTTGGTTTTATCGACGACATTGTCATTAGAATTACCCCAACAGCCACGGGATCAGCGATTGACCTCCGCTCCACATCGCGCACAGGGAAAGGTGATCTAGGTGCTAATGCTAAGCGAATCAAGCAATTTCTTAACGCATTTAAAATACAACGCAGGTCCTAACAAAAAATCACTTAACTTCTGTAACACCGGTTAAGCTCAATGACAAACAGCTAAAGTTAGCCTATTGTTAATCATTAAGTGTAGTAGCAGAAACAAACAATAGAAATTGGAGCAAGATTTGTGTATCTAAAGCTATTGCCACGACCTACAGCTCGGATCTTAGGGAAAATAATACTTATCGGTGCCGGCGTAATATCCCCAATTACGAGCAGCGTATGGGCTGAGCAAAGCCCTGCGCCAACCATCACCGTCTTCGCTAACGCAAGCTCTGGGGTCAATGTTGACGAGTTAACACTAGGCAATTTAAGAGCAATATTCTCTGTCCGCAAACGAAGCTGGGACAACGACCTACCAATTAAAGTTTTTGTCTTAGCCGATCAAGAACCCTTGCACCAAAAATTTTGTAAAACCATTCTTAAAATATACCCATACGTACTGCGGGAACAGTGGGACCGCTTAACCTTTAGCGGCACCGGTATTCCACCCACTGTCGTTGGTAGCGAGGAGCAACTAAGGCAGGCAATAGCGAACACGCCTGGCGCAATTGGCTATGTCATGAGCCAACCCAAAATCTTGGTAAATAGCATTGACACGCATTACCGCCTTTTTGTGTCAAATAGCCCTGTCGGTGGCGAGGAATAAACATGCGTCTTTTATCAAACTTAGTGGCAGCCGCCCTAGCCTTAAGCGCTTCCTCATTCTGCTCAGCCTTGTCTTATATTGATAACGATCTTCAAATTCACGGTTTCTTTTCTCAAGGTTACTTACTCAGTGACGGAAATAATTTTTACGGCAACAGCCAGCGCGGTACAACCGATTTCATGGAGGCGGCGGTCAACGCCAACTACCGTGCCAGCCCTAAACTAAATCTCGCCGCACAAATCATTACCCGCGATGCAGGTACCTCCGATAATGGCGATGTGAAAATTGATTTTTTGTTTGCCGACTACAAAGCCATTGAGAATGAACTATCGGGGCTCGGGTTTCGACTCGGCCGCGTACGCAATAGCTTTGGCTTCTATAATGATACCCGTGACGTGCTATTCACGCGACCAACGATATTAATGCCACAGTCGGTCTATTTCGAGGGCAATGGTCTTCGTGAAATCCTGTTTGCATCAGATGGTGCACAGCTTTACAGCTACTGGGATGCTGAAGAAAACACAACCAGCTTATCCGTCACCTTTGGCCGCACCAAAAGCTTATCGGCAGATATTGTCAGCAATTTATTTGGTCGCACTGCTGCGTCCTTTATTGATCACGCTAATGTGCGAAACCCTATCTATGCGCAACTTAGTCACAGCAGAGATGGCGGCACCAGCAAATACGCAATATCTACTGTCAACATGCAACTAGAAGGGCAAGGAAGCTTTGGTGACATTGCGCTTTCAGCAAACGGCTATGTTCTATCAGCGCAAAAAAATCTCGCGAAGTGGACGTTTACCGCCGAGTATAGCCTCTTCACAACGGACTTCCGGTCAGCTTTCGGCAATCAAAGCCTCGATCTCGAATCGGCCTATGTGCAGAGCCAGTACAGATTAGCCCAGAATATCGTTCTTACTGGGCGCTACGAAATGAGTATTAATGATAAATCTCGGCCAAATCAATCCGACAGCCACCATCTCGTTGCCGGCATTAATTGGGCCCCAGCACCACAGTGGATGATTGCTGCCGATATTTACGGAATTCGAGGCACCAATGGCATACCTCACACTGACCACAACGATCCTCTAACTGAACGCACCGAGATATTAGCCATAATGGTAGGGTTTAGATTCTGAAAAACCTGGACACTGAAATTAATAACGACGGGGTAAAGGCAGACAACAAATCTACCTTTGGTCTGCAGCGCAAGCTCAGCATTGTACTCTTTCTAGCGGTATCGATCGTTATGGGGTCGCGCGGCTATATCGGTTATATGCAAACGGTGCAGTCTAATCAAGAGTCGGTGATTCAAGACCTTGAGAGCCTACAACAAACGTTCACGTCACTAACTGAACGATCCAACAATGAATTATTTCGCTTAGCGGACCAATATCGTATTCCTAGCGACAAAGAGTTCCAGCAAGGAAATCTTTCGCCGCCGTCACTGATGTCTAACATTGAATCAATTTATTACATTGATCTTGAAGGCCATATTCTTGCCGCCTCGCTGCAAGAGGGAATAGACCCTAAAGCAGTCCCCCCTTATATTTTTACTGCAATAAGCTCAATCGCAAAGAGCGGCCGCCCATTCGCAACGCTTCATTGCACACCATCCTGTGCGCAAAGCGTTTTCATCCCGGTAATTGCCACTGACGGACGCGAATTAATTATCAATATTAATCGCTCTGCAAGCCTGTTAATCCAAGATTTTTATGAGATAACACATACAGATATCGCGATACTGGACATGATCCAGAATGGCATGACTGCCAAACTAGATCAGGTATTAATCGCCAGTCAGGCCAACGACACCACGGAAATGGTAAATCGAATTGCTGGGCTAACGGAAATTAGCGCAAAACGCCCTACCGTCTTTTTTGACGCCGTAGGTGAGCAATATTACAGCGCACGTTTTTTCCCGTTACATCAAAATTCACCACCAAGAATCTATGCCGCAGTACTCAGAAATGAATCCAAATCGCGCGCGCACATAATTAATGAGCTAAAAAATATAATATTTTCAACACTATTAGCCCTCTTTTTAATAATAACGCTAATAGCCGTCATCCTGAAACCGTCGCTTGACCGACTGATGAGTTTAGCAAAAATTCTCCCACTGCTCCCTGACGGCCGCTTTAAAGATGCCCAAACGCTATTACAAGAGCACATGTCCAGCAAAAAATACACTGACGAAATAGACATCTTGCAGCGAACCACTGGCGAGGTTATCGACTCATTGGAGCGCATGAACGCCAGTGTTGACCAACACCGCAATGAACTAAAATCAAAAATTGAAGCTCTTACTGAAGCCAAAGTATTCAATGAGTTAATACTTGATGCCTCGCCTTTAACTGTAATTATTCATGACAGCGTCGGCACCATTCGCAATATAAACAAAATGGGCAGAGAGTTAACCGGACTCCACTTAAAGGCACCACAAAATGCCAATATTAATACGTGGGTAAGAAACGAAAATCAGAGCAAATCACTTTCGGCTTCCTTGCAAGGCATTACCGACACCACTGGCAAAAAATCCCAGGGCCAAATGCCCTTTTTTACCGATGACGGCCACAAACTGTATTTTCTGTGGACACACACTTGCCTGCACGTAAACGACGAGGCCCACATTCTTTCGATGGGCATCGACATCACCGAGCGCAAGGAAGCGGCCGAAAGCCTCCATTGGCTAGGCCAGCACGACCGTATTACTGGCTTACTCAATCGCAGTAGCTTTACCGAAAATGCCAATGAGCATATTGCGGAGCATCGCGATAACGACCTAATCGAATTAGTCATGTTCGATATTGATGACTTTGCAGTTTTCAATGATCGCTTTGGTTTCGACGCCGGAGATCGCTTATTAAACGGCCTCGCCGCACATTTACTTGATGCCCTACCAGAAAACAGCCCCCTAGCGAGAACAGGGTCTGGCGAATTTTGTGCAATTGTTCATCATCCTAGGAATTCAAATCAAAGTGTAAAAGACCTCGGCCTTGAAAAACTAACTCGCTACGCGTTCAGTAAGAATAATGTCAGCGAAGAGATCTGCCTTTCCATAGTCGTCGATAGTTACGATGACAGTTTAAGTGGTATCGACGAACTGATCTCCAACACCACCTCAACAATGATGAAAGTAAAAAACAAGGCCCGGGGAAGCCTTTATTACGCCGCAGAATCCGACGACACCAGCCGAGTGTCTCGGCACGAAAAGTACCGAATGAAAGAGCAGTTACAATCAGCGCTAAGTGGCAACCGTCTAGTGCTGTTTTATCAACCGATTTTAGACTTAAGCCTAAACAGCATTAGCCACTGCGAATGTTTAGTGCGCATGCTCGACGACGAAGCCCAATTTATTTCCCCTGCCCACTTCCTCGGTATCGCCGCCGAATCTGGCTTGATGCCACGATTAGACTTCTCGGTAATGGAAAAAGCCATGCGTCAGCAACGCTTATGGCAAGATTCGGGAATCCACACAGGGCTAAGCATCAACATCACCGCACCGACACTTGAACAACCTGACTTTGAAGAACGGTTAAACGAGATCTTAAAACGGACTGGCGCCAATCCCGACCGTCTAATCTTTGAGGTAGTCGAAACAGATGCCTTAGAGAACTTAAGTGCGGCCCGAAAATTACTTAATAATTTTAAAGCCGTAGGCGCTAAAGTCGCTTTTGACGACTTTGGCATTGGCTTTACTTCCTTTGAATATGTGCGCGAACTGCCGGTAGATTACATTAAAATTGACCAGTCCTTTATCCGCTTTATTCACGAGCGAGAGAGCGACCAAGTGCTGGTAAAATCAATGGTGGAAATGAGCCACAATCTCGGCAAAAAAGTTATTGTTGAAGGTGTAGAGAATCGCGAAGCCCTAGAAATTGTGCGGGATATGGGCGTAGAGTATGTGCAAGGTTATTATGTTTGCCGACCAATGCCTATCAGTGCACTGGATCTTTCATTGCGAATTCACGACTTTTAGCTGGCGATCGCATTACTGCTACGGGCGCCAGCTAAAGACTGCGTTGCTATTGCGTTCTAACCCGCGCTACTGCGCTTTTCCAGCCGGTGTAGCGCCGAGCGCGATCAACCTCATTCATCGCCGGATCAAAACCCCCTTCACACTGCCAGAGCGCGGCAATTTCCTCGAGAGACTCATACACGCCTAATTGCAAACCCGCTAAATACGCGGCGCCGAGTGCCGTCGTCTCGCTGACGAGTGGACGCTCGCAGCGACAGTCCAGCATATCGGCAAGGCGCTGCACTACCCAATCGTTAGCGACCATACCGCCGTCCACCCGCAGCGTCGCAAAGTCAGCGCCATCGCCGCGCATGGCTTCTAATAAATCGCGGGTTTGGTAACAGACCGACTCCAAGGCCGCTCGCGCAATATGAGCAATGCCGGTGTCTCGGGTCAGCCCCAAAATTGCGCCCCGCGCGTCTGGGTCCCAATACGGCGCACCCAGCCCGGTAAAAGCTGGCACCATATAAACACCGTTCGAACTTGCCACGCTTTCAGCCAAGGGCTGCGTCTCCGAGGCTGAACCGATGAGGTTTAAGCCATCGCGTAACCATTGCACAGCGGCACCGGCGACAAAAATACTTCCCTCTAAGGCATAGGTGACCTCACCTTTAATGCGGTAAGCCACCGTCGTCAGCAAGCGATGTTTGGAACTTAAGGCTTTGGCGCCGGTATTTAGCACCACAAAACACCCGGTACCGTAGGTGCTTTTCACCATGCCGGGTTTAAAGCACGCCTGACCAACGGTGGCCGCCTGCTGGTCGCCAATTAATGCGCAAATCGGTATCGCTGAGCCAAATAAGTCAGGTGTGCATCGGCCATAATCATCGCAACTGTCTTTTACTTCAGGCAATAGGATCTGAGGAATATTAAATAATTCCAGTAGTTCAGCATCCCATTGCTGCTTATGAATATTAAACAATAAGGTGCGCGATGCATTTGTCGCATCGGTGGCATGCTGCTCGCCGTCAGTTAGACGCCACAGCAAAAAGCTATCGATAGTACCAAACGCCAGTTCCCCAGCCTCTGCACGCCGCCGGGCGCCCTCGACATTATCTAGCAGCCACGCCACTTTAGTACCAGAGAAATACGGATCTAGCAGCAAGCCAGTACGCTGCGACACCAAGTCTTCAACACCCTGCGACTTTAACTCAGCGCACTGTTTAGCCGTACGACGGTCTTGCCAAACAATCGCTGGATAAATCGCTTTCCCCGTTTTCCTATCCCAGATCACCGTGGTTTCACGCTGATTAGTGATTCCAATTCCAGCAATCGCCGAAGCCTGTAGGCCAGCGTCCGCTATCGCCTTACTGCAACTATTTAAGGTCGTTTGCCAAATTTCCTCAGGGTCGTGCTCTACCCAGGCATCCTCAGGATAGTGCTGACTAAACTCCTCTTGGCCAAGCCCACAGACCTCACCCCGACTATTAAAGACGATTGCCCGTGAACTGGTAGTACCCTGATCAATCGCCAGCACATAAGTTTGCGTCATTTTTCATTACTCTTGTGAATTACATAGGGCAATGATGGCAGACTCCTCGGTCTGCGGCCATAAATCGGCGGGATTATTGCGCGCAATTAGAGCTTAGGCCAAAATTCCACCGTCGACGCGAATATGCTCGCCAGTAATATGACAGCCATCTTCGGACGCCAGCATAGCAACAACACCGGCCACGGTCTCGGGGCCTTTGGCGCCACTCAAGGAAGTGATACGGCTAAGCAAGTCAAAGTCAGCGTCTTCCGGAAAACTTAAGCCCTGCACCATATTGGTATTAATATCACCAGGGCAAACACAGTTCGCACGCACCCCGCGCTTTGCGTATTCAACCGCAATACTCCGAGTCAGGGCTAGCACTCCGCCCTTGCTTGCGCCGTAGGCTGCACCCCATGGCAAGCCCTGCAACGATGCCGTAGACGCCGCATTGACGATATTGCCCTGGGTTTTAAGCAATTCAGGTAAGGCGGCCTTACACAGCATAAATGTGCCGGTTAAATTTACTGCAATAACCTGCGACCACATGTCAAAGCTGGTCTCATGGCAATTTGAAAACCGTAAAATACCTGCCATATTGACGACAACATCAAGCTTACCGTAATGCGCCACACACGCTGCCACCGTCGTCTCAGCAGCGCCAAGCGCACTCACATCAAAACACTCAGCTACCGCCGTGCCGCCGGCCGCGCTGATTTCTTGAACTAAACTCGCCAAATCGTTTTGTTGGATATCCGTGCAATAGAGTTTACCGCCTTCTGCGGCGAGCCTCAGCGCACAAGCTCGACCAATACCAGAGCCAGCACCGGTAACTAACACCACTTTATCTGTAAATCGCTGCATACTGTGTCCTATTGTTATTTTTAAAAATGTATCGACAAATCTTATCGACATCACTGAACGGCCGATATGCCCCAATTGCAGTAGACCCAAACTCGCCAGTCACACTGCTGCGCCCAGTGACCCCATTTGCCAATGAGATGACGTGTTTCGTTCTTGTCTTAATTTCCTTGTCGACTAAGCTGGCCGCAACCGTAATAATTTTTTGCCATTAATACATTTGAGACCATCACCATGAGCGATCTCGACGACTTCCGCGCCAGCGTCAAAGCCTGGCTGCAGGACAACTGCCCAGTATCACAGCGCCAGCCCATTACCAGAGAAGAGCAGGTTTGGGGCGGCCGCAATATGAGTTTTCCGAGTGCCGACGCCAAATTATGGTTTGAGCGGATGCGCGACAAAGGGTGGACCGTGCCGGAATGGCCCTGCGAATTAGGCGGCGGCGGCTTAAATGAGCGCGAAGCAAAAATACTGAAAGAAGAAATGAAAGCCTTAGGCTGTCGTACTCCGCTGTATGACCTCGGTATTTGGATGCTCGGCCCCGCCGTATTGGAATATGGCAGCGAGGATCAACGTCGCCAACATATCCCCAAAATAGCCCGTGGTGAAGTGCGCTGGTGCCAAGGTTACTCCGAGCCCGGTGCCGGTTCCGATCTTGCTAGCCTGCAAACCCGCGCCGAAGACTGTGGCGACCACTTTTTAGTAAACGGCAGTAAAATTTGGACAACCAACGCCGATAAAGCTGACTGGATATTTTGCCTAGTGCGTACCGACCCGGATGCCAAAAAGCAGGAAGGTATCAGCTTTTTACTAATCGACATGGATCAGCCCGGCGTCACGGCAAAGCCCATTCCGCTGATTAGCGGCGACTCTGAGTTTTGCCAAACCTTTTTTGACGATGTCAAAGTACCTAAAAGTAATCTTATCGGCGAGTTAAATAAGGGCTGGTCGGTCGCCAAGTCTCTGCTCAAACACGAGCGCAAGCTTATGGCCGAGATTGGCGGCGACACCCCAGGACCAAGCTTTTCTCCAGTACAAGCAGCCTTAAAGTACGTTGGTTTAGATGCAGAAGGAAAGCTCAAAGATCGTGGCCTGCGCGAGCAATTGGTCGCCCATGAGATGCGCTTTCGGGCACTTGGGCTCACTCATTTCCGCAGTTTTGAAGAACGTATGCACGGCAATACCGATAACAGTATTCCCTTAATTATGAAGTATGTAGGCACAGAAGAAACCAAGCGCAAAGAAGAGGTCTTAATGGCAATTCTGGGCAATCGCGCCCTCGGCTGGGACGACCCAGAGTTTAGCGATGACGAGTTGCTAAGCAACCGAGGCTGGCTATTTTCAAAAGCCCTCTCGATTGCCGGCGGCACCTCCGAAGTGCAATTGAATATTATCGCCAAGCGCGTATTAGGACTTCCGGTATGAATGCCCGCAATCAATTCACGGTAAATACGCTTGTCGCAAACGCTAAGGAGACCCGCAATGCCACTCGTACTCAATGAAGAGCAGCGCTTGCTGAAAGATACCGCCAAAGATTTTTTAAATAAAACCGTGCCCGTTGAGGCGCTGCGACAACTTCGCGACAGCAAAGACGCGCTGGGGTATAAAGCAGAGCACTGGCAGAATATGTCGGAACTGGGCTGGGCAAGCATGATTATCCCCGAAGCCTATGACGGACTGGATTTCAGTTTTTTAGGCTTAGGTGCCGTACTTGAAGAGAGCGGCCGCACGCTGGCTGCCTCTCCCCTTTTTGCCAGTGTCGTGCTTGGTGCGTCTGCTATTATTATTGGCGGTAACGAAACACAAAAGGCAACACTATTACCGCAAATTGCGAGTGGTAATTTACGGTTTGCCCTCGCGCTTGACGAGAGCGCTCACCACAACCCTGACGATATTAACTGCACCGCAACAGCAACTGAAACCGGCTATAAGCTCAATGGCAGCAAGACGTTTGTTTTGGATGGCCACAGCGCCGATCAGCTCATTGTTGTCGCCCGCAGCCAGCCTCAAGGTTCCGGTCGAGATGGCCTGAGTTTGTTTATTGTCGATGCGAGCACTGCTGGCATTGAGCGTAAACGCCACTATATGCTCGACAGCCGCAATGCAGCGAGCATCCAATTTAATGATGTTCATGTCTCGCGTGAAGCGCTACTTGGCGATGCAGGCCACGGCTGGTCAATACTCGATAATGTTTTAGATCGCGGTCGCATTTGCCTTGCGGCAGAAATGCTCGGCGGCGCGCTAGAATGTTTTGAGCGCACGGTTAGCTATCTCAAAGAGCGAGATCAATTTGGCGTTAAAATTGGTACGTTCCAAGCCCTACAGCATCGCGCCGCGATCATGTTCACTGAGCTGGAATTAGCAAAATCGGTGGTATTAGATGGTTTGTCGGCTATTGACGAAAATAGAACTGACCTCGCACAGCTAGCCAGTTTAGCCAAGGCACGCTTGAACGATGTGTTTGAATTAGTGACAAATGAAGCCGTGCAAATGCATGGTGGCATCGGTGTTACCGACGAGCTGGATATCGGTTTATTCCTAAAGCGTTCCAGGGTAGCGAATCAAATCTTTGGCAACAGCAGCTTCCATCGCGACCGCTACGCCAGCCTCTGCGGCTATTAGCATAACAGCCCCTGCGCGATCGGCGCAGGGGCTGTTATTTTGCCCGTAACGAGATTTTAGAAGCGCAATACAAAGTCGGTATTATTGCGTGGTGCACCCAAAAACAGGGTTAAACTTTTAAACAACTCACTCCCAAGCGCTGGCGACAACGTCAGATTACCGCTCGCCCGACCACTATTCATCAGTTGTACCTGGCCACGCACACGGTTCGGATTATTCTCATCCACCAGCACTGCTAGCAAGCCATTTACACAACTCAACTCAGCAGATACTGGCGCAATAGTGCTGATACCGTCAATATCGCCAAGCAATGACGCCAAGGTGAGCGTACCGTCAATCGAACTGCAGCCGGTGTTACTCACGCTAGCCGAAGCGAGCACCAAATCGACGCTACCATCGAAACCCATACTCGGCAGCTGGGCAATGCCCATCAATTCAGCAATATTGCCATGAGCCTCAACATCGCGCAATTTAAGGGTATCTCCTGCCGCCAAACCCAGTAGCGCAGTCGTCTTGACTGGGCTAGCAATACTTACTGCCAAAGGCACGCCACGAAACAGCCCCATTGGACTAAGGCGCCACTGCAATTGACTGGCACTAATATCGCCGAATTGCACATGATCAATCTGCCCCCGCCACGCGCGGCCAGTGACCGTTCCGAGCTTCAGTTCCGGCACTTGTTTGACTAAAATATCCGTCACCAGCCACGCTGGGCTCGTCATCAACAAGCACACTAAAAAGAAGACCGTACCGCAAACAATCCACAGCGAACGCCTCATCCCTCGCCCCCAACTGATGCCCGCAAGGAAACACTGCCCGGCACATCCAACACGCTCATATTGACTGAATACAATGTCATACCCGTAGTAGATAGGGCTTCAATTAACTGCACTGCGCTAGTGTAGTCAGTGCTGGCCACCCATAAACTGTAGCGCCCAGCTGACTGCGGCTCAATGCGGTTAACATTAATACCCAGCGCCGCTGCCGCGCGAGTTATTTGTTGCTGTGGCGAGCCCGATAGCGCACTCGCTGCCCCATTGCCATGCGCCGCTTGCAATTGCTTTGCGGCTTGCTGCATCCAAACAAAGGAGCTGCGACGTTGTTCTACCCGAGTTTCGGCATTGTCGCGGGCCACCAGCAATGGCTGCCACAACAGCAGCCATACCATCAACGGCACCGCCACTGCGGCCCCGGCTATCAAGGTAATGCGCTCTTGCTCGGTGCGGCCCTCAAGTAGTTGATTTAGCCATTTCATTGCGCGTCACCCCGTATGCTTATCTGCCCAGCTATACCACCATCTTGCTGGCCGAACGCGCCCCGCTCCACATTGACGCCCTGCGCCTTTAGTGTCGCGAGCCACTGATCTATCACTTCATAGGAGGCGGCATTTAGAATTAACTTCATCACCGCGGGGTCGTTCTCATAATTTAGCTGTGCAAGCGTAATACCCGGCTTGGCCTTAGTCGTCGCCGCGACTTTTTCGAGCCAAGGCATCATCAAACCTTTACCACCCGCTTGCTCCAGCGCATTGAGCTGGCTGCGCATCTGACTGCGGGCATTCACCACCCGACTCCCCGGGAAGGTTTGTTGATATACCTCGACCATCGCCTGATCAAGCGCATCGGCATCACGATTATCCCGATAGGTCTGCAGCCCTATACTCATCCAATGCAGGCCCAGTAGCGTCAACAGCAAGATAAGCGGCCACCGCAAACGAGCAATGGCCTCCCCGCTTTCGTCTCTCAGTAAATACCGGCCACTTAATAATGACAGCGGCCAAGCTTGGAAGCCAAGTGCGAAGGCGTGCAGCCTATTTTTACATTGCTCGATAACATGCTCACCTGCGCCCAACAGACCTTCATCGCAGCCCCCAATGCAATACACCTGCATCGGCGCCGCGCTAAGTTCAGGCCCAACAACTTGCTGCCACACAGCAAAGTTTTCACTGCGCATGCCCACCGGCTGAGCATGAATATTCGCCGCCACTTGGGTATTGTCGATAACAACCGTATTGGGGGGTAACACTGCATAATCAGGTAGCAGCGCTTTAATGCGCAAACCGCTTTGTCGCAAAAGGTCTAAACAGGCTTTTACCACACTGTGATCTGCTACCAGCACATCAGCAGGCTGCTTTGCCTGCAATACACCAACCGCAATATGAACAGCGTCTAAATCAGTGCAGAGTTTATCTTCAAGTTGATAGGGCAACGCCGCCATACCAACCCGACCACCTTTGGGTAATACCACCCGATGGGCACTGACTGCCGCGCCGGGTAAAAGGGCGTAACAGGGTACCGCAGCGCAAGATTCTGCCAGCGTGCCGAGTTCACGCCCATTGGCCAGCACCCCTTCGGCAATCACCTTGTGATGCTCATTGTCCCAATGCAGCCACGGCACCGGTGCCTCTGCATCAAGGGGTAGATCTAATAACAACAACGCGCTCAAAAAACTTCTCCATACTCACGGGCATAGACAACTGCCTTGCCATTTTGTAACACGATTCGACTGTACAAATGCAGCTGGCGCTGTTCGTAAAAGACATCGCTCAGCCCCTTAAAATAACGCGAGCTGACGCCCAATCCCTGAATATAAATCGTTGGCAATGGCTCTTCAGCAGAAAGCCCTAATTCAGCAATAAAGCTTGCCACATCAGGCCAACCATTTTCCGGACGCCGCTCTAAAATCGCAAGTACTTCAGCAACGCTGAGTACATTGCCAATCGCCGCCGCGAGCAAAGGCGCTTGCGCCGGGCTAAGCGTATTGATATTTAATACTGTACTGACCTCGGGCAAAGCGCAGAGGTAGGGTGCCAGCCGCGACTGCTCATCCTCTTCAAACTCTGCAAATAGGCCCAGTTCACTGACCGAGTCTATCAAACTATTTGGCGGTAGATAGGGATAATCTTTGGCGGTGTAAAGCAAGTCTTCAGCACCGTAGATACCTTCTGGGGAAAAATCCTCGTCAATCCAATCTTGGGTGCGGCCCATAATAAATTCAGCGCGCTGCGGAGGAAATTCAAGATTGCTTAACAAGCCATTAAACACTTGCTCTGCAGTTGTTAACGCCGCGCTATCACCAGTCGTCGATTCGGGCTTATACAATGAATTAATATTAAAACAGGCCTGCTCATCGATAATTAAGCCGGCAATAGAGCCGCCGTCAATGGGGAAAACAATGTCCTTACGCGCCCAATCTTGGCCTAAATGCACCACGGACTCGCCAGCAATATCCTCCAGAGCAAATACCTCAATACGCTCCCCGCCAAGTGAATACCAATATGCCTGATCCATTATTCGCTGATTTAATAAGCGCTGACTGCTGTAACGCACGCCATCAACTAGCCCAACAGCGAGCACTACCATTACGGCAACAATCAATAAAACCATCATCAGCGCTGCGCCGCGCTGGCGAGCTCGCGTGGAAGACGTCACTGAATCGCCTCCGGCAACAAGACATTTAATCGAATATCGTCCCACACCCCAACCGCGGTCAACATGCGCAGCGCTTTGGGTTGACTGGCATTTATTTGGGTACTTGGTGGCCAAAAAGTCGACCAGCGCTCACCATCATACAATTCAACAACAAACTGACTCACGTCGGTCAACAAGACTTGACGCTGCCAATGGGTATTACTCGCAGGATCGGCCACACCCGCGCTGTAGCGAATTAACGCTTCGTCTTCTTTTACGTAACGAACCCGCTCTAACTTGCTGCCCAAGCCTCGGCCCGGTAAAACCCGGCGACCGGCATGAACAAACTCCAATTCGCTGTCTTCACCGACCTGGGCCGCAATAATATTTGCGGGCATTACGTCGCCCTGTGAATCTCTCGGAATACGCGGAGTAAGTTGCTCAATGTCGTGACGAAATATCGTCAACGCCAGCGCGAGGCGTTCAAGGTTCTGCTGACGCTGCTCAATAACCGCCTGATTATTAAGCGAGCTATTTAGCAATAGCGAACCTGCGGTGCCGATTAGCGCCATAATGCCGACCGCAATCAGTAACTCAACTAGGGTAAACCCCCGCACGCCATTATACGTTTTCATTTATTAAGGAATGCCGAACGCGTGGCCAACACATCTGCAGCGGTCTGCAATGTCACCGTTATGTCGACGCGACGAATGTCGGGGTGTGGCGTTTGCTCAACACTGCGCTGCCAATTAAAGTCAAAACCTGCCATGGATTCTTTACCACTATTATTCGTTCCATAGCCATCGCGAAGAATATCAATTAGGACATTGTGGGCCACCAAATCGGCAAACTGACGCTCTTCAATAGCGCTAATACTGCGCGCGCTCTCAGTGAGACTTTTGGTCAGCGTCACCGCCGCAGTGGCAAAGATCATCAGCGCAACCATAATCTCCAATAAGGTAAACCCACGCTGATGACCTTGTAAGTTAGTCCTCATGGTCGATCAACCGTAAGTTGCTCGTCAAAACTAAGTGACTCTGCGCCAGCCGTCGATAAGCGCCACTCAAAAGGCGAGATTTGACCGTCGGACAAAAACAACAACTGGGGGTTCACCTCTTGTTCCGTTTCCTCATTATCCAGTCGCGTTTTTTCGTGTATAACCTCACCGTCAACGAGAAGCTCGGTTTGAACATCATCGGCCAAGACGATATTTTTCGCTAACACACCCTGCACTATTTTTTGCCAGCCATCAGCGGTTAACACGTAAAAACTGCCGCGCTGACGCTGCCATTGCAAACCCAAACTATGACCACTAAAAACGGCCTCGGCACGCGCACTACGCAAACTACCAATCAGTTTAAAGCGCTGCTCTTGCAATAAAGCGCCGCCGTCTTTAGACGGCAGCGTCAATGCTGCGACACCACTGAGCAGGCCGATAATAAAAACAACGACCATTAATTCAAGCAGTGAAAAGCCGGACTCATTCCTGCCAGTTGACGATATCACGTGCGAGCCCTTCTCCACCCTCTTCCCCATCAGAACCGGTAGAGTACAAATCGAAAGGTCCGTGTTCACCCGGCTGGATATACACATACGGTGTTCCCCACGGGTCTTCAGGTAGGCGTTTGATATAGCCATTACTGCGATAATTTTTGGGTTGATTGCCCGTCTCTGGCCGCGTAATCAGCGCCTGCAAACCCTGGTTGGTACTGGGGTACACATGGTTATCAAGCTTGTACATGTCCAGTGCTTGCTCAAGCACCGAGATATCGGCACGGGCCTTCTCGACCATGGCGCGATCTTGGTTTTGTAAGACATTGGGGGCAACCACGGCAACTAGCAGACCCATAATAACGATAACAACCATAATTTCGAGAAGGGTAAAACCCGACTGCTGGCGTGCGATCCTATGCGACTTTTTTATTTCAAACATATCCACAAACTCCTAAAACTGAGTCAAATTATTCAACTGTAATATCGGCAGCATAATCGCTAATACAATGGATAAAACCACCCCACCCAAGACCACTATCAGTAGCGGCTCAAATAAGCTGACAAACATCTGTACCCGCTGCTGCAACTCCCGCTCAAGGTTGCTTGCAGCACGCTGAGTCATGGCCTCCATTTCACCACTGGCCTCACCACTGGCAATCATATAAATCGCAAGCGGGGGTAGTTCAGCCTCGTCCTGAAGACAGCGGCTAAAGCTTTTGCCTTCGCGCACTTGCTCCCGCACCAGCGCCATGCTTTTCTTTAAATGGGTATTACCCAAGGTATCGCAGGCCACTTTGAGGGTTTCCAAAAACGGCACACCAGACGACATCAAAATCGCGAGGGTTCGCAACATCCTCGCGGCATCTAGCTCCAGCATCAGCAATCCCCACAAGGGCAGCTTCAAAATAGCCTTGTCAGCTTGCAAGCGATGCTCTGGCGAATTCAGCCACCAACGCCCGAGCACCGCTACCGCAATAACGCCTAAAATAATGTATAGCCAATTCGCGATCAAACCGTCACTCAAGGTAATGAGCACGCGAGTTAGCGTCGGCAACGCTTGATCGTAGTGAGCAAATTGCGCGGTGACTTTGGGCACCACAAACGTCATTAAGGCGCCAACCACCGCTAGGGCAACAAACATTAGCACCACAGGATAAAGAGCCGCCTGAACAATAACGCCGCGCAGTTTTTGGCTGTCTTCGGTGTAATCTGCTAATTGGTCAAGAATTAACCCCAGATCACCGGATTTTTCTCCGGAGCTCACTAAGGCGCGAAACACCGGATTAAATACCTGAGGGTGTTCATTCAAACCATCGGCGAGTGAATGCCCTTCTAGCACCCGCGCCCGCAAATCCAATACCACTCGTTTCAGATAGGGCTTACGCGTATGTTTGGCGGTTGCCGCCAGCGCTTCTTCGAGGGGAATACCAGACTGAATCAAGGTGGCCAAATGCCGCACAAACAAAGCCAAATCGGCAATACCAACCCGCGCACCCGCAAAGCTGCGCCGCGCATTATCGGCGCGGGTCTTGTCACGGGTTTGCTTTAGGTCGATGGGAAACAATTGCTGATCACGCAGCATCTGCCGCGCTTGGCGGCTGGAGTCGGCCTCAATCATGCCTTTTTTATTGGCACCAGCACTGTCTAGGGCGCGGTATTCAAAGGCCGGCATTGCTGCTCTCGCGTACGCTGCGCAATAATTCGTCAAGGCTAGTTTGGCCGTCTAACACAAGGCGCCGCCCCTCACTCATCAAGGACGGCATATGATCACCAACTTGACGCAAAATATCTTGCTCACCAGCACGGTTGTGAATTAATTCTGCAACCTCGCGGTCAATCACCAGCAACTCGTACACGCCCTGTCTACCGCGATAGCCAGTGTGCTGACACTCCTCGCAACCTGCCGCATTAAAAGCGGCCTGACCTTCTAGTTTTGGGTCGCCCAACAACCGCGCCTCAGTCTTGTCTAACACAATGGGATGCCGACAAGTTTGACAGAGTTTTCTGACGAGACGCTGAGCTAATACGCCCTTCAAACTCGACGCAATCAAATACGGCTCCACGCCAATATCAACTAAGCGCGTCACCGCGCCAACGGCGGTATTGGTGTGCAAAGTCGACAGCACCAAGTGCCCAGTCAAAGAGGCTTGCACCGCAATCTCTGCGGTTTCTTGGTCGCGAATTTCACCAAGCATCACCACGTCGGGGTCTTGACGCAAGATCGCCCGCAGGCCCCGTGCGAAGGTCATACCGACCTTGGCGTGAACCTGGGTTTGGCCGATGCCTTCAATATCGTATTCCACCGGATCTTCGACGGTGAGAATATTTCGGCGCCGGTCGTTGAGAGCCATTAAACCCGCATATAAAGTCGTCGTCTTACCAGAGCCGGTTGGCCCGGTGACCAAAATAATTCCGTTAGGTTGTTGTAAAAGGTCTTTAAGAGTATCTAAGGTACGTGAGGGCATACCCAGTTGTTCTAAATCGATACGCGCTGCCTGCTTGTCTAGCAAACGCATTACCACTCGTTCACCGTAATTCGAGGGAATGGTCGATACCCGTACATCAACTGCACGGCCAGCAATGCGCAAAGAAACACGGCCATCTTGCGGCACCCGCTTTTCAGCAATATCGAGTCTAGACATAACCTTAATTCGCGACACCAGCAAGGGTGCCAAACGGCGGCTTGGGGTTAAAACCTCCTGCAAAATGCCGTCGACACGCAGGCGCACCGACATCGTTTTTTCATAAGTTTCAATATGAATATCAGAGGCATCACGTTTTAATGCTTCACCGAATAAGGCGTTGATTAAACGAATAACCGGCGCGTCGTCTTGCGCATCGAGCAGGTCTTGAGACTCGGGGATCTCTTCGGCGAGGCGATCGAGATCCACCTCACTGGAAATATCACCCATTGCCGACATCGCATCGCCCTGCTGACGCTGGAAGGTCTCATTAATTTTATCCTGTAAAACTTTTTCTTCACAGAGCGTAAATACTAAGGACTGGGGAATGACCCGCTGCACTTCGGCAAGCGCCGACGGTGGCGTTTGCTTGCAACACAGCAGCATTAATTCACCGCTGGCATTCTCTTCAATAAGAACGCGGTTACTGCGGGCGAAGGCATACGTTAAGGTTTGCGACATATTAGTGTGAAGCCTCGTTCACACTTACTAGGTCAGCATTGGCACAATCGCCCTCTGTTTCACAATCGGCGCGCAGTTCGGGCGCAGTTGCCTTATCTTCATTTGGCTGACGCTCACCGGAAATTTCGCTGCGCTTATCCACCGAGGGTTGAATTTGACGCTTTTCAACAGCGTCTTCGGCTGGCGACATTGGTGGCGGCACCGGCTTATGGGGCAATATATTTGGTGGCGATGCATCCATACCAGTCCATTCAGGCAGCACAGCGAGATCGGTAAATGGAAATAAATTAATGCCCTGCTCCGCCTTCACTAATTGCTCGGCGCGAATAAAGTTGTACTTGCGGGCACTTAAATCCGACAAAGTAGCTTGATCGCGTACAATAGTCGGACGAATAAATACCATCAAATTACGCTTAACCTTGCTAGTGCTGTCAGAGCGGAATAAACGGCCAAGAAATGGAATATCACCGAGCAAAGGCACCTTTGCAGACTGCTCCGTCACTTGGTCGTCAATTAAGCCGCCAAGCACAATTGTCGCGCCATCATTCACTAACACCGAGGTCTTAATGGTGCGTTTATTGGTGATGACATCAGCGGCGTTAGTTGATGGGCTTAATGAAGAAACTTCCTGCTCAATATTCAGCTGCACTGCGTCGCCTTCGTTTATCTGAGGCGTAAACAAAAGCTTGATACCCACTTCCTGACGGCTAATCGTCTGAAAGGGGTTGGTATTGGTGGAGCTTGCCGTTGAACCGGTAATGACCGGAATTTCTTGACCAACTAAAATGGACGCTTCTTCGTTATCCAAGGTCAATAGGCTTGGCGTAGACAAGATATTCGATTCTGAGTCACTTGCTAAGGCGGTTAACAAGGTAGCAAAACTAAAGGCGCCATCGCGCAGTTTACCGAGACCAATCGCCGCGCCGCGCACACCGCTAGCGGCCGCTGCCGCCGCCTCTTCACCCGCGAGTAAACTAATAATGCCAGGGGTACTACTGCTACCCGACGCGCCGCCGCCAAAGTTAATGCCACCGGCGGGCTGATTGCCGCCATTTGCCCCTTTAAACAACCATTGTACGCCCAGCTCTTTAGCGCGATTGTCTGAGACCTCGATAATAATTGCTTCAACCAAGACCTGGGCGCGGCGAATATCGAGATCGCGAATAACCGAGAGCAAATCGGTAATAATATGGGGGCTGCCCGACAGCACGATAGAATTGGTTTGCTCGTGGGCTTCTATATTAATTAATGACGACGAATCGCCCGCAGCGGCTGGCCGACCGGCAGCCTGGTCGCCTTTTACGATGGTATCGCTAATGCTTTTAAGCACCGGCGCTAAATCGACCGCTTTCGCGTATTTGAGGTATTGCACACGAATATTAGACTGGCTGCTCACTTCGCTGTCGAGATCAACCACCAAGCGTCGCAAATAGCTCCGCGCCTCATCGTCGCCAAACAAAATCAAAGTATTAGTGCGAGGATCAGCCGCGACAACCGGCTTGGAGGCTCCGCGTTTACGGGTTTGTTGCGATAGAACCTTAGTAAGAATACGCTCAACTTCTTCGGCCGAGGAGTTTTTTAAGACCACGGTTTCCATCAGTTGCGAATCAACCGAGTTGATGGCATTAATAATCGACATCAAACGCCGCACATTGGATTCGCGATCGGTAATCAGAATAATATTGGAGTCGGCGTAGCTCGTGATGACACCAACTTTATTATCGACCAGCGGCCGTAATGACTTAACCAGCTCATCGGCATCGGCATTTTGCAGCTGTGCGATACGGGTAATAATAGATTCGCTGCGGCCCGTTGCATTCCGACCAAGCTGCACCTCTATGCCCTCAATCTTTGCCGCTTGGTTGGGAATAACCTTGAGTATTCCGTCACCCACCTCAATGGCAGAGTAGCCCTCGACACCCAGCTGTAACAAAAATATTTGGTAAAGCTCGTCGGCATCGAGCTTACGATGACTCTGCACCGTAATTTTACCTTTGACCCGGCTATCAACCACAATGGTTTTACCAGTGAGCTTGGCGACGGTGTCAATAAATTCGCCAATATCAACATTTTGCATATCCAGCTCAAAGCGCTCGGCCAAGGCCGTGCCAGACACAGTTAGGAATAGGAAAAATGTGATGCTTAACTTCAGGAGCAAGGATTTCATAGATCAAATCTTTTGGTGAGTATGGTATCTGCGCGTTTAATCAGCAGCTCGTAGGAACTGGTGTTTTCCATCATTGTCATTAATTCTTGGGTCGACATATCGGAGAGTGGCTGACCATTAACCGACAGCAATACGTCGCCAGGCTCCAGTGACAACTGCGAGAATAGGCGTGTATCCCGCCCCGGTTTCACTTCATAACCGGTAAGCCTGCCGCCATCCATAACTGGGTTCACTGAAAAAAACCGTACTAACTGTAACGGGCTGTTTTGCACCGTGTCGCGGGGATCACCCACTAACTCGCGAATACCCGCGGCGGTTAAATCGACATTCTCCGAATTGCTTGGACGACTGCTCGTCGAGGCTGTCCGCAAACCGGTCGCACCCGCTTTCTGGTCTAGCTCGATTTTTTCTTGTTTACGATTGTTCTCAATAATTATGTGGTCTGCCAATACTGCGAGTAAGGTAACCGTACCCGGCACTTCAATTTTCTCACCGATACCATAGGCCTTCGTTTTATTGCCATGACGCAGTACCGCGACGCCACGTTCATCATTACCGGCGACCAGGCCGATTACGGTAATTTTTAGCGCACTGCGCCGAATGTCTTTTTGAATTTCTGTAGCGGCCACCGCGTTACTTGGCCGCAGGCCAAACAAGGGCACTGCCAGCAAACTCTGCACATCGTATTTTTTGGCGCTAGATTTACTTGTAGAGGTCGCGATTACTGGGCCGGCACTTGGTAGTTGCACGCCACGAAAGAGCGCTACCACCTGCCAACACAAACCTGCTAGCACAACCAACAGCAATGCGACTATTAAGGCAGTTAACCAACTGGCCAGCCGAGGCGAGAGCATCTTCACCCATGTCATAGTCTGCTCCACGTCTCAGTTATCCCCCTGAAAGAGGGCCAGGCGCCGAATAGTAGCCGAATAATATGACATTTTTCTTACATCATCCTGTGTAATGTGCGACACCCAAAGCAGGCGCTTGCGCGCCCCGCACTGCAGATTTGGGCCTATTTAAACACACAGTGCTTAGCGTAATCTTTGGCCTCATTGCCTGACCAATCGCCCTTGGGCTTACTTTCCATGGCTGCGCACCATGCATCACTGCCTACTTCCGGTGCACAGGCCGAAACTAGAACCACCGACAGGAGCAAAGCAATCACTATTATTGTTCTCTTCATGAGATTTTCCTAGCAGCACAAATATTCACAGAGTGTAACAGAGGGCGAACCCTACAGGCACGACCCCCAGCTCAATTACGCTGAAAAAACAGCGATAGCTCAAACTTCAACCATATCAAAGTCAAATTTACTAATACCGCAGTCTGGGCACTCCCAGTCTTCAGGCACGTCAGCCCAAGCCGTTCCCGCTGCAATACCATCATCAGGCCAGCCCTCAGCCTCATCGTATACAAATCCACAAATTACACATTCCCACTTTTTAAACTCGCTCACAAACATCTCCTCTTTGGGCTTAAGCGCCTGGCGATAGCAATATCGTTATTTCAGCTCGTGCACGGAGCCGACAGCTGCCGAGTATACTATTGAATCGGTGATGCAAATATTAAGTAAATTCAATAATGTATGCTATAGATATGCGGAAAAATGACCCGTCTTAAAACCGCAACAGCAACACCACGCGGTGTTCACCCCGCTCTAGAGTGATGGCCAACTGCTCAATATTCGCTAAAACACCATATATATCTGTTAGCCCTTCGCCGCTGGCCAAGGTTAATCCATTGATCGCAATGACTCGATCACCAGCCCGCAAAGGTAATGTTGCGAATAAGGCCTGATCTTTACCCGGCGACAAATAATAGCGCCGCTCACCCAAAGGGTCGACCCGAACCTCGACATCAACAACGCCGCGCAGAGAAAGCGGGCGCTGATATAAACGCTGGCGGTAATCCGCAATCAATCTCCTTACCGCGAGATTACTGCGCAAATCAACAATGTGCGGCTCAGCCAAATTTGACGCCTCATATTGCTCGCCATTTAGCGCAAAGGTGCCACCAGTAGACGTCAATCTCGGCGCCAACAACGCGTAGCCCCCACAATTATTGATCAGCACCGAATCTTCAAGAATCTTGGCAAGCATTACACAGCGCAAAATAGTATCGCCTGCGCGCCATTGCTGCACTTCACCGTCAACACTGAGCTGAGCAAACGCCCCGCCCTCGTCACTACCTAGCGCCAGTAGCTGAAGCTTGCGACGCGGCTGAGGATCTTCGCCGAAGGTACTGGCATTATCGGCATTAAAAATTATCTCCTCCTCACTTGCCGCATCACTCGCTGGGGACAGCGTATTTAGCATCACCAGCAATATTGCCGTTATCCCGCCAACACTCAATGCCTGAAGCCACTTCAACAACACACCAATCTCCTCTAACCGAATTAAAACCACGCCCTATATACGAGACAATACTGATACCAGATAATTACTGCAGGCCTGCCCCTAGGGTACAATAGCGCTTTTGTACAATGATGCCCTGCAATGCAATTACATCTCGCCCCAATGGAAGGCGTTGTTAACGCCCGGATGCGCGCCCTGCTTACCGCCGTGGGCGGCATAGATCGCTGCGTAACGGAATTCGTCCGCGTTAGCGATCAACTACTGCCG
This sequence comes from Zhongshania antarctica, assembly GCF_014202945.1. Taxonomy (GTDB): domain Bacteria; phylum Pseudomonadota; class Gammaproteobacteria; order Pseudomonadales; family Spongiibacteraceae; genus Spongiibacter; species Spongiibacter antarcticus. The sequence continues at coordinate 60,319 of NZ_JACHHW010000004.1, read as the reverse complement.
CCGCGGGTATTCCACCGCCTGTGCCCCGAGCTTAATAACAACGGTCTCACGCCCAGCGGCATACCCGTTTACGTGCAATTACTCGGCGGCGACCCAGGCCCAATGGCTGAAAATGCAGCCCGAGCAGCCAGCCTTGGCGCGCCCGGCATCGACACCAATTTTGGCTGCCCCGCAAAATGCGTTAATCGCCACCGCGGCGGCTCAGTTTTATTGGACGAACCAGAACTACTACACCAAATCATTAGCGCTATGCGCGCAGCTGTACCCAAGGCAATACCTGTGACCGCAAAGATTCGCCTGGGTTTTAAGGATAGCAGTCGACTCACTGAAATCGTCTCCGCTATCAGCGAAGCGGGCGCAAACGGTATCACCATTCACGCCCGTACCAAAGAGGATGGCTACAAGCCACCTGCGCACTGGCACCAACTTGCGCAAGTGCACAAAATCACAAATATACCCATTGTTGCTAATGGCGAGGTTTGGAGCCCCACCGACTTCACAGAGTGCCAAACCCAAAGCCATTGCGAAGATGTCATGCTGGGCCGAGGACTACTTGCGCGACCGGATCTTGCGCTTGAAATCAAATCAGCATCTGAAGGGCTGCACTATAAACGCAACACCTGGCCCACAACACTTCATCTTGTTGAAGCATTATTTGAAGATAGTATTTTAAATTGCGCGCCGCGCCACGTCGGCGGACCTATAAAGCAATGGCTGGGATACTTGCGCAGGGAATACCAAGAAGCACAGTTACTATTTGAGCGCATTAAACGCCTAAACACTGCAGCAGATATTACGGCGGCGCTCGACGAGCACCGCCACTACCTTGCCATAGCAGCCTAAAGAGCGCTAAGCCGTTAATTTAGCTTTTAGATAGTTCAGTTCATCCAAAGCGCCATCGTCGGTCTGCGAAAGCACGAACTTTTCGACCTTACCACCCACCAAAGGGATCTTCGCCTTACAGTGGTGGCTCACGACATACTCACAACCCGACGCTGTGGGCAGCAAAGACATTGTTGCACCCAGTTGCACAGGCTGCTTTTTAATCTCGATGCTCATCTTGCCTTCCCAGCCATCGCCTTTAGGCTGCCAGGTTTCAATAAACACCAAACTTTGCGGGCCATTAAACACCCGCGCCAAAACCGACGGCAACTCGCGCACCACCTCACGACTCATTTTAACTGTTACTTGCTCGCCATCCTCTTCCACATCGCACTCTGCACTTAGCTCACCTAGCGCTATACTTCGCTCTACGCGAAAGTCTGGGTCACACAACAATGCCCAAACCTCATCAATACTGCGGTCAAACTGACATTTAACAGCCATGGTGCATCCTCAAAAAATTGCATTATTTTTTATTAACACTGCCAGTTTAACCTATCAGTTCAGTCAGGCACACTATTTCTCAAACACCTGTTTATGCAGCAATATGCCCGAAAACATTGCCAGCGCGAAAACTAGGAATGAGCTTGCACCCGTTAACAGGGCGACAAGTGCTGGTGCGGGGCATAAGCCACTCAAACCCCAACCAGCACCAAACAAAACCGCACCCAATATAAGCTTAGTATCGACATCTTTCTTTGTTGGCAAAGCAAAGGCGTCGGCAAAGCGAGGTTTTTGCTGTTTAAACACCCAAAAAAAGCCTGGCGTGGTAATAAGGAGCGCCGCCCCCATCACGAGGGCAAGACTAGGATCCCACTGCCCAGTAAAGTCCAAAAAGTTTTGGACTTTAGCCGGATTTGCCATGCCTGACACTGTAATTCCAGCGCCAAACAAGGCGCCGGCAAGCACTATAAATAAGCGACTCATACACCCTCTCCCAACAAATGACGGACTATAAATACCGTTACTGCGCCACTCGCCATAAATACCACTGTAGCAACCATAGAGCGCTGTGAAAAACGTGAAATACCACACACACCGTGACCTGAAGTGCAGCCGCCCCCCATCCTTGTACCAACGCCGACCAACAGGCCCGCTACAACTAGCACCGGCGTCGACGCGACGCTCTGCACACCCGCCAAAGCGCCACTGAAATACGCAGCCAATATTGCACCAAGAAAAAGTCCTAGCAAAAAGCTTAATCGCCAAGTTCGCTCCTCGCCGCGCTCGCTTAGCGCCCCAGCTACGATGCCTGATATACCTGCGATTCGTCCCTTTGACCACATTAATAAGACAGCAGCCAAGCCAATTAAGCTGCCTCCAATTATTGCCAGCCAAGGTGTAAATAATGTGCTTTCTACCATCGCTACAAACCCCCAACATTAACTAAAATCTGCTTTAAAAACCTTTTGTGTGACAAGCGATAATATACCCCCCACGGTATAAGGCAGTATACCTTTATCACGATCAAAAACTAGCGACCAGAATTACGCGCGAGGCAACTTACGTTATACCGCCAGTTTCTTCAGCACAGCCTATACCGAACTCAAACGCCCGAATAGAGAAGCTGCCTTGTATCAAACCCAGAAACAACAAACCCCAGTATTTCTACTGGGGTTTGTGTAAAGCAAAGCGACCTAAGCAGACCGTATACGGCCCCGAAAGTACTTAAGCGCGAACCTGATTGCGAGTAATTTCCGCACCGAGATGATGGGGCTTGGCCTGAGCTAGCCGACTAAACTCCTCCGCCTCATAAACTTCCAGTATCTGACTGAGCTTTCGGCTTATCTTCGTACTCGCGCGAATCATTTCCAACTTAGGCCAAGTCGCCCGCTCACCCTCAAGTATAAAAAACTGTAATTCATCCGGTTTCAGTTCGGTCAATAGCTTGCGGGGGTCAAAAAAGCGGTATCGAGGAATAATATTAATATCGCCGGTGTACTCTTGATTAATAACGGAATAAACAATATTGGCAATCCGCCGCACCCGAGGAGAATTTTTGAAGTACTTTCTCGCGACGCTGCTACCGACTTTAGAGACTTCCTTAAGGCTGCGCCCACCTAACTGACGTAGTGCAGGCATTAAACCGCTATTTTCAGCTTTGGCATCATGGACAGCCCACAACACAATAGGATTGGTCTGGCTGACAATAAAGTGGTTCACACCATACAGACGAGCGAGCCGCTTGGCAGGAAGATCGTCACTTACCGAACCGTCAATCCAACGCCGAGTAGCAAGGTAAGGCTGGGGGTGGCCGTGCACATTTTTAGCTTCAAGCATGACGGGCGGATAAATTCCGGGAACAGCGCAGGACGCTAGCACCGCTTTACGAATATAAACATTGGGAGAAGCTATTGCATTCAAAAGCCGAGATGTCTGATGCACATCGGAGGGCGAAATGGAAATATTAATATGGCGCCCGGTGCGCTCAAAGGCCTCTTGAAAGGTAATGTCAGGAATCAGTTTAGCGATTTTTTCTTTTAATAGCTGATGATTAATCCGCGGCGAGGACTCAGACAAACGACCATTAACCAAGGCAACCTCAGTCAGCAACACCTTGCCCAAATTATCCACATCAAGAAAATGTTTTAACTCTTCATCTGTCCGCGTACCCAATACCGCGGCAATCATTGACCCAGCACTCGCACCAGAAATAACTTCCGGCAACAAATCCTGTTCTACCAAGGCTTTGACAACACCAACGTGGAAATTACCGAGCACCGCGCCACCGCTCAGCATTAACGCCGATTTACCGTAGCATTTACTCGCTCGTCTAAAGAAATCCAATCGCTCGAGAAAATTGGGGTGATCTGAGTCAAGCTGGGCTAGATGATCAAGTGAATCACTTATGGCATCCACATAATCGTGCACCAGCTGTTTGGTGCCAAATTTCGCCCTAGCGTACAGAACGGGCTTACCCATCCCGCCCATATTGCCATGAATACCTTCATTCAAGGAAAAGAGCAGACCGATATTATCGTTGTTCTCTCGAAAATAACGCAGCCGCTCCAAGCGCGATCGAATTGACGCATAATCATAGAGACTGGTTTTATCAATTTTCTTCCAATGCTCTCTACCAGAACAGCGATCATGCTCTTTCGCTAGCGCTTTCCACTCTTCATAGCTCGTTGAAAGCCGCAGCTTATTCTCTAGTTTCTTCACAATTTGCCCTATTCATCTAAACCACACACAGAGTTTATCAACAACACTGCTGTAAAACAGTAATCGATCTTCGAGACGCTGACTTAAGATGACGCCAACTGCGCTAGAGGCCCAATAAAACGCCGAAAAACCAATAGATTAACGAAATTACCTGCAATTTCACTGCAAAATCAGCCAAAAGTCATGTACTTCTTAAAAAACCAACAAACTCTCAGTGCCAGCTTAATTTAATACCATAATCTTATAACATGACTGCAGACAATGCTCTATGGCCCAAACCTGCGTTTTTTCCACAATAGGGCCACATCAATCCCGGATGCCATGGCGATAAGCGCATGCAGCATCTACCTGGCTAGTAAGAGAGCCTGCTAACGCCCCGACAATAGGTCTACGCTACGTCCTGTAAGTCTCGCAAGTCTTGTGGCTTGCCGTGTAAATGTCCTTGGGCGTAGTCAACCCCCAAAGCGCGGAGCTGATCCATAATTTCCTGCCGTTCCACAAACTCCGCTATCGTTCTCTTTCCCAGTACATGGCTTATGTCATTTATTGACCGCACCATGGCCTCGTGAACGGGGTTTTTGTCCATATCGTGGACAAAAAGCCCATCGATCTTCACAAAATCTACTGGCAGTTCTTGTAGATAGCCAAAAGACGACATTCCCGTACCAAAATCATCTAGCGCAAATTTCCCGCCCAACTCATGCACCCGATGAATAAAGCGAGTCACTACCGAGAAGTTCGTTATTGCCACGGTTTCAGTAATTTCAAAACAGATGATTTCCGGGTTCACCGTGCTGCGACGTAAGCAGCGGTAAACGAACTCTAAAAATGACTCCTGACACAGGGACTGGCCAGAAATATTAATGGAATACATTACATTCTGCGTGTTTAGCTCGGGATTACGCTGTAAATAATTGAAGAAGCTTTTAATTACCCAGCGGTCAATCTGAGGCATTAAACCAAAGCGCTCAGCCGCGGGCATAAATTGGCCTGGACTAAGTATTTCACCGTTATAACGCATGCGAACCAATAACTCGTTATACAAGGTCGTGCGCTTATTCTCATCAACCAACGGCAAGATTCGCTCGGTTACCAGACAAAAATCATCGGCCGCTAGCGCCTTATTAATTCTATGTACCCAATCCATGTCATCGTGTAAGCGACTAAGCTTCTTATCCTGGGTATCGTAAACATGCACCCGACCACGACCATCTTCTTTAGCTGAATACATCGCCACATCAGCTTGGCTCATCACCGCTTCGCGATCTAGGGAGTACTCGTCCACTAATACCACACCGATACTAATAGACACTTTATGCGTAATACCACTCCACATAAAGGTCATTCGCTTCACCGCCTTCACCAGGCGATTCGCGACAGAGCGGGCCTCAAAGGTGTCGACATTACTTAGTAAAACACCAAACTCATCACCACCCAAGCGACACAACATATCACCGGTAAAGAGTTCTAAATGCAAAGCCTGCGCAATATTTTTAATTAAATTATCACCAGACACATGGCCGCTGGTATCGTTAATTAGCTTAAACTGATCTATGTCGATGTAGAGCAAAGCGTGGGTACGAGAACTTGTCGCCGCGTCATTAACAAGATTGGCCAATCGCCGCTCAAATTCCTTTCGGCCCATTAGTTCAGTGAGTGGATCAAGGCCATTCTCACCGTCACCAAATAGTTCTTCCTGGTTATTCGCATTGGCAATTGCGACGCTGCAGCCAATTTTACTGCCATCGTCATCAAGTACATCAGACACTGACGCTAAATAGCGATTTTCACTATTTGACGCCAGTGCAACTAACAGAGGCTTGCCATAATGACCGATGCCAACTAACTGCTCGCTTAAAGATCGGCCGTTTAGCACGGTAACAAAAGGCAGTACTTCGGCCAAATTTTGACCTAACAAATCCATTAATGGGAGATCGGTTAGCAATTTAGTGGCTGCATTGACATACGTAATGCGACCATTAAGATCCACACAAAAAAGACTGTGTGAAAGATTGTTAAGCACTAATTCTGCTCGCATTATTTTTTCCTATTCCGCCAAGGGGATAGTAAAGTAAAACGTAGAACCTTTGCCAAGTTCAGATTCCAACCAAATTTTTCCACCGTGCCAACGCACTATTTTTTCACAAATAGCCAAGCCAACCCCAGACTCTTTAACCGCACCCTCTCCACTGTCGCGGTGAAACAAATTAAATAATCCGCTGTGATGCTCTGGCGCAATGCCAATACCGGCATCGCTGATTGAAAAAACCCAATTCCGCTCATGTGTTGTCGCGTTGATATAAATTTCAGGGGGCTTGCCTTCGGAGTAGCGAATCGCGTTGCTAATCAAATTTTGAAATAGCTGAATTAACTGGCGTCGGCAAACAAAAACCGTTGGCAGCGTTTCGCAGTGTAAATTGGCGTGACTTGTCTGAAACTCACTGTCCAAATTCAGCAGCACGTCACTAACAACAGAGTTACAGTCAACCATTTCTCGATTTTCATTAAAGCGACCAACCGACGTCAACGCGACTAACTTATTTAAAGCCGACTGCATCGCATAGACATTTTCGCGGATATCGAGAAATTCTTCGGCTAAACCTGTTGGTGGAAGCTCATTTACCCTAGCGCCAATTTTACGCATTGCGCCAACCACTTCGTTCAGCGGCATTTGCAAATCTCGAGCCGCCAAATGTGAGAGTTGTTCAATCTCGTTGACCAAACCAATAAGTTGGTGGCGACTTCTCGCCAATGCAATTAAATCTCGGTAAGACGATAGCGCGGTATAAATAACCGAAAAGAGACGATCTTGGGTTAATTCAGTTTTTGCCCGGTAATCATTAATGTCGTAAACTTTTAACACTCTACGCTCTGGCGCCAAACCTGGCTGACCAGTACGCAGGATAATGCGTACAAAATGATTACCAATTTCTTGACGAATAAACCTCGCCACATCCAAGCCGGCACTATCAGTTTCCATAACGACGTCGAGCAAAATAATCGCCGTGTCAGGATTTTCCTGAATCATCTGTCTCGCTTGCTCACCAGAGTAGGCGCTAACAAATTCCAAATGGCGACCACCAAAACTAAAGTCATGAAGTGCCAAACGGGTGACTACATGTATTTCCTCCTCATCATCAACAATGAGGACTTTCCACGCATTCTTGGCTGTTGTCGCCGAATCCTGTGTCAGCATAGTACTTTGCTCGCTTGCCAGAATAAGCTCATCATTACCTGCCATTTTATCTGGAATTTTTTTGCTATTGGTATTAGTCATGCTTATTCGACTCCAGCAGAGCGATTGTCTCGTGGGCTATTGCAACGTTTCTTACAAACAATTCAATCATCGCAATATCCGGAATTGAAAACACGTCCTTCGCCGACACATACAGCAGCTGCTCCATACCTGATTCGGTAATATAGTAGCTCACCCAGTAATTATCACCATAGTTGCTCGAGCGCTGTTTAATTGCCGTGCTTATTCGATCACCAACGTCGCTATCAAACGCTGAAATCTCTACTGTTCCTTGAAAATCTGAGTAGCAACCGGTAGCCGCCAGTATATTTAATGAGTCGCTTGCCGGCCGAGCCAGCATTCCACAGGTCTGTACTAACATGGCATGCTTGTTTAAATAAAGTAACGCGGTTAGCTGCTGCAAAACACCTTCAGCAAACGCAGCCAAATTACGACGTTCAAAAATATGGGCAGAAGCCTCAATCACTTTCAACAGACCTAACCGATTGTTCTCTATGGCCATCAAATCTCGATAGGAACACAAACTGGTGTACACGGTTGAAAAGAGCTTCTGTCTCGTTAACTCTGTTTTTTCTTTATAATCATTTATGTCGTATTGGGTTATTACTTCCAGCTCTGGGGCCTGTCCGGGCTGTCCGGTACGCAATACAATGCGCACAAACTTATTATTTAATTCACGACGAATATAGTGCACCAGATCAAGCCCGGCATGGTCGGTCTCCATTACCACGTCAAGTAGGATTAAGGCGATATCATCGTGTTGAGCAAGTAGCGCCCGCGCGTCTTCAGCAGAATAGGCACTAATAAACTGTAAACCACGCCCCGCCAATTCAAATCCCTCCAAGGCTAAACGAGTCACCGAGTGGACGACTTTTTCGTCGTCAACCAACAACAGTTTCCATGGCTCGAAAACACTATCTAACAAGGTCGCCGTCGATTCCGCAGCAAATTGCAACTTGTCGTTACCGTTTCCGTCAAACTGACTCATACAAACCTACCTTAGCGACGTCCGGGGGAAAGAAGAGGCTTATGCAGCTACCCTTGCCCACTTCACTGTCAATTTTGATTCGCCCGCAAAGCTGCTGAGTTACCAAGTTATACACAATATGTAAACCCAGGCCACTGCCGCCACTACCCCGCTTAGTTGTGAAGAAGGGGTCGCAAACTCTCGCCAAATGTTCCGCGGGAATTCCTCTGCCGTCATCGTTAAACTGCAGCGATATTTCCCCAGTTTCTGATGCCCAAACCTTCAATGTCAAATTACCTGCTTCGCCATTTGGATAGGCGTGGCTGATTGCATTCATGACTAAATTTGTCACTATTTGCGATATAGCGCCCGGATAAGAGCGAACGATCAATTCCTCATCACATTCTAGGGCGTAATTCAGTCCAGCTTTCCTGACTTGCGGGTAGAGGCTGTGCATTACCTCGCCCAAATACTCGCCAAGATTAAAGCGTCTAATCTCACTGTTACTCTGATCCACCGCCACACGCTTAAAGCTTTGAATTAAACCGGCCGCCCGCTCAAGATTGCCTAAAATCATCTGAGTTGCCGACACGGTTTGCTCCCAATATAGACGCAACGCCGACTGTGTTAAGTCGCCCTGATCATATCGCGCTTTGGCATTTTCGGTATTAGCCTGTAAGGTCGACGCAGCCGTTACTCCAACGCCAATTGGCGTATTTATTTCATGGGCGACACCGGCAACTAAGGCACCAAGGGAAGCCATCTTTTCGGTATTTATGAGTTGCTGCTGCGTCTGCTTTAGACGTTGTAAAGTGCCACTCAATTCACGATTACTGACATCAACCTCACAAATTCGCAATTCTAGCTCTCTACGCGCACTCAGCACTTCTTGATCACGACGCTCGACATCAGCAATCATGTCATTAAAATTATCGCAAAGTTGACCAAATTCATCGTCGGCAAACTTATCTGCGCGTAAACGATAATCTCTATTAAGACGGACTAAGCCTATAACCTTGAGCAAACTCACTATTGGCAGCAGTAGTTGTCGTCCCAACCAAGAGGAAAAACCGAAGGCAAAGAGCGCACTGGCCAGCATCATTAATATCGCCAACCACCAAATAGAGTGAATATAGTCACTTAAGTAATGATTATTGGTACGCAGCACCAGCCGTAAACCATCGTGTCGCGCACTCGGCACCACAACATGAAAATCATTTTTTGACAAAGTAGGTAACTCTGGGAGGCACGTTATCCCTCCCCGATCCGCTTGATACATGTACAACAGTTTTGTTTCTGACGCGCCAGAATACGCACAAACCGCGGCAATACTACTGTCTAGCGCTACCTTATCCATCGCCGACTCAAGGGCGTTTACGTCACCCTGCTCAAGCATTTTCCCTAGCAAGCCCGCTATGACAGAGTATTTTTCATGGCGGCTGGCGTTCGATACATTTACCGCCAAAAGCACACACATGCCGACAATCAAGCCACCAACCATAAAGGTGCTGACAATTAGCGACCATGCAAGTTTACGATCAAAGCTCGTTGTAACTAAAAAACGGCGCAATTCAGTCGTCATTCCAATAACAGTACATAAAAACCCCTTTCCAGTGGCACTTAACACAGATAAGCCGCTTAAGTGCGACTCAACTGCAACAGACTGAAGATAGACTAACTGTACTGCCTATACGCCTGTATATAAAATAGTGTCATCTACTTACAAAAAGCGCCGGCAATGCACCGAAGTCATTGATTTCAGGGAACCTTAGAATGATCTTTCCGTATTATTAGGATGTTTGACGAAGATGCGGGCTAAGGCGATATCATCGCGAAAGCCCCAAGCTAGATTGCTCGCAGAATGGCATCACTGCAAATAAAAATCGACTCTGTCATCTTGGAAAATGTCGGCGCCAGGCGCCAACAGCTCCATATAGCGATCAAAATACAGAAACTGTTTTAATAGCATCGTGAAGGCCCGGGGAAAGCGAATACCGTAGGTTCGGGCAATATCACCTAATTCACTCAACAATGAGGTAATACCATCAGCTTGCTTGTTTTCAAGAACCTTCTGAGGATCCAAGGCATTTAGGCCATCAAATAAATTACGAATATCTCGGGTCAACGCGGCTTCATCGACTACCTCACGGGTAATCCCGACACTAATCATCGATTGCGCCATCAGCTCATAGTTTTGTTCACTAATCGCCATGAATAAACTAAATATAGCCTGCCACGCCTCAGGCTGAATACGACCCACCATACCAAAATCAATAAATCCGACTCTGCCGTCATTGAGCAGCAGTAAATTGCCACTGTGCAAGTCGGCATGAAAAAACGCACATTGGGTCAGGCTTGCAAACCACGTATTGAGCGCATTGAACAGGCTGTTAGCTGGATCAAACCCCGCCTCGCCCTTCGCCATATCATTATTCAGCGCAGTGCCATACAAGCGCTCCATTGTGAGCACCTTTCGTGACGAGGCCTGACTATAGGGCTTTGGCGCAACCACATGGCTATTGCCACTTTGCAGCAAGAAGGCCCGAAACTGCGTTAGATTCTCTGCTTCTTTATAAAAATCGCACTCGTCGATCATGGATTGGTACATTTCTTCCACCAAACCCGCTACGGCGTCTTTGTCGGTATTGGGTAGAATCAATTCAAACAAACGAATACACAGGTATACCGCATTCATATCTGTCGTTAAAATTGCCTGTACACCCGGCTTTTGCACTTTAACCACAACGTCTTCACCGGTGACCAAGCGCGCTGCATGAACCTGTGCAATAGAGGCCGACGCCAAGGCATTCTCATCAAAATAAGCAAACACCTCGGCGATGGACTGGCCAAGATCATCTTCGATGATCTGTTTTATTTTATTAAAAGGCAGCGACGGGGTTTGATCTAGACAAAGCTGGAACTCGTCTACGTATTCCTTTGGAAAGATTGATGGTGAACTCGCAATAAACTGACCGAACTTAATATAGGTGGCCCCTAAATCTTCAAAAAGCTCGCGCAGCTCCCGCGGGCTTGGTTTACGGCGGCGCAATAGGCATTTTAGCGCCCTAGGGGAGACTGCCGACGCTGTCTGCAATACCCGCCACGACCCCCTCAGACCAAACTCTGCCAAGCTGATGCGGCGACCGGAGGTATCGGCCGCGGCACTTAAAAATTTCGTCTTCGATGCGGCCTGCATCACCTTTTCCCTGACGCTACTGGAAAGCTTTTTAGCCATTTTTCCTTAATCCTCTGCGGGCCAGTGCCCGAAAAATAATGCTGTCGATCAAAGTAACACCATTGTAATCAGATAGTGTCGCGCTGTAAGTTACACTTCTATTACTTGTCACCTTCAGTTCAAATACCAACACACTAACAAACTTATAATAATGGAGTCATGGCCAATGCAGGATACCCGCATCTTATACGCTGAGCAGCCCGTTAGCACTGCCGAGCAAGACCAAGTAACAGACACCTTATGCAGTAAAACCAACGCGCGGGAATATCAAATAAACGGGCAGACCGTCACCTTACCCGTCACTGTAAACAACGCCGCCATGCTCATGAATGTGTTTACGGTCAATGCCGCTAAAGCGCAAGCACTCATTGCCGACAGCGGATTTAAGGTTGTTGAAATACTGCCCGGCAAGGCGCTCATGCAATTGCTCGCCGTCGACTACCGAGAAAACGATTTAGGCGACTACAACGAAGCCGCCATTGTTTTTCCGGTAACCACGCCCGGCGAACGCAAGCCAATACCATTTTTTGGTGCGTTAAGCCGAATGATGCGCGGCCAACTTGGCAATTTTGTCTACCGCATGCCCGTCAATCAAGACTTTACCACTCATGCTGGGCGTTTTATCTGGGGCTTTCCAAAATGGGTTTGTCACGTCGACATTGATTTTGGGCCGAAAACTGCCTTTGCGCAGTTTCATGACGAAGGTCATGCCGTTTTCAGTATTAGCGCGCCAACAGGCGGCAAGACCATCGCCAAACCGCAGCGAGCACCGTCCTTGGCAATTCGCAACAAACAGGCCTGGAAAACGATTGGCATTACCGAAGGCGAGGGCTTAAGTTTCAAACTGGGCGGACAAGAGCCTGAGATCGGTGAAAAACACCCGCTAGCAATGGTATTGCGCAATCTCGGTCTACCTAAAAAGCCTCTGTTTAGTTTATCCATCCGCAAAGCCAAAATGCAATTTGATGGCCCTGAGGTTGTGAGCATTGGCGAGCCCTTTGAACGCTAGCCCCCTCCCCGTATCACACCCTGCTTAGCTGGCGGCCAAACCCGCCAGCAAACCACTTTGGGCAATACCGTCAAACAAAAACTGCATCGCCAAGGCGCAGAGCAACACCCCGAATACTCGGCTAATCATATGCATACCGGTAACGCCAAGCCAATTTTGCAAGCGGCTCGCCAGTAGCAATGCCCCCAGCGTCATCGCCATCACCAGCAGCAAAGCAACAACGACCGCGCCTTGCTCAAGGAAATTGCCCTCGGCATGGGCCATTAACAAAATTACCGCACCAATAGCACCAGGACCCGCGATAAGCGGCGTCGCCAAGGGAAACACAGCAATATCCGCCTTCTCTTCCGCCTCTAAATCTTCATCGGTGGTGGTCGTGGTGGCACCACTCCCTTTTACCGTGACGAGGTCGATGCCGATTAATAGCAGCAAAACCCCACCCGCAGCGCGTAACGCGGCTAGCGAGATCCCCAAGGCATTCAGTATCATCTCCCCAAGTACCGCAAACGCCAACAATATCCCAGTGGCGATCAACACCCCGCGAAGCGCTGTACGAGCGCGCTCTTTCGCCGAAAGACTACCCGTTAGCGCAGCAAACATGGCAGCGACATCAATAGGGCCAATGGTGGCAAAAAAAGTGGTCACCGAGACGCTAAAAGCCTCAATAACGGCGCTACTCAATACCATTAGGCAGCCTCAGTCTTTGCAATAGCGGCAGCCGCTTCGGCAATTAAAACCGGGCCGCGATATATAAAGCCGGTATAAACCTGAACCAAAGACGCCCCGGCCGCTATTTTTTCAGCCGCCGATTCGCCGTCACTAATACCGCCCACGCCAATGATAGGCAGACGACCCTGCAAGGCGTCAGCCAATATTCGAATAACCCGAGTTGAGCTATCTCGAACCGGCGCACCGCTCAAGCCCCCCATCTCGTCACCATGAGACAAACCGACAACAGCATCGCGAGCAATAGTGGTATTGGTGGCGATAACGCCATCAATGCCCTGCTCAACAAACACCTCGGCAACATTCCGAATATCGTCTTCAGCCATATCCGGCGCTATTTTTACTGCCATTGGCACATACTTACCGTGGGTGTCGGCCAAGCTCAATTGCGCCTTTTTTAACGCCGCTAACAAATCGATTAAAGGTTGCCCAAACTGTAAATCCCGTAAACCAGGCGTGTTTGGTGAGGACAAATTAACGGTGATATAACTCGCGTAGGGATACACGCTGCGCAAGCCAAGCAGATAATCATCGACGGCACGCTCGGCTGGCGTGTCTTTGTTTTTACCAATATTAATACCCAATACCCCGTTAAAGCCGCTGGCTTTAACCTGAGCCAGCAAATGCTCAAGACCGAGGTTGTTAAAGCCCATGCGATTAATAATCGCTTGGGCTTCCGGCAGCCTAAATAGACGCGGCTGCGGATTACCGGGCTGCGCCAAGGGGGTCACTGTGCCAACTTCAATAAAACCGAAACCCAAGGCCGCCAGCCCATTAATATGTTTAGCGTCTTTGTCTAAGCCTGCAGCTAAGCCCACGGGATTAGGGAATTCGATTCCCATAACGACACGGCTCTGGCGGGGTATGGGACGCGCCAACAAGCCGCTTAAGCCGCAGCGTTCAAGCAGAGAGATTAAAACTAAAGATAGATGGTGAGCACGCTCAGGGGACAAACAAAACAATAAGCGGCGTAAAACAGCATACATGAGAAAAACCTTATTTAGAAAGCCGCAGAAACCCAGAACTCAGCGAAAGGAGGAGCTCATTCCCCCTAAAAATTACGCGGAGGTGTGTAAACCGCACTCACGGTTCTCCGCCACTTTGGTGGGGTCGAAATAATGCTTACAACTTGGCAGTTTATGTTCACTCATATAAGCCTGCACATCAGCCTCGGTCCAGTAAAAAATCGGGGCGACCTTCAAAATACCGCGACCATCCCAAGACAATATATCGAGATTTTGTCTAAACTCCGTCTCCTCCTTGCGAATACCCGTCACCCATATTTTGGGCGCCAATTCCGCAAAGGCACGATTAAACGGCTCTAATTTAACTTGGCGGGTAAACTCCCGGTGCAGCTCAGGGTTGTCATCTGGATGCGGAATTCCGCCCATAATGGCATTGCGATGCTCTGCGGTAATCAAGGGGACATAGGGCTTCATATTCGGTTTAAGCAATTTTATCAATTGCTCTGCAACCCGGTAAGCGTCGGGCACATTATACCCGCTGTCCGCCCAAACCACCGGCATTTCCGGGGCCGCATCGGTCACTAACTTCAACATCACCGCCGCATTCGGTGAAAAGCTGGTAGACGCCATTATCGGCTCATTCAATGACACCGCCCAGCGAATAATTTCCTCGGCGGAGGCATTGCGCAGCGTACTATTTAAGGCGTCGAGATCAAGATCCATAATTTTGTCTATAAAAACGTTAACAGGCCGGCGACTTTAGCACAGCAGCCCCAAAATATAAATAAAAATCTTTAAAATCATACACTTATAACAAATACGAATATGGTTATAACAAAAGCAATGCTTATTCCTCGCTATACTCTTGCACACTTTTTGACACCACTTCATACACATCACTAGATAAATCCGGCTGCGCCAAAATCCGCTGTAATTCCGCACACATCAGCTGCTGCGCCGCCGGCAAATATTTCCGCCACTTAGTCAGCGGCACCAATAAGCGAGACGCAATTTGCGGGTTGCTGCGGTTTAGCACAATAACTTGATCGGCAAGGAAGCGATAACCGGCACCATCTTCGCGGTGAAAATTAACACTATTCTGCCCACAAAATGCACCGATTAAGGCCCGCACTTTATTGGGATTACGAATATCGAAGGCTGGGTGCGCCATCAGGCCTTGAACTGTTTCAAGCGTGCCCGGCAAACGACACATAGCTTGCACTTGGAACCACTGATTAATAACCAAGGGCTCGTGTTGCCAGTTTTGATAAAAGCGCTGAAGCGCTTCAGCCTTATACGGCGCAGCACTGTTTACCAGAGCATTAAGCGCCGCTAAACGATCTGTCATATTTTCACTGTGTTCAAATTGGCGAGTCGCTAGCTCACGGCCGGTGTCGTCATTTAATAACATCAGGTATGACAATGCGGTATTTTTCAGGCTGCGCTGGGCTATTTGTCCGGCATCAGCAGCATAAACGGCATTACTGGTACAGCGTGAATAACACGCCAGCAATTCCCCACGTAAAGCCTCGGCAATTGCCAAGCGCAAGGTCTCGCGCGCGCGGTGAAGGCCAAGCACATCAACAGGGTGAAATATCTCGGCCAAATACGCTTCAGAGGGCAGCTGCAGCATCATAGCCACCATTGCACCGTCCAAAGTCTCATCGCTAAGCAACGCTCGGCAGGCATCTAAATAAGCTGACTCAGGTGCGACATCACGCCCAGCAGCAATATCAGCAAGCGCTTGACTAATCTCCGCCAAGCCCAGTTGCTGACTGGCATCCCAGCGACAGAAACCGTCACTGTCGCTGCTCATCAAGCGCAACAGTTGCTCACGACTATAATCAAACTCCAGTTTCACTGGTGCAGAGAAGCCGCGCAGCAAGCTCGGTACTGGCTCCTCTTTAATTCCCGTGAAAATAAAACTCTGCTCGGCCTTCGTCACGTTCAATACCATTTCGGTATTGTCTGCGGTTTCAGTATTTAGCGCCGCATTCTGTAACTGTAAAGCGAGCTGACCGGCCTCCCCCAATAGCGCCACAGTAAAGGGAATATGGAACGGCGCCTTTTTGCTTTGGCCTGGGGTTGCTGGGCAGGACTGCTGCACATGCAGAGTATACGTTTGTGCTGCAGCGTCATACTCAGCACTTACCATCAGCTTGGGCGTACCTGCCTGAGAATACCAATTGCGGAACTGGCCCAGATCTACACCGCTGGCGTCTTCCATTGCCAACACAAAATCTTCGCAGGTAACCGCCTGACCATCGTGACGGTCGAAGTACAGGTCACTGCCCTTGCGGAACAGCTCTGGCCCCAATAGCGTGTGAATCATGCGCACCACTTCGGCGCCCTTTTCATACACTGTTACAGTGTAAAAATTCGAAATTTCAATAAAGGAATCGGGGCGAATCGGGTGCGCCATTGGCCCAGCGTCTTCGGCAAATTGCGCGGTGCGCAGCAGGGTAACATCTTCTACGCGCTTGACTGTTGGCGAGCCCATATCAGCAGAAAACTCGGCATCCCGAAAGACGGTAAAGCCTTCTTTTAAACTGAGCTGAAACCAGTCGCGGCAAGTGACTCGATTACCAGACCAGTTATGAAAATACTCGTGGGCTACTACCCCTTCGACCCGCTGAAAACCGGCGTCTGTCGTCGTTTCCGGCTTAGCCAAGACACAGGAAGTATTAAAAATATTGAGACTCTTGTTTTCCATTGCCCCCATATTAAAATCGTCAACGGCCACAATATTGAAAATATCGAGATCGTATTCTCGGCCATAAACCTCTTCGTCCCAACGCATTGCGTTTTTAAGGGACACCATTGCGTGCTCACATTTATCCGCGTCTTTGTCTTCAACGTAAATTTTAAGCGCCACCTCGCGACCGTTCATGGTTTTAAACCGGTCTTCCACACAGGCCAATTTGCCAGCAACCAAGGCGAATAAATAAGAGGGTTTTGGGAATGGGTCCTGCCAAACGGTTTTATGGCGACCGTCGGCTAATACTTCCGCCGCACTTAAATTGCCGTTAGACAGAAGTACCGGGTAGCGATGGGCATCGGCAATAATCTCAACGGTGAACACCGACATGACATCAGGCCGGTCCAGGTAATAGGTGATTTTGCGAAAGCCCTCGGCCTCACATTGAGTGCAAAACATACCGCTGGATTTATACAAACCTTCCAGCGAGGTATTGTCTTGGGGGCGAATGCGGGTTTCACAGCTCAGCACAAACTCGGCGGGCACACTAGCAATAATCAATTGCTCGCCACTTTGTGTCCATTCACTGGCATCAAGGGCGCGACCGTCAATAGCCAGCGAAATTAGCGCCAATTCGGTACCGTGGAGAGCGAGCGGCGCATTGCTTATTGTCGACGCTGGGTTGCGACGAATATGCAATTGCGAAGAGACCTTGGTGCTTTCTTCACCTAACTCAAATACCAGTGCAGTCGTATCAATCAAATACGCGGGAACTTGATATTCACTTAAATAAATCGTACTCGGCTGCGCGTCGCGCATGTAACTACTCCTGAGCCGCTATGACTCACTACTTAATGCAAGGTGATAACCGGCGTATTTACGGATATTAATCACGCCCGTGTCAAAAATCAGGTACTGGCCTTTAATACCCATCAACGTGCCTTCAATATTAGGCACTTTATCTAAATTAAAGGATTTTACTTTAAGGGGATATTCACTCACCGGGTATTCAATATGCTGCACAGGGATATCTGTTATTGGCTGAATTGCCTGCAAGCCAAAGCGTTGCTGCAAGGCAGCAATGTCGTCGGCGCACGCCACGGCAAGCGCATCACGTCGCGCAGCTAAATCAACACTGTCTGGAGAACCTTTTAACATGGCCTGCCAGCTGGTTTTATCGGCAACGTGGTTTTTGTAAAGGGTTTCCACTAAACCGGACTGCAGTCGGGTGCTAACACGAAAAATCGGCAAGGCGCTAACCGCGCCCTGATCGATCCAACGAGTGGGCACCTGAGTGCCTCGCGTAATTCCAACTTTTACACCAGATGAGTTAGCCAAATACACCACATGATCGATCATGCAATGACTTTCGCCCCACTCAGGTTCTCGGCAGGTTCCCGCCGCATAGTGGCATTTTTCTGGGCTGACAATACAAATATCGCACTGCGCCAAGCGCTGAAAACAAGGGTAGCAATAGCCTTGATTAAAGCTTTTTTTCGTCAAGCGGCCGCAGTGTACACAATTAATTTTCCCCTGAAAATCCAGCCCTAGCGTCTTGCCGATCAGCGCATTCATAGGCACTAGCTGATCGCCAATCGGCATACTGTAAGTGGCCAAATCACCGTCTAAATGGGTTTTCATTTTGGCCACAGCGCCGGCTATAACACGTTCGCTCATGGGCTTATTCCGCCCACTTCAGAATCTGGTCACCATCATCGTGACTGTGGTCGTCACCGCATACCTCACCCTCGGCCTTTTTACCGCGGTCGATATAACCTACCCGCTCAGTTTCGTCCTGCATTTTTAGGTCATAGGCAATAACCCCAGCCATACAGTGCTCCCGCTGCTCCACGGTTAACACCCTACCATCGGGCCACTTGCCAATTTCCACAGCACGCTTTAGCCCTTCGTAAATCGCCGGGGTAATATTGTCTACTAACTGTTCAAAATCCATCAATCACTCACTTCAAATAACTACTGATTAAGCCGCGCCGCAGTATATCAGCTCAGGCTTGATTCTGGCTTACGATCTAATAAAGCGGCGGCCAAACCTAAAATCAAGCCCAAAACCAAACCGCTGAGGTGCGCGGTGTTTGCCACTGCGCCCAGCCCAAGCAATTCAGTAAAGCCCGCCATACACACGAGCAACCAAACCAGCATCACCGCCGCAACGCCCTTAACCAAAGGAAATGGCGTCGCCGGCCGCAAGCGGTTCCACACCACGATATAGCCCAATAGGCCGTAAATCACACCGGACATACCGCCAAATAGCGACACGCCAGTCATTGCCTGTGCAATATTGGAACCCGCTGCAACCAACAAAACCAGACCTAAAATACGCACCGCACCTTGGCGTCGCTCGATCATACCGCCAAGCTCCCAAAGCCACAGGGCATTAAAGACGATATGCATAAGACCAAAATGCAAAAAAGCTGGGGTAATCACCCGCCACAACTCACCCCGAGGCCACTCGCCCTGCAGATCGCCACCGATAACGTGCAACTGATAAAAACTCAGCAATGGCAGGATTTCAAAATGGCGATCAACTACCGGCAGAATACTCCCAAGCAAACTCAATAGTAATAAAACCACAACGACTGGCGCTGTCGCCAAATTGCGATACCACGTTGAT
Organism: Zhongshania antarctica; assembly: GCF_014202945.1. Classification (GTDB taxonomy): domain Bacteria; phylum Pseudomonadota; class Gammaproteobacteria; order Pseudomonadales; family Spongiibacteraceae; genus Spongiibacter; species Spongiibacter antarcticus. The sequence goes on along the minus strand of NZ_JACHHW010000004.1, from coordinate 40,787 downwards.
GGCGCCTTCGCGGTGACCGCTGTCGACTCAAGTCTTAGTTCAAGGTCGCCGGACTGCAGGCGCTCATATAAGTCTTTGACCTGCGTCACATGAGACTCTGCGCCAACCCACACCACCAACATACCCCGCTCTTCGCTAATTCGATGGGGCACCGATAACTGCCACAGTAGCGCCGAAAATTTTTCTAGATCAGCGGTAACCGGAATACGTAAACCGACAAACTCAGACATCCTCATCCTCTTTACCAATTTGTCCGCCCCAACCCAATTTATCACGACAACTGGCATAAAAACTGTGATCTAAAGGATGCACCAAACGCATCTTATGGGGCTTTTTACGCACATAAATAATGTCGCCGGGCTGGGTGGTAATACGCAATTGACCGTCACAAGTTACCGGCGGTTGAACCACATTATTCCTACCTACCACCATTTTGATTTCGCTTTTACCGTCAATCACGATCGGTCGACTACTCAGGGTGTGCGGGAACATGGGGACAATAACGATGGCATCCAAGCGCGGGTGCATGATTGGCCCCCCCGCCGACAAGGAATATGCCGTGGAACCGGTGGGCGTGGCAATGATTAAGCCGTCAGAACGTTGACGGTAAACAAATTCGCCATCTACATAGAGCTCAAACTCCATCATATGACCCGAGGTACCCGAATTCAGCACCACATCGTTGAGGGCGTCACCCTTGCCAACTGGCTGGCCGTCGCGCATCACTTCAACGTCAAGCAAAAATCGCTTCTCTAAATGGTAGTGACCATCGAGAACGGCACCAACTTGGCTTTCGATCTCATCTGGCGAAATATCGGTTAAAAAACCAAGCCGTCCGCGATTTACACCGAGCACTGGCGCGTTATGTCTCGCCAACGTACGCGCCGCCCCCAGCAGACTGCCATCTCCCCCCACCACAATAATAAGGTCACAAACCTCACCAATCATACGACGAGTAGAAACGCGCAAACCATGATCTGGTAAAAGCTCAGAAACCGCCTCATCGAGTACCACACTAAGGTCTCGTCCTTGCAAAAAATCGATCAAGCGCCGCAGCGTTTCCGACACACCGTTGCCCTCACGGCCGATCACACCTATATTGCGAAACTGTTCCATAATACCTACTGTTTGTACTTGGCCGCTTATTATACAGAAGCACGCTCAATATGACCGCTGTGCTAAAGTCTGAGACACAATAGCGCGTTAATGCAAACGAAACACCACCCCCTAGCGGATGGCCTTGCGCAGTTAGCGAGCTTTATGTCCCACAATGAAATCCTGGAGAAAACCATTTTTTCTGCCAATCAATATCCGTTTCGCTCCCCCTTGGTCACTGCGCTTGCCTGGAGTTGTTTCAGCCCGCCACTGCTCACCAGTATGTATTGCGCTGAAACAAAGGTCGCGACGCCGCACCTGCCTTTGACCAATGAACGCAAAGAATGGCTAAACGCACTCGATCGCGACGACCAAGCGCTGCAGCAATATATGCAGGCGCACTGCCACAGCAAACGACTTGGACTGGTTTTTGAAAGCCTCTGGCATTTTTTCTTGCAGGAAGACCCGGCCACCGAATTAATTGCCCACAATATCCCCGTGCGCGACGGCAATAAAACCCTTGGTGAATTTGATGTTCTTTATTATTGCCACAACACCCAACAAGCCATTCACCTAGAACTGGCGGTAAAGTTTTTCCTCGGCCTCAATGCCAGCCAACAACAACCTTCGCTCAGCCATTGGTTTGGCCCGAACCGCGCAGACCGCCTCGATCGCAAGCTTGCCCGACTCAGCCAACACCAATTACCCCTTGCACACACCGCCGCGGGCCGCGACGCACTGAGCAAATACGGCATTTCGGCACCGGCCCAGCAAATCCAAGTGAGCGGCATACTCTTCCACCGCGACGACGAAAAGGCCGCCCACCAAAGCCTGAACCCAATGCACCAACGCGGCCACTGGCAAACCCTAAGCGAATACATCCGCCTCACCGCTAGCAGCTCAGAATCGAAGCCCTGGCGCTACCTCGCAAAACCGCACTGGCTCGAGGGCCAATATGCAAACGCCACCGACCTTAACGCAGAGCTCCTTGAATTGGCTAGCGAACGGCCTATTATGGCAATTAACCCTGAGCAACAACGCCTTTTTATTGTTCCCGACCAGTGGCCAGAAGCTATCTAGTTCGCTCGAGACAACCCCTAAAGTAACTGGGGATAACCCCTACGCCCCTGCAAACCACCGCTATGAATAAGCAGCACCCGAGCACCTTCGGCAAACTCGCCTTTATTAATCATACAATCCACGGCAGAAGCCATCTTTGCGGTATACACCGGGTCAAGCCTAATACCGTAGCGCGCTTCAAAGCCCTGCATAAATTCTTGCAGCGGCGCCGATAACCGAGCGTAGGCGCCGCCATGAAAGCGGTGATCCAGCAACCAGTTCGCTCGATGATGATCGAGGGCAAGCTGCAAGCGCTGAATATCCGCGGCCATATACGCCTCCGCTTTTAGCACCGGAATCCCGATAAGCTGAACCCCGTCCGCGATCTGCGCTGATACGCCAGCCAAGGTTGTGCCCGTACCGCACGCTAACACCACGGCATGATAATCCTGCCCACGCCCCGGAATCAGTTCGACAATACCCCGGCAACCCTGAGCACCCAGCAGATTCGCGCCGCCTTCAGGTATCAAGTAGGGGCGTTTATACTGGGACGCAAGCTCAGCGACAAAACCCGCGTCGTGACGACGACGGTAATCACTGCGACTTAAAAAATGTAAATGCATTCCCCATGCAACGGCGTCTTGCAAGGTTGGACTTAAGTCACACCCAGAATCAGCGCGAACGCAGGCCACCGCTGCCAGACCCTGATCTTGCGCAATTGCCGCCAAAGCATGAAGATGATTTGAGAACGCCCCCCCAAAACTGAGCAAGGTTTCTGCACCAGCTGCCTTTGCCGCCGATAAATTCAGCGCCAACTTAAACCACTTATTGCCCGGTGCTAACGCATGTATTTTATCTAGGCGCAAGATATCCACGGTCACGGCGCGCTTAACAAAAACCCGGTGTATCAAGCTTGACACAGTTGCCCTACCGCTTTAGTCATCAGCGCAACGAATCACTATGCTCATGGCAGCGATCACTTTCACCAGGCCGGAATAATCGAGGTCGCATAATTTTGGGGATTGGCTCACCGCAGTACTGCCCATTGCCATCTCTGTGACGACAAATAGGCAGGCGATAATGCGCCAGCCACTCATGATACTGGCCATCCGGCACTTCACAGCGCGATGCCACATACGCGAGAGGATCGTTTAAATAGTTCGGCATTTCGTCCTGCGATATCACCAAATGTTCAACACCAGGATGATAGGCGACAAAGACCACGCCTTTTTCAGACATCGCCTGCAGAAGCTGATTATCACTGTTTAGCATTAAGCCGCGATTCTGCTCGCGCAAAACGCTTAGCTCTCGGCGCAAGTCAACAATTTCTTTGGCACGCAAATACAGTTCACGCTCGCGATCGCGCAGCGGTTCAGACAATTCGACGGCCTGCTCTTTGAGCTGGCGCTCTAAATTTTCCGCGTGCTCGGCGCGCAATACCGCTACTTGTTGCTTGTGATCACGACCGCCACGCTCCATTAGCGCGTCGATCTCTTCACTTTTTTGGGCAACAAGGCGCTTCTGGCTGGCAAACCGAGACTCCAGCTCTTTAAACCTCACATTTAAATCAGCTAAATGTTCTTTTTGGGCCTTGATTACCGACTCGCGCTCACGCAATTGCGCGGTTAACTCCTCCCCTAGCTGATCGAGCTTGCGCTGAAACGCCTCAGCCTGAGTGAGTAAATTCAATTTTTCAGCGCTGCGTGACGCCACCAGCTTCGCGCGATAGCGTCGATTAAAGACTGGGCCAAGATTACTGTTTGATAGCGGCTGGTTTACCGATGAGAGGGCTGTGGGCGTGCCTGGCGCTTCTGTTGCTGCAGGCGTTGCAGAGGCACGCGCAGAATCGACACTGACCGAAGATTTGAAAAAATCGGCAATACCCGATTGCGGCGCACCTCGACTATCGCGATCACTGATAATGCCAAGCCGATTTCGCTCTGCCGCCGCAATCATGCGCTGAAAAGTACCACCAGAAGCCATGTCTGGATCCCAGAGCTGGCGCCGATACCATGCCACCGGGCAAGCGCTGCGGCAGGCGACCTTAATTGGCCCAGCGCCAAGGTCTGGGCCATAACTGGCGTGATCCAACAAATGGCGCAGCGGAATATTCCAATTACCCGTTACCCGACCACGGGTATCAAAGCTGATCGTAAAAAAAACCGCCCCCAAAATTTTGAGGCTATCCTCTATCTGCACAAACGCCGCTTGCACTTCGTCGCCGGCAAAATCAGTAATGCCCACCACATCATCTAATACCGCTTCGAACTCAGAAAAAAACATTTCTTTAGCGACACTGTCGTCTTTGAAGAAAACAACTGCCTCGGTTAATGCCCCCAAGTGAACCTCCCAGCTTTGCTGAATGCACGGCAGTAAGCGCTGATTACGACAACGACCGATAACGAAGCATTATAGGAACACAATAGAGAAGCGGATAGTAAAACTGAACAAAATATGAATTGGAGCAATGGGGCAACGCAAGTGGTCGCAACGTGAAGGCATAAATAAAAACAGGGGGTTGGCGGACCGGACGGGACTCGAACCCGCGACCTCCGGCGTGACAGGCCGGCATTCTAACCAACTGAACTACCGGTCCAGAAACAGCATCAAACCTAATGCGATGCTGGCGCATCATTTAGGCAAGACAAAAAACAGGGGAGGTCTAAATAAAAAGTTGGCGGACCGGACGGGACTCGAACCCGCGACCTCCGGCGTGACAGGCCGGCATTCTAACCAACTGAACTACCGGTCCGCATACTTTTACACGATAATGGTGGGTGATGACGGGATCGAACCGCCGACCCTCTGCTTGTAAGGCAGATGCTCTCCCAGCTGAGCTAATCACCCTTCTCATCAATCGAGTGAGGCGCATTCTACAGCAAACTCCCCCCCTGTCAAACACTCTGGGGAAGTTTTTTACATTTTCTTTAAAAAAAGCCTATAACACTGATTTTGCTCATTTTTTATACAGAATACTGGCGCCAAGTAGCACTCAAAAATTGACCGTCGAGCACTGAACTAGCAACATGCTGTACACCGCTGCCGGAGCTGATTACCATTGGCGCAAATTTGGCGCAGCATATTCGCACCTTAGCCACCGCCACCTATTAACTACCCATTAAATTTGCCCGGAGCCCCACGTGGAAATATACAAAGACTTCACCTTTGAAGCTGCCCACTTACTCCCCAACGTTCCCCAAGGACATAAATGTGGCCGACTTCATGGCCATAGTTTTTTAATCAGACTATATATAGCTGGCGATATCGATCCGCACACTGGCTGGCTGATGGACTTCTCCGACATCAAGCAAATCTTCAAGCCAATATACGAGCAACTGGATCACAATTACTTAAATGACATACCGGGCCTCGAAAACCCAACAAGCGAAAATCTCGCTATTTGGATATGGCAGCAATTAAAACCCATTTTAAGTGCACTAAGTCAGGTCGAAGTACGGGAAACCTGCACCAGCGGATGCATTTACCGAGGCGAGTAGCACTTAAAGCCTGCATCAGCGCTGATCAAAGTTAAGCACCACGAGCGTATAAGGGAAAATACGTAACACGTTACATTACTAAACTCTTGACGTAACACTTATTCACAGATAGGGATGAGCAGTCACAAATCCATTACTTAAGCAGTAATATTTAATACAGATATTTCAAAACATTCGTAACTTACTGTATTTTAAAGACTTTATTAAAATGACTATTTTTTGAACAATTTGTTAAAGTCCCGATACGCTCTCCCTTTCAAGGCAGAACTTACAAGTTACCCACCAAGTTATCCACAGATACTGTGGACAACCTTGGGCAAATATTCATTCGCGAGACGTTACCATAAGAAAAACGTTAGATATTTCCTCAGATTCAAAATCAACGCATGAATGCAAGATTTTTTCGAATTATTATTGCTGCAACAATCCAAATATACCTTTACCTTAGCAAGCGATTAGTCTCTGCAGCGAAACAAGCAATCAGATGAAATATTAATGTAGTATTAGCGTCACAATTTTGTAGGATTGTCATATTTTTGTAATAAACACCCCCCACAATACGCCCAGTCCAGAAGGTCGCGTCACCAAAATTTAGGTTCACGACATTAATAGAAGACTAAATCAATTAACCCATTTAGCTTTTGCGGAGAGACATCCATGAAGCGTCTGTTATTACCAGCAAGTATCCTACTGGCCAGTGGCGCCCAGCTAGCCCATGCCGACCTCAGCTTTTACGGCAAAGCCAATGTCTCTTACCAGCAGACGGATCTGGAGAGCAAAGACACCGAGCAATGGGAGCTCAATAGCAATGCTTCTCGCATCGGGCTAAAAGGCTCCACGCCTATTGATAACACTGCCCTCACCGTTATTTACCAAGCTGAATATGAGATTGCCGTTGACACCGGCACCGCCGACTCCAAAAGCGGCAACACCTTCAAACAGCGCAACACCTTTGTCGGCATTCAAGGCGACTTTGGAACCCTGAGCGCAGGCCAGTTCGATACCGCCACCAAATTACTTGGCAAAGAAGTAGACCAGTTTAACGACTTAGTTATTGGCGACATTAAAAACATCATGGAAGGCGAAAATCGCCAAAAGAACATCGTGCAATACGCCAGCCCTACTGTCCTAGGCGGTTTAAGCTTTACTGCAGCGGTATCTCCTGGCGAAAATCGCGACGCCAATGAAGATAATGCCGCCGACGGTAATGTTTTCTCCGTGCAATACCAAACCAAGCAATTCTTGTTTGCGATTGCTCATGACACCGACATTGACGACTACGACACCACCCGCGCCATTTTCACCACCCGTCTTGGCCCAGTTGATCTCGGCGTATTGGTTCAAACTGCAGAATTGGCTGGTGAAGTCGACTCCCAGCAAGAAGACAGCGCACTGATTAGCGCCGCATTTAATGCCACCCACAAATGGGTATTAAAGGCGCAATACGGTGTTGGTGAAACAGAGCTAGTGACCGGTGACCAAGAAAAAACGCAAGCAGCACTTGGCGCTGATTACAAATTAAGTTCGGCGCTGACGGTCTTTGCCTATGCCGCCCAAGTGGAAAATGACACTGTCGGCGCGATAAGCACCACAGACAGTACTGCTGGCGCCGGCATTTGGTTTAAGTTCTAAAACTGCCACGGCCCTAAAGCCTCGCCAGGCCCTGCCTCGCGGGGCTTTTTACTTTCTAAAACAAGCCTCTCAGCGCCGATAGTGCATACCTCTTGACGGCCAAACCTCGCCCGGCGAATTTAATACACACTGACGCCCGACACCACCGAGCGGCGATTGCAGCTTGGATAATTAAACAAGACTGCTTGTACGCGGCGTATTGCTTGCGCCCTCAGAACGCTTGGCTACACTTCACGCATGCCGCGCTATTCGCTACGGCATAACTGCGTATCGTGTATTAGCTCGGCAACGCGGCCGACGATGGCCTTAGCGTGCCTTCATTTATGTAACTATGTTTGTAATGCGAGGATAAGCAGCAATGCCGATTATTGCCGTCACAAAAAAATATATGCCGGTACTGGCATTTAGCCTGCTAGCCGCCTGTGATCGTCCCGCGCCAATAACCGCCGCAGATGCGAATACCGACGCCTTTGGCAGCAGCGCGGCAACCGAAACGACAGCAAACATCAATCGCCAAGTTCTAAAAACGCTTCAACTTACTGACAACGCAGATTTCGACGACGCCAGCCGCGGGCTAATTGCTCGACCAGACGCCCTCACCATTGAGGGACCAAACGGCAGTATCGCCTGGCAACCCGCAAGCTATGATTTTATCCAAGGTGACGCACCCGCATCAGTAAACCCTAGCCTGTGGCGGCAGGCGCAACTCAACAATATCCACGGCTTATTCAAAGTGACCGACGGGGTCTACCAAGTTCGAGGGTTTGACTTGGCCAATCTGACCCTAATCGACGGCGAGCACGGCTGGATTGTGGTTGATCCGCTGACCAACAATCAAACAGCCGCAGCAGCCATCAATTTTGCATTTGAGCACCTGCCCAGAAAACCCATTAGCGCCATTCTGTTTACCCACAGCCACATCGACCATTTCGGCGGCGTGCTTGGCGCACTGGATGCTGGACAGACCGACATAGCCAAGGTCCGCGTTATTGCCCCCCTAGGCTTTCTAGAAGAAGCCACCAGCGAAAACATGCTGGCCGGACCAACCATGATGCGCCGTTCAGATTATATGTATGGCAGCACACTGCCGCGAAGCGAGCGAGGTCATGTAGATTCTGGGCTCGGCAAAGGCCCTTCCTACGGCAATATCAGTATTTTACCCCCCACCGAATCCATCGATCATACCGGCCAAACATTAACGATAGACGGCGTGGAATTTGTTTTTCAGAATGTTTCCGGCTCCGAGGCACCGGCGGAATTCACCTTCTATTTACCCGCGCACAAAGCGTTTTGCGGCGCCGAGCTTGTTTCACGGAATATGCACAATCTCTACACCTTGCGCGGTGCAAAAGTCCGCGACGCGCTCGCCTGGAGCGGGTTTATCGATGAGGCTAAAAATATGTTCAGCGCGGCAGACGTTTATTTTGCCAGTCACCACTGGCCAATTTGGGGCAGTCAACGTATCGCCAGCTTTTTAGAGATACAGCGTGACACCTATAAATATATTCACGACCAAACCCTACGGCTAGCCTACAAGGGCTATACCCCAAGCGAAATAGCCGAACAGATTAAATTGCCGGCAGCGCTGCAAGAGGGTTTCTCCAACCGCGGCTATTACGGTAGCTTGCGACACAATGCCCGCGCGGTATATCAACGCTATTTTGGTTGGTATGACGGCAACCCAGCCAACCTCGATCCCCTGCCGCCGGAACAGGCTGCGCAGCATTATGTGGCGGCCATGGGCGGCGCCGAACAGGTACTGGCTTTGGCGCAAAGCGCGTTTGACAGCGGAGAATATCGCTGGACAGCAACGTTACTAAATCACCTGGTTTTCGCCCAGCCAGCAAACAGCGACGCCAAAGCCCTACTGGCCCGCAACTATGAGCAGCTAGGCTACCAAGCAGAATCCGCACCGTGGCGCGACATTTATTTAACCGGCGCGAAAGAGCTTCGTCAGGGTAAACCTAAGAGCGCAGCCGAGCTGGCACTAGGCCGAGATATGGTTAAATTTGCCGCAAGATCAAATTTCTTCGATGTGATGGCCGCACAGCTAAATGCAGAGAAAGCCGAGGGAATGGCGATGACGATCAACTTCCATTTTACGGATCTGAACGAAAATCATGTCCTAACGCTAAAAAACTCGGTACTGCACCACACCCAGGCGGCTGCCGTAGAAAATGCCAATGCCACCCTTAAAATCAGCCACGAATTATTTTTAGATTTGGTACTGGGCAATGCCTCACTTAAAAAACTGATATTTTCCGATCAACTGTCTATCGAAGGCAGCAAAATTGACTTAGCGCGCTTTTTTGCGCTGCAAGACAAACCCCAAGGCGTGTTTGAGATCGTCCGCCCCTAAAAAGCCAGCAACCTAGGGGCCTGCCAAGGCAGGCCGCCCCCGATTAAGCTGGCAGTATTTTACGGACGATCGCCTCGCACTCGGCCTTACGCATATATTTCGGCACCGGGTATCCGTACAGGCCATGAGATTCCTTTAACGCCCGCCGCGCTAACTCTTCAACCATCTCTGGCTTCAGCGCATCACTGCTTTTAGGGACACCGATGCGGTCCTCTAAAGACCGAACCGCCTCGACCAATTTTTTGGCGCGCTCTAGGTCAGAATCTGCATCACTACCAATATCGGCAGCAGCAGCAATACGCGCCATTTGCGGCGCCGCCGTGTCACAGTAAAAGTCCAATACATGCGGCAAAAACAAGGCATTGGCCAGCCCATGAGGTATATGGCACAGCGCGCCTAGCTGATGGGCAAGACCGTGAACATAGCCCACATTAGTCACCGTAAAGGCCGCACCGGCATAACAACTCGCTACGGCCATCGCCTCTCTCGCCTCAAGGTTCTCTCCGTCGTTTACTGCTGTTTCTAAATATCGAAAAATCATTGCCGTTGCGGCAAGAGACTTTTTCAAGGTTTCCTCGGTTGCTTCGGTTGCCAGCGACGACTCTATCGCATGCGTTAAAGCGTCTATACCAGTCGCGGCGGTTATTGCCGGCGGCAATCCCGTCATCAAGCTTGCATCCAAGGCCACAGCATCCGGCACCAATTTCGGATCGACAATAAAACATTTTGTGCTGCTTGCTGTGTCCGTAATCACCGACACCATTGTCGCCTCCGAACCGGTGCCCGCCGTCGTTGGAATGCAATATAACGGGAGCCCTCGCTTCGCGACTTTAAAGAAACCCTCCATTTTTCTAGGCAGCTGCTCTGATCCTGCGCTAACCGCAATTACTTTAGCTGCGTCCAACGATGATCCACCACCGATCGCCAACACTGCGTCACAGCGCATTTTCCGGCAGAGCGCAATGCCACCCTCGACCTGCAAAAAATCGGGATCTGGTAGAATGGCATCATAGATTTCCACCGCAACGCCGACCTTTTCTAGCTCCGCAGTGACCCGGCCCACAAGCCCAAGCTCAACAAGCACGCTGTCGGTGACCACTAAAACACGTTTACAAGCAAATCGGCCAATTGCCCCGCACAGCGCAGTGGCGCTCCCAGCGCCGCTATAGATCATGGGCGACGGCACACTAATGAATTTCATGGTGATATGGCTAAGTACCGCCATTATTCGACTGTATAAGACTATTAGAAAATGCACGTAGTATCCCCAAATTGACAGTGACAACATAGTACAGCACGACTGCGTTTCCTCAAAGCCGCTGTTTAAAGCTAAACCACGGCGGTGGCTGCGAATTCGCCAAGCGCTATTAGCAGCCTGTTTAAACTCAATAACACAGCCATGAAAAAGCCCCACTAAACATGGCTTAGCAGGGCTTTTTCTGGCTATATTCGCTTATTTATTGACCGTTAAAGCGTGCAATCCAGCACAACCTTGCCGACGATATCGCCGCAATCCAAGCGGCGATGGATCTCCACGACATCATCTAAGGCAACGCGTTCGGCAATGGCTGGATGCAATTTTCCTTCCGCCAGCAGATTAAACAGCGCGCCAAGATCCTCGTTAAAGTCGCCTGGCCGCCGCTGACGGCGAGTTTGAATATTATAAAAACCAGAGGATTTACCATCTGGTAATAGCCGCCACAGCACAAGTAATTTGGTAAAGCCGAGCAACAACTGCGGCACCGTCTCTTGTCCTGTGGTCAACTGCAGGGCGCCAAAGGCGACTAGGCGACCACCTTTGCGCAGACAGCGATATGACACTGACCAACTTTGGCCGCCAAGCGTGTCAAATACCGCATCTACCCCACCCGGCGCTAATTCAGCAACACGCGCGCCAACATCTTCATTGCGGTAATCAATAAACTGGGCGCCCAGGCCTTCAATTAAGGCTTTTTTCGCTTGGGAGCCAGTGCCAATCATTTCCAAACCAAGTAGCGCGCCTAACTCCAGCAAGGCGCTGCCAACAGCACCGCCAGCAGCGTGAACGAGGCAGCGCTGCCCCGGCGCCAAGCTAATCTCGCGGGTGAGCATTTGATAGGCCGTGGTGTAGGACAAAATCATACACACTGCTTCCGCGGGGTCTAAGCCGGACGGTGCCACAACAAGCTGCTTAGCATCAACGCAGAGATATTGAGTATAACCACCAATGACCGGCATATCGGCCACAAACTGCCCCACCTGCAAATCGCTTACGCCTGGCCCGAGCTTGTCGACGATGCCAAACCAATCGTAACCCGGCGTAAACGGTGGCTTCTTTTTTACACCCGGATATTGACCCTGGCGAATAATCGTATCGGTGAAGCCCGTGCCCGCGCTGAGCACCTTAACTCTTACTTGCCCGTGTTCTGGTTCCGGTAAATTCGCTTCGGTCACAACGCGCAGGACGTCAGGTTTACCAAAAGCGCTAAGCTCTACTCTTTTATACATAATTCCCTCGAATCCGACACCGCAATGCTAAGGTCGGCAAACTTACATCAACCAAGCAATGAAATTGGCAAGCAGTGAAAAGAACCAGGTTTTAAGGCCCTTCCACCAATCGGATTGCGCTCTTAACTCTTTGTCGACATTCGCACGCTCTAAAATAAAAGCGTGTATTGCGTAAGCATCATCCTCGCTCAGCACCTCACCAAAGCCGACCATACCCGCTTTACTCATAATGCCATCGAGTACAATGGCATTAAAACTATTATGAAATGCGGCCGGTAAGTGACGCAGATCCGGGATCGCGCCATTAGAAATGGCTTCCGTACCATGACAGGCATTGCAGTAGGCGTAATAAAGATTACGGCCTTTCTCCAAAACCACCTCGTCAGTGCTTAGGCGTGGTGGTGGCTCGTGCAATTGCTTGAGCGGGTTTTCAGGTAGCACGCCATTGCCACCCAATTTAAAGGTAAGCACTCGGCTCGGCGGCGGGGTCACTTCGCGCTCCAAGCCCGCAATCAAGCCAAAGGCGCCGCCCCATCCGGCAAGAATAGTCACGTATTGCTCGCCATCAACGGTATAGGTCACCGGTGGCGCCATCACGCCGGTTTTTGCCGGAAATGACCAAAGCTTCTCGCCGTTATCCGCGCGGAAGGCCAGCACTTCACCGTCGGCCGAACCCTGAAACACTAAGCCGCCACCGGTCGCTAAAATGCCACCGTTCCAGGTTAATTTATGGGAAACCTGCCACGCGGCCTCCTGCTTAACTGGGTCCCAAGCCAGCAGGCTACCCTGGGTGATCTTGCTGGTCAGTAACTGCGACAATATTGGATCTGCAACTGCGGGTTGCTGCAAATATATCCCCAGATTCCACTGCCCCCACTGATGGAGATACTCCTCAACCGAGTTGTATTCAAACAAGCTGCTTATCGCCGGTATATAAACCAGCCCAGTCTGCGGGCTGTAGGCCATGGCCTGCCAGTTGTGCGCGCCCATAGATGACGGCCGAATCAGTTCAGGCGCGTCACGGTAACGGGCATTATCTGCCTCCACCGGACGTCCAGTCTCTAGATCATAATGGCTAGCCCAATTCACGTCCGCATAGGGCTCTGCCGACAACAACTTGCCAGACTGACGATCAATAACGAAGAAAAAGCCATTTTTAGGGGCATGCCAAATAACCTTGCGCTGCTCTCCCGCAATCGCCATATCGGCCAACATAATGTGCTGAGTGGCGGTGTAGTCCCACGACTCGGCAGGGGTTTCTTGGTAATGCCAAATATATTCACCGCTATCAGGGTTCAGTGCCACTATCGACGACAAGTAAAGATTGTCGCCACCCTCGGGGCTACGAATTTTGGCATTCCACGGCGAGCCATTGCCAACGCCAATATAGAGCTGGTCTAACTCGTCATCGTAAACAATAGAATCCCATACCGTGCCACCACCGCCGTATTCCCACCACTTGCCGGTCCATGTCTTTGCCGCCCGCGCCATGGCTTCGTTCTCAAAGCCATCGGCAGGGTTTGCCGGAACGGTGTAAAACCGCCAAAGTTCTTTACCGGTATTTACGTCAAAGGCACTAACATAGCCACGTACGCCGTATTCCGCACCGCCATTACCAATAAACACCTTACCTTTAGCCACTCGCGGCGCACCCGTTATGGTGTAAGGGTAGGCCTTCAAATCTGCCGTGGCGGTTTCCCAGAGTACGTCACCACTCGCCGCATCCAGTGCGATCAGACGGGCGTCGAGGGTGCCAAAAATAATTTTACCTTCGTAGACAGCAACACCGCGATTAACAACATCGCAACACGCCATCTTGGCCCACTCTTTGGGTACTTTGGGATCGTATTTCCACAGTAGGCGACCATCGCGGGCATCCAGCGCGTAAACAACACTCCAATTGCCCGTCACGTAAATAACGCCATCAACAACAATAGGCGTCGCTTCTAAACCGCGATTAAAATCGGTATCAAAGGCCCACGCCAGCCCTAACTTAGCAACGTTACCAACATTGATCTGATCGAGTTCGCTATAGCGCTGTTCTTTATAGTCCTTACCGTAAGACAGCCAGTTTGCACTGTCATTACGGGAAATACGCTCGGTTGTAACATCCTTTGCAGTGTCGGCATTGACAAATATTGAGGCAGTAAAAAGAGTGGCCATTGCCAGAGCACAGGCAAAACCAAAGAGCGTTTTCATCGCAATTTCCAGTCGTTGTTATTAGCTGTATGCGCCCCTAGCCAAAACCTAAACAGAGCGCGCGTCTATCTATTATTATTGATTAACAGCTAAGAATATCTACGCCAAACTCAGTAGAGACAGTTCATTCACTATGCGGTCTGAATCCTCTTTTGTCAGCGTAAAAAGACCGTATTTCGACTATATCTTTTTCATAGTCGCCGGTGGGGTGAAATGCAGGCCCCATGCCCACCACATTCAAATTGGTGTCAACATAAGCCATGTAAATCGGCACCCCCGCCCCCACCGCAATATGATAAAAGCCGGCCTTCCAGTGATTCACCTTACTACGAGTGCCTTCTGGGGTAATGATTACCACTAACTCATCGCGCTCATTAAAATTAGCCACCATTTGCTCGACGGTATTATGTTTTTTGCGTCGATCAATACCGATGCCGCCAAACCAGCGCATCAGTGCGCCAAAAGGCCCTGCTGGAAACAAGGTATGCTTGCCGATCCAATGCACATCCAAGCCTAATATAAAAGACGCCGCCATCATTGTGGGAAAGTCCCAGTTGCTGGTGTGCGGCGCGGCGATCAAAACATATTTTTTATCTTTGGGCTTTTCGCCCTCTATCCGCCAACCCCTTAAGCGGGTTAGCGCCATAAAAACCAAACGAAAAAAGCCACTAACCAATGGCGTTTTAAAAATTGTACGTGTTTGCATGAAATAACAACGCCTTAATGTCTTGGCCTAAACGCCAAACGCGATTTGCGGAGCAGGAAAATTAGCAAAAGCAGAGCCAGAACAAGCACCCTGCTTTTGACGCGAGCACTTCAGATTACTCTTAATCTTTAAAATCTGCGGATTTGCCTTCACTGGTGGCGCCAATAGCCAGCATCACATCCTCAAAACTCAGCATGCCAGCATTCCAAGTTGCCTGATAATTCAGGGCGTCGGCTACACTGTGATCACGGCTATACAGCAACATTTGCTTAGTACCGCGAATGGCCAATGGCGATTTGCGCGCAATATCTTGAGCAAGCTCTGAAACCGACTCAATCATTTCTTCATAAGAGTCGTAAGCGCGATTAACCAAGCCAATTTTTTCGGCTTCAGCAGCGTAAACATTACGACCAGTATAGGCTAGTTCCCTGACAATTCCCTGGGGCACAATATGCGGCAAACGCTGCAAAGTACCAACATCAGCGACCATGCCGATATCAATTTCTTTTATAGAAAATTTCACGCCCTCACAGCAAAAGCGCATATCGCAGGCACTGACAATATCGACACCGCCGCCAACACAGCTGCCTTGAATTGCCGCAATAACAGGCTTGCGACAACGTTCAATAGCGGTAAGATTGCCCTGCAAGCGCAAAATAACACCGCGAAATTGTTCAATAAACCGGGATTTTTCTACACCATCCGCGCCCTGACCAAGGCCAGCAAACATAGCCAGATCAATGCCCGCACAAAAATGTCGACCTTCACCACACAGCACCACTACACGTACACTTGGCTCGGTATCTAACCATTCAAAGCAGGCTTGAATTTCGGCCCACATTGGCTCATTCATTGCGTTAGCTTTCTCGGGGCGGTTTAAGG
The DNA here is from genome assembly GCF_014202945.1 of Zhongshania antarctica. Lineage (GTDB taxonomy): Bacteria > Pseudomonadota > Gammaproteobacteria > Pseudomonadales > Spongiibacteraceae > Spongiibacter > Spongiibacter antarcticus. Next base: position 24,871 of record NZ_JACHHW010000004.1, on the reverse strand, counting down.
CGACCCACGCAACGTGCTCTTCTAACTGTACCGCTAAAGTGGTGTACAGCGGAGGGGTAACAGTATTCATTATTATCTCCAGTCTTTTACATAATCGGCCATTTTTAGCGCCGGTAGCGGCTTGGCTCGGCCATCACGGCTGCCAATATAAATAAAGCCCGCTATCTCTTCATTGGCCGAAAGTCCCAAGCCTGCCATAACATGGGCATCAAAGGCGTTAGACCCGGTGCGCCAAATACCCGCATAACCCAGCGCGTCCGTCGCTAATAAAATGCCGTGGGCGGCACAGGCTGCCGACATTTGCTGTTCAATGCGGGGGACTTTTAGATGTTCTTGTATGCAGCTAATTACCACAATAATAAGCGGCGCACGCAGCGGTTGCTGTCGGAAACGCTGGAGCTCGGCTTCGCCGATCGCAGGCTCTCGGTGCAAGGCCGCCTCGGCAAACAAATCCCCGAGCGCGCTCAAACCCGCACCCCGAATTTGCAAAAAACGCCACGGTCGCAAGCGACTGTGATCTGGCGCGCGCATTGCCGCCGCGAAAATTTCGGCCAATTCCTGCTCAGAAGGGCCCGGGCTTGCTAGCTTGGCAGCAGAGTTACGACTTTTAAGTAAATCAAGCGCATCCATTAAATTTCTTGCCTCGCGCCAATGCGCAACTGCTTTAACTGGCCACTGCTCACCGCCTCGCCCGACTCATAGAATTGCTTCATGCTAAGTGCGATATCGTATATTACGCCGCGAAATACTTTGCGCAGCAAACGCTCGTATAAAATACGCCCTAGCGGCCCCCAGCGCATATCAAAAGCAAGGCTGGCGGTTAATGCAGTACGGCTATGGCCAGCGTCTTCAATCCGGTAGCGAAATATCGCCTGCCGAAATGGCGGCGGCGCGCCCTTCTCGCCTTTATGCAAGCGAATAACAAAGCCATGGCCTTCGTTCCATTCGGTCACGGTCTCATCCATGCCTTTTCCGGAGCGCTGATACACCCGCCGACTTGCGCCTAAACCGCTCGCATTCTCGCTGGTTATTTCAGTGCGGGTAACCGCAGGGACATAGTTGTGGGCCAGCGACAAATCTTTGAGCAAAGCCCACGCCTCTTCCCGGGGCAGATCAATAACGACTCGGGCCGTTGCCTCGTGCTTCATGGTATATATCCTTAAGCAAAAAAAATCCCCCGACATTGCGGGGGATATATTCAACCATGAATTCAAAGTGCTGTCTTGAGCAATAACACCTGACTGGACACTAGAGCTAGGATATTCTCTTTGAAAACATCTATTCTAGGGGAAATAAACGGTCAAAATCTGCAGCGTAAAGAGATATCCATTCAGCAGCAGCCTCCTCACTATTAAGGATTCGCGACTCAAACTGCTCTACTTCACGCCGATAATGCTCAATTTGACACAATTGTTCGACCATTCTCGCCCGAAACACATCTTTTCCGGCGTGAAACTGAATGCCTAATTGGTATTTTTCGCGCTGCGGCCGACACCAAACCACCGTACCGCGACCACTTGATTCCTCCGAGATCGAGGGCACATAAAACTCCACTCGACTCCCTGCTTTAATCTCACGGGCAACCAAACAGGACAAACCAGCCATACTCACATCATGCATATGCGCATGGCGTGCCCCAGCTTCGCTCAGTATTTTCACATCCAGTGGTATATCACTGGGATGACGAACAAACTCTCTCATAATCCTCTGGCCTTATACCAAATATAGCCATGACATTTAGCCATAGGACCGTGCTGAGCTATATCCGTATTTTCCCTAAAGGAAGCGCACTTTCCCCTTATAATGCCTATTTCAGCCACTGGGCAAAGGGCGATTCAATATTGAGGTCTACTTTAGCGGCCCAGCCTTTAATACCAATACCATCGCGACTCATACTCAAGTCTTCACCGCTCAGCACATTTTCACCGAATTTATACAACACATCGAAGCCGGTCTCACTCGCCTTATTATCGTAAGCGGTTGCTCGGTCACGGCTCTGTTCCTGGCGCCCAAGATAGCTTTGCCACGCTTTGGCGCCGTGCCGACCTTGAAGTAACTTTTTACTCAAGTTCGGTGACAGCAGCGCTGCCGAGGCATTATTTCCGCCAAAGCCTTTGGCGTTCAATACAGCTACATCAAGGCTGTCTTCCTCAACTTCCATATGCTCTTTTTGTAGGCGTAAATTACTATCCTGCACATCGTCAGCAATATGATCTATGGTATTGATACCGGGAATAATATTGTCATTCCAAACTCCCAAACTCGCTATTAACTGATCTCCCGAGGACGCACCAATACTATGGCCTAGGTAGGCTTTAATCGCCGCCACCGGCCACTTCTCGATACCAAAGGTCTTGGCAACTTCATTGAGAATATGAGACTCAGACACACGATTTTGCGGGGTACTGGTGCCATGTGACTGCACAAAACTGCGATGTTTAATCGCTTTATCGCCGACAATGCCCGCCGCCGCTGCCAGCGCCTTTGCAACCGTGAGGTAATTACCAACGCCAGGTGAAGAAATCGATTTTTTATAACCGTCAGCATTAACAAACACATCAGGTACCGAACCGTGTATCTGCGCACCCAACTCCATCGCCAAATCATCGTCAAAGAGCACAATAAACTGAGATGATTCAGAAACAGTAAAGCCACAGTTACTACTAAAGGGACGGCTGGCCCGGCGGTGATCTGGCTCGCTCAAGCCTTTGCCGGCATCTAGCTTCAATAAATCGGCATCTGAAGCAAGCGCTCCCATGGTGTAATAGCCGTCAATGATATTTGGATCAATAGCCGACTCGGCTACACCAACCACGGCAACGCGAATTTTACCGCTGCGTATTTCATTCACAGCTTGGCGCAAATTATAAAAGAACGTAGCGCACGCACCGAGACTAGGCCCACTGGTGCCCACGCTACCCAACACATAGGCGCTAACAAAATCAGCCGGCATATCCGCCAAACCAAGCGCCAAATTTTTCGAGCTCACCCTACCGCCATTGGCGCGGGCCGACAGCAAACCGCCGAAGCCATTTTCGTCAAGCTGCGCCATCGCCGAACTGGCATACACCCCCATCTGGTCTGGCTTTATGCGATCCATCACCGCCTGCCATTCAATCCCCATCGCATTCAGCGCGTCGGAAACACCGCAGATTGCGAGCTGCAAGCCCCGCGGATGGCTACGCGACGGATACAGCGCACCGGGATCAAAGCCCGTCGGAAATTGCCCTGCCGAGGAAACTTCAATTTTACGCGTAGTCGGCAACAAAATATTACAGCCGCCGCTAATACTAACCGATACTTTACCGCTTCCTAATTCTTGTACAGTCCAGCCTGCGGGTAGCTCATCAGGTAAATCCCGCGCCCGAGTAACAAACTGTAAATCACCGTCACGACCGCTCATGGCCATGCGTTTATTCCAGCCCACTTGGTCGGTGTTAAAAATATTGCCTTCAATCTTACGGATAAGTGTGTGCTCCAGAATATAGCGACGCTGTGCCTCGTCACCGGCCATTTCTGGTGGTAAACCCATAATGGCCGATAGACTCTGGAAGGTCTGTGTCGCTTTTTCCTGAGATAGCGCGTCAATCACCATTCGGCGATAACCATGGTGAAATGAACTACGACCGGCGGGATTAACGCCACCAAAACCAACAATTACGGGAAGCTTACTCACACTTATTCCTTGTCTTTAGCGATTGCTATTTCAGTAGGTAGTCTAACGGTGTTAGGCTATTTTAAATATAATATAACCGCCAAAAAATGAGACGTATGTGTCAGCCATGAAACGAGTCGCCCTTCTAGCATTTCACGACGCCCTCGCCACCAGCATTAGCCTGCCGATGGAGCTCTTAACAGCAGCAAACAGCGTGTCTAAACTAAAAGAGCGTGCGCCCCTGCTTGAAATCGAAATTATTGGTTTAGACCCCGCGCCTATTCACGTATCGGGCGGCATGCAGATCACCCCCAACACCACACTTTGCACCGACGAAAACTACGACCTCATCATTATTCCCAGCCGTTGGCGACATCCTCACCGAGGCGCACCGACCCGTCCTGAAATCCAAGATTGGTTAAAACGGCAGGAACGTCGTGGTGCAGATATTTGCGCCGTGGGCAATGCCAGCTATTTCCTCGCCGAAGCGGGATTACTAAACAAGCGAGTAGCAACCACTCACTGGCACTATTTTGACGACTTCGCTAACCGCTACCCGCAAGTGATTCTGCATCGTGATTACCTCATTACCCAAGCTGACAACCTCTTCTGCACCGGTAGCGTTAACTCAGCAGCGGACTTAGTAATACACCTCATTGACCGCTATTGGGGCCCATCAATTGCCCGCCGGGTAGCCCAGCAGTTCTCGCCAGAAAGCCGCCGCCCGTTCTCCCGCAACAGTTACCGTGTTGACCGCAATGACCTGCACCGCGATGAAACCATTGCCCTAGCCCAAAATTGGTTAGCAAGACACTTGAATGAAGCATTTAACATCAAAGACCTCGCTCACCTCAGCGGCCTAAGCGAGCGGAGCTTTCATCGCCGGTTTAGGCAAGCCACCGGCCTACCGCCACTGCAATACATGCAGAAAATGCGCTTAGAGTTAGCTCAAGACCTCCTGCAAAACAGTAATCTTTCCATTGAGGAAATAGGTCAGCAATGTGGCTATAACGACAGCAGCTATTTCTGCCGCTTATTTAAGCAACACAACACAAGCAGCCCAGGTGAATACCGTCGCGCAGTGCGCCGTAAACTATTTGAAGTAAACAAGTCAGGCTAGCTAAAAATTGAAAAAAACAGAGATTTATGGCTAAATACGCCACTTTTTTTCTACAATTCACCCTCGCCAATCACGCCGGTTTCACTGGGCAAAACCCACATTGAACAGCCGCTTAATTTAAGGAAAAAACTTTATGTCCAATTCCGTTTATATTGTTTCCGGAACCCGTACGCCAATGGGCAGTATGTTAGGCTCATTAAGCGCGATGACTGCGGTCGAGTTAGGCACAACCGCCATCGCCGAAGCAGTTAAGCGCGCCAATATCAACGCCGCTAACATCGACGATGTCATTATGGGTTGCGTCTTACCAGCAGGTCTCAAGCAAGGCCCCGCGCGCCAAGCCGCAATCATGGCAGGCATTCCTAATTCAACGGGCGCGGTTACGATCAACAAGCTCTGCGGATCTGGCATGCAAGCCACTATTTATGCTCACGACCAAATTAAAGCGGGCAGCTGCGATATTGTCGTCGCCGGTGGCATGGAGAGCATGAGCAATGCGCCACATATCGTCCTCAATGCACGCAAAGGCGTAGGCACTGGCGCCAAAGGATTTGAAGATCACATGTTCTTTGACGGACTGCAGGACGCCTACACGGGTCGAATGATGGGCAGCTTTGCTCAGCAAACTGCCGATGACAATCAATTTACCCGCGAGCAAATGGATGCTTACGCCATTGAGTCACTCAATCGGGCCCGCACCGCGATTGAAAATGGTTCACTGAAAGCCGAAACCGCGCCAGTCACCGTGAAAACCCGCAAGGGCGAGACTGTGGTAACTGACGATGAGCAACCTCTCACCGCATCTATTGAGAAAGTAGCAACGCTGCGGCCCGCTTTTTCAAAGGACGGCACTATCACCGCCGCCAATGCGAGCTCGATTTCTGATGGTGCTTCAGCATTGGTGTTAATGAGCGAAGCAGCCCTAGCCGAAACTGGCACAAAGCCCCTCGCTCGCATTGTCGCCCACAGTCGCCAGTCTCTTGAACCCGAGCTATTCACCACCGCCCCGGTTGGCGCGATGCAGAAAGTGTTAGCCAAAGCGGGTTGGAGCAAGGACGACGTTGATTTATGGGAAATCAACGAAGCTTTCGCTATGGTGACCATGTTAGCAATACGCGACTTGGAATTAGACCATGCCAAAGTCAATGTTCACGGCGGCGCGTGCGCCCAGGGCCACCCCGTTGGCTCCACTGGCGCACGTATTATTGTGAGTTTAATCTATGCTTTGCAGCAATACGGAAAGAAACGCGGTGTCGCATCACTGTGTATCGGAGGTGGTGAAGCGCTCGCGGTGGCAATCGAGCTAAGCTAAGCTTGTAGCGGCTCCCTTTGCGGACCGCTTTACACCTATCTTTTCCTGCTGTACTCAAGCAGCAAGTCGCACTAGACTTGCTGCTAAATTCCCCGAGGAAGTTTGAATGCCCGACATCGGTCGCGTTAACCGGCTTACGGTCAGCCGCCAATCACCTGCTGGCTTTTATCTCGATGGTGGTAACTTAGGAGACATTTTCCTCAGTAGAAAAAACGCACCTGAGAATTGCCAAATCGGTGATATTGTCGACGGTTTTATTCACCACCATAGTGATGGCAGCTTAATTGCGAGCAGTAAAACGCCACTGGCACAGTTAGGGGATGTTGCTCTGCTAAAGATCGCTCAGATCAATGATACCGGTGCATTTTTGGATTGGGGACTAGATAAAGAGCTGCTACTCCCCTATGCCGAGCATATGGGTGAAATCACCGCTGGCAAAAAAGCCCTGGTCAAAATTTACTTAGACAAAAGTTACCGCATAGTGGCTTCGATGAAGCTCGACGAGTTTATCGAAGATACGGCCCCTCATTTAAGCCGAGGCCAACGCTTTGACGTTATCGTTGCCGGTAAAACAGAGCTGGGATATAAAGCGGTTATCGATAATGAATACTGGGGCCTACTCTACGATAGCGACTTACTTCGACCACTGCGCAAAGGCGAAACACTTACTGCCTATGTTAAAAAGGTTCGCGACGACGGCCGTATCGACCTCAGCATCCAACCTATTAATATTGGCGGCAACGATATTGCAGCCAAGATCATTGCCCAACTTGAAGCCAATGACGGCTTTCTTGCCATCGGCGACAAAAGCCCACCAGAAGCGATCTATAGTTTGTTTGGCGTTAGTAAAAAGATCTTTAAACAAGCCATCGGCCGCTTATATAAGCAGAAGCGCATCGGTATAGAGGACCAAGGCATACGTCTATTAAAACCCTAAGCAATCTAAGAGCACCGGAACACTTATGGACACGACGGAATTTTTAAATAACAGCCTAGTCCCCGTGCGACTTGCTGCTATCGACAAAGACGGCTTCCCAGTGATTTGCTCGCTGTGGTTTATTTATCAAGAGGGTGAATTGCTGTGCGCAAGCCACGCATCCGCAAAAATTATTCGCTTATTAAAAGCCAACCCTAACTGCGCATTTGAAGTGTCGGTTAACTCTGTGCCTTATAAAGGCGTGCGTGGCAAGGCAATAGCAAGTTTAAAAAGCGACTCAGAGGGCGTGGTATTAAGCAGATTAATCGCCCGTTACCTCGGTGACAGTCAACCGGGCTTAAGGCAATGGCTGCTCAGCCGCCGCGCCGATGAGTATGCAATTCATTTAAAAATAACCAGCCAATCAGATTGGGACTTTAGTGCGCGGATGCAAGGCAGCTAGGGTATAAGCCTGAAAATCGCTGCCTTTATCCTACTCAATGAAGCGCGCTATTATTTGGCGCGCTTGAACTTCTCACCTAGACCAGCAAACAAAACGTAAAACAAAGGCACAAATATCGTCGCCACAAACGTGGCCACTAACATACCTCCGATAACCCCCGTACCGAGTGAAACGCGACTCCCCGCCCCGGCACCACTGGCCAGTGCTAATGGCAAGCAGCCGAGCGTAAAGGCTAAAGACGTCATTACAATGGGACGAAAACGCAAGCGAATTGCATCTACCGCAGCGTCAGCGAGCGACATACCTTGACGCTGCTTTTGCATCGCAAATTCCACGATCAAAATGGCATTTTTACTCGCCAAACCGATCAAGCACACCAAGCCAATTTGGAAATAAATATCATTTTCCAGACCTCGCATCCACGTTGCGGCAATTGCGCCTAATATCGCAAAAGGTACCGCCAAAATAACCGCCGCAGGAACCATCCAACGCTCGTACTGCGCAGCGAGAATAAGGAACACCATCAACACCGCTAAAACAAATGCCTGGCCACCAGAGCCGCCAGAAGCCTTCTCTTGATAGGAGCTCCCCACCCACCCCAAGGTGAAATTACGCCCCAGAATATCAGCCGCAACGCGATCTAGCGCCGCAATAGCATCACCGGAACTGTAACCTTGCGCGGGATTACCCAACACCTTGGCAGCCGGAAAACCGTTAAATCTGCTCACCGCATCAGGGCCAACAATCCGCTCGACACGCAACAATGTTCGCAAGGAAACCAGATTACCACTCACCGAGCGCACAAATACTTTGCTTAAATCTTCCGGACTGCCGCGAAAGTCCTCTTCGGATTGCAGGTTTACCTGAAAACTACGACCAAATAATGTGAAGTCATTTACGTACAAGCTACCAAACGTCGCCTGCATTGTACTGAACACATCGGCGACCGGCACGCCAAGACTCAGCGCTTTTTCTCTATCTAAAAACAGGCGATACTGTGGGGTATTAATATCGAAAGTACTGTACACCCCCTGAAGTTCCGGCTGCTCATTGGCTTTTTGAATAAAGCGATTTAACTCCTCAGCCATGATCGTCATATCACTGTCGCCACGGTTTTGCACATACAACTCAAAGCCACCGGTCGTACTTAAACCAATAATTGGCGGCGGGTTAAACGCAAACATCACACCATCCAGCAAGTCGTGACCCAAGCGTGGCAAGCGCTGCGCCACTGCGACAGAGCTTTGCGCCGCCTCTGGCCGTTCAGACCAATCTTTGAGCATAACAAACGACACGCCCGCGTTGGTTTTCTGAGCAGACGACAAAATATCAAAGCCGGCAAATGTCATCACACCTTTGACTTCATCTTCCTTAAGAATGCGCTGATTCATCGGGTCGGTTACCGCCACCGTACGTGACAGCGACGCTGCCGGCGGCGTTTTGTACACCATAACGACGTAGCCTTGGTCTTCTGCTGGCACCAAACCTTTCGGGACAGTTTGAAACAAAAACCACGTTGAAGCGATAAGGACGGAAAACATCAACAAGCCCAATATTCGGTGATTAAGCACCCAGCTGGTTGCCGATACATAGCCGTTGCGAAGGCCGTTAAACCCGCGGTTAAACCCACCCAAAAAGCCACGTTCCGCCGGTTTGTGATCTTTGGTTTTTAGCATCATAGAGCACAATGCTGGGGTCAGTGTTAACGCAACAATACCCGATAAAATAACGGAAACCGAAATAGAAACCGCGAATTGCCGGTACATCTCACCGGTAAGACCGTCCATAAAAACAACGGGGAGGAATACAGCGCAAAGCACCAATACAATAGCAATTAGAGGTCCAGACACCTCCTCCATTGCCCGTTTGACTGCAGTATTGGCATCGACATGCTGCTCTTCCATGATGCGCTCAACATTTTCAATAACGATAATAGCGTCATCTACTACAATGCCGATGGCAAGAATAAGACCGAATAGCGTCAGCAAATTAATCGAAAAACCAACAATATAAAGACCGGCAAACGTGCCTATGATCGATACCGGAATCGCCAGCAGAGGAATAATTGTTGCGCGCACATTTTGCAGAAACAAAAACATGACGAGCACTACCAGCAGCAGAGCTTCAAAAAATGTTGCTACCACTTCTTTAATTGAGTGTTCGACAAATACCGTCGTATCAAAAGCGAGATCGAGATTAACACCCTCTGGCAGTTTCTCCCGCACTGCCGCTAGCACCGCCTGCGCCTCAGCCCCCGTTTCTAATGCATTCGCACCAGGCTGCAGGTACATAGCAACAGGAACTGCCGGTTGGCCATTAAAGGCCCCTTGAAACGCGTAGTCTTTAGCCCCTAATTCCACCCGCGCCACGTCACCTAAACGAAGCGTGGCACCAGAATTACTTGACCGTAAAATGATGTGCTCAAATTCCGCCACCGTCGCTAACCGCCCCTGCGTGGTCACGGTGTAAGTAAACGGCGCTTCCTTCACCATGGGCTCAGCCGCAAATTTACCAGCGGCAAAATTGGCGTTTTGCTCGCTCACCGCCCGCGCCACATCGGCGGGTGTTAGGGCGAATTCAGCCAAACGATCTGGCTGCAACCAAATTCGCATCGAATAGTCTTTGGCGCCCAATAAGCGCGCATCGCCAATACCGGGCAATCGGCGCAGCTCGTCGACGATATTTAATAATGCGTAATTACTCAGGTAAATTGCATCGTACTGGGGGTTATCTGAGGTTAGCGCGTAGATCATCAAAATACTGGTCGACCGCTTACTGACCTGAATACCTAATCGCTTTACCGCCTCTGGCAACCGGTTCTCGGCAACGGCAACGCGATTACTAACGTTAATCGCGGCCTGATCGGGGTCGGTACCGGTGGCAAAAACAACGCTGATACTCACCACACCTGAACTCGACGCCTGTGTAGACATATACAGCATGCCGTCTACACCATTAATTTGCTGCTCTAGCGGCGCCGCGACGGTTTCAGCTAAGGTTTCAGCATTAGCACCGGGGTAACTTGCCGTAACAACTATTTCTGGTGGCAAAAACTCTGGATACAAGGCAATAGGCAAACGCCCCATTGCGGTGGCACCGGCCAATAAAATCATTAAGGACAAAACAATCGACAATACCGGCCGGTCTATAAAAAAGCGCGCACTCACTGGGCTTTACCCTCCACAGTAAGCGCGTCGGCAGAGCCCTCAGCGACTATTTCGGTTGGCGCTAACAATGTACCAGCCTGCACCCTCGATACGCCGTCAACAACAACGAGATCCGCAACACTTAAACCGGATTCAATGATGACGCCTTCTTCTGACTCCAAACCCAGCGTCACATTTACGATTTCCGCGCGATTATCCTTATCAACACGATACACATAAATACCCTGAGCGCTCTGCATAATAGCTCGTGCGGGTACAACAATAGATCGCAGACTAACCAAACCGTGCAACCGCACCCGCAAAAATTGACCCGGCAACAAACTGCTATCGGGATTGGGTACGGTAGCCCGCAATTGAACCGTACCCGTCATTTTATCTATTGCGCTTTCGGTAAAATCAACATGCCCAAGATACGGATAGGTATCATCTGGCCCAAGAATAATTTCCACCTCGCGCTTGCCTTCGGCAAACTCGACTTCACCACGCTCAATCATTCGGCGAATACTGAGCATCAGCTTATCTGGCAGTGAAACATTGACGAGTATCGGGTCTAGCTGCGTTATTTCAGTGAGTAAACTATTCCCTGGCCCGACGAGACTGCCTTCTGATAGCTGTTCACGGCTCGTCATACCTGCAATCGGCGCCCGCACCTGAGTGTAATCCAAGTTGATCTGCGCAGCCTCAACCTCTGCTTCAGCAAGCTGCACTGCCGCCTTTGCAAAATTTAGATCAGACTCCGCGTCATCGCGCTCACGACGACTAATAGCATTGGTCTTAATAAGCTCGCCAGCACGTTCCCAGCGCCGCGCCGCCGCCGATAGCCCTGCATTAGCCTGCGCCAACTGCGCTTTGCTGCGATTAAGCGCCACCTGAAAGGGTGCAGAGTCAATTTGAAACAATAACTGCCCGGCTTTCACTGCCTGGCCTTCAGTATATGTTCGACGCAGTAAGATTCCCTCAACTCGCGCTCGTATCTGCACTTCCTTAGAGCCCATTGCGCGACCGGGATACAAGCCACCAATAGGCACCGCGTGCGCTTCTGCCCGCAGCACATTCACTGTAACAGCAGGCCGCTCTAGCGCAGCTTGCGGCTGATCATCGCAGCCACTCACCGCAAATATCGCCGCCAGCAGCGCAAACACAGGCATTAAGGAACGAGGGGTGAACTGAATACCAAATACCATCTGCAACCTCTGACGGAGACTTCCCATAATTCAAGCACTTTACATACATACCCGCATGTATGTAAAGTGCTTGAACTAAAAACTTCTAAGAATATAAAATGCCATGAGACGCTCCAAGGCTGACGCCGAAATTACCCGCTGCTCCATATTAGACGCCGCCGCGGACCTCTTTGCCAAGCAAGGTATTAGCAGAACCCGGCTCGATGACATCGCCTCATCAGCGGGCGTAACCCGAGGAGCGATTTATTGGCACTTCAGTGATAAAGAATCATTAATAGCCGCCATGATTGACCGCGTCAGTGCACCAACTGAAGCGGCGATGGAAGCCCTCAACACAGCTGAGACTGACACCCCCTCACTAGACACCTTAAAACAAGTTGTCGTAGATGCCTTTAGCCGAACCTACAACACTCCGGCAGCAGCGCAAATTACTCGCTTTATTCTGCGCTACGCTCTCAGCGACGAAACAGCGCTCCTAAACGCCCATATTGAACGCAATCGACAAATTAGCTTTGCGCACATTCAGCGGTTTATTGAAAAGGCGCAAACGGCTGGCTTAGTGACATCTGAACTCCGCCCCGAATGCATTACCAATCATATCCGCTCTCATATTACGGGCCTTTTTCATCAGCACCTCAGCAGCCCGCCCCCCGGCATTAGCCCCGACGATGTTGCCGCCTCTATGGACTTGGTCCTAAAAGGGCTTAGACCAGCAGCTAAATAATCACCACAATACAGCGGCAGCAACGCCAGAGGTCAGCAATCATTACGCAACAAACTTATTGATCGCTAACGGCAGCGCGATATCAAAATGCATCCCGCTCCCCATCTGCGTACTGACCTTAATCTGCCCCTGCAATTGCTGCCGGACAATATTGTAGACGAGGTGCAAACCCAAACCGGTACCACCAGATCCACGGCGAGTCGTAAAAAAAGGCTCAAAAACCTGCTTTGCATGCTCAGCCGCCATCCCGATACCATTATCGCTAAACACCAAATTAACACCCGATTCATGCTGACTAACCGTCAGGGAAATCCGGCCGTGCTCACCCTCAGAAAATGCATGTATCAAACTATTATTTAATAAATTAATAACCACCTGCGCTAAGCCTCCCGGCACAGTACGCAAGGATATTGTCCGCGGGCAGTCCAATACCACCTCGTGGCCGCTACGCCGATAACTCGGCGACAGGTGCACAAACACATCACTTAGATATTCGTATAAATTAATATCTCGGGTCTCCGCCGTCGCTTGATCTACAGACACCTGTTTAAAACTACTTATCAAGCTCCCGGCTCGCTGTATATTAGCCAGTACAATGCGCGACGCTTCTTGCAAACGCTGCAGTAACTCAGAGAGCTCAATAGACGGCTCACTCTGTGCCGGGAGTATTTCATGCAAGCGCCGCAAATCTGCAGACAGCGTCGATTCAGCGGTAATAGCGATGCCAAGCGGCGTATTTAATTCGTGGGCGAACCCAGCCACTAAGCCGCCCAAGGATGCCATTTTTTCCGCCTCAACTAAGTGCTCTTGGGTCTCCTGCAACTGGGCGAGCATGAACTTAAGCTCATCACCCACCACTTCAGATCGGTGCTTTTGGCCCGTTAGCACCAAAAACGACATACCTAGCAAACCAGTAAACAGCAAACCAGCTGCCAGCATCACCCACGGCACCACCGACCGCGTACCGACAAGAAACGACTGATTAGCGTCTGCTTGGAACAGCCACTCTTGATCGGCAACGCGCAAAACTCTGCGTTCAACAAACAATGCGCCTCGGCCCAGCGGGTCATTGCTATCACTACGATAAAGGGCGCCCCCCGCGGCATCAAAAACCGACACTGACACCCCCTGTAAAAAATCTGGCGTCAGCAAAAAGCCCATAAGGTCTTTAACTCGAAATACGCCAGACACATAACCCGCCAGCACATCATCGCCACCTTTAGCAGACATATTCACCGGCAGGTAAATAACAACACCCTGCTGATTGCCGCTCTCTTGCACAAGGCGAATGGGGTCGGTTACCGCGGGCGCTCGAGTATCCGCAGCACGCAATAAAGCTTTACGCGGAAGGTCTGCCGAACCAATATCATAGGCCAAAGCACTTAAATTTTTGTTCAAAGGTTCAATGTAGCGAATAACAACGTAATCGTCGTGTTTTTCTTGAAGAACCAACTCACCATTATCATCTCGCCGCGTTATAAATACGGGCGCCTGCATTTCAGCGCTCATCTGAGACTCCAGCAACTGGCGACCCTCACCCGCAACCCTGACATTCCAAGCTACGGCCTGAAAACCCGGATTCCGCGCCAAAATTCCGTCTGCAAACACACGAAAATCGGCTTGAGTCACCTCTTTAGACGCTGCAAACAAACCTTGGACCGAATACAAGGTAGCCAAATGCGCATCAATTACCGATTGCGCGCGCTGAAACACCTGCTCACTGCGACCATTAAAATCGGCTTGCTGTCTACCGAGTTCCCAACGACTTGCAGTAACATACAAGCTGACAATAACAAACGTCGCGCCGAGCAAAACTGCGGGTAAAATTCTGCTACGACTACGCCAAACCTCCCGGGGCTGCGCATAAAAAACAAACATCAGGGTGGCGAATATCATGACCCCCAGACCATCACCAACCCACCAGGTGAACCAGTTAAACCAATAATTCTCAGTCGCGAGCTTCCCCGTGAGCCAAAGTGCCGACGCCCCCACTGTTGCCCCAGGAATACAACCGATGCCACAGCCGTATAAAATAAAACGCCAAACAGACTGAACCGTGTCTAACTCAGCGGGATAGCCAACAAAACGCCGCAGCAGCCAAACCCCGACAACGGCTTGCACGCTAGCGCCAATGCTAACAACAAGAGGAAGCCATAGCGTGGGATAAAATTCTTCCCAAGCCTCACTCTGAAAGCCAGCGAGATCAATATTGACAAAAAAGGAACCTAGCAGGACGCCGGGCCAAAGGTGGTAACCATTGAATAACAACAAAGCCAATGCGAGACCGGCTGCAGGCCAAATTGCTGTTGCATAACCTGGAGGAATTGCCAGCAAAAGTGCGAGCTTTCCGGCAATTAAATACAGCACTGCAACCAGCACTATCCCTAGAAAGCCTTGTTTAAACATTTGCCAGCCATTTTCGTAAAATCGTGTTTTTAACGTTGTTTACAACCATCCTGGCATACTCGTATTTTCCTAATATTCAAGCACTAAGCTCGGCGTTGGCAGCATAAAGACCAGTTTATCGGCGTAGCGCGCCGCGCCACCATAGGTATATCTGCCTAATACCATTAAATATTCAAATTCCATCAAGGCACTTTTGCCCAATTTTCGCCCCCCAGGATTCCTACCATACACCCGAAAAACAGCCGTCCATAACCACGAAGCATGGCGCTATCATCTTAATTTATCGCGCTTTTACCTGAAATAGATACCGCCTGCAGAACACACATTTATCGCATATCGCGGCCAGTTGTAATATCCTAGGTCGTTTACCCGATAACAAAACAGTTAACCACAATGGATCTACAAAGATGCTCATAGGAATCCCAAAAGAACTCGCTACCGATGAAAACCGGGTAGCGATCATTCCGACAGATGCCAAAAAGCTAGTACGGGCCGGCGCGACACTGCAAGTTGAAGCGGGCCTAGGCTTAGGCAGTGGCTTCAGCGACCAGGAATACACCGACGCCGGCGCCACTGTCAGCAGTGATCGTCAGGCCATCCTCGCCTCAGCAGATATCATTCTGCGGATCAACAAACCTAGTATAGATGAAATCGGCCAAATGAAAGCCGGCTGCATTCATATCAGCTATTTGGATCCGTTTAATGAACATTCGCTAATTAAGGCCTTCCGCGACCAGGGTGTTAGCGCGATCAGCATGGAAATGATTCCACGCAGCACGCGCTCACAGAAAATGGATGCACTAAGCTCCCAAGCCAGCTTGGCAGGCTACGTGATGGTATTACTCGCCACCACTAAATTACCACGCATCCTTCCAATGATGATGACCCCTGCCGGCACCCTAAAGCCGTCAACGACGTTTATCATTGGCGCGGGTGTTGCCGGTCTACAGGCTATTGCTACCGCAAAGCGCCTCGGCTCGAAGGTTGTTGCTTTTGACACCCGCTCGGTCGTCGCTGAGCAAGTGCGCTCACTCGGCGGCAAGTTCCTCGAAATCGACTTAGGCGAAACAGGGCAAACCAAAGATGGCTACGCGGTAGCCCTAACTGAGGAGCAAATGAAACTTCAGTTAGAAGGCCAGAAGAAGCAAATTGCTGAGTCCGATATTGTTATCACCACCGCCCAGCTATTTGGTCGCAAACCGCCAGTACTGATAACCAGCGACATGATAAAGGGCATGAAGCCAGGCTCTGTCATTGTCGACATGGCAGCGGAGAGCGGCGGTAACGTCGAAGGCTCCGTAGCTGGCAAAACCGTGGTTGTTGACGGCGTTACTATTATTGGCGACGGCAATTGGTCTAACTTTGTCTGCCGCGACGCGAGCCAAATGTACTCATCCAACCTCTTCAACCTCGTTGATGAAGGCTGGAACGGCGATGACAAGAAAATGGTTATCGACATGGAAAACGATATTCTCCAAGGCTGTGTGATTACCCACGGCGGCGAGATCGTTAACGAAACCATTAAAAACCTAATTAACTAGGAGAAGATGATGGAAATAGTATTTCTGGCTTTCATCTTAATGCTGTCTATATTTTTAGGCTTTGAGCTGATCAATAAAGTCCCCGCAACCCTGCACACGCCACTCATGTCAGGTTCTAACGCCATATCGGGCATTACCCTGGTTGGCGCACTTACTTCCGCCGGCGCCGAGCACACTGTGCTTGCCACCGTTCTTGGCACCATTGCAGTTGCCATGGCCACCATCAACGTCATTGGCGGCTATATGGTCACCGACCGCATGTTAGCAATGTTCAAGAAGAAAGGAGGCGCTAAATAATGGGCATTGAATTACTGGTTAACCTGTCCTACGTGGCAGCTGCCGTTCTGTTTATTTTTGGCTTAAAAATGTTGGGCTCACCAGCGACTGCCCGCAAAGGTAACCTCGTCTCAGCACTGGGTATGTTTATTGCTGTCGTGATTACGCTGTTAGATCAAAGCATTATCGACTACAAGTGGATTTTGGCCGGTGTCGTGGCCGGTGGCGCTATTGGCGCCCTAGTGGCCCGCCGCGTTGAAATGACAGGCATGCCCGAAATGGTTGCACTGTTTAACGGCTTTGGCGGTATAGCGAGCTTATTCGTAGGCTGGGCAGCCCTTTACGGTATGGACGCCAACACCTTCCAACTGATCACCATTGTTCTGTCAATTCTGATCGGCGGCGTGACATTCTCAGGCAGCATGATTGCCTGGGGCAAGCTTAGCGAGCGCATCGCAGGTAAGCCTATGGTGTTCGGCGGACAGCGGATTTTCAATATTCTGCTGATCGTTGCCATTATTGCCGCCTCGGCGATGTTCACCCTGAATCCCGCAACACCTATCTACTTATATGTTGTCATTGGTTTGGCACTACTGCTCGGCATCATGCTGGTCATCCCTATCGGCGGCGCCGATATGCCAGTGGTAATTTCCTTGCTGAACAGCTACTCAGGCCTCGCCGCTTGCGCCGCTGGTCTCGCCATTAATAACATCATCCTGATTGTGGCCGGTGCCCTAGTTGGCGCCAGCGGTATTATCCTGACACAAATTATGTGTAAAGCGATGAACCGCTCCTTAAGCAATGTTCTGTTCAGCGGATTTAGCGCTGTATCAGCAACAGGCGCTGCAGCTAAGATCGAAGGCGAAGCCAAGGCGATGACCGCAGAAGATGCGTATTACGTCCTTGAAGCCGCTGCCAGCGTGGTAATTGTACCTGGTTACGGCATGGCGGTTGCGCAGGCTCAGCACGTCGTGAAAGAGCTTCAGGAGCTTCTCGAAAAAAATGGCGCGGAAGTCGTTTATGCCATTCACCCAGTTGCGGGCCGCATGCCCGGTCATATGAACGTACTGCTTGCTGAAGCTGACGTTTCTTATGACTTGCTACTGGAAATGGATGCCGTCAACCCGCGCATGGAAACCTTCGACGTAGCGATTGTTATTGGCGCCAACGACGTAGTTAACCCCGCCGCTCGTGAAATGGAAGGCAGCCCAATCTATGGCATGCCCGTTATCAACGTTGATATGGCGCGTAACGTGTTTGTTATGAAGCGCTCCATGGCCTCGGGCTTTGCCGGCATCGACAACCCGCTGTTCTTTAAAGAGAACACGCGGATGCTGTTTGGTGACGCGAAAGAAATGCTAGGCAATATCATTAAAGCCTTTAACTAAGGTTTTAATTGCACAGCAAAACGGGCTCCTAGGAGCCCGTTTTTTTATCTAGATATAAACCGCAAGCCCTTAGGTTTCGACGGCCAGACAAAGCGCCGGTAAAATTTCATCCAATAAGGTCTTTAAACTTAATAACGAATCACGACTCACTCCAAGCTTAGCCGCCAACTTTTCTGGTATCTCACTGCACGCATCCTGCAAGGCCACACCAGCCTCACTCAGGTAAACAAGCACCATTCGCTCAT
The DNA here is from genome assembly GCF_014202945.1 of Zhongshania antarctica. Taxonomy (GTDB): domain Bacteria; phylum Pseudomonadota; class Gammaproteobacteria; order Pseudomonadales; family Spongiibacteraceae; genus Spongiibacter; species Spongiibacter antarcticus. The sequence goes on along the minus strand of NZ_JACHHW010000004.1, from coordinate 6,474 downwards.
CTTGGCCAGCGCGCTGCCGATGTATAAACCCCTGCTGCTCTAAGCGCTTCAATAAGGGCGTTAGCGTATTCGTATTAAGTAAGGCTTTATCCCCCACCACTTTTATAGAACACGGCGCATGCTCCCACAAAATCATCATGACAATATACTGCGGATACGTTAGCCCCAGCGGGGTCAAATACGTCTGATACAGCCGAGTAATAAGCCGAGAGCTTGCATACAAAGGAAAACACAACTGATTTTCTAGCTGCAGCTGCGCAAGCTTTGGCGGCGTCGCACTCAAATCTGTACTCATGCCGCTAGCGCGGCTTCGATATCGGCAACAATACTCTCAGGCTTAGTGGTTGGTGCAAAACGCTTTATCGCCTGACCATCTTTACCGACTAAAAACTTTGTGAAATTCCATTTCACTGCATTACTCAAGGTGCCCGGTGCCGCCTTTTTCAAATAGGCAAACAAGGGGTGGGCATTTTTACCGTTTACATCAATTTTTTCGGTGATCGGAAAACTGACGCCGTAATTCACCAAACAACTGCCCTCAATCGTGCCAGCATCGCCAGGTTCTTGGTTGGCAAACTGATTACACGGCGCACCCAGTATGACCAGCCCCTGATCCTTGTATTTTTCGTAAAGCGCCTGCAAACCTTCATATTGCGGTGTAAGGCCACACTTGCTTGCAGTATTAACCACCAGCACCACATTGCCTTTATAAGCAGATAAATCCAGCGCTTTACCCTGCAAGCTACGAATTTCAAAATCGTATAGCGTACTCATTCTGTACTCCTTTAAATTAAGCAAAATCAGCCAGTAACAATTACAACATCAACAATCGCCATTAAAACAGCTAACTATATCGCACGCAACTATATCGTGCGCGATATATTAAAATTCAAGTTTACGATAAAAATGCCGTTAAGATGAATATAACGCCCTCGAGCACCTACTCAGCTATGGTTATTATCAATCCGAGCAACGCAACTCAGCCTGCAGCATTCAATCGCCCCGCTGGGCCCGCACCAATATTACCGATAGACAAGGTACTCAACGCCGTTGTCATGGGCCAGCGCGCAGACCATCTTTATGAACTTGCTTCAGGCAATCTGCGACTGATGGCAGAAAGCCAAACCGCACTGCGACGCGGTGAGCAACTATTGCTGCAGGTCACCGGCAAAGATGCCCAGCAGCGCCCCACCCTCCAAGTTATTAACGCCAGCCCCAACACCCTCAACCCCCTGCTAAAAGCGATGCTACCTCAGCAGCAGGGCGTCAATCAATTGCTCGCCAATATCAGCCAGCTAATCAGTAGCCCTGCTAGCAACACCGCGCTCAACAAAGCCAGCAACGAATTCCTCGGTATCCTCCCGTCGCGCCAGCAAGTCTCCAATCCTGCCGGCCTCCTAAATGCCATTCAAAGCAGCGGCTTCTTTATGGAAAGCAATCTCGCCGCCAGCATAGCGCCGCCGGGCGACCTGAAAGGCGCCCTGCTAAGGCTCGCACAAAAACTTGAGAACTTACGGCTGAGCATCGCGGCAAGCCCGCAAGAGAGCGCAAGTAAAGCCGCAAAGCTTAGCCAGGACTACAGTGGATTGGCACGAGGGGCTGGCACAAAACTCGACTCGTCGCTATTAGTAAACGGCCAAACAAACCCAGACCAATCGCTCAATAGCCATAAACCCCATTTTGGCCAGAACACCAACTACAACAGGCCGATTCCAAATAGCGATTTGCCTGGCGTATTGCGCTCGCAACCTCGACTTTTACCCGAATTAGGGAGTCTAAAGCTCAGCCAAGAAGCCTTAGTAAAACAACTACTACAAGATTGCCGTGGTGCGATTGCCAGGCTCGAATCCCATCAACTGCTCCACCTACAGCAAAAAGACCCATTACAAAACCAATACCTAATTGAGGTACCTGTTCGAGATGACGACGGCATCGATGTCTGGCAGCTACAGCTACAATGGCTACGTGCACGAGAAGAACAGGAGCATTCACCCGAAAATACCAAATCGGATACTGAACAGCACCAGCGACGGTGGCAGATTAATCTAAACTTCGAGCTTCCGGGATTGGGTGCCATCAATACCCTTGTAAGTCAGCAGGGTAAGCAAATCGCAATTAGCTTTAACACCGAAATTCAGGCTACCCGCAGCCTGATTGACGCGCACCAACATGAACTTAGCCAGCGCTTGACGGAACAAGGCCTTGTCGACACAGAAATTCAAACACACACAGGCATTACCCCAGCGCCAAGCTCACCGCTTATTAGCCAGTCACTACTGGAAGACCAAGCATGACGACTACGCCAGGTGAAATTGCAGTTTCCTTACACTATGATGGCCGTAATGCACCCACAGTCAGCGCCAAAGGCGAAGGTGAACTTGCGCGGCAAATACTAATGATTGCCATCGAGCACGATATACCAATATACCGCAATCAGCAGCTCCTCCAACTCCTCAGCCATGTAGAGCTTGAGAGCGAAATACCCAAGGAGCTCTATATTGCTGTTGCCGAAATCATTGCCTTTGCCTATCGACTAAAAAATAAAACACCAGACAGCACCAACAAAGAGGCGAGCAGCAATCGCACTGAAGACACTCAGCCTTAAGAAAGACAGGGAACGCGAAAGGTCATTCACGATGAGGAATGACCTGGTAAGTATTAGCGCGTGAGCTTCCACGTAAAACGAAGCTGGGTCAAAGACTCAACCGCTTTACCGTTAACTAACTCGGGTTCAAACTTACATTTAGACAAAGCAGACAAGGCGCGATAGTCCAAACGGCGTGTACCACTGGTTTCAATAATCCGGCCGTCCTGCACAACGCCGGTGGCATCAAGTGAAAACTCCATGGTAACAGTACCCTGCTGCCCTAGCCGGACAGATTCATCCGGGTACTGCGGCCGAGCGCAGCTATCCCAATCAATTGACGCGGCGCGGCGACTAACAACCGCGGGCTTAACGTCTTCTTTAGTCGACACACCGCCAATAGGCGACGCCTTAGCCGGTGCTTCTTTTTGGCGCGCCGCCGCAATTGCCTGCTGACGCTCCTTTTCAGCATTTTTGGCCCGGGTCTCCGCAGCCTCCGCAGCTCGGGCTGCGGCCTCAGCTGCAGCCTGAGCCATTGCCAGTGCAGCAGACTGCTCTTGCAGAGTGGCTAATTGCTGCTGCTGAAGTTTACTCTGCTCATGCTGACTAAACTCGCCATCTAGTCGGCGCTGCCATTCAGCGAGCACAGCTTGCTCCTCCGATTGCAGTGCCTCACCATTCTGCGCAGTGCTGAGCTCAAAGGTCGCCGCTTCGCTCGCGGCGGTTCTCGTTACACTTTGATCTCCACCCGACGACAAAAACGCCGCTAACCCCGCCGCAGCACAAACACCCAATAAAGAAATCGCAATTACAGATTCAGCTGACTGTCCAAATCCGGTCTTTCTTGGCGATGCCGCTGCTTCCATCATTTCACTCACTATTCAACCTCCGACTTTACGCAGCTATGCTGTCAAACCAAACAAACGACCGATCCGCTTAAATACTCCACGAGTATCATTTGCTGGCGGTGGCGCAGCCTCTGCGGCAATACGTAACGTTTGGGCCGGATTTTTTTGCAATATCTCATAGCGACGCATGGCTAAATTGACACTACCACGCAATAAACCCTCGCTAATTGGCTTGCTTAAAAAACGATAAATTTGCCCGCGATTTATCAGATCGATACCCTGTTCTGCATCAGACTGCCCAGTTAACACTATGGCAACTAAGCTCGGATGATGCTGCCGAAGTGCACTAAGCAGGTCGGTAACGACCTCTCCTCCCACGGTTAGCTCTGTAATGATCACGCCTATCTTATGTTTTTCAAGCTGTTCGAGACCTTCATCGAGGTTTCTGGCGGAGTACACTGCTCGCTCACGACCAAGCACCCGCTGCAAGGTATCACGAGTAGCTTCGTCATCATCCAAAATCAAGGTACCAACATCGTCAATACCCGGAATATAAACCTTCTCGTTAATATCTTCTTCTACCGCTAATTCAACATGCTCGATAGCTGACGCCTTCACCGCCGCCGCAATGGTTTGGCGCAAATCGACATTAGACCAAGGTTTATTAATAAAACGGAAAATCTCACCATCATTAATCGCCGCCAAAATAGCGCTTAAATCAGAGTAGCCGGTGAGTAAAACCCGAATCGCACGGGGACGAATATCTTTAGCCGAGCGCAGCACTTCGACACCAGTCATCTCCGGCATCCGCTGGTCACTCACGACGACATCGACATCACCCTCTCGGAGAATATCCAATGCAGCAGCACCAGAGTTCGCCGTAACGACATCGTAATCTTTACGAAACAAAGCCTTTAGTGCTACCAAAATGCGCGGTTCATCATCAATGAATAAGATACGCGGCTTTTGTTCCGCAACGTCCACACTTGCCAATTCATCCATTATTATTCTCCAAGCAAAACCACGTCATTCGCAGGCGAAACATCTGCCGCTTTTCCAGCTTTCTTAATCGGCAGTCGAACCACAAACTCGGTGCCTTTCCCAAGTTCTGATTCAACTTGGATCGTGCCACCGTGATCTTCAATAATCCGGAATACAATCGACAAACCTAAACCAGTGCCCTTGCCCACGGCCTTCGTCGTAAAAAACGGCTCAAATATATGAGCACGAGTATCTTCATCCATACCACTGCCATTATCTCGAATAGCAACTTCCACATCGCCATCGACCTGGCGCGTGGCAATTTGAATCAAGCCCTGGCCATCCATCGCTTGCGCGGCATTATTAATAAGATTAAGAAAAACTTGGTTTAATTGCGAAGGTGCACAGCTTATCTCTGGTAGCTCAGCGAAATTTCGCTCAACACTAACTCCATCCTTAAGCTGGTTATTACAAATTTTAAGCGCGGTATCGATACCGGCGTTCAAATCAAACAGTTGCGACTGGGAACGATCAACACGACTGAAGTCCTTGAGACTCATAACCAATTCTGAGATTTGATTCAGGCCGTACTCGACGTCGGCCAGCAATACATCAAATTCCTCAAGGCTTTCCGCATCGACCTCTTGCCCCATGCCCTGCAAGGACTCACGAATAATCTCAACATTACTGCTGGCATAACCCAGCGGCGTATTGATTTCATGGGCAACGCCCGCAACCATTTGCCCGAGTGAGGCCATTTTTTCAGACTGGATAAGCTGACCTTGCTGCATCTTCAAATCGTCTAAGGCCTTGCTAAGTGCCTGAGTTCGCTTATTTACGATTTGCTCTAGATTACTATTGGTATCCTGCAATTCATTGTTCGCACTGTCCAAGGCAGAGAAGCTTGAACGCAAACGCACCGCGATCAGCCCGAATGCCAGCAACAGCGCAACCGCATATACCGCGAGAGTTTGACGATAGCGACGGGCGGTGTCTTGTAGACCCTGAAAATGATCCTCATAGGCCAATTGTAAACTCTGTAAAGCCGCGCCTGTCTCGATTGCGTCAAACTGGCCAATTAATTTCTGTAAATCATCGCGACTGCTGCGTAGCAAGCTTACGGTTTCAAGGAGGTGGCCTAAGGCGCCCCGTGCAGCATCATTATCAAGCTGTTCCGCAGCCTCGCCAACCTCGGCCGCCAGCTGATCAATGACAAAAGCATTCTCCGGCGAGGACTGTAAGCTGTAGGCTGTTGCCTCTTGAAGTAACATCATTATGCGTTTACGAAGTGACTCTGAGCTATTCACCGCAGGCGCATTCAGCACTGAAATGCCGGCCACACGCATCACCGAAAAATATTGCGCCAAACGCGCCAACCGCGCCGAATAATCATTCAGCAACGTCAATTTATCGCCCGCTTGGGTTCGGTATACCTGTAAAGATTGATTAATATCCCGGCTCAAATCACTTAAGCCAGCCTTACCACTGCTTAAGGAACTCTGCGCGACGTCAAATCGGTCTCGCGCCAATTCAAGCTCTCTAGCGCCTGATTCAAGCGCTAATCGCGCTCGCAATATCTGCTGATTAAGCTCAACGTCAGCTTTAGCGGCACTGTCTATTTGCTCTAGGCGGATTACATGGAGCCCTGTCTCTAAGGGGTTACGCAGCATTTTCCATAGTAAAAAGACAATCAAGCTCAAGGCCAAAGACACCGCTAACACCACGAGCAAGCGCTGCAGCGTAAAACCACCAGCGCGTCTTTTTAAGATTGCCATCTTGTTACGATCTAACATAAACCTCATCGATGATTTTCTTATTATTGGTTTAGTCGGCACAATATCTCCTTGAACTTAAAACCTTATTTGACTCCCTGAGAATGTCAGCGTACCCGCCCCGTCGAGCGATTTAGATAGCGATATTCATAAAGGCCTTAATCGGAATCTTCGTTATAAGCTTATTATTGGAATCACTGCTGTCCCGTTAAGGAGAAATAAAAAAGCCTGATTCCACCACAATTGATACAATGAGATTGTCTAGAAAACACTGTATTAATAGAGGGAA
>NZ_JACHHW010000003.1 GCF_014202945.1 Zhongshania antarctica | reverse complement strand
GACCTGATGGCTCTCTTAAGGGGAGACCCATCTAATGACAGGCTACCCGATATCAATCAGTTAAAGCTCATATGAAAGTTAACGGGACAGCAGTGTATTGGAATTTATAATGACAGGCAGAATAAAAGGTCACCATGAAAATGTCTAGTGCCAATAATACACTGCTAGCGGTTCACTCTTTGCTGCGACTTAGCCCGCTATGGCCACACGCTGGCAATCAACCCAAATATCAGACTAATATTAACCGTTCCCACAAGAGGTCAGAAAGCTATGCCCGCCCCCTCACCAGACGTCAATACCCGTAGGCTGTCACTAGAAGGCGCTCCCAACGTACGCGACCTAGGTGGCTACCGAACCCGTGATGGCAGAACAACACGCTGGCGAAAGCTGTTTCGGGGAGGCCGACTCTCAAACTTAAGCGACCTCGATCAACGCTTATTAAATGACTTTGAAATCAAAGTTATCTGCGACTTTCGCAATGCCCATGAATACCAGCTGGACATGACCAAGCTCAGCGCACAGTCAGCAGCAGTAATCCACAATCTCAGCATCAGCCCTGGCAACCAGCACGACATTATCGAAATCAGTAACATTCGCGCCAGTGAAATGGCGACATGGATGATACAGATAAATCGAGAGCTAGCGCTAAATCACTGCCAAATCTATCGCAAAATGTTTGAGCTACTACTCAACATCGATGACGGCGCCTTTATGTTTCACTGCTCCGCAGGCAAAGACCGCACGGGGTTTGCTGCCGCACTCATTCTGTCTGCCTTAGATGTTCCCCGTGATGTCGTTATGGAAGACTATCTTCTCACGAGTCAATACTACCCCCCAGCAGGTGAACTTGAGTACCTCTCCAACAAATACGCCGCTGACAAGCCCAATGTAGACCCAGACCTTTTCGCAACGCTTACCTCCACGCGGCCCGAATTTCTCGAGGCCGCGTTCGCCGCCATTGATGAAAACTACGATTCAATAGATGAATACTTAGAGCAAGCAATTGGCTTAAGCGCCGAGCTACGTGAACGTTTAAAGCGGCAATATGTAGAATAGACCCCCACAGCGAATATTCACCCACCGCAAAACTAGCCAAATGGCGCGCCACACCGTCCACGGCGGGCTCAAACCCTACGGCACCAGCCCTAGAGCGCAGCCGCGCAAGCGCTGGTAATGCGCCATATTGATTATGCACTCACTCAGCTGTAAAGAGTAAAATGCGTCAATTTGAAGACAGCCCCCTAGCATGCTATAGGTATTTTAAATGTCATTTCGCTTTTGTCATTTCAATATATAGACTGTATGGGCTATGTCGGTCACACTTTCCCCTATACTTTAAACGGAAAATATAAGGATGAATCAAATGAGCTCCTCTGTTGTCATTAGCGGGGTCGGCCTATGGACTCCAACACATAGCATTAGCAATGAGGAGCTCGTAAGCAGTTACAACGCCTGGGCGGAACACTTCAATCTGGAAAATCAGACCGCTATTGAATCAGGAGATCTAGAAGCAAAGCCGCTTTCTAGCGCCGACTTTATTGAAAAAGTGTCTGGTATTAAAAGTCGCTACATATATTCAAAAGAAGGGACTTTAGATATATCACGCATGCGCCCGATACTTGAGGCACGCAGTGACGAGCAAGTCTCCCACCAAGCAGAAATGGCCATCGCTGCAGCTACAGCAGCACTGAAGGCCGCAAATAAAACCGCCGCCGACATTGACATGGTTATAGTGTCTTGCGCCTATACACAGCGTTCCTACCCCGCTATCGCGATTGAAGTGCAAGCGGCCTTAGGCATCCAAGGCTTTGGATTCGATATGCTAGTCGCTTGCTCGGCGGCGACCTTTGGCTTAGAACGCGCCGCTGATGCAATAAAAGCAGGCAGCTCTAAAGGTGTTCTGGTAATCAACCCTGAACTCACCTCTCCCCAAGTCAACTATATGGACAGGGACTCCCACTTTATCTTTGGCGATGTAGCGACCGCTGTCGTAGTAGAAAGCAGTGCAACTTGTCAGTCTGCGCACGCCTTTGACGTGCTCGGGACCAAAAGTGTCACGTCATACTCAAATAATATTCGCTCTAACTTCGGCTATGTTACCCGCACGACAGATGAAGACCCTTATTCAGCGGACAAGCTGTTTCATCAAAACGGCCGCAAAGTGTTTAAAGAAGTTTGCCCCATGGCCGCTGAACACATTGAAAGCCATTTGCAGAGTCACGGCATTCAGGTTTCGGAGTTGAAACGTTGGTGGCTGCACCAAGCCAATATCAACATGAACCTACTGATCAGCAGGCGCTTACTCGGCCGCGACGCCACACTTGAAGAAGCGCCGATTGTCCTTGATGAATATGCGAATACCGCCTCGGCAGGGTCTATTATTGCGTTTGCCAAGCATCACGAAGATTTAACCGCGGGTGATATTGGCGTGATTTGCTCCTTTGGCGCCGGTTACTCTATTGGTAGCTTAATTCTTCGTAAACGTTAAGCCCCTTTACCGCCCGACTAAGGCAGTTGCACTGCCTTAGTCGATGTCATTAATTCAATTGCGAAAACGACTAACATTAAGTTCAAGACTTAAGAGCGCTCAATAATAACTCGACCTCCTCCACCACCTCGCCCTGCACATTGTGAATTTGAAATTGTAAAACCGCATCGTCACCATCGCGCTCTATTTGGATGCTACCAAAATTATCACTCAACACATTTTTCGCTGAGGTGCGCAACGCATTAGGCTCTTTGGCCGCCGGGCTATTGGCCCCAAGAGCAGAATTCAAACCACTGGCAGTAATTTCATAGAGCGGGTAGCCCAGCGCGCCCTCTAATTTTGATATTTCCGCCAAATGTCGGTCGCCACTGATGATCACCACACCGCTAACCGCACTGCCTTTTATCAGATCGAAAAGCCGCTGCCGCTCATTGGGAAAATTAGCCCATTTCTCAAAACAATGCTCAGTAGGCAAGACCTGAATACTACTGGCTATAATGCGCAGATCTGCAGGCTTTTTGAACTGGCCAGCCAACCACCGCCATTGCTCGTCACCTAAAATCGTAGAGCCGTCATCAGTGTTCGATATGATTCCGGTCGGGCTACAAGCGGATTCCAGATCGCCTTTCTTCAAAGGACTACGGTAACTGCGGGTATCGAGCATTAAAAATTGAACGCTAAGCCCACCAATATCACGATACCGAGAGTGGTAAACACCGCGCTGATCCAAATCGCCAATGCCATCTAGCTCCATGCCAAAGAAATCGGCAAAATACGCCCGAGACTCTGTTTGATAAGTAAATTCAGCGCCGCCATCGTTAAGCCCGTAATCATGGTCATCCCATGTTGCGAACACATCAATGTTCTTTTCTATACCAAACCGGCGCAGCTCCTCGACCTTAGCTAAGTCCTTATAAGCTTGATTGATACGGTCTGGTAGCGGCTCATTAAGATAAGCGCCAACATCGCTATACACATTGTCACCAAGAAACACAAAAGCTTGCGGCTTAAGGGCAATCACTGACTGCCAAACAGGCTGGGGTTGCCATTGTTGAAGACAGGAGCCAAAGGCAATGCTGCCTTGTTTAAGAGTATTTGTCAGTGAGTAAGCCAACACCTGAGACGGAGCGGCAAGCACCACAACCAGAAGAATAAACTTTCGTAAAAACACCGTCATATCGGCTCCCGAAACAATTAACGTTAACAACAAAAAAATAGAACCAAGGAATGATGAAAACTCACTTAGCACTTAATGAGATTATTCTGATGGCTATGTTAAAAGCATTTGCCGTCATACAAATAAAGTATGCATAAATTGCACCGACTACGACGCAATCTAGACCTTTTCGGTAAAGCGGCAATAATGTTTGGGCAAGCTAGCCTATTAAGGTAGCACCAAGATATTGCGTGACGATGAAACACGATTTAGCGTCGATGTTACTGCGAGGTTTTGCGCTTATTTAAGGAGGGTTTCATGACTGCCAATAAAAAAGGCCACTCGCTTGAGTGGCCTTTTTTATTAAATTGGTCGGAACGGCAGGATTCGAACCTGCGACCCCCACACCCCCAGTGTGGTGCGCTACCAGACTGCGCTACGCCCCGATTTGAGGGGTGGCATGATACCCCAACATATTGATTTAGTGAACTATCTTTTCAGAAGTTTTGCGACTTCTTCCAATTCACCGAGCATTTGCCGAATAACTTGCCGAGCTTGAGAGGATTCTTCTTTCGCAACTTCACCAGACATGCGCTGTCGTGCGCCACCAATGGTGTAGCCTTCTTCGTATAAAAAGCTACGAATCTGCCGAATCATCAACACGTCTTGATGCTGATAATAGCGGCGGTTGCCGCGCCGTTTTACCGGTGTTAGCTGGGGAAATTCTTGTTCCCAATACCGAAGAACATGAGGCTTTACGCAGCACAGCTCGCTGACTTCACCAATAGTGAAATAGCGTTTACCCGGTATGGGCGGTAATTCGTCGTTATGACTTGGTTCCAGCATAGTCCTCTACCCTGGATTTTAATTTTTGGCCGGGCCTAAATGTCACCACGCGACGAGCAGAGATTGGAATCTCCTCTCCCGTTTTGGGGTTACGCCCGGGGCGCTGACTTTTGTCACGGAGGTCAAAATTACCGAAACCGGAAATCTTCACCTGCTCGTTATTCTCCAAACAGAGGCGAATCTGCTCAAAAAACAACTCCACGAGCTCCTTCGCCTCACGCTTATTAAAGCCTAGCTCTTCGTATAACCGTTCGGCCATTTCTGCTTTAGTGAGGGACGTCATCACACTAGTTCCTTAAACTTGCGCCAAATGCCTCCTGCAAGGTTTGCACAACTGCCGCAACAGATTGATTAACCTCTTCCTCATTCAGAGTGCGTGATGAATGCCTGAACGTCAAGCCCACAGCCAAACTTTTTCTTTCAGGATCAATGCCTTTACCTTGATAGAGGTCAAACAGCTTCAAGTCACTGAGGCAATCCCCTGCCGCGCCTCGAATTGCCTGCAACACGTCGGCTGCGGGTAATTCGCGAGCAACGATCAAGGCCAGATCACGTCGCACCTCAGGGAATTTAGACAATTCACTGAATTTAGGTACGTCGCGAGCCAATACTGGCTTCTGATCAATTTCAAACAAATACACCGGATTAACCATATCCCACTGGGCTTGCAAGCTGGGATGCAAAGCGCCAATACGGCCAATTAGCACTTTATCGCAAAACACATCGGCGCACTGGCCTGGGTGCAAGGCCGCATAGCTGCCTGGAGCAAAAGTGATTTCACCTGCAGCAACTGACAGCAAGCTCTCCAGATCACCCTTAAGATCATAAAAATCGACTAATTCGCCGCTTTCATTCCAGCTTTCAGCAGTGCGCCGACCAGTAATGAGTGCCGCTAGCGTTGGAATTTGCTGCAAACCGCCATCGCCCTTAACAAAGCGCTGACCTGCTTCAAAGATGCGAATACGCGGCTGCTGGCGTTTGGCATTGTGCATGGCGGTTTTTATCAAACCGGGTAACAAGCTGGTACGCATGACCGACATATCGGCGGAGATCGGGTTGAGTAACTCAACGCCTTCTATGCCTTCCGCCATCGCCTTGTGCATTGCGGGATCAATAAAACTGTAAGTCACCGCCTCTTGGTAGCCACGGGCAACCAATTGCTGGCGAAGCGCGCTCAGGCTGCGCTTGCTTTCCGTCGCTGGGCGAATAGTCAGCGCGTCTTGAATCGGCCGCACCGGTAGGCGGTTATAGCCGTATATACGCGCCAGCTCTTCGAGTAAATCGACTTCAATGCTGATATCAAAACGCCAGCTCGGCGCAATCACTTCCCAGCCACCCTCAACACGCGTTACCGTCAAACCTAAGCCCGCGAGAATAGATTCTACGTCGCTGGCAGCCATGTCCATGCCCAGCACTTTGGCAATGCGCCTTTCACGTAGCAGAATCGCCTTGCGCTCAGGCATGGGCGCTGAGTCGACAACCGATACCGGCCCTGGCTCACCGCCACATATCGCAACTATCAGCGCCGTGGCGCGCTCTATGGCCCGTGCAGGCAGCTCAAAGTCGACGCCGCGCTCAAAGCGATGCGAGGAATCGGTATGTAAGCCGTAAGACCGCGCTCTTCCCGCCAATAAATCAGGGGTAAAGAAGGCCGCTTCTAAAAATAAATTCTGAGTTGCAGAGCACACGGAAGACGCTTCGCCACCCATAATACCCGCCAGTGCAAGGGGCTGCTGTTCATCGGCAATCAACAAGCTGCCTTCACGCAGGGTCAGCGTTTGGCCGTCGAGCAATTCCAAAGACTCATCAGCCTTTGAGTGCCGCACTACTAGGCCGCCACTGAGCTTATCTAAGTCAAAGGCGTGCATGGGCTGGCCCAATTCCACCAGAATAAAGTTGGTGACATCGACCACCGCGTCAATACTGCGCAAACCGCAGCGGCGAAGCTTTTCTTGCAGCCACAGTGGGCTGGGTTTCGACACATCGACATTGCGGATAACACGGCCCGCATAGCGTGGGCAATCTGCGCCCGCCTCAACCCGAATGGGTAATTTGCTGTCGTTGACGGCTGCAACGACTGCGACATCTAAATCAGTGAACGCCATGTCATTGAGCACTGCCGCTTCCCGAGCGATACCGCGCACACTCAAACAATCAGCGCGGTTTGGCGTTAAACCCAATTCGATAATCGAATCGTCTAAGCCAAGAAATACGCGAATATCCTCGCCAACGGGCGCGTCTAGAGGCAACTCCATCAGGCCATCGGACTTCTCCGCCAAACCCAGCTCCTCTTCAGCACAGAGCATGCCGAAGGACTCTACGCCCCGTAGCTTGGCTTTTTTGATTTTGAAATCACCGGGCAATACCGCGCCCAAGGTCGCCAGCGGCACTTTTATGCCGGGTCGAGCGTTGGCAGCGCCGCAGACTATCTGCACTTCTTCGCTGCCGGCATTCACGCGGCAAATCTGTAATTTTTCGGCGTCAGGGTGCGGCGCGGTTGCCACAATCTCAGCCACCACAACGCCAGAGAACACACCGGCTACTGGATCAATGGCGTCCACTTCTAGACCGGCCATGGTAATTTGCGCTGCTAACTCGTCGGTGCCAACGGTGGGGTTAACCCACTCGCGCAACCACTGTTCACTAAATTTCATATGCTATCCGTTTTGAATATTGTCGCTGGGGCCGAATTATCTGAATTGACCAAGGAAACGTAGGTCATTCTCAAAAAACAGACGCAAATCGTTAACGCCGTAACGCAACATCGCTAAGCGCTCAACGCCCATACCAAAGGCAAAACCGGTAAAGCGCTCAGTGTCGATATTTACATGCTCGAACACCTGAGGGTGGACCATGCCGCAGCCCATAATTTCCAGCCAGCCGGTTTGACTGCACACTCGGCAGCCCTCGCCGTTACACATCACGCACTCAATATCCACTTCCGCCGACGGCTCGGTAAAAGGGAAGTAAGACGGACGGAAACGCACATTCAATTCTTTTTCAAAGAAGCTACGTAAAAAGGCTTCGACCAAGCCTTTAAGATCGGCAAAGCTGGACTCTTCGCTGATCAACAGTCCTTCGACTTGGTGAAACATTGGGGTGTGGGTCAAATCAGAGTCGCAGCGGTATACGCGACCTGGGCAGATGACTTTTAACGGCGGCTCGCTACTTTCCATTACCCGCACCTGTACCGGCGAGGTGTGGGTACGCAAAACGGTGGATTCGTCGACGTAGAAGGTATCGTGCATCGCCCGCGCAGGATGGTGGGCAGGGATATTTAAGGCTTCAAAATTGTGATAGTCGTCTTCAATCTCGGGGCCTTCAACCACCTCAAAGCCGATGCTTTCGAAAAAGGCACTGATGCGCTCAATAGTGCGAGTTACCGGGTGCAATCCACCGGCTTGCTGACCGCGCCCAGAGAGGGTCACGTCAATTTTTTCAGCTTCAAGCCGTGCATTCACCGCCGCCAGATCCAGCAGCTGTTTGGCATCGGCAATCTGCGTTGACAGCGCTTCTTTCACGCGGTTGATCTCAGCGCCCGCAGCTGGACGCTCTTCAGCAGACAGCTTGCCAAGGCCCTTTAGCAGGGCCGTGATATGGCCTTTCTTGCCAAGATACTCAACCCGCACCTGATCTAAGGTTGGCGCGTCTGTGGCGGCACTAATTTTTGCCGCAGCTTCAGCCGCCAGCCCTTCTAGATTATCCATGCTGCGCTCCCAATCTCCGCGCTAACGCCCCGCCGCATTGCAGCGTGGCTAAATTTACTGTGTCAGAAACAAAATAGGGAAAGGGCACAAGCCCTTTCCCTATAGTAAAACAAAGCTATATGGCCGCTACGCAACGGCCTATCGCTTTTTAAGCTAAGGCTGTTTTCGCGCGTTCTACGATGACAGCAAAGGCTTCTTTGTCATGTACGGCCAAATCGGCCAATACGCGACGGTCTAAAGCGATATCTGCTTTCTTCAAACCAGCGATCAAACGGCTATAGCTCAGGCCATTAGCACGTGATCCAGCGTTAATACGCGTGATCCACAAAGCGCGGAAAACACGTTTCTTGGCACGACGGTCACGGTAAGCGTATTGACCCGCTTTAATTACCGCTTGTTTTGCAACACGGTAAATACGTGAACGGGCACCATAGTAACCCTTGGCTTGTTTCAGAATCTTTTTATGACGACGGTGTGCGGTCACACCACGTTTTACGCGGGGCATAGAATATTCCTCTTAATCTTGATGACGTTAATCAGATGGCGCGCAACATGCGGTCAACCAGAACTTTGTCCGACTTATGGACTGCACTGGTGCCACGTAGCTGACGCTTACGTTTGGTGGTCATCTTGGTCAAGATGTGGCTTTTATGAGCGCTTTTGCGCTTATAACCGCTACCGGTTTTCTTGAAGCGTTTTGCCGCCCCGCTGTGTACTTTCTGTTTTGGCATCGTTAGATACTCCGCATTCTTAATGTAAATTAAATCAAGTAGGCCCTAAGAGCTCACTACTTTTTCTTTTTCGGAGCAATGACCATGGTCAATTGACGACCTTCCATTTTCGGAAATTGTTCTACAGAACCGAATTCAGCAAGGTCTTCTTCAACCCGCTTCAACAGCTGCATACCCAATTCCTGGTGGGCCATCTCACGACCGCGGTAACGCAGGGTTACCTTGGCTTTATCTCCGTGTTCCAAGAAACGTGTCAGGTTGCGCAGTTTTACCTGATAGTCCCCATCTTCCGTACCCGGGCGGAATTTTACTTCCTTAACCTGAGTTCGAACTTGGTTTTTCCGAGCCGCAGCTTGCTGCTTTTTGGCCTCGAAAACATGCTTGCCGTAGTCCATGATCTTACAGACAATTGGGTCTGAATCAGTGATCTGAACTAAGTCCAATGTCGCTTCTTGCGCGGCTTTCAATGCTTCTGAAAGCGGGACAACGCCAACCTGGTTGCCCTCAGCGTCGATTAAGCGAACTTCATTGGCTTCAATTTCTTCGTTTATCGGCGCTCTTTTGCTGCGCCCTTTTGCGTTATCGCGTTTAATTGCTAGTTCTCCGAATTTGCGCGGCTGCGTTTAGCTACGCTGTCTGCGAGGAGTTTACTGAGGTCATTAATGGACACTGACCCCAAATCTTCGCCACTACGTGCACGTACCGAAACAGTCTGGGTTTCTACCTCTTTGTCACCAACGACAAAAAGGAAGGGGACCTTCTGAATTGTGTGCTCGCGGATTTTAAAGCCGATCTTCTCATTTCTCAAGTCCGCATCGACTCTAAAGCCACAATCTCTCAATAAATCTTGCACATTTGTCACATATTCGGCCTGATTGTCCGTAATATTACAAACCACAGCCTGAACTGGTGCCAGCCAGACCGGAAATGCGCCTTCGTAGTGTTCGATCAAAATACCAATAAATCGTTCAAAAGAACCCAAAATCGCTCGGTGTAACATCACGGGCGTTTGGCGCTGACCCGCCTCATCAACATATTGCGCGCCGAGACGGCCGGGCATCGAGAAATCGACCTGAATCGTACCCAACTGCCAAACCCGACCAATGCAATCTTTTAATGAAAATTCAATTTTAGGACCATAAAAAGCGCCTTCACCAGGCAACAGCTCCCAAGGCAGACCTTTACTGTCGAGCGCTAAAGCCAAGGCCTTTTCGGCGCGATCCCAATCCTCTTCACTACCAACCCGCTGCTCAGGACGCGTTGACAGGCGGTAAATCACCTCGGTAAAGCCAAAGTCCGCATAAACTTCGTGAAGAAAATCGATGAACGAGGCAACTTCCGGCTGAATTTGATTTTCAGTACAGAAAATATGCGCATCATCTTGGGTAAAGCCCCGCACCCGCATAATACCGTGCAACGAACCCGATGGTTCGTTGCGATGGCAGGAACCAAACTCAGCCAAGCGCAATGGCAAATCGCGGTAGCTGCGCAAGCCCTGATTAAACACTTGTACATGGCAGGGGCAGTTCATGGGCTTGACCGCAAACGTGCGCTCATCGGCACTCAAGGTGAACATACCATCGCTAAATTTATCAGCGTGACCCGACTTCTCCCACAGCGAGATATCCACCACTTGCGGTGTACGAATTTCCTGGTAATCATTTTTGCGCTGTTTGTCGCGCATATACTGCTCGATCGCCTGATATACGCTCCAGCCCTTAGGGTGCCAAAACACCATGCCCGGCGCCTCTTCCTGCATATGGAAGAGGTCGAGCTTTTTCGCCACTTTACGGTGATCACGCTTTTCCGCTTCAGCAATGCGGTTTAAATAGGCTTTCAGCGCTTTCTTATTGCCCCAGGCGGTGCCGTAAATACGCTGCAACATGGCATTGGCCTGATCACCACGCCAGTAGGCGCCAGCAACCTTGGTCAATTTAAAGGCATTTAATTTGCCAGTACTGGGTACGTGAGGACCACGACACAAGTCCATCCAGTCACCCTGCTGGTAAACAGAGATATCTTCATTGCCCGGCAGGTCTTTAATGATTTCGACTTTGTACTCTTCACCCAAATCGCTAAACGCCTTGACCGCCTCTTCGCGACTCATCACCTTGCGCGACACGGCCAAATCTGCAGAGGACAGCTCGGTCATCCGCGCTTCAATTTTCTCTAGGTCTTCTGGGGTGAAAGCGCGCTCGTAGGCAAAATCGTAATAGAAACCGTCTTCAATCACAGGACCAATAGTGACCTGCGCACCGGGAAACAGATCCTGTACCGCCATCGCCAGCAAATGCGCGGTGGAGTGGCGGATAATATCAACACCCTCTTCATCCCGCTCAGTAATAATACCCAGTTCGGCGTCGTCAGAAATCAAATAACTGGTGTCGACCAAGGTGCCGTTCACCCGACCAGCAAGCGCCGCCTTGGCGAGACCCGCGCCAATATCCATAGCAACATCGGCAACAGAAACAGGGTGTTCGAAAACGCGTTGACTCGCGTCGGGAAGGGTAATAACAGGCATAAGACTATCCTTTCAGTGGTGGCCCCTACCAAAGGTCACGTGACGTAAAAATACAGCGTAAAACTGCAGAGGGTTTAAGGCCGCTATTATGGCCATAGCGCCACCGCTTCGCAAGCCAAAAACCGCCGCAAATCAAGGACTCCCGAGTGCCGCCATTGAACTTAACAGGCCAACAGCTGACTTACAGTCGCTGCAGTGAGTGGCGAGACGCTGAACATGCATCTAAGCTAACTATCAATCTAAGCAGACCCACTTCGATTCAAGCGAGAACGATCAATGAAAAAAACACTATGTATCGCCGTATTTTGCGCATTTAGCCTGCAAGCCAACGCTGGCTTCTGGGACAGCCTAACAAGTATCTTTAGCCCACCAGAGCCAGCACCAACAGAAGAAAGTAAGCCAGCTAAGGCATCGCCCGCCGAGAAAACCGGCAGCATTACTACAACCACCACAAGCACAACGACAAGCAACGCATCGAGCAGCGAAGTAAGTATAAGCAGCAGCGTATCCCTTGACGCCAACACCGCCGCAGCGGCCAATCAAACCGCTACCAGCAGCATGATTCAAACAGGCATTCAACTACTGCCATTACTAAGCCAAACACTCGGCGTAAGCACATCACAAGCTACCGGCGGTATGGGCGCCTTGCTGCAGACCGCACAAAGCTTATTATCTGGAAATGACTTTAACGTAATCGCCAACGCCATTCCCGGTGCGAACGACCTTCTCAGCGCGGCCCCTGCGGTGAATGCCGTTATAAATGGCGGTATGCTTGATGGCGCAATGAAAATGGTCACCGACTCGAACCCATCCTTAAAAGCAGGCGCACAGCTCGTGTCCCAGTTTAAATCGCTAGGCATGGGCGCCGAGATGATTCCTAAGTTTTCTGATGTGGGCAGCAATTACCTGAAACAGAATGGCAATGCCGAGGCGAGTATTTTATTGGATGCGGCGATTTCTGGGGCGTTGTGATCGAGAGAGACTTGACGAGAGATGGGAGACGCTAAGGGCGAAAAAAACGTAAGCTCCATGATTCGTCGCTTTTGCGTTTTCCGTCTCCCGTCTAGCGTTTTGCTGTATCAGCTTGGCAGGGGCTAAAAAGAAATGTGCTTCGCCGGAAAGCTGGATTACTTTAAAAAAGCCTAAGGGCTTTTTTAAACCCCTACGGGGCTGCGCCGTTGGCTTGGTGTAAATCGCTCTCGCAATGAGTGATCAAAACTGGCTAGGGCCACTTTTGACCCTGCGGGCGACCTAAAGGTCGTCCAAATTGCTGGCGCAATTTGTCGAAGGGGTTCCTTCCGCACATAACCTACCAAACACAAAAAAGGCCCACTATTTAGCGGGCCTTTTTTATGTTTGGTAGGACTACCCAGATTCGAACTGGGGACCTCTACCATGTCAAGGTAGCGCTCTAACCAACTGAGCTATAGTCCTATAAAGGACGCGCATTATAGTCACGGTGTTTGTGTAGTTCAATAGTTAATACGGATTTCCTAGGTGGTAAAAAACCGTTGTTTAATTTCTGATAATTTATCGCGCACATTGGCTGCCGCTTCAAACTCGAGATTTTTAGCATGTTTTTGCATATCTTGCTCGAGCTTTTTAAGAAGCTTAGCCAACTCTGCTGTCGACATCACCGCTGCATCCTGCAAGTAATCTCCCGAGGGTTCAGCTACTTTACGATTGTCTTGGCGGTTGTGCTTCTTGCCTTTTGAACCAGGTATCGCGCCAGCGTCGAGAATATCCTCTACTGACTTTTTAACACCAACAGGGGTGATACCGTGCTTTAAGTTGTGGGCGATCTGTTTCTCGCGGCGACGATCGGTTTCGCCGATGGCCCGCTCCATTGAGCCGGTAATGCGGTCGCCATAGAGAATCGCCTTGCCATTAAGATTACGCGCTGCGCGACCAATGGTCTGGATTAGCGAGCGCTCGGAGCGCAAAAAGCCTTCTTTGTCAGCATCCAAAATCGCCACCAACGAGACCTCAGGCATATCCAAACCTTCACGCAACAGGTTAATACCTACCAGCACATCGAACTTACCCAAGCGCAGATCACGAATAATCTCCACCCGTTCCACGGTATCTATATCAGAATGCAAATAACGCACTCGAATACCGTGCTCATCTAAATACTCCGCCAAATCCTCTGCCATACGCTTGGTGAGCGTAGTTACCAATACCCGTTCACCGACGTCGGTGCGCTTAGTGATTTCAGAGAGCAAGTCATCGACCTGCGTTGTGGCAGGTCGCACTTCAATTTGCGGATCGATCAAACCGGTTGGCCGCACCACCTGCTCGACTGTACGCGCAGAGTGCTCTGCTTCGTAATTGCCCGGCGTGGCCGACACCATAATCATTTGCGGCACCAAGCGCTCCCACTCCTCAAAGCGCATGGGGCGATTATCCAGTGCCGATGGCAGGCGAAAACCGTATTGCACCAAGGTCTCTTTGCGTGAGCGGTCGCCCTTGTACATGGCCCCGATCTGAGGAATAGTCACATGAGACTCATCCACCACAACCAAGGCATCTTTAGGCAAGTAGTCAAACAAGGTCGGCGGCGCTGCGCCAGGCTCACGACCAGAAAGATAGCGCGAGTAGTTTTCTATACCATTGCAATAGCCCAGCTCGCGAATCATTTCAATATCATAGCGAGTGCGCTGCTCAAGACGCTGAGCTTCTACCAACAAATCATTCTCGCGAAGATGCTTCAGTCGCTCAAGCATTTCCTCTTCTATAAAATCCACCGCTTTAAGCAGAGTATCCCGAGGGGTCACATAATGGCTTTTGGGGTAAATCGTGACGCGTGGAAATTTCCCAAAAGACTCCCCTGTTAAGGGATCGAAACCAGTGATGGAATCAATTTCGTCATCAAACAACTCCACCCGCACCGCGTCTTTTTCGCTGTCGGCGGGAAAAATATCGATCACGTCGCCACGAACACGGTAGGTACCACGCTGAAAGGCAATATCATTGCGCGTGTATTGCAGCTCAGCCAAACGACGCAGCAACTGACGCTGGTCGATTCGCTCGCCCCGCACCAAATGCAAAATCATTTTGAAATACAGCTCGGGGTCACCCAAACCGTATATCGCCGACACCGAGGCAACAATAATCGCATCAGAGCGCTCCATCAGCGCCTTAGTCGCCGATAAGCGCATTTGCTCAATATGGTCGTTAATCGAAGCATCTTTTTCGATAAACGTGTCTGAAGCCGCAACATAGGCCTCCGGCTGATAGTAATCGTAATAAGACACGAAGTACTCAACCGCGTTATTGGGGAAGAATTCTTTAAACTCACCGTAGAGCTGGGCCGCCAAGGTCTTATTCGGCGCCATAACGATAGTCGGCCGCTGCAGCGACTCAATCACATTGGCAATGGTGAAGGTTTTACCTGAGCCCGTCACCCCGAGTAGGGTCTGGGCATGGAGCCCCGCGTTCACGCCCTCTATCAAGCCGGCAATCGCCGCAGGCTGATCGCCCGCTGGGGCGAATTTAGACACTACTTGAAAAGGTTTAGACATCCACCGGGCACTCGCTGCAGAAAACCACCCATAGTACCCCTCTACCTCCCCGCCCGCAAAGATGCTGCAAACTAGTCGTCACTTCGCGCTAAGCGGCGGAATTTGTTCAGAAAACCACCAATACAACTTTTTCTTCGACAAAGGGTTGACGCACTTAGGAAACCTCCTTAATATGCGCGTCCTCAGCTGTTGAAGCTGATCCGCCTTAGCTCAGTTGGTAGAGCAAATGACTGTTAATCATTGGGTCGCTGGTTCGAGCCCAGCAGGCGGAGCCAAACAAATAAAGGGCTTACCGAAAGGTAGGCCCTTTTTTGCTTCTGGATTGCCCACTATTAATATCCTCGTATCATCAACAATAAATACCTCACAGCCCCGCCCTATAAAAATGTCGCCGCGATAGAGCACACTCCGTAATTGCTACTTGTGAGCAAAATCAGCTCGGTGCACACTGAGTGATTAGTGACAAAGGAGAATGCCGTGGACGCCATTCTTACATGGATAAGTGACAACCCCAGCTACAGCCACTATTTGGTGCTTAGCCTCGCCTGCTTTGAGGCCGCGGTTGGGATAGGTCTATTTATACCCGGCGCAGTGCTACTAAGCGTCGCAGTGTTTCTTTACACACAGCAGCTTATTCGCATCGAAGAGTTACTCCCGCTCGCGTTTGCCGGTGCGGCTTTTGGCGACCAAAGTGGCTATTGGACTGGGCGCTGGATCGGCCCAGCATTCCACACAACCGCTTTTGCAGGACGAAATCGACAACACATTAATCGCACTGAAGCCTTAATTCGTCGTTACGGCTGGGGCGCTATTTTAATTGGGCGAATAATTCCCGCAATCCGGAGCATTGTTCCACTCATAACCGGCATCAGTGGCTACAGCGCTCTAAAATACATTCTTTTTGACTTGCTGGCCGTTGGCATCTGGACCTTATTACTGGGCTTGGCCGTGGTCGGCACTAGCGGCTTGTTTGCTAGCTGAACATTGCTAGCAGGCGACGAGATATATCGCGGGGCGCAAGCATAAATCATCAATACGGCGCCCGTGAATTTAAATCCTTATCTCCAGCATGTAGACACCGACCGAACCGGCCTACCCTTTCCCTACCAGTGGTAATTTGCTTGCAAGGCAATGCTCCGTGGCGCCTCTAAAAAGGCATAATGCCCTTTTGAGCCGAAGATCGTGTAGGAGGTAGGCGTGTCATTCGCGTAGGTGATAATGGTTTCGTTTGTCAGATTCTTACCGACTAAGGCAACATCCCAACGCTTATCCAAAGCGCCAATGCCAATACGGCCGTTCCACTTCACATAGCCATCTTGATCAACCACTGGGTCAAGGTTCTGCGAGGGATTGTAATCATCAGTAAAAATGGCATCCAGGCTAATACCTATACCAAGTGTATCGGTGAGCGGCGCTCGCCACGCCAACAACACATTTCCCGCCCAGTCAGCAACATACTGATTGGTTTTTCCAGAGTAATCACAATTGACGCCATCGGCCGCAGTCGGCGGCTGACCCGCAAGACACTGGCCATTTTGGTAGTCTTCGAACTCGAAATCCAACAAAGCCAGCGCACCCGCTAACATCAGCGACTCAGTGATTTGCCAGCGGCCATCCAACTCCACGCCCTGGGTAATAGCGCTTGCCGCATTACCCACATTAAACCCCAAGGTTCCATCAAAAACGCTAACCTGAAGGTTATCGTAACGCGTATTGAATAGCGCAACGTTCAGTTCAGCCGCGCCGTCGAACAGTGACATTTTTGCGCCCAGCTCTATACTTTCAGCCTCCTCTTCCTCGTATTCGAAAGTACCAATCAACACCGGCCTAGGATTCATATCAGCCGGCGCATTGGGATTTTGCGGCACCGGATCAGCACTCGGCGAGGCGTTGGAGCGCGCATCAAAACCACCGGACTTAAACCCCCTACTCCAAGTTAAATAAGTCATAATATCCGGGCTAAAGTCGAACTGCAGATTGATCGACGGTGAAAACTGCGACTCTTGCCGTTCGCCCTTAAGATCGTGACGCTCGGCCGCAAAACTGATAGCTGAAACGGTATCGGTCTCGCCAAAGGGACGCTCGCTGTAGTCTAGGTAGCCAAAACGGAATTTGCGGCTGCCCGTCTTTTTCTCGTAGGAATAGCGACCACCAAACGTCAAGCGCAAATCTTCACGCATATTCCACGTAGCTTGCATAAAGCCCGAGCCCAACATTGAATCGCTGTTAAAATTGCGCGGCGACGTCAAATTGGCGATCGCATTCCCCGCGTCACCAATACCAACGATCTCTTCTGGCGAGGTTGCCAGCGGATTAGGGTCACGATCGCCTCGCGCGCCACCTTCCGTTGCATCAGCCGCATTTAATAACTGCACGATAAGGTCTGAATCAACAATAATGCTATCGAAAAAATACAGCTCATTTTTCTGAAAATAAAGGCCGGCAATGTATTCCCAATCCCGACCAAGCGGCGACATCCAGCGAAACTCCTGGCTGATCTGCTCGTACTCTTCCTTCAGTACCAGCTTAAAGCCTTCCGCCGCGGTAAAATCACAATCACAAAGGTCATCATACTCATAGGCCACGTAGGCCGTGGTCGTCGTAAACAGGTGCTCATCACGTACCCAATCTGCGCTCAGGGTGAAGTTTAAAGTGTCATTGAAACTATAGTCGCCATTGGAGGAACGCTTGAAATCTTGATAGTTATTGCGCACGGAATCATGGCTATCAATAGCCAATACACCGGGCACTTGAGTGTCATCAGTGATCTCGGCATAAGTCCGTCCAGCAAATAGGGGGTTAGAGCTGTTCGACGCGCCGTCATCAATTATTTCTACCTGGCGGCCCAGAACGTCGAATGCCCCGACTTCTCCTTTCACCGTCACTGTTAAATCGTCAGCGGCGTCCCACACCAGCTTCAGGCGCAAGGTTTCTTCTTCGCTATGAGGCTCATTGCGGCCGAGGGTGAGATTCTCAACATAACCGCCAAATTCACGTTTGCGCGCCGAAAAACGTAAACCCACCGTATCGGAAACTGGGCCCGACAACATAAGATCAAAAACCTGTTCATCGTATTCCGGTTCGTATACGGCCGACACCATGCCTTCAAACTCATCACTGGGTCTAGCGGTAATAATACTAATAGCGCCAGCGATGCTGTTCTTACCATAGAGTATATTCTGCGGCCCGCGGAGTACTTCAACACGAGCAAGATCAAGAAAGGGCGCGCGAGCAAGTTGAGCCCGACCGTAGTAGACACCGTCAACATACATGCCAACCGACTGTTCAAAGCCCTGATTAATACCTGAACCAATACCACGAATATAAATAGCTGTACCAATGCCGTTCTCGGACATGGTTAGATTAGGCACATAAGCCTGAAGATCCTGAATCTTATTAAGCCCTGCCTCCATCATCTTCTCGCCCGACATAGCGCTGACCGACACCGGCACATCTTGGAGACTTTGCTCACGCAATTGCGCCGTAACAATAACCTCTTCTAGTACGGCGCCATGTAACGTCGACGGCAGAAAGAGCATAAAGCTACAACAGGCACTACTAAGAAATTTAGAGGTACAGCGCTTAAGCATAAGGACTCGGGATGCACATTTATTTTTATTGTATAGCAAGCAAAGCCAGTATAACGACACAATGCGGCAAATCAATGTATTAGTAGTGATTGTACTGAACCCCGCCCCAGCCAGTGCAGCCAAGTGACACAGTAATTCCATCGCCCGCATGCAGACTGAATCGAAGCCGCTTTATTTGAACAACACCCGACTTACCCACTTTTGGGGAGACTGGGCTATACTCACCGCTGACCACCCTTGTTATTATTGCGAATAAACCAATGCTGAATATACCCATATGGAAACCCAGAAGTGCCAATTTCAGTACAACTATAGGTATTGTGCTACTCAGCAGTGGTCTGACAATTCTACCAGCGCAGGCGGGTTCTGAATTTAGCAATGCCCACAAAAAAATCGAGCGAGCCATTGAAACTGCGGCGAGTAAAAGCCCAGTAGATGCAATGTGGCTTCGACACGACGCCTTATTGATTGCAGTCAACAAAGACAAAACTAAGGCCAAAAGCTACGCTAAAGGCGTTTGTGAATTCTTAGCGGAAAATGGCTTTGGGGCGCAGCACACAACCGTCGTCATTGCCGACCAAGCCATGCTACGTAAGCGCAATCAAGTCATAAAATTAAGCGAGCGACGCTGCGACTAAACCAAGGTTTGAAGTTTCAGCGCCTAAAGACCCCGCCTCAAAATGGCCAGACCAAGGGTACAATCAGAATAGTCGTCACCCCCACCAAAACAGTGAGCGGCACCCCAATTTTGAAGAAATCGCTAAAGCGGTAGTCGCCTGGGCCGTAGACCATAAGATTGGTCTGATAGCCAATAGGCGTCGCAAAGCTCGCTGAGGCCGCCATCATCAAGGTAACCGCAAAAGGCAACATGCTAACCTCAAGCTGCTGACTCGCCGCCAAGGCGATGGGAAATACAATCACCGCCGCAGCCAAATTTGAGATCACTGCTGAAAATAATGTAGTCACGACAAAGATGGCAATCAAGGTGGCCATTGGCGAACCCGCCGCCAGACCAACGATTTGACCTGCAATAACGGATGCCGCCCCGGTAGACTCTAGTGAGCCGCCGAGTGCTATCGACGCCGCAATCACCAGCAATATCTGCCAATCCACACTGCGCGTAGCATCAGCTGCGCGTATACAGCGCGTGGCGATCATCAGGCCCGCAGCAAGAAACGCGGCCTTGAGCATCGACAACCAACCAACTGCAACGACAACAACCATCACAGCCATGATAATACCCGCACGGAAACGATGCTCATGACGCACTGGCCGCGAGTTCTCTATTTCACTAACCAGCAGAAAATCCCGTGAATAGCGCTGGTTTGGCACAAAATCTTCATAGGCCTCCAGTAAGAGAGTATCACCTGGCTCAAGCTCGACGTCGCCGATACGGCCCTTGAGTTGCTCACCATTGCGGGAAATCGCGATAATCGCCGCACCGTAATTGTTCCGAAATTTCATATCCCGAACCATACGTCCCAAGTGAGGAAAGTTCGGTGAGATCACGACTTCGGCTAGGCAGCGCGATAAATTATTTTCCCCCAATTTAAAGGCCTGATCTTCAGCTAAACGCAGTCCGTGGAAATTTTTCAAATCCACCACTGAACGCACATCACCCGCAAAGATCAAGCGATCCCCCGCCATCAGGATTTCTTTGGGCGAGACCACCGTCATTAAGCGCTCGTCACGCACAATCTCAATGAGGAACATGGCGGGCAATTGCCGCAAACCAGCTTCCTCAATCGACTGGCCAATCATAGGGCTACTGTCGTCCACCATCATCTCGACAATATACTGACGGGTATCGCCAAAACGCTCAGCTTTTCCTTTGCTCGAAGGGAGCAAGCGACGGCTTGTTAAAATTGTAAAGCCAATAACCAAAAGAACACAGGGCAAGCCGACCCACGCCAGATCGAACATGCCTAGCGCTTGTTCTGGAAGCGAATGCAGCAACATACCGTTAACGACTAAATTGGTACTGGTGCCAATCAAGGTGCAGGTACCGCCGACAATAGCGGCGTAGCTAAGGGGAATCATCAGCTGAGAAACAGGCAAATTATTGCGCTTAGCCCAGTCCCGCACCGCAGGAATCATCATCGCCACAACGGGAGTGTTATTGAGAATCGTACTAAAGGCCGCCACTGGCGCCATTAGGCGAAGCTGGGCTACCCGCGCCGACTTTGGCCGGCCCAACATGCTGTGCGAAATCCAGCTGACCACACCGGTTTCAGAGAGCGCTTGAGCGACAATAAACAGCACGCCAACCGTGACCATCCCCTCATTCGACATCCCCGCTAAAGCCTCTTTTGGGGATAGCACCCCAAGCAAAAGCAAGACCACAACGCCACCGCATAAGATCATATCCGGCGGGCGACGACTAAATATTAAGGCCACTAAGCAGGCAGAAATCACCCCCAAAACAATCCATGCATCAACGCTGAACATCATTAAATTACATGTTCCCGTAGAAAGACTGGAAGCGATCAATAAAATTAGTGAGACTGGTCATTGGCAAGTCGTTAATACCCGCCGCTGCCGCTCGGCCGCCACCAGTGGCAAATTGCCGACAAAACTCATCAGCGTCGCGCTTATTATTTAAGGGTGCGCGAATACTGACTAGATAATTGCCATTTTGTTTTTCAGTGAGCACGGCGTGAGCACGATCAGGACTATCGTTGGCGAGGTCATTGCTATACACGCCACTCACCCTGCGCGCCCAGCGCTCGTCCGGCAGTATAAATACCGCCGTCGCCCTATCGCTGTGGGCCGCTGGCAATTCGCTAGCAGCGCGCATATCGTTTTTATAGCCTTCTTCAAGCTGAGAAAAAGTCTCCTTCGCCTCTAGAATAAAAGCACGCGGACTCGCGAAGGGAGCAATGCTGCGGTAGAGCGCTTCAGGATCAAAGTGCAAATCTTCAATGCTCGCGCCATAGCCATTATAATTAAGGTAGATTCCCAAATTCTCGAGCAGCTCTAATTCAGCAGCGCTGAGGTCAAGGGGCTTAGCCACTGCCACGGCGCTATTGCGCAAATTATCGCCAAAGGCGCCAACAACGGCCCACTCTGCAAATTGGCCCTTTAACATGCCATTTACCAATAAACTGGTACACACGTCAGACGCGGTATTGATGTGCGCAGTTAACTTAGGGTGCTGAGGAATATCGCCGGCAAAATGGTGATCAACGTAGGTTACCTCGGCGCCCGCCTCCAGCGCCGCCTTTAAACCCACGCGGTTTTTATCAAGCGACACGTCCAGTACCGTGAGCTGATCGCCCTCGCTAACCGTTACCCGATCTAATAAATCGATATCGCGTTTTACGCCGGTTACAAGACGACTCACCACCGGATTTGCATTGCGCAATTGCACCAGCGAACACAAACCGTCGGCATCGCCGTTAAACACATCTATATAGGCCACATTAACTTCCTTATTTTTAACAAGCCATTTAGCCGAATGCACTCTAGCTCAATAGCCCAATGATTGATTAATAGCCTTGAGGGCCGCTAAAGGGTTCGCGCTACGCGTAACCGGCCGCCCAATAACTAAATGACTACTGCCCATCGCCATCGCATCGGCTGGTGTCGCGACCCGTGTCTGGTCACCGAGTTCGCTACCGGCGGGACGTATCCCTGGCGTCACTAGCAGGAACTGATCTGAACTTTGAGCCCGCAATATTGGCGTCTCCTGCGCAGAGCAAACCACACCATCTAAACCACATTCAGCAGTCAGCGCCGCGAGCCGCGACACCTGGGCTGGCGCATCACCCGCCACGCCAATCGCCGCCAATTCATCACTATGCATCGACGTTAACACGGTGACAGCAATCAGCAAGGGCGCGTCTTTACCGTAGGGCAGCAAGGCCGTTTTGGCAGCTGACATCATTTTTGCGCCGCCACTGGCATGCACATTCACCATCCACACGCCGAGTTCGGCGGCAGCGGCCACTGCCGCGGCTGTGGTATTGGGAATATCGTGAAATTTTAAATCGAGAAATACTTCGAAGCCGCGCTGCTGTAGGCTTCTTACTATCTCTGGACCAAATAAGGTAAAAAGCTCTTTACCGACTTTTAGACGACACTGACTTGGATCCAACTGATCGACCAGCGCATCTAGTTCGGCACGCCTTGCAAAATCCAAGGCAATAATGACTGGGGAAAGTGGTGTTTTTGAACTCATAATATTTACTTAATCACCCTGGGTTCCGCGAATGGGCGTTATGGTACCCCACTGCTCACAACTGGGACACAACCAGTGCAACTTTTGACCGGAAAAGCCGCACTGTCGGCAGCGATAGGCCGGGCGCTCTGCCCGCAATTTCAGCAAAACCTCCTGCACCAGCTCCAGTGTTTGACCGCTTCCCGCCGTGGGCTGCTCAAGCACCTTTGTCAATAAGCCAAGGGTAGGACGCTGACGAGCTGCATCCAATAAATATTGAAGCGTTAACTCGCTGCCATCCTTGGCCGCCATCAAGTCAGCCGCCTCAATAATAAAGGCTGAGCTCTCGGTATTTTTAGCAATACCAAGCAAGGCATCTAAATAAGCGTCTCGCCCGCCAAAACGAGCAAAGGCCTCGCGAAACAAAGGCAACATTTCCGAGCTAAACGCCGCCTGCCTATCGATTGCGGTATGCAGTAAGTCCAGCGCCAGCTCGGGCTTGTGTTGTTTGAGTGCAATATTGGCCGACAGCATATAGGCGCGAACATTATCCCGGTCAAACTGCCGGGCGCTTTGCAGGGCCACTATCGCCTCTTTGTAATTGTGCTCGGCCAATAGCAACTGGGCTTTTTCGCAATAAAAATGACTTAAGGCGCGCTCAACTCGGCGATCCGCAGGCCCAGCAACCGGGGCCTTTTTCAACCAACTGCGGGGCGGCAAGCGGCGCAGCGCGACGGCTATAGCGTGATCCCACTCGCGTTCAGTCTGATAAATATGCTGCAAATGCTCTAAGGCATCAGCGCGAAACACCTCTGACTCATCGACCACATCTTTCAATAAGCGCTCAGCGCGATCTAACACACCCGCAGAAATATAATCTCGAGCCAGCTCTAGATGGACTTGGTGAAGTTTTTCTCGGGGTAGACTTGGTCGCGACAACAAATTTTGATGGACACGGATCGCGCCATCAACCTCACCTTTACTGCGCAGTAAATTACCGAGCGCTAAATGGGTAGGAAGTGTTTCAAGATTGACTGGCAAATCATTAATTACCGTCATCACCGCAGCATCGGGCTGTTCGCTGAGCAAGTAATTAAGACCTTTATAATACGAGCTACTGGTATCAGTGTCTTTTTTTTCAAACCGTGGCCGATAGCAATAACCCGCTAACCACCCCGCTGACACCGCGACCACAAAAAACCCAAACTGCAGTAACTCATTGCTCATTTAAACTCAGACACCCGCACCACGACTCTCCACGACCGCTTTACCGGGCTTGGCAGCCAACTGGCGGCGCAGGCTTAACCGGGACGCCTGAAGGCGCAATATGGCAATTGACGCAGCCAATAGACCGCATACGCCCCCAAAGAAGAACGCGAGTATTATCCATGTTGACAGACGTTGTGCAGGAAGCTCCGCAATCAGAACATTCAGCGGCACAAGCGCGTCGTTTTCTAGTGTAAAAAGCAAGCCAATGCCCAGCACCGCAAGCAGTAATACAATCACTAATATCGAACCTATGAGGCGCATCCAGTTTCATCCACACAAAAAAAAACGATATAGCCAAAGACCATACCGTTTCTTAAAAAATAACGCCAGCAGATACCGCAACTAAGCGCCCGATTGAATACTCAGGTTTACCCGCTCTCGCAATTCTTTACCAGGTTTGAAATGAGGAACATATTTACCAGGCAGCTCAACTGTATCACCGGTTTTTGGATTTCGCCCCATGCGAGGCTCCCGATAATGCAGCGAAAAACTGCCAAAGCCGCGTATTTCTATACGATCGCCAGTCGCCAAGACCTGAGACATATGCTCAATCATGGTTTTCACTGCCAACTCAATGTCCTTGTGAGACAGCTGAGGCTGGTGCTCTGCGATTAGTTCTATTAACTCGGATTTGGTCATTGCTTGTTCCCGTTGTCGCCAACATTCAAGCCTAGCTTAGCATTTTTTTGCATATAAGCCAGATAGTTACGCGCACTTATCACAATAAGTGCGCGTCACGCAGACCTTAGTCTTTGTTTTCCATCTGAGCTTTGATCAAGTCACCGATAGTGGTTGCAGGTGCAACGGTCTCAGTGTCCTTCTCACGCAGTGACTTAACTGCTTCTTTCTCGTCGTCAACGTCCTTGGCTTTAATAGACAAGGTCATTGCGCGGTTCTTGCGATCAACACTGATAATCTTAACTTCAACGGTCTCGCCCACTTTAAGGACGTTGCGCGCATCTTCAACTTTATCACGGCTGATTTCTGAGGCTTTCAGTACGCCTTCCACTTCTTCGCTCAACACGATGATAGCGGCTTTAGCGTCAACTTCTTTAACAACACCATTTACAATGGCGCCTTTGTCGTTTTCAGCAACGTAGTTAGAGAACGGGTCGTCTTCAAGCTGCTTAATGCCCAAAGAAATACGCTCGCGCTCAGGATCGATAGACAGGATTACCGTCTCGATCTCGTCGCCTTTCTTGAACTTACGCACGGCTTCTTCGCCAGTTTCGTTCCAAGAAATGTCTGACAAGTGAACCAGACCGTCGATGTTGCCGTCTAGACCGATGAAGATACCGAAGTCAGTGATCGACTTGATAGCGCCCTTGATCTTGTCGCCTTTAGTGAACTGGCCACCGAAAGCATCCCATGGGTTCTGCTGGCACTGTTTGATACCAAGAGAAATACGACGACGCTCTTCGTCGATATCCAGGATCATCACTTCTACTTCGTCGCCAACATTAACCACTTTAGAGGGGTGAATGTTTTTGTTGGTCCAATCCATTTCTGAAACGTGAACCAAACCTTCAACGCCTTCTTCGATTTCAGCGAAGCAGCCGTAGTCAGTCAGATTAGTAACCTTGGCTTTAACGCGTGAATTCTCTGGGTAACGGCCTTTGATAGCCACCCATGGATCTTCGCCAAGCTGTTTCAGACCCAATGATACGCGATTGCGCTCACGGTCGAACTTAAGAATACGAACGTCAATTTCGTCGCCAACATTCACGATCTCGCTTGGGTGCTTAATACGCTTCCAAGCCATATCGGTGATGTGCAACAGGCCGTCAATACCGCCCAGATCTACGAATGCGCCGTAGTCAGTCAGGTTCTTAACAATACCTTTAACAATCATGCCTTCTTGCAGAGATTCGAGTAGCGCTTCGCGCTCTTCGCTGTTTACGCTCTCAAGAACGGCGCGACGAGAAACAACAACGTTGTTGCGCTTCTGGTCCAGCTTAATGACTTTGAATTCGAGTTCTTTGCCTTCGAGGTGCGCAGTATCGCGAACCGGACGAACGTCAACCAATGAACCGGGCAGAAACGCGCGGATGCTGTTGATGTCGACAGTAAAACCACCTTTAACCTTGCCATTGATGATACCGATAACGGTTTCTTCAGCTTCATAGGCAGCTTCAAGAGTAGTCCATGCTTCAGCACGCTTGGCTTTTTCACGTGACAGTTTAGTTTCGCCGAAGCCGTCTTCTACCGACTCTAGAGCAACTTGAACTTCGTCACCAATTGCCAGAATGAACTCACCGCTTTCGCTAAGGAACTGCTCGCGAGGAATAACACCCTCAGATTTCAGTCCGGCGTGAACGGTAACCCAATCACTGTCAATATCGATAACAACACCGGTCACGATTGAACCGGGTTTCATATCAATGGTTTTTAAACTTTCTTCAAATAGATCAGCAAAGCTCTCGCTCATTAGTCATTACCTGAGTATTAATAGTGGCATCGCCACCGTATCGCCGCGTATCCAGCTTACACGGGTCAATTCATATTGCCCCAAAACAACGCCAGCTGGTATTTGCGCTGTCTGTGACGGTTTTTTGCCCGCTTTTACAAACTAGGCAGTCGAATCTTGGCTTCTGCCAACACCCGTTCGAACACTTCTTCTATTCCCAAACCACTGCTATCAAGCTGTATCGCGTCAGCAGCGGGCTTTAATGGAGCCAGTTCGCGCTCAGAATCTCGCTTATCTCGAGCCTGAATCTCCATTAAAAGGGTCGCGAGATTAACATTATCACCCTTTGATTTCAACTGCTTATAGCGGCGCTCGGCGCGTTCCTCGGCGCTGGCGGTTAAAAATATCTTGAGCGGCGCATCGGTAAACACCACTGTACCCATGTCGCGGCCGTCAGCCACAAGGCCAGGTAACTGCGCAAAATCGCGCTGGCGCTGCAACAAGGCATCCCGCACCGCTCCCAGAACAGCGACTTTTGAGGCGAGCAAACCCGTTTTCTCAGTGCGCAACTCACCACTCACGTCATCGCCTTCCAGCAACACCAAAGTCGGCTCGCCATCAGCGCCGGGCACAAACTGCACATCTAAATTTTTGGCCAGCTCTGCAACGGCCAGCTCGTCGTTTAGTGCTATACCGTGACGATCAGCTGCCATACCCGTTAAACGGTATAAAGCGCCACTGTCTAATAAGTGCCAGCCAAAATGACGCGCCAAGGTCTGACACAAAGTACCTTTGCCGGAACCGCTGGGGCCGTCGATGGCAATAATGGGAACATTACTCATGAGGCACTCTCAGCATCTACTTGCTCGATCTGCATCCCCAAGCTCGCCGCCAATTCAACGAAGTTCGGGAAGGAGGTCGCGACATTATCACAATCCTGTATCCGAATTGTTTTAGTCGCGCGCAGCGAGGCCACCGCAAAGGACATGGCAATACGGTGATCGTGATGGCTATTAACTGTTGCGCCGGTAATTTGACCGCCCTCGATGACAATACCATCTTCAGTCGGTACAGCCGAAATACCCATGGCCTGCAGACCATCGGCCATGACTTGAATACGGTCGCTCTCTTTAACACGTAACTCTTCGGCGCCGGTCAATACCGTGCGGCCTTCGGCGCAGGCTGCTGCGACGAAAAGTACTGGGAATTCATCTATCGCCAAAGGCACCTGATCTTCCGGGATATTAATACCCTTAAGCTTGGCATGGCGAATACGAATATCTGCCACTGGCTCGCCACCCACTTCGCGTTCGTTAAAGACAGTGATATCACCACCCATAGCGCGAAGAATATTGATGACGCCAACGCGGGTGGGGTTAATACCAACGTGCTCAAGGGTTAAATCGGCATTGGGGCAAATACTCGCCGCCACCATAAAGAAAGCTGCAGAGGAGATATCTGCAGGCACATCGATATGCACCGCTGACAAACGGCCGCCGCCCTGCAATGTGGCCACAGGGCCAGCGACGTGAACATCGTAGCCGAAACCGCGCAGCATGCGCTCGCTGTGATCTCGAGTGGGCGCTGGCTCCGTGGTGCGGGTTTGACCTTCCGCGTATAAGCCCGCCAGTAGCACACAGGATTTCACCTGGGCACTAGCCATGGGTAGCACGTAATCAATACCCTGTAATTTACTACCACCGCGCAGGGTTAACGGTGGACGTCCACCCTCACCCGTTTCGACCACCGCGCCCATTGCGCGCAACGGCGCAGCCACGCGCTCCATGGGTCGTTTACTCAGCGATACGTCACCAGTCATAGTGACATCAAAATTTTGACCAGCCAGTAAACCCGCCAGCAGGCGCATTGAGGTGCCGGAATTACCCACATACAAATCGCCAGCAGGCGCCTTTAAACCATCGCGTCCGACACCGTGAATCACCACGCGACCGTTTTCTGGCCCCTCAATTTGCACGCCCATGGCCTGAAACGCTTTAAGCGTAGACAGCGCATCTTCACCTTCAAGAAAACCGTCTACGGTGGTGATGCCGTCTGCAATAGCACCAAGCATAATAGAGCGGTGGGAAATAGATTTATCGCCGGGAACACGGGCTGTACCGCGCATCTGACCACCGGGCTGCAATAGGAATTCCACGATTAGAGTCTCTTTAATAAGCGAATTAAGATGAGGGCGATTTCTTTTGCCGACTGAGATACTGCCCTAGAAAGTGTTCGTCGCGAGCGCGCTTGGCGCGGTCAAAGGTCGCGTAAAGGGTGTCGCCATCGCCGCTGGCAATCGCCGCGCGGACCTTGTCTAAATGGGCACTAAAATCGTCTATGCCTTGCAATATCGCCTCTTTATTTGCTAAAGCAATATCGTGCCACATGGTCGGGTCACTGGAGGCAATACGGGTGAAATCGCGAAAACCACCTGCGGCAAAACGAAAAATATCCGCCGCCGAACCATTTTGAGCAAGCGCGTCCACAAGGGTATAGGCCAGCACATGAGGCAAATGACTGGTCGCCGCCAGCACCGCGTCGTGCTCGGCCACGTCCATGCACACTACTTCGGCGCCGCAAGCCTCCCACATCGCCTGTATCAGTGCGATGGCTGGCTCAGCGGTCGTCGACAAAGGCGTTAGAATTACACGGTGGTCTAAAAATAAATCGACGGTGGCCGCCTCCACGCCGCTCTGCTCAGACCCAGCAATGGGGTGCCCCATCACAAAATTAGCGGGCACCTCGCCAAATACGCGCTCAGCGGCGCGCTGCATATTGCCCTTAACACTGGCAACATCGGTGACGATCATCGACGGCGTCATTAACGGTGCCAGCTCAGCCAGTACTTTTTCAGCAATCAAAGTCGGCGTGGCAATAACCACCACATCGGCATTGGCGACGGCCTCTTTCATATCAAGAGTCCATGCGTCGATCACCCCAAGCGCCAAACCTTTTTCTAAGGAGGC
Source organism: Zhongshania antarctica (assembly GCF_014202945.1). GTDB lineage: Bacteria > Pseudomonadota > Gammaproteobacteria > Pseudomonadales > Spongiibacteraceae > Spongiibacter > Spongiibacter antarcticus. Next base: position 430,488 of record NZ_JACHHW010000003.1, on the reverse strand, counting down.
TGCGCGGCGTCCCGTCGCGACCACCTCACCCACCGAGCCCTGCGCTTTCAGCGCACGGGCCAGTGAACCGCCCATCAGTCCAAGACCGACAATGGCGAGTTTATTGATATAAAACTTAGACACTCAACACCTTTTTCAGCGCAGCAAGAAAGCGCTGATTCTCGTGTTCAAGACCAATCGACACCCGCAAGTGTTTGGGCATTTGATACACACCAACAGGCCGTACAATGACGCCCTCGCGCAATAGCGCCTGATAAACCGGCATGGCGTCACCCGCCAACTCAATAGCGACAAAATTACCCAACGAGGGAATATACGCTAAACCTAGCGAATCCAAACCCTGACATAGCTGCTGCATACCATCCCGATTGACCTGCTGACTACGCTGCAAATAATCGTCGTCGTCGAGCACCGCTACCGCGGCAGCTAAGGCGGGAACACTGACATTAAAAGGCGCTCGCACACGATTCAGTAAATCGGCGGTTTCAGCGCTGCTTATGCCATAGCCAATGCGCAAACCCGCTAGGCCATAGGCTTTAGAAAAGGTACGAGTGACAATAATATTGGCATAAGTTTTTAAAAAATCGAGGCCATCAGGAAAGTCATCAGCACCGGCAAATTCAATATAGGCCTCATCAAGCACCACCATCACATGGTCTGGCACTTTGGCGAGAAACGCCGACAGTTCTTCGCGATTTAAGTAATTGCCAGTGGGGTTATTAGGGTTGGCAATAAACACCACACGAGTATCAGCTTCAATTGCCGCCGCCATGGCATCAAGGTCGTGACCCCAGTTTTTAGCAGGGGTAACAATCGCGCGAGCGCCCACGGCCTGCACGGCAATGGGGTAAACAATAAAGGCGTGCTGGGAAAAGACGGCTGAGCGGCCTGGCCCAAGAAAGGTCCTGGCAATGAGATCAAGTACATCATTAGAGCCATTACCAAGGGTGAACTGCTGCTCGCTCACACCCAATTTTGCCGCTAACTTTTTCTTGAGTTCAAAGCCACTCGCGTCAGGGTATAAATGCAACTGCTTTAACGCGTGCTGAGCCGCGGCCAAGGCCAGTGGCGACGGGCCTAGCGGATTTTCATTACTCGCTAGTTTGACCACATCACTCAGGCCTAGCTCGCGCTGCAATTCCTCAATCGGCTTGCCCGGCTGGTAGGGCTGTAAACCACGCACACCGGCATTCGCCAGCGCAAATACATCGCAACTCACTATTCAGTTACCTTCCGCATTAGGGCTAGGGGCAAACACATAACTAAAGCGCCGCCTTGGGGTAAGAACCCAAGACTTTAAACATAATGGAATGCTGCTCAATGGTATTGAGAATATCGATAATTTTCGGGTCTTCACGGTGACCTTCAAACTCAATAAAGAACACATAGGTCCAAGTTTCGCTGCGCGAGGGCCGCGTATCAATACGAGTCAGCATAACATCGGCTTTTTGAAAGGGCTCAAGTAACTTAAACAAGGCACCGGGCCGATTGCGAGCAGAGACCACCAAAGAGGTTTTGTCACGACCACTGGGCGACACATTCTCGCGGCCAATAATAAGAAAGCGGGTGGTATTGTCGGGCTGATCTTCGATGTTGCCTGCCAAGCGCTGCAAGCCGTATTGGCTTTCCGCTAAATCCCCCGCTATCGCAGCGACGCCCTCCTCCTCTGCCGCCATTCTCGCGGCTTCGCCATTACTGCTTACTGCAGCGCGCTCAATACCGGGGAAATTCGCATCCAACCAACGGCGGCTTTGCGCCAAAGCCTGTTGGTGAGCACAGATACGCTTTATTTCTTTGCCAGAGGTTTGACTGCTTACCAAGAGGTGCAGGCGAATTCGCAGTTCAACTTCACCGCAAATCTTTAGTGGCGAATTAATAAAGGCATCCAAGGTATGGGAAACCATACCCTCGGTAGAGTTCTCTACTGGCACCACACCGTAGTGACACTGCCCAGATTCTACCTTAGCAAACACGCCATCAATGGACGCCTGAGGCAAACTGATCACCGCGTGCCCAAAGTGCTTTAGTGCGGCCGCTTGGGTAAAGGTGCCGCCGGGGCCGAGGTAAGCTACTTCCATCGGCTTTTCCAGTGCCAAACATGCCGACATAATTTCGCGAAAGATAAACGCCACGGTATCGTCAGCCAGCGGGCCATTATTCGCCGCCTTTACTCGCTCTAAAACCTGGGCCTCGCGCTCGGGCCGATAAAATAATAACTGTTGCGAGCTATTACTGTCGCCACTGGACTCAAACTGCTGGGCCGCCGTGAATTCTGCCAATTTAACCTCAGCCACTTGCTGGGCACAGCGGGCGCGTCTATTCAATAATTCGTGTATCTGGGTATCGATGCTATCGATATCCTGACGCAGGGTATTGAGATCTACTGGCGACGTTTTGCTTTCACTCATAGTAATTAGCTATTCTGTTCGGCGAAGGTTTTCATGTAGGCGATTAAGGCATCTACGGCTTCTTCTGGTACCGCATTGTAAACACTGGCGCGCATGCCACCCACAGAACGGTGACCTTTCAAATTTAGCAGCCCCGCTTCTTCAGCGCCGGCAAGGAAAGCTTTGTCCAAGCTTGCGTCAGCCAAAACAAAGGGAATATTCATCAGCGAGCGGCTCGCCACTTCAACAGGGTTGCTGTAAAAACCACTGGCATCAATATAAGCGTAGAGTTTTTCCGCTTTACGGCGGTTAATCACTTCCATCGCTTCCAGACCACCCTGGGCCTTCAGCCATTTAAATACCAAGCCCGCCAAGTACCACGCCAAGGTTGGTGGCGTGTTGTACATAGAGTCATTATCGGCAGCCGTTTTGTAATCCATCATCGTTGGCGTAATCGCGTTAGCTTTACCCAGCAGGTCTTTACGCACAATAACGATGGTTAAACCGGCAGGGCCGATGTTTTTCTGGGCGCCGGCGTAGATCAAGCCAAATTTATTCACATCTACCGGACGCGACAAAATAGTCGACGACATATCGGCGACTAAGGGCACCTTACTTTCTGGTGTCCAGAAAAACTCCAAACCACCAATCGTCTCATTCGGTGTGTAATGCAAATACGCCGCATCTTCGCTCAGCTTCCAGCTATCAAAAGCAGGAATTGTAGTGAAGTTAGTGTCTTCCGAGCTGGCAACCACATTCACTTTGGCATAGCGTTTGGCTTCTTTAATGGCTTTTTTAGACCACTCACCGGTATTCACATAATCAACAACCTTGCCTTCACCCATCAGATTTAAGGGCACGGCAGAGAATTGACTGCTGGCGCCGCCCTGCAAGAACAGCACGGCGTAGTCGTCGGAAATACCCATCAACTCGCGCAGATCAGCCTCAGCCTCATTGGCGATACCAACCATTTCATCGGAGCGGTGGCTCATCTCCATTACTGACAAACCGCGTCCCTGCCAATCCAGCATTTGCTCGGCGGCTTCAGTTAATACGGCTTCAGGAATAGAAGCAGGGCCTGCACAAAAATTAAAACGACGCGCCATTTACGTTGCCACTCCAAAGATTAAAATTTAACAGTGGCGGAGACTAGCTCCACCACCCTTACTTAGTTTAAAGCGTTCTCCCTAGCGGAGACTTATTCGTCAACCGCAGGCGCATCGTCACCGGCGCTATCGTCTGGCTCAGCGGCAATCACATCCGCTTCGCTTGCGACAATGGGCTCGCCGTCTTCATCCAATGGCAACGCTTCGTCTTCTTCGTCTACCCGCTGCACGCCAACCAAATGCTCGTCTTCTTTAAGACGAATAACCCGAACACCTTGGGTATTACGACTCAGAATCGACACTTCATCGGTGCGGGTACGCACCAATGTGCCCTGATCACTGATCAGCATTAGATCGTCGCCTTCAAACACCTGTACGGCACCAACCAGTGGGCCGTTACGCTCGCTCATGGCCATGGCGATAACACCGCGGTTACCACGCCCTTTAGCAGGAAAATCTTCAACCAAGGTACGTTTGCCGTAGCCATTTTCAGACACGGTCAACACGCAACCGGCCTCTTGGGGAATAATCATCGCGATAGCGCGCTGACCTTCATCCATACGGATACCACGTACACCACGTGCAGTACGCCCCATAGCGCGCACGTCTTTTTCAGCAAAACGCGCCGCTTTACCCGCACTGGTCAGCAGCAGGATATCGTTTTCACCGTTAGTGATTGCGGTGCCAATGAGCACGTCGCCTTCATCAAGCTCGATCGCCCGCAAACCCACACTGCGCTGGCGCGAAAAGGCCTCTAGCGGGGTCTTTTTCACGGTACCCAGACCGGTGGCCATAAAGATGAAATAGCCTTCGGTGTACTCATTAACCGGCAATATTGACGTAATACGTTCGTCTTCACCCAGTGGCAATAAATTCACCATTGGTCGGCCCCGCGAGTTGCGGCCTGCGACTGGAATTTGGTAAACCTTCAGCCAGTAAACCTTACCAATATTACTGAAACACAAAATGGTAGTATGGGTGTTCACCACCAGCAAATGCTCTACAAAATCTTCATCTTTAACCGAAGTCGCCGACTTGCCCATGCCACCGCGACGCTGAGCTTGGTAGGTGTCTAAGGGCTGAGACTTGGCGTAACCGCCATTGGAGATAGTCACAACGCGGTCTTCTTCAGGAATCAGGTCTTCGTGGTTCAAGTCCAGATGCGAGGCAACGATCTCACTGCGACGCTCGTCACCGTAGTCAGCCACAACCTGCTCAAGCTCACCGCGAATCACCGCAATCAATACATCGGGGTTCGCCAGAATATTCAGGTATTCGGCAATTTCCAGCAAGCGCTCCTGATACTCGGCCAGTAGTTTCTCGTGCTCAAGACCAGTCAGTTTTTGCAGACGCAGATCCAGAATCGCCTGCACCTGCACTGGCGACAAGTAATACTGGCCGTCGCGCATGCCGTACATGTCTTCCAAATCGTCTGGGCGGCAGGCATTTTCGCCAGCGCGCTCCAGCATGCCAGCCACATCACCCAATTTCCACGGACGAGAAATTAAGGCATCTTTCGCCTCTTGAGTGGTTGCCGAGGCTTTAATAGTGGTAATAATTTCATCAATATTGGAAATCGCAATCGCGAGACCTTCCAACACATGACCACGCTCCCGCGCCTTGCGCAGCAAGTACACAGTACGACGAGTAACGACTTCGCGGCGGTGACGAATAAAGTATTCAATGAGCTGCTTTAAATTCAGAATGCGCGGCTGCTTGTCGACCAAGGCGACAATATTAATACCAAATACATTCTGCAGCTGGGTCTGGGCATAAAGGTTGTTTAAGACAACTTCGCCGCTTTCGCCGCGTTTCATTTCAATAACCACGCGCAAACCGTCTTTATCAGACTCATCGCGCAGCTCAGAAATGCCCTCTATTTTCTTCTCTTTAACCAGTTCGGCGATTTTTTCAATCAAACGCGCTTTGTTTACCTGGTAAGGCAGCTCGTGGACGATAATCGTTTCGCGGTGGGTTTTTTCATCAATAATCACTTCGGCGCGGGCGCGGATGTAAATACGACCACGGCCGGTTTTATACGCCTCGACGATGCCAGCGCGGCCGTTGATGATTGCCGCCGTTGGAAAATCGGGGCCTGGAATGTGCTCCATCAATTCTTCAACGGTGATATCGGGGTTATCGAGGGTTGCCAAGCAACCGTTAATCACTTCGGTGAGGTTATGGGGCGGAATATTGGTCGCCATACCTACCGCGATACCTGAGGAGCCGTTAATTAGCAGCGCAGGAATCTTTGTTGGCATGACTTCTGGAATTTGCTCAGTGCCGTCGTAGTTAGGCACCCAATCCACGGTCTCTTTATCAAGATCGGCAAGGATTTCATGGGCAATTTTGCGCATCCGAATTTCGGTATAACGCATGGCCGCCGCGTTATCACCGTCGATAGAACCAAAGTTACCTTGGCCGTCAACCAGCATATAGCGCAGCGAAAACGGCTGCGCCATGCGAACGATGGTGTCATACACCGCGGAATCGCCGTGGGGATGGTATTTACCAATAACATCACCAACAACACGGGCCGACTTTTTATAGCCCTTATTCCAGTCGTTATTGAGTTCGCTCATGGCGAACAACACCCGGCGGTGAACCGGTTTCAAACCATCCCGGACGTCGGGCAATGCCCGACCCACAATAACGCTCATTGCATAATCGAGGTAGGACTGCTTTAGCTCATCCTCAATATTGACCGGCAAAATCTCTTTAGCTATATCAGCCATGAACGGGGTAATTCCTTATTATGGATACGCGCTTCGCAGCATTGTCGCTGAGAAATCGGCCGCATCCGGTATTTAAGCCAGTACTGACACCATCACCGCAAACGACGCAACAGCTCGAAGCAGAAAATAAAGGGGCGATGATAGCATATTTTCAACGGCCTAAGACAGTTCAAAATCGCCGCAAATCAATGTGCTATCGCGACAAATCAGCCCACAGCAGCTCTGTTTGCGGGTATACTTGCGACTTTGCTCAACAGGATCCGGACAGCCCTATGCCCGCCCCAACAATCAATAGCGCCGACACCCTGATTTTTGCCCGCTGGATAATACCGGTCACCCCAGCTAGCGCGCCGCTTAGCCATTACGCCATCGCCATTAATGACGGCGTAATCAGCGCCATATTACCGGCTACCGAAGCCCAAGCCATCACCGCCAAGGAGATCCTTCACCTCGACCACCATGCCGTGATGCCAGGCCTAATCAACGCCCACGGCCATGCCGCCATGAGCCTGTTTCGCGGCATGGCCGACGACAAATCTCTACATACGTGGCTTAACGACCATATCTGGCCCGCCGAAGGGCAATGGGTAAATGCTGATTTTGTGCGCGATGGCAGCGAACTCGCCATTGCCGAAATGCTGCGCAGTGGTACCACCACGTTTAGTGACATGTACTTTTTCCCCGAAGTTACCGCCCAAGTCGCGCGCAAAGCCGGTATTCGCGCTCAGCTCAGCTTTCCTATATTCGATTTCCCAAGCGCCTGGGGCAGCGGCCCTAACGATTACTTCCGCAAAGGCCTCGCCCTGCTCGACGAGCACAAATACAGCGAGCTTATTAATATTGCCTTTGGCCCCCACGCCCCCTATACCGTGGGCGACGAGGCCATGCAGCGCATTGTGACCTTTGCCGCCGAACTAGACGTGCCGATTCAAATCCACCTGCATGAAACCCAACAGGAAGTGGATGACGCCGTGGCGCAATCGGGCAAGCGACCGATCGCACGTCTCGCCGAGCTGGGTTTGCTCGGCCCCAAAACCCAGTGCGTGCACTTAACCGCCCTCAACGACGAGGATATTGCCACACTCGCCAGCCATGGCTGCCACGCGGTGCACTGCCCAGAATCTAATTTAAAGCTGGCCAGTGGTTTTTCACCCATCGAGAAAATGCGCAAGGCGGGTATTAATGTCGCTATTGGCACCGACGGCGCTGCCAGCAACAACGACCTCGATCTATTTGGCGAAATGCGCACCGCCGCCCTGCTGGGCAAAGCCGTGGCAGAAGACGCCAGCGCCCTGCCTGACAGTTACGCCCTAGAAATGGCCACAATCAACGGCGCTAAAGCGCTAAACATCGATCACTTGGTGGGCAGCCTTGAAGTCGGCAAACAGGCAGACATCATTGCCATAGACCTCTCGGCACTGGAACAACAGCCCATTTACAACCCTGTTTCCCAAATTGCGTACACCAATATCAGCCACCGGGTTCGCTATAGCTGGATCATGGGCCGCAAGGTACTGGATAATGGCGAACTGACCACGTTAGACAGCAGGGACATCATTGCCCGTGCCGAGCTCTGGCGCAAAAAAATTAGCGGAGAATAAAATGCAACAGCCTCATTCAAGCAGCGCAACTAGCAATGTCGACCCCGCAGAAATCGCCAAGTTTGAAGAACTCGCCCACCGCTGGTGGGATCGCAACAGCGAATTCAAACCCCTGCACGACATCAACCCGCTGCGGGTTAACTATATTGACGAGCGCTCGCCCTTAGCCGAGCGCAAGGTTGTCGATATCGGCTGCGGCGGCGGCATACTGTCTGAATCCATGGCCCAGCGCGGCGCCACGGTCAAAGGCATCGACATGGGCGAAACCCCACTCAGCGTCGCCCGCATGCATCAGCTAGAGTCCGGCACCAAGGTTGAGTATGTACAAATTACCGCCGAAGAACTCGCCGAAGCAGAGGCGGGCAGCTACGACGTGGTCACCTGTCTAGAAATGCTCGAACACGTCCCCGACCCATCGTCAGTCATTCGCGCCTGCGCCAAACTCTGCAAACCCGGTGGCGATATTTATTTTTCAACCATCAACCGCAACCCCAAGGCCTTTATGTTCGCCATTGTTGGCGCCGAGTATTTATTAAAAATGCTGCCCCGCGGCACCCACGACTTCAGCCGCTTTATTCGCCCTGCCGAGCTGGCCAACTGGGTCCGTCAAGCCGACTTACAACTGCAGCATATGACGGGCTTGACCTACAACCCCATACTGCGCACTTATCGTCTTAACGATAAAGATGTCGACGTTAATTACATGATTCACGTCAAGAAGCCACTGCAATGTTAAAAGCCGTATTATTTGATTTGGATGGCACCCTGCTTGATACCGCAGTGGATTTCACCGCGGTCTTGAACGCCATGCTCGGCGAGCGCCAACTGCCCCCACAGAGCTATGATGAGGTGCGCAAACGGGTGTCCGATGGCGCCCGCGCGGTAGTCAGTCTCGGCTTTCAACAGCAAGAAGGCGAGGCCGGCTTCCAAGCCCTGCTTGATGAGTTTCTCGAGCGCTACCTGGCCCAGCTCGCGGTCAGCACTACACTATTTCCCGGCATGAGCGAGGTCTTAGCACATATCGAGGCACTCGACTTGAAGTGGGGCATTGTCACCAATAAGCCCGCCCGCTTCACTGAGCCACTGCTCGCGGCAATGGGCCTAGACCAGCGCTGCGCCACCGCCATTTGCCCAGACCATGTAACAAACCGCAAGCCACACCCAGAACCCATTTATTTGGCCTGCAAGGAAATCGATTGCCTGCCCGCTCACACCATTTACGTGGGTGACCACCGTCGCGATATCGACGCCGGCCGCAATGCCAGCATGCGCACGGTAGCCTGCGCTTACGGCTATGTTTCAGCCGGAGACAGCGCCGAAAGCTGGGCAGCCGATTACCTCGTCGCCCAAGCGCTAGATTTAATTCCCTTAATTAACCAACTGCATACGTCTTAAGCCGAGGATAATCCGTGCCCCTAAGCCTCCCCAGTGATTTCAGTGCCGCCCCCGAATGCTTGGCGGGTAAAATTATTTTAGTCACCGGTGCCGGCGACGGTATTGGCCGCGCTGCCGCGCTGAGTTTTGCCAAGCACGGCGCCACCGTTATTTTACTGGGCCGCACCGTTGAAAAACTGGAAGCGGTCTACGATGAGATAGAAGCTGCGGGCTACCCCCAAGCTGCCATCTACCCCGTGCATTTACGCGGCGCAGTAATGAAAGATTACGAAGAACTGGCCAATACCATTGAGCGAGAGTTTGGTCGCCTCGACGGCCTGCTTCACAATGCAGGCATACTCGGCCAGCGCCGTACCTTGACGCAAACCACGGTCGACAGCTGGGACGACGTATTGCACGTCAATATCACCGCCGCCTTTATGATGACCCAAGCACTGCTTCCAATGTTAGCCGCCGCCAACTCAGCCTCTATTGTGTTGACCTCGTCCAGTGTCGGCCGCAAAGGTCGGGCGTTTTGGGGCGCCTATGCGGTGTCTAAATTCGCCACCGAAGGTTTTATGCAGGTCTTGGCCGACGAAGAGTTTGAGCTAAACAACACGCGGGTTAACACCATCAACCCCGGCGCCACCCAAACCGTTATGCGCCGCACCGCCTACCCAGGCGAAAACCCGCAGGACAATCCGCTACCCGACGTCATTATGCCGCTGTATTTGTATTTAATGAGTGACGCTAGCGCGAAGGTAAACGGCCAGCAATTTGACGCCCAGCCAAAAGACTAAACTTATCAAGAAGCAATTATTGAACGACGCCTTTCGGAAAGAAATACAGCAGCGTGAGACGCGCTGCTCATCAAATTAATGAGTACGCACCGCAATGAGATCACCTCAATCGCGGAGCATTCCCTGCATCAATTCAATTTGCTGCTGATAGGCCTCATCGCCCTCACCCGGTGTTACCGGCAAACCGAGTCGCGCAAATGCGGTCACGTCAGCCCAATCAACTTCCGCCAAGAGGTGCTGCGTACCGACATACGTTTGCAATCTTGCTACGGTGACAATATCGGCATAATCCGCTTTTTCAATATCACGACTAAAATCGGCGCAGCCTTCAGGAACAACAATTAACTCCTGGGCAAAACCCCAAACCTCTAGAATTCGGCGCCCCACTTCTGGACTCAGTTCTAGCAAAGTCTGGTCTAGCAACTCGGGATGGTCCCGTAAAAAACCTCGACCAACCGCATAAGACAATATTGGCAAAGCGCCAATCTGGTGAATAATTCCCGCGAGTGTGGCCAGCTCTGGTTTGAGATGAAGCTGAGATTTCGCCAAGGTATAAGAAATCGCCGCAACGTCGGTACTCTGCACCCAAATGCTGCGCATGCGCTGATTTAAAGACTCTTTGGTCGACAGAAAGATTTGCTGCATCGCCAAGGTCGTCACCAAGGTACTGGTATAACCCAGACCGATACGACCGATAGCACCTTTTACGTCGTTAATCGGTTGTAAACCACGCAGTAGAGAGCTATTGGCAACCCGTAAAATTCTCGCCGCTATTGAGCTGTCGTTTTCAATAATGGTGGCCAGCATTGCAATATTGACGTCTGGGTCGCTGGCTGCCTCGCGGATCTCCAAGGCCACTTCTGGCAAGGTCGGCAGTACAACGGCATCATTTTCAATCGCCTGCAGCAAATCCGCGCGGATTTGCTCAATCAAAGGGGTACTTGAACTCACGTCGACACACTCATCATTTAAGGTAGCGGGAACTGCGATACCTAAAGATTAGCAGATAAATTGCCGCTGCAATGATTTCTGCAGCGACTAAATTTACGCTAATACGGCATCGGCAGCGGCAAGTGCGACGCTCGCGTCACACTCGTAGCCTTGCGCCAACATCGCAGCGGCCAATGCCGACAACAGCAAACGAATATTTTCAGGCTTGGCGCTATAGCCCATCAAACCAATACGCCAGACTTTACCGGCAAGATCGCCCAGACCAGCGCCAATTTCTAAATCGTGCTTGGCCAACAAGTATTGGCGGGTCGTTGCATCGTCTACGCCAGCAGGAATATAAACACTATTAAGCTGGGGCAGACGCTGCTCCGCTGCCACGACAAACTCCACACCCAGGCATTCTAAGCCCGCAGCTAAGGCGCTATGCATGGTGGCGTGACGCTGCCACGCATTCTCTAAACCCTCTTCTTGCAGCATAACCAACGACTCATGTAAGCCGTACAAGGCGTTGACCGGCGCTGTGTGGTGGTAGGCCCGTTTACCGCCTTCCCCCCAATAGCCCAAGATCAGATTCATATCTAAAAACCAGCTCTGCACTGGATGCTTACGGGCTTTAATGGCTGCCACTGCCGCGGGGCTAAACGTCACCGGCGACAAGCCCGGTGTGCACGACAGACACTTCTGGCTACCCGAGTAAACGGCATCAGCCTGCCACTTATCAACCAATAGCGGCACGCCGCCCATTGAGGTCACCGCATCAACAATGCTCAAACAACCGTATTGCTTAGCCAAACCGCACAGGGCTTCAGCGTCGCTCAAGGCGCCGGTAGACGTTTCAGCGTGAACAAAAGCCAACACCTTAATATCGCCATGTTCTTTCAAAGCTGCCTCAACAGCGGCGGGCTCAACAGCCGTACCCCAAGCAAAATCGAGGCGAATCGCAGTGGCGCCACAGCGCGTCACATTCTCAATCATCCGATTGCCGAATACGCCGTTCACGCACACCAGCGCTTTATCACCCGGCTCGAGCAAATTAACAAAACAGGCTTCCATGCCGGCTGAACCCGGCGCAGAAATGGGTAAGGTCAATTCATTGCTGGTTTGAAACGCATATTTCAACAGCTCTTTGGTTTCATCCATCATGCCCACAAACAAGGGGTCGAGATGGCCCAGTGTTGGCCGACCCAGCGCTTCAAGAATACGCGGATGCACATCAGAAGGACCGGGACCCATCAAAGTGCGAAGAGGAGGATGAAACGAAGAAATGGCCATAAGAAAATCTCACTGATCTGCTGCCGCGCAACGAGTGCAAGCAGCTGTATTAAATAGAACGACTATGTTGGCGGCGATTATACCTGATTAGCGCGCAAGGGTAGAGACCGAGTTTACGCCGTGTATTCATCACCTATGGTCGCAGTAAATTGTGACAATGGCTGCCACTTTAAATTATGCTGAAAGGCACGCAATAAGCGGTAATGCTCATAGCGAAACTCTTGGGTTTGCTCACATATACGCCGCGCCGCAGCCAAGTCTAGCGGTTCAGCTGAGCCGCTTAATTCAAGTAACTGCCCACGTTCAGCGTTCCAGCGAAAACTGCCGAAATGCCGCCAGTCATACACTAAATGGCATTCGCTAAAGCCTGCGCCATTATCCTCATGAATCAACACTGGCTCGGCAAAAGGCCACGGCGTATACAAATATCCGGCAAACGCCGCTTTCACTCGTGCAGCAAAGTCAGCCGCCGACGCTACTGCTGACTCACCTGCCCCCTCAGCAGTTAAAGCGCAAGCACCACACTCACATAACTCCCCCTCAACAAGCACCGCCAAACGTCGCAGACAAAGCTGATGTTCTTTCGCCAACTCTCTAATACGGGTTTTCGCGTGTTTACGTTCGCGAAATAGCCCAACCAACTCACCGGTCTGCGCTATGTTGGCGGGTAAACCAGAACGTAATCGCAGTTGTAGCTCGCCACTGTCTTCAGTGATAAAGCGCACGCAACAGGGCTTACCCAAGGCTTTAGCACGACGCTGTAGCAAGGGCTTTTCGTGACGAAGGGCGGCACTTAAATGCAGGCCAGCAGATAACTCACCTGCCAGTATCTGCCACTGAACGGCATCTACTCGGCGCGCCAGTTTTGCCGCTTTACTGTCGCCAGTGGCGTTTTCAAAATGAGAGAGCACCTGCTCCTGCAGAGACCGAGCGCCGCCCAGATACAGCAACTCCCCCGCCTCGCCCAATAGGCGATAAATACCTGGCTCACAGGGAATCGCATCAATATCAGCCTGACGAATAGACGGCGGCAGCACCGGCAAGTCCAACAGCAAACCGACTTCAAAATTAAAAACGGCTTCGCCTTTATCGGCGCGGGCGTAGTCGAGAAAAGCTTTCATCGCATCTACGTCGGCCATCGCTCGGTGATGTACCTCTGAGTAAAAACCAATCCGCGCACAGATTGCCTCCAAACCGTGCTTTGGCCAATCGGGGTACAAGGTACGCGCCAATTTCAGCGTACATAAAACACGAGGCCGGTAGTCGCGGCCATAACGCGCAAAATTAGCGCGCAAAAACCCCGCATCAAAGCGGGCATTGTGGGCAACTAAAATGGCGCCATCTAAATACGACCACAGGGTTTCCTGCACGTCAGAAAATCGTGGTTTGCCCCGCAACATACTATTACTGATGCCGGTAAGACCTTGAATAAAGGAAGGCACCGAACAAAGAGGATCAATTAAAGACTGCCACTCCAGATCCACATCGCCGCCAATAACGCGAACCGCCGCTTCCATGATGTGATCTTGACTGGCTTGCCCACCCGTGGTCTCAAGATCGACTAAGGCAAAGCGGTGATGGCCTAACACTGACCACCCCTGAGTGGCATCGCGATGAATCTAGGCGCGGAGCAAAAAGACAATCTCATGTAAACCAACCTAAAACGAAAACGTATCCTGCATGATAAACCACCCAAAGGTGATCGACATAAAATAGATACCTCATCACCAACAAATACAAGAAGCACCAAAACTATAGAGCTGCCAATTTTCACCATCTTATCCAGCATTGACATTTCCACCACATAATATACTGTATATACATACAGCAAATGTCTGCTAATGTATTTTGTGCGGCGCTATGAAAAATCACTCTCTCAATCAATTACTCGATGAGCGCAAACTCTGGCGAGGCCAACAACTCCGCAGTTCGGTGGCAGTTAGCGATCGCCGTTGCACTGGCTTTAGCGCACTAGATAGTGCCCTGTACATCGGCGGCTGGCCCCGCAGCGGCTCCACTGAGTTACTGGGCGAGTATGGTATTGGTGAGTTGTGGCTTTTGCTTCCAGCCCTCCGCGAACATCTCACAGATCGACCAATGGCGTGGTTAAACCCACCTTATTTACCCTATACCCCGGCCTTGGCCACGCAAGGCTTGGCGGTGGACAAGCAACTGTTGGTCAGACCAAAAACCTTAGCCGATCAGCTTTGGGCAGCAGAAGAGTTGCTGCGCAGCGGCGCGTATAGCGCAGTATTAAGCTGGTTTAGTGAACCGAACCTGAATGATAGGCAGCTACGTCGCCTGCACATTGCCGCCCTAGAGGGCCAGTGCTGGCATCTGCATTTTCGCCCCGCGAGCTTGGCCCAGCAGATATCCCCCGCCCCCCTGCGCTTAAATTTGCGCGCCGCACAGCAAGCCCTACAGATTAATATCATTAAGCAGCAAGGCGGCCATGCCGGGCAGCAACTGCAATTAGCCCGGCCCGCCGCCCTGTATTTACAGCAAAGTGCCGCAGTGACATGGCCGGTCTATAACAGCCTACCTGTCGCAAAAACACAGACTCAGCTCCAAGGCCTGCGCAAAATCAATTTACTCGCCAATACCGCTATATTCGCAAAGGCAACGCAGCAAGACAGCGCTGTTAGAATCAGCAAGACTGGCAGCAACGAGCCGTCTCACTAATGCTGTGGTTATGCCTGCGGCTGCCTGCGCTGCCACTCGACGCCCTCGGCGCCAAGTCCTCAGCTGGCATGCTGGCACTACGCCATAACAATATTATCGTTATGGCGAATGATGCAGCTCAACAAGCGGGAATCGCTGCTGGCATGTCGGCGTCGAGCGCAATGAGTTTATGTAGCGCCCTCGAACTTCGTCCTCGCGACTTACAGGCCGAGCAACAGTGTTTAGAGAATATTGCGCTCTGGGCTTACCGCTTCAGTGGCGATGTCTGCCTTTGCCCGCCCAATGCCGTGTTGCTAGAGTTGAGTGCATCTTTGCGTTTGTTTAAAAACCTGGCGCGACTCTATCGCAAATTCATTAGCGCCTTTCGGCGGCGTGGTCTTCGCGTACAACTAGGGATTGCCCACACCCCACTGGCGGCAGAATTGCTCAGCCACCAAAATATCAGCCCCGCCAAGTTAGTGAATGCCGCAGGCCTGCTTCATCAAGACGAATTAAATAAAGCTCTACAAGCACTATCCATCAGCCTTTTACCGCTCGCGCCCAAGACCCTGAATACTTTGCGAGAAATGGGCATGCGCACGCTCGGCAATATCCAAGACCTACCCCGCGCCGAACTTGAGCGCCGCTTTGGTAAAGACATCGCCACTGCGCTGGCTAAATTACAGGGCGAGCAGACTGACATTCGGCCCAAGTTTGCGCCCCCCGACACGTTTAATGGCCAGCGCCATTTTGATGGCGGCCTGCACAGCAAGCAGCAGCTGCGTTTTCCTATTTCGGCTCTACTCAGTGAGCTGGAACACTATCTGCGTCTGCGCCAGTGTCTAAATCGCGATTTGCAATGGGAGTTCCACTATTTAGACGGGAGCAAAGAGGCCTGGTCTTTGAACCTGAGTCAGCGCCATTTTGATCGTCGCAGCCTCATTGAACTGGTCATGCTACGCTTAGAACCCCTCAGTTTGCAGGGCGCGGTAGAAACGCTAAGCCTGCGCTGCGAGCAATTTATTGGTAACGAGCAACACAGCGAGCAATTATTCGATACCGCAAATAGCAGCAAACAACAGGAAAAAACGGCGCAAGTATTAGACAAACTACGACTGAGACTAGGCTCCCAGCGCTGCCATCAATTTTCCTTACAGGACGCCCACCTCCCGGAATTAAACTGGATACTTCACGACGCTCACACGGCAAGCCAAACACCTAGCAAGCACAAACTAAAGCCTCCAGCGATGCAAGCGACAGCGCCTAACTCCGCGGATTTACTTCGACCAAATTGGCTCTGCCATCCCCCAGAGGCCATCAGCGAAACTGCCGACGGCTTATTTTGGCAAGGCAAGCTGCATTTATTACAAGGTCCAGAACGTTTCGACGGCCAGTGGTGGCAGCAGCGTCAAACCCGCGACTACTATATTGCCCGCCACCAACACGGCGCGCTGTGCTGGGTGTTTAAAGACTGCCTGAACCGGCGCTGGTTTTTACACGGTTTTTTCGGCTAGTCATATGCCTAATATAACGCCTGCACCCGCGTCTTACGCCGAGCTTCACTGTCTGAGCAATTTCAGTTTTTTGCGGGGCGCCTCCCATCCTCAAGAGCTAGTCGCTACCGCCGCTGAACTGGGCTATAGCGCGATTGCGATTACCGACGAATGCTCACTGTCTGGCATAGTGCGGGCTTACCGCGCCAGTAAAGAACACAATATTAAATTAATTTGTGGCGCCGAATTCATTCTCGATGAAGGTATTCATCTGGTCATGCTCGCACCAACACGGCAGGCCTATACCGAGCTGTGTTCCCTGATCAGCCGTGCCCGCCTGCACAGCAGCAAAGGCAACTACCAATTAAACTTAGGCGATGTACGCCGCTATAGTCAGCACTGTTTAGCGATTTGGATTAATCCCGATGAAACGGAGAGCCACGCTAGCGAGTTGAAAAAATATTTCAAAGATCGGCTCTGGCTCGGCGTTAGCTTTCACGGCCAGCAGCAATCTGAACCCTACTATTTTAAACGCTACCAAATTGCTCGCCACCACGACATTAATATGGTCGCCTGTGGCAATGTGCATATGCACTGCCGCCAGCGTAAGCCCTTACAAGACATACTCAGTGCGATTCGCCTTAATACCTCGGTGCAAGCCCTTGGTAGCCAAGTACAGGCCAATAGCGAACGCTACCTTAAACCACTGCCACTGCTGCAGCGCGACTACCCCGCCGACTTACTCAAAGAAAGCGTCGCCGTTGCCGAGCGCTGCACATTTAGCCTGGCAGAGCTGCGCTATCAGTATCCTAATGAAGTGGTGCCCATGCACAAAAACGCAGGTGAATTTCTGCGGGAAATCACCTTGCACGGCGCCCAGCGGCGCTGGCCAACAGGCATACCGGAACTGGTTAAAAGCCTACTCGAAAAGGAGCTAGGCTTAATTGCCGAGCTAAAGTACGAGCATTATTTTTTAACGGTTTACGACATTGTCCAGTTTGCCCGCAACCAAGGTATTCTCTGCCAGGGCCGAGGTTCCGCCGCCAATTCAGCGGTGTGTTACTGCCTGTTTATTACCGAGGTAGACCCCTCGCGAGGACAATTATTATTTGAGCGATTTATTTCCCGAGAACGCGATGAGCCGCCCGATATTGATGTCGATTTTGAACACGAGCGCCGCGAAGAAGTTATTCAATACATTTATAAAAAATACGGTCGCCAGCACGCCGCCCTCGCCGCCACCATTATCAGCTACCGGCGGCGCAGTGCTGTGCGAGATGTGGGCAAAGCCATGGGTTTAGACGACTACCTGCTGCAGAAGCTGTCTGGCAACATGGCGTGGTGGGACGATAAAAACACGTTTATTCAGCGCTTAGAAGAAAGTCAATTCGACACTGCCAGCCTGCCAGTCCAGCAATTTATGAGTTTACTCAATGAGATCTTGGGCTTCCCTCGGCATTTATCCCAGCACGTTGGCGGCTTTGTCATTACCCGCGACCCCATCGCCAGTTTGGTACCCATTGAAAATGCGGCCATGCCCGAGCGCACCATTATTCAGTGGGATAAAGAAGACTTAGAAGCGCTAGGTATGATGAAAATTGATGTGCTCGCGCTTGGTATGCTCAGCGCCCTGCGTAAAAGCCTTAGCTATATCAGCTCCGCTGGCGGCAGTGTTCACCAACTCAGCGATATACCCGCTGAAGACCCCGCCACCTATCAAATGCTCTGCATCGCCGACAGCGTCGGGGTCTTTCAAATTGAATCCCGCGCGCAGATGACCATGCTACCAAGACTACAACCCCGCACCTTTTACGATCTCGTCATTCAGATTGCCATTGTCAGGCCCGGCCCTATTCAAGGCGGTATGGTGCATCCGTTTTTACAGCGACGGCAGGGCTTAGAAAAAGCCGAATATGAAAATGACGCCATCGCACGGGTATTAAAACGCACCCTCGGCGTACCGGTTTTTCAAGAACAGGTTATTCAACTGGCGATGGTCGCCGCCGGTTTCAGTGGTGGTGAAGCCGACCAGCTACGCAGGGCTATGGCGAGCTGGGGCAAAAACGGCGATTTAGGAAAATTCCGCAGCAAGCTAGTCAACGGTATGCGCGAGCGCGGCTATAGCGAAGACTTCGCCGAGCGACTATTCAGTCAAATGAAAGGCTTTGGCGCCTACGGTTTCCCCGAATCCCACTCCGCCAGTTTTGCTCTGCTCGCCTACGCCTCTGCTTGGCTTAAATGCCACTACCCAGCAGCGTTCTATTGCGGTCTATTGAATAGTCAGCCCATGGGCTTTTATTCGCCCTCGCAATTAATACAAGACGCCAGCCGTCACGGCATTGAAGTAAGGCCTATTTGCATTAACCACAGCGACTGGGACCATCGTCTCGAAGACGAGCCTTCTGCCCCAGCCCTACGCCTCGGCTTACGCCTCATTAAAGGCTTACCCAAACGCAGCGCTGAGCACCTTTGCCAGGTACGCCGTGCAGCCTTATTCCACAGTATTGACGATTTTTGCACCCGGTTTACTATCGCCAAGCAATACTGGCAACAACTGGTGCAGGCCGACGCCTTCCACTGTTTTAATTTGCACCGCTATCAAAGCCTGTGGGAAATCAGTGCATGGCAGGCCGCTGCGCCCCTAGGCAATTTACACCCCGCGCAAAATGACACTATTCAACTTAGCGCCCCCGTGGAAACCGAGGAAGTGCTCAGCGACTATCGCCATACCGGCCTCAGCCTGCGACGGCATCCACTGGCCTTGCTACGCAGCCACAAACTGTTTGCAAATTGCGCCCGTGCGGAAGATTTAAAACATATCGATAACGGCCGGTTTATTCGTATTGGCGGGCTAGTTAATTGTCGACAGCGACCGAGCAGCGCTTCAGGGGTGATGTTTGTAACGCTAGAAGATGAAACCGGCAACAGCAATATTATTGTGTGGCCAGCGGTACAAGAACACTATCAAAAAGCCCTATTGCAAGGCCAAGTGCTCATTGTGAAAGGCTGCGTACAAAAAGCCGCAGTGGGTCATGCAACACCCGTAATTCATGTCGTGGCGTTCAGTATTGAACGCCACGATCATCTTATGCGGGTTGACGCTGCGTCACATGATTTTCATTAACACAGCGCCAAGAACAGCCCTCAGATCTAGACGACTTCAAATAAACCTGCTGCACCCATACCACCACCAACACACATGCTGACGACAACGTACTTCACACCGCGACGCTTGCCTTCAATCAGGGCGTGCATGACCATACGCGCACCGCTCATACCATAAGGGTGACCGATAGAGATCGCGCCGCCATTCACGTTCAAGCGGTCGTTAGGAATCCCCAATTTGTCGCGGCAATAGATAACCTGCACAGCAAATGCTTCGTTGAGTTCCCACAGACCGATGTCGTCCATTTTCAAACCCGCGCGCTTTAACAGCTTGGGAATAGCGAATACGGGGCCAATCCCCATTTCATCGGGTTCGCAGCCTGCAACCGCCATGCCGCGGTATATACCCATGGGCTCAATATTACGCTGGGATGCCAAGGTGCCGTCCATCATCACTACCGCGGCAGCACCGTCAGATAGCTGTGAGGCATTACCGCCAGTAATGAAACCACCCTCACGTACCGTCTTTAAGCCAGACAAACCTTCTAAGTTGGTCGACGGACGATTGCCCTCGTCTTTATTCAGGGTCACGCTCTCTTCAGAGGTTTCGCCGGTTTCCTTATTCATCACTAACTTAGAAGCAGTAACAGGCACAATCTCATCGTCAAACTTGCCCGCCTGCTGCGCCGCTGCCGTGCGCTGCTGCGATTGCAGCGCGTACTCGTCTTGGGCCTCGCGCGAAATATTGTAACGCTTGGCGACAATCTCGGCGGTATCGAGCATGGGCATATAAATATTTGGCGAGTGCGCAATGGCCGCAGGGTCAACCAGCTTGTGCATATTCATATGTTCATTTTGGACTAGCGATATAGACTCGCAACCGCCCGCAATCAGCATGGGCGCACCATCCATCACAATCTGCTTAGCACCCGTAGCAATCGCGACTAAGCCGGATGCGCACTGACGGTCGATTGTCATGCCCGACACTGACGCAGGCAAGCCTGCAGCCATCGCGGCGATACGACCAAAATTCATGGTCTGGGTGCCCTGCTGCATTGCCGCGCCCATAATACAGTCATCGATCTCATTGGGATCTATACCTGCGCGCTGAACCGCCGCCTTAATGGCGAAGGCCGTTAACGACGGCGACTCTAAGTTATTAAACGCGCCTCGATAAGCTTTACCTATCGGCGTACGTGCTGCTGAAACGATTACTGCATCTTTCATGACAATTCCTCAATTAGAAATATTATTTAGCACCTTGCACAAAAGCTTGGGCCTTGAGAAGAAATTTTTCAGATTGCTTGAAGCCCGACTCTAACTCAGCCTGAT
Source organism: Zhongshania antarctica (assembly GCF_014202945.1). Classification (GTDB taxonomy): domain Bacteria; phylum Pseudomonadota; class Gammaproteobacteria; order Pseudomonadales; family Spongiibacteraceae; genus Spongiibacter; species Spongiibacter antarcticus. The sequence continues at coordinate 409,671 of NZ_JACHHW010000003.1, read as the reverse complement.
TACTGGTATTACAAATATCATCCCACTGGCCAGCAACCGCTTCTGGGCTACGCTCCTCAGGACTAAGGTAAATACCATCAGTTTCGAAGATACTTGATTTTGCATAACCACCGCCACCTGCGCAGAGAATGAAGCGGCTTGGCGCGTTATCATGGCAAAGTGTTAAAGCACCCGCGGTTACCGCTTCCGGCACCAGCATGCCCAGTATTTCGGCGGGCATAATGTCTTCGGTCATCCGAGTTGCCGCTGTCGGCGCCAAAGAATTCACATGAATATTGTATTTTGCGCCTTCGATGGCAAGGGTATTCATCAGGCCCACTACTGCCATTTTAGCCGCGCCGTAATTGGCTTGCCCAAAGTTGCCGTACAAACCACTAGAGGACGTAGTCATAACAATACGACCATAACCCTGCTGCTTCATGATTTCCCAAACGGCCTTGGTGCAATTTACCGATCCCATAACGTGAACATCCATCACCAATTTAAAATCATCGATGGACATTTTGGAGAAAGACTTATCGCGCAAAATACCGGCATTATTAATTAGAATATCAACCCGGCCCCATTTCGCCATGGCCTGCGCCACCATGTCTTCGACTTCGCTAAAAATCGCGACATTGGCACCGTGCGCAAATGCTTCACCGCCAGCAGCCTGGATTTCAGCGACTACGCCATCCGCTGCAGCGGAGGAAGCGCCAACGCCATCGCGGGCGCCGCCCAAATCATTGATTACGACTTTGGCGCCACGGGCAGCCAGCTCTAAGGCGTGACTGCGGCCAAGGCCATTGCCTGCACCAGTAACAATGGCAACTTTACCGTCAAAACGAATACTCATTTACTTCTCCAAATACACAGAGGCTTAAAGCCCAATACTGTCAATTTACCAAATAGTGGAACCCAAAATTCAGGCCACCATTTGAATGCTGATCCATTCCGCGACCAAGGCGGGCTTCTCTTCACCTTCGATCTCTAAAGTGACTTCTGTACTCACCCGAAAACTTCCCGGCTTGGTTTCGTCAATACTTAAAACCTTTGCCTTGGCGCGAATACGGCTATTCACTTTTACCGGCGCTAAAAAGCGTACCTTATCAAAGCCGGAATTAATTCCCATGTAGAAACCCTTGATAATCACACTGTACTGCTCAGCAAAGTGAGACAACAAGGACAAGCTAAGAAAGCCATGGGCAATCGTCGTACCAAAAGGCGTCTCTTTCGCGCGCTCTGGATCAACATGGATAAACTGTTGATCCAGCGTGCAATCGGCAAACTGATTAATACGCTCTTGGCTAATGCTCAGCCACTCGGTTGGCTCTGTTTCAAAACCAACATAGTCTTGAACTTCTTGCTTATCAATAAGTGTAGTCACAACATTCTCTCCCGTTAAAACCAGTTATTATTCATTTCGTAAAACGTTGCATCGAGGTCGAGTAGGTTTTTCGACCAAACCTCAATCAGCGGCAATTCAAAATTAAAGAAATATTTCATTGCCTGTAACTTACCCGCGTAAAACTGCTGGTCTGTTTCGTGGGGTTTTGCCGCCATTCCCTTTTGCGCGACGAGTCCCTGACGCAACCACAACCAAGCAATAACAACATGACCGAAGACCTCGAGGTATTTCACCGAGTTCGCCATCACCAAATCGATCGGCTTCGCCATCATTGCACCTAATAGATGCTCAGTGGTCGTCTCTAAGGTGGCAACCGCAGCCGCAAGGCGCTCAGCGGTTGCTGACAATTCACCTGTTTTTGCCTCGTCAATCGTGCCTCGCACAAGTGCCAAGAAGGCGCGATAGCCCGCCATATTGTTCATTGGCAATTTACGACCAAGTAAATCCAATGACTGAATACCCGTGGTGCCCTCATGAATAGGGTTCAAACGGTTGTCACGATAAAACATTTCAACCGGATGCTCATTGATATAGCCGTGGCCACCCAACACCTGAATAGCGAGATCATTGGCTTTTGGGCCATATTCCGAGGGCCAGGTTTTAATAATGGGGGTAAGGAAATCAAGCAAAGTATGCGCAGTGTGGCGCGCTTCTTCGGTCTGCTCGGTGTCCTTATCATCGGCCAATTGTGCGCCAAACATACACAGCGCAAAAGCGCCCTCGGCATAGGCTTTCTGGGCCAACAACATGCGCCTCACATCGGCGTGTTCGATAATACTCACCGGCGCCGAGCTAGGGTCTTTGCAAGAAGGTAAACGCCCCTGAGGCCGCTCGCGAGCATAATCCAGCGAATACTGGTAGCCGGTCAGGGCTAAGCAAGCCGCCCCAGTTCCCACCATGACTCGCGCCTCATTCATCATGTGGAACATATACGTTAAACCACAATTTTCTTCACCGACCAAATAACCCACTGCGCCGTCATTCTCGCCGAAGCTCAAGGCAGTCGAGGTTTGGCCGCGGCCACCCATTTTGTGAAACAGGCCCGCCAGCGCAACATCATTGAGTTCGCCAAGAGAGCCGTCGGCATTCACTAGGATCTTAGGCACAATAAATAGAGATATTCCCTTCACCCCCGCTGGCGCGCCTTTAATACGGGCCAACACCAAATGCACGATATTCTCATTCAGCTCATGCTCACCGCCGGATATAAATATTTTACTGCCGCGAATTCGATAAGTGCCATCTTCAGCGGGGGCCGCCGTTGTCGTTAAATCGGCAAGACCCGAACCCGAGCCCGGCTCGGTCATTGCCATGGTACCGGCAAAACGACCAACGCGAATCGGCTTTACCCAGGTTTCAATTTGCTCAGCACTGCCGTGGTTTGCAATTAAGTTAGCATTGGCATTACTCAAAGCCAGATAACCCGTAGTAGTACTCGCCGCAGCGGTCAAATAGGCATTGGCGACACTGGCAACCATCGGCGGCAATTGCATGCCACCCAGTTCAAAGTCTGCGGTCGACGACACAAATCCCGCCTTAGTAGCGGCATCCACTGCGACTTTAATCTCCGGTATCATGTATACGTTCTTGCCATCAAATGTCGGCGGCTGCTCGTCCACTTTCTTGCGTATCGGCACAAAATACTTCTCAGCAATCGACTGCGCAGTATCTATTGCGGCATTAAAGGTCTCTACTGAGTGATCCGCGTAGCGGGGGCGCTGGATTAAAGATTCTGCGTCGAATAGCTCATAGAGCATAAACTGAAGATCGCGTGCGCAAAGAATGGGAGCAGCCATATCGCCTTACCTTGTTTATTAAACAAAACACTATTGTGGTGCCAAGCCGACGCAATGACCATGACATGGGATGTCTACATGATATAGCCCCTAAATAAACACCGTACAGCACATCAGATAGGGCTTAAGTGATAATACTCAAATTATAAAATGTGATTTAATGCCGCTAAGCATGCGAATACACGCGACTCAACAAAATAACAGCCACAAGGTACGTAAATTCAATGAAACAAACAATCAAACCCTTTAGCGTTGCCATACCGCAAACACAGCTCGACGACCTCAACGCAAGACTGGCCAACACGCGATGGCCTAACGCAGAAACCGTCGATGACTGGAGCCAAGGTGCGCCTTTAGCCGCGGTAAAATCACTGTGTGAATACTGGCAGCACAGCTACGACTGGCGCCGCTGCGAACGCGAATTAAACCAATACCCACAATTCACCACTGAAATCGACGGTTTGGACATCCACTTTTTGCACATTCGCTCACCTCACGAAAATGCGTTACCCATGATCATGACTCACGGCTGGCCAGGTTCAATACTTGAATTCATGAAGGTCATTGGGCCCCTCACCAACCCCACTGCTCACGGCGGCAGCGCCGACGATGCCTTCCATTTAGTTATTCCCTCACTACCCGGCTACGGTTTCTCGGGCAAGCCAACAGGCACCGGCTGGGGGCTTGAACGCATCGCCAAGGCGTGGATCAACCTCATGGCCCGCCTTGAGTATTCAGAATTTGTCGCCCAAGGAGGTGACTGGGGCTCGTTTGTCACCAGCGCGATTGGCCAAATACACCCACCGCAATGCCGTGCTATCCACATCAATATGGCCCTAGCACAGCCAACTGAAGAAGATATGGCGTCACTCAGTGAACGCGATCAAAAAGCATTAGCCGACATGAAATATTATTTTGACTCCGATTCGGGCTACGCCATGATTCAAAAATCGCGGCCACAGTCAATCGGCTATGGCTTGGCCGACTCCCCCGCCGCGCAAGCGGCGTGGATATACGAAAAATTCCATCGCTGGACCGACAATAATGGCCACCCAGAAGACGCCCTAAGCGTCGAGCAAATGTTAGACGACATCAGTATTTACTGGCTAACGAACAGTGCCGCTTCGTCAGCACGCTTATACTGGGAGAGCTTCGAAAGTATTTTTTCAGAACCAGTGAGCATGCCCTGCGGCGTATCGATTTTCCCCAAAGAACTCTTCAGACCTGCGCGAAAATGGGCAGAACGCATTTACCAAAACCTAATTCACTGGAACGAACTGGATAAAGGCGGTCACTTTGCCGCGTTTGAACAGCCGGAAATTTTTGTAAATGAAGTGCGAAGCTGCTTTGCTAAAGTTCGATAGTGCCACAGCAAGATTGAGTTTCACTGTTGCCTTGGCGATATTGAAGGGCCCTCACCACTGTATTATTCAGATTAGCCTAGGCATAGCACTATTCACCATCAGCGCCTGCGCTGACAACAATCAGCTTAGCTCGCAATGGCAAGACTACCAAAGCCGCCTAGAGCGAGTGCTTCAACGCCAAGCTGCGCCGCATGACAATATAGCCTTTCCCCACTTACCCAAGCCCAGAGAGCTCAGTCTTGAGTTTAGCGACAGCGGTATCGATTTGCTGGATTTTTTAAGGATGCGGCGCTGCGCCCTGCGCGACACGATTGCCCAGCGCAATAGTATTCTTGGTCGCCATGGCGACGCCGCCGCCCGCCTGATTTTTGATTTACGTTTTATCAATCAGGCCACTGTTTGCCAAAAAATATTGGTGGAAGACGGCTTAATGGCGCTTGCCGCGCAATTACAGGCAGCAACCCGCGTTAAACAACGGGAGTTACCGGCGCGTATATTTGCTGCCAGTTTAATTGGCCCAGAGTTTCGCCAGTTTTGGCAAATCCCAGTTGATCTCAGCGCTTACCCACTCAGCGGCAAAGACCCCAGCCTCGCTGCGCTCGCCCGCTGGCAGCAATGGCAAACCGAGTGGCTTAGTCAGCCGGGCAGCATGGCAGACTGGTCATCGCTGGCATGGCAACAATTTAGTGAAGACGTACTCAATACCCTTGGCCAGATTCGCTTGGGCGCAGGCGGCAGTATGCTTGCCGCGCAGCGGGTGAATTTGGCGGGGCTAACAACCGCTAGCAGCATTATTACCCAGCGCGTTAATGGTCGGCCATTGTGCCTCAAGCCTCAGCCAACACCGGCTGCAACGCACTTCCAGGGGACTTTACGCAGCGTGTTCATTCAGCAGTTGCAAAAGCAGGCCAGCGCAATCAACCAACATCAATTTAATGTTATGGCCATTATGGCTGAGATCGAAAATGAGCTGCTCGCGCTCATGGCTGCCAATCAATTAACGATCCCTAGCGCCTATATTAATTGGCAAAAGCAGCGCGATGATTTACTGCTCGCAACCGACCAGGCCCAGCGCCAGCACGTTGCGCTGGCCGGTGAGCTGCTCAAACAGTGCGGCTTGCAGTCTGGCAATTAACGTCGACGTTTTTCCATACGGCGCAGAAACACGTCCATAACTGAGTCGTATAAGCCATCGCCTAAGAACAAATCTTCAACCCCAGCGTCGATACTCGGGTTGTCGTTGACTTCAATCACCACCACCCGATTGTCGGATTGTTTTACGTCTACGCCATAGAAGCCATCGCCAATTAATTTACAGGCTTTCACCGCGACATCGATCACTTTTTTAGGTGCTTCATAGGTGGGCATGGTGTCGAAGCCGCCAGACTGACTTTTGCTACTACTGTGCTTATAGATTTGCCAGTGGTTGCGCACCATATAATAACGGCAGGCAAACAGGGGCTTGCCGTCTAATACACCAATGCGCCAGTCGTAATCGGTATACATAAACTCTTGGGCTAATAACAAGGCCGATTTATCAAGTAAACGCTTGCTCTCACTTTCCAACGTCTCCCAGTCCTCCACCTTGACCACGCCGCGCGAAAAAGCGCCATCGGGTACTTTTAATACAATGGGGTAGCCTAGGGTATCGGCAATACGGCGCAACTCTTCGGTATTGTCCCGTCGTAAAATTTCAGTGCGCGGGGTGGGCACTTTGTGGCTAGTGAGTAAGTCAGCCAAGTAAATTTTATTGGTGCAGCGCAAAATGGAGGTTGGGTCGTCCATCACCACCAAGCCCTCTGCTGCAGCCTTTTTGGCAAAGCGGTAAGTGTGGTGGTCTACCGAGGTCGTCTCGCGAATAAACAGACCGTCGTATTCCGGTAAGCGTAAATAATCCTTCTTGGTAATTAGCTCAGCAGAAATACCTAAATTAGCGGCGGCCTTGGTAAATTTGCGCAGCGCCCCCTTATCGCTGGGCGGCAGCTTTTCTTCCGGATCAACCAGAATTGCCAAATCGTAGCGGAAGGTTTTTCTGGCCTTGGGCTTACGCCACATTTTGCTGCTGAAACGCTCAAATGTTGAGGCAAAGGCCTCTTGCTCACCACCCGCTTTTAATGATTTTAAGGCGACCAGTTGCAACTTTTTAATCTGCCAGCGGGTCTTGCCAAATTCAAGCGTAACCTCAATTAAGGGCGACGGAAATCGCTCAAACACCGCTTTGGCAATTGCGCTATATTCCGGCGCTAGGCACTCACCAAACCAGCTGCGAAAACTAATACTATCGCCTGTCTTGGCTGTCGGTAATTTAGCGAGTAAAGGCTCCACCCCTTCAAGCAAGATATCTGAAAGGGATTTACGCGCCAGCTCACTGAGCGTGTTCACCGAGGGTAAAACATTGTGGCTGCGCGCCTCCGCCAGCAAGGAGCAATAATATCCGGTGCCGAGATAGCGATAACTTCTCGCCAAATTAATGACCCTTACCCGTTCGCCACTGCTTTGCCCAATACGCTCTAGGTAGTCATCAAAAGTGATGACATCTTGGCTAGGGTAATAGGGCGACCAATCCTTTAGGTCATCGACAACGACAAAAAAGCGTGACATCAGTTATCTCTCATTAGGGCAAACAATTAGCCGCATTCTGCGACCAATTTCTCGCATTAACAATCATCGCAACAAGTAAATATTGCGCTATTGGCATCGCCGTTAGGTGTAGACCATTTATCGGCCAAATGACGCCACTAAGTGTCGGCAACAACAGCGATTTCTATTGGCTTTTCCCGCGCGAGCAGCCCACAATTCACTATGGCAACTCCGCCGTTAACAGGTTTATACGATGAGTCTTATCCGCCCCGCCACCGAGAGCGACTTGGACACCTTAGTAGCATTGGAAAATCGTTGTTTTGACGGTGACAAACTGTCGCGCCGCAGCTTTAAAAGCTTGATCAAACCCGGCGCGCACTTGGCCTCGGTCATACTCGTCAACAACGTTATTGCCGGGTACAGTATAGTGCTGTTTCGCACCGGCACCAGCTTGGCCAGACTCTACTCAATTGCACTTGACCCAAACTATCGCGGCCAGGGTCTCGCCCAGGCCCTACTCGCCGACGCCGAAAGCGAGGCATTGGCCCGCCACTGCCTGTTTATCCGGCTGGAAGTACGTAACGACAACCCCAACGCTATTGCCTTATACCAAAAGCTGGATTACCACGTTTTTGACGATATCGAGGATTACTACGAAGACGGCTGTACTGCACTGCGCTTTGAGAAGCGCCTGCACCCAGAAACCAGCCAAGTTATCCAGAAGGCCCCCGCATATTACCGGCAAACCACCGAGTTCAGCTGTGGCCCCGCGGCATTAATGATGGCCATGACGAATATTCAGCCCGAGTACGTTATGAGTCGCCGCGAAGAGCTGCAATTGTGGCGAGAGGCAACCACCATTTTCATGACCACCGGCCACGGCGGCTGCTCTCCCCACGGTTTAGCCTTGGCGGCACTACGTCGAAATTTCGGTGTGAGTCTGTATATCAATAGCAGTGGCGTACCGTTTATAGACAGTGTTCGCAGCAGTGAAAAACGCGATGTTATTGAGCTTGTGCATGAGGATTTTATTGAGCAACTCACGCACTTCCCCGCTACTATTGAAATTAACCCTTTAGGACGTGGTCAATTCCGTGAGATTCTGGAACGCCACGACAATGTGCTGGCGCTGATTAGTACCTGGGCACTCAATCGCAATCGCGCGCCCCACTGGGTCTATGTGAGCAAGACAGATGAACACTTTGTGTATATTAGCGATCCCGACACCAACGACAGTCGCTGGCAGAGTGAAACCGACTTTATGCACGTGCCAATTAGCATTGATGCCTTCACCGCCATGGCGAGCTTTGGCCGCAGTCGACTGCGCTGCCTAATCGCGATTCACCCATCAAGTAAGGAGCAGCCACCAGCGCATGTCTAGCCAATCACTGAGTACAGCCGACCGCCACTACTGCGAATCGCTTAAACGGCTATCAGAGTCGCTTATCGCCATCCAGAAACCCATATTGATTCTCGACGCAATTAAATGGCCCCAGAGCATTGAAACCCAATTCTTTGCCGATAAGGCCAGTAAACTGCCTAAGGTTGATCGCGATTACTATTTACGCAATGCCCTGAATTTTGACTCTGAAAGTAAAATCAGCGAGCTAAAAAACCTACGCAGCCAAGTACACAAAGAGCTGGGCAAAGCGGACCCACTGGGTAAAATTTTAGGCGAGACCATAGAACAGTATTTAATCGTAATTGATATGGTTGAAAGTCGTGGCACACCACGATTCATGGCGGCCAGTCGCGAGCTCTATGGCTCTGCGCGCGATCACCTGCGAGGCGACAAACTCAGCTTAATTGAGATGGGGCAGCGGCTCTGCCATATTTTTTCGCTGCCCGCCGCCAAACACCTCGCGGCCGCCTACCCTAAAAACCTCAATGCAGAGGAAGCGGTACGCCAATTAGCGCAACGCCTTACACCCTATTTCTCCGACAGTATTTTTTCCGTAAAAGAAACCGACGGCATCGTCTCTGACGCCTCTGCGGGGGGAGACTGCATTAAGGTCAACACCCACTCGTCCTTCTCCAGCCTCGACATCCAGGTACTTGAGGTACATGAGGGCTGGGTACATGTTGGCACCACGCTCAACGGCCGCAACCAACCCTGGGCAACGTGGCTAAGCGTTGGCTCGCCGCGTATTACTGCGCTGCAAGAAGGTTTGGCGGTCTTGATTGAAACGCTGACCTTTAGCTCGTTTCCGGCACGCGCCCGCCGTATTAGCGACCGCGTTGTCGCCATTGATATGGCTGAAAATGGTGCCGACTTCCTTGAGGTCTACCGCCACTTTGTCAGCCAAGGCCTTAGCCAACACGACAGTTATAAAATTGCTCAGCGGGTGTTTCGCGGCGGCATGGTCGAAGGCGGCAGCTGCTTTACCAAAGACTTGTCGTACGTGAAGGGCTTCGTGGAAACCGTAAACTTTATACGCAGCGCCATTTTGTCGGATAAGCCAGAAATGCTCCCTATGCTGTTTGTGGGTAAAGTTGCTTTAGATGATGTGCCTGTTCTGCATCATTATCAGCAGGCGGGCTTTATCGAGGCGCCACGCTATTTGCCACCCATGTTCAGGGATCTCAATGGTCTGTATGTGTGGTTTGGCTTTTCCAGCGGTATGTCGCTATTGGATTTGGCGCGTATTCAGGAGCACTTCAAAACCTTGTTTGAACAAACTATTGATGTGCACTCGCATTTAAAATAGTCGGAATCCTTCAGCCCATCATTTTCGAGCAGGATGAGTTGAACAGCGTATTTTGCTTTAAAAAAAAGCACAAATACTGAGCTTAGTTGCTCAGTATTTGTGCAATTTAAGACTGCTCGCTTAGCAAAAATGGCCTTAAATCAGTGCATCGCCGTCTTGTAAACCTGCCTAAACACCAATCCTCAGAGCCGAAAAATCGATTAACCGCCGTAGGGTACCCGCGTTTGGGTGGCCTTATACGACGAGGTCGTTTGGCCGCCATAGGCGGGCGACTCGGTAGTGACATACTCCGTCACCGACGGCTTAACCACAATTTTACCGTTAACATCTTTATGAACACTGCAGCGGTAATTATAGGTGCCGGCCTGGTCAAATTTCAGGCTGTAAGAATTGCCTAACCATGGGCTCGTCCAGATACGCGAACCCATCACCCCATCAAAGCTAATATCGTGAGAGATTTCGTCGTAGTTTACCCAGGTCACCTCAGTGCCAACCGGCACTTCCAATTGCTGAGGTTTGGCGTGGAAGGTCGAGATATAAACCTTCGTCGGTTTGGCTGGGGCCAAGACCAAGGTACCCACCAATTCAAGCTCTACTCGGCGATTTAAGGCCCGGCCATCAGCGGTAGCGTTATCGGCAATAGGCTGTGTAAAACCATAGCCTTTAGGCTCTAATTGATCTGGGTTAACACCAACCGACACCAGATAAAATCTGGCAGCGTTAGCGCGATTCTGTGACAGGTTCATATTGTAATCATAGGAGGCATTATTATCGGTATGCCCCTCAATCGCGACTTTTATGGTTGGGTTTTGTTTTAACTCCCTTGCGACTTGATCTAAAAATATTTTTGACTCCGGCCGCAATTTGGCCGAGTCGTTGTCAAAATGAACCTCTCTTAATATGAGGGAATCCCCGGCTTTACAGCCATCTAACTCCAGCGGCATACCTGGCGCAGGAGATTTACAAGCGCCCTCTTCAGCGCTAACCAATGGCGACATCGCCAATATCGCTAATGTTAAAGCTATCCCTATTCGTGCATTTTTCATGTAACCCCCGTTACGTGATTGCTACAAACCTTGCTGATGATGTATCTCAGTTCGGTCACTCTAATCGGTTAAACAACCCTTATGGGTCGCTGATAAATTGGCGTTCCGTGCCAGCACCGCTAGCCGGTCTGCGGATATTACGAAGCAAAATATGCGCCTACTTTCACAATATATAAATTTTGTGTCACGGCGGCGCCTGCAAGGGGGCGAGATCAAAGAATTAGGGTGTAACAGTCAATTTTTGAGCATAAAAAAAGGGTGTTCAAAAACACCCTTTTCAAATCAGTCGCGAGCGAAAGATATTAGCCGTATATACACAGATAGGCAGTATTAACCGCTACCTTCAAGTCGAAGTGGTTATTGCCAGGTACATCGAAACCCTGACCGTCGGCGAAGGTTTGCCATTCAGTCTGACCTGGCAGCAATACCGTCAACGCCCCGCTGATCACTTCCATACGTTCAGCCGCTTCGGTACCAAAACGATATTCACCGGGCGCCATAACACCCACTGAAGCAGGCTTGTCTGCTGTATCAAAGCCCAGCGACTGAACATTATTGTCGAAATAGCTATTGTGCTTAATCATGGTGATCCCCAGATGCGTAAAAAACCGCGCAATCATACGCGGCTAATCCCTCATACGCCAGAGTGAAGCTCATCGGCTATCATCCGGTTAGACTTCCCAAGCACCTGATGATCTCGGCCTATGTACATATACATGGCGGGCACCACAAACAAGGTAAACAATGTGCCAATGGTCATACCTGAGCTAATCACCATACCCAGTGAGAAGCGCGATGCAGCGCCGGGGCCAGTTGCCAATAACAAAGGCACCATGGCCACAACTAATGCCGCAGTCGTCATTAATATTGGCCTCAAGCGAATAGAACTGGCCTCTTCAATTGCTTCGCGCTTGGACATGCCCTGCTCCTGAAGGCGATTGGCAAAGTCCACAATGAGAATACCGTGCTTTGAAATAACGCCAATCAAGGTCACCATACCGACCTGAGTATATATATTCAGACTCATCCCAGAAAAATTAGTTAATTGCATACCATTGGTCATGGCAAAAATGTTCAGGGTTAATAATGCCCCACAAATCGACATTGGCACCGTGACCAAAATTATCAATGGATCCCGGTAGGACTCAAACTGTGCGGCCAACACTAGGTAAATAATAATTAAGGCAAAGCCAAACGTCGCAAGCAAAGCAGATCCTTCTTGCTTAAACTGACGCGAAGAACCCGCATAATCAATTTGGAATCCAGCTGGCATCTCTTCCTTGGCGATGGTCTCAAGTAAAGCCAAGGCATCACCTTGCGAAATATCAGGCCGTGGCACGGCAACAATGGTGTTCGACAAGAGCTGCTGCGCATGGGGAATAAAACGCGGTACAACGCGATCACGCAACGTAACAATGGTCGACAACGGAATTAATTCACCACTCCCTGTTCTCGTATAAAACCCTGCTAATTGAGCAGGATTTAACCGTGACTCACGCTCTACTTGGACCATAACTTTGTAGGCTCGCCCCTGATAGGCGAATTTATTCACCTCACCACCTGCCATCATTGCCGCCAAGTCAGCGCTCAGCGCGCTCATATCAACACCTAACAGCGCAGCTTTTTCGCGGTTAACATCCAATACCGTTTCCGGTCGATCAATATTTAATTCAGCAGCCACATAAAAGAAGCGATTACTCTTAATCGCTCTCGCCACAACCGCATCACCGACATCCGCCATGGTTTGCGGATCGGCAATAGACTTGAGCACAAATTCAACGGGATAGCCCTGCCCTGGCGTAGGTAAAGCTGGGGGTTGAAATATGGCGGTACGTACCCCCGCCGAAGCGCCAACTTTGACATTCACATCATTTGCAATCTGGGTCATCGTCTGGTCACGCTCGTCCCAAGGCGTTGCAATCATACCGAAAAATGCAGAATTAGTGCCGCCGCCATTATTGGTGCTAAAGGCAAACAAATGCCCAACATGTTCATTCGCCAGCGCAATTTTTTGGTTTTCCATAAAGTATTTTTCTAAATACTCTTTTGATGCATAGCCATCCGCCTCATTTAGCGCACCGGCAAAACCAAAATCCTCGGCAGGCGCAAGTTCAGCAGGGCTTGATGCATATAAAAAATAACATGACACCAAGACAATCAGCCCAAAAATACCAATAACGTGACGCTGATCCAAGGCGCTGTGTAAGCGGGCTCGATAAGCGATTTGCCATAAATTAAATTTTTCATCCAAATATTTTACAAGACGACTGCCGCTTTCAGCGCCGCTGTGTGAGGGCTTTAAAAGCTTCGCACACATCATAGGCGTCAAAGTCAGGGCTATTACTCCAGAGATCAACACGGCACCGGCTAAAGTAAAGGCAAACTCAGTAAATAGTTTGCCAGTGATTCCCGTCAAGAAACCGATGGGGGCGTACACCGCAACGAGGGTAATCGTCATTGAAATAACCGGCCCCACCAGCTCTCGGGCGCCAATAATTGACGCCTTGCGGGGTTCTAGGCCTTCTTCAATATGTCGATGAATGTTTTCTAATACAATAATCGCATCATCAACCACCATACCAATGGCTAAGACCATTGCCAGCAGGGTTAAAAGGTTGATTGAAAAGCCCATCAAAAACATCAAAAATAGGGCCCCCACAAGTGACAGGGGAACCGTCACAGCGGGTATCAGTGAACTGCGCATTGAGCCTAAGAACAAGAAAATAACCACAACCACAATCAAAACGGCTTCCACCAAAGTAGCGCGGACGTCCTTAATTGCGCTATTTACGTAGATGGTAGAGTCAAATGCCATCACACCGTTCAAGCCTTCAGGTAAGGCTTTAAAAATATCAGGTAAATGATCATGTACCTTCGCAATTACGTCGAGCAAATTGGCATCAGGCCGCACGGTCATACTCACAAAAATACCAGGTTCGCCATCCCAAAAGGCGCTTTGATCGTAGTCGTCAGCGCCCAGCACAACGTTGGCAACGTCCTCCAATCGCACCAAGGTATTGTCGTCAGAGCGCAATACCATTTTGCGAAACTCTTCAACTTGATGTAAATCCGTCCCCGCCGAAAGCCCTACTTTCACATAGTTGCCGTTAGTCTGGCCCACCGCTGAAAGTACATTTTGCTTACGGATCTCTGCCACCACCTCACTGGCGCTAAAGTTAAATGCCACTAATTTCTCAGGGTTTAGCCATACACGCATCGCGTAGTTTTTGGCGCCCATCACATTCACTTTTTCAATGCCGGCAATAGCGGAAAGTTCTGGCTCAATTACCCGGGAAATATAATCGGTGATTTGACTGTCAGTGAGCACGTCAGAGGAAAAGGCGAGATACATAGCGTCAGTGCCACTGCCTTCCGCTAACTGGATAATTGGGTCCTCTGAGCCCTCTGGCAACTGATTTCGGAGTTTCGAAATTTTTGCTGAAATTTCCGTTAGCGCCTCATTAGGGTCTTTGTCTAAACGTAAATTAGCGGTAATTCTAGCGCTTCCCTGCACCGAACTGGAGGTCAGGAAATCAATCCCATCGGCTGAGGCTATCTCGCGCTCCAGCGGAGTTGTTACAAACCCTTCGACCAAGGCGGGTTCCGCGCCGGGATACACAACCATGATAGAAATTTGCGCATTCTGCAGCTCTGGATATTCACGCACGGTTAAATCAAGACCAGCGCGCATCCCTAGCAACAAAATGATTAAGCTAACTACTACCGCCAATACTGGGCGTTTTATAAATATATCGGTGAAATTCATCGCTACTCTCAGCTTATCGCCAGTAATCCTTTACACCAGCAGCGCTGGCGCCCAAAACAGCTTAGCCAGCTGGTGGCGCTGGATCCAATTCCGGCATTGGCGCATTACTGTTGTCAATAATGACGGGTTGTTTATTGCGTAATTTAAGCAGGCCCGTACTAGCGACTTCAGTCCCGACCTCCAATCCTGTCGTTACCGCAATATAATCACCCCGTGCTTCACCCAGTGTAATAAAGCGCTGAACCACTTCTAAACCGGCCTCGGCCATGCCCTCTTGCTCATCGACAGGTACTGTATCGCCACTTTTCTGAACAACGAAAACTGAGTCGCCATAAGAGGTGTAATTTACCGCCGAGCGAGGAATCACCGTCAGCACATTCTCGCCAGGTAAGGTAATCGTCACGGTAGCAAACAAGCCTGGCTTAAGCTGTAAGTCTGTATTGGCCAAGCGTGCGCGCACATCAAAATTGCGCGTATTAGGATTTACTTTGGGCTCAATCGCTAAGATTTTGCCTTGGAATATTTCGTCTGGGTACGCGTCAACGCCTACCGACACCGCCAAGCCTGTCGTTAAATTGCCAAGATAGTGCTCAGGCAGTGAAAAATCGACGTTAATAGGATCTAATTTTTGTAGGGTAACGATTGGTGCGCCCATACCAAGATATTGGCCGACATTAACTCGACGAATACCTAATTTTCCGTCGAAAGGCGCTGTGACAATTTTTTGTGCCAAACGGCCTTTCTGCGCTTCGACTGCGGCAAGCGCAACATTCGTTTCAGCGATAGCAGTATCCAGCTCGGCCTTAGAGATTGATTTACCGTTATACAATTGCGCTTTACGCGCTCGGTTCAACTCGGCTAATTCCGCTTGCGCTTGCAGGCGTTTAAGCTCGCCCTGCTCACTTGCCGCCGACAAGGTCAGTAGCAAATCACCGCGTTTAACTATATCGCCAGATTCAAAATGAATGGCCGATACAACGCCATCAACCTCAGCAGTCAAATCAGCACCATTTACCGCGACTAAACTTCCCACTGCGGCGAGACGATTCGGCCAAGACATGCTCTCTGCCTTGCTACTTGCCACCGTCACCGCTGGGGTAGGCATATTGTTCATATAATCATTCATGGCTTTATTGCCAAACCACTTCATACCAAACACGCCGCCGAATACCACGGTGCTCAGTACTAGCATGATTATCATCCGCCTAGTCATATCACTTCCCTATTAATTGAACGCTGAATTTGAACAATGCCTAAATTCCATTGAACACTTCCATAAGCAACATAGCAGCGTGGAAGCAAAGGCGAAAAAGTAGCACTGTCTACCGTAAAGGTCGAGTTACGACGTGCAACATTACACGAGCGTAATCGTTATAGCTCAGTACCTTAGCAACCCGAACCTAGTCTTGGGTGCGCTTTCAACGTTGAACATGAAATTGATTAGCGGCGGCAATTTTTTGGTACACAGATGGCACACTAAAACATTCAGACGAAAAAAAACCTGCTAAATCAGCAGGTTCTTTTCAATAATGGCGGAGAGGGAGGGGTTCGAACCCTCGATGAGGCTATAAACCCCATACTCCCTTAGCAGGGGAGCGCCTTCAGCCACTCGGCCACCTCTCCGGAAATTTCCCACTTAAACAAGCTAGGCTTGAAAAAGTAGAGCGTTAATCAGCACATAGCGCTGTTCAACGAATCGGGCGGCATAATACCACACTCAGGAAATAAGCAAAGGCCTAAACGGCTTTTTTCGCTTTATTCCTTGTTTCCATTGCTCTCATTTTGAATACGATCGTAAATTTCTTCACGGTGTACCGCAATGTCTTTAGGCGCATTAACACCTAAGCGAACCTGATTTCCCTTTACACCTAAAACAGTCACTGTGACTTCATCACCAACCATCAAGGTCTCACCAATACGACGAGTTAAAATTAACATTATGGCATCTCCTTGTAAGAGCCCAACGCAAACCCCCTGGTGCGAATCCTTGTGCAACACAGCGAAAATAGCGTAAATAAATTAAATACTGGGCTCCGAATCCAGTTCGAAAGCTGCATGTAGCGACCGAACGGCTAGCTCCAAATATTTCTCATCAATAACCACTGAAATTTTTATTTCCGAGGTTGTGATCAGCTGAATATTAATTGACTCTTCTGCCAAAGTTTTAAACATCTTGCTCGCAATACCGGCGTGAGAACGCATTCCCACACCAACCAGCGACACTTTGGCAATTTTGTCATCCGTTTTGACCTCTCGCGCACCTGTTTGTTTCACCAGCTTGCGCACAATGGCTTCGGCCTTTGCCATATCTCCACGACTAACCGTAAAAGTCAGATCGGTCGTATTATCTTCGGCGACGTTTTGAACTATAACGTCGACTTCAATATTCGCATCGCTTACCGGGCCCAAGATTTGGTACGCCAATCCTGGGGTATCCGGTACGCCTAATACAGTAATCTTTGCTTCATCACGGGTGAACGCAATGCCCGAAATTGCCGGGTTTTCCATATCCGAGTCTTCCTCTAAGCTAATCAGTGTCCCAGGTCCATCTTGGAAAGCATGCAATACCCGTAAAGGCACATTGTACTTACCAGCAAACTCAACTGAGCGGATCTGTAGTACTTTAGAACCCAAGCTGGCCATTTCCAGCATTTCTTCAAAAGTAATACGATTCAAGCGGCGGGCATTACTCACCACCCTCGGGTCCGTGGTATAGACCCCATCCACATCAGTATAAATTTGGCATTCATCGGCTTTTAGCGCCGCAGCTAAGGCCACCCCCGTGGTATCTGAACCGCCGCGGCCTAGAGTGGTTATATTGCCGTTTTCATCAACGCCCTGAAAACCAGCGACAACAACCACATTACCCTCAGCAAGATCTGCGCGGATCTTAGCATCATCGATGTCCCGAATGCGCGCCTTGGTATGCGCTTCATCCGTTAATATCCGCACCTGGGTACCCGTATAGGATTTCGCACCCTGCCCCAGCTCATGCAGCGCCATGCACAATAGCGAGATAGTCACCTGTTCGCCGGTGGACACTAATACATCTAGCTCACGCGGCGTGGGCTCCGCTTGCATCGCTTTTGCCAACTCGATTAAGCGGTTAGTTTCACCACTCATCGCCGACACAACAACGATAATGTCGTGGCCCCGCTCACGAAAACCAGCAACCTTTTGGGCTACCGCTTTAATCCGCTCAACAGTGCCTACCGAAGTACCACCAAATTTTTGAACTATTAGACTCATGATTCGCTTCTGCTAATAAACGCCCATACCAAAGGGCGCTCATTAAACACCAGATCAAATTTAAAGGAAATGACCCACTGGCCGCTATACGTGATTTACGTAGTTTTTGCGCCCAGCGGAGTCAGCCGAGGGCCTATTTTGCCGCGCAGTAGTCCCGCACTACTTGCAATGCTGCGGGAATGGCAGCGACATCGACACCACCACCCTGGGCCATATCGGGTCGACCACCGCCTTTACCGCCAACTGCCTCTGCCGCCAGTTTCATAATTTCACCGGCCTTAAAGCGAGCCGTTAGGTCTTTGGTCACCCCCGCCGCCAATGCCACTTTGCCGCCATCGTCCGCCGCGAGCAGTATCACACCAGAACCTAGCTTGTTTTTAAGCTGATCGAGGGTGTCTCTTAGGGTTTTTGCGTCAGCGCCGTCTAATTTGGTCGCCAACACCTTAATACCCGCAATGTCTTCTAGCTGGTTAAGTAAATCGTCACCCGTGGAACTCGCTAATTTACCCTTCAGTGCCGACAATTCTTTTTCGAGCTGCTTTTGCTGAACAAGCAACTGCTGAATCTTATCGCCGAGTTTGTCACGGCCGGTCTTAAGCAAACCTGCCAATTGACCCAATTCACTTTCGGCTTGCTCAAAAGCGGCGAGCGCCGTGGCGCCAGTCACCGCCTCTATGCGGCGCACACCGGCCGCAATGCCCGACTCAGCAACAATACGCATCAGACCAATATCGCCAGTACGCTGCACATGCGTGCCGCCACAGAGTTCGACAGAGAAATCGCCGCCCATGCTAAGCACCCGAACTTCGTCGCCGTATTTCTCGCCAAACAGCATCATGGCGCCGCGCTTAGCCGCGCCATCCATATCCATAATTTCGGTCTGCACAGCGCTGTTTTCACGAATTTGCTGATTCACCAAGGCCTCAATGTCAGCGAGCTGTTCTTTGCTCACGCCTTCAAAATGCGAGAAGTCAAAACGCAGACGCTGGGCATCCACCAACGAGCCTTTCTGGCCAACGTGCTCACCCAAAACTTGGCGCAATGCCGCGTGCAGCAAATGCGTTGCTGAGTGATTCAATGCCGTGGCTTGGCGAATATTATTGTCGACTTCGGCGTGTAAACGGTCGCCTTCGTTAATTGCGCCGCTAACAACCACACCGTGATGTAAGTGATGACCAGCCGACTTATGGGTGTCACGCACTTCAAAGCGCACGCCATTGGCGCTAAGCACACCGGCATCGCCGGCCTGTCCGCCAGATTCCCCGTAAAACGGGGTTTGATCCAGAATGATGACGCCAGCGTCACCCTCTTTTAAGGACGTTACCCGCTGACCATTTTGCAGTAAGGCAACAACTGCGCCCTCGTCAACTAGGCTCTGATAGCCACAGAATGCCGTTTCGCCGTCAATATTAAGCTCTGAACTCAAGTCGACTTTAAAATTAGAGGCTGAACGCGCGCGCTCGCGCTGGGCATTCATCGCTTGCTCGAAACCGTCCATATCCAGACTCAAACCCTGCTCGCGAGCGATGTCTGCCGTGAGGTCAACGGGGAAGCCATAGGTGTCGTAGAGCCGGAATACGGTGTCACCGGGAATCTGCTTGCCGCTTAAATCCTGCAAATCTTGCTCAAGAATTTTCATCCCCTGATCGAGGGTTTTGGCAAACTGTTCTTCTTCCTGCAGCAAAACTTTTTCAATTTGCGCCTGACGAGTCACAAGCTCTGGATAGGCTTCGCCCATCTCCAGCGCCAAGGGTGCCACCAACTTATGGAAGAAGGCTTTCTCGGCGCCCAGTTTATTACCGTGACGGGCAGCGCGGCGAATAATCCGCCGCAATACATAGCCACGACCTTCGTTTGAAGGAATAACGCCATCAGAAACCAAAAAGGCGCAAGAGCGAATATGATCGGCAATCACGCGCAGTGAAGTGTGTTCGATATCACTCACATTAAGCACGGCGGCGGTGGCTTTGATTAAGTTCTGGAACAGGTCAATTTCGTAATTGCTGTGCACGCCCTGCATTACCGCAGAGATACGTTCCAAGCCCATGCCGGTATCCACCGAGGGCGCTGGCAATGGCGTCATAGTGCCATCGGCGTCGCGGTTAAACTGCATGAACACGTTGTTCCAAATTTCGATATAGCGGTCGCCGTCTTCATCCGGACTGCCCGGCGGGCCACCCGCGACGTCGGCGCCGTGATCGTAAAAAATCTCGGTGCAGGGGCCGCAGGGACCGGTATCGCCCATCGACCAAAAGTTATCAGAGGCGTATTTACCGCCTTTATTGTCGCCGATGCGCACCATGCGCTCGGCGGGCACACCCATCTGTTCATTCCAGATTTGGTAGGCTTCGTTGTCGTCCGCGTAAACGGTAACCCAGAGCTTTTCGGCGGGAATTCCCATCCACTCGGGCGAGGTCAAAAACTCCCAAGCAAACTTAATGGCATCGTGTTTAAAGTAATCGCCAAAGCTAAAATTGCCCAACATCTCAAAAAAGGTGTGGTGGCGAGCGGTGTAGCCGACGTTTTCCAAATCGTTGTGCTTGCCGCCCGCGCGCACACAGCGCTGCGAGCTCACCGCGCGAACATAGCCGCGTTTTTCTCTGCCCAGAAAGGCGTCTTTAAACTGCACCATACCGGCATTGGTAAACAGCAGCGTTGGGTCATTACCCGGCACCAGCGAACTGCTGGCCACGTGGGTGTGAGCCTTGTTTTCAAAATAACGAATAAAGGCTTCGCGAATGGCGGCGCTTTTCATGGGAACTCTCTCACTCCGTGGGCAACAACGGCTTTTACCGCCACACCCACTGCTTATGTAAGCACGGCGTAAACGGCGGTAAAAAAACGGCAAGTATAACGAAATTAGTGGGGCGTGTATTCAGACTTACAAGCCCGAAAATGACACCGCATTTCAACCTACAGGCTTGTTTAGCCTAGTTTCTCATCGGTAGTCAAAGCCCGCGCTTCTGATTCCAGCATTACCGGAATACCATCGCGAATGGGGTAGGCTAAACCACTGGCCTTGCAGACTAGCTCATTGCGTTTCTGGTCATACTCCAGCGGCGCCTTACTGACTGGGCACACCAATATTTCTAGCAATTTCTTATCAATCATCTTCTACCGCTCTCAATGTATGTCTGTCTTTTGTTTGCCCACTAATGGTGGTGTTTACTATTTAGCTGGGGGGCATCGGCCCCATAAGCAGCGCCGGATCTAAGCGCTGCCCAGCCCAATTCATTCGCCAATCGAGATGAGGACCCGTGGCTCGCCCTGTGGCGCCAACTTCGGCAATAGCATCGCCCTGTTTCACCTGCTGTCCGACCTCAACCAATACCCGACTTAAATGGATAAAGGTCGATGAAACCCCCATACCATGATCGATAATTAAGGTACCGCCCGAATAAAACATATCGGGATGAGCCAAGGTGACGACACCATCAATAGGCGCGGATACCTTGCTACCCGTGGGCGCGGCGATGTCCAAGCCATAGTGCGGGCGACCGGGGCTGCCATTATAGACACGCTGGGAGCCGAATACACCCGTGATGGGGCCAAGCACTGGCCATTTAAAGGTTTGAGTGAAATCTTGGCGGGCAAAATCCTGCTGCCGAGCCCTAACAACCAAAGCGGTTTCTTTGCGAATGCGTTCAAGCACTGATGCTGGCGGCGTGACCGTTTCTTGAGGCACCCCGGTGATACGCTGAATATCATATTGACGCTGAGCAATGTTCAAGGTCTGCTTTTCGCACATGGCCTCAGCACGGCAAACCTCCAAGTGGGATACGGGCTTGGCGTCGCGGTCAAAACCAAAGACGAAAATACCGTTGTCTGCAATTTTCAAGGATTTACCATCGAGCTTTACTGAGCTGGCCCCAGCCACCTCGCCCCACAACAAACCACCTTGGCTTAATTGGCCGTGCAGCGCCACGTCTGCCTGTGCACTGAGACTCGTCGTCACCATCATCGCTAGGGCAAATTGCACCATCGCCACACATTTATTCATTACCCGCTATCCTCTGTCAGTGTTCGCTGCGCTACCATAGCGCGTTATTATTCGCTAAAACAGCAGGCAAGTACCCCCTATGTCACGTTACCGCCCTCCTCGCGCCAAAGGCTCGTGCTACATTACCCCGGAAGGAGAGCGCCGCTTGCGCGATGAAGTTCGTCAATTGTGGAAAATTGAACGCCCCCAGGTCACGGCCAGTGTTCATGAGGCTGCGAAAAATGGCGATCGTTCCGAGAACGGCGACTATATTTACGGTAAACGACGCCTGCGGGAAATCGACAGCCGCGTGCGGTTTTTAACGAAGCGCCTAGAAGAACTGACTGTCGTCGCTGAAATGCCCAGCAATCGAGATAAAGTGTATTTTGGTGCCTGGGTAAGCTTAGAGGACGACGACGGCAAGGAATTTGAATATCGCATTGTTGGCCCCGATGAATTCGACCTCAGCCAAAACACCCTATCCATGGACTCGCCGCTCGCCAAAGCCATGCTAGGCAAATCACTGGACGACGAAGTAAAAGTAGTCACACCAAAAGGCGAAACGCTGTACTACATCACCGCCATTCGCTATCAAAAGTAGCCATGCTTAAACGGGCTTATTTTGCCACCCGCTAGAGATCATCATACGCATAGCCTATGATGGCGACGACTTTCACGGAGAGCTTTAATCATGTTTTTACTATCCTTAATATGGGCTTGGACGGCATGGAACATCTATCGCCCCTACCGACGCAACCCTGAGCTATTGGGCGTAATCAGTTTTATTTTTGGCGTCATTGTTGGCGAGTTCGGCCTTCACGTCATTGCCGTAGAAGTCGCATTAACCGTGCTCATTATACTATTTGGCGAACTCAGCGGCCTCGGTGATGCCTTCGGACTAACCATTGCACTCGGCAGCTGGCTGGCGATTGGTGTATTCTATTTCCGTGCCCAGCGCGCCGAGCCCATCATGGCGCAAGCCGTGCGAGATGCCCTCGGTCTAAACCCAGATCAGCCACTCAACACCTCAGATTCACTGCAAATCAGCCCCGACTTCAAGCGTTTACTCAAGCCTTTCGCCTACCGCTTACCCGGCGTAACCCGACACAAAAACATTGAATACTGCACGGTAAATGGTCGCTCGCTAAAACTCGACATTTACCATCGCGACGACCTACCAGAGAATGCCCCCGTGCTCTACCAAATGCATGGTGGCGCGTGGTTAGAAAACTGCGGCAGTAAAAATGAGCAAGCCCTACCCCTAATGAACCAATTGGCCGCCAATGGCTGGGTATGCGTTGCAATTGAATACCGCCTCAGTCCGGGCTCAACGTTTCCAGAACATATTATTGACTGCAAGCGCGGACTTAGCTGGGTAAAAGACTATATTGCCGACTACGGCGGCAACCCAGATTTCGTTATTGCCACCGGCGGCTCTGCTGGCGGCCACCTGTCTACTTTGCTCGCACTCAGCGCCAATGCCCCTGAGTTTCAGCCCGGTTTTGAAGACGCCAATACCGAGGTACAAGGCTGCGTACCGTTCTATGGTGTATACGACTTTTTAAATAGCCAAAACCAGCGCAGTGCCGGTGAATCCTTAAGCCAATGGATTTCAGCCAAAGTGTTAAAACAAACTCGCGCGGAAAAGCCCGAACTCTGGCGTCAGGCCTCCCCGTTATATTGGGTACACAAAGACGCGCCGCCCTTTTTAATTATTCATGGCGAGGCCGACACGCTCGTACCGGTCGCGGAATCTCAGGAACTCTATAAAGCCTTGCAGGCGATCTCGGAGCAGGCTGTTGCCTATGCGGAACTGCCCGACGCCCAGCACGCCTTTGAAATTGGTATTTCGCTGCGCACGCAAATTGTGGTTAATCAATTGTGCGTGTATTTAGACGAGCTTTATCGTCGCCATCTGCAGGCATTATCGGTGCAGGCAACAGCGGATGGAGCTGACGTTGATAAGGCCATAATTGATGACGTCGCGGAACGTAACGCAGACGTAGAAGCCCAGACCTAAAAACCCTGTCGTAGGCAAAAATCCGAAGGCGCGTGAAATTTCAGCGCCTTCGGTTCATCTCCTTAAAACGGCAGCCACGACTTTTTACGGGTGTAATGCACATAACCGACACTGGCACCGGCACGCAAACCAACACCGGTCCTGATCGGCGCCAAAATCATCTCGCCACTCTGCTGGTAGTTAACGCCCACCCCCGCCACCACGTAAAAACTGCCGTCCACACCGGGGAAGCGCTGCATAAGATCCTCTGTCGATTTCAAATGGTAAACAAGGGTAAAGACCTTGGCCGCATTAGCCCCCATATCAAACCCCAGCGATGGCCCCTGCCAAAATATTGGTTCTGGCGCACGGCCCGCCAATTCGACCTCACCCTGACCATAGCGAACGCCAATACCGATGGCCGCCGACACTTCTTCACCATAAATAACCGCATTGGGACTACCCTGTTCGGCAAACAGCTTTTCTATGGCTTTGGCCAAGCCCGCAGTAGTTTCGCCAAAAAAGCCATCGGCCTTGGCCAAAACCTGCTCCTTAGTGAAACCAACGCTCGCGCTCGCGCTGGCATCCGCAGACGCAGCCAATGCAGCCGGCGCGCTAAGCAGTAGTGCGAGACCAGCACCGAGAAAAACCCGGTAGGCATTACTCAATAAATGATTATTCTTCATTGCAAACTCCCTTGATTAACATCCCCTGCTCGTCGATTCACCCGCCAGCGCATTCGCCATTGCGAATTAGGAGACAGTAGGCATCGACGCAAAAAAATCCTTGGTAACACCGTTAAATTGACTGAGTAATATATGTGTTTTTAGCAGTGCAGCAACACTAATAGCATCTGTTATACGCCCATCTAGGGCCATTGCAACAGCCTCAGTGAGCGGTAGCCGCGCCACTTGAATATCTTCTGTCGCCTCTAGGCACTGCTCACCCTGACTCAAACCCGCCGCAATAAAAACCTCAGCGCATTCGTCGGTAACCGAGTTTGAGGTGTGCAAATTTTGCAGCGCAAACCACTGCACCGCCGACAAACCAGTTTCTTCCCGCAGTTCGCGGCGCGCCGCGTCAAGGGGGTTACCGGCCAATGGGCAACCGCCCTCTGGAATTTCCCAGCTGTCTTGCGCTAGCGGGTAGCGGTATTGTTTCACTAAATAGGTATAGCCCTCGTCATCAATAGCCACGATTCCAACAGCAATATTTTTAAAGCATATCTTGCCGTAAATCCCGGCTGTATTGGCTGGTGTTTTCACCTCGTGATGTTCGAGGCGCAACCAGGGGTTCTCATACACTTGCTGACAATTAAGCTGCTGCCAAGGGCCCAAGACTTTACTCATTTGTTCTCCAGAATACGGTGTACTCGCGCCCGTAATCGCGGCACGACCTCGCCATCAAACCATGGATTGCGCTTTAACCACAGCTGATTGCGCGGCGAGGGATGGGGTAGCGGGAAAAAACGATGGTTTGGCGGATGTTGAGCAACCCGCTCAGTCAATGTGGAGAAGTTATCACGCAAATAATAGGCTTGAGCATATTGGCCAATAAGCAGCACCAGCTCCACCTTGGGCATGTGGGCCAATAGACGCTCATGCCACAGCGGCGCGCACTCTTTGCGCGGCGCTAAATCACCCGACTTAGCTTTGCCGGGATAACAAAAGCCCATGGGCATAATGGCAAGACGCGGATCAGCATAAAATTGTTCGCGGTCCATTCCCAGCCATTGCCGCAGACGGTCACCAGAGGGGTCATTCCAAGGAATGCCAGTTTGATGCACCCGAGTACCAGGCGCTTGACCAATAAGCAAAATTTTTGCAGCAAAATCGGCGACAACCACAGGCCGTGGACCGAGTGGCAAATACTCAGCGCACGCTGTGCACGCGCGAATATCGGCGAGCAAATCACATAGAGATTCCATGCCCCATTGTGCGCCGCATAAAATCAACTGGGCAAGTATCACCGGCCAATTTTATTCGGCGGTGCATTTTAATAGTACTCTACTGGGCCGCCAACCATGATATTCCTAGGGCATCGATCACTTCTACCGATAAACGACCGGTCGCTAAACCCTGGGACTTTTGGTAATCATGAATTGCTGCCAAGGTATATTTACCCAACACCCCGTCGAGTCCACCCGTGTCGTAACCCTTAGCGCGCAGCGCACGCTGAAGGCTATAGACCAAATCTTTGCTCACCTCGCGCTCACAGGGAATCATCCGCCAATCCAAGCGCGCATCAGCAACTTTCTCGCGATAACTAAAGCTTTTATAGATTGGCGCAATGGGGTGGCGCACTTCTTTTTCTGGCGCTATTTCACGCTGCACGGTAACCGTCTTGTACTTGGCAGGCACCACTTCCTCAATGGTGTGCTCGGGAACATCAACCACGCGCTTGCGTAAAGTCTCATACACCGGCGGCGTCACTTCCTTGCGATACTGGGCTGGCGCAACTAAAACCTGCTTACTTATTTTCTTGTATGTTGCCGGAATTCGCCGCTGATGAACTATTTCACCGGTCTCTTCGTCAATTTTTTCAAGCTCGCCCCGGCCTCGCTGCCAAACCAACTCCTCCGGAGAGACGATCACGTCTTCCAGTACGGTTTTGTACTCCGCCGCGTTAACCAGCACTTGCTCACTCCGCGCCGGCAGCACCTCAGTGTGCTCTTCTAGCCATTTATACGTCGCTGGCACTACCGTTAAACGTATATGCTCTTCGCTGACTAACACCTGCTCATTAAACATGGCATACGTCGCCGGCACGGTCTCAATGCGTTCACTGGCCTCCTTCACTACCCGTTGTTCAACGCGACTCACATAAGCCGGTGGCAGCAGCATACGAGCATAGCAGCGCCCCGTTTCCGCATTTGGCGGAATGGCCGGCAACTCATCGCCACTGCTCACAGTGCGAGCCTTCATTTTTTCAATTTGGATCATTGCGTCGGCTAACGCTGACTCTAACGAGGAAATTCGGCCTTCTTCGGGGCTGTATTCTGGCGGCACTTGGCCACCCATAGGGACCGCTACCGGCATGCAGGCACTGAGCAGTATCGTCACTCCCAATGCACTGAGCCTTGCCTTAACGCCACACCTTTCTTCAAAGCCCACTACCACAGCACCGCCCTCGCCCCAAACACCGATAAGCGACTATCTTATAACGCCTACACTCAGGGATTCGAGGCTATCACCACGCCAAAACACGGTAAATTGCGTTAAATAAGGCGCCTGCGACACACCCCTGCCAGATGATGTAACTAAAATTGCGAACACACTCAATTTACGTCGAGCCAATGGATAAAAACCAAACAACCGGTTCCTCAGAAAAATGCCGTAATTCGCGCAATGAATAAACGACGATCTTCGCGTATAAAGCCTGCCGAACAGGGAAAATTGCCAAGGAAACCCACGCCCCTTTATGGTTTAATGACCGCCGCAAATTAGACGACGCAGGCAGCCCTTCGCATGACCCACAATCTTAACGCCCTCTCCCAAAGCAGTGACTTCTTGAGACGTCATATTGGTCCAGACGACGAGCAAACCAATGCGATGCTGAGCGCGCTTGGCGTAAGTTCTTTAGACGAGTTAATTAAGCAAACGGTTCCTGCCGCCATCCTGCGCGGCGACATGCCGCTACCTGCGCCGCAAAGCGAAACTGCGACACTGAATCGTCTGCGCGAGATCGCCAGCAAAAACCAAATTGCCCGATCTTTTATTGGCATGGGCTACTACGACACCATTACCCCGCCGGTCATTCTGCGCAATGTATTAGAAAATCCAGGCTGGTATACCGCCTACACGCCCTATCAGCCAGAAATTGCCCAGGGCCGCCTTGAAGCCCTGCTCAATTTCCAGCAAATGATTATCGACCTCACCGGCCTCGAACTCGCCAATGCCTCGCTGCTTGATGAAGCCACCGCTGCCGCCGAAGCCATGGCAATGAGCAAACGCGCCGTGCGCAAGAACAAGAGCAATGTGTTTTTTGTGGATCGCAGCTGCCATCCTCAAACCCTCGCTGTACTGCAAACCCGCGCCCTGCCACTGGGTTTAGAAATACATATTGGCGATGCTGAAAGCGAGCTAGCCAGCACCTCCTGTTTTGGCGTGTTGATTCAAAATCCCGCCAGCAATGGCGAGATCCGCGATCTACGTCCCATTACCGCTGCGGCCAAAGCCCAAGACGCATTAACGGTAGTCGCCACCGACATTATGAGCCTGCTACTGGTCACACCACCCGGCGAGCAAGGCGCCGACATTGTGGTCGGCAATACTCAGCGCTTTGGTGTACCCATGGGCTTTGGCGGCCCCCACGCCGCGTTCTTTGCCACCAGCGACAGCTATAAGCGCTCTATTCCCGGCCGCATCATTGGCGTTTCGGTAGACAGCCGTGGCAACCAAGCCCTGCGCATGGCCATGCAAACTCGGGAACAACATATTCGTCGAGAAAAAGCGACATCCAATATTTGTACATCCCAAGCCCTGCTCGCGATCATGGCGGTGTTCTACGCTATTTATCACGGCCCCGATGGCCTTAAAACCATCGCGCTGCGCATCAACCGCATGGCCGGTATTTTTGCCGAGGGCCTCAAGCAATTAGGCTTTGCCAGCAATACCAACTTCTTCGACACCCTCACCGTGCAGTGCGGTGATAAAGCTGCCCAGCTAGCAAACAAGGCTGAAAGCGAACTGCTTAATTTGCGCCGCGGCGCAACCGAACTCGGCATTAGCTTTGACGAGACCACCACCGCTGCCGACATTGAAAAACTGTGGGCGGTCTTCGCCGGCGACAAAGCGCTACCATCGGTAGCCGCAATCGACGAAGGCCTCTCAGCATTACCGGGCATCCCAAGTGAGCTTCAGCGCCACAGCAGCTATTTAACGCACCCGGTGTTTAATCAGTACCACTCCGAAACCGAAATGCTGCGCTACATGAATCGCCTTGAGCGCAAAGACATCGCCCTCAATCATTCCATGATTGCACTGGGCTCGTGCACCATGAAGCTCAATGCCACCACCGAAATGCTGCCCGTAACGTGGCCGGAGTTCGGCCGCATCCACCCCTTTGCACCCAGCAGCCAAGTTGCCGGTTATTTGCAACTGGTCGACGAACTCGAGCAGCAGCTGATTGCCTGCACCGGCTACGACAAATTTTCCATGCAGCCCAATGCGGGCTCGCAAGGTGAATACGCCGGCCTGCTCGCCATTAAGCGCTACCACGAAAGCCGCGGCGACTTTAATCGCGACATCTGCTTAATTCCCAGCTCAGCCCACGGCACCAACCCTGCCTCTGCCGCCATGGCGGGTATGCGCGTGGTGATTGTTGGCTGCGACGCGCTAGGCAATGTCGATATCGATGACCTGCGTGCCAAAGCCGAACGCCACAGCGAACAACTGTCGGCACTAATGGTGACCTACCCCTCAACCCACGGGGTATTTGAAGAAGGCATTCGCGAAATTTGCGACATCACCCACCAGCACGGCGGTCAGGTCTATGTCGATGGCGCCAATATGAACGCCCTTGTCGGCTTGGCTGCGCCAGGTGAATTCGGCGCCGATGTTTCGCACCTAAACCTGCACAAAACCTTCTGTATTCCCCACGGCGGCGGCGGCCCCGGCATGGGCCCGATTGGCGTTAAAGCGCATCTTGCGCCGTTCCTGCCAAGCCACCCGGTATTTCCGGTAGAAGGCCTAGCAATCACCAACGACACAGTTTCTGCCGCCACCTACGGCAGCGCGGGCATACTGCCAATATCGTGGACATACATTGCCTTAATGGGCGCCGAGGGCCTAAAGAAAGCAACGCAAGTGGCGATAATGAGCGCCAACTACGTGGCCACTCGCCTCAATGACCACTACCCCGTGCTTTACACCGGCCGCAATGGCCGTGTCGCCCACGAGTGCATTATTGACCTGCGCCCCTTAAAGGAAAGCACTGGCATTAGCGAAGAAGACATTGCCAAGCGCCTAATGGATTACGGCTTCCACGCG
Organism: Zhongshania antarctica; assembly: GCF_014202945.1. Taxonomy (GTDB): domain Bacteria; phylum Pseudomonadota; class Gammaproteobacteria; order Pseudomonadales; family Spongiibacteraceae; genus Spongiibacter; species Spongiibacter antarcticus. Next base: position 379,807 of record NZ_JACHHW010000003.1, on the reverse strand, counting down.
CCAACCATGTCCTTCCCTGTACCGGGCACATTGATGATTGAGCCAACAGAAAGCGAATCCAAACGCGAGCTCGATCGCTTCTGCGACGCCATGATTCATATCCGTCGCGAAGTAGGCCGTGTCGAAAGCGGACAACTCCCCACTGACAACAATCCGCTGGTCAATGCCCCCCACACCTTAGCGGATATCATTGCCGCAGACTGGGATCGTCCTTACTCAAGAGAAGAGGCTGGATTTCCGGTTGCGAGCCTACGTGACAATAAGTACTGGCCAACCGTAAACCGTATCGACAATGTGTTCGGTGATCGCAATTTAATCTGCTCCTGCCCACCAATTGAAAGCTATCTTTAGCTTCAAATCCCTCCCGTTGTCTCCATGGATTAAAGATTGTATAAATTGGAATAAGTTTGTATAAATTGAGCGTCTTAATTGGATTAAAGATTGTAGTTTTTACGACTGCAACTCTTTGATTCAATTAAGAATCTGCACTAAACCTCAAGGTTTATGATTGCGGAGCACTTTGCGATATACCTGTTAATCGCTAAGCCGGGCACCTCAGGAACACGGTTGAACGCGAAATGTGTCTAATCTACCTCGCCCAAAGCGGGTCGCTGCGCGACCTTTTTAGCGACTTCCTCTAGATCAAAGCATTTTAGTGACCAAGAACTAATACTGAGTCCGCACCCATATAATTTTGCCTGCGGTTGGTAGGTACGAACTTCCTCTATTAGCTTCAAGGCCTTTTCAGGGTTTTAAAACTCTGAACGAACACCGATGTATATCTAACAATCGACGTGGCTCTAGCGACTTCATCGCCGATTCTGTCGAGCATCATGCGTTCGACACCGGGCATGGGCGAATCGCCCCAGCGGTAGTCTCCTGGAGGACAATACGCTGTTTGAAATCAGCGTGAATGTAAGCGGTCATGGACAAGCCTCACAGAAACAAAAAGATCATTAAAGATGTGTCGCTGGGTATCAGACACCCACGATATCCAGTAACAAATGTGTACGCCGTCATGCCGTCAGACTTAATCGTTCGCTACAAAACTGGCGAAATCATTGCCATCGCTGTCAAGCCAGAGAATCAATTAAGCAAAAAGCGGGTTAAGGAGAAGCTCGCCATTGAGAAAGCATTTTGGGAGGTAAATAACACTAAATGGTCTGTATTAACCGATACAAAGTTGCGTATACAGCCTGTAAAGACACTACATAAGCTTCACTCGTTCTGGAAGCTAGACGAAGCATTAATTCCGATTGCGCATCTTTGGGTACGCGCCTTCTGCGCTCTTCTTATTGAGAATCCACAAGTTCGTGCGTCATCACTAATACGCGAAGCCGCGAAAATGACCGGAATTGAGGAGAATCAGGGAGATCGCATATTCCGCTACTCGCTTTGGCATAAACATTTATTGATGGATTGGAATCAGCCCCTGCTGCTGAACAAGTCTGCTGCTACGCTTGGATTGAAATCAAATGTTGTCGGTTAATTCTGTGCTTGTCCCGGCGGAAGCCAATGTCGAAGTAACTTTCACAAGTAATATGCTCGTCGTGTACATCGACCGTCATAGCAAACAAGTCTGCTTACTCCCCTTAGATGAAAAACGGCAACGAAAGCCAAAGCCGTATCCTTTTAAGGTGATTGCTGGGTTAGTGGAGGCGGAAGCAGTCATTAAGGCGCAACTCGACATTCCAACGTACCACCTGCTTGAAGACAGCAGCTTTACAACATCAAGAATAGTGAAGCGTAATGAACGCTACCAGATTATTTCGCCAATAATTAGTGAGATTCATAGGTATATGTTCCCGCGCTACGGCCGGAGCATCGTTGCGCAGGTAGCACAAAAAACAGGCATGCAACCCACCGCTATCGTAAGACTCATGAATATGTGGTTTTACGGCGGCCAAACAATCAATGCTCTTTTGGGTGACTATAGCCAAGTAGGTATTACCTCTCCTGGCAAGAATGCACGTAAAGTCGGTGCCAAACGTAAAAACAGCCCATTCGTCGGGCGCGCAATAACTGAACAGGACATAGCAAAAATTCGACGATTTCTTAATAAATATGTACTTACCAGGAAAATCGAGGAGCAAATGACCTTACAAGGAGCATACGATGAAATGCTCGATTTGGAATACTCTACATTATTAGTTGCGGCGAATGGACGAAAAAAAGTGGTCGCCTGGTCAGATGATGATATTCCTAGTTACAGCCAGTTTTACTATCACGCACGGAAATATTTCGACGAACAAAAGAAGTATCCGAGACAATTCCAAGTAACAGCAGCTGCTTACCAAAAAGACCACGCTGGCCGCACTGCCACCATAGAAAGAATCAACCGACCTGGTGAACTATTCCAAATTGACGAAACCCCATTCGATGTAGTGCTTGTCGCTAACCGCTTTTCAATAACCGGCCTCTGCGTGGGAAGTCCTACGCTGTACTTGGTTTACGACGTACATTCCAATTTAGTTGTAGGTATCCACTTAACACTAAATCCACCTAGTTGGGAAGGTATGAGACAGGCACTGCTGAACGCCTTCTTGCCTAAGGTGAGTTTTGTCAGCGGTATGGAATAAACATCAATGAAGAAGACTGGCCATATGGCGTACCCGATGAACTACTAGGTGATAACGCTGAACTGAGGGCAGAAATGTCGGAACTCCTAGAACAACAGTTTAACTGCAGTGTTCGATTCACTCGTGCGCGGCGTGGCGACGACAAAGGCCTCGTGGAAGGTGGATTTCCAGCCTTCCACAGAGCCTTGAAAGGTAAACTTCCTGGTTTTCAGCATTCGAAGCAAAATGACAAGGGGCTCACGGAATCGCGGTTTCGTGCAATCCTAACTATTGATGATCTTTATAAAATACTAATTAATCTAGCGCTCTTCCGAAATAAAAACATTGAGTTATCGTATGACAAACTTGACCGTGACATGCGCGAAGATGGTGTGATTCCGAAACCTCTCGCACTTTGGCGCTGGGGCTGTCGTGAACGCGGGGGGCCTAAAACATATCCACGAGACTATATCGAATCACGTCTAAAGAGTAAGGGCATGGCAACTATCAAGAAAGAAGGCGTAAAGTTCAAAGGCCTTTGGTACAACTGTGACTGGACGTTACAAAATGGACTTCAGGATCGCAAGCCCGCTGGAAATAAATCGCCTAAAGTCGTTTGCCTCTTCGATAAGAACACTACCGATACCATAACACTAGTCATAGACAAAAAATTCTATACTGCATATTTACAAGAGAGGTCACGTCGTTTTATCGGAGTAACTTTCGACGAAGTGGAGCTAGAATTTAAAGCAGAAACATACGCGATAAAAAAACGAGCGCAAGAGCTTCGAAGCGCGAAAGCTACATTGAATACTGAGATCAGGGATATCGTCACGTCAGCTAAGGAAAAGATACCGAAAATAGTTAAAGCCGAACGTCGCGGCCAAAACATACGCAAAAACCGGAAAACGGAAGCCTCGATAGAAACGGCTATCCTAGGCAAAGCTGCCAACAAATCCAACAAAAAACCAGGCCCAACCGAACAAATCACCGCTAAAAATCGCTCGGCGGCGCATGACGTCGCGCCGAACAAATCTCAGAAAAACATCAGCCAAGCACTGGATTCGCTAATTAGCGGGGACGACGATGATTAAAATTGCAAATGCACTATATACACCCTCGGTTTTAGCCGAGCTAAGCAACAACCCTGTAGCAGAAGCGCTGCCAAGATTACTCGAGTCAGAAGAGTTTACAAGAGGTGTCTCGCACCTCCCACTAATTAAATCAAAAGAGCGAGAACTGCCTGACCACGAAAGGATGATCGCGAGTAGCCGCTTAGGTCGATGCGTTGTCGCCACCGCCGAGTTCTATACTGTCTATCAGCGAGTCTATACATTGATTAAATCTGGCTATATTGACAAAAACCCCTTAACGCCAAAAACAACGAAATGGACGTACGACATTGCGAAGAACAGCGCTGTTTCGGAAAAAACGACCGCAGACACATTGATGATCACGGGAATATCCGGCGGCGGAAAAACCACTATTCGTAATGGATTTCTAAAAGGATTTCCGCAGGTCATCGACCATACCGAGTATCAGGGTAAACCCTTTATCTTTAGGCAGCTCGTTTATATCTGTGTTGATATGCCACACGACGCATTAAGGTCTGCGCTGTGCTTAGAAATATTTCGCCAATTTGATGACCTGCTCGAAACCAACTACGCCCAGCAATATGGCAGAAAAGGCGTGAAGATTGACGATATGCAGCAAGCAATCGCGACGATATCCGCGAACCATATGCTAGGCGCAATCATTATTGATGAGTTCCAGAACCTAAATATTGGCAAGTCAGGCGGTAAAGAAGCCATCCTCAATTTTTTTGATTACCTCGCGAATATCGTAAAGGTACCCATCATTAAAATAGGAACTCCAGCGGCATTGCGTATATTCAGTGGTCAATTCCGATCCAGCCGACGCGCGGGCACTTCAGGACTCATCGAAATCCAACAGCACAGCCAAGATTCTGAAGCTTGGGAATACCTTATGAAAGCCGCTTGGCGCTACCAGTGGGTAAAAGATCCACTTAAGTTATCGGCATCATTACAAAATACGCTGTACCAGCTTTCACTTGGTATTCCATTTTGTTTGTTTCGGCTAATGGAGCTGGCTAACCAACATGCCATTACCACTGGGCATGAGGTGATCGACGAAGCTTTGCTAAAGCGCGTTTATAAACAAGAGTTCGGTCTGATCCGACAAGCACTTTCAGCACTAAGAACGGGAGACACGGCTGGCTACGAAGACTTAATGCGGTGCGATGAGCTACTGAGGGATAAGAACTCAAGCAGAAATATTGAAGAACTGTTATCTGTGGTACGCAGCCAAAAATTCAAAGGTGCTGCAGCTACGCATCTCAGTAATCATATCGAAAATGGGATCGCTGAAACGGAATTGAGTGACCGCGACCGGAAAATGGTTCTAGAACTGAAGGACAAGCTCCAGTCTGGCGCCGAGGACTGGCTAGGCAGTGTATTGATCGAGGGCGAACAGATTCCATGACTCACTTCCGCCAGGTCACATTTTTACCGAACGAACACCTATACAGCCGTATTGCTCGCTATCACCGGCTTTCCGCTAATCTCAATCCGCAGAATACGCGATCTATACTCGGCATTCCTTTGGGCACCTTCAAGGCACAGGATATATTCAATGAAACATTTGAGCTCAGCATTGCCGCTGCCATACAGCACGGTGACGACGCATTGTCACGACTGCTATCTGAGCATTCCCTATTTGGCTATTACCGCTTAGCAACCCCAAAAACGCTGATAGAGTCGAGGCTGGCGCGATGGTCAGCAGGCCGCTCCACTAGCGAAATTCAAAAACACGTTCAGAATGACCGTATCGTTGTACTCGATAAAGCATGGCAGAGCTGCCCTGATTGCGTTGTGAGCGATATCAAACAATTTGGCACCGCCTACTGGCATACCGAGCATCAGATTCCGGCCCTAGCGTTTTGCTCCACCCACCGCATACCACTATGGAGTGGATGCGAAGCCTGCGGGACAGTCTATTCCACACTAAATGATTTGCCGTTGCCGGCTGCTCCATGCGAGTGCGTGAAGGGGATTACTGCCACCACCTCTCCCACGGCTTTTCAAAGCTGGCTGTTAAGCAACGTACCAAAGCTTTTACACACTGAACACAGCCATCTAGAAACAACGATTGCGGATTTGCGCAGTGCTTTAAGTATTCCGATGAAGCAAACACCGCACTCAGTCGCGGAGATTAATAAGCTCCTTCAATCTGTTGAACACTTAGTGGGGGAAGCAACCTTAGCCCGTACATTTCTATACTACCGCGGCGGTGACACCCAGTTTCGGGGCTCTCCTAGGCCCAATTTCATCAAGGCCATTTTTTACGGCAGTTCTAGCCGTGTTCGCCATCCCATTTACTACCTGTTGCTGATGTTCGCCGCAGAGTCTTTTTCTGATTCCGCCTTATGCGAAAAAACCGCATAAACATCCCGCAGCTCTTACCAAACGAGTCCGTTGCAGGCTTCGTAGAGCGGTACCATTGGCTTAGCTGCAATACGTCCAAGCGCGCGACCCTGAGAACCCTATTTGACGCCCCTATTCGCACAGTTCACCCATTCACGCCGTTTAGAATCGCTCAATTTGGCCGCTATATCGGCGTTTCTAAGGCGGAGCTACTTCATAACCACACTGCCTATCCATTGTTCGCTTACTTTACCGATGGGGATACAAGAAAACGCATGGAACAAAGGCTACTGAATTCACCCAGAGCTAACTCGACTGCAGTGGGTGGTTTAATCCATACCCCTGAGATCGCTGCCAAACCGTTTTATTGCGGCCAATGTATAAGCAACGACATTTCAAAGTACGGTATTAACCGGCGCTTGGTAATCCACCAATTGCCCGGATTTACGGCTTGCGCCGAGCACGCATTACAACTTCAGCATTTAGATGACAAGCAGGAACACCCAAGCCCAGGACTTACGAGCGATATTACAATTTCAAAATTAGCAGAAGACCTTATTCGCATAACGCGAGCCCGTGGCTGGTTGGATGATGTACAGCAACGATACTGGTGGAAGCTTCAGACGATGCAAATGGCAACGTCTGGCCAACATATCAGGTACCACGCGATTGAAGAGGCTTTCTATCACTACTGGAGGCAGGAGAAATCCTCGGAACTAGTAGGCCTGCTGTCTGAAACATTACGATTACTGCCGCAGATTTTACATGGATCAACGTCACGCCTTCGCCACCCGATAAAACACCTGTTGATTAGCGGCTGGCTGTTTGACGGAGACTTAGAGGCTATTTACGAGATTTCGCCACCAGCGGCTAGAAAACGGCCTAAGCGGTCAAAGTCCGACAACCTAGACTCAACTGCAACGGCGCTTAGAATGCTGAGTAGTGGCTTATCTCGGCGCCGTATAGCGCATGCTACTCAGCTATCGCCCGCAATGATTATTAAAATTGCCAATGAGCACGGACTCCCCGTATCGAGAAGGCCAAAATTCCTCACCGCCACCGATCGCAAGAACATACTCAGCCTTGCCCAAAAAAATGACTCACTAGAGGAGATAAGCGCAAAGCTTGGGCTTCACGAAGCAACGATCTGCAAAATCATCGAGGAGACACCGCAACTCGTTGCCAACAGAAAGGCTGCGAGATTCGCGGCTAGGCAGCTACACCACCGCACAGCGCTTTCAAACTATTTTGGCGTATACCCGCAGGGCACTAAAACCGAGGTACGGGCGGCGTGCTATCGTTCATGGATGTGGCTTTATCGCCACGATAAGAAATGGCTAGAAAGCACATTACCTAAGTCCAAGAAAAAAGGACGAACGCGCAGAGACCGCAGTAATCGAGATGAACAGCTGACCCTCACCATCGACGCAATCCTCGCCAAAGTGAAACGTCCTCTCACATTGACGGATCTCCGGCGCCAAGCCGAATTACACGACCGTATTTACGACGAACTCAACGAGCTCCCTCAAACCCGAGCGAGGCTTAAAAAGGCAATAGACGATGGCGAGATTGATATGACCCGCTTAAAGGCACCCTCAAAATGGCTGAAAAACATTCAGACCCGGTAACTAAGAAAGCTATGCGAACGTAAAACTGCCGACCCAAGGGGCTAGTAACATGACAAAAGTACACGTACGTAGTGATGATCACCACGAATTTTACAGAGGTAAACGCGGTTGGCACCCTATCCCAGAAAACGCGGAAATGATCATTTTAGCGGGTGACATCGACATAGGTCTTGCAGGTATTACATGGGCAGCAACACTGGGAAAGCCAGTGCTGTACGTACCTGGTAATCACGAGTACTACACCCACAACATAAGCACGCTTGAGCACGAAATGCGTACCCTCGCAAAGGAAACCCGCAATGTGGTTTTTCTACAAAACGACGTATACATAATCGATGATACGCGCTTTCTGGGCACCACACTCTGGACTGACTACAACGTTTTTGGCCAACCCAAAATCGCAAAGGGTTATGCAGAGTATGGCTTGTCCGATCATCGCCTGATTACGCATGGCTATCAGTCGCCGTATAAATTTTTCGCACCTGAGGATGCTCAGAAGGTACACAATCGTTCCAAGTACTGGCTCGTGAGCGAACTTTCAAAACCATGGAGTGGTAAGACCGTTGTGATAACGCACCACGCGCCACACAGGAACTCAATTCACCCCAAATTTGCCAGAGACCACTTAACGCCGGCATTTGCATCCGATCTAACTGACATCATATCCAACTTCGATATTGAGCTTTGGATACACGGCCATATGCACGATGCTGCCGATTATTCTGTTTATGGCACGCGAGTGCTATGCAATCCTATGGGCTACCCGGGGACATCGGAGCCAGATGACTTCAACCCAGACTTGATCGTGGAAATCTGAATAGCATGACTTCTGTACCCCATAAATCATGCAAAGAGGCAGCAGCTGTATACAGCGGGTTGAGCTATTCACTGTGGGATTGGGTAGGAGCGGATTAGTAGCGATCGTCGAAAGAGCACAGGCAAGTAGATTAAGACCGGCATCCAACTTTTCAGATCCAAATATTCTTGTCCATAACCCAGTGATCATCGAAATCGCCTTTTTCGACATAATTAAATATCCATTAGGAATTCGCAGCAATTATCTTTACTTTTTGATAAAAAAATTGTATTTACAATTTTCACAAATCTTAATATCAGATAATATAGTGATGCATCTTGAATGAAATACATGGAAGTTATTTATGGAAATTATTTTTTTCCCACTGGTAGCGATATTTTTGACCTATATCCTAATAACTCGTAGTCGCATTAACTCTAAATGGAAAAAAGCGCCCATTCTCAGCGACTATATGCTCAAGCACCCGGACTGCAAGACCAGCAATGGATTGAAATGTGCGCAATGCGGATCAATAAGCATTAAAAACTGGGGTCTACTCGCCCACAACGACAAAAGACGCATTCTCTCTTTCAACCACTGCGGAACAGAGCTTTACAGAAGCCAATAGTTGATTAGCAGCATAGAAATCAGTATCTCTGCAACATGAAAAACTGGTGCAGAGTATTCTGAATACCATTTCAGATCGTACCTCTATTAAAACCAATCGCTAACGGGCGTTTCATTGGCCTCATAAACACCAATAAATTTCAAATTCATTAACTGTTGGCAGGAATAATTGCCCGTAGCCTTTACTGCTAAAACACGCTCAAATGCTTGATCAATCACGCCTACAGAGAGCCCGAGGAAGTCCACGCATCACTTAAAACCAAGTATAAGCCACCGAAGAAATTGTTAAGACAATGCCGCCGAGAAGCCCTTAAATTGTTTAAAAAATAATCATATTAAGAAAATAATCTATAAAAAAGCGATATAACATGCAGAAATACTTTTGATTATATCTAAATACTTTACAATCCAGCGCGATGCCAAATTCACCTCCGTGGCGCCAGTCAGGCGGCATTGGAAACGGTCTCAAAATCAGTGTGCTAGGTGTCTATAGTAGCCAAGGAAGTCCAACACAGCTTGCAAATATTAGGAACAGCTAAAAACATGAAAAAAACACTATTATTTTTGGGGGTATTAACCTCTCTTACTACATCAGCTGGTGATTTCATCAGTGCTGAATCACTTGCAAAAACGCATTCTATCGATCAGGTCTCGCTGGTTGCAGATCGCCTTGGTGTGCAAATTTATGATGGGCCTTATGACGGAGAAATTCCTACGAAGTCCTGCGAGGTTTCAAATGTCATGGGATGCGTCTCATATAATGCGTTGATTCCTGGTGTGAGCCTGTATGAAATCCCTGCATACGATGCGAGCCAAGATGTCGAAGATTATATTTACTATAGTGCATACAGAAATGTGATGGCTGGCTATTACACCGCCAAACCTCGCCAGGTTTATAAGACGCTGGTGTCGACACTTGGTCTGTCTCGAATGATTGAAGCGGAGATCTTCTTAATGAAATCAGGCCAGAAAGCTTATGGGCTGTTTACTGGATCAGAAAGATACAAAGACCTAGTCAACTCCGTGAAAGAGGTATATTAATCATGATTCGTATTTTATCTAAACTGTTAACCGGATCAGCATTATTTCTGCTTGTTGCTTGCGGGGGTGACGATTCAGGTCGTAAACTTTGGGATCCTGATCCAACTTGGGACAATGTCGGCGATGCTGTACGTGCAACTGACATTAGCATGACAACTAATTATGCGAAAGTTAAATCAGAAACGTTTGGAGCAGTAACCGACAGGGTGAAGCGATGGGATGTAGACCCTGCATCAAATAAATTTATCCCGGTGCAAATAAATGGTGTCTCTTTTGTAGAGGAGGCTCTCGATATTATTGAGGAGAAGTTAGGTCGCCAGCTTTTCGATAGAGAAAGCTTAGTTGGGGTAGATCCTGCAAGCATTAATTACGGTCTAATTTTCCGTGAGGGTACTGCACGAGGGCCTGGTGATGAAGCGGACGGGATCAACTGCGGGCATGTTGGAGCAAAAGATAGCAGTGTAAGCTATGAGCCTGACTGGTATGATGAAACAGGTGCGCCTCAGGTTGCTCTTAGCGTTAATATTGGCTCTCCAACTGTGGAAGGGCGTAGCTGTACAGTCAGTCTTGGTTTGGTTATCCATGAAATTTTTCATGCACTTGGAAAGAACCTACACTATGAAGGGTTTGGTGAATCACCAAGAGGGGTACCTTTGAACCACCAAAATCGGATTGCATATACAACGCTCTACAATATTTATTTCCATGACCTATTGACCCATAAAGACGATATTGTCTTACAGTTCCCCTTTGGACAGGAAGCGGCTGACGCTGAAATTGAAGGGAGAGTGGGTATTGGCTACAATCCATAAATAAACGAAGGCAAATGTATGGCTACCAATTGATAGCCATACATTTATTTAGCAGCACAACTAGTAACGATAGAGCCGCTTATACAGTATAAGCGGTGCCCGGCACTTTGAGTGCAATCCGGACACCTACCACTCACTGCCCTCCTAATAAATCGCGTTTTATACGTTGGTACTCCCCCATTCCCGTATGGCTAAATGACAGATCAAAGTGATCCGTGGTCTTATTATTTGCACCCATACCGGTCGCAACCACACAAATTGACAAGCTTTTATTTTCAACAACCAGGTAAGGAATATGATTTGACGACAAATATATTTCGCCTTCAGTAGTCTTTGCATACGTGCCATCTGGCAGCAGCTCAGTCCAAACCACATCTTCTGACAATTCAATTTTGATAAACACCATGATATAGCCTCCTATTTACATGCCGTTGGGACACGACACGCGCATTCGCTCGGAGCATGGCATGCATGATCATCACCACAGCGCATCGGATTTTTCTCCGCTGGATATGGCCCGAAATGGCTTTCATAGAGAGCCACCGTTTCATTAAAGGCAGTGTTTAAGGCGCGAGAGTCGTCGTCACCGTAAATTCCAAAATAGGGATAATGATCAATGAAACGCCCGAAAACAGCATTACAGTCATCACGATATGCACGGGTATCGAGAATATGCGCATGCCAAATTTGATCCACCTGCTTGCTCGGCACTAACGAAACGCCTGGGTAGAGCTGTTTTAACGTCAAAAAACGACGGTACTCTTTTTCCGCCAAGTCCCACGCCTCCTCCGAAATTTCACTTTCAGCGGTTTGCGTCATTTTGTGCTTTAGGCGTTCAAAATTCAGGCACTGAACCTCGAAACTTAGCAATGTATTTTCGCCAAGCATCACGGCATTAGCGGGTAGTACTTCTACACGATTTAAAGTCATCATTTCGATATTCCCTATAGGTTGGATTTAAATGCACTCTGTAATAGAGTGCTCACCTTCGCTTGATGACATGCTCAAAGTTCTGGCGAGATACTAGACAATACGGCTGCAGCAATGCGCCATATTTCCGGTAAAGGAGTCGCCAGTCACGACCGATTTTGAACCGAATAATATCGGGGGTCTGTTTAACTCGGCAGCCACCTAAGTTAGCAGCAGGAGTTCCATCCATAAGCTGACGATGCAGCTTTTGAGCGCGTTCAAGATGCCGCGTTGGCACCTCATGAGGGCAGTTTTTGAGTATATGGTGTATTGACGGCATTCTTTTATCTCCATTTCGTGGCGTTGGAGACAGTCTGCCGAGGTGCATTGCACTAAAAAGCGCTTATTCTAAAAAATCCAATAAATTCTCAAACTCGCAAGCATTACGGTACTCCCGCTGGATATGGTTAGTTAGTTGCTGCAAATACGGGTTTGAACTACTAATTTTCGCAGACGCATCGACAGCCTCTTGCAGATCGCCATTCAGGTAATGGGCCATCATGGCATCGCCGCTCTCTTGACTTACATTTTGCGCGAGCACTGTTTGAAGTAGGTCGACGGAAGTACCAAATATTATCTGCGGCAAAGTTTCGAAGGGGTTGGCCAGTTTCTCTTCACGGAGGTTACAATCGCTAGATAAAGCATCTAAAAAACGCAGCACCTCAGGCTTTATCAAGGATATGCCAACTATTGAACGACGCTCCAAGAGCAGGCCATTAAATACCCCTGCAATCTCATGGCGGTATTTATCGTCGTCAAATACTTGTTTAACTTTTTTGGGGTCAGTTAATAAAGCTTGGATAAGCACCGCATTATGTAAGGTAGTGTATTGATCGTGATACACGCGGTTAGAGCTTCGATCAACCACTAATTGGGCCTTATAATCGACTAACCCGTTTCGCATAAGGGAACTAACTTTATCTTTTAGCCCTCGGTGCTTTGACAGCTTGATACCAAAGAGCATGTCGATCGCTTGGCCCGCGGTGATTCCTCGGTCAAGATCGATCATAACAAGCGTCATCTAGCAGTCGTTCGCTACTTACAGCAACGTCATCCGCATTTTGATTTACAATAAAAGTGGCTTGCTCATACCACTGTTCATCACAGAGGCTGCGGCCACCGAAACGACGGCTATGTCCTGCATGCTCTTCCAGCATCCCTCTGCAAAGGCCAGCCCTCATAGCCTCCGCAGTCGATGTAGCTATCCCAGCCAAAAAACGTCGCTCCCCCCGTCGGTCATAAATTGCGACGTACTCTTTGCAAGCCGCAATCAATGTCGCGCCATCAACGGCGGCTGACGCACTATTCATGAGCGGTACGACTAACAACAACACAATGATACTTTTCCGAATCACGACGTCTTTTCCTCTGGTTCCAAGGGTATAGTGCCCTGATCGGATGCTAATCGCGGCGTCGCAGTATAGATATTAAACAATATTAACCCGAAACCAAAAAGCTGCCCCATAACCGCTTCAGCATTAACTTCACGCCTTCCCATAAAAATGATCCAAAATGGCAACAGGTATCCGCAGTTACTCAGTGGCAAATATAAGATACGGTGCCATTTGAGACCCACGATCATCGAGTTTTTGCAGTGGCGATATACAAAAAAGCACAGGACTGCACTGAAAAGCAGCTCTAAAATGGATAACTCAGTGATACTTGCCGTGCCTTCGAACATACCTACAAGCATGAAAGACAATATGCACGCACCAGATACGGCCAGCAGACTTTTACCTAAGAACAGGAGTGATAATCGCAAAACTTTCAAATAATCCATTTAATGTCGCTTCAATATCCATTTGGCGTATTTCATCAGGCAGGGAATCTGAATCAGACTAATTAATATATTACATCGCACCTTTAAAATCCTAATAAAATTACGTTTCAGAACCTAATTTCATACGGTTCCAACCACTCCAGCTTGCTTGACCTGCTTGACCGAAACCGACTACCTCTGCTCCATAAAGTGACCTTGCAAAAGTGATTAACCGAACTATTGCACGCCGCTATGCACCCGCGTTGAACTACAACTCTAACGTTCCGATTATTACGGCGCAGCTAAGTGAGTATATTTAATTTTCGAAATAATAAGTATTTTTGCTTTAAAATCAATAAGTTAGTTTATTTAAAATCCAATTTAAGCTAAGGTTATTTCATCTCAAATTGCATATAAAGAGAGATTACTATGCGGGATGAAGCCTCACACGAGCCAAAAATCGTTTACGTTGATATGGATGACGTGCTCTGCAACTTCGCTCAGATGTACAACGAGTCAAAAGAGAGACATCCGGAGATTGAATACCCTCATAGCGTCCCAGAGACATTTCTAAATCTAGCGCCAATGGATGGCGCAATCGAAGGGTTCCATACACTGTCGGCAAACCCCAAGCTCGATGTTTACATTCTTTCGGCTCCCTCGGTATTTAACCCGCACAGCTACACTGAAAAACGACTTTGGGTCGAGCGGCATTTAGGGCTCGACGCCGCCCATCGACTGATACTTAGTCCTCACAAGCATTTAAGCCATGGTGACTTTTTAGTAGATGACCAACTGGATGGCAGAGGACAGGAGAGGTTTTCCGGTGAACTACTGCACTTTGGAAGCCAGCAATTTCCAAATTGGCCCTCAATCGTCGATCACATTGAAATGCGCACCATCGATTTAGAGGACTACATTATTGATGTTGGCCCCGGCTGGGAGAATTCAGTAACTCAGCTTGCACATGACCTGATTGAAATGGGCTTCTCTCCATCAAGCATACGATCTCGAGATGGCGAATTAGAAATAGCTGGCAAGGGAAACATAACTTCAAAGATCGCTAATGCTATCTCAGAAAGAGCCGCAAAGCTTTCGAAGATGTGTGAGTTTTGCTTGCTTAGCGGCACCTCAATATCGGCACCTGGACGGTGTAAAAAGCACGAAAAATGACGTTATGAACACCCAGAAAATTTGTCACACAGCCAACACCAACCTTCGACCTCAGAAACAACCTAACCAATTGAAATAAAAGGACTTTATGAAAATATACATTCTTTAATCCAATTGATCATTTTTCGACCACCGTAAAATCAAAAACTTAGCGCTCACAAAACTACAATCTTTAATCCACGGAGACACCCGTAAGGGAGGGATTTTCCAGTCTTTTTCATTAAAACCCCTCCTTGCACCACACTTGATCACCTCATTTACGACTGATTCACAGAAATTTTCACATTTTTCGCGCTAACATCAAAACCTAGCTGCGCATAGTGTTGTTTTTAACAATCACATCCGTGACACTACGTAGATCTAAAATTTGATCGTTCGCAATCGTGTATTAAGCAGGGTTCTCCCGGAGGGGAATAAATGAATACGAAACTACTAAGCATATCGTTAGCACTTGTAACGAGCGTGCTCGTTGCCTGTGGTGGTGGCGGTGACGCCCGCAGCCCGGATCGTCCTAGCCCATCGCTTGATCCAGTCTCGCTGCGTGTCGATTTACCCTTTGGTGATGAATTAGCCGGTTTAGGCACAAACAAAGTGGCCGACGGTATTTCCGCTCGCATGGTTGGCCTGCAAACCGACGGTGTAGAGAGTGATCTCGGTCCCGAGCTCAACGTTACCGAAGGCACTACCTGGACAATTACCGGTCCTATTGGCAACCCTGCCATTGCAGGCTTAGCCGCCTCCGTGCGCAACATCAACGGCTTGGGCAACGTAAAAGACATCCTCAGCACCGAGTTTCTTGCCGAACCGGCAGGTAAAAAAACCCTCAGACTAACAGGCACTTACCGTTATAAAGGCGTCACTTATAGTCGCTTCGCTGACTTTATCGTAGTGCCACCAACACGTGTCGGCCCTCCGTTTATAGATGGCCCCGAGATCATTCCTTTTGACCCACTGCAAGACTCAAATGCAACCGAAGAAGCAAGCTATGAGCTTTCGCAGAAACTAAAAGATATCGTTAAGCCCGAAAACCGTACCGGCGAAGCGAAATTTTGTGCAAACAAGGCATTCTTTACATTTGCAGACTACGCTGAGGGCCAGACATCGGCTTTGGCGACCATTAGCAACCCTTTTAATAGCAGCAATAGCCAAGAATCCATTACCGTTATCATTAGTGCGATATCACCTAACGATGAATGCGAAACACTTTACGATGACGTCACTGACAATAACGCCCCAACATTTGCAGTTAAAACCGTAAAAATAGTGCCCGCAACAGTTAAAAGCGTTGATGTGTGCGTAATCACCAACCCTCCTGCTTTAACATGTAAAAGCAATGGTGAATTGGACCAAGACATCGTGGCGACAACCAGCTGCAATGGCTTAGATAGCGCCACTACCGTCGTAACCGAAGCAACCGTACCGGCTGGTGAAATGCTGCAAATGGTTGCGAAAATACAGTATAAAACAGAAAGTGTTAACGCGAATTTTAGTCGCTACCAGTGCAGTGGCGCTGGCGTTTTGAGCTGGTCAGCGAATCCGGCCGCAATCTATAGCAACAGCAGCTTTAGTACTACCGCTGGCACCGCCACCCTAATCGGACAAGCCGCATACAACCAGCTGCGCAATGACACAAGCAACAACAATAGCTTGGTGACCGGCAGCTATAAAAATAGCAGTACCGGCACCGTCACCGGCAACCTAAGGTTGATGCTGAGCGACGCAGAAGTGGAGTCCATCACCATTAGACCGGTAGATAACAATGGCACTGTCGGCATCCCAAGCGCCGATAAAAAATATCAAATCAATTACAGCCTACTTCAAAAGGACCAGAGCTTCGTTGCCTTTTGTAAATACGCTGACCCTGCCATCCCTGAAGCCCGCTGCGGCGACAGCACCATAAAATGGACGGTAGGCTCACCGACCATCCTGAAAGTAGCCCCCGTACAAGACGTCATGACCAAGGCTAGCCCCGCCACACCGAACGCTATCGTCAATGGAGAGTCGACCTTAACCGCAACCTATAAAAACTCAACGCTGAAATCTGACCAAGTCACGGTAAAAGTCATTGATGACAGCCTGGTTGCCCTGTACCTGCTGCAGCAACAAGACGACCCTGCTCAGCCGGCGGTTGTCGACCAGTTCTCTTGCCTGGGTAGCGGCAACTACAGCATTAGCGCAAGCCAAGAAAACGGTTTTGACTTTAGCATGGTACCCGGCAGTCGCCAGTTCAAAGCCCACGCCCTGCTGAAAAGCGCGGTGGATGCCGGCACAAACCCTGACACCGTCAACCCCGCGGACCTCAGCATCCTGAAAGACGTGACGGATTTGCCCTCCGTTATTTTCACCGCCGATGTTGGCTACTATGACAGCGCCAACAAAACCTGCGTGGTTGCGCCGATTACTGAGCCACTGCCAATACCCTCAAGCAAGCCAGCTGAATTCAGTGGCGAAACAAACGGCTTGCTGGTTACCCAAGGTGATGCGCGCTTGGGAACAATGTGTATTCGGGTTTATGTCGACGCAGATGACAACCAGGCCTATACACCAGCTAAACCCGCCGAAGGTGGTGCCCCCGCAGTTGAGGCTGACCCACTGTCTAAAAACGGCGCAAGTGTACTAATTCAGCCCGCTGGCACTATTGCACTGCAAGGTCAGGCCGGCTCTGCCTGCCAGATTTTTGATCCACTGCTGTCGGCTAATGATGACCTGTCTAACCAGCTGTTGCTGCCAGCCTTGTTTAATCTCGGCTACTTAGGCGACCCAGCAATATCTGCGCTACCGGTTGGTGACTTAGTCAACCAGATCCCTGTTGATGCATTGCTTGATGCAATTCTGACCGGCGATTTCAGTGCCATTCCTGGCGCCGATCAACTGCCAGTGCCAATTCCAAGCGACTTGGATGGTGTTCAGGCAATCGTCGAGGGTCTGATTGCAACCCTGACCGGCGGTGGTGGCGAAGGCTTGCCGACAGATGACGCGATTGCCGCAATTACCAGTATTGTTAGCGGGCTACCCGGTGGCGATCAGCTTGACCCTGCTGCACTACAAGAAGCCTTAGCGGGTCTTGACCCGCAAGCGCTAGCAACTGTACTCGCAGATTCCATTGCTGCCGCCGCTGAGGGAATAATTGCAGACCCAGCTACGACCCCTACCGCACTTGAGAACTTGCTCAGTGGTCTAGGCGGCTTGCTCGGCCTCTAACTAAAACGAAGATAAAAAACGCGACCAACTGGTCGCGTTTTTATAACATGAAGCTATGGAGAAATTATCAATGAGTAAACTGCGTAATATAACGCTTGCTCTTGCTGTGGGGTGCAGTGCATTTTCAGCTTACGCCGCAGACGAGGAGGAAAAATCCTTCGATAATCGCTGGCGCGTGCACGGTTTAATCGGTACTTCGGTAGCCGATCAGGCCGATTTCGACAATGGCGGTGAATTTAAGCTTGGTCTCGGTAAGCCAATCAGCCCCTATGTGATGCTTGATTCTCACATTAACTACGGCGAACTAAAAACCAGTAAAAATGATACCTATGAGCGCACTGCAGCGGGTTTTGATTTCATGTATTTCCCGTTTGGCGCCTTCCATCTCGACGCCGCGTCGCTGCAGCCATTTATGGGTGCCGGCCTGACTTACCACGAAATTAACTTTATCGGTGAAAATCAGTCTGACTACGGCACCGATGTTTTTGCCGGTTTCACCTACGAGCTTGAAAAAGTCTCCTTGCGCGGAGAAATTCGCTACCAAGTAGACAAAATCAAAGAGCAAAACGTACTCGTTGATGACAACTTCTACACTTACGCGGCATTAATCGGTATTTCCGTACCCTTTGGCGAAAAACCCCTGCCCTACAACTACGACTCCGACGGCGACGGCGTACCAGACCGCTTGGACAAATGCCCCAACACCCCCCGTGGCACCCCAGTTGACGCGACTGGCTGCCCACTGGATAGCGACGGTGACGGTATTCCTAACTTCCGTGATCAGTGCCCCAACACGCCTCCTGGCGCTATGGTAAACGTGCACGGCTGTTCAATTGATGACGACCGCGACGGCGTGCCCAATGACATCGACCAGTGTCCAAACACACCCTATGGCGTACCGGTTAATGCCCAAGGCTGCCCACTGGATAGCGATGGCGACGGCGTACCCGACAAAATTGACCAATGCCCAGGCACCCTGCCCGGCCTGAAAGTCAACTCTCGTGGCTGTGTACTCTCTCAAACAGTTGCCTTAAGTGGTGTGCATTTTGAGTTTAACAAAGCCCGACTGATGCTTGACTCCCAGACCGTGCTCGATAAGGTCGCAGAGTCACTGAGCAATGAGCCAGATGTTAATATCATCATCATGGGCCACACCGACTCAGTTGGCAGCGATGCTTACAACCTGAAGCTGTCTCAATCACGCGCTGAGTCTGTGGTGCGTTACTTGACCGGCAAAGGCATTAGCGAGTCTCGTCAAAAAGCCACCGGTTATGGCGAAAGCAAACCGGTTGCCGACAACAATACTGACGAAGGCCGTGAGCGCAATCGTCGTGTTGAGCTGCAGGTTATTAGCCCGAACAAATAAAGGCTAATAATGCAAAAAGGGAGGCCGCGTAAGCGTCCTCCCTTTTTTATTGCCTGTTAAAACGCTTAACGGGAGACCGGAGACGCGATATCGCAAGCTTACGCTTTCGACGAAAGGTCATACTAGACAAATAGCCATGCCTGCGGACACGAGCAATCGGGAAGCCGCAGTTTTTAGAACTGCGTTATATGCCGGGATCAAACAATTCGAGCTGATATTCAGCGCGGCGCTCTGCCACGCCCTCGTTTTGTTTGCGGCCAAAACGAACGCCGACCCCAATTAACCGCAAAGACGATTCCATTCGCAGCCACGCTTCACTCAGTAAGGTTTCAAACAAATCCAATTCAAGAAAACCGTCACAGCGACGCTCAATAGTCGTTTGTCTGAAGTCAGCCGCTTTTAATTTAACAAATACGCCAGTAAACGTTTCGCCGCTATGCTTGGCTAGTCGCCGCTTGAGCTCTTCAAGCAAAGCGGGCAACGCCGCAAGCGCAAGCTCCACGCCGTCAATGTCTTCGGCGTAGGTATTCTCGACACTTAAAGATTTACGCTGACGATGGGTTTTGACATCACGATGATCAATACCCCGCGCGTAATCGTAGAGTTGCTGGCCAAATTTGCCAAAATGGCGCTGCAACTCCGCCATGCTGCGCTGGCGCAGATCCGCGCAGGTATAAATATCCAACGCCGCCATGCGCTGCGCCATTACCTTACCTACCCCATGAATTTTCCCCACGGGCAAGCTTAAGACGAAGTCGTCAACCTGAGCGGGTGTTATCACGGTAAGGCCATCAGGCTTATTCCAGTCGCTGGCCACCTTCGCCAAAAATTTATTCGGGGCCACGCCCGCAGAAATGGTAATACCAAGTTCAGAACTCACCTGTTGCCGTATAGCTTGCGCAATTCGCGTTGCACTACCTTGGAATGCCGTGCTACCACTCACATCTAAGTAGGCTTCATCCAAAGACAGTGGCTCTATTATTTCAGAAAACTGGGCAAATATGCTGCGAATATGCAGTGCAACTTCGCGGTATTTATCCATATTCGGCGCGACTACCACTAAATCTGGGCAACGCCGCAATGCCGTCGCCGTCGCCATAGCTGAATGAACACCAAAGGCCCGCGCCTCATAATTGCAGGTCGCGATGACGCCGCGCCGCGCCGCGTCGCCACCGACCGCTAGCGGGCGCCCGCGCAAAGCGGGATTGTCACGCGCTTCTACCGACGCGTAAAAACAATCACAATCGCAATGTATTATTTTGCGCAAACGCTGCTTCTCACCGCACGCCACTCACAACTGGATAAATAGCCAGTAAAATAGCAAATCACTAGGCACAAGTCACCCGTGATTGTGCGTTATACTAGGGCCTTAGCCCCATAATCGGTAAGTAGGTATAGGTAAACATGGCGATTGGCAGCTGGACCCCGGAAAAAGAGAAAGACACCCTCAGTATTGACACGCAGTGGCTGCAGCAATGCATTGCTCTGAGCCGCAGTGATAAACTCGAATTACTTCCCGCCCCCTTTAGTGAGCAGGAGCAGCAGAAATACGCGGTCTTTATGCGCGTTGCGCCGGAGCAATGGCAAGCCGCCGTCGCCGACTTCAGTAACGACGAGCTTGTCGACTTAATCCGCTTTTTTACCCGCGCCGAAAAACTCATCAGCGGTTGGGATGCGGGCAAAGAGTCCCCCGCCATTTGGATAAATAAAGCCCTGCGCAAACGCGGTGAAAAATTGTCCCGCGACATGCTGCTGTGGATCCGCGCTAATACTGACAATCGCTTTATCCCTAACGGCGGGCTTTAACGCGGCGTCTAGTCACTTTTTTTAGCAAAGCCAGCCAGTTGTTCGGGGCTGGCTTCAGCCTGAAACTCAGCTTTCCACTGCGCGTAGGGCATGCCGTACACCCGCTCCCGCGCCGCCTCATAATCAATACTCTCGCCTTCTTGTTCCGCCGCGGCAACATACCACTTAGACAAACAGTTACGACAGAAGCCAGCTAAATTCATTAAATCGATATTTTGCACATCTTTGCGACTGTCGAGATGGACCAATAAGCGCCTAAATGCAGCCGCCTCAATAGCATCAGATTTCATTTTATCCATTTTTTTCACCTAGTATTTCAAGATTCACTGTCCATTATCGCAAAGTTTGCTATGTTAGTGCTGTTACAGATTTTTATTTAACA
Source organism: Zhongshania antarctica (assembly GCF_014202945.1). Taxonomy (GTDB): domain Bacteria; phylum Pseudomonadota; class Gammaproteobacteria; order Pseudomonadales; family Spongiibacteraceae; genus Spongiibacter; species Spongiibacter antarcticus. Next base: position 358,246 of record NZ_JACHHW010000003.1, on the reverse strand, counting down.
AGAAAAATCGACCCCAGAGGCTCACTGACATGGCAAATAAGAAAATGGACCCCGTCGCATTAATCCGCAAAGAGATCGAATCTTTAGAACACAAAGTTGAACAGCTGCGAGACCGCTTAATGGCTGATGCCCACAAAGCGATGGACAAAGCAAAAGCGCAAACTGAGCGTGCGCGTAAAAAACTAAAAGAAGAACAGACCAGGCTGGGCGAACTACAGAAAAAAGCCAAAGCCAGCATGGACGCTAAAGTCCACAAGCAGCTAGACCGCGCTCACGGCGCAGTAGATGCGGCAAAGGAATTAGAGCTAGATGCCAAAGCCTTAATGATTATGGCCAAAGACCAAATTACTGAGCTAAAGGGTGATTATCAGCGCGCTAAGGCACTGGCAAAAGCGGCCCAAGACGCCGCCAAGAACTTTGACAAAACAGCTAAGCCAGCCGCAAAAAAAGCACCTGTAAAAAAGGCAGCGGTAAAGAAAGCACCGGCGAAAAAGGCGCCAGCTAAAGCGGCTACAGCAAAAAAAGCGCCGGCCAAAAAAGCGGCCGCTAAAAAGGCCCCTGCTAAAGCCAAAGCGGCAAGCAAAACCCCACCAGCCAGCTAATTCCATTTAGCTAAAGTACTGGGCTGACTATTTAGCCCAGTACATTTTAAACAGGCCCGCGCCACAATTAATGCGGCAAATACTCCCCGCCATTTACATCTAATGCAGCGCCAGTAATCGCGCAGGCATAATCACAACCGAGAAAGATTGCCGCTTTGGCACAATCCGCATCATCAGGAATATCACCCAGCGGAATATTCTTTGCTACCGCCGCGCGCTGATCTGCCACACTCGGGCCGCCAGCGTCGGTGTTCATTTGCAAATAGCCTTCAACCGACGGCCCCCACATCCAACCCATATAAGCTGAGTTAACGCGGATATTGTACTGCCCCAACTCCAGCGCCAAATGGGAGGTCGCGCTGGCCAACGCGGCCTTCGATGCACCGTAGCCACCCTGGGTCTGCAAAGGTTTACGGGTAACCATGGTATTGATCATGACAATCGCTCCACCACCTTGGGCCTTCATGTGTGGCACAACCTCAAGGGTCAAAGCCATGGTGCCAAACAAGTTTACGTCCATTGCCGCACGCCAACTATCCAGATTGGCGACTTCAATCGGTTCAAAGCTACCGGGGTTATAGGCGCTATTAAACAGCACATCAATGCGCCCGAAGCGCGCGATGGTTTGCGCAACCAGCGCCTTGCACTGCTCGCGGTCACTAATATCCGTTGCCACCTTCAATATCGGTGTATCCAAACCTAGAGCGAGAATTTCTCGCTCTGCCTCGTCGAGTTTTGCCGGGGTGCGGGCGCACATTGCTACCGCCGCACCCTGCCTAGCCGCTTCTACTGCAAGCTCCTGCCCTAAACCTGGGCCAATGCCCGACACAATCACTACCTTGCCCTGTAAAAGCATATATTCGTCCTGTTATTTGTTTTATGACAATCGTAGCTCAGCTTAGCGGAGCACCCATAAGCGCACATCATCCATACAGAGGGGATTAACGCCTGTCTATTGACATTAGCGAAGGTCGAGGCCAATATTAAACACCTGTTTAATATTGGCCTTCTCGATGAGCATAGCAACACCAACACGGCGACGTGGACGCCCGCGCAACGATGAGGCTGCGACACCTTCTATTGATCATCTACTGGAGGCATCTGCCGCCATCTTTGCCCGCGACGGCTACGACGGCGTATCACTGCGTAAACTGCAAAGCGAGCTCAAGGTTAGCTATACATTTTTCCACCACTATTTCGACTCTAAAGAAGCGCTGTGGAAAGCAGTGGTCGACAAGCTGGCCGGTACGACTACCGCCAAAGTGGTCAATGCCTTAAACCACATTAACGACAATCACACTGAGCTAGACGCTCTCAAAGCCGCCATTGCAGTCTACATTCGCAGTGCCTTTGAACATCCCGCGATTTATCTGATTTACCAGCAAGAATCTCAATGCCAAGGCCCGCGCTTGGATTATATTTATCAGTCTTATTTTGAATCCCCATGGCAATACATTCGCGAACTTGTCAATAAAGTGAATCAACATGGCGGGCTAAAATCGATACCAATTGAAACCTTGTTTTTTGTCGTGCAATCGGCAACCGCACCGGTCGTGCAATACCCCTTTTTTCAAAAACTCACGGGCAGCCCCCAGCTAAGCCCGGAACAAATTGAAAATCACATTCAACAATCTATCGATCTACTGTTTAACGGCTGGCATCTTTAAATAAGGAAATAAACATGAAAACGTCTACTGATTATCCCGAATTGCCGCGTAAAGCTAACCGCCAAATAGACCATATTCCCGGCGACAATGGCGCACTGCCTATCCTTGGTGACACCGTTGAGTTTTTAAAGGACTACCACGGCTTAACTAACCGAAAATACAAGCTTTATGGGCCGGTATTTCGTAACAATGCGCTATTGCAGCGTAATATCGCCCTGCTTGGGCCAGAAGCCAATGAGATAGTGCTCAAAGACAGCGACAAGATCTTTTCGAGCAAGAAAGCCTGGGACCCACTACTCGACAAGCTCTTCCCCAACGGCCTCATGCTGCGCGATTTTGAGATACATCGCTTCCACAGAAAAGTATTGCAGGCAGCCTTTAAAAAGGAATCTTTGCAAGCCTATTTAGAAACCATGAACCCGAGAATGCACCAAGGTGTTATCGACTTCCCAAAAGACATCGAATTTGGTTTTAAAGACAGCATAAAAAGTTTGCTACTGAATGTGGCTGCGCAAGTCTTTATGGGCGTAGAAATGGGCAAAGAGGCCGACAAAATCAACAAGGGCTTCCTCCATGCCATGGAAGCCTCATTGGCGGTAGTAAAACTGCCGATACCCGGCACAACCTGGTACAAGGGAATCAAAGGCCGACAAGCCCTAGAGCAGTTTATTCAAAAACATATCACCGCCAAACGCGCCACGGAAAGCAGCGACTTCTTCTCTCAGTTTTGCCATGCCAAGGACGAAGACGGCAATGAGCTCAGTGACGAAGCCGTGCGCGACCACATTATTTTCTTATTATTTGCCGCCCACGACACCACCACAAGCACGCTGTGTTCCATTATCTACGCAATCGCCAAAAACCCAGAATGGCAAGACATACTACACAGCGAATATCAGCAAATCACGAGTGATGACTTGCAGTACGACGACTTACCAAAGCTAGAGAAAACTGGTCTGGTAATGAAAGAGGCCTTGCGGATGTACCCCCCCGTCCCCGTAATCCCGCGTCGCACCATTAAAGAAACCGAAATTATGGGCTACCGTATTCCGGCCAATACCGGCATCGGCGTCTCTCCCCTCTTCACCCACTACATGGAAGAGTGGTGGACTGAACCCCATAAATTTGACCCCGAACGTTTTTCCGCTGAACGCGCCGAGCATAAAAGACACTTCTACCAGTGGATTCCGTTTGGCGGCGGTCACCACAAATGCATTGGTCTCAATTTTGCTGAAATGCAGGTAAAACTTTTTCTGTTCCACTTGCTTCGCAACCACACCATTAGCGTAAAGCCTGGCTATAACATGCAATTTAATGTTGTGCCAATCGTATTCCCAACGGACGGGCTGCCGATACAGATCAATAAACGCAAAGCGTAAATTCAAACAGACGATAGCGTGACGATAAGTCATCGAGTATATAATTGTGCTGGCGCATCCTTTTCATGCAACATTGCGCCGGTGCTTTACTGCGCCACCCAAATAGACTTGGGGCGCGGAAAACGATTATTGTTATCAGGACAGCAATAACAATTATATACAACATAGAGGTATGATTTTGTCTCCGCCTATCCGTCGCCTAGCACTCATGCTCGTGGTGCCAATCCTGCTATTTAGCGCCGCCAGTGCATACTATTACGCCAACTTGGGCGTTACCTCCACCGACAATGCCTATATCAGGCAGGACAAAATTTCGATTAGCGCGGAAGTCGGCGGCATTATTGTTGACGTCGCCGTGCGCGAAAACCAACGGGTAGAAGCCGGTGACTTATTATTCCGCATTGATCCAAAACCCTTTGAGCTCGCGGTATTAGAGGCCAAAGCGGCAATGGCAAGTGCCGTCGCACGGTATGAGCAACTGCAAACCAGCTATTCAATCTCACATATCGACATTGAAAGTGCACAGGAGGAAGTCGCCTATTTCGAACGCGAATACCAACGCCAGCGAGACCTCGACAAAACCAGCGTCACAAGCCAATCAGCACTTCGCGCAGCTGAGCACGCTTTATTCCAAGCAAGGTCACGCCTAGCGTCCGCAAAAGCTGACGCCGAAGAAGCAAGAGTCGCCCTCTCCAGCGGCAATTCAGATTCAGGGGAATACCCAGCGCTACAGTCCGCAAAAGTCCAATTGGAAAAAGCTCAGTTAAACCTCTCCCGCACCGAGGTTCGATCTCCCGTCAGCGGCATTATCAGCCAAATGGATCGCCTCCAAATCGGCCAGCTTATGATGCAAAGCCTGCCTTCAGTCAGTATCGTTAATACCGATCACAGCTGGGTAGAGGCTAATTTCAAAGAAACCGATCTCAATCAACTTCGTGTTGGCCAAGCCGCCATCATGGAACTGGACACCTACCCAGACATGAAACTGCGCGGCAAAATAGAAAGCATCGGCGCGGGCACTGGATCAGAGTTTTCAATATTACCTGCACAAAACGCCAACGGTAATTGGGTTAAGGTTACCCAGCGTGTGCCGGTGCGTATTAGCATTGAAAGCAAGCCTGCGCGGCCATTGATTGCGGGGCTATCGGTCGATGTCCGAATTAGCACTGGGGATTAGCACACTCCGCGACGAGCCAGCGCTAGCAAGTCGTCATCAGGGCCTATTAATGGCGGCCGTGATGATGGTGACCCTCATGCAGATCCTCGACATGACGATTGCCAATGTCGCTCTGCCCCACATGCAATCCAGCCTCGGCGCCACGATGGACACCGTGAGTTGGATACTAACCAGTTATATCATTGCCACCGTCATGACAATACCGCTGGTTGGTTGGGTCTCCGACAAATTCGGCTCACGACGCACTTTTCTCTACGCCGTTGCTGGCTTTTTAATCGCTTCTGCGCTCTGTGGCGCGGCGACGTCGTTGACACAAATGGTGCTTTTCCGCGTACTACAGGGCGTCTGTGCAGCCTTTATTGGGCCGATGTCACAAACCATTCTGTTCGACATTAATCGGCCTAGCAAACAAGCCTCCGCGATGTCGATGATGGGCATGGTCGTCATGATTGCGCCAATTACAGGGCCAATGCTCGGCGGCATACTCACCGACACCCTAAGCTGGCGCTGGGTGTTTTATGTGAATTTACCAATAGGTATACCAACGCTCATTATATTGGCTTGGCTATTACCATCACGCCCAATTGTCCCACGTAGACTCGACCGCTTTGGCTTTCTTATTTTGGCAATTGCCCTTGTGTCTTTGCAGCTTATGTTAGATCGCGGGCAGCATAAAGATTGGTTCGACTCATGGGAAATCATTATCGAATTAATCATTGCCCTGTCCGCCGTGTGGATATTTTTTATCCATTCACGCTCAACAACAACACCGTTATTTCCCGCCGGCCTGCTAAAAGATAAGAATTTTCTTGGCGGCTTAGCCATCATGTTAATTTTGGGTTTAGCAAATGTTGCTATTGCCGCAGTCTTGCCAACCATGTTTCAAAATTTATTTGGCTACAGCGCTATCGACACCGGCTTACTCCTCATGCCACGGGGTCTCGGTGTAATGATTAGCATGTTCCTTACCCGACGATTAATGCAACGTATGGACTTGCGCTACTTAATGAGTGCCGGCTACCTAATTTGCGCAGCCGCGCTAGGTATGATGGCAACATGGTCCTTAGAAATGAATTCTGGGCCAATATTATCGTCCGGTTTCATACAGGGCCTGGGCTTAGGTATGCTGTTTACCCCGGCAACCATGGCGGCGTTTTCGACCCTGCCGCAGCAATTGCGCCCGGACGGTGCCAGTCTGCTAAATTTAGTGCGCAATATCGGGGGCAGCTTTGGCATCTCCGCTATCTTCACTTTAATTTCCCGCAATAGCCAAATAAGCCACGCCGACTTGAGTGGCCACATCACCCAGTTTAGCCTGCCAGGAATCGATCCCCTGGCCGCCGCATACCGCCTTGGCGACACCGGGCTTGCCGCCTTACAACTACTGGATATGGAAATTCAGCGGCAAGCGGCAATGATCGCCTATTTAGATAATTTCTACGCCATGACTATTTTCATCTTCGGCGTTGCATTACTGCCGCTATTACTTAAACCCATATTCCTCAATAATGGCGATTTAGAAGGCCAAGATGACAACTAACGCGCTTTACACCGATCTGTCTGGCTATTACGACTTAATGTGCGCAGATATCGATTACCAAGCCCAAAGCAACTGTGTGCGCAGACTACATCAGATCTTCGGCAACAATGGCAAAAAACATCTAGACCTAGCCTGCGGCACCGGCCCTCACGTTCAGCATTTCATCGACTTTGGCTATCTGAGCAGTGGTCTAGATATTAATCAGCCGATGATCGATCTCGCCCAGCAGCGCTGCCCAACTGGCCACTTCAGCTTGCAGGACATGTGCAATTTTCAGGTAGATGACCCCCTTGATTTAATTACCTGCTTTTTATACTCCATACACTACAGCAGCGATATTACTCAGCTGAAATCCTGTATTGCTAGCACCCATCGCGCGCTAGCATCTGGCGGTGTCTTTTGTTTTAACACGGTCGATAAAAACAAAATTGATTCCAGCGCCTTTGTTCGCCATACCGCCGAGCACCATGGCAGCCACTTTGCTTTCAGCTCGGGTTGGCGATACGGCGGTCACGGCAATCAGCAGTCCCTGCGCCTTAAAATTGAAAAAACCACGGGCCTGCATACCGAAACATGGCAGGACGAACATCCCATGGTGGCCGTAACATTTGACGAATTACAACAGCTACTGCAGCCCTATTTTGAAGTGCATGTCTTCGAACATGACTATGAAAAAATCACCCCTGGTGATGGCGCTTCCGGCAATGCTATTTTTTGCTGCGTTAAAATATAAACCATTGCCAGCGCTAGTGCGCACATCCTAACCGAGCCATTCCCGCTAAACGGGATTTCTGCTATTATCCCTCGGCAAAACCTAAGGGGTGGCTACGGCCTGAGATGCTATTGGAACCAGCAATGCAAACCCTTGAACCTGATCCGGTTAATACCGGCGTAGGAATAGGTCAGTCATCCTCTTCACGTCGCACACCGGGTCTCTTTCAAACCAGTTTCACCCGAGAGAGAACCATGAACCCCCTATTTGCAAAAATACCCCTACGTTACGCTATTGGCCTTGTGGCCTGCCTTAGTAGCGGACTCACTAGCGCGGCAGACGCATCAAAATTAGAAGAAGTGATTGTTAGCAGTCAGTTTCGCGACACCAGTTTGCTAGACCTTGCCAGTAGCGTCAGCGTATTTGACCAAAGCACTATCGAAGCACGCGGTGCGAGCAATATCGAACAGCTGCTAAATATGGCGCCAAATGTGAATTACTCGGCGGGGGCATCTAGGGGGCGTTACTTTCAAATTCGCGGCATTGGTGAACGCAGCCAGTTCATCGACCCAGTAAGCCCCTCGGTCGGGCTTATTATCGATGGTATCGATTTTAGCGGCCTAGGCCTGGCAGCCAGCACCTTAGACATTGGCCAAATAGAGATACTGCGCGGCCCTCAAGGGACTGAATATGGTGCGAGTGCCCTGGCCGGGCTCATTAGCATGCATAGCAGCGCACCCTCGGCAGCGCCGATGGCAAAAATTTCAGTAGAAGCCGCCCAATACAATAGCCACAAGCTCGGCCTCGTCACCAGCGGTCCCGTAAACGAAAAAGTAAGTTATCGCATTGCCGCTCAAAACCAGCAGTCTGATGGCTACATTAAAAACCGATACCTAGATCGCGACGACGTCAACAACATCAATGAATCAATCTTGCGCGGCAAATTGCGCTACCAAGCAAGCGACGATTTACAGCTGGATTTCTCGCTGCTCTACCTCGATGCCGACAATGGCTACGACGCCTTTTCGCTGAGTAATACTCGCAACACTTTGTCTGACCAACCCGGTCACGACCGCCAAGAAACCGTGGCTGGCTCGGTTGTCGCCCACTGGTCCGCAAACCCCCTGTTTAGCCTTGAGTCCACACTGAGTGCCGCCAACTCAAATACCGAATACGGCTACGACGAAGACTGGACCTATATTGGTTACCACCCTGCCGAATACAGCTCCACTGACAACTACCAGCGCAACAAAGACAATATTAGTGCAGATTTTCGCTTTATCTCGACCGAGCACGCCAAACTACTGAACGACAGCAGTAGCTGGGTGCTTGGCGCCTATCTGCGTAAAGATAGCGAAGACCTAAGTCGCAACGGCAGTTTCACCAGCGAGTTCAACACGGAAAACTTCGCACTCTACGGCCAACTTCGCAGTAGCCTCAGCGACACCCTTGAACTCGTCAGCGGACTTAGGATTGAGCAGCGCAATGCCGACTATGACGACTCACTCGCCGTTACATCGAGTAACGATGAAGAGTTGTGGGGGGGCAACCTCACCCTTGAATACCACTACCATAACGACAGCCTGCTCTACGGCACGATCTCCCGAGGCTATAAAGCGGGGGGCATTAATGGCCGAATCATTTCCGCATCGACGGCAAATTCAGAAATCACAGCCGATATGTATGAATTTGACACCGAGCACATGCTGAATTACGAATTGGGTTTCAAGGGCAGCTGGCTCGACAATCGCCTGCAGGCCCAAGTCGCGGCATTTTACCAAGATCGCAGTGACGTGCAGGCCAAGCAATCGATATTTGACCCCAATAACTTTTCCTTTGACGACTATCTGAGCAATGCTGCCAAAGGCAAAACGACGGGACTAGAGGTAGAGATGAATTATCTCGCCAATGACGCCGTTCGCTTTTTTGCAGCAGCTGGCTGGTTAAACGCCGAGTTTAAAGATTTCATCAGCATCACCCACGTTGACGCTAAAGATGATAATACTGGTGCAGCGTTACCGCCTGTCAATATGGATGGCCGTGAAGTTGCCCACGCCCCCCATTATCAATTCTTTATTGGCACCGAAATCACCCTTATCAGTAATCTAAGTTTACGCATAGAAATTGAGGGCAAGGACGAATTCTATTTTTCTAATAGTCACAATGAGAAATCGATACGCTATGAAATGCTCAATGCGCGCCTAAGCTACCAAGGCAGCAACTGGGACGTGTCTCTATGGGGACGCAACCTAAGCGACGAAGACGTCCAGACTCGTGGCTTTTACTTCAGTAATGCCTATGGTAACGACCCGGCCAAAGGCTACGCACCAGAGACCTACTACCAGTTAGGTGAACCACGGATTGCAGGTATCTCGGCTAACTACCGCTTTTAAATCTTCTCGGGCGACAGACCGTCGCCCTGTTCACCGTATACGAACATGAGAAAATAGTATGAAACTCTCTGTTGAAATCAGCATGTACCCACTGAAAGACACCTACATTCCGGCGATTCAAGACTTTATCGACCGCCTAAACAGCCACGCCAATTTACAGGTACTCACCAATACCATGAGCACCCAAATATTTGGTGACTACGAAGTGGTGATGGATGTCATAAAGCAAGAAATGCGCAAGTCTTACGAACAATTTGGTCGCGCAATTTTTGTCTGTAAATTTATTGACGGTGACTTAAGCCCGGCCGCACATCATGCTTAATGCTGAGACAATTACAGCCATTAAGGACGCAGCCCATAGTATGTCGCCATGGGAGATAGTCGCGGTTATATTAGCGCTGGCGTATTTAGTGCTCGCCATGAAAGAAAAGAATAGCTGCTGGTATGCGGCCTTTATTAGCACAGCAATATACCTATTTTTATTCTGGGACGTAAGTTTACTAATGGAGTCAGCATTACAGGTATTTTACCTCGTTATGGCGGTGTATGGCTGGTGGCAGTGGCGACATCACGCCGACAAACAACAAAACCTCACCATCCATTGCTGGCCACTCAAAACTCATCTACTGGTGATTGCTTCGGTTGGACTATTAACATTAATTTTTGGCTACGGACTTGCGCAAAAAACCCACGCGGCGCTGCCCTACCTAGACTCCTTTACCACGTGGGGCGCAGTCATTACCACCTATATGGTGACCCGCAAAGTATTAGAGAATTGGATTTACTGGATTGTAATCGACGCGGCCTCAGTCTATTTATATATCGACCGAGGCCTCTACCTCACCGCGCTGCTATTCATGCTCTATGTGGTACTCGTGATCATCGGCTTCTATCAGTGGAATACGCTCTATAAACAAGAGCGGCATGAACATGTCAACCACTAATATTATTCCCAGCGATTGGTGGCGCTGGAGTGACAGCCAGCCGGTCATTATTAAGCCCTTGCTCGGCGGCTTAACCAACCTAAACTATTTAATCAGCGTAAATCATGAGCTGTTCGTTCTACGTAAAAACTCAGCTATAAGTGAAGCGCTCAACTTAAATCGCAGCGCTGAAGCCAAAGCACTGAGCCGCGCCGATGAAGCCGGGCTCTGCGCGCCATTAATATATTACGATGACCAACACCAGTATATGGTCAGCCGCTATCTGGGCGATAAAACCTGGTCAGTCAGTATTGATCATAATTTATCTTTACTCGCCGAATTACTTCGCGGCATTCACCAATTACCTGGTATCGATGCAGACTTAAATGTAGAAAATAAAATAAGCTGCTACTGGCAAGCAATAGACGCCCAAGCCGCATTTACTCGCGAATTAAAATCACTCGACTCGGCTGTTCGCACTCATATCACCAGTGCAAAAGCGCTGAATAGCGGCCTGGTGCTCTGCCACAACGACTTGTTAGCCTCTAACCTTATCATTAACAATAAAGACAAGTTATACGCCATAGACTGGGAATACGCCGCCATGAGCGACCCTTTTTATGAGCTTGCCGTAATTATTGAAGGCAATGCACTCAATGCCAAACAACAACAATCGCTACTAACACGCTATCTGAGGCAGCCTATCAGCGCCTTAGATTGGCAACGCTTGTACCACTGGCAGATTATTTACGGCTATTTATGTGTGCTTTGGTATGCAGTTCAGTATTCCAATGGCACCATGCCCAACATCGTCAGCGAGATACACAGACAAATTTTGGCGATTAAGGCCCTCGCAGCAAAAGACGCATAAGATCGAAGACCGCACTAAGCCTCTATCTCCTCATATATTACTAGCGGCAAACCATCTGGATCACAAAAAAAAGTAAAGGCTCGGCCAGTGTACTCATCCACCCTGATTGGCTCTACCACTACGCCCAGGGAATTCAAATAGGCCGCCGTCGTTGCCACAGAATCTACGCTAAAAGCCAAATGCCGCAAGCCCTGTGCCTCAGGGTAACTTGGTCTGACTGGCGCACCAGGAAGGAAAAACAACTCGATCTGCGCACCGCTGGGCAAACGCAGATCTAATTTATAGGATGCTCGCTCGGCACGATAATTCTCAGCGACAATCTCCAAGCCTAATATAGACGTATAAAAATGCTTAGACACCGCGTAATCAGAGCAGATGATCGCAACATGATGAATCGACTTAAACATATAAACGCCCTCGTATCTAAGGGGTCTATATAAGCAAAAATCAACACTGAAGGCGACACTCCGCTAACGACTCTTCGTCGAGATACGTAATAGTCGCGCTATTAAAATTGAGATCAACAAACAAATGACAGTAAAACTCACCGTGGCGCCACGCCATGGCCACACTGGAATCATTAGAGTAGCCAAGTTCAAAATGGCCATCAAAGGCAGGGTAATTACTCCTAAAACGCATTAACGCCAAGAGCCGTTTAACCACCGGCTGCGCCACCGCCTCATCAATCTCAGGCATACTGTAGAAATGCCGATTAATGTCACGCAACTCGCCAGTTTCTTCCATTAGTTCATTGTCATTGCAGCCGGCCAGCAAGCCTACGTAGTACACTTGAGGAATCCCCGGCGTAAAGAATTGAATTGCCCTCGCCGCCAAATACGCGTCGTCATTGCGCATTAAGGCATCGTAAAAAGTACAGGTTAACTGGTAGATAGCGCCAACGCTGTGAATATTGGCAGCAGAACGGCGCAGTATAGGGTCAGCACTGCGACTGGAGATATTGTCAATTAAGGCGCGAATTTTATCATCAGGCAAAACGCCTTCAACATCGGGAATACAGATACCGTCGTGAGTATCGAGCACCGTAACCATATTGCGCGGGCACATTCGCAGCCAGTTTTTTAAGTACACGCTATTTGCATCCAGCAAGGAAAATAGCAGCAGTGGCGGTAAGGCAAAGCCATAGGGATGCATATTGCGGCGGCTTATGGCGTATTGATAGCTACTGTGGTCATGTACTTCAGGCAAGACCTCAGCACCGTGTAACTGGGCAACACCATTAATCCAGTCGAGGTTACGATAGACATCGGGCTCAACCAAAAAGCAACTGGTACCAATGCGCTTGGTGGTATAACCAAAGGCATCGAGGCGAAACAACTTCACGCCACGCTGGGCCAAAAAGCCAATATAGTTTTCCATTAACTGGTAGGTAAGCTCAGAGTCGTAGTTTAAATCGACCTGATGCTCGGTAAAAGTACACCACACGCGACCAGTACCACCGTCGGCGAAGTCTACGCGGCGGAAGGGTTCCTTCTCTTTACGAATATGGATTTTTGCTAAATCATCGGGGCTAATTTCACCTAATTTATCAACGTGTACAAAGAGGTCGGCGTATTCCGAGTCATAGCCATTGGCGATAAAATCCTTGAACTCAACCGATTCGTCGGAAATATGGTTTACGGTCACGTCGCAACAGAGATCGTATTTTGCCGATATTCGTTCAATATCTTCCCAATCGCCGTAGTCAGGATCGACTTCCTTATGGGTTAATGGCGAGAATCCAGCGTCTGCGTTTGAGGGAAAAAACGGCAGAATATGCACGCCGCCAATAGCATTGGAAAAATGACGTTCAATGACGGTGTATAAATCACTTAGATTATTGCCCAGACGATTCGGATAGCAAATCATCTGCACTGCATTGCGTAATGCCATACTAGGGCTCCAGCCTGGAATTAAGATCAATAAGCAGCGCGTGCCCACTGCAAAACTGCTCTCGGTGACAACACCAAAGTTTTAAATAATAATATTTAACGCTAAATAACATCGGCCACCAGCGCCCTTAGGGCGGTGTCGCCGGCAGGCTTACGACAGGCGTTCACTGAGGTCATAAACTCATTCCCCCAAATCTTTATGTCATTGTGGCGAACAATGTCGTAGGCCTCGCGCATTCTACTGCGAGCTTCGTCGCGGTTAAGATTTAGCGCAAAGTAGCAGGTTTGCACGAGTTCATTACGGTCATGGGGGTTAGCCAAAATTGGGCCGCGCAACTCTGCCGCCGCCCCCGCAAATTCAGATAAAACCACGACCCCGGCACCGTCGGTCATGCCTTGGGTGGCAATATATTCTTTGGCAACTAGATTAAGACCATCGCGCAAAGGCGTAATCCACATCACATCGGCCATACTGTAATAGGCCACCAACTCGGCAAAGGGCAGGCTGCGAAAGAAAAATTGCAGCGGCGTCCAGCCCACTTTGGCAAAGCGACCATTTATACGGCCTACCGCCTGCTCTATTTGTTGCTGCAAATCCCGATAAATTGTCATTTCACTGGCGGCGGGCACACACACCATCATCAAAGTCACTTTATCGTGGAGATCTGGATGTTCTTCCAGCAAGCCTTCGTAAGCCTCAAGCTGCTCTAATATGCCCTTGGTGTAATCGAGTCGGCCTACCGACAAAATCATGCGGGTACCGTGCAACTCCTCCCTGAGTTCAACCATTCGTCGTTGTACCTTTGCATTGCTTAGCGCGTCTTCCACCCGTTTTAGATCCAAGCCGACTGGATGCGCCCCCAAACAAATACGACGATCATTGACTTGAATCTCAGTACTCATTTCATCTAAACCCACCGCACAGCCATAGCTCAAAAAGCGCGGCGCGCAGCTCATTCTCTCCGTTACTATCAAAGGCGTTACACCACGGGCGACATCAACAAAGTTCTCACTCTGACGAGGAATATGAAAGCCGATATAATCGCACTGCAATAAGCTGCCAATAATATCTCGGCGCCAAGGAATAACATTGAACACGTCCGCTGACGGAAAATAGGTGTGGTGAAAAAAAGCGATAATCACATCTGGGCGAATCTCGCGTAAAAATGCCGGAACCATCCATAAATTGTAATCGTGTATCCACACCGTTGCGCCTTCAGCGGCCTCGCTGGCGGCCACCTCAGCAAAGCGTTTATTCACATTAAGGAAAACCTGCCAATGATCCTCTCTAAAGGTCGCGCGTTCCCAGAAGGTATGCAGGGTTGGCCAGAAAGCTTCTTTAGAGAACTTTTTATAAAAAATATCCATTTCGTGTGTTGTTAAGGCCACTCGTGCGGCAAGTAAATTGGGGTAGCGCGCGGCATCTACTTCGGTGTGAGTTTCAAAATTAGCGTCACCTTCTTCATGAATTGACCAAGCAACCCAAGAACCCGCGCGACCGTCGGCAAAAAAGCTCATCAAGGTCGGAATAATGCCATTGGGTGAGCTTGGCCTGCGCCGGATAGTCTCACCATTTTCGCGAGATTCTTCGTAGGGAAGCCGGTGATAAACAATCACCAAGTCAGACTTTCCCGGCACCAAGACATCGCGCTGTTCTGCGGCCATACCCGCCGCACCTAAAAAGCCAAAATGTTCTATCGCTTGTAAAATACCGCCACAACCGGCCTCCTCGGCGTGGTAGACCCGCGCCTGATTTTCGGTCGCGCGTAATAAGGCGGGTTCAGACTCGCCAACACAAACACCAATAAAGCCGTGCTCGTACATCGACAAATCATTCAGGGTGTCACCCGCAACCAAGACATCTTCATCGTCTATGCCCAGTTGCTCGACCAGGCCCCGCAAAGTAGAACCCTTATTCACGCCCTTGGGCAAAATATCCAAATACAAGCCAGCCGAATACAGGAGATCACAGTCTAGGTCACTAACGGCTTCCTCAAGCTCGCTGCTAATCGCTTCTGCATTGCAAAAGAAGGAGTAACGCCGCTCCTGAGGAACATCCTGACGCTGTAAATTGGCAATATGGCTTACCGCTGATTCAACCACATGGTCACCGGGCCAACGTATATCAATATCACCCTGCAACGGTTGAATGGCTTGCTGAGTGTGGCCATCAACCACCGTACAGCCCACGTCACAAATAATATAATCCGGCTCGGGGATCATCGGATCAGAGAGCAGTGGCAATACCGACTCCAGCCCGCGACCAGTCACAAAGGCCAGTTTAATCTCCGGGTGCGCCGCTATTAACCAATAAAGTTTAAGACGCTGGTCGTTATCGCCAGCCAGAAAAGTACCGTCTAAATCCGTAGCTAAAAGCATTAAAATTACCTGCGTTTGAACGCAGAGCCCAGCTCCCACCAGACTCCGGGTGCTGTTATAAAATTTCATAACACCAACAGACGGCACTAGCGCTGCACTGAATGTTTGCTAGTGCCGTTTACTTTGCAGTTCAGTAAGTATGCAGATTCTGTGCCGCCAAAAAGCAAGCTCATTTAACCAAAATCGCCAATAACGCCGATACACAGGCTTGTTAAGGGATTTCTTAAATTTCATGGAAAAATTATTTTTTTCAAAACCTTATACCATCCAGCACCACAAACTGCGCAGCTGCACCAATGTGGCCCACCCCAACGCCATTAAAAAATTTCAAATGAAGATTTGCCCCAACGCAAAAGCTATGCCACAGTAAAAACGTGATGTCTAAATACTGGTTGAACACAATCGCCGCCGCACAGACCTTGCGCCGCGACTTACACGCCCACCCCGAGCCGAGCTGGCAAGAGGTTCGCACTGCTGAAACAGTGCAAAACACCCTTAGTCAACTTGGCATTGCATGGCGAAAATGTGCAGGAACCGGCACCATCGCCACGCTACAAGCCAACAGCAAACTGGCTAAACCCAACAGCAAACATATCGCCCTGCGCGGCGACATCGACGCCCTACCAATTGTTGAGCAAACCGGTCGCGACTGGTCGTCGACCCAATCTGGTTGTATGCACGCCTGTGGCCACGACGGCCACACTGCCACACTACTCGCCACCGCGCGCTGGTTAAAACACAATGAACAAAGCTTAACTGGCCCTGTCACATTACTATTCCAACCAGCAGAAGAAGGCGGACACGGCGCAAGAGAAATGATTAATGAAGGCGCACTAGACGGCATTGACGAAATATACGGCTGGCACAACTGGCCGGCAATTCCCTTTGGGAAACTAGTGTGTCCCGACGATATTGTTATGTGTGGCAACGGCACCTTTACCATAACGGTAACAGGCAAGGGCGGCCATGCCAGTCAACCGGAACTATGCCGAGACCCAGTGCTCGCCGCCAGCGCTATTACTCTAGCGCTGCAGCAAATTGTCAGTCGCCGCCTAGCCCCGCAGCAGGCAGCCGTCGTTAGCGTAACCTCCTTCATGGCCGACAGTGGGGCAACCATTATTCCCCAGCAGGCGATCCTAGGCGGCAGTATTCGCATGCCAGATCAAGCGAGTCGCGATCAAATCAATGCCCTAATCACCGAGATTAGCCAGCACACAGCGCACAGCTACGGTGTGGCGTGCGAGGTTGAAATAACACCGCGCTACAACGCCACCATCAATCATCCAAAACAGGCGCAGCATGTTCGTCAGCTATGGCAAGAGAGCAACGGCGGCGACTCACTGCACTTAAATATCCGCACGCCGATCATGGCGTCGGAAGATTTTAGTTATTATCTGCGGGAAATTCCCGGCGCCTTTGCACTCATTGGTGCCGACGACGGCGACGCGCATCATCAAGTGCCCTGCCATAGCCCCCACTACGATTTTAATGACCGATTAATTCCTCTGGTTACCAATTTGTTTTCTCGCCTCTGCGGCGTGACAACGCCCGAAAAACCTGCACAAACCATCTGAAAATATAGCACCCCGTCAGCGTCACGACGGACATTATTTACAAGAAGGAGTACGCATGAGTATTTTTGAGCAACGTGAATCAAACATCCGCGCCTATTGCCGAGTGTACCCGGTGGTATTCGACAAGGCCGTGAACGCCCGCCAAACCGACGAGAGCGGTAAACAGTACATCGACTTTTTTGCCGGTGCTGGGGTCTTGAACTTCGGCCACAATAATCCGCGTATGAAAAAGGCCATGATTAATTACCTTGAATCCGACGGTGTTACCCACAGTCTGGACATGCACACCACTGCCAAGCGGGCATTTATGGAGCGCTTTGTTAAAACCATACTCGAACCCCGGAATATGGACCATAAAATGCAGTTTATGGGGCCAACCGGCACCAACTCGGTTGAGGCGGCCCTAAAAATTGCTCGGCGCGCCACTGGCCGCCAAGAAATAGCGGCCTTTACCCACGGTTTTCACGGCATGACTTTAGGCGCCTTAGCCTGCACCGCCAATGCCTATTTTCGCGGCGCGGCAGGTGTACCACTGAATCATGTATCGCATCACAAATTTGGCTGTACGGAGCACCTTAAACAGTTAGCGACTTACTATGCCGACGCCTCTAGCGGCTTCTCGCCACCTGCCGCATTTTTAGTTGAAACCATACAGGCGGAAGGCGGTGTAAACGTTGCCAGTAAAGAATGGTTACAAGCGCTGGCCAAGCTCGCCAAAGACGTCGGCGCCCTATTAATTATTGACGACATTCAGGTCGGTTGTGGCCGCACTGGCAGTTACTTTAGCTTTGACGATATGGGTCTCGACCCCGATATTGTCTGCCTCGCCAAAGGTGTTGGCGGTATGGGCACGCCCATGGCCCTCAACCTCGTGAAACCAGAGATCGACAAGCACTGGTCCCCCGGCGAACACACCGGCACGTTTCGCGGCCAGTCTCTGTCGTTTGTCGCAGGCAGCGAGGCACTCGGCTATTTTGAAGACAGTGAACTCATGACTGAGGTCGCCCATAAAGCCGCACTTATGGCTGGCGCACTAACACCACTCGAAAAGAACTTTAAGGCGGTTGCGGTGCGTGGCAAAGGCATGATTCTCGGCTTAGATGTTGGCAGCGGTGAACAAGCCAAAGCGATTGTAGACACGTGCTTTGCCGACGGCCTACTCATTGCCAGCTGCGGCACCGGCGGCCGTGTGGTTAAATTGATCCCGCCGCTCACCATTCCCCACGACGACCTCCAACAAGGACTCGACATCCTGGTGCGCAATACCAGCAAAGTGATGGAGGCCACCGCATGATCCAACGCGACGATATGACCTTTCCCTTTGAGGAATACCAGAGCCGACTCGCGGCGCTGCGGCTGCGCATTGCCGACCGGCGCCTAGATGCCGTGGTGATTTCTGATCCAGAAAACATCATGTACCTCACCGACTACCAAACCACGGGTTACTCCTTCTTCCAGGCCTTAGTCGTGCCGCTAGAAGACGAGCCCTTCATGATTACTCGCGCCATGGAGGAGTCGAATATTATCGCTCGCACCTGGGTCGAGCGCACTCGACCCTACCCGGACACAGGCGATGCGATACAAATGTTGGTAGATGCCCTGCGCGAATTTGGCCTCGCCAAAAAACGCATCGGCTACGAGCGCAATAGCTATTTTTTTCCGGCTTATCAACAAGATCGAATTCACACCACGCTGACCGAGGCCAAATTGCTAGACTGTTTCGGCATTGTTGAGCAGGGCCGTATCTGCAAATCGCCCGCAGAAATTCAGCTCATGCGCAAAGCCGCGGCGGCCACTGAAGCTGGGATGCAAGCAGGTATCGACGCCTGCCAAGCGGGTGTCACTGAAAATGAAATTGGCGCAGCCATCAGTTCTGCCATGTTTAGGGCCGGCGGCGAACCACCAGCGGTAATGCCCTACGTGACGTCTGGGCCCCGCACCATGATTGGCCATGCCACCTGGGAGGGCCGCACCGTGCTGCCCAATGAGCATGTCTTTTTAGAGGTCGGCGGCTGCTATCGCCGCTATCACACCGCCATGATGCGCACCGTGATTCTGGGCAAGCTCAGCGACTCGATGCACCACGCCCAAGAGCGCATGAAACTGGCACTGCACGCAGTGCACGACAAAGTGCAACCGGGCATGACCGTCTCTGACGCCGACAACTTAGTGCGCAATATTATTTCAGAAAATGACTGTGGCGCCAGGCTTATCACCCGCTCCGGCTATTCCATTGGTATCGCGTTTCCGCCCAGCTGGGATGAAGGCTATATCGTCAGCCTCAAACAGGGTGAATCAACCGTGTTACAGCCCGGTATGACCTTTCACATCATTCCTTGGATGTGGGGCGTAGACGGCGACAAAACCTGCGGAATTTCGGATTCAATTTACATTACCGACACCGGTTGCGAATCCTTTTTCACTATGGACCGCGATTTCACCGTAAAACCCGAGCAGCCTGAACCCGCTCTGCTAGAATTTGATGAAGCACGTAAAAACAAACGGGAAAAAGCCGAAGCCAGCTCCAGCGGCGACAAGGCTAAAGCGAAAAGCGGCGAGTAATCATTCACAACGAGGTAGCCATGCTAACAGCGACAAACCCCTGCACCGGACAAGTCATAGCCGAATACCCCACCCTAAACAGCAGCGAGCTCCACGAAAAAATTGGCGACGCCTACCGCGCCGCCGACCAATGGCAGGCCACCAGTATTGAAGAGCGCGGCAAAGTATTACGTGCGGTAGCGGCTGAGCTCCGGGTGCAAAAAGACGCCCTAGCAAAGCTCATGGCCTTAGAAATGGGTAAACCAATTCGCGAAGGCGGCCCAGAGGTCGAAAAAGCGGCGGGCTGCGCCGAATACTACGCCGAGCACGCCGCCGAGTACTTGGCGCCGCAAACCCTGCCCTCAGACGCCAGCATCAGCTATATATGCCATCCCCCACTGGGCACCCTACTCGGCATACTGCCGTGGAATGCACCGCTATGGTTGGCCTTTCGCTACCTTGCGCCCGCGCTCATGGCAGGCAATACCTGCGTCATGAAGCACGACCCCAATGTGCCCGCCTGCGCCGCCGCCATCGCAAAAGTCTTTACGGATGCCGGTGCCCCAGAAAATATTGTGGTTAACGTCGCTATCGACAATAGCACCATAGAAACCGCCATCCGCGACCCCCGCATCGCCGCCGTGTCGTTTACGGGCTCAGGCAATGCCGGTCGCATTGTTGCCGCCATCGCTGGCTCCGAAATCAAACCAACCGTGCTTGAACTCGGCGGTTCCGACCCCTGTATTGTTCTTGCCAACGCCGATTTAGATGCCGCGGCAGACGTTGCCACCCTGTCGCGCATGATTAATGCGGGGCAATCTTGCATTGCGGCTAAGCGCATTATTGTCGAAGACACCGTATACGATACCTTTGTCGAAAAACTGCACACCCGAATGGCGAAATTCAAAACCGGCGACCCGCTGCTAGCAGATACCCAAGTCGGCCCTATTGCCAGAGAAGACCTGCGCCAAAACCTGCATCGCCAAGTAACCGACACCATTAGCGCTGGCGCCAAATGTCTACTCGGCGGGGAACTCAGCGACGGCCCGGGTTTCTTTTACCCGCCGACGCTCTTAGTCGATGTAACAGAGGGTATGTGCGCGTTTAAAGAAGAAACCTTCGGCCCCATCATGGTCGTGATCCGCGCCGCAGATGTTGAAGAAGCCGTGCAACTCGCCAACGAAACCCCCTACGGCCTTGGCGCGGCGGTATGGACCAACGACGCCAAACTCGCCACCAACATAGCCAACCGCCTAGAAGCCGGCCAAGTCGCAATAAACGGTATTGTTAAAACCGACTCCCGACTGCCTAGCGGCGGGATAAAAGGCTCTGGCTATGGCCGCGAATTAGGCCCCCACGGTATTCGGGAGTTTGTGAATACGAAGCAAATTTGGGTGAAGTAAACCTAGGACATCGCCCCCTATGAGGTAAATGGGGGCGAATCGATTTCCACAGTAAAAAACCAAGGCAGTCTTGAAACTCATTTACATTATTTCCGCGACATAAATTGCATTAAAATACAGAATGCCACGCTTAACAAAAATATTAACATCACGCCCGGCACTGCAGCTTGAAACACTTGATATTAAGTAACTTCCTGAGCTTGTTTTAATTGTGGCATGTGAATAAGCTTCGGCGCTTTTCCCACCAAGAACAGCACATTTTTCAATAACGCCTGTCATTACTTTTAAGGTTTCTCCGTTACCTGTGATGCACATAGCAACATAGGCGCCAAGAATTACCATTGTAGCGAATACAATCTTGGCTAAACTCCTAATATTATTTTTCATCATCTCTACTTTCATTAATTATGGCGCCGCTAGGCCCGTAAAATATTGCACTTAGGCGCGTATTTATACAGTTCAACACGACATTCTCACCAAATACGAGTAACGCTAGGGCGTCAGTGTGACTTATAAAATGATTTCGCCAGCGCCTTGGTCAACAACTGCGCCGAAATTTCTTTGCAGCCACTCACATTCTGTCCAGCCCACAAGGGCGAGAAATCGCCACTGCCCAAACTTTCTGCCCCAGCCCGCAAAGACGCAATGGCTGTTGCCGCCAGCGGAAATTTTGGAGCGAGGCCATTTATCGGCCCAAGCTCGCGGATTAAGCGGTTTACAATGCCACGCGCCGCACCACCGCTGAACAAATTAGTGAGCGCGGTAATTTTAGCGGCGTCACTTTGCAGGGCTGCGCGATGAATTGGGCTGGTGTTAGCCTCGGGACAAAGTAAATAGGCGGTGCCAATTTGAGCCGCTATCGCGCCGAATTTAACAGCCGCATCAACGCCGGCACTGTCGGCGATTCCGCCCGCCGCAATCACAGGAATATTTACCGCGCTGGCAATTTGCGGCAGCAGGGCAAAGGTGCCAACTTGGGTATTGAGATCCGTCGACAAAAAGAATCCGCGATGCCCGCCCGCCTCTAATCCTTGGGCGATGACCGCATCTGCACCGCGCGCCTCGAGCCAGCGCGCTTCATCGACGGTGGTGGCGCTTGAAATTATCTTTCCGCCCCAAGCGCGTATTTTCGCCATTAATTCCGGTGCTGGCAGGCCAAAATGAAAACTCACTACTGGCGGTTTAAATTCCCCCAAGACCTCTGCTGTTTCAGCGCTAAAAGGCCTGCGCCCTGCTCCCTCGGGTATGGCATTTACATCTATACCCAGCTCAGCAAAATACGGCGCCAGCGCCTGGCGCCAGTTTCGCTCTCGCTCCGCGTCCGGTTCTGGTGGCACATGGCAGAAAAAATTAAGATTATACGGTTCACTCGTCTTCGTCGTCAGTGCGCTTAATTCCGTATGCAAGGCATCTGAACTGAGCATGGCACAGGGCAGCGAACCCAAGCCGCCGGCATTGGATACAGCAACAGCAAGTTCGTGGTTTTGCACCCCCGCCATCGGCGCTTGAATAATAGGTAGCTCGACGCCGAGAAGTTCTTTTATATTCATTGCGTATCCCATTCAAAAGTAAACACGGCTATTTGAGTCGCGAGAATGAAGCTTTACCCCTGCCCTCGCGTATTAAGCCTAACGCGGCCGGTGAAACCCAGTTAACTCCTGCACAATAGCAGTACCTAGATTTACGCCAAACTGGCCCACCGCCCAATCCCCGGTTTTATCGCCATAATAACGCAAGTTTTGGGAGGCATTGGGCGTGTGCAGCCAAGCAAGCAGGCCAATGTTTAATAAAAACGTCACGGCAAACACCACACGGAAGCGGACTTTTTGGGTTTTATGCCTAAGTCGTTGCTGAGCGATAAGTGCGCCCGGCCACCCACCCAGTAAAGCAGTCAAATGCAGAGTATTCTCCTGCACTCGCCAAGCGCCACGTTTTGCCGCCTTTTTGTCTTTGGCATAGAGCGCATATGAAACGACACTGCTCATAAAATAAAGCAAGCCCACCAATGCGGGCGTATAGCCAAACCAATAGGAGTACAGAAGGCCTGCAATTAATAAAATAATTGGGTAGTAATAAATTTTCATCAGGTGCTCGCTTATTGCGGCTTACGGCGCAGCGGCGCTAAGGCGCTTTGCAAACGCTGACAGAACTGTTCTGGATAAACTTTTGTCAACGACACTGCATCACAGTTTTGGAACTGACAGAATTGGCTCACGGCGGCTACAAAAGCGGAAATGAGCATTTCCTCGTCGTTATTGTGCACATCAAAGTGCAGAAATTTAATTTCCAAATGGCGTTCCTTGCGATGAGCTTTGCAATCCATACGCCCAATAAATTCATCGCCGTAAAGTAGTGGCAGACTAAAGTAGCCGTACTTGCGCTTGGCTTCGGGGACATAGCATTCTATTTGATAATCAAACTGAAACAAGGCTTTAAGGCGGTCACGCTGAATAACACTATTATCAAATGGCGAGAGAATCATGAGACGTTTGTTCAGCCTCGGTAGCGGCCGCGCTAGCGCACCCGCGTGTACAATAAACACTTCGCCATTGCTCGCCTGCACTTGCTCCAAATTACCCATCGCCAAGCGCTCAGCCACTTGTGCCTTTACTGCTTTGCGCAGCTCAGTGTCGCGCCGCAGGTAGGTGAAGCCCTTTAATGCGACTAATCCGTGGCAGCGCAGCTGCTGATCTATTATATGCGCAGCGAATTCATCCACACTGGGCATGAATGTGTTTATATTGCCCAGCAGCACCCGCTCGGTGAGATCATAGGTTTTTTGGAAGCCCTCGCGCTTGCTCACCATGAGGTCACCCTGCATATACAACTGTTCCAAAGCTTTTTTGGCGGGTTTCCAATCCCACCAACCCGCGCGCTGCTTAGTATTGGCTTCGAGGTCACGAGATCGCAGCGGGCCATCGATACGAATACGGGCTAACAATTCCCTCATCAACTTTTTATCTGGCGTTTTAAACCAGTGGGTACGGCCGCACTTAATTGCATGCTTATACGGTAAAGAGAAACGAAAATCTTCAATGGGAATAAGCGCCGCAGCGTGCGTCCAATACTCAAAAATGTCGCCATTCAACAACATCTGATTCGTCATCGTCGGTTGGAAATTAGGCACCCGCGAATACAAAACATGATGATGCGCCCGCTCTACCACCGAGATGGTATCGATTTGCACATAAGCCAAGTGCCGAATTGCCTTACGCGCACCCTCTATTCCGCGCCCATAAGGCTGCGCTTGCAATAGGCCCTGTGCAGATAGCGCCATACGCCGCAAACGCGCCAGCATTTCCGGCTGGCCAGCATCAACGACTGTCATCATGGTATACGCGTCATGTTAAAAGTAGCTTATGCTCTGGCAGCCAGACAACGACACTGTCTTGAGCATGCCCTGCGCCCAGATAAAAAACGTCTATGTGCGCCTTTACCGGCCAAAAATTATTTGTATTGAAGGTGTTTGCCGCTAGGGGTTTGCCAGCATTCTGCAATATTTTATTGTTTCGAGCTGGGGTGTAAGTGGCTATGGCCTTGGCATTAAGGTATTCAATACCCGCCGTGCGGTCTTCATGGAAATGCGTTGAAACCACGCCTTTCAGTGTAAATCCCTGGGGTTTAACCCACTGCGGCACTGTTTCGGTATCTTGCGCCGACCATGGTGTGTCGACAATATAGGCCTCGCTGCCAATAAGGACGACGTGACCATTTGAATCAACCAGGCCAAAGCCATCAACGACTTTATGGGAGATGTGCAGATAAACACTGTAGGTGAGTTGCTTATTTTTTGAGGTGGGCAGTTCTTCACTCGCCCAGATTTGGGATGGACTCATCACGGCGAGGGCCAGTAACAGCGCGACGAATATATGCCTCATCGAACATACTTATCAATAGACCTTAGGCTGCGCCTGTGGCGCCCTATGGCGAGGTTTAAACCTCGCCAGCGAACACCGACCACACTAAAGCCAAACGTAAACCGGGGCAACATCCGTGTATAAATGCCCCGATTCTACTGGCTACTGAGCATCACCTCAAAGGCTATTTGAGGTCACGGTAATAGGTGCTCATTACACCGCTGGATACTTCTCTGCCATCATTACCCGAATATCTTTTTTCAACACCTTGCCCGTAGGATTACGGGGCAAGGCAGCAATGTATTCCAGCTTGCGCGGAATCTTGTAACCGGCCAGTTTTTCGCGACAGAATTCAGTCAGTTCCTCCGCGCTCAACTCTGGCTGACCACCCGAAACCAGCACAGCTAGAGGCACTTCACCCCACTTGGCATCGGGCACACCGATAACCGAGGCGTCTTGAATTTGCGGGTGCGACACAAGATGGTTTTCAATTTCTGCAGGGTAGATATTCTCACCGCCAGAAATAATCATGTCTTTGACACGGTCTTGAATGTAGATATAGCCATCTTCATCCATACGACCGGCATCGCCGGTATGCAGCCAACCATCGATCACTGTCTTGGCAGTAGCCTCAGGGTTTTTCCAGTAGCCCTGCATAATCTGCGGGCCCTTGGCGACGATTTCACCGATTTCGCCCACGGCGAGTTCTTGGCCGTCGTTGCCAACAATTTTAATCTCTGAGCCAAACACCGCGCGACCACATGAGCGCAGCAATTCTGGCTGACCAGCCAGGGCCTTGCGATGGTCCGAGGCGGTGAGGAAGGTCAGCGCCATGGTCGCTTCGGTTTGGCCGTAGCCCTGTACAAAATCGCAACCAAAGGCGTCAATGCATTCTTTTAACAAGGTTTCTGAAATCGGTGAGGCACCATAATTAATGGTGTGCAGCTCCGAGAAATCGTAGTCCTTAATATTCGGCACCATCGCCAATGAGAATTGCAGCATCACTGGAATAACGGCAACTGAATTAATGTGCTCTTTGGCCAAGGTTTCAACCATGCCCACCGGATCGTAGTCGCGATGAATAATAAGGGAACAACCGTAGATCACCCCAAGCAAAGCACCAACCAAACCAACAGCGTGAAATGAAGGTGCGATCACAAGCGCGCGATCCCCTTCTCTAAAGCCAATACCGGTGCTCAGCGGCGCCTGGTAAGAGTTAGCCAGCACATTGCCGTGGCTGATCAATACACCCTTTGGCAAACCGGTCGTACCACTGGTGTACATTTGAAACAGAATATCGTCGCCATTGACCTCGACCTCAGTCAAGCTCGCTGGCGTTGCCAGCCACTCGGCTAAAATCGGCGCATTTTCGTCGCTATCAAGGCATACGCTATTAATACTATTGAGGTAATCGCCACGCAGGCTATTAAACTCTTGGTCCATAAACAGGAATTTTGCCCCAGCATTGCTGGAAATAAAATCAAGTTCAGAGAGCGTCAGGCGATAATTAAGCCCGACTGCAACTGCGCCAATGCGCGCGCATGCAAGGAAGATGCAGATATTGTCGACGGAGTTTTTAGCCAGAATTGCGACTCTGTCGCCCTTGCTAATGCCCTCTGCCTGTATATGGGCGGCGATCGCATTGATATGATCCCACGCCTCTGCGTAACTCAAAGTCTTAATATTATCGCTGACCATCATCACCTCACCACGCCGCTTGGCGTGGTAGGACGTGTGGTCATTGATGTTGTTAAACATCTTCATGACGCTCTCCAAATTATTGTTATTGTTGCCCGCACTGCATTCGCATCAAGCGTAGCTTAATTCGCAAAAGTTGCGACGCTGCGTTGCTGCATTTCCAAAATAGCTGTCGATCATCATCAATCGTTTCAGATAATGACCAATGGGCATTTCATTACTCACGCCCATACCGCCATGCAACTGTACAGCTTCTTCGGCCACCTTACGACCGTATTTCCCGACCATTGATTTAAGCGCCGCGATGTCTTTCTGACGATCACTGCTGTCGTCCAATACCGAGCACTGCGCGCGAATTAGCAGCGACCGGCACAGTTCGGTGGCCATAAACATATCGACCATACGGTGCTGAAGCGCCTGAAACTTACCAATTGCCGTACCAAATTGCTTACGGGTATTGGCGTATTCCGCGGTGGCCTTATACAAGTATTCCATCGCGCCCACTGCCTCGGCGCAAAGTGCGATCAGCGCTTCTTCGACGACATCGGCAATCAGCGAATAGGCCTCGCCTTCTGCTGTTAACATGTCGCTGGCAGGCACGCGCAGATCATTAAAGCGGATATTTACCGCGCGCTGGCCATCCATCAAGGCCACTTCTTCACGCACTAGCGCTGGATGCCGCGCATCAATCTTAAACAAACTAATACCTTGTTCGCTATTTACACTACCGCTGCTGCGAGCGGGCAATAGAATAAAATCAGCGGCGGCGTTTAATACCAGCTGTTTTTCACCATTCAGAATGAAGTCGTCACCGTCTTGTTGGGCAGTGGAACTCACGTGGCTTAAATTGAACTCGCCCTGGGCTTCTAACCACGCAAAGCTAGCTTGGGATTCACCCGCCATTATTGCAGGCAATAAGGCTTGGCTCAGTTCAGCATTGCTGCTCCGGGCCAGTAACTGCCCCGCCAATACAATACTCGACCAGTAGGGTTCTACCACCAATACCTTGCCAAATTCTTCCATCAACACACAGGTATCAACAATATTGCCGCCAAAGCCGCCCGCCGCTTCGGAAAACGGCACCGTGAGCCAACCGAGTTCAGCAAAGCTCGCCCAATGGCCAGCACCATCTGCCTTTTTGATAATCTCGCCGCGCTGTTCAGGGCTGTAATTAGCGGCCATAAATTTTGTCACGCTGTCTTTAAGCATGAGCTGTTCTTCACTTAACGAAAAATCCATTACTTACTCTCCTGCGTGAGCTTATAAACCCAATGCGAATTTGGCGATAATATTGCGCTGCACTTCATTGCTGCCGCCGTATATAGTGCTCGCGCGGCCGAACATATAGCTGCGTCGCGCCATATTGCCGCTGCTTTGCCAAAGGGCTTCAGCGCCGTGTTCAGCGGGTAGCACACCGCCAAAACTCGCGGCCACGTCCCATTGCAGACTCTGCACAGCTTGCTGCATTTCCGTGCCCTTCAGTTTTAAGAGCGACGATTCCATACCCGGTGCCGAGCCGCTATCTATCGCGCTCAGTACTCGCAGCTCTAAGAATTCCAGCGCCATAACGTCCATTTCAACATCGGCTAAGCGCGCCTGAAAATCCGGCGAACTAAGCAGCGAAGGCGCTTGATTATGACTCTGCGCCGCCATTTCGCGAATGGTGGCCAGCGTGCGTTTACAGTAGCCAACACCAGACAGTGCGGTGCGTTCATAGGTCAGCAAAGCCTTGGCGTAGGTCCAACCTTGATTCTCTTCGCCAATGCGATTGCTCACAGGAACACGCACATTGTCGAAACTCACCTCGTTGAGGTGATGCTCGTCATCAATTGAGATAATAGGCGACACTGTCACCCCGGGGCTTTTCATGTCGATCAACAGGAAGCTAATACCCTGCTGCGGCTTGCCTTCATTGCTGGTGCGTACCAAGCAGAATATCCAGTCGGCATACTGGGCATAGGTTGTCCAAATTTTGGTACCGGTCACCAAATAGTCATCACCGTCGCGCACGGCCTTAGTTTGCAAGGCGGCCAAATCTGAACCGGCACCGGGTTCTGAATAGCCCTGACACCACCAAATATCAGACGCCTTAGTAGGCGGCAAAAAACGTTGTTTTTGTTCGTCTGAGGCATAGCTGTAAAGCACGGGCGCCACCATTTTTATGCCCATAGGCACAACATCTGGGGCACCAGCAGCAGCCAGTTCAGTGCTATAAATATACTTCTGCGTTGCGGTCCAAGCCTGGCCGCCGTGCTCTACTGGCCAGCCGTGTGCAGCCCAACCTTGGCGATCTAAGCATTTTTGCCATTCAATACTGGCTTCTTTAAACGTGTCTGGGTGATTAATGCGCGCATCGAGTTCCGGGGTGTAGTTGTCCCGCATAAAGCTGCGCACTTCACTTTGAAAGGCCAGTTCGGCGTCACTAAATTTAGCGTACATAGTGTGTGTGTCTCTTAGCAGTTATTAATATTGTTGGGCGGTAAAACCAAACAATTACTCAAAAAACGACGTAAATTTATCAGAGTACAAATCACGACCAATAATCAGTTTCATGATCTCTGAACTACCAGCAAAGATGCGGGTGATACGCGCATCGGTGTACATGCGGCTAATAGGGTATTCATCCATATAGCCGGCGCCGCCGTGCAGTTGAACGCCTTCATCAACCATTTTGCACAAAAGTTCACTGGTAAATAGCTTGGCCTTCGCCGCGTCTTCAGACGTTAAGGCGCCCTGATTATGGGCCGCTACGCACTGATCAACATAAGCCTGCGCCACATCAAGTTCAGTACGCAGATCGGCCATTTTAAATTCGGTGTTTTGCATTTTAGACAGCGGCTTGCCAAACACTTTGCGCTGCTGAGTAAATTCTCTGGTCACTTCAAACGCTTTATGCGCACCCGACAAAAATCCGCAAGCGCCAATCAAACGCTCTTCAGCAAGGCCCTGCATAAGATAAATAAAACCGTGGCCTGGATCTCCCAGCACGTTTTCTTTAGGCACGCGCACATCGGTGAAAAATAGCTCCGCGGTGTCCTGAGCCTTCATGCCCATTTTTTTCAAATTACGTCCGCGCTCAAAACCTTCCATGCCCCGCTCTACCAAGAACAAACCAACGGCGTGGGGATTGTTCTCTGGATCAGTTTTAGCAGCGACAATCACCACATCAGAATTGATACCGTTGGTAATATAAGTTTTGGTACCGTTGAGCAACCAATGATCGCCCTTATCTTTGGCACTGGCGCGCATTCCCGCCAAGTCAGAACCTGCATCAGGCTCGGTCATGGCAATGGCCAGTATGGTCTCGCCACTCACGCACTTCGGCAAAAACCGTGCTTTCTGCTCGTCGTTGCCAAAGCGGTCGATATACGGACCAACCAAACGGCTATGCAAGGTATTAGCCCAATCCCCCGCATAGATGCGACTGGTCTCTTCAATAATAATTTGCTCAAAACGAAAATCACGATCGCCCATACCGCCGTATTGTTCATCGGGCCAAATCATCAAAAAGCCTTGTTTACCGGCGCGTTGAAACGCTTCGCGATCGACAATACCTTGCTCCCGCCAGTCCTCGATATGAGGTGCAATTTCCTGCTCAAGAAATTTGCGGTAAGCGGTGCGAAACATGACCTGCTCTTCAGTAAAATTACGCGGCAACATGATTTTGAACTCCATTTAAATAGCGTGTTATTTTTGCTGGCAAATATCACTGTCCGCGTCAAAAATAATGACGGCGATTGGTAACAAAGCCCTCTAGCGCACCGGTTTTATATTAACGTTTGGTGCAAACTGAATTCATAGGATTCAGGACTGGCAAATTTTGAGTGTAGAGAGTCGCTTTAATTGCCGGGGTAGGCAATGACAAGCAATGACATCTAATAGACATTATGTTACAAACTGAATCTAATCTCGGCGAACCGCCTGTCAGCCTCAAAATTGCACGTGTATACCGCCCAAGCCAAACTAAATAGCGAAAACCCATGGAAAACCGGACCATCTCCATCGCCTTCATCCGTAATATGCTAACGGGCTGCGGCCTCTCGAGCAGTTATTGCGAAAACCTGCTGCGCCGTGCCGGTGTGGACCCCAAAGCCATCAACAGCACCCAAGCACGGGTGAGCCCTACCCAGCTTTCGCAGCTCAACAAATGGATAACTGAGGCCACCGGCGACGAGGCCATGGGGCATTATCTGCGCCCGCAAAAGTACGGCACCTTCAACATTCTTGCGCGCTATATGCAAACCGCAAGCAATGTACAGGAAGCGCTGGAGCGCAATGTCAGCTTTTATAATTTATTCGACTACGGCTTTAGACTCACCCTGTTGCGCCGAGGCGACAGCGTTCACTATCGGATAGAAGCCGAGTACGGCGTGGTGCTTAACAACTGGGTATATGAGCAACTGCTAATGGTGAATCACCGATTTTTATGCTGGCTAACCGGTAGCCCAATCCCGCTAACACGCGTGAACTTAAACTACCAAACCCCCGCACATAGCGGCGAGTACCACTATCTTTTCTTTAGCGATACGCGTTTTGAGCAAGCCCACTGCGAAATAATTTTTGATGAGAAACTGCTGAAACTGCCCGTGCTACGTTCCAACCAAGAGCTTGAAGAATACCTAGCAAAAGTGCCCTATGAGTTTTTGCGCAGCAACACCCGCGCGAGCAGCTACACCGAACAGATACGGCTCATTATCAAGAAGTCACTCCCCCTATTGCCCAGCTACGAGGAACTGGCTGACACTTTGGGCCTTGCCCCACAAACCCTGCGCCGCCGACTCCGGCAAGAGGGTTGCGACTACCGTTTGATTAAAAATGAACTGATTCGCGACACCGCAATTGGCTATTTATTACACGACAACAAAGAAGTTAAGACCATTTCCTATGTACTGGGATTTTCGGAACCGAGTGCATTTATTCGCTCATTTAAAAAGTGGACGGGAATGACACCTAAGCAATATCGCGACAAACACAGCGATGAAGTAACTGAAGTTACTTCATAAAACCGGCTATTGCCCTAAGCACCAAACCAATTAGGTCTTAGTTTTTTACCCGCTTTACATAATTTGAATAACGCGGGTTATCAATTGCCATTTTGCCAAGCGTGATACCTTCCAACATATCCAGCAAGCCCGCCGACTCGGCGGCAATATCAGCATTCGCGATATGCTCGCTCAGTCGGGTATTTAAACTTTCGGCACTGCCGCCCTCGGCTGCTCCAACCCCAAGGTAGGCCGACAATGAACACTGCTCAAGCGTCGCCAAAGCCGCCCCTTGCTGGGATTCTCTGGCAATAATACTGAGCATATTGAGCGCAATTTTTAATTTGTATTGCAGTTCACTGCTGGCGATCTGCGGTTTAATTTCATCGGTAAGAAACTCACCTAGGGTTTGGCACATTTCCGCCACGTCGGGACTGCTTAACGGCATGATGAACCCTCACTTTGTAAAAGATCTAAGATGTCTAATTCACACTCAGAAACACGTCGCCCAATTGCCGCGCGCTCCAGAGAGCGCTCGCGCCCACTAAGGTGAATTTCGCATTGATACAGGCAAATTACTCCCCATTTCAACACGCCAAATACCTCCCAGAATTTAACAGCAGACTCATCAACTTGACGACCACTCGCATCAGCATAGGCCGCGTACAAGTCCTTCCGCTCACCAAAGCCGCCTACTGGTTTATCGATATTGCCAAAGCGCCAAGAGTTCACGCACAGCCACGCAAGATCCTCCATAGGATCGCCGATGTGGGCCAGTTCCCAATCCAACACGGCGCGCACACCCTCTTCGCCAATCATTAAATTGCCATTGCGAAAATCGCCGTGCACCAGTCGCTCGCCCACGGTTTGCGGGCAGTGCTCAGCTAGCCAGCGAAAGGCGTAGTCAAACACGGGCAAGACTTGCTGATAGGATTTATAGGTGTGGCGATAGAATTTGATTTGCTCAGTGGCAGATTCCCGGCGCAGGCCTGCAACAGATTCTACTGGCACCGCATGGATGGTGGCCAAAATCTCGCCGCACTGCGCTGCCATTCGCGCTCTGGCATCTGCATAACGCGGGTCTCTAAGTATTTTAGTGGGCAGCGTTTCGCCGTGAATACGCTGCATAATAAAGCCTTCCCCGAGCCCATCCGCTTTTGCCAGTTCTACCACCACCGCTGGCGCGGGCACGCCCGCCGCAACCGCCGCGCGAATTACCGCGGCCTCTGCGGTTTTACTTAGCGCACCGCCAAATTGATTAGCATCTTGGCCGCGCCGTAGTATTAACTCGGTATTACCGCGCTCAGATGACGCCTCAAGTGCCCAGGTCTGCGCCGCTGCGCCAGCCGTTATTCGCCGCAAGCTATGCACGACTACCTGCTCGCCGTAGGTTTTGGTCATTAGGGTTTGCAGCGGGGCAATAAGCGTTTCTGCACTATTTATTGCGAATAGCGAGTCTGCTGATGCACTCATTACTTACCCGCCCACTCGGCATCGCGCTCGCCGAAATCCCAACCGGGACCGTCATTGCGATAGCGTTTTAAAACCTGGCGCGCCACAGATTGAATGTGAACTTCGTCTGGGCCGTCGTAAATTCGCGCTTCACGCGCATGGCGATACATGCGGCTTAATGGGGTATCGTCGGTAAGTCCCTCCGCACCATAAACCTGAATGGCGCGATCAACCACATTGTGAAGCATGCGTGCACCCACCACTTTAATCGCGCCAATTTCCACCCGCGCAGTGTCGCCGCTGTCGATGCAGCGCGCGGCATGCAGGGTGAGCTGGCGGCAAGCTTGAATTTCAGCGAGACTGTCAAACACATGTTGTTGCAGCAGCTGCTTATCCGCCAGCGACGAGCCAAACGCGCTGCGCGCATGCAAACGATCACACATTAAATCAAAGGCGCGCTGGGCTTGACCCAGCCAACGCATGCAGTGAAAAATACGCCCCGGCCCCAATCGCCGCTGGGCAATTAAAAAACCCTCGCCGCGGCCACCTAGAATATTGCTTTCGGGCACCCGAATATCATTGTATTTAACTTCAAAATGCCCGCTATTTATGCCAAGTAATGGCGTGTCCCGCAGAATATCGTAGCCCTCGGTATCCGTTGGCACCAAAATCATACTAAACGCGCTGTGGTCGGGGGCATCAAATTCTGTGCGACACATAATCGTAGTATAGGTTGCGATATCGGCGCCCGTGGTAAACCATTTATGGCCGTTAATTCGCCAGTGGTTACCCTCGAGTACCGCACTGGTCTGCAGCTGAGTGGGATCTGAACTAGACAGTGCAGGCTCTGTCATCGCAAAGCTCGGCAATACATCACCCGCCACGAGCGGCTTTAAATACTGTTCACGCTGCTGCACTGACGCGTACTTATTCAACATAATTGAATCTTGCAGCGAGTAGGTACCAAACACGCGCTGGGCGTATTCAGAGCGGCCAATTACCTCGTTAATATAAACATACTCAAGGAATGGCATGCCATGCCCGCCGATTTCAACAGGATGGCCCAGCGCCCACAAGCCCTCAGCTTTGGCTTCGTCGATCAAACGCGTCAGTTGACGCTCAGCGGCGGATTTATCTTCACCTTGCAGCACCGCCTCAGCGGGATAAATACGCTCTTCCAGAAACGCTTTAAGGCGTTGCCGCACTTCAAACCAATCTCTACCTGCACTCACAACACTCTCCTTTAATTATTATTTTTATCACTATGGGCAATACAAACAAGATCGCTTTTTATTGTCAAGTTAATTGACTTTATATATGATGCAAAGTATCGCTATCCCAGCATCCCACTGCTGTGATCATAAAGACAATAAAATAAGGTAGCCCAACCATCATGAAACCGTCACTGAAAGCATTGCAAAATATTCATCACGCCGCCTACCGTTGTCGCGATGCTGAGCAAACTCGTTGGTTTTACGAAGATATTCTCGGATTAAAACTCGCCGCCGCCTTTGAAGAAGACATCGACTTTGGCGAAGGGCTTGGCCGCAATCGCAATTTTTTGCATATATTTTTCGAAATGGGCGACGGCAACTATCTCGCCTTCTTTGATGAACCAGGCATATCCAAGGCAGAGGACTTCAAACGCAAAGACAGCTTCGATATGCACATCGCCCTAGAAACAGACACCATGGAAGATTTATTGGCGTGGCATAAGCACATCAATGACGCGGGCAAGACCTGCCTCGGCCCCATCGACCACGGTTTTGTTCACTCAATGTATATGTATGACCCCAATGGCATTCAAGTAGAAATTACTTGCCGCGCCAGCGATCCAAAGCTAATGGAACATCAAAACGACACGGCGCGCAGCTCACTGGCCACATGGACGAAAAAGACAAGAGAGATAAAAGAGAAAACCTTTGGCGCGGATACGCTAGACAAACGCGCGCGTTAATTTACTACGCCAGCGCTTTACGCTGGCGGAACCACAACAACCGGCCCCCAACCTTTATGTAAGGTTTGCTTAAGCTGTTTTAATTGCGGCCTGCCAATTCGACTGGCCAGTTCCGTTTCAATTCCGATAATCGCTTTTTCCGCATCCTCACGAATCTTATCGGCGCTGGCACTAAATTGAACAATCTTAGCGCGGCGATCAGCTGGATCAGGCACAAGCTCCAATAAGCCATCGTCGCGCATACCCTGCAATAACTGATGAATCGCCTGGCGACTCACGCCAAGATTCCGCGCTAAATGCGCTGGACGATTAATACCTACCGTGACACTAATCATAATCATCGACTTGGTTCGGTTCATGCGCTCCCAACCGGCGGCTTCCAAGCTTGCTTGCAAACTCTCGTCCATCCAAAACAAGGCATACGCTAAGGTACCGATCAGGAAATCTTGGTGTTCTGCTATTTTTTTCATTCAATCGCCCATGTAAATACTCAGTATCACCGAGGGTGTAATGTCATTTCATAAACCGAACACCGCGCGGCAAGTGATCGTTTAAACCCTAGTAACAACCGCCGGCCAACAGAGTGTATTGTAGGTGCAATTAGCAGAAATCACCTGCCTAACAGCCCATAAAATAGTAAAGATAATTGACATATTATAAGCGAATTGCTCTACTAGTCCTAGTTTTCATTATCGTAAAATAGTGAGTATTGCCATGACCAATAAAAATAAAGCTTACGAGCGCATTCCGTACCTTATCTTTTACCAAGACAAAAGCCCGTTTAAAGAAACCTACGGCGGGCCAATGGATTTCGGTGCGCTAAAATCGCATTTACTGCGCCCAGCAGAGCCAAAAACCAATAATGTCATTGTGTTTATGCACCCGGTTGGCGGCGGCGAATACCTGCCAATGAT
This sequence comes from Zhongshania antarctica, assembly GCF_014202945.1. Taxonomy (GTDB): domain Bacteria; phylum Pseudomonadota; class Gammaproteobacteria; order Pseudomonadales; family Spongiibacteraceae; genus Spongiibacter; species Spongiibacter antarcticus. The sequence continues at coordinate 322,336 of NZ_JACHHW010000003.1, read as the reverse complement.
TACGACGCTGGCCAAGGCCGGTTACCCAGTAATTTATTGCCAGAGCCGCTACCCCGGCAACGACACCGCCCTGATCATGGAAAAAGTCGCCATTGATCTTGGCAATTGCATACGTCACGCCAAAGAAAAATTTGGCTTCGAAAAAGTCATTCTAGCGGGCTGGAGCGGCGGTGGTTCGCTGTCGATGTTTTACCAAAGCCAAGCAGAAAAGCCGACCATTACCCACACCCCCGCGGGTGACGTGGTCGACTTAACAGTGCAAGACTTAATCCCCGCTGACGGTATTATGCTATTGGCCGCGCACATTAGCCGCAGCCACACCCTCACTGAGTGGATTGACGCGTCAATACTCGACGAACAAAACCCAAACCTGCGCGACCCAGAACTAGATTTATATAATCCAAGCAATCCCAACCAAGCACCGTATAGCGAAGATTTTTTAACACGTTACCGCGCAGCGCAAATTGCCCGCAACCGTAAAATCACCCAATGGGTCAAAAACAAGCTTGCCGAGCTAAAAACCGGCGGCCGCCCCAATGACGAATTTGCCTTTGTGGTACACGGCACCATGGCCGACCCGCGCTGGCTAGACCCCGCCATTGACGCCAACGACCGTAAACCGCGGTGGTGCTATTTAGGCGACCCCGAGGTTGTGAACAACGGCCCTGTGGGCCTCGCCCGCTTCTGCACGCTGCGAAGCTGGCTGTCTCAGTGGAGCTACGACGACACCAATGCCGACGGCCTAAAGTGCGCTGAAACGATCACCGTACCAGCCCTTGTCATTGGCAATAGCGCAGATGACGCCTGCACCCCAAGTCATACTTGGCGTTTATTTAATGCTATTGGCCATCAAGATAAAGAGATTCACGAAATAAAAGGCGCAACCCACTATTACTTTGGTCAAGCGGAACAGCTCGATGAAGCGATAAACCTCTGTGCCGACTGGCTTAAACGCAAGGGTCTAGTGTAAGCAGCCCACACTCCTGAACGCTCACCGCAAATAGCATTGCGGTGAGCGCCTTCCTCCTGCCTACCAAGCCAGTGACAAAGCCCCAAAGACCTTACGCCCAGACTTCTGCCGCGCATTGTAAGTACCGGGAAAAAACACGGTATCCAAAACCTGATTTAACACCCGCTCATCCGTTAAGTTACTCACCCCCAAGCTTAGCGCCCAACTTTGATCCGGCGCACCAAGGCTAATCCGCGCCGACACCTGAGTGAACCCCGGCAGGTAACTGTTGGGGTCAAGATCACCGTCGGTATATTGATCACCCTGGTATAGCAAATCGACGCTGGTCTGCACGGCCAAACCAAATACCGGAAAAATTAGCGTTGGCGTAATACTGGCGCTTTGCTCTGGCGCAAAGGCAATACGTTTACCACTGAGATCCTGGTTGCTGTTTACACCAGCAGAAACCGGCGCTGGTGCATTAGGGTAGCTGTCGTATCGCGCGTCAAGTAGACCTAAAGAACCCATCACACTGAGCGGCTCAAACGGTGTCAGCCAGACAAAGTCCATTTCAAGCCCACGGGAAATGGCCGACGCTGCGTTGGTCACATCAAAAAATGCGCCATTAAAGGCGAGCACCTGCAAATTGTCGAACTGGGTTTGATATACAGCCGCATTCAAACGCAGCGTATTGTCAAAAAACTCGCCCTTGAAACCCGCCTCAAGGGTGGCCGCTTCCTCTGGTTCGAATGCCAGGTCTTCCCCACCAAACGACGAGGCATTAAAGCCACCGCTTTTAAATCCGCGTGCATAGGTTAAGAAAACATTGCTGTCGGTATTAAGGTAATACTGTAGAGATAGTTTGGGGGACACATCATCTTCGCTGCGTTTTAAACCCCGCTCCTCGTAATCTTCGGCGCTTAGCGCTGATTCCATAAGACAAGGCGTACCCAGCGCCGCGGTTTGGCACACACCGGCGCCGCTGGCATCCGCCACTTTATTCTCTCGGTTAAAACGTATTCCCGGCGTTACCACAAATTTTTCACTTAGCGACCAGCTCATTTGCGCAAAAATCGCCTGGGCATCAACATTCAGTAGATAGTCTAAACGCACGTAGTCGTCGCCTATGGCCGCCGCAGTAAGATCACTAATTAAACCGATACCCGCTAAATTCAAACCACCTAAAACACCGCTGCCCGGCGGCGCGCTGCCGGCAATCAATTGAAAGGCATCTTCAGTAGTGAGATAGGCGCCAAAATCCTCACCCACCGCGATCTCTACATTCTGGCGAAAGCGGGAGTCAAACACATAGGCACCTACCACAAATTCAACGCCAGTGCCGATGCCAAATAAACTATCTGCCATGCCGGTAAAGCGCCACTCTAAAGATTGCTGCTCATAGTCTGACACCACGTTTAAAATAGCGAGGTCGGCTGGCGAGGCATCGAGATCGACCATGCTATCGATGGTCAGCTCGGTATCCCCTATGACGACGGCCATGCTTAAATTAGAGAGAGACCCAACAGGGCCAATATTCCATTCAGTTTTTAAACCAAGGGTATCGGAAGTTTTCCCAATAAATCCGGGCTGGTTATAAGAACTCGTGAAATTATAAGGATCGTCTTCGATATTGGCATCGTAGTTTTCGAGAAAAGACCGCGTGCCATCATCTAACTTGGCAAGCTGTAATCCCCAGTAATTCGCCGTGGTTTCAGAGCGCACGCCCATTAGCTCAATCGACAACTGTTCAATCGGCGTGAACAAAAGCTTTATTCGCTGGCCGTTTTGATCATGTTTGTCGTCTTGGCGATTTAAGAATTGGTTTTCTAACTGACCATCGCGACTGACATCTGAGGCAGCAATACGTATTCCCAGCCAATCGGTGATTGGCCCCCCTACTCCTAGCTCGACACTTTCCTCTGTCGGGTCTGTGCGTTTAAAACGAACATCACCCGAGAACTCCTCGCTCGGCCCCTTGGTTGTTACGTTAAAAACGCCAGCAATAGTGTTTTTGCCAAACAATGTTCCCTGCGGGCCACGAAGCACTTCAACTCGAGCAATATCAAACATCGCCTCGTTGTAATACGACGGCCGATTAAAAAATATATCGTCCTGAACAAAACCCACCGAACTATCAAAGGCAGAGTTAAGGGGATTAGAACCAAAGCCACGAATATTAATCTGGGCAAGCGCCGGATCGGTGTCAGATGAAAAACGCACATTGGGGATATACGGCGCAATATCTTGCAAGCCCGTCGCGCCAATCTCTCGCATAAAGTCGCCACTGACGGTGGTTAAGGAAATAGGCACATCTTGCGACGACTGATCGACTTTTTGAGCGCTAACCACCACCTCCTCCAAGATGCGGCGTTCGACCTTCAGCTCTTGGTATTCGGTAACATCTTCTGCCAAGGCTAAATTTGGCGAGGCCAAAACTATGACCGAACTCAAACCAAACCCCAAACCCACTACCCGCGAGCTTTTCCGTCTAAGCATGATATGCACCTAACTTATTATTATGTTGAAATAACGCACTTATATATGCGATCGCTTACAGCATCACATTGTCAATATAGTTTACATTAATACCCGCTCAATTCGCCGTCGTCAAGTGCTCATTAATTTCTGATAAAAATCCACGTACTATAAATTTCACTGGACAGATCAACAACACAAATGTCAATATAATTGACATATAATAAGAAGGATCTCCACATGATAGACCTGCATACCGTACCAACCCCCAATGGCCACAAGATCTCTATTGCCTTAGAAGAGCTCGGTCTAGAATACCGTGTGATTCCTTACGACATTAGTGTCGGCGATCAATTCAAACCAGAGCTGCTTGCCTTAAATCCCAACAATAAATTACCGGTGCTGGTCGACCATGACGTTCTCGACAGCAACAATCAAGCTATCAGCATTTTTGAAACCGGCGCCATTCTAATTTACCTAGCTGAAAAATGCGGTCAATTACTCGCCAAGGAACCCGTGCTGCGCTACCAGCAATTGCAATGGCTTATGTTCCAAGTTGCCGGTGTCGGCCCTATGCAAGGTCAGGCACACCATTTTGTTCGCTATGCCCGAGTTCAGCAGGACTACGCCCGCGAACGCTATCTCAACGAAAGCCTGCGCCAGTGTCGCGTCTTAGAGGGGCATTTGCAGAACCGAGAGTATCTCGCGGGGGATTACTCCATAGCCGATATCGCTTGCTGGCCATGGATACGTTGTTTACCACTGATTGATATCCATCTAGAAAATAATTATCCGAATTTATTCAATTGGTTTAAGCGCATCGAACAGCGCCCCGCCGTCGAGCGCGGCAAAGACCTTATTCACGGCTGGGTATACAAACTGCCGCCGAATTACAAAATGGAATTAGACGAAAAAACCTGGTCTTACTCTTTTGGCGAAGAACAATTTCGACCACGTTAAACCAATCTCACCACGTCACGCACAGGGGTAACACTATGCAGGACCTATTTTCTATTGCAGGCAAAGTCGCCTTAGTTACAGGCGGCTCCCGCGGAATCGGTGCAATGATTGCGGAAGGATTTTTACGCGCTGGCGCCAAAGTTTACATCACAGCCCGCAAACAGCAGGAGCTGGACGCCACCTGCGCTCGCTTGTCTGAATTTGGCAAGTGTATAGCCATCGTCGCAGACCTCGCCGAACTTGACGGTGTTAAGCAATGCGCCGCCGAGATCGCCAAACATGAAACCAGCCTCGACATTCTCGTTAATAATGCCGGTGCTACATGGGGTGCACCCATTGATGAATTCCCCGAGCATGGCTGGGACAAAGTAATGGATCTGAACGTTAAATCAGTATTTTTCCTCAGCCAGCAATTATTGCCATTACTACGCGCAGCAGCAAGCTCCGGCGACCCTGCCCGCATTATTAACTTGTCTTCGGTTTACGCCCTACGGTACTCCCATCAAGACACCTTTTCATACTCGGCAAGCAAAGCCGCCGTGCTTCAGCTAACCCAACAATTAGCGGCGAGCCTGGTTAAAGACAATATAAACGTCAACGCCATTGCCCCCGGCTTCTTCCCCAGCAATATGACCGCCTTCCTAATGGAAGACGAAGAAGCACTCAATAGCAGCATTCCCATGGGGCGCGTCGGTGCACTTGAAGATGCCGCAGGCACCGCTATTTATTTATGCTCCCGAGCGGCAGCGTATATGACCGGCGGGCTATTAGTGATCGACGGTGGCTCAGTCATCAGTGCCGGTTAATCGCGGTCACTCTATAAGCGCAGCCCCCTTGTTTTAATCATATGGAGCAACTTATGAACAAGCCGCTCGCAGGCATACGTATCCTCGATTTAACGCATATGCTGTCAGGCCCCTTTTGCACTATGACACTAGCGGATCTTGGTGCCGATATGATTAAGGTCGAACCGTTGACCGGCGAAGCGACTCGACAACTTTTGGCAAATGACCCCAAGCACGCCATAGACGGCATGGGCGCGTATTTCATCACTCTAAATCGAAATAAGCGCAGTATGGCCATCAACCTAAAGAGTGATGAGGGACTAAAAATATTCTACGAACTCGTCACCACCGCTGACGTTGTTATCAATAATTTTGCCGCCGGTGTGCCCGCAAAATTAAAAATTGACTACGCCCATTTGTCCGCAGTTAACCCACAAATTATTACCTGCTCTATTACCGGCTTTGGCGAACATGGACCCGGCGCTATGCGCCCCGCTTTCGACCAAGTCGCGCAAGCTTACGGCGGCGGCATGTCAATCACAGGCACTGATGCAAGTCAGCCTATGCGCGCGGGGATTCCCATTGGCGATTTGGGCGGCGGCATGTTCGGCGTAATGGGGGTGCTTTCTGCCATTATCGAGCGTCACCAATCTGGGCGAGGTCAGCATATCGACATTTCAATGCTCGACGTGCAAATTTCTCTATTAAATTATATGGCCACGATGCACTGCATGTCGGGCGAAAACCCAGAGCCGATTGGCAACAGTCATTTTGTCCATGTACCGTATAATTGCTACCCAACCGCTGACGGCCATATCGTCATTTGTGTGCTCACCGACGCTTTCTGGCAAAGCTTAAAGGCCCTGCTGCAACACCCCGAATTTGAAAATTCAGAATTCGATAGGCAAGGTGGGCGATTAAATAATAAAGAAATAATCGATACCCACCTAAGTGACATATTTCGGCAGAATACGACCGCCCACTGGCTGGCTGCACTCAATGCCGCCCGTATCCCTGTGGCACCAGTAAACAACTTTTCCAGCGCGCTCAGTGACCCCCAAGTCAAACATCGAAACATGGTGGTTGAGCTTAAGCATCCCTCGGGAAAAAGTACCCGAGGCCCCGGCTGCCCTATTAAATTATCGCGAAGTAATGAAGAAAGTTTTTCGGCCGCGCCGCTGCTAGGACAAAATACCGATCAGCTAATGGCAGAGCTCAACAATTACACTGCCAGCGATACCGCTAAACTGAAGGCAGCCAACATCATTGCTTAACGCACTTAGTGGCTTAGGAGAACGGACTATGACCATAGCCGAAAAAATTATTATTAATGATGTCGGCCCCCGCGACGGCCTGCAAAATCAAGCGAAAACTCTTGAGCCGCAACAGCGTTTAGCCTTAATTCAAGCGCTTCTCAACGCGGGGGTAAAGCACATTGAAGTCGGCTCTTTCGTTTCCCCCATAGCGGTACCGGCCATGCGCGGTACCGCAGACATTGTTGCCCAGCTACCGACTGGCGACTTTCATTTCTCAGCCTTAATCCCAAATTTTAAAGGTTACGAATTGGCAAAAGTGGCAGGGATGAACACGGTAAGTTTGGTCATAGCCGCCAGTAATTCAATGAATAAAAAAAATATTAATATGAGCAATGCAGAGGTTTTGAGTTTTGCCACTGAAGTGCTCGGGAGAAGTCGATCAGATAGCATGAACACCCTCGCGTGCATCGCCACGGCGTGGGAATGTCCATTTGAAGGCCTAGTAGCAGAACAAACAGTTATCGACTTGTGTACGACACTTTTTGCAGCTGGCGCACCTGAGGTGGTGCTTGCTGATACGATTGGCGCGGCGTCGCCGGCACAAGTTAAATCCTTAATGTCGAAACTAGTCGCCCAGTTCGGGGCCAAGCGACTGTCCTGCCACTTTCACGACACCCGAGGTATGGGCTTGGCCAATGTCTATGCTGCCGTTGAGTGCGGGATTCGCAAATTCGACGCTGCCATTGGCGGTTTAGGTGGCTGCCCCTTCGCACCCGGCGCATCCGGCAACGTCGCCACCGAAGATGTGGTGCTGATGCTAAATCAGATGGGCTATGACACCGGCATCAATCTCGCAAATTTAATTCAAGCAGCCGATTTAGTGGCCGCTCAAACAGGCAGCCTCACTAACGCAGGCTCGACAAAGTGGATAAAACGCCAAATTGAAAAGGGTGTTTTTAAATTAAACGCATCTTCTTAGCGAATTAATCAGTGGTCGTGTAATAACTCACTGTCGTGATCTTTGAAGTAAATACGAAACGGCCAGTCTTTGTTCTTGCCGATATAAATATACAGACCATAGCGGTCGGCACTGTAATCATTAACAAATTCGTAGCGGGTCGGCGCCGGTTTATCTTCTAAGTCAGGCGCAATGCTTGGCGCACTAACCAGCACTTCTTCGATCTCCATGGCCGCTGATTCGCCCTTGCCAGGAATAGAAATTAAAACCCGATATTCACCCGATTGCTCACCGCGCTCAATGGCCTCCACTTTAGCGCCGGTACTTTCGTCGATAAAACCGACACGGTTTTCAATGTCACCACTCTCAATAGCATACGAACTTGTTATAAAGCCCATTAATACAGCAAACAGCCCAGCTTTTTTACGCACGGTAGTGCACTTCATTATTATTGCCTCGTTATTTTAGCGTATACGTCGATGCTAACACTGTGATTAATGAATAACATCTTCGATTCTAGACCATAAGATTACGCTGCGTAGCCCAGCTGGGCACTTTACTAAGGCAGAATGCAAAAACCGCCACAAAAGCGGCGGTTTTTATAGGGTTCAAGCAGCGCAGGACAAGCCTAGCGACAAAAAGCCTCACCAGCGGCGATACGCTTACCAAGACTGGCCAAATTCTTGGCGGAGCTGCCCAAACTTATTTCGTTGTAACGCAACCACGTGCAATAACGCCACAGCGGGTAGTCACGATCAATACCGGTGCCACCATGTAAATGCTGCGCGGCATAACTAACCCGATGACCAACATCACCCGCCCAAATCTTGGCGATTTGGACTTCATTGCTGGCATCCAGACCACCATCTAAGCGGCTGACTGCTTGGTAGGTGTTCAAACGCAAGCATTCCACATCAATAAAGCAATTGGCAGCGCGGTGGCCAACGGCTTGAAACGTGGAAATTAACACGCCGAACTGTTTGCGCTCAGCAGTGTACGAGGCGGTCATGCGCATGGCTTTGTCGCTGGCTCCCAATTGATGGGCACACAGTGCGACGGAAGTTCGCTCTGTTAGCCACTGCATTACTTCACGGCCGCGGTCTGCGCTGGCCAAAATATCTTCTGCAGCGATGCTGACATTGTCCAAGCTCAGGGCAAACTGAGGCTCATAGGTGGTCACCTGCATTGGCGTCATGCTCAGGCCCGCTGCCTTTGGGTCGAGCAATACCACAACAACACCGTCACCCATTTTGGCCGACAGCACGATTCGGTCGGCAAGGTGGGCAAACGGCACTGCCGTTTTATCACCGCTAATCCGAAGGCCAGTGCCGTCAGCAGTGGCGGTCGTTAGAATTGGCTGGGCGGGGTCTTCGTTATAGGGCTCAGTAAGTGCGGCGCTCAACATTATTTGGCCGCTGGCCACGCCCGGCAAATAGCGCTGTTTCTGCGCTGCGCTGCCAAATTGCTGAATAGGCAGCGCCGCCGACACCAAATGTGCGCTTAGTGGCACTGGCGCAATGCTGCGGCCCGCTTCTTCAATAAGAAGAGCCAGCTCAAAAAAGCCAAAACCCATACCGCCGTACTCTTCGGCAACGGCTAAACCGAGTAACCCAGCCTCGGCCAGTTTGTCCCACAAGGCCTTGTCAAAGCGATCTGCTTTATAGCCGTCGTACTGCGCCAAACTTTCTGGGCTCACATTGTCACCCAGAATCTGGCGCGCTAGGTTTTGTACGTCGCGCTGCTGTTCAGAAAATCCAAAATCCATGATTAACTCCTATTATTGGGCTAGCGCGTCGCGCGGGGCATCCACAAACCGGCGGCAGAAATAATGTCGCGCTGAATTTCGTTGGTGCCACCGCCAAAGGTGATGATGGAGGCGGTGCGGTACAAACGCTCAATTCGCGAAGCCATTGCATTGGCGCCCTCGGTCTTGCGGTTAATCAAACTTGCTTGACCTATAATTTCGCCCAATAGGCGATAAACTTCGATAAAAAATTCTGAGCCATAGACCTTGGCCGCTGAAGCATCGGCCATTTCCAACGTACCTTCGCTCATTGCCCAAGCCTGCTTGTAGCACACCAGTTTTAGCGCTTCGACACCGGCACGCACCTTGGCTAAGTTAATCTGCACCCAGGGCTCGTCAATCAGTTTGCCGCCCGCGGGCATTTCCATTTGCTGTGCCCAGCGCACCACGTTATTGAACATTTCCGCAGTGGGGCCAAAATTCACAAGACTGAGACGTTCGCGGTTAAGCTGACTCGTGATTAACTTCCAGCCGCCGTTGAGCTCGCCCACCATGGCATCGGCCGGCACTCTAATATTGTCGTAAAAAGTTGCGTTAGTGCGCACCCCACCCAAGGTTACCACTGGGCTGCAACTCCAACCGGGATCACTGGTAGGCACCATGAACATAGAAATGCCCTTATGGGGCTTGGCCGCATCGGGGTCAGTGCGACAGGCCAGCCACACGTAGTCGCAGAAATGGGCCAGACTCGTCCACATTTTTTGGCCGTTAATCACCCACTCATCGCCGTCTTTAACCGCGCTTGTTTTCAAACTGGCCAAGTCGGTACCCGCACCTGGCTCGGAGTAACCAATAGCGATAAGGCACTCACCGGCCAGTATTTTGGGGACGATATCGCGCTTTTGGCTTTCGTTGCCAAACTCAGCCAGTTGCGGCCCCACCGACTCCGTGGTTAAAAACGGAAAGGGGTAGCCCGCGCGCATTACCTCTTCAACAAAGATAAACTGCTCAATAGGACTCATTCCCCGCCCGCCCAGCTCTTTAGGCCAACCCACGCCAATCCAGCCGTCTTTACCCATTTGGCGCAGGGCTTCTCGCCACAGCGGGCCGCCGCCCTCGCCCATTGCCTCGTCGCACTCGGCACTTAACTCTGGGGTCATTAATTGCTCAAAATAGCTGCGCAACTCTTTGCGCAGGGCATCCTGCGCTGCGGTAAATTCAACTTTCATTACTGGCCCCTTAATTCGCCGCTTGTGGTTTTCATTGTTATTCTTCAATCATAAGCTTTAGCAAGACCCCGACAATTGCAAAACCACTCACCGCAGTGACAATTGCAGTCATAAGCTTTTAGTCCTGCACCACATTGCAACGCCCTACTCTCAGCCATTTAGACGATAGCCCCAGCAGAGTGAACTTGCGATGATTCCAGCGTTAAATTGAGATCGCTTTACACGGGAATCTATTAAGGCCCCTCTGAACAGCTCAGAGATCCCCTAACCGTGTCATTAATTGTCCACCCAGTGGAGACAAACCATGAGTAACAAACCGGTGCAGGCCGCTATTGACGGCTGGTTTACCCTTAACACGGACACCCCCCATTTAATTGGCGCCTGCTGTGACCATTGCGGCACCTACTACTTCCCTAAGACCCTGAATTTTTGCAAGAACCCAGCCTGCGACAGCACAGAGTTTAGCGAGGTTGAATTGAGCCGCACCGGCAAAATTTGGTCTTACACCAATGCCTGCTACAAGCCGCCAGAGCCATTTGTGGCCGAAGACCCCTATGTACCGTATGCCATTGCCGCCGTGGAGCTCGAAAAAGAGAAAATGATTATTCTCGGCCAAGTAATAAAAGGCGTTGATGTGGATCAGTTAAAAGTGGGCCAGTCTGCAGAGCTGGTACTCGAAACCCTGCACGAAGACGACGACGCCATTAAAGTCACCTGGAAATGGCAGCCAGTGCGCTAAGCGCGCCCAAGGAGAAGCACAGAATGAATCAAGATATTGCAGTATTGGGCGTTGGTATGCACCCCTGGGGTAAATGGGGCAAGAATTTTAGCGAATACGGTGTATACGCCGCTCGCGCCGCCCTTAAAGATGCCGGTATTCCCTGGCAAGATGTGGGCTTTGTGTCCGGCGCAGCAACTATGCGCTGCGGCTACCCCGGCTATGTTGCCGGCGCCACCATCGCTCAGGCCCTAGGCTGGCAAGGCGCCCAAGTAAACACCTCTTACGCGGCCTGCGCCTCAGGCTCCCAGGCCCTCGCCGCCGCCCGCGCCAAGATACTGGCCGGTGAATGTGAAGTTGCCCTGGTGGTTGGCGCCGACACCACCCCCAAAGGCTTTTTGGCCCCCGCCAAAGGCTACCGCCCAGAAGACCCAGATTGGCTGCGCTTTTACCTAGGCATTACTAATCCTACCTATTTTGCCCTGTACGCCCGTCGTCGCATGGATTTATACGGCGACACCGAAGAAGATTTTGGTTTAGTCAAAATCAAAAACAGCGAGCATGGCTTTACCAACCCCAATGCCCGCTACAAGAAAAAATTTACCATGGAAGAAATACTCAATTCTGCCATGGTCGCCGACCCACTGCGGCTATTGCAGATCTGCGCCACCTCTGACGGCGGCGCGGCCATGATTGTAACCAGCATGGATTACGCAAAACGCATGGGCAAAGCCGACGCGGTGAAAGTAGCTGCGGTATCTACCGTTACCCCGACCTTCGCCAGCGCAGTGGTAGAGATGCCCGATATTGCCACCGACTCTGCGGCCGCCGCCGGTGTTGAAGCCCACAGTTTTCGTGCAGCCCTGCCCAAACAGGCCTACGAACAGGCAGGTATCGGCCCAGAAGACATCAGCTTGGCTGAAGTCTACGACCTGTCCTCGGCGCTGGAATTAGATTGGTATGAAGACTTGCTGCTTTGCCCCCGAGGCGAAGCCGCGCAAATGGTGCGCGAAGGTGTTACCAAAATCGGTGGTCGTCTGCCGGTAAACGCCTCTGGCGGTCTAGCCTGTTTCGGCGAGGCAGTGCCAGCGCAAGCCCTAGCGCAAGTGTGTGAGTTAACCTGGCAGCTGCGCGGTCAGGCTGGTGAACGCCAAGTCGCCAATGCCAAAGTCGGCATTACCGCAAACCAAGGTTTGTTTGGCCACGGTTCCTCCGTCATACTGAAAAAATAAAGCCCGACGGGCGCCGCAGCGGCGCCCGCTATCAACTGATGGCGCGCGGCTCAAAACCAACGACGGAGCCCTATGACTACTTTGCTCAGCATACTCGCGATTTTGGCTTTTGCCCTGATCGTTCTCATTCCACTAATTGAACGCTTTGCCCCCAAGGCCAACCCAGAGCAGCAGGCAAAGCTCAGCCGCTGGATTTTACCCTTAGTCGGTATTTCGCTGGCACTGGCGCTGTTTAAATCATTTACATCCTAAGCGAGCTTCACCACTCAGCTTAATTGGCACGTTATAAGCGTAAATAAAAAATCTACCCAGGCTCGCCCTGGGCTAACGTAAAAAGTTGATAACAAGCAACAATACTATCAGCCACTGAATTTTGGAGATTTCTGCGTGAAATACACTTTCCCCTCGTATTTGCTTGCCAGCGTACTTTGCTCAATGCTCGCGTCTTGCGGTAATAGCGGCTCCTCCTCGGCCCCCGCAGGGTCTGGCGGCAATACCACGCCACCGCCGCCAAGCGAGCTAAGTGGTTATTTCATCGACGGCCCCATTGGCGGTGCCCACTACAGCATCCAGGGCAAAAGCAGTACTTTACTCACCGGCGGCAATGGCGAGTTTAAGTACTTTAGCGGTGATATTGTTAAATTTGCCATCGGTGGTATTAACCTAGGCCAAGCCACCGCCGCTGAATTCATTACCCCCAGACAAATTCAAGCCAACGAGCAAGCGGCGATCAATCTGTCGCGCTTCCTGCTCACCTTAGATGAAGACAAAAACGCAGACAACGGCATTCAAATCTCGGCAACCGTGCGCGACGCGGCAGCCAACCTGACCGTCCCGGCCAGCGCCTTCGACCTTAACGACGGCGAGTTTGACGCCTCGCAACTGGCCGATTTTGCCCGCACCGCCAACGGCGACACCCGCGCCCTTATTCCACGCCGCATCGCTGAAATTGAACTGGCCTGCAGCAGCCAAGACATTAGCGACGGCCGCTATGATGGCGACTGCGATATTTGGTATATCGCCGACAACAACAACCCTGCCCCAGCGCCAAACGAAGATCAAACCCAAGAGCAGGTCGATACCCTCACGGCCTTATTTGCCGCAAAAGCCGGCGACACCATCGAATTTAGCGACGGAGTTTTTGAGTTCACCACCACCTTAGACATGGCGCATAAACAAGGAATTACCATTAAAGGCCAGGGCATGGCCAAAACCATTTTTGACTTTGCCCAGTCAAAATCCCCCGAAGGCATCTCCATGAGCCACATGACGGGGATCACCATAGAAGACCTTACCGTGCTCGACACGCCGGGCTTCTCGGTAAAGGTTTCTCATTCTGACTTTGTTACCTTGCGTAATTTACGCGCCATGTGGTCTAGCGGCGGCGACAATCGCGGCGGCATGGACCCCAAGGTGCCCGCAAGCTTAGAAGTGACCTGTGAACACCCTTGGCCAGACAGCTTTGCGCGCCCAGCCAATGTGCCCGCTCCGCGCCTGAATGGCTTACCCATCGCCTTCCCGCTTGCCACCGGCCTGTACACCGACGCCAGCGGCCAAACCCGCAACTACACCATAGACAGTTCCAATGGCGGCTACGCCATTTACCCGGTGCTGTCGAATAATGTCTTGCTCGACAATGTGGTGTCGCTGGGCGCCTCCGACGCCGGTATCTATGTTGGACAATCCAACGACATCATCGTCAAAAACAGCGAAGCCCTGTTTAACGTAGCCGGTTACGAGATTGAAAACAGCGACCGCGCCGATATGCACGACAACGTTGCCCACTGTAATACCGCCGGTTTCTTGGTTTTTGATTTACCCGGTCTCAACCAATACGGCGAACAGACTCGAATTTTTAATAACTACGCGGGCTACAACAACCTCGCCAACTTTGCCCCCGGTGGCGTGGTCAGCGCCGTGCCCCAGGGCACAGGCTTGCTGCAGCTGGGTTATGACAAAGTTGAATTCTTTAATAATGTCGTCGAATTCAACCGCACCTTGGGCTATGTCGGCGCCAGCCATGAGCTGTTAGACGGCAACACCAATAACTCAGACAAACGTATGGACCTCTACCCTGAAGGCATCCATATCCACAGCAATATTTTCACCACCAACGGTACCCTGCCGCAATTACCCGAAGAAGGTGTGCTCATTTGCCAAGACGGCACCGGCGGCAACACCGGCCTGCCCTGTATTCCCGTGGGCATAGATGACGGTCACGACTCCCTGCTGCCAGTACTCGTGCAGCTTCGCAGTTTGCAAGCGCAAGACCCCTACGTCGCCCAGGGCGCCCATATTGTTTGGGATGGCTACTACGACAAAACCGTCAACAGCAAAGATGGCGTGCAGTGCAACGACGTCGACGGCGCGCCACTCGATGCCGATGGCAAACCCGATTACAACGGCCAGAGCCAGCCCAGCTGCCGTTACAATCGCTACAAATTTGCCGAGCCAGACAATGCCAGCGACCCCAAGCGTAAACATCCCGATTACTGGCTGTGTATTGACCAAAGTGACGAGTTCGGCAACACCTTTTCCCAAGACAGCCGCACCTTCATGAACTTTGACGGCATGGAGCTGGACACCGCGCCCAAAACCGATTTGGCCGACCACGACTGCCCAACAAAGTTTGGCAGGCAATTAGCGCGCTTAAACCCCGCTGTTGTGCAGCCCTATATTCCCGGCAGCAGCGCCGAACAACCGCCCTCAGCCGCAGAAATTGCCGCCATTTGTGAAAGCGCATCCGGCAGCGAGATTAACCGCGAGGCACTGGCTTACAACTGCAGTAAATTGTCGCACTACAATCTATTCGCCGATCAAACGGATCCCCGCAGCGGCTTTAACGAAGACGGTGTACTTTACGACTTGGTCACGCCCTTGTTCTCAGACTACGCGGTGAAATACCGGGTACTATTTTTGCCACCGGGCGAATCCGTCTCATGGGTAGAAGGTAATATCAGCTCGCCAAACGCGACGCTAGACTTCCCCGTGGGCACCGTTATCGCCAAAACCTTTGCCTTTCGCGACCGCAACGCCGCTGACGAAAACGTGGTAGAAACACGCCTACTCATTCACCGTGCCGGTCAAGGCGGCAGTTCATTCTGGGAAGGCATGGCCTATGTTTGGCGGGCAGATGGCAGTGACGCTGACATTGCCCTAGCCGGTGGCTCCAAAGCCGTAAGCTGGGACTTCGACGACGCCGACCCCGATGTGAGCGCCACCTACAAGGGCAGCACCAATCGCTATGCCATTCCCACCCCAAACCAATGTGGCAACTGCCACAACAATGAAGACCGCCAAGCCGGTGATGCGCCAATCGGCCCCAAAGTCCGCAATATGAACCGCGCCTTTGACTACGGCAACGGCCCAGAAAACCAATTGCAGCACCTCATTGATATGGGCAAGCTCAGCGGCGCCCCAAATCTAACGCTAGACAATAAACAGGTCGCGACCAATGTCAGTCGTCTGCCCCGCTTTAACGTGCCCGGCGACAGTTACAAAATCACCACCGCTGAGCCTGATCGCGTTGCCGCCAGCAGCGACGCCAATCTTGAGTATCGCGCCCGCGCTTGGCTAGAAACCAACTGCGCCCACTGCCACAACCGCAAAGGTTTAGCTCAAAGCACCGGCTTGTATTTTGACGTGTTCCGTAAGGTCAACCTCAGCCACGGTGTATGTAAGGAACCAATCACCGCAGGTAGCTCCGGCGGCGGACGCGACTACGACATACTGCCCGGCCTCGCCGGTGGCGCGAACGGCTCTGAGGGCTCAATTCTCTCTTACCGCCTGCACTCGGTAGACACCTCAGTGCAAATGCCACCCATCGCCCGCAGCGTAAAACACGGAGAGGCCGTAGATGTCATCGATGCCTGGATAAATACGGTGATTGATAGCCGTTATGAAAACGCCAATTGTGCCGACGGTGGGGGTGGCAGCCCGCTGCCATTCTAGGAGAAATACCGTCAATCCATAAGAAAAACGCCCCTTGAGCAAGGGCTTAGATGGCAGCGGGTAAATATGTTCTACGCCCGCTGTAGCAAGTCTGGAATAGCAGTCCTGCCTACATCGCAGGGTCGCCATCGGGTAAACGTGATCGCGCTGAACCAACGTAGATATCAGCTCGCCTCTTGACGGCACGGCGACTTAAATACCCCGTCATGCAGAGCTTAATCCTACACCTGCGGGGATGATCGTGAACTCTTGTCTGTGATATTGGGTGCTGAACCATATTCCGAACCACACCCGAAGGCACGGTCAAAACAGCGGTGACTATTGATCCACACTAGCGATAGCCCCTGCTTTTTTAAGCTCTCAGTAGAACAAGAGCCTTTTTCATTCAAACACGTCGTATTTACGCCTCTTTATCCAGCTTCCACGTACACGCGGAAGCGTGACTGTAGGCCTCCTTCGGAACGGCCCCCTCTTGCGCCACCTCTAATTTCCGACGAACATTTTCTGCAGTGCGAAATACCCCTACTGTAAAACAGATGCCACCCAATACCAGCAAGTGCCCTAGCCATACGTAGTGAAAATAGAATATGGACAAGAAACTCAGTGAAAACACCATGCTCCACATCCAAGCGAGAACCTGCATTGCATAGTGTTGTGACGCGAGATCGAGATGGCGAAGTGGGTTTTTACTGCTATCCATCACCAACTCGTAACTTTCAACAATAAATTTTTTCATACCAGCACTCCTAGGATTTCAAGATGTATCAGTTCTTACGAACAATCCTAGAGCCTAGATCAGGCAACTGCGGCCAAATACTGGCGCGGCTAATATGGGAGCCCACTTTCACTCCCAGAGTAACAAGCCTAAGCAAATGTGAGGGTTTGCGCTTATCCCTTACAGCGTTGAATCAGGCCTGCGGCCAAATACCAACAGTAGCAATACCATTAGCAAAAACAGCGGTGAAAATGAGCCGCCACCAGAACTGGATTTTGCGACCGGCTTCGGCGTTGCGGCGGGCGCATCCGCCGTTGCAGGCGCAGCAACCCGAAAGCCCGTAAAGCTAAACTCACCTGATGCCGCCCACTGATCTCGCCATGACGACGCGAGTGAGTCTGGCCCAGTAACATCGTAGCCTCCGCCCCGCATAACAGGAAGCACGCCAGCGACCAGTCCGACACTCCACTCCCAGACATTACCACCTTGATCAAACGTGCCGTAGGGGCCAATGGATTCAGGGTAACTACCTTTGTCCGCGACATCGCCTACCGCCTGAGCGCAATTGGCGTGATTTTCACCACCCGGCGGTGGACTGCAACTTGAGACTTCATCGCTACGAAATGGGTATAGAAAATAATCTGTTTCTTTCAGGCCTTTGGCGTTGTGGTAGGCCGATTTATACCACTCATCTTCTGTTGGCAAAAACACCCGTGCGTCGGCATTGCGCTGAACGGTTTCAGCATTAAATGGAACCGCCAAACCGCCCTCTAAGGTATAGGCACCGGTTTCGGTATCGCCTTCGCCTTGGCCATTGTGCATCCAATTTGTAAAGCGAAGCACGTCATAGTACGACACCCAGTTGACCGGCTTATTTTCGCGGCCAGGCATAGCGCTATAGCTATAACTGCCAGGTACGCCTGAACGTGTTATTCCGCCTACTCCCGCACTCATAGTGACACTGTACAAATTGAGCGTGTCAGACACCGCTTTGGCGTTTAAGAACTGTGCATATTGGGCGTTGGTCACTTCATATTTAGCAATTAGAAATGTGTGGTCAACGGCGCCATAACCACTGGAAATATCGGCCGCATTACCGGGGTTGCCAACCAATAACCATTCAAACTCAACGCGCCCAGAAGATGTTACTGAAGCGGCCCTTGGATTGGCAGCCATAAAGTCTAATGACTGGGTATTCAAGGGCTCATCGTAATGGCTGGTCGATGCCGCGCGGCTCAAAACAAGGGGGGTAGCCGTTGCGCCCTCTTCCACAGCGCCAACGGGGTCTAGACAATGCCCATAGTCCCCTACCGAATCAGACTCGGAAAATGTCATTGCCGCAAAGATATCGGCAGCGTCGCAGGCCAGACGCGCGATCATAGCGCCACCACCGACGTATGCTGCGCTATATATTCGGCGTTTATCAATACAGTGATTAGACTCGACATCGGCAACCACGGCTCTGATGTAGTCGACGTCGGCTGTATTATCTCCGGTATCCCAAGCCTCATGACGTTGCGGATACGCAATAATATACTTTCGCGCCTCTGCTGCATTTTCAAGATGCACTGCATCTGAAGCACTTAGCGCAGAGACGCCATCATCGACAATTACAAGCAAGGGAGCTGCCCCAGACGGAAGCTCGGTGGGAATATAGAGCTGGTAATAGCCATTCTTAGGCTGCGCGTCAGCACCCTCAGTGACGGTGAGTGAGCGCGCTTCAAAGCCCTGGGTTGGGCTAGTATTACATGGTGAATCCAAAGCGACAGATAACTGACTGACACTTGCAAACATAAAGAACATTGCGGTGAGCCAAATACGAGAAAGCATGGTAGTTCTCCAATCATCGTTAATGACAGAACAATATCTGTCGATTTCTTATTATTACTATGTGCTCGAAACGATCTATTTAGTAAACATGGTGTAGCGCACACGCACTAAGCTAGAATTTTATTCGTAGGGCCACATCCAGTTGTCGCGAGGCAATCGCCCGACCAAAATGCGCACCCGACAAGGTTGGGATATCGCCACCGCCGTCTAAGGCAAACTCGTCTGTGGCATTGCGGACAAATGCCTGCAATGACCAGCGTTCATTGTCGTCCTCTAATCGTAAACGCAGGTTCAGGGTTGCAAACTCACCCTGCACATCAATCGGGTCTTGATCCGATTGCAGCAGTTTGTCGTCTTCGTATAACACGTCAAAACCAAACAAGAGATTAACCGGTGCAGACCACAAGTCGTGGAAGTAATTCATACTGAAGGTGGCTTTCCACAGCGGTGCGAAAGCCAGTGGTTTACCGGTTAAATCACAGGGGGTATCTTCACCCGCGGGACAAGGGCCGTTGGCGTAGTCGGTAAAGGTGGCGTCCAAATACGCCATCGAAAAATTACCCGATACGTCCCAGGGGGTTACAAATGCGGCATCAAGTTCCGCGCCTTTAGAGATTGCACCCGCAGCATTTGAGATACGGCTGACATTGCCCTCAAAGATGGTTAACTGCAAATCTTCAAACTCGGTGTAAAAGGTCGCGGCATTGAGCGTTGCAGCGCCGCCAAACAAGCGTGTTTTGGCTCCCGCCTCGTAGGTCGTTGACGACTCAGGCTCGACCTCGGCAATTTCTGCACGTACAGCAGAACCACTATAGCCACCGCTTTTAAAGCCTTGCGCAGCGCTCAGGTAAAACGTTAGATCGTCATCAGGCAGCCAATTTAACGACAGCTTAGGACTGACATCGCGGTCTACCCGTTTGTCGAGCAGGCGATATTCTTGCGCAGTCACCAGCTGGGTAAATACTGGGCCATCGACATCCGTACCCGCTGTAAATAATTGCAGGGTTTGATCCACTTCCTTGGTTTCGGTAGAGACACGCACACCGCCGGTTAAGCTTAATTCGTCGTTAAAGTGCCAACTTGCTTGTGCGTAAACAGCCGAGCTAACACTCTCTTGATAGCCATCAATTAATAAGCGCTCGCCCGGTTCATTGCCAGTGGCAGCGCCCAACAAGCCATCCAGCACACCTAGACCGCCACCGGTCACAGCCAGACCCGAGGCTAAGGTTGAAGGCGTTGGCGCGGCATCGATAATGACCTTAATGGTGGTTTCACTCAGCGCGACATAGCCGCCAGCAACGTAATCTAATTTTCCACCGAACATGCCTAATGGCGAAACAATACGCAATTCACTACTGAGCTGTTCGTAGTCTTCACCATTAAGAAAAAACAAAAGCGGAATAGGTGAAAAATCTAAGTCTGTTAACGACTCCTCGGTGATTGAACTCAACGCGTTAATCCAGCTGAACTCATGCCCCCACAGCGACGCGTTAAAACGAACATCAAATTTATTGCCATTTTGGTAGGTCATCGCCGGATAATCTTGGGCGCTTTGATTATTACTGGTGTCTTTTTCAACTTGCGGATCATAAAACTGCATCAGTGCAAACTGGTCGTCAGTAGTCGTGCGGACCTGAAAACTACCAAGCCTGAACTCCTGATTGGTATCTGCCGCCGCCACCGTGACATCTAGCCAGTCGGCAATATCCCAGCGCAATTGCACCCGCCCTACCCGCGAGTCAACACCGCCCTCGTCGCGATCTAGCGTAGTGTTGTAAACGGTGCCGTCGCGCTTATTTACCAGCGCAGACGCGCGCAATGCCACGGTATCACTCAAGGGCACATTGCCGGTGAGGGTATATTTAGCAAGGTCTTCATCACCGGTCACCCCTTCTGCTAATAACTCGGGTTCTTGAGAGGGTTGCACCGAACGAATACTAATGGCGCCGGAGATGGTGTTTTTGCCAAACAGTGTTCCCTGCGGACCACGAAGCACCTCTACCGAGGCAACATCTAAAAAGGCCGCGTCTAAAAAGGCCAAGCGGCCAAGATACACGCCGTCTAAAAACAGGCCCGCAGACTGTTCAAAGCCCTTATCAAAAGGTGAACCTAAGCCGCGAATGCGCAAGCTGGTCAGCGGTGGATGACTAAACACACTCAAATTGGGCGTAAAATTGGCAATATCAGCCATATCGTCAATATTGGCGTCCTGCATCGCCTGGGCGCTAATTGCCACCAATGAAATCGGCACATCTTGCAGACTTTCTTCGCGCTTTTGCGCGGTAATAATGACCTCTTCTAGCACTGGCGTGCCCCGCGCAAATACATCTTGCGCCGCCAACATCAGGGCAAAAATACCTAGTCGCTTTATCATAAAAACCTCATTGTACTTATTTTAGTATGGGCTAGCGCTACATGCCGCGCGGCTTAAACACCGCGCTTTGGGGGTAGCGGAATCAAAACAGAGGTCTCAGTTTTATAACGCTCATAATCTGCATTACCACCCCATTTTTCATCAGAACGTTTTTCCAGCAAGGGCACGCCACTCACGCGGGTAAGCAAGA
This sequence comes from Zhongshania antarctica, assembly GCF_014202945.1. Classification (GTDB taxonomy): domain Bacteria; phylum Pseudomonadota; class Gammaproteobacteria; order Pseudomonadales; family Spongiibacteraceae; genus Spongiibacter; species Spongiibacter antarcticus. Next base: position 300,970 of record NZ_JACHHW010000003.1, on the reverse strand, counting down.
AAATCACAAACACGGGAGAGATCAAACTCAGCCACTGCCAGCCCTGTAATACCGGTACGGCAATGAGGGCAATGCCGCACCACAACACAATTTCACCAAAATAATTGGGGTGCCGAGACCAGCGCCACAAACCAATATTAATAAATTTACCGGCATTTTCTGGCTGTTTGTTGAAGGCCGACTTCTGGGCATCGGCAACAACTTCAAGGGCAAAGCCGAGCAACCAAACAAGTGCGCCGAAAACAGCGACTATTCCCAATGGTTCCCGGTGTTGGCTTGTCATGGCCGTAAGCGCCGCCACCAGCGTCACAAACACCCATAGGCCCTGTAGTGTCCAGGTTAGTAAAAACCGCGGAATCGACACTTTAATCAAATCGAAACGACCGTCTTTACCGGCTTGTTTTACTCGTCTGAACAAAAATGGCCCAAGACGTGCGGCCCAAATCACCACAAGCGCAGTAAGCAATAGGGCGCGATCATCAAGCCCCTGCCCTAAACCCGAGCTAAGATACAGCGCCAACAAGACAATAATCACATAGGTGCTACTGCCAATGAGGTCGTAATAATGCTCGGTTTGAAAAACGTAGGCAGGTATGAACGCCAGCCACTGAACACTAAAGGCAATAACAGCGCAAACCAGCAATGCCGGATAAGGCCCATAATTTAAACCGCCCTGCCCCCCCGCATAGGCTAAGCCGGTGGCAATTGCTATACAGAGCACAATTAGCGCTGTGCAAATCATGACTTTTTTCATTTGCTTCCCCTCTCGTTTCGGCTGCCTATACGCATATTTATAAGGCATAGTTCATTTTTATTTGTCGTGCTACTCAAGCCTAAGCAAATTGCTTTGCGTATAGCTGTTTATACTCGCCAGTACTGCCTTTTATTTTTCATTATCACGCGGTGGGACATATTCAATATCCTGACGACCCACGATCTCACCGCAACCGCCACATTTAACCTTGATGCTGAGCAACGCGTCGCAGCCACTGTGCACAAGACCAGCCACCGCATTTGCGTCGGCCTCCCACTCTACCGCCCATTGCCGCATGGCAATGACGATAGGAAAAAGCGACAAACCCTTGGCGGTAAGCTTGTACTCATCGCGCGGCGGAGATTCTTGGTAGCTGTGACGCTGCAAAACCGCGTTGTCTACCAGCAAATTTAAACGGGAACTCAGAATATTTGATGCAATATTCAGTTGTTTGGCAAAGGCCTCATAACGCTTGGCACCGAAAAATGCCGAGATCAAGATGAGCAAGGTCCAGCGATCACCGATCAAATCACTTATACCGGCCAAACGTAAATCTGCGTGTTCAGAAATGTGTGGCGACCTCACGCGGCGCTGGCCGCTTAAGGATTTAATTTCTTCAATGTGCTGAATACTCTGCACGGCCACCGCCGAAAGCCGAATCTCGTCAAGCGAAAAAGCCTGCTCACACTCACCACACACCGCCTGTGGCGCGATTGGTAACTGGCAGCAGCGATGAATAAGTTCATTGGGTAAACTGTTTGAAACGTCACCCAACCATTCATGCTCCCAGCGCCACGCCAGCAGGGAAACCGGAAACAAACCCGCGCCCTTCGCACTTAAACAATACTCTTGCCGCGTTGACGATGGCGAGGTACTGCGCTTTACCATAAGCCCCTGTTCAATCAAGGCCGATAAACGTCGTGTCAGGGTTGCTTTGCTGGCGCCGGTATAGCGCCGGAACTCTTCAAACCGGCGGCGTCCCATAAAGGCATCGCGCAAAATCAATAGCGACCAGCGATCACCAATCACGTCTAAGCCCTGGGCAATGGCGCTATTTACGACCAGATGATTGCTACTCATATCCCTCTACCGACATTTCAATATTGACAAAATATATATTAGTCTCATAATGCAAGCAACTAATAATTACTGACGATCAATATCTTTCTAGGACACGATCATGCCAATTACCTACAAAAAAATCGTTAAATCCAGCCTTAAGCCCAACCACCACCCCTATCTAAATGGCGCCTGGACACCAAATTTCACTGAGTACACCGCTACCGAAATGGAAGTTATTGGCCAAATTCCCGATGACATCGACGGCGTTTACATCCGCAATACCGAAAACCCCGTGCAAGAACCCATTGGCCACTACCACCCCTTTGATGGTGACGGCATGATTCACAGCATGTCCTTTAAAGATGGCAAAGCGGAGTACCGCAATCGGTTTGTGCGCACCAAGGGCTTTAATGCTGAACAAGAGGCCGGCGAAGCGCTGTGGGCAGGTATTGCCAACAAACCCAGCATGTCGCTTAGACCCGGCTGGGGTGCACAAGGCGGCGTGAAGGACGCATCCTCTACCGACGTGGTCGTTCATGCAGGTGAAGTTGTCTCCACTTTTTGGCAATGCGGCGATGGCTACCGCCTCGATCCTTATACCCTTGAGCAATTAGGAACGGAGAGCTGGACGCCCATCGACGGCATCTCAGCACACCCGAAAGTCGATGAACGCACCGGCGAAATGCTGTTCTTTAATTATTCAACTCACCCCCCCTACCAGCACTACGGGGTAGTAGACAGTAATAATAAACTCGTGCATTACACGCCCGTACCGTTGCCGGGGCCAAGATTACCCCACGACATGGCGTTCTCAGAAAACTATTCCATACTCGCCGATTTGCCGATGTTCTGGGATCCAGAGCAATTAAAAGAAGGGCGCTATCACGCAGGCTACCACCCCGAAATGCCAACGCGATTTGCCATTCTTCCACGTTACGGCAACACCGAAGACATACAATGGTTTGAAGCCTCAGCCACCTTTGTATTGCACTGGATGAACGCCTACGAGGAAGGTGATGAGATCGTCTTAGATGGCTACTTTCAAGACGATCCGGATCCAGAGCCACTGGCCGGCCTACCCAAAGCCGCAGGCAAAATGATGGCGAATATCGACATTCATTCCTTTCAGTCTAAGCTGCATCGCTGGCGTTTTAACTTAAAAACCGGCGCAGTAGAAGAGCAGCGCCTAGATGACCGCGCGCTGGAATTTGGCACCATTAATCAGCAATACGCCGGCCGCAAACACCGCTATATATACTCAGTGTGGGGCGAACCTAATTGGTTTCTGTTTTCCGGCATGGTCAAGCACGATTTGGACACCGGCGAGTCGTGGAGCCTCGCCTTTGGTGAGCAGCGCTTTGGCAGCGAAGCGCCCTTTGCCCCGCGTATTAATGCCAAAGACGAAGACGACGGCTACTTGGTGAGTTTCATTACTGACATGAAGGAAAATCGCTCGGAGTGCGTACTCATCGATGCCAAGAATATTGAAGCAGGCCCGGTGTGCCGCATTATTCTTCCGCATCGGATTTGCAGTGGTACACATGCGACTTGGGCGAGTGGCGAGAGTATCCGCCGCTACCAGAAATAATTATAAAAAGGAAAACCCATGACCAGTGCCATGATAGTCGATGCCGTCAGAATACCCCGCGCCAGCATCCGCGGCGACGCGGCTTACGCCGCTCTCAAACCGGTTGACTTGTTGCGGCCGTTGTTCACAGCCATTGCTGAGCGCAATCAGCTCGACAGTGCCGAGGTTGAAGATGTGCTGCTAGGCTGTTCTACGCAGAGTGGCGACCAAGGTGCGAACATCGCCAAAATCGCCGCACTCTACGCGGGCTGGTCTGACCGCGTTTCCGGCGTAACCTTGAATCGTTTCTGCTGCTCTGGACTAGATGCCATTAATCTAGCCGCCAGCAAAATTATGTCGGGGATGGAATCCGTATTAGTTGCTGGCGGTATTGAGCAACTCAGTGCGGTGCCAATGTTTGCCGATCGCGGCCCTTGGTATAGCGATCCAAAGGTAATGAAAGCCACGCGTTTTATGCACATGGGTTTGTCCGCAGACTTGATTGCCAGCCAACAGGGCTTTAGCCGCGAACAACTCGACGCCTGTGCGCTGCAATCCCATCAGCGCGCCGCTAAGGCCGCAGAAAATGCTTTTTTTACGCGTTCACTGATTCCCGTCCTCGATCAAAATAATCTCCCTCTGCTGGCTGGCGACAATGCCCTACGCCCGCAATTAAGTCACGATCAGTTAACTGCTCTCCCCAGCAGCTTCACCGACTTTGTTGAACAAGGTCAGCGTCTTGTCGATAGGGTTTACCCAGATACCCGCCTAGTACCGCTGCACACTGCGGGCAATTCGCCCGCTCTGGTTGACGGCGCATCACTGCTGTTACTGGCCAGCGAAGACGCCTGTAAACGTCTGTCGCTGACACCCCGCGCGCGCATCAGCCATTACGCCAATGCCAGCGATGAACCCGTTAGAATGCTTACCGGCCACTTGCGCGCTACCGAAAAACTCTTCGCGGCAACGGGGCTAAAGACTGACGACATTGATCTGTGGGAGGTCAATGAATCCTTCGCCGCCAGCGTTTTGTATTTTCAACAACATTTCAATATTGCCAATGAGCAATTCAATGTGAATGGCGGCGCCATTGCACTTGGCCACCCGTTAGGCGCGACCGGCGGCAACCTTATGGGAACTCTGCTTGACGAAATGGAAAGGCAAAACCTAAAACGCGGCATTGTGGCAATTTGCGGCGGCGCCGGAGTGGGTGTCGCCACCCTGATTGAACGCCTATAAAGGCGTTACTGTTATTGCTGACTAAAAATAAAACCAGGAAAAATCATGAGCCCACAAAAAATTTATATACTCGGCGGCCATCAAAGCGACTTCGCCCAAAATGCCGCCCGCGCGGATCAAAGTGTTGCCGAGTTGTTTATCGACACCGTGCGCTCAGGTCTAACGGCGTGCAAACTCGACGCCGCCGAAATTGAGGTCGGCCACGTTGGCAATTTCGTTTCGTCGCTCTTCTCTGGTCAGGCGCAGCTAGGCGGTTTTTTCGGTCACGTCGATCCGGCCATGCGCTATATGCCCGCCTCTTCCCACGAGGCGGCCTGCGCCTCGGGCTCAATGGCTATTCTTGCCGCCATGGCCGACCTTGAGGCCGGTCGCTACGAAACAGCCTGCGTGCTCGGTATTGAAATTATGCGCAATGTCAGTGGCGATAAGGCCGCCGCCAATCTGCGCCCCGCCGCTTGGGCGAGCCAAGAGTGGACCGAAACTGATTTTGTTTGGCCCTGCGCATTCAACAATATGCTCTCACTGTATGAAGAACGCTATTCACTCAACAAAGACCACCTCTACGCAATTTCTCAGCAAAACTTTGCCAGCGCGCGTCGCAATCCCAATGCGCAAACTCGGCAGTGGCAATTCAATGAACACAGCTTTAGCAACGACGACAGCGCCAACCCTGTCGTCAGCGGCAATATCCGCAAACAAGATTGCGGCCAGATTACCGACGGCGCAGCGGTCGTCTTTCTGGCAACAGAGAGCAAAGCCGTCGAGTACGCTGCCCGTCACAACATCAGTTTAAACTCAATTCCCACCATTAAAGGCTGGGGCCATATTAACGCGCCGATCTCCTTCAAAGAAAAGTTGCAACTGAGCGAGCCCGAAGGCTATCTCTTTCCCCATATAAACACCCTGTTTCAACAGACATTAAAGCGCGCGGGTATGAATGGTCTAAGCGCCATTGACGGTTTAGAAGTTCACGACTGTTTCAACATTACCGAGTACATGATTTTGGATCACAGCGGTCTCTACGCCCCCGGCGACGCATGGAAGGCCATTGAAAATGGTGACATTAGCAAGACGGGGAAACTCCCCATTAATATGAGTGGCGGCCTTATAGGATTAGGGCATCCGGTTGGCGCTACTGGCGTGAGAATGCTGCTCGACAGCTACAAGCAAATTGCTGGCGCCGCCGGAAATTATCAAATCGACAACGCTAAAAATGTGATGACATTTAATTTGGGGGGCAGCGCGACCACCTGTGCGAGTTTTATTGTTGGCAAGACAAACGCCTAAGCTTGCTAGGCATTGGCGACCATGCTTCCCGCATCATCCAGTAATCGCCGTGGCGGCTGGTCCCATTTCCCCCAGGCCTTGTCGTGAAAGTAAAATACCACGGTGTTTATCGCGGGCTCGACAAGCGCCATCGCGCCGCCGACCAAGACGCTACCGGTAAACGCGTACGCCACCGAAAAGGCCACACCAAAGTGTATAGCAGCAAAACTTAGTGTCTTTCTCATTGCAGCCTCCCAAGCTACCGAATCACCAACACAGCTTCTTCACTGCGCACTCTATTACCAATAGCGTCATCATAGCCGCAGCCACATCATAATCAAAACAAATTAATATCATTAACATGATAGCTAAATACTATGTGTGCGCAAGCACCATATACACGCATCACGGCGCACCATATACATGCCACAGTGCATGCTTCGCACCAAAATTACGCCACAGCGCATCGTTATAACCATCCCGTCTCAGCGCAGCCCCGCTATTCAGTAAAAAATCGGAACGACACTCCGCCGAAATAAAATGGCATAGCTGTTGCAATAACGCTTACGACGGGCTGTGCCAACTCTGTGCGCTGCCACCTTAAAAAATAAGGCTACCCATGAAAAAAATGCACTATCTTTTTGCATTAATCATGCTCGTGTTCTCTTCTTTCTGTTTTGCCGATGAGGCTAGCCCAGCAAGCAATATGGTGTGGTTGGTCACCGCCAGCGCCCTGGTATTTTTAATGCAAGCGGGCTTTGCCTTGCTGGAGTGCGGCATGTCGCGCAGCAAAAACGCGCTCAACGTCGTTATGAAAAATTACATGGATGTCTGCTTTGGCACATTAATTTTCTGGGCTATTGGCTATGGTCTAATGTTCGGCAACAACCCCAGTGGTTTTATGGGGACTGATTTATTTTTTATGAATGACAGCGACCCAGCCAGCTATGGTGTGTTGTTATTTCAAACCATGTTTGCCGCCACGGCGGTCACCATAGCCAGTGGCGCGATGGCTGAACGCACACGTTTTGACGGCTATTTAGTGGGCGCCTTATTCATCACCGCCGTGATCTACCCCATTTTTGGTAGCTGGGTATGGAACGCCGACGGCTGGTTAGCGCAAATGGGCTTTATTGATTTTGCCGGGTCAACGGTTGTTCACTCAGTTGGGGCGTGGACAGCCTTGGCGGGCATTATTATTTTGGGCCCTCGTTTAGGCCGTTTCGACAAACACGGCAAGGCACGAGAATTGCGCGGCCACAATCTTAGCTATGTGGCATTGGGCGGCTTTATTTTGTGGTTTGGCTGGTTCGGCTTTAATGGCGGATCAACCCTTAGCGCCACGGTGGATATTGGCCTGATTAATTTAAACACCCAGCTCGCCGCTGCGGCTGGCGCCGCGGCGAGCATGTTGCTTGCTGTGGCAATGCGCCGCCCCATACTGCTCACTGAAACCGTCAACGGCAGTATTGCCGGGCTGGTTGCGATTACCGCAGGCTGCGCCACAATGCTTCCGGCCTACGCTGTACTAACGGGCGCCATTGGCGGAATTGTCTGTGTGTTAGGCAGTCAACTTTTATTGCGTATGCAACTCGACGACGTTGTTGGCGCAGTGTCTGCCCACGGTTTTGCCGGCGCATGGGGAACCTTGGCAGCAGGTATGTTTTACAATGGCAATCTCTTCGACACCCATCTTATTACAGTGCAATTGATTGGCATTGCCGCCTGCTTCATCTGGACCTTTTGCTGCGCCTTAATCATGTACTTCGCCATTGATCTTGTGATGGGTTTGCGCGCACCGAGCCAACACGAGCAGCGCGGTTTAGATTTAAGCGAGCACGCTGAAATAGGCTATCCAGAATTCAATTCTGGCAACATCGCCTATACCGCCGACCGCGCCACAAATATGGAGCTGCGCTCATGAATAAGCGCAGCCTCAGTGATCGCCGCCGCGCTATTTACACTGGTCTAAAACCGTTTTTTGACGATGCGAGTTTAATGCAAGCCGTGACCCACTGGGAAAATCGCTACGCCGACCAACCCAGTCTGGCCCTGCAGCGTTATGTAGCCGACATATGCCAAAATACCGCGTTAAAAGACAAGCGCGCCACTATCCTGCGCAGTTTATTACACGCCATGGCACAAGATAGCAGCGAGTTGCTCGCCGATCCTCGCGGCCCTGAGGCGGGCACCCCAAACACCGCAGAAACCGCATCGGCGAGCAGCGCTTATGGCGTGTTAATGTTAGCGATGATGAGTCAAATTGATGAATCACTGCAGCACAAACTGCGTATAGAACTGTTTGCGGCGCTGCGTCAGCGTCAACTGCCATTAGCTATTCTTGAAGCACTCCAAAATTGGCTGGGAACACGGCAGCCTTTAAAACTCAATAATGCGCCGCCGGCGCTTCTGCAAAAACTACTCAACCAGTATTATGTCTTGCTGTGCGAAAACTTAGGGCCTGTGCGTGCCGATAATATTTTGGCCCGTGGCGTTGCCCAAGTGCAGCACCAACATCCGGAGTTAGATCCATTTATCGATAGGCTGCTCTAATTCGCCGAAACCACTGGCGATAAGTGCCAGCCAAAATCGGAGAGCGTCTTTGCAACAATCAATTTTTTATTGGCGCGTCGTTTTGCCAAAGCTCGCATCAGCACTGACGGTAGCTGCTGTATTCTTCGCAACTGGCTGCAGCGACGACAGCACCAGTAAAACAGTATTAACCACACCCCAACAACAGGGCCTTGATGCCGCCAAGCAAATGGAGCATCAACTCCAACAAGATCTTGAGCGCCGAGAGCAGAATATGCGCAGCGAGGGGATTTAAGCATGGCAACATTTTGCTGGCTGTTACTATTTAGCAGCACACTGATTTGGTCTGGCATCAACCCCAAAGATACCTTTACTTGGTCCTTAGAAGTTGCCCCCGCCGTTATCGCCCTCATTATATTGGCACTTAGCCGCCGGCGTTTCCCATTAACGCCGCTGCTCTACGGCTTAATTCTGGCGCACAGCGTTATTCTTATGATTGGCGGCCATTACACTTACGCCGAAGTGCCGGCCTTTGATTGGTTGGCAGAACAGTTTGACTGGCAGCGCAATCACTACGACAAACTCGGCCACTTTGCCCAGGGATTTATCCCGGCGATGCTGGCACGCGAATTACTGCTCCGACACCAGGTCATCAACAAAACCTCCTGGCTAAGCAGTATTATTGTGCTTATTTGTCTTGGTATTAGTGCGCTCTACGAGCTCATTGAATGGTGGGTGGCAGAACTCAGCGGCGAGGATGCTGAGGCGTTCTTGGGCACCCAAGGCTATGTATGGGACACCCAATCCGATATGGCCATGGCCATGATAGGGGCAGTCGTGGCGCTCATGAGCTTAGGGCGGCTCCACCAGCGCCAACTTAAATTAATTCATCCAGGGGATTCACAGCCCACGGCGACTTAAACATAGCATCTACCTCCAGCTCTGGCACCTCGTCAATGCTGCGGTAACACCAATGGGGATCGCGATCGCGGTCGATTAATCGCGCCCGAACCCCTTCTGCAAACTCTGGGTCGCGCACCCGGTTTGCCGACATCACCAACTCCATGCGAAATATCTCCAGCAAGCCCAAATTACGCCCGGTTTCTAATTGCCTAAATATGAGCTTAGCGGTGCTCGCCGCGCCGCGCGCATGGCCTTGCGCGGCATTGCATAACCAGCGATTTGCGCCACGATACTGACGTAGTTTATTACTAATACTGCCAATCCCCGCCTGACTGCACACATCATCAATCCAGCCACGACAATCTTTTAACGAGGCCGCGCCAAGCTCGGCGCCCTGCTCAGCCTCGATATCGGTTAAACACTCGGTCAAGCACTGGGCGTTCCATTGAGGATCATCGCACCATTCTAATAAGAGTAATTTACGCAGTACCTGATTTTTACTGCTGTCAGTAAGACAGTAATCGGCCAGTCCGGCATAAAGCGCATCGGCGGCTGACAACTCCACCCCTGTTAAGGCCGAAAATAAACCACAGCGCCCCGGCATCTGCCCTAAAAACCAGCTCGCGCCAACATTGGGGAATAATCCAATGCTAATTTCTGGCATTGCCAGACGACTTGCGTCAGTCACAATACGATGACTCGCCCCCACCATTAAGCCCAAACCCGCGCCCATCACAATGCCGCTGCCCCAACAAATTACCGGCTTTGGAAAGGTGTGAATAAGGTAGGCCACCGCGTACTCATGGGCAAAAAATGCCTCGGCTTCTACTGCGGCACCGCCGGGATTAGCCAGCGCCGAGGCGCGCATGCGCAAAGCATCGGCACCCACACAAAAACCGCGACTGCCAGCACCGTCAAGAAAGACCGCCACCGCCTCGGTATCGTCACGTAACTCCACCAGCAGACGACGAAGCAGAGTCACAATTTCTAAGGTTAAGGCGTTCATTCGCGCAGGCGCGTTAAGAGTGAGTTGAGCCAGATAGCCCCCCGCCGGTAATGGGTGGCGCTCAAGACAAACAGCGTATTCAACTTGCATTATTACGTCTCCACACAAACCTTGGGGCTTACGCCAAGGGCCAGAGTATGTAATGTAGCAGTATCCCCCTAGACTTGCGCAGGCTCAAGACCTTGGCCACCCTGCCAACCCCATAAGGCCAAACACTGCCCTATACGGGTAATTACCTAGACAAGTCCCTAGCCACCGCGCGCTAGCCCGCAAGCCGCCAAATTGACCGCAGCGTCACTCACCCTGCTGAAAGCGGCCAATTGCCCGCCTGCTCGCTTCCGTTATGCTCCTTCGCGTTGACATACCCCCCGTATCCTGGGAATAAGTACAGAGGCTCCATATGACCACATTTAAAGCGCCAGTTAGAGACATCGACTTCGTCCTTAATGAAGTCTTAGACTACCAGGCCCACTACAAAACGATTGCCGCTGGCGCAGAAGCTACGCCGGACATGGTTGAAGCTATCACTGCAGAAGCGGCAAAATTCGCTGAAGAAGTGCTCTCGCCACTGAATAAAGTAGGCGATGAAGAAGGCTGCACCTGGAATGACAGCGAAGTAACCACCCCCACCGGTTTCAAAGAAGCCTACCAAATGTGGATTGACGGCGGCTGGCAGGGTTTGTCTCACCCCACAGAATACGGCGGCCAAGGCCTGCCAATGTCTTTGGGACTGATTAAATCAGAACTCATTGGCACCGCTAACTGGTCTTGGGGCATGTACCCCGGCCTGAGTTTAGGTGCAATGAACACGCTTATCGTTCACGGTACCGAAGAGCAAAAAGCCCAATATATGCCCAAGCTCTGCGAAGGCACTTGGACTGGTACCATGTGCTTAACCGAAGCCCACTGCGGTTCTGACCTTGGCCAAATGAAAAGCAAGGCCGAGCTACAGGAAGACGGCAGCTACAAACTCACTGGCAGCAAAATCTTTATCTCTGCCGGCGAGCACGACCTGACCGAAAATATTATCCACATTGTATTGGCCCGTACCCCAGGCGCCCCAGAAGGCACCAAAGGTATTTCCTTATTTATTGTGCCTAAAGTGAAGGTTAACGACGACGGTAGTTTAGGCGAGCGCAATAGCGTTAAGTGCGGCAGTATTGAGCACAAAATGGGTATTCACGGTAACTCTACTTGCGTCATCAATTTTGACGACGCGACCGGCTATTTGCTGGGCAAGGAAAATGAAGGTCTGAACGCAATGTTCACCTTTATGAACACCGCCCGTATCGGTACCGCAATACAAGGTTTGGCTGCCTCAGAATTGGCTTACCAAAACGCTCTGCCCTACGCTATGGATCGCTACTCCATGCGTTCATTGTCTGGCACTAAAAACCCAGACAAACCAGGTGATGCGATTATTCATCACCCAGACGTGCGCCGTATGCTGCTCACCGCCAAAGCCTTTGCTGAAGGTGGCCGCGCAATGATTTATGACGCCGCCAAATATTCAGACCACATGGTGCAGGCTGAAACTCAAGCTGAGCGCGATGCGGCTGAGAACGAACTGGGCTTTTTAACGCCAATTTTGAAAGCGTTCTTGACTGAAACCGGTCTTGAATCTGCCAGCAATGCCATGCAGGTCTTTGGTGGTCACGGCTATATTAAAGAACACGGTATGGAACAGATTTATCGCGATGCCCGTATTGCCACTTTGTACGAAGGCACTACCGGTATTCAAGCCATGGACCTGATCGGCCGTAAAGTCGTACTGGACGGTTTCAAGCTCTACGGTGGTTTCTGTAAGAAGCTGTATAAATTTGGCTTTAAAAGCCTGATTGGTGGCAAGCGCCGTGGCTACTCCGCCAAATTGATCGGCTACACCTTAGCGTGGAACTGGCACACCGTTAAGATGGTTGCCCGCGCCTCTAAAAACCGCGATGCGGTTGGTGCGGCATCTTACGACTTCCTGATGTACAGCGGCTATTTGTCAATGGCTTACTACTGGGCAAGAATGGCCGAAGTAGCTGCCACTAAACTGGCTAGCGGCGAAGGCGATACGGCTTTCTACCAAGCTAAACTAGAAACTGCCGAATTCTACTTCTCTCGTTTACTGCCGCGCGCCAAAGCACACGGTGGCTCAATGGGTAGCAGTACTGAAAGTGTCATGGGTATGGATTTAGAGCGCTTTACCGTTCGCTAATCTGACTCACGTCAAATACGCAGTAAGCATAAAAAAATCCCCGCAGCTCACACTGCGGGGATTTTGCGTTTTAGCACTGCTCACACGCAGTTCAGTCGCCTAAATCAGTTAAAAACTGACCTGTGAAACTTGATAAGCACTATTACTATGAATGTCACAGGGGTTTGCCACTTCTTCGCTCTGGCCCGGGTCAACGCTAAATGACTGCACGCTCATCACCGACTTTTTAGCGATATCATCTTTGTAGTAGCTGAATACGCCACTGATTTTAGTACTGCAACTATTTCTAACCACAAAGCGCGTAGATACCTTATCGTGATTAAAATAGGCGCAGCTCGATTGTTCTGAACTTGCAGGGAAGCTCTGCACATCCCAATCTAAGCAATTTTCCGGCTCGGCATTTACCGCCAACACCGTGGTAGATAAAAAACAGGATAAAAGGCTAGGAAGTAAAATTTTATTCATGATTTGCTCGCTTCTATGTTTACCTTACTACCGTTTGGCTATGTGCTCCCTACAACAGTAGTAGTGATCCTAAGATGTACAATAGTTAATAATTGCGGCAATTGGCAGTGCGTATTTCCGCTTAGGATCGCCAAATAACAATTAGAATACCTTGTGAAATCATCGCCTTAGTGAAATTTCAAAGACTGCTAGGGCCACTATAAATGCGCCAGATTTGTGACTTACATCGCAAATAAACTTACTCGTTAGATGACTAAAGTGTGGATTCACGCTTTACAACGGCTGAAATAAGCCGCTGCAACAGCCTATCCTTTAGCCCCGAAACCGTATTCAAGCCCAAACTGAGCAATACGTTACGCGCCGCGGCACTGCGGTGCTCTGGTTTAAGTGTCAGCAGTACAGTTTGCCACCATGGTAGGCTTGCGAGGGTTTTCAGTGCCTTTGCTGCACGTAATTCATCGTCACTAAAATCACAGCCGAATGGGTAACTTGGCATCATCTTGCGACTTTGCGCCCACGCGACATCACGGCGAATCCGCGCAGCTGAGTTTTCGCGATAAGCAGCCGGTATTTGGTAATCGGCAGCAAGCTTGCCCGCCGCCTTTGCACTGCGCAGTAGGTCCGACTGAAATCGCGAGTCGGCAATATTAATCAGCGCTTTAACCACCTCTTCGTCGGTTTTAGAACGCAAATCAGCAATGCCGTATTCCGTAATAACAATGTCCCGCAAATGGCGGGGAATAGTGCAGCTGGCAAAATTGTCGACGATATTCGAGCGCGCCTTGCCCTTCTCCATTCGCGTCGAACGAATCATCAATATTGAACGGCCATCGCTCAGTTGATGGGCCATCGCTACAAAATTGTATTGACCACCCACGCCAGATACGACCTGACCAGACTCAAGGGTATCGGAGGCGACAGCGCCCTGCAGACTGACATTTAAACCGGTATTAATAAAACGCGCGCGGCGACGCTGCGCCTGATATAAACGTGGATTAAAATCCAGCTGATTGATTTTTTCGACGCCGCACATCGCCAGCTTGCCACGCGCCTCGGCCTTGAGTTCGCGCAAACCTCGATAAAACGCCTCACTGCCCAGAAAAAAGCCGCCATGAAGAACCTTGCCATTGCGCAGCGACGTGCCCAAACATTTTTCAGCCATAAAGCGCTGACTAACAGGGTTGGCCATATTCGCCGCGACCGACTCACCGTCGGCGGCAATAATATAGCCATCGCAATACTGGCATCGCTCGTTAAAATAACCGTGGTATTGCAACACCGCAAAGTCTTTGCCACGCAACTCCCGAACACCGAGATCGGCCATCGCTGTAATCGTATCGGCACTAATTGCCTGTGGCTGGCAAACTCCTTCATTTACCAATAGCTGCAATGCCCAAAAATCATAGACCTCGCGTTTTAAAATGCCGCTGCCAAAAAGTTGCCAAAAGCCCTCTACAAACATTTCGGTAGCGCCGTACAAGCCCTCAACAAAGGGATCACAACCGCCGTACGCCGCAATTAAGTCACGCCAGCGACTATCGATCTTAAAGCGGCTCAGCAAGGCCTGATAGTCGTCATTCCGGCTGTGACGGAGCTGGACACCATGTACGATGGCATCGCTCATTGCGCCAATGCCGAGTTGCAGTGTGCCGCCATCGGCAATTAGGCAGCTGGCGTGCAAGCCAATGGCATAGTCGCTAGGCGATACCGGCGGCAATTTAGGCATCACAAATAAGCCGTGTTCACTCGCATTGGTGTCCAGCACGAAGTCGTATTGATCGGCACTGACTTCCGCATCGCCAACCATATACGGCAAATCCGGATGCACCACCGCCACACTCACAAAGTCTCGACCAAGCGCAACGAGACGCTGTACAACGTCGGCAGAGGTATCTGGGTTACAGCTCATACTCAGACGCTGAGCGTCTTGTGGGTCTTGTGACACCAGCTGCATCACCACATTGCAACCCTGGGCCACGACATCTCGCGCAGCATGGGTGTAATTAGAGCTAATATAATTCTGCTGGGCACCGGCATTACCCAGTCGGCTGCCCGGTTTAAAATAAAATTCGCGAACCGCAATATTGGCCGGCAAGGTATTTTCTCTAACCGCTTGTGCGTAGCTCGGTTCGGTATAATTGGCATAGAGGCGATCAAATACCGGATTTAACAACCGCCCTCTAATGGGGTGCGTTTCGCGCGGCCGCTCCAAGGTGAGCGCCGTTAAAATCGTTAACGTAATACTCGTGTCTTGGCAGGCACGCGCATAAATAGCGTTAACCAGTTCGATGGGTTTACCCAAGCCCAGTGGCAAAGCGAGCACAAGGTTTTTTCCTACGCGCGCAATAATGGCGTCTATACAAGCCGCGTAGCGCGCTTGAAGTAATTCGACATCGCTGCCTTCAGGCCTTTGCATAAATCTCCACGTCAAAACCGTTTAATTTCACCTTACCAAAGCATAGTTTAGGCGCCCAACCGCCGGTGCGGGCCACCGACCAGAGAAAATAGAATACGCTAATTCAATGCCACCTAGCTTAAATGTAAAAATAGCGGCGCCATGAATAAATAATGGCGCAGTAAGTCAATAATAGTGCCCAGACCCTATGTAGGGTATCGCGATAATACGACAAAGAATAGCGCGTCAGTAGCGCGAAATTGAACCCAAAACGACCGTAGGATCAACCCAAACTATGCCGGCACTCAACGACCCGCTCGAATTACCCTGTGGAGTGATACTCCCAAATCGCTTATTAAAATCGGCCATGACCGAGGGCCTGGCGAATAGTAAAGATCAAGCTACACCGCGGCTCGCAGCCTTGTACAAACGGTGGGCTGAAGGCGGTACCGGCACACTTATCACCGGTAATGTCATGGTTGACCATCGCTTTCTTGAGCGCCCGGGCAATGTGGTTATCGACGGCAACGGTGGCGAGACTGCCCTGCAGGACTGGGCTGTAGCCGGGACGTCGGCAAACAATCAGCTGTGGATGCAAATCAATCATCCGGGACGCCAATGTCAACGCCAAGTGTCCGCTCAGCCGCTCGCGCCGTCGGACGTTGGCATCGATCTCATTGGTATGTTTGGCCGCCCCAAACCCATGACCGAAACCGATATTCGCGACACCATTCAGCGCTACGCGAATGTAGCCGCTAGCGCAAAAACCGCTGGCTTTACCGGGGTTCAAATACACGCAGCGCACGGCTACCTAATCAGTCAATTCCTATCGCCTCTCGCCAATACCCGAGACGACCAGTGGGGTGGTTCACTTGAAAACCGCGCCCGTTTTCTCCTTGAAACCGTTGCTGCGGTGCGCGCGGCAGTTGGTCCGCGCTTTGCCATTTCCGTTAAACTGAACTCCGCCGATTTTTCCAAAGGCGGATTTAGCCACGAAGACAGCTTACGCGTCGCCCAATGGCTATCAGAGGCGCGCATTGATTTATTAGAGGTATCCGGTGGGACTTACGAGAAGCTAGCGCTAATGGGAGATCAAGGCGATGAAGACACACCAGACACCAGCCGTCATCGCGAGGCCTATTTTTTAAAGTATGCCCAGGGAATTCGCAATGTTACCAAGATTCCCCTCGCCATTACGGGTGGCTTTCGTAGCAGAGATGCCATGCAACAAGCACTAGACAGCGGCTCACTCGACGTTATCGGCGTAGGTCGGCCACTGTGTTCCCAAGCAGACATCAAGCCACTGCTGGCGGGCGAACAAAGCAGTCTGCCAAACTGGGAGGCTGTACTGCAGCTTGGCGCCGGTTGGCTTGGCCCTAAAAGTAGTAACCAGAAAATTCGCACGCTCAACTTTGGCGCCGCCACCCAATGGTACTACCGTCAAATTATTGATTTAGCGGAGGGTCGCGAGCCTACAACCCACAAGGGTTTGCTGCGAGTCATGATGAAACACATGTATTCAGAAAGAAGAATGGCCACGAGACGGGCAAAATTACTGCGGGAATAATGGTAAACGGCTGCGACTCTTCAAATCTATATTGAAAAGTCGCAGCCGTGCCTGACCTTAGGGTTTGCTCAATGGAGTTTAAGCCGAGGCCGCAATAAGCGATTAAATCGACCGGCCAATAATAACATCAAGGTGCGCACCCAACCGTATATTGCCGCTTGGTGCAGGCGATACAAACTGATATACATCATCCGCGCCAACCAACCCTCAATAAAGAAGTTACCACCGCGCACGCCCCCCATTAAATTTCCCAGCGCAGAATATTTCGACAGCGACACCAGCGAACCGTGATCGCGATACTTAAATGCCTGCAAGGGCTGGCCGGCCAATGTGCGTTTTAGGTTCGCGGCCATGTGCATTGCCATTTGTTGCGCTGACTGTGCTCGCGGTGGAATATTTTTCCCTTCCACCAGCTCGCAGGCGCAGCAGTCCCCTATCGCAAATATCGATGGGTCAGCGGTTTGCAATTCACCGTTGACCTCTAGTTGATTTATACGATTAGTGGCAAGACCTAAACTGCTAAGCACATCCGGCGCTTTAATGCCCGCAGCCCACACCAAAATTTCGGCATCGATACGGCTGTCATCACTGGTAATAAATCCGCTGGCATCTGCCGCCTTCACCTTGGTATTGGTATGAACTTTCACCCCCATTTTTTCCAGCTCAGATTGCGCGGCTATGGCAATCTCTTCTTTGAGTGCGGGCAATATCCGCGGCCCTGCTTCAATAACGTGCACTTGTAAGCGACTGCGATCCAATTGTTCATGACCGTAAAGCTTCAACAACGCCACTGCATGGTGAATTTCGGCTGCCAGTTCAACGCCAGTCGCCCCGCCACCGACAATGGCGATAGACAAAGCACTATTATTAAAATTTGCGGTCATGCAATGATTTAAAAACCGCTCGTGAAAACGATCGGCTTGAACGCGAGTATCTAAGAACAAACAATGTTCTCGCACCCCAAGAGTATTAAAGTCGTTCCCTAGGCTCCCTACCGCGATCACCAAGTAATCGTAGCTTATGCGCCGTTCAGGCAGCACCTCACGACCACTCGGCCCGACTATTTCATCCAAAATCAACTCTTTGTGCTCTCGATCAAGACCAATAACCCGCCCCATCGCGAAGTGATAATGGTTTTGATAGGCGTGGGCGCGATAATCCACCGCATCGAGATCAGAGTCTATTGCACCGGTGGCAACCTCATGAAAGCGCGGCTTCCATATATGACTCGCGCCGCTGTCGACCAGGGTAATTTCGGCTTTGCCACGTTTACCCAAACTGCGGCCTAATTTTGTGACCAGCGGCAAGCCGCCTGCACCACCGCCAACAACCACTATTTTTGCTACCACGTTTACCTCCAAAAGATATTTTAAAACCCTGTCGACTGGCCGCCATTTAGCTAGGTTGCGGGCCAATCAAATTCCATCTGTTTTGCGGTTTGCCGCGCCAGGTCGAGGCTGCGCAATCGCGCCACCAGGTGTAAGCTCATGTCGATTCCCGCAGAAATGCCCGCCGAACTTACCACCGCGCCACAATCTACCCAGCGCACACCTTCACACACCTGCAAGGCGGGAAACTGCATTCTTAAATCGGCAATATCTTGCCAGTGAGTAGTCACTCGTTGGTCAGTGACCACCCCCGCACCCGCCAATAAAAATACCCCAGTGCAAACCGAGGCTGTAATTTTGCTACTCGCCGACTGGGCAGCAATCCACGCCAACACCGGCGCCTTGCTCATCTCCTCATCGTGAACACCACCCACAACAAGCAAAACATCAATAACGGGATGATCGGCAAAACTGTAATGGGGAGTAATCTGCAAGCCACCTCTTGCAAGTAATGGGCCCGGCTTTTCACTGACCAAAAAGACATTAACCGCGTCTTTGCGTTCAGCCAGTCGATTGGCCGTTGAAAACACTTCAAAGGGACCGGCAAAATCCAATACTTCGGCATTCGGGTATACATAGATACCGATATTCATCAGATTGCTCGCACACATTTAGATCAAAGATGGGGCTTTAAAACCGAGCTTACAAAAGCGATTACGCCGCAGCACCATAATAGTGCTGGGCCAAGTTGTCGCAGTAGCGCTGCAAATTAGGGTAACCACGCGCGATGGTATTAAAGCGGTTATCGACATCAGCCAAAATAAACTGCGCGAGCATCCCGAATACAGTGGCGTCGAGCTCACAGACTTGCTCGCCCATTATATAACGCTTATTGCCTAAGAGGGTCGATAAGCTTGCAAGTGAACGATTAAAAATATGTTCAATTTCTGCCGCGCTGTGCCTACCCATACCCTGCTTATAAAGCGCTGAACGCGTTGCCCTGCGCACCGCAAATGGCACAAGCGAGCTGAGTGGAAAGGGCAAATCGCCAAAAAACACTTGCCGTGTCTTCGGCCAATTGTCATCACAGATCCAGCGGGAATACAGCAAGCACCAATAGAGGTTTTCGTCTAGTGATTTGCCAATGAAGTAGGCTTGTGCGCGCTGCTCAGCACTAAGCCAGTCATTCAGTGTCACTTCGGGCTTTTGATTTAAGTAGTCGAAGATAAAACTCGAATCCCCAACTTTTGCATCACCGTCTTCAATAAAGGGCAACTTACCTTTGGGCGATTTGCGCAGATACGCCACTGATGATGTCAGCTTATAGGGCAATTGCGCCATTCTTAAAAAGGCGTCTACCTTAAGCACAAAAGGGCTCGCATCGACTAGGCCAAACGCCTGCTTAAATCCATATAATGTAATCACCGCGATTGTCCTCGCTAAAACACGATGGCGTATTGCGCCTTACGGCCCGTTTAGCATAATTCGTGTTGCCAACTGAATTTCGCGCAAAAATCCGGTTAACGCGAATATCAAAAATACCATGGCAAACACAAATAGCGCCGCAACAACCAAGCTGCTATTCCACTCCATTACCGCGCTAATAAATAACATTGCAATGACCACACAAACCAACAAAGCACTGGTGGTACTAAAGCCAATAGAGCGATGTACCACACGGGCGCGCCGTGTCAGCATGGCCAATTCTTCCTTCACCGCCACACCGCGCTCAGCGCTAAGTGACTCTAAGCGATGATGCAAAGAACGGCTGCGATCAATAATCCGCGCCAAACGATTAGTGAGTACATTGAGTATACCGCCGATACCCGCGAGTAAAAAAACCGGGGCAACCGATTGTTGAATCGCATGGGCGATGGTGACAACTTCAATTTCTACTGCCATGAAGGACCTTAATTACACGCTTAAAGAAATTCACACATTCACAAAAACTTGCTCGCCTTCGCACTCTACTTTAAAGGTATTGAGGGCTTTCGGGGCTTTACCCAGGGCGATTAACTTATGCGTCCAGCCGGGCATAGGCACGCCGATAAAGGCATTTGTCCAGTCGATATTGTCGCCGGTCAATAAATTAAAGCTGGAGCCATGAAACGGACAGGTTACCGCGCCATCGCAAATTTTACCTTTGCCCAGTGGCAAGCCAAGGTGTGGACAGCGATTTTCGACCGCACAGATCTGACCATTCACTTTGGTCAACAATACTTTGGCGCCACCTAGGGTTTTGTTTAAAAAGGCACCCTCTTCGATTTCATCAAGATTTGCTGCAAAAATTCGTTCCATTTCTGTGCTCCTTAGAATCAATCAAACAGTATGTTCAACCCCAGTGCCGCCTTATATAGCCAGCAAACGGGCCCCAGGCGGAGTTAATCGCCATTACAGCAAGGGTAAGGCAGTATTACTCACTGGCGACTTCATAACAAAACTGGAGTGTACGCCGGTGACACCATCAATTCGAGTAATCTTATTTAATAGCAAGGCCTGAAAGCCATCCATATCGGCCACAATGACTTTGAGCAGGTAATCGGCCGCTTGGCCGGTGATTAAATGGCACTCTAAAACCTCGGCACACGCGGCCACATGGCGCTCAAAATTTTCAAACCGTTCAGGGGTGTGCCTATCCATGCTGATGTGAATAAACGCCATGAGATTCAGACCGAGCGCACGCGCATTGAGCAGTGCTCGATAGCCAGCCAGCACGCCGCTCTCTTCTAGCCTACGCACCCGTCGCAAACAGGGCGATGGCGACAAGCCAATGCGATCTGCTAGCTCTTGATTACTGAGTCGGCCATCGGCCTGTAGGGCTTCTAAAATCCGCTTATCATACGCATCTAACTTCACAATAAATTCACCACATCCGTATTTATAAGCATAATATGCCAATAAAAATAAAAACTCAGCAATTATTAAAACATTAAACGTCTTTTTAACACTAAGTTCGCAATCCCCTGCTGCGCCGCTATCTCTATACTGGGAACCGTGGAGTTACCCCTTCACAGTCATCGCCAGCCAGCTTGCAACACCCCGCAAACTGAACACGCGACCAAGCTCTTACACCACAAGAGTGAATGAAAACGCCCGGCCTCGCCGGGCTTCAATACCAAAACATTCGCAGCCAAATCTTCGCACTCGCTTACTCAAAGGAATAGAGATCCATCATGGCCGACTTTAACCACCGCAAATACCGCGCGACACCGGCAATTGTCATGACTGACCGCCAGTGGCCCAACAACACCATCAGCCAAGCGCCCCAGTGGTGTTCTGTGGACCTTCGTGACGGTAACCAGGCCTTGGTTGAGCCCATGACGGTACAGCAAAAATTGCGGATGTGGGATTTGCTGGTCAAGCTCGGCTTCACCCAAATTGAAGTGGGCTTTCCCGCTGCCTCTCAGCCCGATTTTGACTTTGTTCGCGCCCTAATCGACGGTGATCGCATTCCGGACAATGTCACGGTTCAAGTGCTAACCCAGGCAAGGGAAGAATTAATCGCCCGCAGCTACGAGGCTCTCAAAGGTGCAAAGCAAGCCATTATCCACGTTTACAATTCCACCAGCCCGGTGCAGCGCGAGCGCGTATTTGGCTTAGAACGCGACGGGATAACGGCGATTGCCGTACAAGGCGCGCGCTGGGTAAAAGAATATGCGGCGCGCAATCCAGAAACAAAGTGGTCGTTTCAATATTCGCCAGAAAGCTTCAGCAGCACCGAAGTCGATTTTGCGGTTGAAATCAGTGACGCTGTTATTGCCGAATGGCGAGACACCGGCGCGCCGATCATTATCAATCTGCCCGCCACTGTCGAGTGCGCCAGCCCCAACGTATTTGCCGACCAAGTGGAATGGTTTTGCCGCCACACGCAGTATCGCAAAGACATTACCGTGTCGGTTCACACCCACAATGATCGCGGCTGTGGCGTTGCTGCCGGCGAGCTTGCGGTCATGGCCGGTGCCGACCGAGTTGAAGGCACCCTACTGGGTAATGGCGAGCGCACCGGCAATATGGATATTGTCACCATGGCCATGAACCTTTACAGCCAAGGCGTAGACCCAAAACTGAACTTAGCCGACATGGACGAGATCATTGCCGTTGTTGAGCACTGTACAACGATTCCCCTGCACCCTCGCCACCCCTATGCCGGTGAGCTGGTATTTACTGCGTTTTCAGGTAGCCATCAAGATGCCATTCGCAAGTGCCTAGGCAAGCAGAGCGAGAACGAACACTGGCAAGTCGCGTATTTACCAATAGACCCCGCTGACCTTGGGCGCAGCTACGAAGCCGTGATTCGCATTAACAGTCAATCAGGTAAAGGCGGCGTGAGCTGGGTACTGGAAAACGACTATGGATTACAACTGCCACGTTGGCTGCAAATCGACGCCAGTCGTGCGGTACAGGCTAAGGCCGAGGAAATTGCCGGTGAAGTTAGCGCCAAGCAAATATGGGAACTGTTTGACGAACATTATCTGCAAACAGCACGTGACACCGAATTAAGTCATTTCGCCATAAGCCAAAACAATGCCGAAAATCACGGCCAAGATCAATTGAGCCTGAGTTTTCAATACCAAGGCCAAGAAATCGCACTGCAAGGTTACGGCGACGGCGCCATCAGCGCGCTGGTCAACGCCTGGCAGCAGGAATTTGGCGACAAAGTAGAAGTGCTCGACTACCGCGAACACGCACTGGACACCGGCACCGCCTCTCAGGCAGTAGCCTATGTGCATCTGTCGATTAATAATCAGCGCTACATTGGCGTTGCCATGCACCGCGATGTGGTTACCGCGTCATTGCAGGCAGTGCTAAGTGCAGCGAGTCAGGCAGTGGAGCAAGCAAAAGCCGCTTAAAAGCGGGTCGGATGTCCGGCGTCTGACGTCGGACGAAAGTCAACAAATTGAAGGATGATGAAAGTGAATTGCCTTTTTAGCGTCAGACTTCCGACGCCAGACGTCCGACTCACAAACTCAATGCGCCGTCTGATACAGCATCGTAATCAAATCCGCTTCTGACGCAGAAATACCGCAGCGCTGAGCAAGTTCTTGGGCGCTAAGGCCTTTATCCGCAAGGCCAATGGCCTGCTGGTAAAAGCGCACATCCTTTTTGTCAGCATCTTGGCGCTGCTGACGAGAACCGATCATTTCCAGGTATTCCTCTAGCGCGGTAACGCGCTCACCCAATAGGCTCATAGCTGAGTTCTGAAACTCAATTTTTTTCTCAAGCTGGGCAATTTTATCATCGGCCGTCGGCGCTTGCGGGCCGTCTTGGACGCTTGGCCGCCGAGCTTTCAGTGCGAATAACAATAAGCCCACACCGACGACACTCAGCAGCAAACCAAGCAGCGACGCCTCGCCCAAACTATTAAACCAATTACCAATTAAGGCGGAAAACTGATGATTCGTGTCCATAATATTTACTCCGCAAGGCTAGCTTGCCGTCCAATCGGTAAGCCGACTTTTTAAGCGCACTATCGCTTGGCTATGAATCTGGCATACCCGTGACTCGCTAACGTCCATGACCTCACCGACTTCTTTGAGGTTTAAACCGCTGTCGTAATACAGTGCCATGACCAACTTTTCTCGCTCGGGCAGGCTATTAATATGGGTCGCTAGCGCCTGTTGAAAATCATCTTCCAGCACATTTTCTAGCGGGGCGTAGCGATCGTCACCGCCGCCGATGTCGGCTGGCTCCTGCTCGCCCTCACCCACTTGCTCCAAACTGAATAGGCGTACGGAGCTGGTATCGCGTAATAGCTCATGGTATTCATTGAGGGAAACCCCCATTTCTGCAGCAATATCTACGCTGCCCGCTTCGCGCCCTAGACGAGCCTCGGTACGGCGCACCGCCTCGGTCATCTCGCGCAACTGGCGAGTTACCGAGCGCGGCGCCCAGCCGCTCTGGCGCATTTGGTCAATCATGGCACCGCGAATACGAATACTGGCGTAGGTTTCAAAACTCGCGCCTTTATCAGCCTGATAGTGGCTACCCGCCTCAAGTAAACCGATCATGCCAGCCTGAATTAAATCGTCTACCTCGACACTGGCGGGCAGGCGACTAACCAAATGATAGGCAATCCGCTTTACCAAAGGCGCATGTCGGCTGACGAGTTCTTCCCGACTGCCATTTTGAACATCGAGGTAAGCGGCGTGACCGTTCACATTGGCACTCCCGCAGTAGCGTCTGCAACACTCTCGGCATCAAACATACGGTCGACAAAAAATTCAATATTGCCACTCGGTCCAGCTGGCCCGTCCCACTTATCAACGGTCTCGGCTAACTTGCGAAAAGCGAGCGAAGATTCCGCACCAGGATACAAGTCACTCACGGCCTGTTGCCGTGAATCGGCCTTAATTAAATAGGGGTCGCGAGGGATAAACCCGGCAAACTCTAGACTAACGTCCAAAAAACGCCGCGCCACTTCGTTAAGGCGTTCAAAGCCATCGCGGGCCTGATCGTGGCTGTCCACCATATTGCGCAATACTTTAAAACGCCGAATACCCGCGTCACGATTCATGACTTTAATTAGCGCGTAGGCGTCGGCCATGGACGTTAGCTCATCAGTGACGACCACCATGACATATTGGCTGGCGCGACAAAAAGTCACTACGCTATCGGAAATGCCAGCGGCGGTATCGACGATCAACACGTCGTAGTCGTCCTTCAATTCACTGAGTGAGCGGACAATGGCGGCGTGTTGATCTGTGCCTAAATCTGCCATTTTCTTGACTCCCGACGCGGCCGGAATAATCGTAATACCCACCGGCCCTGGAAGGAGAATATCTTGAATCACGCACTTGCCATCCAGGACATGGGACAAATTCCATTTCGGCCGCAAACCCAGCATGATGTCGACGTTAGCCAAACCTAGATCAGCGTCCATCAGCAGTACACGGCGGCCACGACGCGCTAATTGACAGGCCAGATTAACCGAAACATTGGTTTTCCCCACCCCACCCTTACCACTGCTTACCGCTATTACTTTTACTGCGCTCATCTAATTATCATTCCCCCGTAAACAACATCGCAGCTTATTTTAGGCCCACACCGGCAAAAATACTCTACGCATAAGTCCGCACTAAACCTGAATCCCTAAGCATTTCCATCTGGCGGTTTTACACCCGTAAACTCAAACCACCCCCCGCAACCCTTGGCGCGACATTAACGCTGTGCGGAGCAGCCTCTGCAAACGCAGGCTGTTGTTCAATTTCTGGCCCGCGCTTTAGCTCAAAAGCTCGCGCCATACGCACCGCCATGTTCACCAGTTTAGCGCCATCTGCCGCAGACAAGTTTTGTGGAACTTTGGGGCCATTGGCACACCACGCCACCGGCAGGCGATGTTGGATCAAATTAGAAATCACGCCACCCAAGCGCATCGCCTCGTCGATGCGTGTCACAATTGCGCCCAGTGGCGCCAATGGCGCATAGGCATCAATTATCTCGCTTTGCACATAGGCCTCCGCGTCGGCGGGCACGGTGACAAACACCTGCACATCTTGCATAGCCGCCGTCAATTGCTGCAATTCATTTATACCTCGGCTGTCGCGAAAGGACATGCCGGCGGTATCGATCAAAACCAGTTTTTTCTTGCGCAGAATGCGATAGGTCTTTACCGCTTCCTCTAGATCAACCGCCGTGTGCACTGGAATTTGCAAAATACGACCATAGGCTCGAAGTTGCTCCTGAGCACCCACTCTAGCGACATCCGTCGTCAATATCGCAATGCCGTCACGACCGTGAGTTAACACGTACTGGGCGGCGATTTTAGCTATGGTGGTGGTTTTACCTGCGCCTTGCGGGCCGACAAGGCACACCGCACCGGCCCTAGGTGGCGCCATAGTTGGGAGCTGTTTGATTAACAACATTTTGAGAATTTCACGCTGTAGCGCATCGCTCTCGTCCCCCGGTATCTCTGCGCACAGGCGGCGCCCTAAGCTGGGGTCTAAATCCAAACTGGCCAAATAAGTGTTCAACTCACGCTGCTCTGGCGCCTTATAACTGGCTTGCTGCCAATTGTGGCCTTTGAGCTGATCCATAAGCATGGATTTCATCGACGACAGTTCTTGTTTAAGGGTAAGTAATTCATCTTTTTGCGACCACGCCAGCTGTGGACTTTGACTCGCTGCCGGGGCAGCGGTCTCACGCTGTACATGTTGCGCTGCACTTGCGCCAAGATTTTGGCGTTCAGCCATGGGCAGCTCTGACGTCGCTGCCGCCTTCTTTTGACGATCAACTAAGGCGTCAAGCGCCGTGCGCTCGCGGCGTGGCGCTGGGGCCTGTGCCGGTGCAAACTGCTGGGTAATTTGTCTGGCCATCTGCTGCGCGGCGGTTTCAGTTAGCGCATTTTGCGACGGCGCCGCCATAGAATCGCTGCTGTCATCAAGGCTTACAACCACCTCAACCCCGCCATCTATAGTATGAAAATCCAGAATAACCGCATCTGGGCCGTGGGCAGCTCGCACTAAGCGCATGGCTTGCTGGCTGTCGGCAGCACGATATTTCTTTACTTGCATACTCATTCTCCTACAACCCGCGCTTTACGCTAATCGCGCCTGTTGTCCAATGGTAGATAACAAACGCACCTGCTTGCTATCTGGTACCTCGTTATACGACAACACCGATAGGCCAGGAACACTGCGCCGGGTAAAGCGCGACAACCAAGCTCTTATCGACGGTGACACCAGCACTACCGCAGGCTGGCCTGATAACTCCTGACGATGACTGAAATCGGCCAATTCATTTTGTAATCGTTCCGCAATGCCGGGCTCCAAACCAACCGCCCCGGAACTGCCTCTGAGCATATCTTGCAACAACTGTTCCAGATCAGCATCTAACGCAGAAACCGGCAATTCATCATCTAAGCCGTTGATTTCTTGAACAATCATTCGCCCCAAAGCCACTCGAACACCTTCCAATAATTCGTCAGGATTCTTGCTGCGCGGCGCCTGCTCCGCCAAACTTTCGGCGATCATTCGAATACTGCGTATCGAAACCCCTTCTTTAAGCAAGTTCTGCAGAACCCTAACTACAATACTGAGCGGCAATTGTTTGGGCACTACATTCTCTACCAAACGCGGATCAGTTTTGGCTA
The DNA here is from genome assembly GCF_014202945.1 of Zhongshania antarctica. Taxonomy (GTDB): domain Bacteria; phylum Pseudomonadota; class Gammaproteobacteria; order Pseudomonadales; family Spongiibacteraceae; genus Spongiibacter; species Spongiibacter antarcticus. Next base: position 273,595 of record NZ_JACHHW010000003.1, on the reverse strand, counting down.
ATCTATCTAAAAGCTGCTGAACTTCCTCATGCCCTAATAACTCATGTGCGTGCTGTTTAATCACTTGGCTGAGGTGAGTAGCGATGACCGTACAGGGATCAACCACTGTATAACCCATGGTTTGCGCCTGATCTCGCTGGCTAGAGTCAATCCAAATTGCCTCCATACCAAAGGCCGGGTCTTTCGTGGTCGCACCCCGTAAGCCGGGCTGGGCGCCGCCTGGATTAATCGCCAAATCTTTGCCAACCTGAATATCGCCCTGGGCAATGGTGTCGCCCAATAATTGAATACGGTAACTTCCTGGTGACAGTTCCAAATTATCGCGGATATGGACCGGCTGAATTAGAAAGCCCAAATCCTTAGAGAGCTTCTTGCGTACCCCAGTAATGCGACCGATTAGCTCCCCGCCTTGATTACGGTCTACCAAGGGGATTAGGCGATAGCCCACTTCTAAGCTCACCACGTCCATGTGCGTCACTTCATCCCAGCTCAATTCACTGGGTTCGCGGGGCGCCGTTGCTAAGTCTTCACTCGACGCCTCTTCGGCAACAAATTCCTGGGCATTTTTTTTCTTATTCTGTAGCCACCAGCCGCTGCCACCACAAGCCGCAGCGAGCATTAAAAACACCAAATTGGGCATGCCGGGAATAACGCCAATTAAACCCATTAGGGTCGCCGACAAATACAAGACATTGGGATTGGCAAACATCTGGCTAGCCATCTGCTCGCCCATATTCTGGGGACGCGAAATACGAGTAACAATAATTGCCACCGCGGTCGACAGCAGCAAGGACGGTAGCTGCGCCACCAAACCGTCACCAATCGTCAGCAAGGTATAATTGTGCATGGCCTGATCAAAGCTCAGGCCATGCTGGCTCATGCCCACACCCAGGCCACCAATAACATTAATGAACAGAATCATAATGCCAGCAACAGCGTCGCCGCGCACAAACTTGCTGGCACCGTCCATAGAGCCGTAGAAATCTGCTTCAGTGCGCACTTCTTCACGGCGTCGACTGGCCTCTTCCTGATTTAACAGCCCCGCATTTAAATCGGAGTCGATTGCCATTTGCTTACCCGGCATCGCGTCTAGGGTAAATCTGGCGGTGACTTCCGACACACGGCCCGCGCCCTTGGTGACCACCACAAAATTAATAACAACCAAGATAATGAACACAACAATACCGACAACATAATTGCCGCCAATAACAAATTCACCAAAGGACTCAATCACTTTACCCGCCGCGCCGGGACCAGTGTGCCCTTCGAGCAATACCACCCGGGTTGAGGCGACATTCAGTGACAAACGCAATAAGGTCGCAAGCAGCAATACCGTAGGGAAAACTGAGAAATCGATAGGCCGCTCAACGTATATAACGGCCAGTATAATGATCAGCGACAGGGCAATATTGAAGGTAAACAATAAATCGAGCAGAAACGGAGGCATCGGAATAACCAGCATTCCCAGGCACGCAATAAGCATGACCAGCACGCCAACGCCACTACCGGCAACTTTCTCCAGCCAGCCATTGCTTGCAATAGTTTGTGTTACTGCTGCCATACCCACTCTCTTTTAAGATAGATTTTTCAGCGCGCACAAGCGCCAAAATTTCGTCGTTATTCAGAGTGTTTGCAACAACAAGGCCAACTTACGATATAGGAGGAAAAGCGTTACTAAGCAGTATATTCAAGCAACAGCGTGAAAGCCGCGCCCACACAGCCACAACGAAACACGTCACCCTGCAAAAGCTGGGGCCCAGCCAAGTAACAGAGTGAAGGTCACGCCCATTGCGACGAATTCTCGCCTAGGCAGCCACAACGAAACCGGTCACCCCTGCGAAGGCAGGGATCCATGTGAGCAGGGGCAGACCTGTCACTTACGCATTAATGCTAGCGAACGCAGATGTAAGTTCAAAAGCAGTATTGCGCCAGATCCTGCTTAGCGTCACCCATCAAACAGCTCGGGCATAGATGCTGACCGTTAGCCTTTACAGGTAATTAAACAAGGACAAGCCCTGAACCTTACTAAAAGCTTGCTGGGCGGCCTGCAATGCCGCTTGCTGCTGGCTGAAGCGTGAAATAGCTTCGGCATAGTCCAAGTCATTCACTAAGCTTAGATTCTCGGCGATTTGCAGGCTGGCGCCAGCATTAATATCGGTTTGCCGCTCGAGTGACTGCAGGCGCGAGCCGATGCCGGTTTGCTTGTTAATCAAGTGATCCATCGCCTGATCGATATTGCTAATCGCAGTATTAATTTCACTGTTTTGCAAGGCGCGGCCACTATTGCTATTGCGCGGTGTTTCTAGGGAAACTGCCAGCGCCTCGACCATGGAAAACAAATCTTGGCGCTGGGCGGGCGCGATGATGAATTCGTCACCGGCAGCCGCAGGTCCTTTAATTTTAACCGACATCCCGCCTACGCTAATATCGCCACCATCTTGGTAGGCCGCACTGCTGACCAGGGCGCCGCCAGCATTAAGCACCTCGTATTGACTTGAGCTGGTAAAACGAACGGTAAAGGTTTCGCGATTAAACTGCCCCAGGTCGGTGACGCTACCAGCGTCAATCACTGCGCTCCCTGTATTGGCAGGATTACTTCCGGTTTGAAATTTGCCATTGCCATTAAGGATATTCATAAACACTTCTGAGCCGGGGTCGCCATCTGGCAGACTGCGCGCGGGGCCAACTTGCAATTGACGCTGGCCATCGTCGCCGTTATACACATAACCTCCCGCCGTTTTGGAAAAGGGTGAACTACCCTCTTGGTAGCCGGCGAAGATAAAATGACCGCTGCTGTCTTTAGTGTTGGCATAGCTGAGTAAATTATCGAGCTGTTGACGCAGTTCAAAGGCAATAGACTGGCGCGACTCATTGCTCTGAGTGGCGTTATTGGCTTGCACCGACAACTCCCGCACCCGCTGCAAAACGTCGACGCTATTGCTCACAATACTCTCTTCTAAACGCAGCCGACTGTCGAGTAGGTTACCATTACGCTCGTATTGTTCGGTTTTTTCTTTGGCGCGGGTCAGCTCAAGACTGCGCACGCTACCAACGGGGTCGTCTGAGGGCGTGAGAATTTTTTGGCCGGTGGCAACTTGCAACTGGGTTTTAGACAGTTTGGCCTGCTGGCTCAACATGCTATTAACCCCATTGGCGTAAAGCTGACTGGTGGAAATTCTCATACGTCTACTCTCTGTGTCATATCCGCTGTACTGCGTCTGGCCGCATTTAGTAAGGCATTAGCACCTTATTAACGAAACGCACTCATCAGGTTCTGAAATAAATCATTGGCAATGCTGGTGGCCTGAGCTGCGGCTTGATAGGCCTGCTGAAATTTAAGGAGGTTGGCGGCCTCTTCGTCTAAATTCACCCCAGACACACTCTCGTAGCGCGCACGGGTTTGGCTTAGCAAGTTTTCTTGGGATTGCTTATTAATCTGCGCACTACGCGTAGCCACTGCGATATCGCCAACCAAGCCATTAACCGCATCTTGCACACTTACCGTGCCGCCATTAAGGAGTTTAAGGTTTTCAGCACCCGCCAGTTTTAGAATATTGCGGTTGTCACCCACGGCATTGGTATTGGCACCGATAAAAAATTGGTCGCCCGCAACGGGGCTGCCGTTAAGCACAAATTGATTGCCATTAATATTCAACTCAGCGCCCGGCGTATAACTAAAGCTACCGCTGCCATTGATTTGATACGTGGTGGCCGTCAAAAATTCAATATCAACATTATCCAATAAATTGGGATTGCCACTGTCAACGACATTGGTCTGGCTAATACTGCCTGAACCAATATTATTGCTGCTGCTTAAACTGCGGGTGGCAGCCGCCGCCGCGATGGCAGCAGGGTCTGTTAGCGCCAGTTTTAATCCGGCAGCAGCGCCCTCAGTTGGCCGCAATACAAATTGGTCACCGGCCGCCGCGGGGCCATTTAAACTAAATTGCACGCCATTGTATTCAAATGGGTCGGCGACACTGCCAGTGCCCGTTACGCCGCTAAGCTGCGCGCCATTGGCCTCATCAAAAAACGACCAGTTTGTGCCGTTAAAACGCATTAATACATTGTTGCCAGTCACCTGCGACAAATCGGAGATTTGCGCCGTCATTTGCGTGGCGCTGGTATTGTTTAGGCTGCGATGTACGACCGGATCCGGCACCGAGAACAGATCGCCGCCCTGATTACCCCGTAAATCAATACCGGCGCGGTTTTGCTCGTTCATGGAGCTGGCTACTGCCAAGCTAATACGACCCAGTTCATTGCGAGTTTCATTCAGCAGGCCGTCACGGAAGTTCAAACTGCCTCCCAAGCTGCCGCCACTGAGACTGCTGCTAATCACCGCCTGACCACCGCCCATGTCCATGGCGACTTCAATTCGGCCGGGTTCAAAGACATTCGACACCGCATTCATTTTTATGGTGCGCTCACCTAGTACCAGTGCTTCGCCATTGCCAACAAACACACTTACCGTGCCGTCGTTTTGCTCAACCGATTTAATGCCAATTAATTCATTGAGTGACAACAGCGCCTGATCCCGCTGGTCTAACAAATCATTTGGGGTAGTGCCGAACTTGCCTCTGGATTCGCTGATGAGCAAATTAATATCGGCAATTTGAGTGGCCAAATCATTGATATCGCTTACCGAGGTACTAATACGCACATTCACTTCGCGACCAAGACTGTCGAGCTGGGCCGACAAATCGGCGAAGCGGTCGCCGAGGCCCTGGGCCTCGGCCAACATCAGTTGCCGAGACGAGATCGAGGATGGGTCGTCGGCCACACCTTGAATACTGTTGTAGTAGCGCGACAAGGACGCGCCCAATCCCAAATTGGGATCGGCCAAGGCGTTATCTAATTGCGAGGCCAGCTGATAGCTATTATTCACCGCCGAGAACGCCGCCTGCGCACTGCGTAACTGGCCTGCGGTGAAATTATCGTATACCCGGCTTACCGAGGACACTTTTACCCCAGAACCAATCGTGGTGTTGCCCAGCTGCTGGGGTACCCGCGTGGCAAAATCGACCCGCTGACGGCTATAACCCTCAGTGTCGGCATTGGCAATATTGTGACTGGTGGTGGCCAGCGCGCGCTGATACGACACCAGTGCCGACAGGGCATTACCTAGCATGTCACCCATGTGTTACCCCTTAATTCATTTACAGTTTATCGGCAGACAAACTAAAATCTTGAATACTGCTGTTGTGGCTTTGCTTGCTAAGCTGTTGCAGCTTGCTGCGCAAGGCTGCGCCCTCGCCACTCATACCCGCCGCGCCACTATCTGCGCTCGTAGCGTTAGTAGCGGCAGTCGGCCCCCGTAACTGCGCCGAAATTGAGTCGGCCATGCCAATCCCGCCCTGCTCAGCAAGGGTGACCGACAACTGGCTGTCGAGCATTTCTTCATACATTTTAGTGCTTTCATCAGAGAACAAGCCGCCCTCGGGCACACCAGCGCGCATGCTCTTTAACATCATTTGCAAAAACAGCGCTTCAAATTGCTTGGCAACAGGGGCAATCGCCTCTTCGGCATTTTCGTTGGCGTCTTTACGCAAGGAGGCCAAACCTGAAAAGTCGTGGTAATTGCTACTGGCTTTAACGTCCACTGCCGCGCTTCCTTTAGATCACTAACAGCTCGGCGCGCAAGGCACCGGCTTGGTCTAGGGCTTCAAGAATGGCCACCAAGTCACTGGGCGCCGCACCCACTTTATTAATGGCTTTAACAATTTCTTCTAGGGTCACCCCAGCATCCAGTAAAAACATCCGCGATCCGGTTTCCTGCACGTCGATACTCGACTCTTGCGCCGCTACGGTTTGACCGCCACTAAAGGCGCCGGGCTGGCTAATATCAACCCGCTCGGTAATCGACACGGTTAACGATCCGTGAGTAACAGCTGCAGGCATAACCCGCACATTGCCGCCAATAACAATGGTGCCCGTGCGGGAGTTAACCACCACCCTCGCAATCGCCTCCGCGGGCGTAATTTCCAAAGTCTCCAACATCGAAATAAAGGTAACACTGCGGTCGGCATTGCTTGGGCCGAGTACTTTAACGGTGGCGGAATCCATGGCACTGGCGGTGCCGGCGCCAAATTTAGCGTTAATCTCTTCGACCAAGCGGTGAGCAGTGGTGAAATCAGCTTTCTTTAAATTCAGCATAATCTCACCGTTAGATGACATCGCACTCGGCGCCGCGCGCTCTATAATTGCACCGTTCGGTATGCGGCCTGCACTGGGAATATTCACCGTGACTCTAGAGCCATCGCTGCCCGACACACCTAAACCGCCAACCAGTAAACTGCCTTGTGCCACTGCGTACACTTGGCCGTCTGCGCCCATCATCGGCGCCATCAACAAGCTACCACCGCGCAGACTGGCGGAGTTACCAATGGATGAAACGGTAACATCCAAAGTTTGGCCCGGTTTGGCAAATGCCGGCAAGCTGGCGTGCACGGTAACCGCCGCCACGTTCTTAAGCTGGGGATTAACATTATCGGGAATACGCACGCCAAAACCGGTGAGCATATTGCGAATGCTTTGAATGGTGAATTGCGCCTGACTGGTTTGGTCACCCGTGCCACTCAGGCCAACCACCAAGCCATAGCCTACTAATTGGTTTTCGCGCACGCCAGCGACATTAACAAGGTCCTTTACACGCTCAGCTTGGGCCAGCGGTGCGATAGCGCACAGCGCAATACTGCAAACAGCGGCGATTTTGCGCAAGTATGAAACTGATATAAACACTGACATTGCAGCCGTCCTCAAAAGGGTGACAACACAGACTGAAATAAACGTCCCAGCCAACCCATGGAATTGGCGTCGGCCAACGCACCTTTGCCGCTATAGGTAATGCGCGCATCGGCGACCTTGTAAGACGGTATGGCATTGTCTGCGCCGATGTCTTCGGGACGGATAATGCCTTTTATGCGAATAAACTCTTCACCTTGATTGATGGTGACCCACTTCTCGCCCCGCACCCGCAAACTGCCGTTGCGCAGTACTTCTGACACGGTGACGGTAATACTGCCGGTTAAGCTATTGCTCTGAGTACTACTGCCCTTGCCTGAAAAGTCCTGATCCGACGACACCCCGGTGGTTAATATCGGCACGCCATCACTCGTTACGCCACGACCAAACAAGGTCACGGTTGGCACTGAGATATTGCTCTCTTTGCCGGTGGCAGTGCTGGATGACTTACTGGCGTCGGTTTTCTCTTCTAAGGTGACGGTAATAATATCGCCAACCTGGCGCGCGCGACGGTCGACAAATAACGTCATGCCGTAACCTGAGCGGTAAATAGAACCCAAATTTTGGTCATCGTCTGGCGCCACCGAGGGCGCTGCCGATTCGTAATCAGCAGAGGTGTCTTTGGCAGGCGCCGATGAACACGCCGACAGCAATGCCACCATCAATACCGCAATGGCAGTACCCAAACGATGACGACCTTGTGTCTGTTGAATATTCATAAGCACTATCCTGCTCTAAATCGTGAATTAAAGATTATTATTCACGTACTGCATCATTTGATCGCTGGTGGCGATGGCCTTGGAGTTCATCTCGTAGGCGCGCTGGGTTTCGATCATATTCACCAGTTCTTCCACTACGTTGACGTTTGAACCTTCAAGGGCGCCTTGCTGAATACTGCCCAGACCACTCAAGCCTGGTGTACCGGTTTGTGGTGAGCCGCTAGAGGCAGATTCCATATACAAGTTTTCGCCGCGCGCTTGTAAACCCGACGGGTTCACAAAGTCAGCGAGCTGAAAACTACCCACCTGCACTGGCGCCGCGCCACCGGCCAATACCGCACTCACCACCCCGTCGGAGCCAATGGTAATACTCAAAGTGCCCTGGGGTACGGTCATACCCGGATCAACCACGTTACCGGTATTGGTCACAATCTGACCTTGATCGTCGAGCTGAAAAGAACCGTCGCGGGTGTAGGCAATACTGCCGTCAGGCATTTGTACTTGGAAAAACCCCTTACCTTCAATGGCAACATCCAATGAGTTATTGGTCTGATTCAACGTGCCCTGCTGGTGAATTTTTTCGGTAGACACCACCCGCACCCCAGTACCAATATGCATACCGCTTGGTGAGCGAGTTTGCTGAGAAGTCTGGCCGCCCACTTGACGCATATTTTGGTAGAGCAAGTCTTCAAAAGACGCTCGATCCCGCTTAAATCCGGTAGTATTGGCGTTCGCCAAGTTGTTACTGGTTACTTGCATCCGGGTTTGTTGGGCATCGAGACCCGTTTTAGCGACCCATAATGATGAATTCATAAATAACCCCTTGTTTATTCCATACGCATTAAGCGGCTGCCGGTTTCAGCAACCGTTTCTGCGGTGCTCATGGCCTTGACCTGCATTTCAAATTGCCGCGCCAGTGAAATCATATTCACCATGGCGTCGACGCTATTCACGTTTGATGCTTCTAAATTGCCCGAACTGATGCGGATATCTGCCGAGGTTGGCGCGCTGCCACCATCGCGCATGCGCATCAAACCGTCCTCGCCTTTCTGCAACTGATTTGGCGCTGCATCGACGAGGCGAATTCGGTCTACCGTCGACAGCGATTCCGAGCCTTGACCCAACGGTACAATCGATACCGTGCCGTCTTCGCCAATCATCAAGCTTTCATGTTCGGGAATCGCCACCGGACCGCCGTCACCCATAACAGGTTGACCTGCGCCGTTCAGTAGCATGCCGTCGCTGGTAATATGAAAATCACCACGGCGGCTATAGGCTTCGCTGCCGTCGGGGGCCGTAACCACAAACCAGCCCTTGTCGCCGCGAATAGCAACATCCAGCTGACGGCCAGTAGCCATAATGGAGCCCACTGAAAAGTCTGAGGTTTCGCCCTGATACACCGAATTAAAGCGGGTGGCCATACCCGGGCCGTCAACCTGCTGAGACAGAACATTCTGAAAATCGCCACGAAAACCCGCCGTGCTCACGTTCGCCAAATTATTGGCGTTAGTGGTTTGGGCCAGCTGCGTATTCTTTGCCGCTGTCATGCCGATATACAGTAATCTGTCCATATAAACTCCCGATTAATGGCGGCCAAGGCCGCCCTCAATTAACGGATATTAATGATCGCTTGGGTTACCGCATCGGCGGTAGAGATCATCTGGGTGTTGGCTTGGAAGTTACGCTGCGCAGTAATCATCTCAACCAATTGCTCGGTCAAATCTACGTTCGAGCTCTCTAGGGCGCCGGATTGCAGCAAACCAAAGTTGGAGGTGCCCGCTTCGCCAACCCGTGGGCTGCCCGAGGAAAACGTCTCTGCCCAAGAGGTGTCGCCCTGCTGCTGTAAGCCATTGGGGTTGGTGAAACTGGCCATGGCAATTTTACCTAGCTGGGTAGACTGACCGTTGGTGTAACGGGCCGATACAACGCCGGTAGAAGCCACTTCAATACCGGTTAAGCGACCAGTGGTGAAACCGTCTTGCTGAAGATTGTTAACGCCAAACTCTTGGCCGTACTGGGTACTGGCATTAAAGTTAAACGACAAGTTCATGTCGGCCGAGCCCGTGCCGGGATCGTAAGCTGGGTAAGTCACCAAGCCATTGGCGGGCACCTGTAAAACGCCAGCATTACTAAATGTTAGGGTATTAGCGCCGCCCACCGGATTATTGTCGACATAGAGTTGCTGGTTCCACGAATTAGCCGCCGCATCGCGCACAAAATACAGGGTCGCGGTGTGCTGTGTACCCAGTGAGTCATACACGGTCATGGATGTTGCGTGGTTGTAGCTACCGGGCAGGGTCGGGTCAAAGGGCGTAACCGAAGGCACTGGCGCGTTAGCGGGCAGGTTTACGCCAATGTCACCGCGAGCGGTTTGCTTAGGTGCATTTTCATTCACCTCTAATTGCAGGTCGCTTAGAGAACCCGTTGAGAAACCACCGTTGCCTGTAGGTGGAAACACCTGCAAGCGCTCAAGATTATTGTTCACCACGAAACCGTCGCGATCAACGCTAAAGGCGCCCGCGCGGGTGTAGGTCACCCCGCCGGAACCCTTCATGGTAAAGAAGCCTTCGCCACTCACCGCAAGGTCTAAGTTATTGTCGGTAAAGTCGACATTACCCTGGGAGAACTGCTGGGTAATGGTGGCCAAACGCGCACCGGCGCCAGGCGTAGTTTTGGTCACGTCATTATTGGCCGTGGCGTACACGTCGGCAAAGGCCGCTCGCGAACCCTTAAAGCCGGTTGTATTAACGTTAGCAATATTGTGCGCGGTCACATCCAAATGCGATTGCGCTGCGTTTAAACCACTGAGTGCGATACGAAAGCTCATTTTGTAACTCCTGCTAAGGATGTAGTGTTGTCATTGTCTGAATAGCGCAATCGCAACTCAGCTAATCTCTTTTATTTGTGACAGGCTGACCGTACCCAGTCCTTGGATTTGCACCTGGGGACTGCCACCGCCTGCGGGCACACTGACGCTAATGACCGCACTGCGCATTTCGGTGGTCAGTGCTTCAACTTTGTTGCCGTTTAAATAATTGGCCCGAATTTGGTAATTTCCCGGCGGCATACGCTCGCCATTTAAGCCAATGCCGTTCCATTCAAAGCGGCTGGTACCGGCCGCTTGCGGGCCCATTGGCACCTTGCCAATAACCTCGCCACTGGGCGCCAAAATTTCGATATCTAAAGCCGTGGTGCTGGTAGGTAATTCAACTTGACCACGCACACTGCCGCCGCTGGGTAACGCGGCAACGCCCGACTCAACCAATACGTCTTTACCAATCAATGACGAAGAATCGAGGAGCTGAGCGGAATAGAGCGAGCCGGTCAGTGCGCTGAGATTTTCGTTCATTTCACTGATGCCACTCACCGAGGTCAGCTGGGCCATTTGGCTAATAAATTCGGTATTGTCGGTGGGTTTAAAGGGGTCCTGACTTTTTAACTGCTGCAGCATTAATTTCATAAAATCGTTCTGGTCCAAGGACGACGCATCTTTCTTGGCCTTACTTGTGGCGTTCTGCATTTGCAGCTGTTCTAGGGTACGCACTTCCATTACTCAGACTCCTACTGCTGGCCAAGCTGCAAGGTGCGCAGCATCAGGGTTTTAGTGGTAGAAAAAACTTCGGCGTTATTTTGAAAAGAGCGCGACGCCGACATCATATTGGCCATCTCTTCCATGGTATTAACGTTGGAGGCGTACACATAACCATCGACGTCTGCCTGTGGATGACCTGGCTCATAACGTTTCATTACTGGCGCACTACTTTCAACGACGCCAGTCACGGCCACCCCCGCCACTTCCCGCTGTTGATCTAGCACTGTGGCAAATACCGTTTGCCGTGAACGATAGGCATCAGCCTCGCTGCCCGCCACTGAATCGGCATTGGCCATATTGCTGGCCACGGTATTGAGGCGCATCATTTGCGCATTCATTGCTGACGCGGCAATATCAAGTGGATTAGCCATGGTTTATCGGCCTCCCTGAAGTATGGATTTAAGCCCGCTAAGACGGTTGCCCAGAAACTGTAAGGTGGCCTGATAGCGCATGGCGTTATCAGCAAATTCGGCTTGTTCAATATGGGTCTCGACGGTATTACCATCGAGCGACGGCTGATAAGGCTGGCGATACTTCAACGACGCTGCCAACGCATCGGCACTGCCATCAGCGCGATGCTGGTGAGCTGCATTAGTCACCTTAAGCGACAGCATTGGCTGATCCCCAGCAGCGGCGGAATTCGATAAGGCCGTGCGAAAATCAATATCTTGAGCCTTGTAGCCAGGAGTATCGGCATTGGCAATATTCGCGGCCAAGACTTCATTGCGTTTATTCCGCAATAACAGGGCTTGTTCGTGAATGCCTAAGGCTTTGTCAAAATTAATCGCCATTTTCTTACCATTTCGCTAAAGTTATGCGGCGTGTTGCCGTTAATCGGTTAACGCCATAATTTTTGCTGTGTACCGTGTTTGCAATGGATCAAGGCAAAGGCCGTGCCATATAATTTAGCCTTTATTTTTCAATAGCTTAAAAACCCTCCCCCGCACAATCGCCAAAATAACGGCAAAGCTTTGCCGCTAATCGGCAAAAATCCGGCACGGGCTATTCGCCTTTATCTTGGCATTGCGCCCTACTACATTTTAGAAATTTACGCTGGCAGACTGGCACAAGCATTGCAGTCATTACGCTACCGACAAATCTTTGACGTGAGTGATGGCTATGCGCGGATCGACAGCCTTAAGCAAAATTCTGCTACTGAGCACGGCACTGTGCCTGTTCAGCGGCACCAGCACTGCCGCGTCTGCCGAAAGCCACAGCCGCATTGCGGCCACCGCCAAAGCCTATATCGCCGCCCGCCACCCATGGCAGCAACTCAGTACGACGATTACTGTTCAAAAACTCGACCCCCGCACGAAGCTCAGCAGCTGCCCGGGTAAGCTCGAGGCTTTTTTATCTAACGGCGCCAAAATAAAACGCCGAACAACTGTTGGCGTTCGTTGTGCCGCAGGCGCCAAACCCTGGAAGATTTATCTGCCCGTCACGGTAGAGGCCTATGCCAAGGTGATGGTGGCGCGCCACCCCATTGCCCCGGGCAGCATTATTAGCGCTGGCGATGTAAGCTGGGGGAAGCGCGACATCACCAGTCTCGGCTATGGCTATTTGCAGTCTTTAGGCGATAACGGCGGTTATCAAAGCCGCCAAAGTATTGCCCAGGGCGCAGTGCTCACGCCCAATATGGTCACCGCCAGCAGTATTATTAGTAAGGGCCAGCGCGTTCAGCTTAATAGCAATGATGGCCCCGTTAGCGTGAGCATGATGGGCATCGCCCTGCAAAATGGCGCCTTGGGCAAGCGAATTCTGGTTAAAAACCTTAATTCCGGCAAACAGCTAGAGGGGGTCGTCGCGTCCGAAAACAGTGTTGTGCTCAATTGAGCGCCGGCGCGACCAGCATGAGATAAGCCCCTATGCTCAGCACAGTAAAATTCGTGCTAAAGTTTTAGTTAATAGTGTCGATATATCAGGCGAAAGCTATTTAAAGAGGATTTAACAATGGTTGACCGTATCGATGGCTCATCGCTGAGTCAGGCGCGCAAGCTAGACAGCGGCCGTACCGGTGCCAGCAAATCAGACAGCACGGTCACGAGCCCAGCTGCTGCCGACACGACAAAAACAGCGCAGGTAGAAACCCCGCTATTGGAGCGCACCCGTGCCCAGGTAAATAGTAGCGATGGCATTGACCGGCAAAAGGTTGAAGCAATCAAAACCGCTATTCGCAATGGCGAGTTTACTATCGACGCCAATAAAGTGGCGGCTGCACTGGTTAATATGGAAGCCCTAAGCGGCAGCTAAATATGAGCGATGAACTAAGTGAAGTACTGCACACGATCCACATCCAAGCTCAACGCTTAGAAGCGCTGCTGGGCGAAGAGGCGCTGATTTTAAAATCAGCGAGGGATGCTGATCAATTGGAGGCGGTGGTTCAACAGAAAATGGACTTGGTTCAGCATCTCGAGCTCCTCGAAATACGCCGTCGCCAATTGACCAGCGCGACGAATAAGGACGACGACGCTCTGTGGCAGGCAAGCCTCACTATTCTCAGTCGCTGCCAAGCCCTGAATGCTCAAGCGGGCGCCGACATTAGCACCCAGGCGCGCTACGGCAAACGCGCATTAGAAATTCTTGGTGCAAGTAATAATGACACACCGATTTACAGCGCCGGTGGCGAAACCCTAGGCCCGCTAGGTGGTCAGCAGTTGGGCAAAGCTTAAGCTACCCTCTACCCCCCCTCCACCGTCTATTACTGCGCAGCCGCTGGTAACGTCATTTCCATATAGAGGTGGTGATCTAAAACACCGTTATAGCTTTTATTGCGTTTGACGACCTTAAAGCCCAGCTGCTGATACAAGCGCAAGGCGCCAATATTTAATTCTGCTACATCTAAACTCAAGATTGAATAGCCAAGTTCCTGGGCGCGAGCTGCCATAAAATTGATGAGCTGCGCCGCAATACCCTTGCCTCGCCACTCGGGGGCAACCGCAATATGACAGAGGTAATAGCAGCCTTTGCGCGGTGGCTTCACTAGGCGCAACTCAAAGAACAAGCCTTTTACAATTCCCCGCCAACCGTACTGAGTGAAAATGGCCTTGGCATTGCCCATAAACGTCGCGTCGTGGCTGGTTTTGTCAAAACCACCTATGGTGGCAATAAGCTGGCCATCTTGCTCGCAAACAAAATGATGGCGGTGGCTAAACATGGTCCCCGATTCAGCAAACTCAAGCGCTAAAAAGTCACGTATATCGGGCCCGTGAGCGGAATTAAAAATATACTCAAAGGCCACCGGCCCCGACAAAAACACTAAGCCTGCGGCAAGCCGACTGTCTTCACTTTGTGCGGGTCTAATCACCGTCGATTCCCTCTATAAATACACAATACTGTACCCCATTCGTTTTTTTATACCATACTTCAACTGTGTACAGCGGTATGTATGCATAGGCATTGAAAAGTTCTATGCTAAAAACCGGCGAGCCACCAACAATGTAATAGCTGATGAGTGTAGCGATGACCCAAAGCCAGACCACACAACTTGTTATCTTCGGCGGTACCGGCGACCTTGCCCTGCGCAAGCTGCAACCCGCTCTTTACAAATTGCAGCGCGAAGGCTTTTTAGAAAATGTGTGCGCCATCATTGCCCTAGGCCGCGCCCACAGCAGCGATGAAGATTATCGACAGATTGTTAAAACCAAAATGCAGGAGTTTTTACCTGCGCATTTTTGGGACGAACAACACTGGCAGGCCTTTGCACAAAAGCTCCACTTTGTCAGTTTAGACGTCAATTCACTCAAGGATTACCACCGCCTCAGCGATGCTGTGCATCATCACAGTTCAGCCACAACCGTCTTTTATCTGGCCACCCACTCCACGCTGTACACCAGTATTTGCCGAAACTTAAACAGTATTGGCGTCGTCAATGCCCAGTCGCGGGTAGTCCTTGAGAAACCCCTTGGCCATGACTTAGCTAGTTGCACCGAGATAAACCACGAAGTGTTACAGGTGTTCCCCGAAAAAAACATCTTTCGCATTGACCACTACCTCGGCAAAGAAACCGTTCAGAATTTATTGGTATTACGTTTTGGCAACGCCCTGTTCGGCCCGCTGTGGAATAGTCAGTATATTGATAATATTCAGATCACCGTGGCCGAAGATATTGGCGTCGAAGGTCGCGGTGACTTCTACGCCAAAACCGGCGCCCTGCGCGACATGGTGCAGAACCACCTTTTACAGCTGTTGTGCTTGGTCGCAATGGAGCCCCCCGCCAACCTCCGCGCCGATACCATTCGCGACGAAAAGGTAAAGGTCCTGCAGGCCCTACGGCCAATTACCGCCACCAATGTCAAAGCCAAAACGGTGCGCGGCCAATATATTGCTGGCGCCGTCAAATCGGCAGCCGTTGCCGCATTTCTTGACGAAACCGGCTTTGAAGACAGCGAAAACACCGAAACCTTTGTCGCCCTGCAAGCCGATGTACACAATTGGCGCTGGGAGGGCACACCCTTTTACTTGCGCACCGGAAAACGCCTGAGCAGACGCTTTTCAGAAATTATTGTTGAGCTAAAAAAACACCCCTTCAGTCTATTTGAAGGCGACCCCAATGATCTACCCAACAAACTGGTGATTCGGCTGCAGCCCGAGGAAAACATTACCCTGTATAAGGTCAATAAAAAACCCGGCCTGAGTAGGCAGCTAAAATTAGAGCAAGTCGAATTAAATCTTGATGCCGATTTACACGACGAATTACAGGCCCATGAAGCCTACGAGCGACTATTATTAGATGTACTGGAAGGTGACCAAACCCTATTTATGCGCCGCGACGAAGTCGAGGCCTGCTGGGCGTGGGTAGACGGCATTATCAGTGCCTGGCAGGAAGCGGGCATTAAGCCCAAAACCTATGCGGCCGGCTCCATGGGGCCAAACGCCGCCCTGGCCCTGCCAGAAAAAACCGGGAGAAGCTGGCATGAATAACAAACCAACGCTTATATTATTACCCAACCGCGACGAGTTAAACGCGGTATTGAGCGAGGATATTGCCAAATATTTAAATACCGCACTAAATAAATACCGCGCGGCAAGTCTGGCGGTGTCTGGCGGGGCAACCCCCGCCGATATGCTGACCCTCCTCGGCAAGAAGAAACTGGACTGGCCCAGCATTCAAACCCTGCTGGTTGATGATCGCTGGGTGGCGGCAGATCATCAGGACAGCAATCAAGCCATGCTCAATAAAACCCTATTCAGTGGCCTTGCCGCCAACAGCCGCTACCTGCCCTTAAAAAATGACGCCAGCAATGTCAATGATGGCCAACACGCCTGCGAAGAACAGTTGGCGGAGTTAACTTGGCCGCTGAGTGTTGTTCATCTGGGCATGGGGAATGACGGCCACACCGCGTCGTGGTTTCACGACGCGCCGGAATACCCCATGCTAATGGCAGCTCACGAACAGCACTGCACTGCCGTGCACCCTAGCGCTGCGCCCTACTCACGCATATCACTCACCCCCACCGCAGTGTTAAATAGCGAGCGAATTGTGATCCAGGTATTCGGCAAAGCCAAGCGCGATGTACTGGAGCGCGCGCTGGCCAAAGACGCCGACTATCCAATTTCGCTGGTACTGCACCAACAGCGCGTAGCCGTCGATATTTATTGGGCGCCTTAGTTAGCCGCCTATAGAAGAGGTCTTGTGTTTAGCATTTAAGGAATGGATTCAAGCAGCTCACTGGTATAGGTCTTTTAACATGGTTACATAGCCTTCCCGATCTTTCGCCAAAGCTTCTTCACTGGGCACAATCCAGCTACCACCGACGCAATGCACATTGGGCAGCGCCAAATAGTCGTGGTAATTCGCCTGGCTTATGCCACCCGTCGGACAAAACACAGCGTCGGCAAAGGGCCCCGACATTGCTTTTAACAGCGCAACACCACCGATAGCCGTGGCCGGATACATTTTAAATACGCTGTGCTCTTCTGCCATTGCGGCCATTATTTCCGTGGCCGTTGCCACGCCGGGAATATAGGTAGAGAGGGTTTTGTGCGCCAGCATCGAGAGCTCCCGTGAAAAGCCCGGACTAACTGCAAAGTCCGCCTCGTCAACAGCCCGCAACATTTGCCGGCGATTGAGCACGGTGCCAACACCGATTAAGGCATTGGGCACGAGATCTTTAAACATTTTAACCATTTGCCATGCATCGGCGTGACGCAGCGTAATTTCCACCGCGGGCACGCCAGCTTCAGCGAATAATTCAGCACAAGCTCGGGCGTGATCTAAGGATTTGAACTGTGCGACCGGCATCACCGGCGCAGTTTTCTTGACTAGCGTTAGTGCGTCATTCATTTCTCGCATCCTCTTTTAACTGCGTAACACCTACTCTACACGCCAGCAACACGAGGGTCGATACGCCAAGATCGTACTCAATGTCGAACCCGTGAGTATTATGCCCCGCACCACAGGTACACAGAATACGAGGAAACGTAGCTTAGATCGGCACTAATCGGCCGGAATTAAACAATAGTAAGAAAACAGTTCATATTAAATTCAGCGTGGCTATATGTGCTAGTCAGCGTAAAATTGCGATCTTCAGCATGAGCTAAGAGACATCGGAAACAATGGCGCAAAAACCCGACCCAAGACTACTTCAGGCAGAAACCTATCCCTTTACCCTGAATATTGACACTCAATTTGGCGATATGGACGCCTATGCACATCTTAACAATTTAGCCATCGCTGGCTTTTACGAGAGTGCCCGCGCCAGAATGCAACTCCACATTAGCGGGCGCAATGATTTTTTTAAAGCCGACTCCGCAGACAAAATACTCTTAATAGAAGTCCGCCTCCAGTACCTCGCCGAGGGCCACTATCCTGAACCAGTGGAAGTCCGCACCGGCATCGGCCATATCGGCAATAGCTCATACCGACTGCATCAAGCACTGTTTCAGCAAGACCGCTGCATTGGTCTATGCGAAGCAGTGATGATTTACACCTTACATGGCAAGCCCACCACCATTCCACACGATATACGCCAACAGCTGGAAAGCCAGCGTATTGTTAATTTTGAAAGCAATCCCATGGTCAGCGATTAAGCCGCGATGACTAAACGACAACATTGCCCACACTGCGATCGCCCTCAACGCACCTGCCTCTGCGATGTGACGGTTCTGCGCGACTGTGCGTACCGCCTGATTATTTTGCAAGACCCCAAAGAAGCAAAACATGCGCTGTCTTCTGCCCCGCTACTCGCCAAGTCGATTCGCGGCAGTCAGCTCCTTGTTGGCGAGATTTTTTCTCCCGAAGAAATTCTTGGCGACCACTGGCAACGCGACAGCGTGTTAATTTTCCCCGGCGACAACAGCGTCAGCGCGGCCGATATACAACACCGCGCCATTAAAAATCTTATATTGCTCGATGGCACCTGGCGCAAAGTTGCCCGGATAATGCATTTAAACCCATGGCTAAACACACTAACGCACTTCACTATTGCCGCGAACAATAATAGTCAATACCGGATAAGGCGCTCGCCCCGCGCTGACGGCCTGTCAACGATAGAAGCGGGAGTCTGCGCACTTAACGAACTCCATGCGCCACAAGATTTCTCAAACGTTTTATTGGCCTTTAATAAAATGATCGATATGCAAATTGCCGCGATGGGCCCAGAAACCTTCGACAAAAACTATATAAAACGCTAACAAGCCGACCCAACACAGATAACAAGCACATACTGAAAATAATCTAACTACTGTATTAATTTGCGCTAATCTCACCTATATTGCCCGCCCTAGCGCACCACTAAATGTCGGTGCACAGTTTATATAAGGGCTTTTTGTGCTTAGAGTTACTCTTGTTATACTGCTATTTGCTTGCCACTTCCCCAGCTTCGCCACTACTAACACCCCACCTAAGAGCTTCTCTTCGGCAAAAAAAAGTTTAATCCAGCTCTACTATAACGAGGACGCTGAACAGAGTTTTTACTGTAATTGCAGCTATTCTAAACAAACGTTAAACGGCAAGAAAAAGCTGCTCGTCAACCACCAAAGCTGCGCCTACACCCCCAGAAAAAGCCCCACGCGTGCCGCAAGAATTGAATGGGAGCATGTGGTTTCGGCGTGGGAATTCGGCCATCAGCTGCAATGCTGGCAAACTGGCGGGCGCAAGTCTTGCAGAAAAGACCTCACTTTTAAGGCGATGGAGGCCGATGTCTTTAACTTGGTACCCGCTATTGGTGAAGTTAACGGTGACCGTTCCAATTTTCGCTTCGGGATGATTAGCGGCGAAGCGCGTGCCTATGGCGCCTGCGATATTGAAATCGCCTTTAAAGAACGCCGCGCTGAACCCCGGCCAGATATCCGCGGCGACATTGCCCGCAGCTATTTTTATATGGAAAAACAATACGGTTTAAAAATTAGCAAAAAGAATCGTCAGCTTTATGACGTCTGGGCAAGACAAGACCCCGTTTCAGAGCAGGAGCTACGCCTAGCGCGAGCCAAAGCTAAGCTCATGGGCTGGAGCAATCCGTTTATTGAGCTGCCGACCACCGTAGCCAGAAACCCGCCGCTAAAATGAAGAGCCTTGTTGACCGCGGGTGGTAGCACCAAATTTCAAACGGTATGCCCGAGGGCTTAAGCCCGTTTTACGCTGAAATAGTCGGTTAAAGGAGCTGGTGTCGGCGTAGCCGATCCGCAACATCACCGCGTCGGTAGGCAGGCTGGTGGCCTCAAAGAGCTTCTTAGCGGCCTCTATACGCAGGTTTTGCAGATAACTATTCGGGGTATCGCCAACAGCCTCTTTAAAACGCCGCATGAGGGTTCGCGAACTAATATGAAAACTTGCCGCCAAACGCGCCAAGGAAAACGCTTCGCTCAGGTTTTTTTCCAAGTAATCTTGAATTTCCAGAATAAGTGAATCGCTATGCTGCTTTTGCCGAGGCAGAATGAGGTACGGTGCCTGCTGCGTTAAATTGGTATCTACCAATAGGGTGCGCTCACACTGTGAAGCAACTACCCTACCCATATAGCGCTCGACCATAATAAGCGCAGCCAACATTTCCGCCCCATTGGCGCCACCTGTCAGCAGTCGACCGCCATCAACCACAAGCTGGTCCGCCTTTAAGCTTATATCGGGATAGCGCTGACGAAACTGCTCGGCTAGCCACCAACTGGTGGTCGCGCTGAGACCATTTAGCAAACCCGTTTCAGCGAGAATAAAACTGCCAGTACAGTGGCTACAGATAATGCAATTATTCTCGTACTGCCTAACCAGCCAGTGGATAAGCTCACGTAGCGATTTAAGCTTTTTATTAAACTCCTTACCGCCGGGGTAAGCCATTGCTGGCACCACGATAATACTACCGGCCTCAAGGTCAATAAACGGGCTGTCGACAACGATCCGAAGACGAGATGCCGTGGTAACGGGTGCACCGTCTTGCGACAGCGTTTGCCATTCAAACTCGCCCTCCCGTCCCTGATACTGATCGCGCCAGTGAGCGTTGGCGACCATATACAAGTCCTGAGGGTTAGACAGACTACCGGCATAACAGCCCTCATAGGCAATGACGTAAACTTTGACCACCGTACCCCCACCGTCACAAAAGCTGCAAGTGTCACTATCAACACTTTTAATGTCAATACTGACACTACCCCCACACGTAAATAAACCCTACAGTAGATGCTCGATTTTGCTGATAAGAGTGTTTAGCACTATGAGTCTTCCCAAGCTACTGGAAAACCGCCTTCGTCTACCCGCCGTAGTCGCACCCATGTTTTTGGCCTCTGGGCCGGAGTTAGTCATAGAAACCTGCAAGGCTGGTATGGTTGGCTCGTTTCCCGCACTGAACCAGCGCAGCAGCGAAGGCTTTGAAGAGTGGTTAGTTAGCATTAATACTGCCCTGCAAGCCCATGAGCAAGAGACTGGCGAAAAGCCCGCGCCCTTCGCAGTGAATCTGATTGTGCACAAAACCAACCCCCGTCTCAGCGCCGATTTAGCGCTGTGCGTTAAACATCAAGTACCCATTGTTATCACCTCCTTAGGCGCGGCTAAGGAAGTCATTGAATCCATTCACAGCTACGGCGGACTAGTGTTCCACGACGTAATCAATGCCCGTCACGCCCGCAAAGCAGCTGGTGCTGGTGTCGATGGTTTAATCGCCGTTAGCGCCGGTGCGGGTGGCCATGCAGGCAGCACCAACCCCTTCGCCTTAGTCGCAGAAATTCGGGAATTTTTTGATAAGACTCTATTACTGGCCGGTGCCATTTCGCGGGGTAATGATATCGCCGCCGCCAAAGCCATGGGCGCCGACCTCGCTTATATGGGCACCCGTTTCATTAATACCAAAGAGAGCTTGGTACAGCCGGAATACAAGCAGATGATTGTCGACAGCGGCTCTAGCGACATTGTTTACACACCAAATATATCAGGTGTTTTCGCCAACTTTTTGATGCCCAGTATCGTCAAGGCAGGACTCGATCCGAATAAGCTAGAAGCGCCAAGCCACATCGATTTTGGTGAAGAGTTAACCACTGATGCCGACAATAAAAGCGGTGAAAAAACCGGTGGAGCGTGGAAAGATATTTGGTCTGCGGGCCAGGGCGTGGGTGCCATTCACGACATCCCGTCAACCAAAGACCTAATTCAAAAACTGGAAGAGGAATACCGCGCCGCTACCGCGCAGTTCCGCTAAGCAAGTAAAAGCTAAGAATCGCCGCCGCGCTAAATCAGGCGGCGGCGATTTTTACTGGCGCAAGAAATCGCTCTTCGGCAAGTAATTCTGCCACCCGCGCAGTCGTCTCGCCAGTGTGTTCGGCACGGCGAAAAATTCGCTGTAAGGTGTCGGCAATCGTTTCAACGTGTGCCGCCGACTTTTCAGACGAGCCTTCTGCCCGCTGGTAGTAAACATCAATAATGCCACCCGCGTTAATCACAAAGTCTGGCGCATACAAAATACCCCGCTGACGCAACTGTTCGCCCTGTATTACTTGAGCCAACTGGTTATTGGCAGCACCAGCAACAATACCCGCCTTAATCACGCCCACGGTTTGCTCGTCGATCACTGCTCCCATTGCACAAGGTGCCAACACATCGGCATCCATACTCAGCACATCAGCAACGGCAACTGTTTTTGCACCTAATGCCTGTGCCAATGCTAAATTTGCGGCGTTAATATCGGCAATAAACACCTCAGCGCCCGCCGCGACTAACAGCGCCGTTAAGTGACGACCCACCGAGCCCGCACCTTGAATAGCCACTCGCACCCCCTTTAAGGAATTCGCTTTATGGCGAAACGCGCAGGCTGCCTTAATACCGCAAAACACACCCTGCGCCGTATAGGGTGAGGGGTCACCGCCAAAGCGGCTGCCGTCCATTACGCCCGAGACATAAGTCGTGCGCTCACCAATGACTTTCATATCCGCTACGCCGGTGCCGGAATCTTCCGCAGTGATGTATTGACCGTTCAGGCCCTCAATAAACTCGCCCATCGCCAATAATAGCTGCCGACTCTTTTGGCTGGCGGGGTCACCAATGATTACCGCCTTGCCACCGCCCAAAGGCAGGCCCGCCAAGGCCGATTTATAGCTCATGCCCCGTGACAGACGCAGGACGTCTTCTAGCGCTTGTTCATCACTGCCGTAGGGATAGAACCGGCAACCACCTAAGGCTGGCCCCAAAGCGGTATTGTGCACCGCAATAATCGCGCGCAAGCCGCTGCGGGCATCCTCTTTAAACGCCACCAGTTCGTGGCTGTCAAAGGACGGCGAATTAAACACTGTCATTGCATTCTCCTTGTACTACTAAAGTCATTAGGCGGCATTGCCCACATCGACTAATTGCACAACATCGCCCCGCAGCCGCCCCAGCAATTGCTGGCGGCGCACGCGGTATTGCGCAATGGCTTGATCTTTGACGTGACCGAAACCGCGAACCTCGTCAACCAAGCTGATAATTTCAGTAATGAGCGCCAGATTATCGGCATTGAGCTGGCTAATAAGTTCGCCTAGGTCTTGCTGAAACTCAGCGAGCAAAGCCCGTTCCGCCTTGCGCTCAGCGCTGTAGCCAAAAATATCCCAAGCACTGCCGCGCAAGCCTTTCAGCTTTGCCAAGTAGCTAAACGCCGTGAACATCCACGCTGAAAAAACCCGTTTTTTGGGCAGGCCATCGCTGCCTCGCTTAGAAAAAATGGGCGGTGCCAAATGGAATTGCAGCTTAAAATCACCATCAAAACTGGCTTTGAGTTTTTTCATAAACTCACCGTCGCTATATAGACGCGCCACTTCGTATTCGTCTTTATAACTCATCAGCTTATGCAGCGCGCGCGCGACCGCCTCTGTTAAGTCGCCGGCTGCGCCACTTATTTCAACTTCTTTCGCGCGCACTTGCTCGACCCTACCGCGATAGTCTTGAGCGTAGGCGAGATCTTGGTATTTTATTAAATGCTGATAGCGAAATTCGATAATGTCATCGAGAGTTTCGAGGGGCTGCCATTGCTCTACCGCGACACCCGCGGCGGCCATTACTGCGGCCATATTGTCGACCGCGCGACGCCCCCACAAAAAGGCTTGCTGATTAAACTCTACCGCGACGCCATTGAGCTTTATGGCGTGTTCAATCGCTTCGGAGCTGATGGGCACATAGCCTTTCTGAAAGGCGTAACCCAGCATGAAAAAGTTAGTCGCCAAACTGTCGCCCAATAAATGGCTGGCGATTTCTGAGGCCTGAATAAAATCGACCTTGCCCTCACCCACTTCGGTGACGATGAGCTGCTTCATGGCATCGGCTGGAAATTGCGCATCGCGGTGATAGACAAAATCGGCGGTGGTCATCTCGGTATCGTTAATCACGGCAAAACTGCGCTCAACATTGACCTTGGCGATAGCCTCGTCGGAACTCGACACCACCAAATCGCAGCCTAGCAACAGATCGGCATCACCCGCCGGTATGCGCACTGCATTGATGTCTTCCTGATTATTGGCAACCCGTAAATGGCTCACCACTGGGCCGAATTTTTGCGCGAGGCCGGTTTGATTCATGGTCGCGCAGCCCTTGCCTTCAACATGGGCGGCCATCGCCAACACGGCGGTAATGGTAAGCACACCGGTGCCGCCAACACCCGTTACCACTAAATTCCACGGGGTATTTAAGCTGGGCAAGGTCGGCTCGCCCAATACCGCAAAACCATCGGCACTGGCGGTATTCGCACTTTGCTTTTTAAGCCCGCCGCCAATCACCGACACAAAGCTCGGGCAAAAGCCGTTAACGCAGGAGTAGTCTTTATTGCAGGCGCTTTGGTCTATTTGGCGTTTACGGCCCAGCTCGGTTTCTTTTGGCAATACCGACAAACAATTGGATTTTTTACCGCAGTCGCCACAGCCTTCGCACACCGCGTCGTTGATAAAAATACGGCGATCGGGATCAACCATAGTGCCTTTTTTGCGGCGCCGACGTTTTTCTGCGGCGCAGGTTTGCTCGTAAATTAGCACCGACACGCCTTCGATCTCGCGCAGCTCTTCTTCAATACTGAGCAAATCGTCGCGATGATTAACGGTTAATCCCGCTTCGCTGGGCGTGTCGTATTGTTCTGGGTGGTCAGACACCAGCGCAATGCGTTTTATGCCCTCGCCGCGCAATTGCAAAATGAGTTGAGCCACCGACAGGCTGCCATCAATAGGTTGGCCGCCGGTCATGGCAACAGCGTCGTTATACAAAATTTTGTAGGTGATATTGACCCCAGCGGCAACGGACTGGCGAATCGCCAAGCTGCCGGAGTGAAAGTAAGTGCCGTCGCCGAGATTTTGAAAAACGTGTTTATTCTCGGTAAAAGCCGCCTGCCCTACCCAGGTCACCCCTTCGCCGCCCATTTGAGTAAAGGTGATTGCTGGCCGCGAGGGCATCCACGTACTCATATAATGGCAGCCAATGCCGCCAAGGGCGATGCTGCCCTCGGGCACTTGGGTCGAGGTATTGTGAGGACACCCCGAACAGTAATGAGGCGTGCGATTAATAACGCCCTGCTTATTGGCAATCGACTGCTCTTTTTGATTGTAAAAATTAAGGCGCTTTTCGATCTCTTCGCTTTTGTAAAAACGGCGAATTCGCGAGGCAATCGCGCGCGCCACCATCGCTGGGGTTAGCTCGCTGAGGTTGGGCAGCAAGTCGGCGCCGTGCTCGTCAAACTCGCCAATCACACGGGGGCGATCTTCCACTGGCCAGTTATACAGCTGGCCGGTAATTTGGTCTTCAATAATCGAGCGTTTTTCCTCAACCACCAGAATTTCTTCCAGCCCCCGCGCAAACTCGTGGGTGGTTTCTGGCTCCAGCGGCCAGGGCATAGCCACTTTATACACCCGCAGACCGATGGCGACGGCCTGTTGCTGGTCGATACCCAAATCTTCAAGCGCCTGTAAAACATCGAGGTAGGCCTTGCCACTAGTCACGATCCCGAGGCGCGCTTTGGGGCTGTCGATCACGATACGATTAAGATTATTAGCCCGCGCGAAGGCCCGCGCCGCATAGATCTTGTATTTATTAAGGCGTTTTTCCTGCGCCAGTGGTGAATCTGGCCAGCGCGCGTGTACGCCGTCATCTGGCATCACAAAGTCTTCAGGTAAAACTATGTTCACCCTATGGGCATCTATCACCGCCGATATCGCCGAATCCATATTCTCGGTGATGGCCTTAAAGCCCACCCAGCAGCCCGCATAGCGCGACAGCTCCCAGCCGAAAATACCGAGGTCTAACACCTCCTGCACATTGGCGGGCGCCAAGACTGGAATAGAGGCCCCCATAAACATATGTTCTGACTGGTGCGGTAATGTCGATGACTTAGCGGCGTGGTCGTCCCCCGCCACCGCCAATACCCCGCCATAGCGCGAGGTGCCCACTGCATTGGCGTGTTTGATCACATCCATACTGCGGTCTACGCCTGGGCCCTTGCCGTACCACATGCCAAATACACCATCGTATTTGGCGCCGGGGAATAAGCCCACCTCCTGACTTCCGCGCACTGCCGTCGCCGCCATGTCTTCATTGACGCCGGGCACAAACTGAATATGGTGTTTATCGAGATAGGGCTTGGCCTGCCACAGCGCCTGATCGAGATTGCCCAGTGGCGAGCCGCGATAGCCAGAGATAAAGCCCGCCGTATTTAAACCGCGCTCTAAGTCCCGCTGATGCTGCAGCATGGGCAGCCTAACCAAGGCCTCGATACCCGTCATATAGGCGCGGGTGCTATCGAGGCGGTATTTATCTTCTAAAGAAATACGTAATGCAGATTTAGACAGGGCCATGGTCGATGCATCCTATTATTGACAGCGTAATGTCTTTAATAAGAGTCTAGACGCAAGATAAGGAAGAATTTATCTTAAACACAGCTCACGACAAAATATATGGACTAAATAATTCGAAAAATTAGAAGTATTGGTCTAAATAATGACTATCGAGACCAGTAAAACCCCAACTTAGACACTTAGCGGTATGACACCGCGTTTATTAGCCAGAAAACACAGAAGGGATTTAGTGAGCGCAAATCAAAACACCCGCAACGAGCTAATCGACGCGGGTGTGGTTTACACAATGATGTCTAACGTCGCGGAAGGCCAGCCTTACGGCTAGCCCCGAACCTGCTGACGAGGAAAATTAGGCTCGCGCTTTTCAATAAAGGCCTTAAGCGCTTCACGGTGTTCGTCACTATTACGGCAGCGCTGGAAATTCTTAATTTCTTCCGCAATATAGTTTTCACAGCTCATTTCTTGCGCATTCTTAAGATTAGCCTTAATACAGGCCAAGGCATTGGTAGGACCTTCTGCTAAGCGCGTTGCCAACCTTTCCACGTCAGCCTCTAATTCTGAGTCCTCGCACACCTTACTGAGCAAACCGCTGGCGAAGGCTTCTTGCGCACCATAAACAGGGTTTAATAGGCAAAACTCGCGAGCTTTACCGGCTCCCATCCATTTACTTAAGAAATAGGCCGCCGCAAAATCCCCTGAAAGGGCAATTTTGGTATGCGCATAGCTTAAGCTGGCGGTGCTATCGGCAACGCGAAAATCGCAGGCTAGCGCCAGCGACAAGCCACCGCCCATTGCCGGACCGCGAATCATCGCTATGGTTGGTTTGGGCATTTCATGCAGCAACATCGCCGCTTCGGCGCCAACACGCAATAACACCTCAGTGGAGTATTTACGGGTATGTTCCGCCCCCAAGGCTAAATTTTTAATATCAGCGCCCGCACAAAAGGCGTCGCCAGAACCTTCTAGCACAACCGCTCCAACACTATCATCTTGGGCGGCTTCGCGAAGATTACGATAAAGTGTCGTAACCATGTCCTCATTTATCGCATTTTTTAGCGCAGGCCGACTCAGGGTTATGTATAAAACCCGTCCGAGCCTACGAACACCGACAGGAGCACTTTCCTTACTCATTATTTTTATCCCGTAATTTGGCGATTAAACGAACTATAACGCGGAAGTAATACTACCACTATCAGCCTTTTAACGTCCCTCTTCAACACCCCGCAGCAGAAAGCGTTAATAAGCCTAAGCGCTTAACCGCATTAGGTAAACCCAGCATCATAAACGGCTGCCATTCCGAGTGGCGATTACCGCAGCGGTACCACGAAATAGCATAAGCCAGCACTACGCCCACGTGCAGCAGTATTAATACGCATGGGCGCTGACAAACACCGAGGCTCAATCACCGTATAGCTACCGGCCAAACTCAACACCCAATGTTCAGACGCCACCCATTTTATATCTGTGTCTGCGCCCTCAACAATCGCAAGCTCCCCGGTGTGAAACTGCACTACCCCGCGGGAGAGCAGTGATACGAATTGTGATTACATGTCCTCGCTTTCGGTTCCAAATATTGCGGCGTTCACTTGCACCCGACGGTCCAGCACCGATATTTTAATGCCGCGTTCAGCTGATGCGACGATTTCCGGGCGTATAAATGCAGGCGATTGACAATATTGTAACTGCGCTGTTAAACGCCTTTTGCCAAGACGCGTAGATCATGATGTCATCGCCCCATGGTCGTAGGGCAATATTTAACCTGAATGAAAAATTGTCCTATTTAAATCCTTCACTGGGGTAAGAGAACAATGTGCTATTTATCGACTGCCCAGGCATGACGAAATTCTCGGGCGTGATGGGATACGACTAAATCGTCACCCCTGCGAAGGCAGGGGTCCATCGGAGCAACGGAGTGACCGTCTGAAGCAATTATTGATAAACGACAGTTTGGCGTCAGCTCTCATGGATAACTACCTACGCAGGTATGACGAGTTTGCGAATACTACCAGCACAGATATGACGACTTTATGGATATAGGCCTGCGTAGTGATGGCAAATTTAAAGCGTGGGCAATACACATTACATGTTTGGGTATCACACGCTTATGTGTAGCCAGCACAAATTGAATGTGCGGGCATCTAAAAAAATAAAACGCCGCAACGAGATGATCACACGCAAAAAAATAAACCGTAATTATTTGGCAAACGCCTTGAGCGGATAAATATCGAAACGCACCGCTTTGCCCGTCACCGAGAGCTGGGGTTTGCGCTCAGCTAAATACGGCGCCTTGGGTGGGCGCTTAACAACGACTCTGTGCCGCGCTCTTTGCAGTGCAATATCCAGCAAGGCAGCACTGTCTTCATCTAAACCTACCAGCGAGTGGAAGAGACGCATTTCTTTTTTAACCAATGCTGATTTGCCGGACACTGGGAACATGGGATCGAGGTAGACCACGTCCGGGCAATCTATCGCACTAAGCTGTTCCAAATAGTCTGCGGCGCCTGACTTCACTAAGCTCATTCTGGCCGCGATATCCATAGTGTCGATGCTGATATTGGCGCGCATTAAGCCGTCTTCTAGTAGTGCGGCAACCACTGGCATGCGCTCGCACATGGTCACAGTGCAGCCGTTAGTGGCCATCACAAAGCTGTCGCGACCGAGACCGGCAGTCGCGTCAACTACCGTTGGCCGCTTGCCACCTAACGCTTTGATTAATAATTCTTTGCCGGGGTGGCGGTGCTGCAGAGCGTGAACAAAATCCACGGCGACGGGATTCTCGCGCTGCGTAGGCGCTAAGCCAATGCCGAGACGGCCTTGTTCAAAAAAAACATAAAGTTGTTCTGAGTTTGGCAGCCATTTTTTTACAAGGTCCAAACCCAAGCGCGCCGCCATGGCATCGCAGGCGGCGCTGGTTTTATAAAATACCGGTGCTGGTGAGCTACTCAAGACTTGGGCTTGGCCGCGGCAAAGTCCAGCATCCGGGTGAGCGGCTTCATGGCTTGCACCCCGAGAGCGGGGTCGACGTGTACTTCGTTGCCGCCGTGTTCTAACACATAGGCGAGATTATCCAAGGCGTTCATGGCCATCCACGGGCAATTTGCACAGCTACGGCACGTCGCGCCACTACCAGCGGTCGGCGCTATGATGAACTCTTTATCTGGCACCAACTGCTGCAGCTTGTAGAAAATACCTTGATCAGTGGCGATGATCATTTGCTTATTCGGTAGGTCACGCGCCGCGTTAATGATTTGGGTGGTTGAACCGACCATGTCCGCAATTGCCACGACGCTCGCTGGCGATTCTGGATGCACCAGTACCGCGGCGTCTGGGTAGACCTTTTTAAGATCGAGAATGCCTTGGGCTTTAAACTCTTCGTGAACAATACAGGCGCCATCCCACAGCAATACATCGGCACCGGTTTCGCGGCGGACATAATCGCCGAGGTGTTTGTCTGGCGCCCACAGAATTTTTTGGCCTTCGCTGTCGAGATGGTCAACAACGTCTAGCGCAATACTTGAGGTCACTACCCAGTCGGCTCGCGCCTTTACAGCAGCAGACGTATTCGCATACACCACCACGGTGCGATCAGGATGCTGGTCGCAAAATGCCGAAAACTCTTCAATCGGGCAGCCGATGTCTAAAGAGCAGGTTGCCTCCAAGGTCGGCATAAACACCTGCTTCTCTGGCGACAAAATTTTTGCGGTTTCGCCCATAAACTTCACCCCGGCCACGACCAAGGTCGACGCGGGGTGGTCACGGCCAAAACGGGCCATTTCCAGCGAGTCAGAAACGCAGCCGCCAGTTTCTTCGGCCAAGGCCTGAATTTCTGGGTCGGTGTAGTAATGGGCAACCAGCACCGCATTGCGCTCTTTCAGCAAGCGTTTGATTTTATCTCGCAGTTCAACGCGTTCGGCGGCGGGCACCTGAGGCTGCTCGTGAATCTTGGCCAAATGATCGCGAACCACCTGCTGGGCAGAAGCTTGTTCCGTCATATTCAATCTCGTTCTAGGCGGATACTGGGGGGCGAAGTTTAACAGAATAGTTATTGCCAATCCCAGCCGCACGCGTTGATGGCCGGCAAAGCGTCGCGATTGTGGCTGCAAAGCTATTGGTAAAAATCAGCAAAATTAAAAACTTTACAGGTGTAAATATCAATAAAATCAGATGACAACTTAATAATTTCAATGACTTAGAACAAAAATACTCCAGAAAGGCAAATGGAAATACATGTAAATTTTTTGTAAACACCCGTTGACTTAAGGCTTTTGCGCGCATAAAGTGCACACATGTTCACAAACACATTTAATTATCACTATCCACTACACGGAGAAAGCAATGAAGCTCAGCACGAATCCATCGCGTAGTACCTGGCGTCGAATTGCCGACTCTCGGCTGATTAATGCCCTCGCGGCCCCAAACGGAATGGGCCGCTATTTAGAAGTGCTGAATCCGATGTGGTCGCTGGATCAGAATCGAATTCCGGCCTATATCACGGCAATTCACCGGGAAACCGACGAGTCGGTGACCTTGGTGTTAGCGCCAAATGGCGAGTGGCCCGGCTTTCGCCCCGGTCAGTTTTGCCAGGTGTATATCGAAATTGATGGTCGCCTACACAGCCGCAGTTACTCCTTAAACCGTCGCGCCGGACGCATTGCAATTACCGTAAAGGCGCAGGCAGACGGCCTTGTTTCCACGCAAATTAATCGTCAGTTAAAGGTTGGCGATTTAATTCGCCTTTCACCGCCAATGGGCGAATTTGTGCTGCCGCCACAATTGCCCGGCGCATTGTTGATGGTCGCAGCAGGTAGCGGCATCACACCGATCATGGCCATGCTGGAATCCGTCTTAAAGCAAGGCTACAAGGGTGGTATTACCCTGTTGTATTACAACCGCGATGAAGCGAATACCCTTTTCCATTCGCGCTTGCAGGCACTTGCTAGTACCCACGCCAACTTCTCGCTATTACCGGTGTTCAGCGATGGAACTGGTGAATTGAGCGGGCATTTTAGCCAACGGCATTTACTCGCCGCCCTGAGCTTTAAAAATACGCTTAGCGGCCACACCGGTGCGCTGAGCTTGCCCGAGTGCTTTGTTTGCGGCCCCGAAGCCTTAATTCAGGCCGTTAGCGAGGAGTACCAGCTGCTCGGACACGGCGAGAAATTTCACGCTGAGCGTTTCAAAGCGGTCAGCAGTGTCTCCGGCAATACCGAGGTCGTTGGCACACTGGCCTTTAAACATAGCCACTGTGAAGTCAGCAGCGACAGCCGAAATCTGCTGGAGCAAGCTGAAGCCGCCGGTCTGCAGCCTCAAGCAGGTTGCCGCATGGGGATATGCCATAGCTGTAGCTGCCTTAAAACCGAAGGCAGCGTGCGCAATATGAACAGCGGTGAAATCAGTCACGGTGAAGAATATATTCGCCTGTGTATTTCCCAGCCACTTGGCGATGTCAGCCTCGCCCTATAGCGATCGACATTACTGGAGAAGAAATAAAATGAATACCAACACCACCGCGATGAACCCAGCGCTACTCGACGCTTTCGGCGCTGAAATCGAAGCAGTAAAGCAGCGCGCCCTCGCCGATCGCGGCGAGCGGGACGCCCGCTACATCAAAAAATTGGTTAAGATTCACCATCTGCTCACCATTGGCGCGCGTCTGAGTATTTTTGCATCGCTGTTGTTTTTACCAGCCTCACTCTTCGGTTTCAGCATAGCCTTAAGCATTGCCAGCTGGCCGCTGTTTTGGCTGCTATTCAGTGCTGGCAGTATTGGCCTGGGTATCGCCAAAATTCTCGATAATATGGAGATTGGCCACAATATTATTCACGGCCAATACGACTGGATGGGCGACCCGCGCTTTCACTCCCGTCATTACGATTGGGACACCAACTGCCCCGGCGACCAATGGGCTTACTCCCACAATTACGAGCACCACACCTACACCAATATTCTCGATAAAGACCGCGACATCGGCTATGGCATATTGCGTATGGACCCCGCGCAAAAATGGCACCCTGCCTATCTCGCTAACCCGATATTTGCCACCCTGCTCATGCTGTTTTTCGATATGGGCGTCGCCCTGCACGGTGTAGAGATCGACAGTCTTCGTTCCGGTCGAAAAACCTTTAAAGACGTTTGGCCAGAGCTCAAATTGTCACTGCGTAAAACCGCACAAATCTGGGGTAAGGACTTCATCCTTTATCCACTACTCGCTGGCCCCTTATTTCCGGTCGTTCTCGCCGCCAATGTCAGCGCCAGCGTCATTCGCAATATATGGAGTTTTTCGATTATATTTTGCGGACATTTCCCCGATGGCGTACACAGCTTTACCGAAGCGTCCTGCGAAAACGAAAGCCGTGGCCGCTGGTATTACCGCCAACTGCTTGGCTCTGCCAACCTTACTGGCGGCAAGCTCTTCCATGTAATGAGTGGCAACCTCTCTCACCAAATTGAGCACCACTTGTTTCCCGATGTGCCCGCCCACCGCTACGCTGAAATGTCGGTTGAGGTTCGCCAAATCTGTGAGAAATACGGTCTGCCTTACAATACTGGACCGCTGTACAGCCAGTACGCCACGGTGTGGGTAAAAATATTCAAGCTCGCGTTACCACCACGTAACACCCCCGCACCACAGGCCGCTTAATCGACTGGGCGCAGTACAAGTCGTAGCCTCGACCGGCTGGGGCTTGTACACTTAACGGTATTGCCCTAGCAAAAATGAGTAGCCAGCCCCAATGAGTCGCCCGCAAAAACGCCACCGCAGCCACAGTGACACTGTAATCAATACCCGACAGGCCTTGCTGGAAGCAGTACTGGAACTCATTAGTCGCGATAAAAGTTTCGACGCTATCAGCCTTCGCGAAGTTACCCGCGAAGTTGGTATTACTCCTGGCGCCTTTTACCGGCATTTTCCCGACATGAACACCCTCGGCCTTGAGCTGGTAACCACCTCGTTCAGCACCCTGCGCGCCATGCTCATCACGGTGCGCGCTAACCCGATACCGGAAGAACTGATTATTCGCCGCTCGGTCGAGACGTTTATTACCTATGTTCGCGCCCATCGCCGTCAGTTTCAGTTTATTGCCAGAGAGAGTTTTGGAGGCGTTGCCTGCATCCGCGAGGCAATCAACGATGAATTCAAGCAATTAGAAAGTGAGCTGGCCCGCGATTTAAGTCGCTTGGTGACTCACGATAATTGGAGTGAGTCGGACTTGCGGATGCTCGCCAACCTAATGATCCGTTCCATGATACAAATCGTGAACCAACAATTGATGGCCAGACCCCGAGGCGAAGACGATGACGAACTCATCGTCCTCGCAGAAAAGCAGCTTCGCCTCATCGCACTTGGCGCAAACTCATGGCAGAGCAATCAAAATAAAGCACTGAGCGACGATACCAGCAAGACTGGGAAGCCGTAATGGATCTCGAGCAAAACCCGCAACAGCTGATCGATGCAGTCAACCAAGTCATGCCCTTTGGTAAATACAAGGGCCGAAAATTACTAGAACTGCCGGAGCCCTATTTAGTGTGGTTTCACAAACAGGGTTTTCCGGCAGGTAAACTTGGCGAGCAATTGGGCTTGATGTATGAAATCAAACTCAATGGTTTAGAGGGCATGTTGCGGCCTTTGCTGCGTTAATTGCCCTTTTCAGTTACTGACAATATGCCCAGCTTGCGGCCGCAGTACAATATCTTCTACCACCACATTGCGGTCGAGTTTATATATCGCTAAGAATGCGCGCGCCACATCTTCGGCGGGCATCAACTGCTCTTTGGCCACACCACTGTCCTGCCACGAAGGAGAATGAGTCGGCCCTGGTGACACGCAACACACCCGCACGCCTTTACCCCGCACTTCTTCGCGCAGCGCCTTAGTAAACCCACTCACCCCGTGTTTGGCAGCGCAATAAGCCGAGACCCCAGCGTAGCCCTCGAAACCCGCCGTTGAAGACATATTAAAAATATCCCCAGCCCCCTTTGCAATCATTGCAGGTAAAACCATTTTCGAAAGCAAAAACGTACTGCGCAAATTAGCGGCGACAATCCGGTCAAAATCGGCTACCGCCATATCCACAATACTGCTGCCCAGCCAACTTCCGGCGTTATTGATGAGCACGTCAACCTCGCCCATCTCTGACTTGAGTGTCTGGGCGAAATCAGCCACCTGCTCCGCGTCGCTCACATCAACGGTGTATATCTTTACCGAGTTCGCCTTGGCGCACTCCGCCGCGACGTCCATCAGCCCGCTGCGGGTGCGAGCAAGCAGTGCAAGGCGCACCGGAAAATCGGCGTTGGCAAAGCACTTTGCGATCGCCGCGCCAATGCCCTGCGAGGCCCCAGTGATAAGCACCAATGGTGCGTAATGTTGAACTGACATAGAAACTCGCTTCGCTCTAATCATCTAGTGTGCATAAATCGCTTTACCGCACAAAACTGTCGACCAAGGTCGATTAATGTAAAATGCCTTGATCCGCCATATTACCGCATTTCGGCGTCAGTATTCCCGCTCCGCAATTTCGCCATTAGGATACGCCCATGATTAGCAATACCCTTAATAATAAGGCCACCCGCTTATTTATTCTTCTGGGCGGCTTTTTTGTGGCCAATGCCTTAATCGCGGAATTGATTGGCGTAAAAATATTTTCCCTCGAGCATACCCTCGGTATACCGCCACTTGACCTCAATATTTTTGGTATTGAACACCTTTCTTTCAATCTCACGGTCGGGGTTTTACTGTGGCCCTTTGTTTTTGTACTTACCGACATTATTAACGAATACTACGGCAAGCGCGGTGTGCAGTTATTGTCTTACCTCACCGCGGGCTTAATTGTGTACGCCTTTGCCATGTTTTTTATTGGCATTCATTTAGTGCCAGCGGATTTTTGGCCGCAATCCCATATTAGCCCAGCACTCCCACAGAGTGAGCAGGATAATTTACGGACGCTGGTCAGCGATTACGATGCGGCATTTAAATTGGTGTTTGGTCAGGGTTTGTGGATTATTCTTGGCTCCCTAGTCGCCTTTTTACTTGGTCAGATTATTGATGTAAAAGTGTTTCACCGAGTGAAAGAAATCACTGGGGAGCGCTGGATATGGCTGCGCGCCACCGGCTCTACATTGGTCAGCCAGTTTATCGACAGTTTTGTTGTGCTGTTCATCGCCTTTTATATTGGCGCCGACTGGAGTTTACAATTGGTTTTTGCGATTGGCGTAGTGAACTATATCTACAAGTTTATGATGGCCGTGGTCATGACGCCGGTGCTGTATGGCGTGCACTATATAATTGAAAAATACTTGGGCGATGAACTGGCCAGCACCTTAAAACAACAGGCACTGGCCAGTTCGCACTAGCACTAAAGCGGACTAATCAACTAAATACACTGCGTGAAATAATCATGCGCTGAATTTCGCTGGTGCCTTCATAAATACTGGTAATCCGCACATCTCTGGCCAGGCGCTCCAGGGGGTACTCACGGTTATAGCCATTGCCGCCCAGAATTTGCAGACCGGTATAACACGCTCGGTTGGCGGCTTCCGAGGCAAATAATTTAGCCATAGAGGCCTGTTTGCCAAAATCGCCGCCACTCTCTTTGGTGAACGCCGCTTGCATTAATAGCAAACGCGCCGCTTCCATTTCGGTGTAAGCGTCAGCCAACATCCATTGCAAACCCTGAAAATTAGCGATGGACTGACCGAATTGCTGGCGCTCTTTGGCGTAGTCTCTGGCGTAGTCGAGTGCAGCTTCACCCAAACCCAACGCTAAAGACCCAAT
Organism: Zhongshania antarctica; assembly: GCF_014202945.1. Classification (GTDB taxonomy): domain Bacteria; phylum Pseudomonadota; class Gammaproteobacteria; order Pseudomonadales; family Spongiibacteraceae; genus Spongiibacter; species Spongiibacter antarcticus. The sequence goes on along the minus strand of NZ_JACHHW010000003.1, from coordinate 237,552 downwards.
GCCAATACGACCACCGGCCAACTCACCCAAAGCCACTTGATAGCCACGGTTTAAGGTGCCCATTAGCGCGCTGGCAGGAATACGGCAATCATCAAAATACACCGGATTGGTTGCCGAACCTTTCTGGCCCATTTTCTCTTCAGCCGGCCCCACAGTAAGACCAGCCACTTCGCGCTCAACCAAAAAGCAGGAAATGCCCTTACCGCGCGGCGCATCTTTGTCGGTTACCGCCCACACGACAAACACCCCAGCGTACTCGGCACTGGTGATATAGGCTTTGGAGCCATTTAGAACCCAGCTGTCGCCATCGCGCAATGCGGTGGTTTTCATCCCCGAGGGGTCTGAGCCGGCACCCGACTCGGTTAGGCAAAAGCCCGCCGCCAAATATTCACCGGAGCAAATTTTGGGCAGGTAATTTTGCTTCTGCTCAGCACTCGCCACCGACTGAATCACTTCGGCCACCATATTGGTAACCGACACGGTCACTGCAGTAGAGGCGCAACCTCGGGCAATACTGCTAATTGCCAAACTAAACGCCACGGTCCCCGCTTCGGTGCCGCCGTATTCGGCATCGACATTCAGCCCCATAAAACCTAAATCAGCGAGCTTTTTAAGATTCGCTAAAAATTCGTCTTGGCCCTGACCTGCATCCAGCGTGGCAGCGTTGCCGACAAGTTCCTTCTCGGCAAAATCCCGTGCAGTTTGCTGAATAAATTGCTGCTCTTCTGAGAGGTTTAAATTCATGCTTGCTATCCGCCTGTATTACATACGCTCAATTATAATCGCCGGCGCCATGCCGCCCGCCGTACACATGGTAATGAGCCCGCGCTTAAGTTTGCGGCGCTCTAACTCATCTAGCACCGTGCCAATAAGAATCGAACCGGTCGCGCCAATCGGATGCCCCAGCGCCATAGAGCCGCCGTTAACATTGATCTTGTCGCGGTCTATATTGAGTTTACGGATAAAGCGCTCCAAAACCACGGCAAATGCTTCATTCACTTCGAACAGATCAATATCGTCGATGGTGAGTCCCGCTTTTTTCAATACTTTTTCAGCGGCAGCAACGGGTGCATTTAGCATTAATGTTGGGCAGTCGCCCATATTTGCCATCGCCAGCACTTTGGCTCTTGGCTTCCAGCCCTGCTTAGTTGCATAGGCCGGAGAGGCCAACAAAATTGCCGCCGCACCATCGACCACACCGGATGAGTTACCCGCATGATGAACGTGATTAATTTGAATATCGGGGTATTTTGCCTGCATTAATGAGCGGTAAGTCGTACCCTCTTCGTCTAGCGGCTGATCGGCCAAGGCCGGGAAAGACGGCTTTAATTGCGATAAGGATTCCATGGTGGTGCTCGGCCGTGGAAACTCTTCGCGATCCAGCGCCAGGCGACCATCTTCGTGGTATACCGGCACCAAGGACTTGTCGAAATAGCCGTTTTCAATCGCGTGAGCAGCGCGCTGCTGGCTTACCACCGCAAGCTTGTCCAGTGCCTCGCGATCTATACCTTCCAGGGTCGCAATCGTATCAGCACACACCCCTTGATTAGTTTGCGGGTGGCGGGCGCGCAGACGCATATTGCCGCTGTCCATCACTACCGGCAGGCCATTGTCGTGACCATAGCTCGACATCATCTCAGCGCCGCCCGCAATGACGACATCTTCCATGCCCGACATAATTGAGGCGGCCGCAATATTCACACTGGTAATACCCGAGCCGCAAAAGCGATCTAAGGTCACACCGCTAGAGCGGATATCAAAGCCAGCATCGAGCGCCGACATACGACCCATATCACCACCGTGACGGCCTTTTTGGCAGCTGGTGCCCCACACTACGTCATCGACATCGGCAGTATTTAAGGTATTTCGGTCTACCAGTGCTTTAAGCACGCAAGCCCCCAATTGTTGGGGATGAATATCGGCCAAAGCCCCTCTACCCAATTTACCAATACCACGGGGGGTGCGGCAGGCGTCGATAATCCACGCTTCAGTCATCATTAGCTCCACTCAATTTTCAAGGAGGCCCGGAAGCCCTCCTTTGCGGTATTTATCAGAATTTATCGTGTAATTATTTAGGCTGCATGCGCAAACCGGCGTCCATACGAATACATTCACCGTTGATATAGTCATTCTCAATAACACTGGTCACCATGTGCGCTATTTCAGCGGCGCGGCCAAGACGCTTAGGGAACAGCGGCGTGCTGCTCAATGCTTCATACACCGGCGCGGGCAGTGATTCAAACATGGGGGTATTGATCAAGCCGGGGGCAATACAGTTAACACGAATACCAATCGTTGACAGGTCGCGGGCAATCGGCAGTGTCATACCGACAATTCCGCCTTTACTGGCGCTGTACGCTGCTTGACCAACCTGACCTTCAAAGGCGGCCACCGACGCGGTATTAATAATTGCGCCACAAACACCGTCGGCATTCTCAGGCGTATTTTTTGCCATTTGCTCAGCGCACAAACGCAGTACATTGAAGGTACCGGTCAAGTTTACGGCCAAGGTTTTGTTCCACAAATCCAGTGGGAACGGGCCGTTTTTACCAAGGGTTTTGCTGCCAGTGGCAATACCTGCGCAGTTAACACAAATATGGATCGCGCCGAAGGCCGCCATGGTCTGCTCAATACCGGCCTTAATGGAATCTTCGCTGGTAACGTTAACCTCGGCAAAAACCACCGACTCACCCAGCTCTGCGACGGCCGCCGCGCCAGCTGTAGCATTTAAATCAAATATTGCCGCCTTGCCGCCGAGACTAACCAAGCGCCGCACAATTTCTAAGCCCATGCCTGATGCGCCACCACTAACTACCGCTACCTTGCCTTGAATGTTCATATCGACTCCCAGCACCCGAGTGCGTGATTAATATAACGGGGCGGAAACTGCCCCAATAAGCTTATTTTGTGCGGCCACCGCACCACAAATTAATTAGAGCGCATTTTGCGCCGGTGACAAGCGCCAAAACAATGACATTGAGCTAGTTAAAAATAGACATATTGTTATAATTTGAGGCCAGTCAAATTGGGCTACTCGATATGCGATCACCCACTATCGCCATTTATTTTGTGCAGAAATGCCTGCAGAACTTGCAACAGCAACCCGACTTACAACTTAAGCTACTGAATCAAAACCACATTAGCCCCAGCTTGCTCAAGCAAGCCAATGCCCGAATCCCAGCAGAAAATTACGCCAATCTCTGCCGCGACACCATGCAAGCTATGGGCGACGAATTGATGGGATTTGGCGCCCAAGCGCAAAAGCTCGGCTGCTGGACGACCATGACCGAACTCGCGGCCAATGCCCCCAGCCTAGGCGAGGCCTTAAAACGCCTCACGCGCTTTTACCGCCTAATCCCCTGGGGCTTAAATACGAATTTAGAAATACATAATGACATCGCGAGTATCTCGCTCACGCCTAATACCGCAAATTCAGAGTTTGCCCCCTATCTGTATGAGTCATTCCTCTTTTACATACACCGCACCGCCAACTGGCTGATTGGCAGACAAATTCCCCTGCACCGAGTTGATTTCAGTTTTAGCAAGCAGCCGCATGCGGCGGAATACTGGAACCTCTTTCTCACTAAAAATATTCACTATCAGCAAAACCACGCGCAAATTCAATTTTCGGCCTCTTTGCTTGAGCAAAATGTAAATATTTCAGCCCAAGCTTTAGAGAAGTTTTTAAACCACGTAAATTTGGCAATGATTACCCAGCGCTATACCTCGAAAAGCTGGCATTACAAAGTAAGTTCACTGGTCGAAGCAACGCTGCAAAATAAACCCAGCTTTACCGATCTTGCTAAGGTCCTGAATATACACCCCCACACCCTCCGCAATTACTTGCGCCAGGAGGGTTTCCAATATCAAGAAATTAAAGATCGGGTACGCTGCGACACAGCCATATTTCACTTGAGTAGTATGGGCTGCAGTGTAGAAGAAACCGCATTTTTAATTGGCTTTTCAGAACCGAGTGCCTTTATTCGCTCCTTCAAAAAATGGACGGGAACAAAACCGATGGCGTACAAAAAACGCGGATAAACAGATCACACTAAAGCCGATTTGCCATCGAGCCTTAACGCTTAAAAATTCAGTTTAAACTTTAGGTAGCCGCCCCGCTCAACCTCAACCCGAGGCGTGCCCACCACCTTATCGACGTATTCCTCATGGCTACTGTCGAGCAAATTTTGGCCGACGAAGGAAATCGTCATTGCCTCGCCAATTCGCTTGCTGACATGAACATCGAGCTCGGTGTATTCATCGATACGCTGACCATCCAGGTCATCAACATAGCGCAGTGTTGTATCGACTCCCCAGCCCTCACTCAAACTCCAGCTAGAACGAAATGTCAGGCGATGCTGCGGGCTTTCACCTTCCGCGCTTGTTGCCGTCGGGTCCCCGCTGTTATCGGCTTGAACGTCGATTTGCACATTGCTGTATTGCACCTCTGTGCGCCAGTTAGGGCTCAGTACTGCGCTCAATACCAGTTCGCCTCCCCATGAGCGCGCATCGGCACCATTGCTAGCGATGATCGGTATTATAGCCGCTGGCGGGGGCGCCGAATTAGCCTCGAGTGCCCCGGGCTCTAGTGTGCGTAAACCCTCGTATTCATTAAAAAATAACGCAACATCCAAACTCACCGCAGGGCTAAATTGCTGCCGCCAACCCAGCTCGTAGGCTCGCAGTGTTTCGGATCGAAAAGATTCTCTACCTTGGATCTGCAATTGCACTTGCGGCGCGACGTAATCAAAATCGACACGACCGTCATGTTCGGTGCGACTTGGCGTGCGATTGGCCTGAGAAACAGCTAACCACGCAGAACCCTGCGCACTGTAACGCCAAATAGCACGGGCATTCGGCTGAACTTCGCTACCACTAAAATCGTTTTCTTCTACTTTACTGCCAGCAATTAAACGCCAATTTTTAATGGGCGCGAACTCATACTGCAAGAAACCACTCGCCACGTCGTAGTGCCGCTGCTCACGGGTAAAACGAATATACTGGTCAGGTAGCTTGTCGTCGGTGTAGCGATAAGCTAAGCCCCAAACCAAGCGCTGTCGATCATCAATACGGTAGCTGTGTTGAAAATCAGCGTCGTAACTGTCAACCGTGAGATTAAACAGCAGGTCGGTTCGCTCAGAGTGGTCGGCGTAGAATTTGAGACTATAATGCGATCGCTCATTTTTCTGATACTGCCAATCCGTCATAAAATTAATGCCCGAAAATTCCGCTCGAGTGTAGAACAAGCTTTGTAAATTTAGGGCGTTTTGATCGGGAAGCACGAGTTCCTCCCCCTCCGCACCTTCATAGGCATTGAGCTGTAGGCTAAAGGCACCTAACTCAGGGCTGCCTTGATCGTATCGGAGTCCAGCCTGTACCGAATTCCATCCATCACGATTTTCAAGGCCGTCGGGTCTAACAGCATCGTCACGCTCAAAGGCCTTAATGTGAGCGCGCAGGTATTTTTGCTCTCCTAGCTGCACCCCAAAGCGATAGCCCGTAAACCATTTTTCCTCGTTGCCAGCGCCCACTTCCAGCATGCCACCCTGGGTATCGGCGCTGTGCCGGGTCACAATATTAATAACGCCATTAAAGGCATTAGAACCCCATAGCGATGCGCCTGGGCCACGCACCACTTCAATGCGTTCAATATCATTAATGAGGGTATCGAGGGTATCCCAAAACATGCCAACCTTGGCGGGAGAAAACATACTTCGCCCGTCGACCAGAATAAGCAGGCGATTGGTAAATATGCCGCCATTAAACCCCCGAATACCGACACCCCATTTGGCAGAGCCAAACCGGGTAACCTCAACACCGGGCACAAGCCGCAATAATTCAGGAATAGTTGTCGCGCCAGACCGCTGAATAGAATCCCGATTCAACACATACACTGCCGCAGACGACTCCCTATGCGACTCGCCTCGACGCACACCCAGCGACACATCAATATCCAACAGTTCTTCTAGGCTCAACGACGCGAGATCTTCAGCACGATAATCCCTGGCATGAAGCTCACTGGCTGCCAAGCCTATGCACAGGCAAAACGCCGTTGCACGCACGTCATATAATCTACCGCAATCGAACATAGCCGGTGTTTCCCCTAACGGTCATCGTCGCAGCACCCCTTCGGCGCAATGTAGTCAGCGCCCGTGTACAAGCATTAAGCCCTACATACCACGCGTCACTATTCAGCACTTTCCGGTAAAAGCCTAAACTGAGTCTGTCGCGACCTAGGAACGTTTATAAAACGAGCGTAAAGCAGCTCCCCACTAGCTCAAAAAGTATAGAACAATACGAGTAAACAGCGAGTTTGTTGGAGAAACTTCTGAAAATCATGAAGTATCGCCGCAAACTGTCGACAGATACCGAAACACACAGAGAATGAAGATACTGCATCTTATAAAAGCTCAGCGAGTTAAGCTCAGTTACACTGGCACTAAAAGCGCAGATAAATTTTGGCCTCGCCAGATGAAACAGTAAATATGCCAGCCGCTGAACGTGCGCGCCGCGCTGGCAATGGTGTCACCTAAGCGCAAAGTTGATCGGGTGGAATGATAAAATGACTTCTCCGCAGCCGCCCTATAGAAGACGCTGCAAGCCAATATTAATATTGGCTATAAGGAAGTATTCGAGGGGGGAGGTACGACGCTTTACATCAATTTCAAAAAAAAACAGGAAATGCCCTTTAAACGGAATGATTACCGGGTCCAGCACAGGAGCAGATAATATTGATGTGTTCTGTCGCTTTTTTGACTGCCACTTAAAAGACCTGTTAGTGCACACCCCGAAACCAGTGCCCAACGTAGACTAACTGGTCATTTTGGCCGTTTTTTTACATCTAAATATTTTGGCTGTGGTCACAGGATGGGCACGATTTGGTCACAAGGTGGTCACAGAGGAAAGTCCAGACGAAAAAAAAGCGCTGCATGTATGCAACGCTTTGAATTCTTTAGAGAAAATGGTGGGCCGTGATGGATTCGAACCATCGACCAATTGGTTAAAAGCCAACTGCTCTACCACTGAGCTAACGGCCCATATTCTCTTGCTATGCTACCCGCGAGTTCCAGGGGCCGCATTGTAAAGCTATCTTACGAATGAATCCAGTATTATTTACTAGACCTAAATCACTGATTAATCGCCAAAATTGCGTCTTTTCAGTGACCTCGAAAGAGGCGCCTATAATACGGATTTCAAAAGAAAAAACAACCGCAACACACTAAAAAAAGCAGTTTTATTACAGTTTGTGATATCGAGTGGGGTCAGCGACGCCAGCTTGCAGAAAACCTTCGCGACGAAGATGACAGCTGTCGCATCGCCCACAGGCTTCGCCATCGGTATTCGCCCGATAACAGGACACGGTTTGTCCGTAATCAACACCTAAGCCAGTACCTAGCTTGACGATATCCGCCTTACTGAGCGCCATTAAGGGGGTGTGGATGCGCATACCGTGCCCTTCCACTCCAGCCTTGGTCGCGACATTCGCTAGGGTCTCGAAAGCCTCTATAAATGCTGGGCGACAATCTGGGTAGCCCGAGTAGTCCACTGCGTTCACACCGATAAAAATGTCATCGGCGTCGAGGACTTCAGCCCAGCCAAGCGCAATCGACAAAAATACGGTATTACGAGCCGGCACATAAGTCACAGGGATCCCGAGGGCTCCCGCGTCTGGCACGGCGATATTCATATCGGTCAAGGCCGAGCCGCCGATGCTACTCAAATCCAGGGTGATAATCTTAAACGCTTTGGCACCACCGGTTTCAGCCACGCGCTTTGCGGCAACCAATTCGGCGCGGTGACGCTGGCCGTAATCAAACGCCAGGGCATAACACTCATACCCCGCTTCTATTGCCTGGGCCAATACCGTAGCGCTGTCTAAGCCACCGGAAACCAGTACGACTGCTTTCTTTTGCAAAACACGTCCTCGTTGCTAATGCCCTGCGGCGTCATTCCACAATATTTTATGCAATTGCATTTGAAAACGCACAGGGAGGTTATCTGCCACAATCCAGTTCGCCAAATCGGTGGCACTAAGCTGACCAAAGCTAGGCGAAAACAACACCTCGCCAGCGCGCTTATTCAACTGGTAGCTGTCGAGTTGAAATCGTGCCCAGTCGTAATCTTCACGATTACACAGCACGAACTTAACTTGGTCGTGGTCGGTAAGAAAGGGGATATTATCCATAAGATTGCGGTGCATTTCACCTGACGCGGGTGTTTTTAAGTCCATTACCCGTGAAACCCGCGCATCAACCTTTTCTATTGGTAGGGCGCCGCTAGTTTCTAATGACACCTCATAGCCTGCATCACAGAGCGCCGTGAGCAAGCTTAGGCATTCGGGCTGCGCTAGCGGTTCACCACCGGTAACGCATATGTAGCGGGGAGAATACTGCGCCACTTCAGCGAGAATATCGTTAAGTTCGCGACGTTCACCACCGTGAAAGGCATACTCAGTATCGCAGTAAACACAGCGCAGAGGGCAACCTGTAAGGCGCACAAATACGGTGGGTAAGCCCAAAGTACGAGACTCGCCTTGCAGAGAGTAAAATATTTCAGTAATACGAAGGGTGTTCGCTTTCATTAGCACTGGCTACCGGATACTGGATTGCTTCCGGAGACCAGCCGCGCAAGCTTTGCTCCGCGAAGAATCAGAAATTCTTACGGAGAAATTCCCGTGATTTGTTCACTGCAGAGTTACCGGTACTGCCGTAACGGTCAATGACATGGGTCAGTAATTCTTGGGATTTTTGCTTATTGCCATTCAAAAAGTAAACCGTGCCCAGTTTGTACATGGCCGCGGGGACTTTATCGTGATCGGGGTATTTGCTCAGCAAATACTGAAAGGCGTCGGTTGAAGCCTTTAAATTCTGGGGTTTAACAGCGACGTAGAGCTCACCTAGCCAATACCACGCATTAGGCGTGTAGCGACCTGAGGGGTAACGCTCAACATACGCCAAAAAAGACGTGATGGCTTGATCGTAATTACCACTTCTCACCAAAGCGTAAGCGTCGGTGTAATCAGATGATTCATTACCGTTACTTGCCACGGCGGGGACAGCACTAACTGCTGGCGGATTAACAACATCTGCGCCCGTTACTGCGGCAACAGCTGCCTCACCAGTAATACCAGCGTCACTTCCAGCATCTACAGCGGCATTAGCTACCGTAGAAGAGCTGCCAACCACCGCGCCAGCGGCGCCAGTGGTTAGCGAACCCAAACGGCGGTCTAGATCAATATAGCGATCTAGGCCCTGCTGTTTTAGCTGGCTGATCTGATGCTCTTGCTCCTCCACTATTCCTCGCAACGTCATCATTTCTTGACGAAGCTGCTGTAACTGCTGGTAGATCTCCCCTTGCATACTACGATTGGATTCAGCACCCGCTCGCGGAGAGTTCATATCAACAACTGGGGCCTGAGCCCAAAGTTGCGCCGACAGACAAGCTGCCGACAACAGTAAGAACAGTGGTTTTGTAAACTGCATCAGTACGCCTTTAAATTACTTCAGTTCAACGCGACGGTTCTGAGAGTAAGTTGATTCAGACTGGCCGAATGCAACTGGACGCTCTTCGCCGTAGCTAACAGACTCAATACGGTAGCGTGGAATGCCGTTAATTGCCATGTAATCTGCAACAGCATTGGCACGACGCTCACCTAAAGCGATGTTGTATTCACGGGTACCGCGTTCGTCAGCATGACCTTCCAGACGCACAGGACCAGTCGTTTTCTTCAGACGAACAATTTGTGCGTCCAGAGCTTTACGAGCCTTAGCAGTCAAAGTGGCTTGGTCGAATTCGAAATGGAAAACCGTTTCGAGATTCATCATGTCCTGGGCATCGTACGCAGAAGCATTCGCATCAGCAGACTCAGTGTAAGTGCTAACGGTATCAGCACCTTCTTGACCACTGCTATCGGTATCAGTTGATGCACAACCAGCCAACAGCACGCTGAAGAAAGCTACACCCAAAAACATATTTTTTGCTTGGTATTTCATGGCATTTTCCCGTCAAATTTTGATTACACACTTCCGGACACACAATTCATTTTGTATGCCCGGTCTTTCTTTCCCGGCTACTACATCATTGAAGAAAAGGCGACCAAGCCGGTTCGCGCACATCCCCGAATCGAGACGGCAAGCGATATTTCACTCCACCGTCTATCGATACTGCCGCCAACACACCTTTACCATCGTACTGTGTTGCATACAATAGCATACTGGCGTTTGGCGCTACACTAGGTGACTCATCCAAATTAGTGGTAGTGAGAATTTCAACACGGTTACGTTTCAAATCCTGAACTGCAATATGAAAATTACCGCTATTTCTATGCACTAACACCAAACCCAGACCGTCGGGCAACACTCTTGCCCGCGCATTATAGTCACCTATAAATGTCATTCTATCTACCGCACCGCTGCCCAGTTGGACCTTGTAAATCTGCGGTTTACCGCCTCGGTCGGACGTGAATATTAACGATTTCCCGTCAGGCATCCAGGCCGGCTCAGTATCAATAGCAAAATGGTTGGTTACCTGCTGCAAACTGCCGCTGGCCAAATCCATCACATATATGTCGGGACTGCCGTCCTTCGACAATACCATTGCCATTTGTGTTCCATCCGGTGAAAACACCGGAGAACTATTCAAACCTCTAAACGAGGTCAACTGCTTACGCACCCCAGTCAGCAGGTTCTGCGTATAGATTGCAGGCCTGCTAGTTTCAAAAGATACATAGGCGATTGTCTTGCCGTCGGGAGCCCAAGTCGGCGCCATAATTGGCTCTCGACTGTCAAAAAGTACCGATTCATTGGCTCCATCGATGTCGCTTTTCAGCAACCGGAAGCGGGTTCGATTGCCCCCTTCGCGAACAGCGGAAACATAAAGCAGTTGCGTCCTAAATGCACCGCGAATATTTGTGAGTTTTTCATATATTTTGTCGCTAACTGTGTGCGCGAGGTAACGCGGCTTGTCCACACTCACCGATTCGGTACCCGTTAGGATCACACGCTGAGTATTAACGTCTAAAAGCTCATAATTCGCGGTCAGGGCATTGGGCCCGTCCTGAGTCAATGAACCCACTACCACATAGTCGACACCCAAGCTCTTCCAGTCGCGATAATAGACTTCGCTGGCATTGCGCGGCCGCCCCAGCATGTCGCCACGACTCAAGGGCGCAAACTGGCCACTGCGATGCAAATCCATCTCGATGATAGACGCGACATCCTCCGCCACTGCCACGCCGGGCTGCCAGCCAAAGGGCACAATGGCAATCGGTACCGGATCATCCTTGCCCTTATTAATCTCAATAGTGAGATCAGCCATTGCGAAATTGCCGGCAAGCACTAGTGCTAACACTGTAACAATCTGTTTAAACATTACCGCCTCAAATCTTGGGGTGAGAAATTAATGGTAAATCGCCGGAAATTCTTCTCGTACGCCGACGGATCTTTGCGGGCCAGCTCCGCCAGCTCTTCTATTTTGCCTAAACGGGTGACCGCTCGGGTTACCGATAAATCAAAAGCACTATCACCACTGCCTCTGGTAATCGTATGCCCAACAATTTCGCCGGTGGGCGTCGTCATAATTTGGATCGTGGTCTGCATGCCGTTTCGGGCAGACAGAGGCCGCGTCCAATTATTTGAAATCAAGGTCGTAATCAAATCGGCATAAGTCGACGCCAATTCACCGTCTTCGACCAAGTCATCTTCTGATGCTAGCGCGTCAGCCAATTCTTTTTGCTGCTCGCGGCGAATTTCTTCTTCCAGTGCACGCTGCTTAGCGGCTTCCCGCACCTTTTCCTGCTCTTTTTGCTTACGAATTTCCTCTGGCGTCGGCCCTTTCGGCTCCGGCTTTTTCACTTGCGGCACCGGCTTTGGCGGTGGCGGTGGCGGCGTTGGCTTTGGCTCGGGCTTTTTGACCGGTTCAGGCTTTGGTGCCGGTTTGACCACGGGCTTCGGCGTTGGTTTCGCCACAGGCTTCGCCGGTGCCGGCCGACTCACTGGCTTCTCTATAACCAACTTCGCCTGTATTGCCAGCGGCCGTGCCTCCAAGGGCTTCGTATCCTGCATGGTCGGTATACCGAACAGCAATAACACTATTATTCCAGTGTGCAGGCTGACGGTGACCGCTGCGGGAAGCAGTTTAATATCTGTCATCGCGCTTACTTCGCTCCACTGCGCGATTGAGGTTCCTCGGTAATCAAACCTATCGATGTTGCGCCAGCACCCTGCAAAACCGCCATCGCCGCAACTACCGCCGAATAATCAACCGCGCCGTCACCCTTCACCATCACAGGCGTTTTGGGCTTATTACGCAATATCTTACTGATTTTGTCACCAATATCCGCCAACTCCGCTGGCTCGCCCTGCTTACTCGGATCGCCAAGGGTCACGTAGTATTTACCCTGTTTATCTACCGAAACGACAATAGGGTCGTCGTCAGTCGGTGGCACCGGCTCGGTAGACGCCTGCGGCAATTCAACTTGCACACCTTGCACCAGCATCGGCGCCGTCACCATGAATACAATTAATAGCACCAACATAACATCAATGTAGGGAACCACATTGATATCGGACATTGGCTTACGCTTATTTCGCCGCGACATAGCCGTTTCCCTTAATCCCGCGAGTGAATCTGGCGGTGTAAAATACTGGAGAACTCTTCCGAGAAGGTATCGTACTTACCCGCGAGCGAATCGACCTTGGAAGAAAAACGGTTGTAACACACCACCGCGGGTATTGCGGCAATCAAACCCATCGCAGTAGCCACTAGCGCTTCAGAAATGCCGGGGGCAACGGTTGCCAGCGTCGCTTGTTGCACCTGACCTAAGCCGTGGAACGAACCCATAATTCCCCAAACTGTGCCGAGCAAGCCAACATAAGGGCTAGTCGACCCCACGGTAGCCAAGAATGGCAGGCTATGCTCCATCGCTTCTTCTTCCCGCGACAGCGCCACGCGCATTGAACGCTGACAAGCATCCATCATGGCATCGGAGTCCAGACGTTTTTTGGCAAGGCGCGTAAATTCTTTGTAGCCAGCTCGAAATACACTCTCCATCCCGAAGACGGCGTGTTTTTCTTCCCCCTCCTTATATAAGGTATGCAAATCGGTGCCAGACCAAAAACGCGATTCAAAACGCTTCATCTCGTTCTCGGCTTGATTGAAATACATGACCCGGTTGGCAATTTGATACCAGGACACCACCGATGCAAGTAACAGCACCATCATTATCAGCTGCACAAACAGACTGGCCTGACTCACTAAGTGCCAAATGGAAAGCTCTTGTCCCACAGTTAACTCCTGATATTTTTTGTATTAATGCTGTAGCGCCGCCAATAGCGTCGCCGGTATTCGTTTTGGTTTTAATGTCGCGCTGTCGACGCAGGCGACTGTTACTTCTGCGTCGCAAATCAATTCTTCACCACGATAAACTCGCTGTTCAAAGCGCAAGCTAACTCGAGCCGCCGCTATGACTCTGGCGGTAACAATAAGTTGCTCATCTAATCGTGCTGGACGTAAATATTTTGTCTGCAGTGCGCTAACCACAAACATTAGCGCGTCATTCATGATTTCTGTTTTAGAAAACCCCAGTGCCCGCATGTATTCTGTGCGTGCACGCTCCATGAATTTCAGGTAGTTCACGTAAAAAACGATGCCACCCGCATCAGTGTCCTCGATATAGACTCGCAGCGGTAGCCTGAATTCCATTAGGGCGCACCACCGTTTTCGGTAATATCCCCACTTTTGGGCATTTCAAGACCAAAGTGGCGGTAAGCCATATTGGTTACCACCCGGCCACGCGGTGTACGCATGATATAACCTTGCTGGATCAAGTAAGGCTCAAGTACATCTTCAATGGTACCTCGCTCTTCACTAATCGCGGCGGCAAGGCTGTCTACCCCTACTGGGCCGCCATCAAAACGCTCAATCATAGCCAACAATAAGCGCCGATCCTGATGATCAAATCCACTGCTGTCGACGTTAAGCATATTTAGTGCCTGATCGGCGATCTCCGCACTCACAAAACCATCGGCCTTCACTTCCGCATAATCTCGCACGCGCCGCAATAGCCGATTGGCAATACGCGGCGTGCCTCTGGAGCGCAGTGCAATTTCATGGGCACCGGCGTCATCTAGCCGCATACCAAGAATACCCGCGCTGCGGCTAACAATGGTGGTGAGATCCTTCACTCCATAAAATTCCAAGCGCTGGACAATACCGAAGCGGTCCCGCAGCGGTGACGTTAACAAGCCCGCCCGAGTGGTGGCACCAACCAGGGTGAACGGCGGTAAATCTAATTTAATGGAGCGTGCGGCCGGTCCTTCGCCAATCATTATATCCAGCTGATAATCTTCCATCGCCGGATACAAAATTTCTTCAATATTGGGACTCAGACGGTGAATCTCGTCTATAAACAGCACATCGCCGGCATCGAGGTTGGTCAATAGAGCAGCAAGGTCACCGGCTTTTTCCAATACCGGCCCCGAGGTCGTTTTGAGTGACACCCCCATTTCATTGGCCAAGATATTTGCCAAGGTGGTTTTGCCCAAGCCTGGCGGGCCAAAAATCAGGGTGTGATCCAGTGGCTCATTGCGCATCCGCGCCGCACTAACAAATATTCCCATTTGCTCACGCACCGCTGGCTGACCAATATAATCGGCCAAACTTTTGGGTCGTATCGCGCGGTCATAGCGCTCTTCGGCAGGCTCGCCGAGTTCCGGCGCCACGAGGCGGTCTATTTCAATCACTGAGTTTTGCTCATCACTTAATCATGTTTTTTAAGGCAGCGCGGATTAATTCCTCGCTACTCGCATCGTCCAATTTCAAGGCGCTAATTGCCTTGCTCGCCTCTTGGGGCTTATAGCCCAGCGCCACCAGGGCGGCCTCGGCTTCGGCGATATTCGCCCGGCCCAGCGCCTGGGGCGTTGGCATACTTACACTGCCAGACTCCGGCGCCCAGTCTTTGAGACGATCACGCATCTCAATGACCAAACGCTCAGCGGTCTTCTTGCCCACCCCCGGCAAGCGCACCAGCGCAGCAGTATTGCCATCTTGCACGCAGCGCACAAACTCATCGCTGTCGATGCCCGACATAATCGCCAAGGCCATTTTAGGGCCAACACCGTTTACCTTAATCAAATCCCGAAACAAGCGCCGCGCACGAACATCGCTAAAACCGAACAACTGCTGGGCATCTTCGCGAACTATAAACTGGGTGTAAAGCGCCACTTCCTCGCCCAGCGGGGGCAAATTATACAAAGTGGTCATGGGCACTAACACCTCGTAGCCCACGCCCTGCACATCAATCACAATTTCCGGCGCCTGCTTTTCAATCAGCACGCCGCGCAAACGTCCTATCATTACTACTCCAAATTTACGTTAGACGCCCACGCCGCATTCGCGTTGCGGTGGTCGACGCCGACATTGTTAATAATCCCTGACGGGAGTTTGCGTGGCAAATTGCCGCTGCCAGTGCATCCGCAGCATCCTCTTGGGGGACTGCCGGTAATTTCAGCAGAATTTTCACCATATGCTGGATCTGTTCTTTATCCGCTGCACCGGTTCCCACTACGGCCTTTTTAATCTGCCGCGCCGTGTACTCCGCCACAATTAAATCATGACTAACGCAGGCCACCACCGCCGCGCCCCGCGCCTGGCCCAACTTCAGCGCCGAGCCAGCGCTCTTGGCCATGAAAACCTCCTCCACAGCCGCTTCTACCGGAGAATACTCAGCAATGATGGTGCTTAAGCTCTTGAAAATAATATCCAGACGCGCAGGCAGCGCGCCGGTAGGTAGACGAATCACCCCGCTAGTAATATAGCGATGGCGATTGCCAATCACCTCTATCACCCCAAAGCCGGTTTTTTGTGAGCCGGGGTCCACACCCAAAATAATCGTCATCGCAGCCGCTGTATTGTTCTTGATATGAGCGCAGATAGTCCGAACCGGACGCTTAGCACCGTGTTGTTGCCATCGCACCAATTTCCGCGCAGTGAGCGCCGACCAAGATATTATTATGCACAGGTTTGCACCGAGATTAACATGCTCAAGGCACGCAGATTGCGCCCATCACCATCATGAAGAGAGCTGGTCGAGCACCGCTTGCGAGATTTGCGCGTTGGTATGGACATGCTGAACATCGTCAAGGTCTTCGAGCATATCGACCAAGCCCAACAGCGCCTCAGCCCCCGCCGCATCTAATTCAATACTAAGCGACGCAATCATCACCGTATCTGCGCTTTCGCAGCGAAAACCCGCCGCCAGCATGGCATCTTTAACAGCCAAAAAATTGCTAAATTCAGTCAGCACCTCGGTGGAACCATCCTCGTGGTTCACCACGTCTTCGGCGCCCGCTTCAAGCGCCGCCTCCATTAAGGCGTTTTCATCAATACCCGGTGCAAAAACCAGCTGGCCCTTACGGCTGAATAAATAGGCAACAGAGCCATCAGTGCCTAGGTTACCACCGCGCTTATTAAAGGCGTGGCGCACATCCGCCACCGTGCGATTGCGATTATCGGTCATGCATTCCACCAACACCGCCACCCCAGCTGCGCTATACCCCTCGTAGCTGACTTCGTCGTAATTATCGCTATCGGCATTGCCGGCGCCACGGGTAATCGCCTTATCGATGGTGTCGCGCTTCATATTGGCGGTGAGCGCCTTGTCCACCACCGCGCGCAAGCGCGGGTTATCTTCAGGTGTGGGACCACCCGCTTTGGCAGCGACAACAATCTCGCGAATCAATTTAGTGAAAATTTTGCCGCGCTTGGCGTCTTGCCCAGCTTTGCGATGCTTAATATTAGCCCACTTGCTGTGACCCGCCATGCAACCTCCTGATAGCAGTGAGCCCCGCATTGCGAGGCTCACTCAGATCAAATAATCGAACGCCGCAGCGTCTTTTACTGGATTATTATTTCTCTTCTAACTTGCGCAGCCGAATATTCAGCTCGGTTAATTGCTTAACTTCAACTGTACCCGGTGCGTCAGTCATCACACAGGCCGCACTCTGGGTTTTGGGGAAGGCAATAACGTCGCGAATAGACTTTGCACCGGTCATTAACATGACCAAACGATCCAGACCAAAGGCCAGACCACCGTGCGGTGGCGCGCCATACTTAAGCGCGTCCAGCAAGAAGCCGAATTTCTCGTCGGCTTCTTCTGGGCCAATACCCAACACGCGGAAAACCGCCTGCTGCATGTCTGAGCGATGTATACGAACCGAACCGCCGCCAAGCTCGGTGCCGTTCAGCACCATATCGTAGGCAATAGACAGGGCTTCACCCGGTGCTTTTTCAAGCTCTTCTGGGCTGCACGATGGCGCAGTGAAGGGGTGGTGAAGTGAAGTCCAGTTGCCGCTGCCGTCTTTCTCAAACATCGGGAAGTCAACAACCCACAGCGGTGCCCACTCGCAGGTGTATAACTTAAGATCTTCACCGAGTTTGCAGCGCAGCGCGCCCAGAGCTTCGTTAACAACCTTGGCACTGTCGGCGCCAAAGAAGATCAAATCGCCGTTTTCAGCCGCTAAGCGATCCAGAATCGCTGCACGCACAGGCTCAGGCAAGAATTTAACAATGGGCGACTGTAAACCATTTTCCAGATCGCTCTTGTCGTTGACCTTGATATACGCCAGACCTTTGGCACCGTATATACCAACAAACTTGGTGTACTCGTCAATCTGCTTGCGAGTCAGGGCTTCATTACCACCGGGAACTTTCAGCGCAGCAACACGACCATCTGGGCTTTTAGCTGGACCAGAGAAGACTTTGAACTCCACGTCTTGCATCAAATCGCCAACGTCTACCATCTCTAACGGAATACGCATATCAGGCTTGTCGCTACCAAAACGCGACATGGCCTCGGCATACTTCATGGTTGGAAAACTGCCAAGGTCAATATTCATCACTTCTTTAAACAGATCGCTAATCATGCCCTCGGTAACGGCCATGATCTGCTTGTCGTCCATAAACGACGTTTCAATATCGATCTGGGTAAATTCTGGCTGACGATCTGCGCGCAGGTCTTCATCGCGGAAGCACTTCGCGATTTGATAATAGCGGTCAAAACCAGACACCATCAGCAGCTGCTTAAACAACTGGGGCGACTGGGGCAGCGCAAAGAACTTACCGGCATGAGTGCGGCTGGGCACCAAATAGTCCCGGGCACCTTCCGGCGTGGCGCGGGTCAAAATGGGCGTTTCAATATCCAAGAAGTTTTGGCTATCGAGGTAACGGCGCAGCACCGAGGTAATCCGCGCGCGCAGGCGCAGCTTGTCGGCAATTTGTGGGCGACGCAGGTCTAGGTAGCGGTAGCGCAAACGCACATCTTCGCCAACATTGGTGTGGTCATCCAACTGGAACGGTGGCGTCTCTGATTCATTCAGAATTTCCAGTTCTTTGCCCAGCACTTCGATCTCGCCGGTTTTCATATTGGCGTTAACGGTCGCACCGGCGCGGGCACGAACGCGGCCGCGAATACGCAAGACATATTCACCGCGCACCCGGTCAGCTGTGCGGAAGTGCTCTTCGGTGTCTGGGTCAAACACCACCTGAACAATCCCCTCGCGGTCGCGCATATCGAGGAAGATAACCCCACCATGATCTCGGCGGCGATCTACCCAACCACACAAGGTCACTTCTTGATCTATGTTCTCACTACTCAAGCTGCCGCAATAATGACTGCGCATGAATTCTGTCCCGCTATATCGAGTTTATAAAGTCACAATCCGAGTTTTAATCGGAGGAGGAAGATGTGGCCGGGGCGCTAGTGGCACCGCCATCGCCAGCCAAATTTTTCTTTTTGTCGCCAGATTTAAAATCGGTTTCATACCAACCACCGCCTTTTAGGCGAAATCCCGCCGCTGAAACCTTTTTCACCAGCTCTGCCGCCTTACACTCTGGGCAATCGCGCAGCGCCGGATCACTCATTTTGTGCAATGCTTCAAACTCATGTTCACAAGCCCGGCACGCATATTCGTAAATAGGCATATCAATCTCCCCAAACAAAACACATAAATGACATCATTAAGGGCCAAGCGGCTCAAAAGGAGCGAGATTATAACGCAAAGCATCGCCTGCAATAAATGCAAGAGCCTACTTGAGGGGGAAATAAACTGTAAAGCGGGGAGGTTTGGCCCCCAAAGTGGCTAAAAGACCACTTTGGGGTGTAATACTGGTGCTTAAACTGCGAAATCTTTGAGCTTTTTCAACGGACGAACCTTCACCGCTACACTCGCAGGCTTGGCTTTGAACATGGTTTCTTCGCCAGTGAAAGGGTTAATGCCCTTGCGCGCCTTAGTCGCAGGCTTCTTCACGGTGGTGATTTTCATCAAACCGGGAATAGTGAACTCACCTAGCGCACGCTTTTTAATACTGCGCTCAATCAAGATTTCCAATTCAGCCATAACATCACCAACCTGCTTACGGCTCAAATTGGTGTTTTCAGCAATTTCAGTCAGAATTTGAGTTTTGGTCATTTTCTCACTGATTGCTGTTGTTTTACGCTTAGGTGCCGCGCTTGCTGGTGCGCTAATTTTTGCCTTAGCGGCAGCTTTTTTTGGAGCAGCTTTTTTTATCGCCATTGTGATTATTCCTGTATCTCACGTTGAATAGTACTTGCCCATTTGAATCTTTAGCACCCCAAGCCAATACCTCAGCATTCACCACTAAAAAGTGCATGCGACTACCTATAGTCGATTGTTTTATGCAATACAAGATACAAGGGACTTTTTTGATCGAAAACACTGTAAAAAAGGCATTTTCTTACAAAAACTACCTCGTTTATCACCTTATTCAGCGGCGCCCGCATTCTTCAAATGACAGTGTAAAACACGCTAAAACACCCTGTCTAAACCTAAAAATCTAAGGCAGAGCGGCTTTGAATCACCTGTCGTAATTGCGCAACTACGCCCTGCAATTCTTCCTCTGAATACGCCTTCGCGGGCAGCTGCCCCCACACCGGTTTCGGCCAAGCCGGATCTGAGCTAAATCTCGCAATATGATGGACATGCAGTTGCGGCACCATATTGCCTAAGGCGGCAATATTTAACTTTTCGGCGCCAAACTCACTTCGCAAAATCGCACTGCAAAGATTGGATTCCTGCAGATATTGCAGCTGATCGTCGTTGCTCAAATCACAAATTTCACGCATTTCTGGGCGACGCGGCACCAAAATCAGCCACGGATACTGTTTATCGTTCATTAATAGCAGCCGACATAGGGCTAAATCACCCACAAAAGCGCAATCTCGGGCCAAAGCCTCATGTAATTCGAACATCACTACTCCTTGCGGCTGTACCGCGCTGCCGATCAATCGTAAAATGCGCACACTCTGATAAACAAGGCCAGAATTACATCATGCGCGCTAGCCAATTCCTAATTGCCACCATAAAAGAAACTCCTGCCGATGCTGAAGTCATCAGCCACCAACTGATGTTGCGTGCTGGCATGATACGCAAGCTCGCCACCGGCCTCTACACCTGGCTGCCCATGGGCCTGCGAGTACTGCGCAAAGTCGAAGCCATTATTCGCGAAGAAATGGACAATAGCGGCGCCATGGAAGTGCTCATGCCTGTCGCCCAACCTGCCGAATTATGGCAGGAATCTGGCCGCTGGGAACAATATGGCGCCGAGCTATTGCGTTTTAATGACCGTCACGGCCGTGATTTCTGCCTTGGCCCCACCCACGAAGAAGTTATTACCGACCTCATTCGCAACGAAATCAAAAGCTACAAACAGCTGCCCGCCACCTTTTATCAGGTACAAACCAAATTTCGTGACGAGATTCGCCCGCGCTTTGGCGTAATGCGCTCGCGGGAATTCATTATGAAAGATGCCTACTCTTTTCATAACGACCAAGAATCCCTACAAGCGACCTACGACGTAATGCATGCTGCTTACTCGCGCATTTTCACGCGTTTAGGCTTGGATTTCCGCCCCGTTATTGCCGACACCGGCTCTATTGGCGGTAGCGGCTCCCACGAATTTCACGTATTGGCGTCTTCTGGTGAAGACGATATCGCCTTCTCTGACACGTCAGACTATGCCGCGAATGTGGAAATGGCCGAAGCTATTGCCCCAGCCGGTGAACGCCCAACGCCCAACCAAACGATGGCAAGAGTTGCCACACCTAATACCCACACCATCGGCGAGGTCAGCGCTCTACTCAAATTGAACGCTGAACAAATTTTAAAAACCCTCATCGTGTACGGCGAAGAAGACGAAAACGGCAAACAAGACTTAATCGCACTCGTCGTGCGTGGTGATCACCAGCTCAACGAGATTAAAGCTGAGAAAATAGCCGGTGTGGCCTCGCCACTCACCTTCGCATCGGAAGAAGACATTGTCGCGACGCTAGGCTGCAAGCCTGGCTCAATTGGCCCAGCCGGTTTAAACATTCGCGTTATTGCCGACCGCAGCGCAGCCCATAGCAGCGACTTTGTCTGCGGAGCCAACGAAGATGGCTTCCATCTTACTGGCAGCAATTGGGATCGCGACGCCGCATTTACTGAAACCGCTGACATCCGCAATGTTGTCGAAGGCGACCCCAGCCCAGACGGCCAAGGCAGCCTGCTGATTAAGCGCGGCATTGAAGTTGGTCATATTTTCCAGCTCGGCACCAAATACTCAGAAGCACTTAACGCCAGCGTGCTAAATGAAAACGGCAAAGACCAAGTTATGACCATGGGCTGCTACGGAATTGGCGTTACCCGCGTCGTTGCCTCGGCCATTGAGCAAAACAACGACGACAAAGGCATACTCTGGCCCGCCAGCATCGCGCCCTTTGAAATCGCCATTGTGCCTCTGAATATGCAAAAGTCAGAGCGGGTTCGCGAGCACGCCGAAAACCTCTACGACACCCTGCGCGGCTTGGGCTACGACGTGCTACTCGACGACCGCAACGAACGTCCCGGCGTTAAATTTGCCGACATGGAGCTGATCGGAATTCCCCACCGCATCGTGATCGGCGACCGCGGGCTGGACAATGGCATGCTCGAGTATAAAAATCGCCGCGCCGCTGACAATGAAGACATTGCCATTGACGATGTCGTCGACTTTATTCAGCAGCAGCTGCCTCGTTAAGATGATGTGGCGCGGCCTCCAATCCGTCTTATTCGCGCTTTGCCTGCTCGCTGTCCCCAGTTGGGCGGCAACGGGCAAGGACGTTCAAGACCGCGACGAGCTGCGTCAATACCTGCAACTGGCGATTGCCGAAGCCGACAGTTTTGAAGACCGCTTTGACGCCGAAGTCTGGCTATTCGATATGTCTAGCCGCATGAGTCGTTTTATAAAAGACCCTGAGGAACGCCTTACCTTTTTACGTAGCGTTCACCGCGAGGCGAGCGCCGCTGACCTAAGTCCCGAACTCGTCCTCGCGCTAATTGAAGTAGAAAGCTATTTTGATCGCTACGCCGTGTCCCGAGTAGGCGCCCAAGGCCTGATGCAAGTAATGCCCTTCTGGAAAAAAGAAATTGGCCGCCCCGAAGACAACCTTACCCAGCCCGACACCAATCTGCGCTACGGCTGCCATATATTAAAATTCTACTTAGATAAAGAAAAAGGCAATCTTCACCGCGCCCTGGCTCGCTACAACGGCAGCTTAGGTAAGCATTGGTATCCAGAGCGGGTTTTTACGCGTTGGCGTAAAAATTGGTATAACGGAGAATTAAGTTTTAATTAAGCAGGCAGAACCAATGATACGAAAAGGAGAAGGTCTCGACTTTAGTCAAATCGCAACATTTGATAATTTCGCTGGCTGCCGAAGAACTGAGATTAGTGAAGATCGACTTACCGTCTTCGACAAAGACGGCGACGTTGTGGGATTTGTAGTGGAATCTCGCAAGGGCTTGCTCGGACGCCCGTATATCGAATATCTAGCGGTCGAAAATCGTTATCGCAGACAAGGACTGGCGGCGAAGCTCATTCAGGCTATTGAATCAAAGCACGCCGGCAAGCGCTTGTTTATTTCAAGCGAGGCGACAAACACAGCCATGTTGAATCTGCTTAAAAACGAAGGTTATATAATGGCTGGGCGAATAGCGAATGCCAATCTTAGCGGTGCAGACGAGCTGTATTTTTTCAAGCATATAAACTAAACACAGACGCTTTGAAAATTTGCACCTTTGCTACCCGCAATTATTCCCTCTCCAAAAAGGTAAAATTCATTGCCAGAACTAAAAACCATCGGCCTTTTTGTCATCACCGCACTCACTGAAATTATTGGCTGCTACCTGCCCTATCTTTGGCTGCGCGAAGGAAAATCGATTCTCCTGCTTATACCCGCCGCATTGAGTTTGGCGATGTTTGCCTGGCTGCTTTCATTGCACCCCTCTGCGGCCGCCGCTGGCCGAGTCTATGCGGCCTATGGCGGCGTGTATATTGGTATGGCGATTTTATGGCTGTGGGCAGTAGAAGGTATTCGCCCAACACCATGGGACCTTATTGGCTCTAGCGTGGCCCTGTTAGGCATGGCGATTATTATGTTTGCACCGCGCGCGGCATAACAAAAAAAGATCTGCAACCCATACGTTACGCTAGCGATTACTCGTCTCAAAGCCGGTAATAAATTCATAGGCTTGCGCGGCATCGTCCTGAAATGAATACAACGTAAGATTTTCTTTTATATAGTATTTATAATTTGGCAGATCGGCTATTTTGTCCATATTTTGAAAGCCCATAGACCAATCTTTAAAATTCCGCGCTTTAGGGCTACCGGTAATAATAGTCAGTACATTGTGATGTCGTGGGTCTTTTCTAATGGCGGCGTAAAGCTCCCGTACGGTTTTCTCTTCACCTTCGAGCATCTGCATAAAATTGCCGCCTTTGTATAACAGCATGCCCGTAATACCGAGATTCACATTTTTGGCCTGCGACTGCCGCAAAAGTAACAATAGCTCCTCGTCAGTCAGCAAATTCACGGCAGAACTGACGTAGATCAGATAAAAGATCATTTTCCCCTCCAATGGGTAAACTCCATTCTTTCAAGCCTGGGTCTCGCACCCAAAACGTAATATAAGAGTAGCGAACGCAGCCAGTCGACTTCTCCTACGGAATCAATTTCGTACCGGTCGTTTATGTCGGTATTAGCGTTAAAAGGCCCAATATGCTTTTAGATGAGCTCAATATCAAATTGGCTCAACAATCGAGCCAATATCTCCGGCCTTAGCCAGTGCTAAAAAAGCCTCGCCCAGCTCTAGGCTACGTGTCGCCGAATCCCGCCATAGGCGTTTTCGCATAATATCGTCGCCCTGCATACGCAGGAAGTCTCGCCGATCCGGAATTCGGCCTAATTCAGTCGATGCTAAGAACGACTCTGACGGACTGATTAACACCACTTTATCTAACAACGCTTTTGGGGTTTTCCGCCAAAAAAAGTATTTATCAAACCAACCGGAAGTAACTTCCGAATAAAAATGCGGGTAAAGCACGAGGCCTTCGCCCTGCCAAAGATTTCCGGGCACGGGATGATAATCAAGCAAGCCGCCATCCCGGTGCATACCTGCTGGCGCGCCAAGCACGTCGCTGACACCGTGCATCACTACCGGAATAGAACCCGATGCCATGACCGCTGAACGTAAATTGTCGCGGTTTAAAGCAACCCGATGGCTTACATAAGCATCGCGGCCACCGAGTGCACCATCGGCTCGGTCATCAGCAAATATCACGCGCTGCATGCTTTTTTTATGGATATTGCGACCAAAGCCATTGAGCGCAAAGGCCAGGGCCATAGCATATTTCTGCTGCGTCACCGAGGCTCCAGCCAGTAAACCCTTCGCCAATACCGTGCCGCAGTGATACCGAAATACCGGATGGGCAAGAATTTCATCTACACCTGCCTGATCAACAACGGCATTTAATAATTTTTGAGTCTCAACATCGATGAGATCCGCGCTAAAGCCATTGGGGTAGGATTGCTCAATATACGCATAGGCTAAGTCATCCAAGGCTTTGGCCGGGTCTTGCCGACACGCCCCGGCCAATTTAAAGGCACCGACCGAAGTGCCAAATAAATTGATTGGATGGCTAGCCCCAGCCAACCACTGAGAAAAAATAGCGCGATCCAAACCGTAGATAGCCAACCACTTCGCCGCACCGGAGGCGCCGAATACCGTGCTTATATCTGACGGACTCAGCCCATGTTTCTGAATATGCTCAAGTGCAGATTGACCTGCACGAATCCTTAATAAACCCATTACATCCTTTAAAAAATATTCTGGCCGTTAGTATTTGCCATTTTATAACACGTAGCGCACAAACAGATAAACACTACCGCACGTTAGCCGCGCTGGGCACTGAGTCTCAATATTCGATTCCCCCTCGGGGCTTCCGCTGTCAATAGTAGCGCTCGTCACCACAACCCTCCTCTACCCGCCTTTCACTTGCTGCATATTTGGGTAAGATGAGAGATTCAGCGCCGAAGGATCGGCGTATTCATGGGCTTAATCAAGGAGTGATTAGCTATGCAGCGTAAACTCATCCTAGTCATTTTCGGCTTACTCGCCTTATGCAGCGTCAGTCTAATTCATGCAGATACGCCCCTCCTGGCGCAAACACCGCTAAAACCTGCACTTATGCTGGCAAAACCCTACCGCAGCGACATTGAGCTTAGGCACTACTGGATCAGCGAAAAGCTCGATGGCGTCAGAGCTTACTGGGACGGCACTCAGCTTCTTTCTCGGCAAGGCAACCGCTTTTCAACGCCAGACTGGTTTACCCAAGGCTTCCCTAAACAGGCATTAGATGGCGAACTGTGGATGGGGCGCAATCGTTTTGCGGAGGTCTCCGGCGCGGTGAGGCGGCACATTCCCGACCCATCCCAATGGCAAAAAATACGCTTTATGGTGTTTGACTCTCCCAATGAAGCAGGTGACTTCGATCATCGACTGCAAGGGCTAAGGGTCTTGTTTAGTAAACTTAAGACTCCATCAATCGCCTTGATAGAGCAATATAAAATCGATGACGAAGCGGCACTGATGAAAGCGCTCGACCACGTTATTGTCAACGGCGGTGAAGGCCTAATGCTGCATTTAGGCAGCGCACCCTACCGTGGTATTCGCAGTGATGATTTATTAAAGCTCAAGCGCTTTAGCGACGCCGAAGCGGTCGTTATTGCCCACATTCCGGGCAAGGGAAAATTCAGCGGGATGCTCGGCGCCGTAGTAGTAAAAATGCCGAATGGCAGAGAATTTAAAATAGGTTCTGGCTTTAGTGATGAGGAGCGTCGTCACCCGCCCGCGATTGGCAGCACCATCAGCTATAAATACCAAGGTACTACGGCGAGCGGCTTACCGCGCTTTGCGAGCTTTTTTCGGCCGCGTAATGATTTCTAATGCGAGTCTAGCGATGCTCACTCGCTTTCAGTACGGCTATTCTGGGCGGCCTTCTTTTGCTGGCGATATTCAATGGGGGTTAACTCGGTCCAGCGTTTGAAGGCGCGATAAAAGGTGCTGGGCTCAGAAAAGCCGGTTAAATAAACTACATCGGCAATACTTTCATCGGTTCTTGCCAACAAGCGCTTGGCCAGAACACAGCGATAATCTGCCAGTACCTGATTAAAGCTCGTGCCGGCTTCCGTTAATCTGGCCCGCAGGACCCGCTCATTCATGTCTAGTCGCGCCGCCACACTCTCTAAACTGGGCTGCCCCAGCTCGAGCATTTCGGCGATAATCTGACGTACATCCCCAACCACGTCTTGGCGAGACAGGCGTTCTAATTGCTTGCTGGCCAATTTCTCATGCAGTCGCAGTAAATCCGGTTCGGCATGAGTAGAGGGTGTGGCCAGTATAGTGGTGGCAAAAACCAATGAGGCTTCCTGCTGTTTAAAATGCACCGGGCAGCCCATGACCTTACTGTATTCGGCAGCATCACCCACCGCATCGTGCAGTAAATTCACTTCATCGGCAGCAAACGCGCCATCGGTAACAGCCTGAAAATAACGGATTAAAAACCGCGCAAAACACTCATTGCGATGACGGAAAATAAGCGCGTCATCGTCGTCATCACCCGCAAACGCCAATACTAATTTGGATTGAGTTTGGCCAATATGCAGTTCAAATTGCATGGCATCGGTCACCAGACGCTGATAATTCTGGGCGCGTTTGAGGCCTTCGCCAAAATTCGGACTACTCAAAAACAAGTACTCCAGGACCTGCCCGCGATACACCTGTACCGCATCGGCAAGATGCAAGCCGATATGATGATCGCCACTGACGTCCTCTAATACCCGCCAGAACTGCTGTTGCGCCGCATGGGGGAAACGCGAACTGCGGTCTTGCAGCAAGGTGGTGGATATTCGACACTCACTAACGATGCGTTCAACGTCCAGCCCCATTGCCTGCATAGCCGGATACACCAGCTGAATCAGAAAACTGGAATCGCTTAAATCAGAAAGGTTTTTCGAACTTGTTTCAATCATTCAACACGGTTTCTGCTGGATACTAAGTGAGCGGGACTAAATCAGCGGCTATTGGCCGAGCTGCCAAAAAATAGGGCATGGTCGGGCTAATTATAGACGAGCAGTTTTTCATTATACTGCACAGTCACACACCACTGGAATTGTCCCAGTATGGAGATAGAGTTGTATGACCGCAAGTGATGAGTTAAGACTGAAACGCCTGCCAAGCACCCTGCCAATGCTACTAAAAGCAGCTATTACCCGAAAAAAGCCTAATTCAGCGCCTAGCTTCCCCAGTTACACATTAACGGTTGCGAAAGTCATCAGCTCTAACAGCCAATTACAACGCTACCGCAAGGCCTGTGGATTTACCGCTAACAGCGAGAAATTGCCGATCACATTCTTACATGTTCAGGCATTTCGTCTGCATATGAAAATGATGCTAGACCCGCAGTTTCCAGTATCCCCAATGGGCTGCGTGCATTTGAGCAATAGTATCACCCAGTTTCGGGCTATTGATGCCCAAACCCCCTTACGCCTGCAATGCCGGGTCTCTGACTACCAGGTTACCGATAAGGGCATAGAGTTCAGTTTTCATTGCGCAGCCTTTATCGACCAAGAAAAAGTCTGGGAAGACACTAGCCGCTACCTTTCGCGCTGTAAAACTGGTGTTGCAGCAAGTCCAAAAGCAGCTCGCGGCGCAGCTCGTGTATATAGTCAACAGCAAACCTTGGCCATTGGCCGTCAAGATGCCCGCAGTTATGCCCGCGCCTCGGGTGATTTCAATCCAATTCATCTCCACGACCTCAGCGCCAAAGTCTTGGGCTTCAAGCGCATGGTCATTCATGGCATGTGGAGCAAAGCAGCCTGCCTAGCGGCCTTGAGCAAAGAGATTAACAGCGAAAGTTACTGCTGCGAAATTGACTTTAAAACCCCCATTTTTCTGCCAACACAAGTGCAGCTACTCTTTGATACTGAAAACGAAGGGCTCGATTTTGAGCTCCGCGATAAGGCGGGCACTAAACCCCACCTTATCGGCACAATTCGTCTCATCAGCGGCTAAGAAGTCACTAATCCAGCTCCGGCGCGACTACTTTTTTAGGAGCAAGTCCGGAGCCATATTGCGCACCATTTCTCTAATACCCTGGCGCCAGTCAACCCGAGTTTCGCCAATCAGTGCGTGCATGGTGCCAGTATCAATCGACAAACTTCCGAACGCCTTTGAGTTATTCTGAAACCGCGGGGTGAACCCCGTTAACTCAGCCAAGTAGTCACACCACTCTTCAATGCTCACCGCCTGAGAACCGCCAAAATTGGTGGTGGTTACCTCGGGCGTCGCCGCCGCAAGTAGATAAGGTATTTTTGCCACATAGTCATCTGAGTGCAGCAGATTGTAGTTATTCGGCGCGTCGGGGTGTAAATCTATGGCCATATTTTCTTTCATCATTAGCAGGTGGAAATAGGGCCAACCACCGTTATTGCCGTAGGGCACACTTAATCGAGCAATAGTCGTTGGTATTTTAAATTGGTGGGCAGCAAAGCGGCACACCGTTTCTGCCGCAATTTTAGCAATGCTATAGGTCGGAAACATCGCCCGGTGGTTATCGCCCAAAGCATCGTTTTCACAGCGCGGTGAGTGCCCCGCATATTGGTAAACCGCCGTAGATGACAAATGTAAAAACGCTTTGACGTTGCGACAATGGGCCATTAAATTGCCTACGCCCTCGCCATTAGCTGCCAAGTCGTAATCAAAAAGACCCGTTTTCACGACGGCAAAATTCAACACATAGTCAAAATCTTGTGGGCATGCGGCTAAGCTGTCCATATCAGCAAGATCGGCGCGAACGGTGTGAATACCGCGTTTTTCTAAATCCAGTCGCGCCGCTTTGTCGCTAAATCGAGCGAGCGCCGTCAATTCCGCCACGTCGCATAATGCGTCGAGTACGGGCGCCGCAACCTGGCCTGTTGGCCCGGTGACCAGAATTTTCGCCCCTTTTAAATCAACTGGAGTTACCGCCATAAACACGCCTCATCACAAGTATCTATCTTATGAGAAGAGTGTATAGGGGCTAGTGGAGGTCGGGCACCGTCCAAACGGATGGCACCCAGATATTGAGAGGATTACAGCGCGCGTTACAGATAACTCTCTAATTCACGCAGCCAATCTTGGAGTTTTTTCATATTTTCTGGCCCCAAGCGCCACATCCATTTACTGAGGGGATCGGCATTTTCAAGGACTGGATCAACGTATTGATACATGACCTTGGGGCGTTTCATCGCCGCATTTTCCGGAATAGGCTCAACAATGAGCAGGTGCTCAATCATGGTCCGCAGCTGATTATCAAAGGACTGGGGGTTGCCTAACTCGTTGTAGGTGCCTTCTAAAAAAGGTGACCATTTTTTATAAAATATGGCCAAGCTCTTAGGGTTCGCCGCCGTCACGGTAGAAATCATATTATCCCAACGAGTGTAATTGCCCGGATCATTGATTAAGCCGTCTTCCGTTTTAATCACTAAAAACGGTTCTTTGCTATACACAAAAGGCAAGTGCTTGGTTGGCAGGCGGTAGTTGGCTAATTGGTCTACTGCAGAAACCCATTTACGAACCTGCTCAGCAGGTTGCAACCAAGTCGCCAAGGGTGCAGACAATTTAGCAGCGGCAGCCCTAATTTGCTCGTCACTGCCGTTTACCGCAGCGGGCGGTTCTGGCACTTCGGCCGCTTTTTCGCTGTAATCTTCTTCAGACTCTACTGCGAGCGTTTGCTTCACCGTTTTTTCTAGCTTGCTCGTTTCATCAATAAGTGCCGATGTCGGCTCGTCATTAAATTCACTCGTCGCCGAGCGATCTAATACAAACCACACAAAAGCGGCAATTCCGACGATCACAACAACCGCAGATAATGCTTTCCAGTTCATCACAAAATCCTATTGTTAAATAAGGCAAATTTATTGTTGTGCCACATATCCCTACCAGACACAGAGATCTACCGTAACGCCCTCAGCGATAGCATGCAAATAAGGCGCCGTCGGGCATGATGGTATTACTGCGGCTAAGAATCAGCAACTGGGCATCGCTATACTAAGCGGATATAAGTGAAAAACGCCACTTATAGTGGCGTTTATGTGGGTGAACTCCGTGCTCGAGCTAGCGATTCGGGTAAAACACGAGCTACAGGTCAAAATCGTCCAGTAGATCCAGCTCATCCATTAGGCGTTTACGCTCTAGGCGCTCTTCAATTTTTCGGCGGATGCTACTGTCGCGCCCACCCATATCACGCCGCTCATCAAAATCGGCGCTCGAATCATCTTCTACAAGATCATCGATATCGTCATCAGCTAGGTCACTTGCCATTGCTTGCCCACTCCAGTACTACGCATATACAGAATGAACACCTCGGCTTGCCGTGGTGGTTCAGGGCACTATTTATGATGAACACGCGACCCTGTCAATAAAAATTTTTTATTATTTCACTGATGCGATTTAAGTCCGTCAATAATGCCCGAGTTGTTCAATTATTTTCCTCTATATTTGCTGGCTAACTACCGCTAGCAAGCACTAACTTTTAAGGAAATAGGGTAGGTATATGCCACACCGCCGAACATCATTTACCAAGCCGGTTAAGACCATTCAACGCAGCGGTACGATAAGCTTCCGCCATAGTCGGATAATTAAAGGTTGTGGTCACAAAATAGCGTAGCGTATTGCCCCCATTTTGCTGTTTCATAATCGCCTGGCCAATGTGAATAATTTCGGCCGCCTCGGCACCAAAACAATGGATGCCAAGTATCTCCAGCGTGTCCACATGAAACAGCAGTTTGAGCATCCCCACAGTTTCACCACTAATCTGCCCCCTGGCAGTATCTTTAAAGAACGCCCGCCCTACTTCATAAGGCACTTTGCCTTCCGTTAATTCCCGCTCAGTTTGGCCAACCGAGCTGATCTCGGGCAAGGTATAGATCCCGGTCGGGACATCGTCAACAAAACGACAGTGCTCTTTGCCGCGCGCTGACGCCGCCGCCGACCGCCCTTGGTCATAGGCCGCGCTGGCCAAACTGGGCCAACCAATCACATCTCCCGCCGCAAATATCGTCGGCACCGCTGTTTGGTAATGTTCGTCTACCACCAGCTGACCACGGTGATCGGTTTCTAAGCCAACGGTGTCCAAACCAAGGCCATCGGTATTACCACTGCGGCCATTACACCAAAGCAAGGCATCGGCGTGAAGGCGCTTTCCCGATTCCAAGTGCAAGACTATTTCTTTGTCGCTTAGCTCGACTGACTGATAGACCTCCCGATGACGAATCATGACGCCGGTGTTGCGCAGCTGGTAACTTAAGGCATCTGAAATTTCATCATCTAAAAACTCCAACAACCGATCTCGGCTATTGATTAACTCTATCTTCATGCCAATGCCGGCGAAAATCGACGCATATTCACAGCCGATAACCCCCGCCCCATAAACAATAATTTTATTGGGGGTATTGCTCATTTTAAGAATGCTATCGCTGTCATAAACCCGCGGATGACTAAAGTCTATATTGGCTGGCTGATAAGGCCGTGACCCGGTCGCGATCACCACACTGGCGGCAGTGATGATTTCGCTCTGACCATCCTCACACTTTACCGAAATAGTATGCGGGTCAACAAAGCGACCTTCACCGTGAATAAGGCGAATCTGATTGCGGTGATAAAACCGACTGCGCATGGCGACCTGACGCGCAATCACTTCGTTGGCATGACTCAACAAGCGCGGATAAGTCAGCGTACGGGGGTCACCAATATCGCGGAATATTGGTGTTTGATTAAAACGAATGGCCTGCCGAACCATATGGCGTAATGCTTTAGACGGTAATGTTCCCTGATGCGTACAGGCGCCACCTACCGTACCTTGCGCCTCAACAACCACAACGTTGCGGCCGTGTTTGGCCGCATTTAATGCCGCGCTTTCGCCGGCCGGGCCGCTACCCAATACCAGCATGTCGTAATCAAACTTCTTTACCACTGTGACTCCCTCGTCGTCATATAGGCCCATCGCTAGCTTATGCCACCAACGGCCCAATCGGAATTAGACCTTCTGCTAATAAAAACTCGCGCACCACAATGGCAAACCCTAAAATAACCCTATTATTCAGCGCGCAACCGGAGAAAAATCGTGTCTGACCTCAAACCCCATAGCCGAGAGTATTTCGGCGTAACCAGCCTGCTTGCCGCCCACCCAGATATGCGCAGACTAAAACGCAGTACCTCAGCCACCCACCTCCACGGCAATAAACTGTGGGGCAGCGCCTACATCCTCATGGACTATTTACAAGAGCACCCACTGGAACCCAGCAGCCGCGTACTCGAACTGGGCTGCGGCTGGGGTTTAGCCAGCATTTATTGCGCCAAGTATCTGGGGGCAGATGTTACCGCCTTAGACGCAGACCCCGCCGTTTTCCCTTATCTCGAACTATTAGCAGACCATAATCAGACGACGATCAACACCTTGAGTGGCGATTTTACCGCGCTCAGCGTCGCGGAACTCGCCGAATACGACATCATTATCGCCAGCGACATCTGCTTTTGGGATGAAATGAGTGAGGCGCTATATGAACTCATTGCGCGAGCCGTCGATGCGGGGGTGAAACAAATTCTCATTGCCGACCCCCACCGCCCGCCATTTCTCAATGTCGCTGAAGCTTGCATCGACGATTTCTTTGCCGAACTGCTGCCCCGCGAGGTCAGTACAAGTCGCCGCCATCGCGGCAGCATACTGGTAATTGAAAATGCCTAAGCCCAAAAGACTGTCTTAAAAGTGACTTAATTTCGTCATACAACTGCAAACAGCCCAGCGTATGGTCTCAGGTGTGAGGATCATACTATGCGTTTAATACAGTCGATTAATCAGTTCGATGTAAGAATGTTTCTGGCCTGCGTCAATACTCGCCACCAGCAACACTTATCTCGTATTGCCCGCAGTGTATCAAAAACTGGAGATGGCTACGCCCAACTCGGCCTCCCCGTTCTGGTGTATGCCGCAGGGATTCAACAGGGCCTAGCCTATTTTAGCGCGGTGCTAATCAGTTTTGCCGCTTGGCTGCCCGCCTACTGGGTTCTGAAAAACACCTGCCGAAGACGGCGCCCCCCTGCGGCCATACCCGCTTTTAACGCGTCGATCATCGCCTCTGATGAGTTCAGTTTTCCATCTGGTCATACCGCTGCCGCCTTTCTTTTAGCCACAATGACAGTACTGTTCTTCGGTGTCATTGGCACCCCCTTGTTTATCTGGGCCGCAGCAGTAGCCGCCTCGCGGGTGATCTTAGGAGTTCACTTCCCTACCGATACCTTGGCCGGCGCGAGCCTGGGCATTGGCATTGCACACCTGGGTCACAGTATTGCCATCGCCTGAACTCGCACCTGCACCTACCTTGTCAGGACAAAACCCTTTATGAAATTACTTTACGGTGTACAGGGCACAGGAAATGGCCATATTGCCCGCGCGCGAATGATGGCCCACCACTTTGCCAAACGCGACATTGAGGTTCAGTATTTATTTAGTGGCAGACCACCTGAGCAATATTTCGACATGGCCGCCTTCGGTGACTACTGGCATTACGCCGGACTCACCTTTGCCACTGAGCAAGGTCGCATTAGCAATATAAAAACCCTGCGCCAACTGCGTCCAGTGCAATTTATTCGCGATCTGCGCAACATCGACTTAAGCCCTTTCGACGCCGTTATCACCGATTTCGAACCCCTTACCGCGTGGGCTGGTCGCCTGCAAAACAAAGCGGTAATTGGTATTGGCCATCAATACGCGTTTGGCAACGCGGCGGTTCCCGAAAGCGGCGCAGACTTACGCAACCGCCTCATAATGCGCTATTTCGCACCAACAAGGTTTCGCTTAGGACTGCACTGGAATCATTTTAATGCGGCTATCGCGCCGCCGATCATCAACCCCGAGGAACGCCGCGCGGTCGTTGCCGAACATATCTTGGTCTATCTACCTTTTGAAGACCAGCAACGCGTATGCACCGCGCTACAAAACATTCCCCATCACCAATTCATTCAATACGCCCCGCAGCTCAGCGACACAAGTATTGGCAATGTCGCGCAGCGTAAAACCAGTCTCCACGGTTTTAAGCAGGATCTTTGCTCCGCCCGCGCGGTCATTTGCAACGCTGGATTTGAGCTCATCAGTGAATGCCTACACATGGGTATTCCGGCACTCGCCAAACCAGTTTCCGGCCAAGCCGAACAACTCGGCAACGCCGCTGCGCTCAAGCAACTTAACTTAGCCAGTGTCATGGACGAATTTAGCCAGCACACCATTGAGCAATGGCTCTTAAATATTCCAGCGCAAACGCCACAGCACTACCCCGATGTCGCTGAAGCAATTTGCGACTGGGTATTAAAAGGGCAATGGCACGACAATGAGGCACTGGTTAATCAGCTCTGGCAAGAAACCGACATCCAAACGGCAATGCCACTATTGACGCCATAATGCCCCAAACCGACTCAGGCATTAATACGCCGCCGCTCGAAAATGAATGCCATGAGCACATCGGCCCCCAGTTGCCCGACTTCACCACAGTCATGGATGCCTGTCGCGGGCGCCTGCACAAACGCCTGTCGGAATTACTGTCACTAGAGCAGCTCTGCCGCCAAGCAGGTTCACTGATACAGAGCAGAACCGAAGCCCTAATTGACGTCGACGAGTTTACCCTGCCGCTAGTGTCACTGGTCATTGGCAATCCAGATACCGCCAAACATTGCCTATTCGTCACTGCGGGCATTCACGGCGTAGAACGCATTGGCACCCAAGTTTTACTCGCATGGCTAGAAAGCGTGGTAGAACGTTGTCGCTGGGACAGTCACTGGCGCCAACAATTTGAAAGTGAAATTTGTATTGTTGCCGTACCCATTGTGAATCCCGGCGGCATGCTCAGGGACTCGCGCTGCAACCCCAATGGTATTGACCTTAACCGCCACGCGCCTATCGATGCCGAAGACAAAGTTCCCTTTCTCGTCGGCGGTCAACGTCTATGGCGCAAAATACCCTGGTATCGCGGTCGCCGCGACGACGACTTTGAACCCGAATTCATCGCCCTCCAAAATATTATCGGACGACACTGTAAAGTTGGCCGACCAAGCATCGTAGTAGACTTCCACTCCGGTTTTGGCTTCCAAGACCACCTGTGGATACCCTACGCTTATCGCCGTCTTCCCATCGCCGATATTGGTAGCTACGTCGCCCTAAAATTATTGTGGGAACGCAATTTCCCCCACCACAACTATGTCTTTGGCCCCCAGGCCATGCACTACCTTAGTCACGGCGATATATGGGATTACTTCTATCAGCACTGTCGGGCACAAGGCATCACCCTGCTACCCCTCACCTTAGAAATGGGTTCGTGGTTATGGGTAAAAAAGCACCCCCAGCAATTATTTAGTTTTGCGGGTTTGTTCAACCCCACGGTGCCCCATCGCCACGCGAGGGTGTTACGTGGCCATTTACTACTGATCGACTTTTTACTCGCCGCCGCGCGCAATATGGAGCACTGGCAACCCAAGGGCGAGCAAGAGCGAGAAATGCAGCAAATGGCCCAGAGTCTCTGGTATCGGCAGCTATAAAATATGAACATCAAACACTGGCTCTTTTTGCGTGGCCTTGGTCGAGAACAAGGACATTGGGGCGACTTTATACAGCGCTGCGAAGTCCAGCTCGGCTGGCATTGCCACTGCCTCGACCTCCCCGGCTTTGGCAGTGAACACCAGCGGCCATCACCAACACGAATCAGCGAAATTCGCCACGACCTACAGCAGCGACTCCCCGAGCCATTAAAAACCAACACCCCTTTTGGTGTGGTTGCGCTGTCTCTCGGCGGTATGGTCGCCCTGGACTGGCTGGCCACAACGCCAGAGCAAATAGCCAAAATTATTTTTATTAATACCAGTACCGGCGACTGCCCACTATTTCAGCGCTTAAGATTTACAGCACTCCCAACCGCTCTCAGCGCATTACTTGCCCCCCATGAACACCAGCGAGAACGGGCTGCCTTAAAAATGGTCAGCAATCATCACGCAAATGACCCCGCGCTATTACAATCCTGGTATCAAATCAGTAATGCCCAAGCAATAAAGAAAATAAATATCCTACGACAATTATTCGCCGCCGCCCGCTATCGCGCGCCGCCCAACTTACCCGGCGCCTCACAACTCCTTATCAGCAGCCGCGCCGACCGCATGGTTTCATACCAATGCAGTGAATACTTAGCGGCAAAATATCGCTGGCCACTTGTATTGCATAACAGCGCTGGCCACGACCTGCCGATTGATGATCCGGCATGGTTGATTGAGGTGTTTAAGAGGAATGCTTAATGCTGGACGGGAGATGGGAGACGCTTAAATGCACGCCGGATGTCGGACGTCGGGTGCCGGGTGTCGGGTGTCGGGTGTCGGAAGCCTGACGTCAACGCTCGTAGCTGACATCGGACGTGGCTCGAGTTTGCCATAACATTTAAAAATATTTACTTTAGCAGTAATCCGCACACAACGATCCTCCCGGTGGTTTTACCCCACGTCAGACATCCGACGTCCGACACCCTGCATCGCCCCCCAAATACCGCTTGCGCCGCGCCGCTTTCATTTTGCTAAGATCCACCAGCACCAAGCCATCAATACAATCGGCAAAGTCTGGGTCAACATTAAATGCGGCGAAGCTAACACCGCCCGGTTCGCAGAGCTCGGTATACTGTTTATAAAGCGTCGGCACTGCGCAGGAAAGATCGGCAAGTTCTTGCTTTAGCTGGGTAAATTCAGCGCGATAATCGTCACCGCAAAATCGCAAGATGCTCGTTTCCGCGCGGTAGGGGCTTTTCGCACTGGCCCAGGCTTGAGTGGTCGGGAAATAAGTTTGATAAAAAGGGATTAACAAATCCTTCGCCGCGCGAGGTAGGCTATCACTCAGACTCACTGGGCCAAATAAATAGCGCACCTCTGGATAGCGCTGCAAATACGTACCCAACCCCTGCCAAAGATAATCTAGACCATTGCGCCCCCAGTAACGGGGTTGCACAAAACTGCGGCCAAGCTCCGCGCCGCATTCAAAATATTCTTCGGCATAGGGAATTTGGTAGTCAAACAAGGATTCGCTGTACAGGGTCTGACCGTCGTCTAAACTCGCGATGCGCTTTAAACGGTAGGCGCCTACGAGTTCTAACTGGTTCTCATCCCACAATACAATATGGTCGTAATAAGCATCAAAGCGATCCACATCACGACGACGCCCCGTGCCTTCACCAACCGCGCGAAAACTCACCTCTCGCAGTCGACCAATCTCCCGCATTACAGTGCAATCGCCGCTGTATTGATAACAGTAAATTTCCATACCGTCACGGGTATTACCCAAGTGATCACATTGACGAATAGCGGCTCGCAGTTCCTGACGGTCTTCCGGATGCGCAACTGCTTGGGCAACCGGCATAAAGCAGGGTTCACCCGCACGTTTACGTCGCCCCAGTTTATAAAGATGCTTTTTAAACAGACGCGCTTTCGCTGGCGCGGTAAGCGGCAGACTATCATAAACATCAAATTCTACGGCCGAACCAATGGTCACTCGTACCGTACGATTATTTTGCTTAAACATTTCCCGAATCAACCACAGGGTAGATAATGGCTTTGCCAGTAAAGACAGTGCGTAGAAGAACACCGAATTTCGCGCATTTATGTGAACCGGTAATATTGGCGCTTTAGCCTTGACGGCAAACTTAATAAAGCCATTGCGCCAGCGGCCATCACGAATACCTGCCGGACTAAACCGGGAAACTTCGCCCGCCGGAAAAATAATGACGGCACCTTCACTATTCAAATGTCCGTGGATTGCCTGTAAGTTTTCCTTGCGATTGCGTTTACCGCTCATATTGTCAACAGGCAGCAACAAACTCCTCAGTGGTTTTATCGCATAGAGCAGTTCATTCGCTACCACTTTGACGTCCGAGCGCACCTCTGACACCAGCTTCAATAGTGCCAAGCCGTCCAAACTGCCAATGGGGTGATTAGAAATAATAACGACTCGACCGGTGACCGGTATACGTTCTTTGTCTAGCGCACTGACCGCGTAGCCAAAATCAAAATACTCCAGACCCTTTTCAACAAAATCTAGGCCCTGCAGGTAAGGGTATTCACGCTCAAACTGTTTGAACTCCGCTTCGTGAAATAAGTATTTAAGTAGCGCCGACAAGGTTTTTTTAACTCGTGGGCTGCCCTTAGATATCCGGGGAAACTGCTCATCAATGACTGAATCAACCGATATCATATGTAACTCCTATTGATTAACCGACGCGACGCAAAGGCAAAACATCGGCTTTTACCCGGTCGCCATTACCGGTCATGCTTTGCAGCAGCGTTTGATGTTCTGTCCACTGTACAAGCTCTAAATTGCCCTCAAAGGTCTCCCCTAACAGGGTGCAGTTCTCAATCCAATCGCCGTCATTGCAGTACAGTAAACCCTTTACTTTCTTAAGCGCTGGTTGATGAATATGACCGCACACCACGCCATCCAAACCTCGGCGAGATGCCTCCCGAATCGCGGCCTCTTCAAACACACTAATGACCTGGCGAGCGTTGGGAATGCGCTGCTTTATATAGGTGGCTAGGGACCAATAATTGCGACCGAAACGTCGACGAACAAAATTGGCCCAGCGATTAAGAAATAGCAAAAGGTCGTAGGCTGCATCGCCAACCAAGCCCTCCCACTTACTCAGACGCATATGTTCGTCCAAGCAATCACCGTGAAACATCAGCAATCGCTTACCGGTCACCGTGGTGTGAATGGCTTCACGCTTTATTTCAATGGGGCCGAGAATGTGGCCGACGTAATCGCGCAGAGGCTCGTCATGATTACCGGGAATGTAAACCACGCGCGTGCCAGTACTGGCCTTTTTGAATAAACTGCGCACTACGTCGTAGTGACTTGCGGGCCAATAAAGACTGCGCTTTAGCGCCCAAAGGTCGACAACATCGCCAACCAAATACAGGGTTTCACACTCGGTCTTTGCCAAAAAATCGAGAAGATAATCAGCTCGGCAATCTTTAAAGCCGAGGTGGATGTCAGATAACCAAACGGTTTTATAACGCTGTCTTAGCTCCACCCGTGTGTATCCTCTTTGCCCATTTGGGCCAAGATTAGGGCTTTAGTATGACAATAGCAGGACTAAACAAGGACAGTTTTATGACAAAGACAGGATTTAAAGGAGTGCAAACACGATTCGAGTGAACGTGAAAAAAGGCGACTTAGCGCCGCAAGGCCTCAGGGTAATTCTCGGCGAGAACGTCGTCTAAACGACCCTCAGTAAGTGGCTTACTCGAAAAATGTTTAACCGCCTCTTTACTTTGGGCTAAGGACGCATCATCAGGGTTAAGCGACGTAGTTAGCATTACCACAACCACACCAGCCTGCTGCGCCTCAGGTACGTCAGCGTATTTTTCCAAAAACTGCCAGCCATTCATTACTGGCATATTGATGTCCAAAAAAACCAGCTCTGGCTTGGGGTAGCGACCATTTACTTCGGTGGTTAAGTAATCCAAGGCTTGGCGGCCATTATTCACTTCTACAACCGTCTCGGCGCAGCCGTATTTCTCAATCACCAACCGATGGATGTAATTTGTAGCCTTGCAGTCATCTATAAGCAAGACCCGTTTAAGCATGTTCATCACGATTATCCCTGAGCGAAAAATAAAACACCGTGCCCACATTAAGCTGAGATTCTACCCAAATTTCACCGCCGTGTAACTCTACCACCTTTTTACAGTGGGCCAAACCAATGCCACTTCCCTCAAATTCATCACGCCCATGTAAGCGCTGAAAGATCATAAAAATGTGCTGAAAATGTTCGGGGGCAATACCAATACCGTTATCACTGACGCTAAACTGCCAGCAGTCAAGGCCTCGCTCCGCCGCAATAATAATTTCCGGCGACACATCGGGACGTCGAAATTTAAGTCCGTTGCTGATTAAATTTTGAAATAATAAGCGCAATTCCGTTTTCTTACCGGTAATTACTGGCAGATCTTTATATTCGACACTGCCGCCCACTTCGTCCAGACGTAAACTAAGATCCACGCATACCGCGTTCACCAATTCTTGACAATCCACCTCAGTGAGCTCTGACTCGCCCCCTAAGCGGCCATAATCCAGTAGACCACGGATCAAGGCCGTCATCCGCATAGTCGATTCTTTAATAAACCCGAGAAAGGTTTTCGCTTGTTCATCCATCTCAGAACCGTAGTTCTCTTCAAACATTTCAACTAAGCTTTGCACCGTGCGCAGTGGTTCCTGCAAATCGTGTGACGCAATATAAGTAAACTGCTCCAACTCTTTGTATGCCGCTTTCAGCTTTTGGTTATTCACGCGCAGCTCAAGCTCAGCACCTTTGCGCTCAGTAATCTCTGCGGCCAACAAGGTCTGCTTGCGCGACAGTTCCTGTAGTAGATTGTCAAAAGCCCGCGCCAACTCACCCAATTCACCTCCATCATGAATCGGCAAGTCCTCACTTTGGGTTGCCAAGCCATCGCGGTTAAGGGTGTTACGCATAGATATAATAGGCCCGGCGATACGCCGCGACACGTAGATTGCCAATATCCCGGACATCAACAGCACAAAAATTAAAAACAGATAAATTTTACTAAGCATGCGATCTTTGATGGCGAGGGCATCTTGAAAATCGTGACTGGTAGCTAAAATCAGGCGGTCGGTGCTGTCTTCCGGGTTGTAAGTAATACTGCGCAAGGAGTAAACCAATGCCTTGCCGTTAGTATTACCTTTGCCATTTAGCACCTCGAGCTGAGGCTCGTCCAATAGCCGCTGAGCGATAGGAAAGTCTTCGGTAATCTTACTGCTGCGACCATATTCAAAGGCAAAGCGACGCTCAGCATCAGGGTGCGCTAAATACTCACCCCGACCATTGGCTATAACAAACTGATGGTCTACCCCTGCTATCGATTTCAAGGCATCAAAGGTGGTTTGCAAATTGTGATTAATAATCACAATACCAAACAGTTCGCGATCGGCAGTATATACTGGCGTTGCCGCGCGAATAACCGGCTGCAAAGGCTGCACAATTTCACCAAATTCGCGATTTAGCTCAATATCAGAAAGATAGACGTGGCCGGTATCTAAACGTAGGGTTTCCGATAAATATTTACTCGCACTTTTATCTTGTAATTCATTTTGCGAAATGCGCTGGATAGTGCCACTAGGCCCGTAGCGATCAACCCTAATTAACTCTAGACCGTTAGCGCGAATAAAACGAATTTGCACGTTCTGCGGCTTTGCCTTAAGCATTTCGCTAAAGATCAGCCCAAGCCGAGCTACCCATTCGGCTTCACTAGAACCATCTGATGGGTCGGCACCACCATTGCGCTCCGCCCGAATCAGCCCCTGAATTGGCGGCGTTCCCGTCACAAATCGCAGATCTCTAATCAATTCGGCCATATTGGCGCGAAACTGCACCGCTTGTAGCTCCGACTCATTAATTAAATCTTGCTCAGTGGCGTCGAGCAATTGCTGGTCTAATTGCCCCATAATAATGGACAAAACCACCAAATTGCTGAGCACAATAAGTGCCACCAATGGAAATAGGATCCGCTGAGTAATACTTTTCCGCTTGCCAAGTATCGGCATATGCTCGGAAGCAGGCATATAAAAGCTCGTAATGTAAGGTTACCTACCAAGGTAATTGACGACAGGGGGTCGTAGCCGAGGCTGAATATTCACTCAACAATCCCTGAGTTTCACTATAGGCAATAAGAAAGCCTATGGCTATTAATCCGAGCCTAAATTAAATAGGTAGTTATCGCTATAAAGACGCAATTATACCCCGACAATCAATGCGAATTGCCGAGGCATACCTGCTTAAAATTGGTAGGTTAGGGTCACTCTATAGGTGCGCGGCTCCATTGGGTGCGAGTGGCGGTCTAGCTGGGGTTCAATACCGGCGTTGCGCTCGGATAAAGTCCGTGAGGCATAGTAATAAGTGATATCGTCATCACGTTCATCCAAGGCATTGATGATCTCAAGCCCCAGCGCTATACCATTGCTAAAGCGGTAGCCAATATTGGCATTGACGCTCTGCGATGACGCCGATTCAA
Source organism: Zhongshania antarctica (assembly GCF_014202945.1). GTDB lineage: Bacteria > Pseudomonadota > Gammaproteobacteria > Pseudomonadales > Spongiibacteraceae > Spongiibacter > Spongiibacter antarcticus. Next base: position 195,040 of record NZ_JACHHW010000003.1, on the reverse strand, counting down.
CATCACCGCCTTCGGTAAGCTTGCGGGGGCCGAAATAGCGCACTCGAAGACCCGCGTACACGCCATTGTCTAATTCAATACTCGCACCCATGGCAAAAACCTGCTCCACGCTGTCGGGCACATACTTACCCAACGCCTGTCCGTTGTCGAATTGCACTTGCCTAAATTCAGTTTCCGACGAGGCAAAATCCATGTCCAGCACAAACCAATCCACCGGCTGGTAAAATACACTCACCTCAAGACCTTGACGACGACTGGCATCGCGGGGCTCGGTGGTAGATTCATCGCCAACAAACACCAACTCTGAATCCAAGTCTAAGCGAAACGCCACTACCGACAGCTGAATATCATTGGCCAGCAAGCTGCGCATACCCAGTTCATAACCCACCGACTCCGACATCAGTGGCACTGCCGCGCTGTTTCTCACTACGCCACGGGCATCATTGCTGTGAAAGCCCTCTCCGTAGTTAAAAAAGAACTCCGTTGTGGAAAAAGGCCCAATACGTAGCGATAATTTGGGCGACAATAAGGCCTCGCGATCGCTGCCACCGGCGGTAGGGTCAAGTTTATCGCTTACCGCCACATCAATAGTTTGGTAGCGCAAACCCGCCACAGAGGCAAACCACGTCGTCCACTGGCTATGCACGCTACCGTACACGCTCAGTGCCTGCTCTTCCACCGCTGCGCTGGCAAACAGATCGTATATCAAGCCCCGCTGGCTAAAGCCCACACCCACACCACTTATGTCATCTAGTCGCACTTCGCCGCCGTAGCGCAATTCATGTACCTTGTTCAGGGTCTGGATGAAATCCAGCTGGCCGCCGAGCGTCAGGCGGTTATCGAATTGGGTAAATTGATCACCGCGCACATCGGGATCGTCACTGTTATCGCGGGAATAATAGCTCGCGTTAGAACTTAAACGCAGCGCGTAATCCACCACATAGAACTGGCTTTGCAGGTCTAATCCATCGTTCAGCGCCGTCCAGAATTCAGCGGATACGCTATAGCGATGAGTGTCGCCACCTGTGCTGTCGTCTAGGGAGCCGTAACGATCTACGCTGCCGTCAGACACTAGGCGTTGAGGAACCTGATCGGTCGACGTCCAATCGGCTTCATAGGCCATCGCCGTCAGGGAATAAGCATTGTCGCCATCACCACGGCTGTACTTCAAAACACCATTGGCTTTATCAAAACCCTCTGGCACCTGCCAAGGGCCGTCGTTTTGCTGGGACTCAAGGGCGTAAACCAGCTGGCCATCTGCCGCCGCCACTCCGCCAAAGGCTAAGAGACGCGCATAATCGTTTTCGCCCACGGTAAGTTTCACCGTCTGATTTACCAAAGCCCGCACATAGGATGTCCTCGCCGTGCCCGCTGAGGAGAAATCTCCCGCCTCGGCATAATAAGGACCCTTGCGATAAACAATGTGATCGACCAATTCAGGAATTAAAAAATTAAGATCGGTATATCCCTGGCCGTGACCATGACTCACCATATTAATCGGCATGCCATCAACATAATTAGCAAAGTCACTGCCGTGATCCAGATTAAAGCCCCGCAAAAAATACTGATTCGCCTTGCCGTCACCGCTGTGTTGGGTCACCACCATACCCGGTATGGTTTCTAATAACTCGGCGGGACGCAGCGCTGGGCGGCGCGCTATTTGCGCTGCCAGAACCGTACCTACCGAAGCAGCCTCAGCGTCGGCTAGGCCCGTATTGGCAAGTGCGCTACCTGTAACCTGCACCTCTTCAAGCTGACCAACGCTGCGCTCGCTTACACCACTAAAACCAGCCGCGTATGCTGGGCATGTAACGACAAAACAACTTATTACTAGCGGATTAAATATCAAATTTGTCAAAGGAATCGCCTCTCGATTTCAAAAATCTCAATGGCGGCGGGAAATTAACGAGGAAATAGCAGAAGCCACAAACGTGACACCGAATATACTCGCCTGATTGCACACCCCGACCATCAGGTAAATGCATATCAGGCAGGTCTACTGGCTCACGACTTCATTCTGAGCGTTTAAGAAAACGCCAGAAAATGCGCTAATCGCCTTCCCAAGTTAAGTGACAACACCTTCCTCAGTGGCCTTGATTAGCGCTCATCGCATACAGTTGCGGGGACAGCTTCAATTAATCGCGAAAAATCTAAAAAGTAATTTTACGCGCCGAATTCCCTATTAATCGCTACGGTGAAATATCACCTTGGAACCTGAAAATGCGCAGCAACTTTAACGCAATTAAACACAAAATTCATCACAATTAAAAATTGTTTAAAAAAACACTTTAAGCCGCCAAAAATAAATGAAACAATATATATCTAAACTTTAAAAAATCTCTAAATGACTGTAAATAAACACTATTTCAACCAAAAAACGCAATACGCAACAACCACAAAATCATCAACATAAAAATTAAAGACGACATAAATTCCTCCGACAACATAGAGTTATTTAAAAACCATCACATTAAAAATTTATTTTATTTATGCGTCACTAAAAAAACAAACCCTAAATTTTAATAATTCACATCAACCATTCCACCTTAATCACTTAAACGCAATGGACACTCGCATGACGAACTTAGAAAACTTGCCCAATAATTGCGGCTTACTTATCTGCGGTCACGGCAGCCGCGCCAAGATTGCCGAACAGGAATTCAGCCTACTCGCTAAAAACCTGCGCCAGCGCTACCCCAAACTCATAATCGAATACGGCTTTTTGGAGTATTCCGCGCCCAATATTCACATGGCGCTTGATGCCCTTCGCGAACAAGGTGTAAAAACCATTTACGCCGTTCCCGGCATGCTGTTTGCCGCCACCCACGCCCAGAACGATATTCCCTCGGTTCTCACCAGCTACCAGCAAAAGCACCCAGATCTGCATATTCATTACGGCCGTGAACTGGGCCTGCACAGCAATATGATTGCTGCCTTTCAGCAACGTATTCTCAATTCCCTTGGCTACACCGACATTCCCGCGCCCGGCGCACTCTACGACACAATGCTGGTAGTCGTCGGTCGCGGCACCTCCGTCGTTAATGCCAATGCCGACGCCGCCAAGCTCTGTCGTATCGCCGCCGAGAACCTTGGCTTCGGCTGGTCCGAGACGGTCTACTCTGGCGTTACCTTTCCCTCGGTTGGCCGCGGTTTAGAAATGGCCTGCAAGCTCGGCTTTAAGAAAATTGTTGTCGCTCCTTACTTCTTGTTTGGCGGCCGGCTTATCGACCGCATTCACAGCTATATTGATAAAGTCGCCGCAGAACAGCCCGAGGTGCAGTTCATCAAAGCTGACTATCTCCGCGACCATCCCAAAGTCATCGACACCTTCGTGGCCCGCTTTGCCGAAACCATGACTGGCAGCCAACAACAGACTGGTCTACTCGCCGACTTTAGCGCTCGACTCGCCCGGGGCGAAGTTGACTTACATCACCACCACGCCGAATACCAAGAACCCAATGCAGCGCATCAGCACAGTCACGGCCATGATCACCCCCACAGTCATTCTCATGAGCAAGCGCATTCCCATGAACATGAAAAGCAACATGATCATGGCCATAGCCATGCCCGCTACCAACACATCGCCCATCCCCACGGCCCTCGCACCATGATTAACGACAATGTCTGCTGCTGTTTTATGAGCCAATTCCCAGCAGAGCTCATTGCCGAAGAGCAGGCGCGCAAGCCCGCGTTAGACGGTATACCTGCCTGCAAGAAGCGCTCTGCTTAATACCTATTCGGTCCATTCCAAGCTTAAAGCACCGGCTGTTTTAAGCTTGGATGGGCGGCACTGCTATTCACATCGCGCAGACGAGCCGACTTAACTTTGGGACGATACACATGCGCCTTGTCGTGGTCGTATAAATACGAGTCGCTAAAGTCTTCACTGGCCAAAACCCATCCCACCAAAATCAAACTGGTGCGGGTAAATTTCTTGTCGCGCACCTTGGCAACAATATCGTTTAAGGTGCCAACAACCTTGTCTTGATCCGGCCACGAGGTACGGTAGCAAACTGCCACAGGGCAATCGGCGCCGTAGTGGGGAATAAGTTCTTCCACAATTTTATGAATGCGGGTAACCCCCAAATGGATCGCCAAGGTCGCGCCGCTGGCGGCCAAGGCTGGCAGTCGCTCGCGCTCGGGAAATGGCGTTTTACCCTCGTAGCGGGTGTGAATAATGGTTTGCGACACCCCAGACAGGGTTAACTCTCTGCCGAGCCACGCCGCCGATGCCGAGGTTGCGGTCACGCCGGGAATAATTTCATAATCGATATTTAAGGTCTGCAAACGGCGGATTTGCTCGCCGATGGCGCCGTATACCGAGGGGTCGCCGGAGTGAATACGCGCCACATCATGGCCCTGCTCACTGGCCCAAGAAATATGCGCCATGATTTCATCGAGGTCTAAAGACGCGGTATCGACAATCCTCAGGGCATCGCCTTGGCGTCCAGCAAAAATTTCGGTGGGCACCAATGAGCCCGCGTAAAGAAGCACCGGACAGGCACTAATTAAGCGCTGGCCTTTTACCGTGATTAACTCTGGGTCGCCTGGGCCGGCACCAATAAAAAATACTTTCACAGCGTTTCCTTTTTGAACATCTTTAAGCAAGCCATCTTTAAAATTTACGCCTTACTGGCATAACCTCGGGGCGTGTAAATCCATTCCTTACTGCCGTTAACAATATGGCGGGTTTCGCGATTGCCCACCGACACCAAGGTGAACATATCAACATCGTTTGCCTTAAGATCGCCCAAGCGTGTAAAGCGAATATCTTCGTCACTGCGAGTAAGCTGGCGACCGATCACCACGGGGGTATTTGCAGGTCGGTACTGCAATAAAATGTCGCGGGCGCTATTCAGCTGCCAATCCCGTTTTTTGGATACCGGATTATAAAAAGACACCACAAAATCACCGCTGCCAGCGCCGTGTAAACGCTGCTCTATCACCGGCCAGGGAGTGAGCAAGTCAGAGAGGGAGATAGTGCAAAAATCGTGGCCTAGCATCGCGCCAACGCGGCTCGCCGCCGCCTGCATCGCCGAGATACCTGGCACCACTTCAATATCGACCGCCAGCCATTCGGGGTGATTCTCTGCGCCGTTAAGCTGCTGATCTAATAGCTCAAACACCAAGGTGGCCATGGCGTAAATACCAATGTCGCCACTGGACACCAACGCCGTGGCCTTGCCACTGGCGGCGAGGTCTAGCGCCAAACGCGCCCGGCCAATCTCCTCGCCCAAGGGCAAATCATGGCAGTGTTTACCCGTGGTCATGTCTGCCAACAAATCCAAATACAGGCCGTAGGCCACCACGTCGCTGCACTGGGCTATAACAGCGCTAGCCAGCGGCGTAATCAAGCGCTCGTCGCCTGGGCCCATACCTACTAAATATAATTTACTCACAATCGCTCACTGTCCTTTTTGTGCTTCTATCGAATTTGTATTGGGATAGGCCCGCGCTATTGCGCAGGTCGCCTTGGCATTTTTCTGTTTGCTGAGCAGTAACTCTGGACTGTCACCAGCACAATCTTGGGCTGCGTACAAAGCGGCTGATTCGGCCACGCCGTATACACCCACCGTTGCAAACACATAATCTGATCGCTGGCTAAGCAGGCCCTCAACTGTCGCGAGTTGCGGCACCGACCAAGTTTGAAACGCCAGGCTGTGCTTTGCGGCCAAACTGATTAAACCCATTTCATCGGCCTTAATATCGATGCTGTTCACGCTGTGAATATCGGCCATCGACAAGCCCGCTTGCTGCAGGCAGTCCGCCAGCAAGTTTGCCAAGGCATCCTCGGGACAATGGCGCTCACAGCCCATGCCGACGGTATAAATAGGCTTTAGATAGGGCTTGGCGGTGGTTTGCACGCATTGCGCACCAAGCAGCTGCGCCACCGCAAAGCCCCAGTCATTGGCGCCACCCTCGTGACCGGATAATAGCGGAATCACAAACTCGCCCTGCTCATCCAACACCAATACAGCGGGGTCTTGATGTTTACTCACCAACACCGGCGCCAAGCAGCGCACCGCAATACCGGTCGCACAAATTAGGATTAAACGCTCACCGCGCAAAAAGGCATGCTGCACAGTGCTAGCGAAATTATCGGGACGATAGCTAAGTGACGACGATGGCTGCAGCAACAGTAAGCGCTCAGCTAAACGCTTCCCCGCTGGCGTTAAGGCAAAAATTCGAATCATGCCCTCGCCCCACTACGACTCACCAAAAACAGCGAGAAGTACGGCCCCGGCCCTGCCTCCAATTGCCTAACATCCTCAACAATCCGCTCATTAGGACGGCCCACAAATTCAAGATAGCGGGCATCGGCTTGCCGCCCCGCCTCGCCCAGCGCGGCGAGAATTTGCGGCCGCGCCTGCCCCGCTTTTAAAATAACCACCGTGTCGTGGCGCTCAAGGGCCGTGAGCAATTCCGCTGGGGCGTGGCGACCGCTGAGCACCGCAAACGACTCAGCAAGCATAGCGAGTGGCGTTTTACTGCGAGCAGCAGCGGCGTTAATCGAGCTAATGCCAGGCACCACTTCGCAGTGAAAGCGATCAGCCAAACGCGCCATTAAATACGCAAACGAGCCAAAGAACAGCGGATCACCTTCACACAAAAACACCACATCGCGGCCCGCGCTTAGCTGCTCGCTAATCCGCTGCGCGGCCTCGTCGTAGGCAGCATTTGCCAGCGCGCGGTCGCGGTTCATTGGCATATAAATAGGCATGTAGATAGGCAATCGCAAGCCTGCACCCGTCTGAATAGACGCCGCCGCTATGTCAGCAGCCTGCGAGTGGCCGTCGGCATTTTCCAAAAAAGCAACCACATCGGCGTGGGCAATTAAGCGATGGGCTTTTAAGGTCAGTAGCTCTGGGTCGCCAGGCCCCACCCCCACCCCGTAAAAAATACCCGCTGCAGGGGTTGGTATTGGGATTTGCGATATCGCCAAAGGATCAGACATTGTCGATAACCTCGCTGCGCGCCGCTGTTTTTTCAAAACGGTATAAATACACCGGCAATAGCGGCCTAAAGCAGGGTTCACCGGCCAATTCACCACGACGACTCACCGCAATTTGCAGGGCTTCGCTGCAATATTGGCCTGCCACTAACTGCTGTTCAAAACTGCGCAACAACTGCTGACTGGTCTCGGTTACCGCACTTACCACCACGCAGCCACCAACAGGAATACGCGACCACACATACTGCAATATCTGAGTAAGCTCACCACCACTGCCGCCGATAAATACCTTATTCGCTGACGGCAATTCGGCCAAGGCCGCAGGCGCGCGCCCTGCTATAATATGCAGGCGATCTGGCACGCCAAAATAACCCCGATTTTGCTGCAAACACACTAAACGCTGCGCATGGGACTCCACTGCATACACCTGCGCCCCGCCGCCCCAGCGCGCCAACTCCACCGCCACACCGCCGCAGCCTGCGCCTATATCCCAAACCACATCGCTGGCCTGAACTTGCATTAATGACAATATATTCAAGCGCACTTCGCGCTTAGTGAGCATGCCCTGACCACTGGCGCCGTCGGTAAAAAACTGCGCGTCGGCAATACCAGGGAATACCGGTAAGACGCCACCGCCCACACCCGCGTGAATCACCGACACATGGAGCGCGGCAAACTCGCGATTCTGTTTGCCCCCCTCGACCAGCAATTCGGACACAGTCCAATGGCTGATCACTTCTTGCGGGTAACCCAAGTTCTCGCACACACTGATTCGCGCTTGGCTAAAACCGCACTCCACACAGAGCTGAGCCAGCTGGCGGGGATGACTGTGTTTATCAGTCAAAATCATTAAGCTCGCGCCAGCGCGCAAATAGCGCCGCAGCACAGATACCGAACGACCATGTAAACTCAATACGTCCAAGTTTTGCAGTGACAAAGCCAAGCGATGGCACGCCGCCTGAATACTGGATATCCCAGCGTGGAAGCGCAGCGCATCAACGCCGAAGTGTGCGATCAAGCAACGACCAATGCCGTAGTACAGCGGATCGCCCGAGGCGAGAACCACCACCCGCTTGTCTGGCATGCCCTCAAGCTGGGCGAGTAATTCTGGAATTTTCGGTAGCAGACGCGCTCGCTGCTCAGGCAGCCACGGCGCGACCAATGCCAATTGCCGCGCACTGCCGATAACCCAATCTGCAGCGCCCAGTGCCGCTTGCGCGGCGGCGGCTAAATGCAATTCCTCTCCAGCCGAATTGCCCACGCCCAAACCAATGACATCCACGGGGAAAAGACGCGCTTGGCTTAACTGAGGCATCGCATTATCTAGCGACATCAATACAGCTCCCCGCGATTACAGCGCAGCAGGGCATTGCACACCGAGGCAGCAATGGCGCTGCCACCTTGGCGGCCCAATAGGGTAATACACTCTAGTCCGAGTGTTTGATGGCAATCCCACAGCGCCTGTTTGGATTCCGCCGCACCAACAAAGCCAACCGGAATACCAATCACCAGTGCTGGCCTGCCCAAACTTGGATCACCCGCCAGCATTTCTAACAAGCGAAATAAGGCGGTGGGGGCGTTGCCAATAATCACCACGCTACCCGCTAAGTGCGGCCGCCAAAACTCCAATGCCGCCATGCTGCGGGTTTCCCCCCGCGCTTGGGCTATAGCACTCACGCCATCGGCATTTAAAAAGCACTGGGCTGGGCGCGCCAACATGCGCTTGGTCAGACCCTGCTTAAGCATTTCTACATCGCAGAGTATTGGCGCCTGCGCGGCCAAGGCCCGCCGCCCCGCATCGCAGGCGCACGCGCTAAACCGCAGCTGCGCTGCCAATGCGGGATCACCCGCGCTATGAATTACCCGCATTGCGACTTGTGCTTGTCCAGCATCAAAGGCCGACAAATCAGCCAGTTCGCGAATCATCGCAAAGCTATTGCGCTCTATTGCGTGGGGGTCTATTTCGTAATCGAATTCCATTTTAAAACCACGTCCAAAAACTATTCATTAAGGCTACTCGTCAAGTACTTTTGCGTAACCGCATACACTAAGGCCTGTGCTGTACTAAATTCTGTGCACCACCTTCCATCACCTTGCGCAAGCACATGCCGCCGCTGCATATACACCGGCAGGGATAATTGCCGCGCCGCGTCCAATTTTGCCGCCACCGCCTCGCCACCACTGTTCTTGCAAACGATGGCGTCAATGGCGTAGTTGCGCAGCAACTCAAGTTCGCCCGCCACGGCAAACGGCCCCACCGCCTGCACCCAAACACCGCTACTTGGAAGAGTGCACTGCAGCGGAATGGCGCTGCGAACGAGCAGTAACTGATGATCTTTAAACAGCGCCAACTCACGACTATCAAGCTTGCCTACGCTCATAAAAATACGCTGTGGGCTTGCCTGAGCGCTGGCTTTAAAAAAGCTCGACAGCTCTGCTAGGTGATTAAACTCATGCCAGTTATCATTCGGTCCCGCCTGCCACAAAGGGCGAGTAAAGCGCCAACAGGGAATACCTAACTCAATACTCACGGCGCTCACACTGGCGCTTATTCTGCTGGCAAAGGGGTGGGTGGCATCGACAATGCCTTGCACACCCCGTCGCCGACACCAAGCGGCCAAGCCACCGTATTGGCTAAAACCACCACTAATGACCTCGCAGGACAAGACTGGCTGGCGCACCATGCCAGCAATGCTGTAAATCAGCGGTCGGCCAATATTGGCTAGCTGCTGGCAAATGGCCTTGGCCTCGCTGGTGCCCCCCAGTATTAAAATCGTCATTGCACTAGCGCCGTATTTTTAGCCACGAAATCACCGGCATGGCCGACAACTTCACCACGACGATTAATGGCCCAAACTTCTAATTCGGTGGTGTGAGGCACAATGCGCCGCGCTTGGATTAGAGCTTGATTGCAAACAACGGCAGCGAGATCCAGACCCGCAGCGTCGCAGAGGTTTAACGCTTCTATGCTGGTGTTAGCATTTTTTACTTGGCTGCAAAGTGCATCATTGGCCCCTGCTTGCGCGGCCCAGTCAGCCAATTGCATAAAGTCGATGTTGGAGGCACGGCTGTGTAAATCTAAATGCCCCGCCGCCAATTTACTAATTTTGCCGAAGCCGCCGCAAATACTTAATTTGGCGATTGACTTGCGGCGCAAGTACTTTAAAACCGCGCCAACAAAGTCGCCCATTTCGATAAGCGCCATATCGTCTAGCTGATAATGGCCGCGAATAAAATCTTCACTTTGGTTGCCGGTACTGGCGGCGATATGCCCGTAGCCATTGCTCGCCGCCACATCAATACCTTGGTGAATAGAGGCAATATAGGCGCTACAAGAGAACGGCCGCACAATTCCGCTGGTGCCCAACACCGACAGACCGCCAAGAATTCCCAAACGCGGATTCATGGTTTTTAAGGCGAGGACTTCGCCGTTTTCAATGCCAATACCAATATCAAAACCGCCGTGGTAATCCGCACCCGCAGCAATACCTTGCAGATGCTGGCTAATCATTTGCCTTGGCACTGGATTAATCGCTGGTTCCCCCACCGCCAAGGCCAAGCCACTGCGGGTAACCGTGCCCACGCCGCGCTCGGCACGAAAATGCATGCCGCTGTTGGCGCTTAAAGCGAGATGAACAAACACCGTGGCGCCGTGGGTAACGTCGGGATCATCACCTGCATCTTTGATGGTTTTGGCCAGTACCCCTGCACCTGCGGGGGCCAGATACACAATGGGCAAGTCCACTATTTTACCCTTGGGCAAGATAATGCTGGCGCAGCTAATCGATTCATCGAATAGCAGTTTTCTTGCCGCCGCTACCGCACAGGCCGTGGCGCAGCTACCCGTTGTTAAGCCGCTGCGCAGCGGCGTAACTGTGTTGGCCGTTTGCTTGGCATCTGCGCTCTCTGGCCACATGGTTTATAGGGCCTGCACAAACCACACCGCACCAAACACCACCGTGGCCGCGCCTAAGACCTGCCGGAACAAATCAAATAAATTACTGTGGCGCTGAGCTAAATACGACTGCACACTGCCAAGGCCCAATCCAAATACCACCATGCCCAATAACACCGAACAGGAAAAAACCAAGACATAAAGCAGCGCCGACAATAACGCCATATCATTAATCACCGGCACCAATGCCAAGGCGGGTGCGCTGCCAGCCAAGCCGTGCAGAGCGCCAACCATAACTGGCGCATGGGCTTTGGCAGCAGGCATTGCGCTATGCTTCAGTGTTTGCTTAGTAGGGTTTGAGGAATCGGCACAGGCATCATTCACTGTACTGCTTTTTACTAAGTGAACATGCACCAGCTCGCCATGTTCATGCTGGTGCTTATGACGCAACATCACCACCCGCTCCCGTCGTAATTGCCACAACAGCGAGCCCCCTATGGCAATCAGCACCACGCCCACCGCAAGCTCGGCAAAATGACCTAGGTTTGTAGGCAGACTCAGCCCCAACCCAAACACCACGCCTGCACTCAGCAGCAGTACCGCGCCATGGCCCAATGCCCAGTGACTACAATGCCGTAAGGTCAGCGCCAAATTTGCCGCTATGCCGCGCTTCTTCCCATTATCGTGATGGCGATTGCTCAAAGCCGACACCGCCATAACATGATCTGCATCCATGGCGTGAACAAAGCCCAGCGAGAAACCCAAGGCGAGAATTGAAATACTAGTCCCTGACACGATCTGCATCCTTTATTTGCGTATGCGGCAAAAACACCTTTGCGATTACCTCGGGTGCCGAGGGAAAGAACAAGTGCAAATACGAGGCGGTTAAACCCCGCTGCCGATATATAGACTCACCCGGCGCGGGGTGCTTGGGCCGCCTGCCGTAGCCAATAGGCTCTGGGGTATTTTCTGATTGAGAGCGATGATGGGCATGGGCGCGCAGCTCGCCTTCCGGCAACACCGCGCTCTGCATACCTTGGCAACCGCCACGGCCACGCATGGACGCTTGGCCAGCAAGCAACGCCAGCATGGTATGGCGAGTGCCCGCCAAATCCTTGAGGCTTTCTAGGCAATACATAAAGCCGCCACACTCAGCCAAAATCCCTTTGCCACTTTGATAAAACTGCTGAATTTCTCCGTGCATTGCGGTGTTTGCAGCCAGCGCGTCTGCGTGTAACTCCGGGTAGCCGCCGGGCAACCAGAGGGCGTCGGCCGCAGGCAATTTAGTGTCGTGAATTGGCGAGAAAAATTGCAGATCGGCGCCCATCGCGGTTAACAACTGGGTGTTAGCTGGGTAAATAAAACTAAAGGCCTCATCCTGTGCAATCGCAATTTTTACCCCAGCCAATAAGCGCGGTGGCGGCGCAATTGACTGGGCAGAAAAACGCACTGGTGGCGGTAAGCTCGCCAAGCTACTGGCGCCAACCAGCTCGGCGGCGGCGTTAAAGCAGGTTTCTAATTCCTCGCGCACTTCACAGGCTTGCACCAAACCAAGATGACGTTCCGGTAGGCGAATAGTCGGCGTATTGGCAAAGCTCGCCAGTAAGGGCAAGCTTGCTGGCAGGGCGTCGGAAATCAGCTGGCGATGGCGTTCAGAGGCGCAGTGATTGGCAATTAGGCCCGTCACCTCAACGTCGTCGCGGTAATTGGCTAGACCACAGGCCAAGGCCGCTGCGGTTTGCGCCATGCCCTTCACGTCCATAATCAGCACAATGGGAATGCCAAAGGTGCGCGCCAAATCCGCGCTCGATGGATCGCCATCGAACATACCCATGGCGCCCTCCACCAAAATCAAATCGGCGGTTTGCGCGGCGCGGTAAAACTGATCTCGGCAATAGGCCTCGCCCGCCATCCACAGATCGAGCTGCGCTACTGGGTGGCCAGAGGCCTGCTCAAGAATTTGCGGGTCTAAATAATCGGGGCCCATTTTAAAAATGCGCACCTCGCGGCCCTGCAAACGGTGGTAGCGGGCAATAGCCGCAGTAATTGTAGTTTTACCCTGGCCCGAAGCGGGCGCGGCCAAAAACACCGCCGGACATAAAATATCACCAGGCATACGTGACCCCTCCCTTTGTTAAACGAGAACGAGCAGTAGCCAACTTTTGAATGTGCAAACGCAGTGTCATTCCCTACTCCTTTAGAAATTCTGAACGTACTTATATCGCCGTTAAATTAACGACGACGCGATACAATAAAACTCAGAATAAGCTAGGGATGTAGAATAAGGCCGGTATGCGGAATAGCTTAGTAACGCGAACTACACGCGTTATGAAAAACGAGGAAATAAGCGGAATAGCAGCAATAAAGCCGTATTCCAGCGCTGGAAATTGCGCAGAAAACCGAGAGTACATGAAATCTCCTCGCACCCGCCGTGCGATGTTCTGTGAATGAAACCAATGGCCGGTCTTCGGGCTCATAAGCGGATCTCTCCTCGGTTCACCCCTTCCCATGCCACAGCACAGTGGTTATGGCGAACCTAGCTTAATTACCGATGCGGGGGCAGCGCTGGATTCAAATACACACCAGACTTCCCGATTATCTCTTTACAGAGCACCTTTGGTGTGGCGATTGTAGCGACTTTAGGTTGGGAGGCAAAGGACTAAATGGCGACTAAGGCTCGCGGCATCAAGATTTAGCTAGGGCTTGCAGCTTGGCTAAATCCGTCAATATTCTAAGTTTGCCCCTCCACTCATGGCAGAGATATTTGTGGTGAGACTATCAAATAGTTTGCAATGCGCATTACTGTGCGCATAATAATAGTTATGCGCTCTGTTAGAGGACCAAATCATGCAGCCCTTATTTGACCTAGAAGCCCCCAAAAAACCTACAAACCTTAGCTTAAACAGTGACTTACTAAGAAAATGCAAAGACTTAAAAATCAATCTCTCAGCCACTCTTGAGCAAGCCCTTAGCGACAAATTAGCAAAGTTAAACTCCGAGAAATGGGCTAATGAGAACAAAAACGCCATACAGGCCTACAATCATTTTGTAGATGAACACGGCTGTTTTGGTGACGAATTTAGGGAGTTTTGATGGCACAGTTTGATGTTTACCAAAATCCGAGTAAAAACACTCGGAATGCATTTCCATACTTGCTTGATATCCAAAATCCAGTTATTTCCGACATTGCAACCAGAATCGTTATTCCACTGGGTCGGCTACAAAGCTTCAATAATAAAAGTATGCATAATTTAACGCCGGAAATTGAATACAATGGAGAAAAATATTTATTACTCACACCTCAAATAGCATCAATCCCATCTAAAATTTTAAAAGCCCCCATTGGGTCTTTAAATCATTTTCGTAATGAAATTATTGCAGCGATAGACTTTGCGATTACAGGCATTTAACGCCGCAATGTCAGCTGCCGAAACGTAGGTCAGGTAGTCCTACACCATTACCTTGTTAAAAGATGTTTTGATTTGCAAGATTAATTGCCATTGCGCGAACAAGAATGTCATCACTACCGCCCTCCTTGTAAGTGTAGAAATTGGCACCTCGACAATTACAAAGCGCCATTGGGTCTCTATCGTGTATCAATGCCTGATTTGTGAACTCACAAAACACACCCAAGGTATTTTTATGCTCTTTAGTGCGTAAAGCCTTCTCGTTTTCTTCCATAAAGCCATTCAACTGTTCCGAATTTAGGCGCTGCAGGTTATCAACTGAGTCAATCATAAGCATGTCATTCGAAGGATTCAGGACATCGCTTGTGTTAATTGCAATGAGCCCTCTAGACCTGCTGGATTTATCTATTGAAAGTCTAACTTTAATTTGCTCGTTAGCTTTCTTAATGTTTGCAGAAAGTTTTTTTAAAGACCGTAGTCTTTTACACTCAACGTATACTTTTACTCCTTCAACTACCGCGACAATATCCGCCTCATGGTTGAGGTCAACCGTGAAACCACCGTTTATAAACCGCGCAGCCATACTGAGCTCGAAAGAGAAATTTCTAGACTGGTCTTTCTCTGATTCAGTGCGAAATGCCGATCCTGCCACCACCTTCTTTAGCCTACTAAAATACAATTCAAAATCAGCCCCCACCATTACTCCTTTAAGCCTGATTAACTCAGTAGCTTCAGAATAAGCGTTCAAGAATTCGTGGAACACAGATTCCAATTCACCTTCAGCAGGACCATAGTTTATTGACGAATAAAAATTGTCTATAGATTTTTTGTACTGCCTAAAGCGTGTTTTTTTATAGTTGAATCCCATTTCATCAAGCCAGTCACAAGCCTCAACATATTGTGCCAATACCGACTCGCCGTCTCGGACATAATTCTCGTAAGGTATATTTTGAAATTTCAATCGCCCCCCTTTTGGATCACTACCTCAATCATAGATCCGCTTTTAACTACTTAGCGTTTATCGGTTTCGCTGCACGACATATAAACCCTAAGTAGTTAATGAGAATGACACAACTGTTCACACCCTTTTCGACTCAGCCATACCAGGCTTAATCCAACATCTAGAGGAGTGGCCGTGAAGCGCCTCGGTGGCCTTAGACTCTGAATCAAGCTCAGAATGACGAAGCTAGAGGTAATTGCAGTAACACGCCTCCAGCGTATGGCATGAACCCAGTCAGACGTTACCTCGCTAATTGCGGGCTGTTGGCTAATGAGCTTATCAACAGCATTCACACCAAGCTCACCCTAAGCAGTCTGTGCCAGTTTCGCCGTAAGGTGCTGTTTAACTCCCGGCCATTCATTACTGATAATGGTGAACACCACGGAGTCTCGAATTCGGCCGTCGGCCATTACCATGTGGTTGCGCAGGATGCCTTCTTGCTTGGCGCCTAAACGCAAAATGGCGTTGCGGGAGTTTTGGTTGAGGAAGTCGGTGACGAACTCGACGCGATTTACTTTTAGGTTTTCGAAGGCGTGTTTAAGCATCAAAAGTTTGGCTTCGGTATTGATGTGGGTTTTTTGGTGGGATTTGGCAATGAAGCTAAAGCCGATTTCTACGCGTTTATTTGGTGGGCTGGCGCGCATATAGCGACTGGAGCCAACTACCTTGCCACTGCGTTTATCGATAATGGCGAAAACCAGGCCGTCGCCCTCTTCTAGCGCATAGTAGGCGTTGCCGATAAATTCGTCGAGGTCATCAGGGTGAGGGACTTTGGTAACGAAGATTCGCCACAATTCGCCGTCGTCGATGGCTTCGGCTAGACCCTGCTTATGGCTAATCGACAGCGGCTCTAGTCGCACGCTGGGGCCGTCTAATACTATCTTGTCGAATACCATAACACCTCCATGTCTATAGCCAATTTAACTACAGTTGGAAATGCAAAGCGAATGCCAACAGCAGCGTCATGAACAAATCGTTGCCGCTGCTGGCATTGGTGTTGTAGCCGTAATTAGAAGCTCAGGCGAACATCCATGCCATAGCTTTTGGGCTCACCAAAATATCCCGCTTGGTAGGCACCTAGGCTAATACTGTGCACTTTGTATTCCTCATCATCGAGGTTGCGACCCCACAGTGCGACTTCTAGGCCAAGACGACCAAGCCTGATATCCGACAGCGCGAGCCGCGCGTTTACTAGGCCGTAATCGTCGAGGAAAAAGCCGCTCATATCGTCATTAAAAGCCGTGCCGTAGCGCTCGTCGGTCCATTGATAGTCGATACTCGCATTCAGCATCATGGGACTAGATGCACTGCCCACCGCGCGTTCATAATCTAAACCAAGGGTATAATTGTGTTCTGGAGCGTAGGGCATTTCGGCCTGATTGGCGACGTTTTCGCCCTGGGTTGGGCTAGCGCCGCGCTGGTCGATATACTCGATGAAATCGGCATCGGTATAGCCGTAAGACAGCTGCATGGTTAGGCCGCGCATTAACACCGCCATGACATCAACTTCAAAGCCGTCGATCTGAGCCTCACCTACGTTGAATACGTCGGTGAGGAAGATGGTGGCGTTATTGGTGATCTGCTGCAATTGCATGTCTTCGTATTCAGCGCGAAACACCGAGGCGTTGACGCTGACGCGATTATTAAGCCAGCTCGACTTGACCCCTAACTCGTAGGACACCATATGCTCTTCGTCAAAAGGCGGGGTAAAGCCGTCTTCGGTACTGCGCACATTGTAACCACCCGACTTATAGGCGGTGACCACTTTAGCAAAAGTACTCAGCTCGTCGGTCCAGTTATAATCTAGGGTGAGGCTGGGGTTAAAGTTGCTCCAGGTCTCGCTGTCTGACTGTTCGCCGCCAGTAAAATACACTGCGCTGTCTTTGCGCGCCTCGCGCTTGTCGACGGTGTAGCGTCCGCCCAAAGTCACATCTAAACGATGCGCAAGCATCGCCGGAGACCAGGTCAGCTGGCCGTAGGCAGCGTAGGCCTCGGAGGTGGAATAGATTTGCCGATCTTCAAGCGTCACCGTGAGCAAGGTGGGCGGCAACAGCGGATTGGGATTGGCTATTACCACCGGCACGGTGTCGGTTTCTAGTTCGCTGCCGTGTTCTTTAAAGTAATACAGCCCCGCGACATAGCGCCAGTTTTCACCGCTTTCACCGACAAACTGAAACTCTTGCGAGAGCTGATCTTGTTCAATGTCGACACCAATTTTAAAGCCGGGAAGACCTCCACCGTAGTTCTGCACAATATCTTCGGCCAGCTCTCGGTAGCCGCTAATGGACTTTAGCTCGCCCCAGCCGGTATCGATGCTAACAATAAAGCTGTGGCCGCTAATTTCGGTGTGGCTTGGTGTTACGCCGCCATCCCAACTGCCAGTGTCACTGCGCTGTTCATTCGCCGGAATGGCATTGCCGGTAGAGGACGTGGTTTGGTAATAATGCTGGGGGCCGTCAATTTCAGAGAAATCGTAAGCGTAATCAATACTCACCTTCTCGTTGAGGTCCCAGCGCACGGCCGCGCGGCCAGCTTGTTTTTCTTCTTCGCCGAAGTTTTTACCTTCGCCGGTATTCTCAACCCAGCCGTCGTGGCCAGACTCTAAATAACTTAGCTTGGCCGAAAAGCCGCCCACTTTTCCGCTTTCAATTTTGCTTAATGAGCGCCAGTAATCGCGATTACCCGCGCTGAACTGCTGGCTAATGGCAAATTCTTCGCCGGGCTTGGCGGTAATTAAATTGATGGCGCCGCCGGTGGTATTGCGACCGTATAAGGTGCCTTGCGGACCCCGCAGTACCTCAATGCGCTCGAGATCGGCCACATCACTGGTTAAGCCAATACTGCGCGCGACGTAAACGCCGTCTAAATAAATGCCCACTGCGGGATCTTGAGTTGACTGGCTGTCGTTATTGCCAACGCCGCGCATAAATACCACAAGGGAGCTGCGACTATTGGGGAACGGTGTAATGGTGACATTGGGCGCCAAGCCCGCAATGTCGCCAAGATCGCTAATACCGAAGCGCTCGAGCCGCTCACTTGAAAATGCCAGAATTGAGATTGGGGTGTCCTGCAAAGAACTTTCCCGCTTTTCGGCGGTAACCAAAATTTCTTCTAGCGCCAAATCGTTTGCAGCCAGCGCGCCACTCGAATTGAGCGCAATCGCCATCGCGAGAGCCGATACTCGGTAAACAAAATTGCTCATAACCGTCTCACTTGTCATTTTTATTATTGCGGAATCAAAACCGCACCATTTAACAAGAGATAGTCGCAGCTCCCGCTATTGGCGAGCTATCGTCTGTATGGATTATCGAGTGAGTAGGTAAACTGGGAAGGGACTTTTACGATGAAAGTAGCGCATATTAAACCTCGAGTGACACGGCGGTATCGCGCCACTCGAGGCCAGTAAACTCAGCTAGCTAACGCGGCTATTACACTGCCATAGAGGCCACCAAGTACTAATACCAGTGTTGCCAAACCACCAATACCAAAGCCTAGACTGCGTTTTTCTGCCGCCATTAGGTAGCCCCGGCAATACAGCGCGCGACCAAGAACAAACAAGGCACCTAAGCCTGCAGCTACCGGCGCACTAATATAGCTAGCAAATAACCACATCGCGGGAATCACCACCACCATTTGCTCTAGGGTATTTAGCTGCACACGAATCATTCTTTCCAGCTTTGGGTCTCCGGTCATGGCCGGGGCCTGAATACCGGTTTTACCGCGGGTCATTCCAACCATCATCACAAACACAATGTATTCGAGTAAAATTACACCCATTACAACGCTAACTAATGCCATTTTCTTATTCCTATTTTATAAATACACTGAGAAGCTAAGTTTTGCGTCTCAATTGCCATTGATTGTTTGCTTGCGTATTAACTGCTGCATACTTTGTTGCACATCGGGCCCTAACAAAGCCACCCAGCGCTGCGACAAAGACTCCAGACGTTTATCTACCCGGAGCAACTCCTCGTCGCTCCCCTCTTCAAGCACTAACAGACCCTGCTTTATGAGGGTGTCCATATAAACACGAAACAAGTTTTTATCGAAATATTCCGGCGCCTCGCGGCCACTTAATATCGCCAAACGCTGCGCCATTTCAATAGTGTGTTGTTCAATGTCTTTGCGAGGCGCTGGGGTGTCAGAAATTTCCTGCACCAATAGCAAACTCGTTACGGTGTAGCGTTCAAAGGTTTCCCGCAGAATACGACCAAGCCCGGTCAATACGGCGTAGGTTTCGGTGCCGACATTGGCGCGGCTCAAAGTGCCGTCTACCTCGTTGCGACTCAGCAAATTGAGGTCGACCAAATTATTTATTTGCTCGGCAACCGCCTCGGCACAATCGGCAATACTCACGCGCAAAAACAATTCCTGTTTCACAAAGGGGTAAAGTAACACGCAGGCCTGAATTAACTCGGCCTCGTTAACGGTCTGACTGTGGCGGAAAAAGCGCGCAATCAAACTCGGCAAGGCGAGCACATGCATCACCGAATTCCGATAATAGGTTAGCATTACCGCTTCTTTTCCGGTCGCAGTAATAATCGGCCCCCAGGGATGTTCGATGCGCGAAAGCCCCGCCGTGCGAGCTGCCTGCTCAAATATATGTTTGGCACTGCCCTCGGGCAAAGTGACATCTGGGCTATAGGGCAAACGCTTTAATAGCGCTATGAAATGATCAATCTGCAGGAGCAATTCATCTTCCGCCATCGCCCGCTGGGGGCTAGACAATAAGATCATCGACACTAGGCCAATGGGGTTCACCACTGCCGCCGCATTGATCCGCTCCATATTTTCTTGGGCAATATAGTCAACCACGGCGGGCACAAAACTTTGGTCGCCCTGCTGGTTCAACTTACGCCAATTAGGCTCAACATGACTAAAACATTCATCCAGACTTAGCGGCTCACCAAAGGCGATATGGGGGCTGCCGTAGGACGATTTAAAGATTTTACGCGCCTTTAACAAGCCGCCTGCCGACTCACTTTGTTTGGCGGCGCCACGCAGCTCTTTAACATAGGAGGCGCTTTCCACCAGTTTGTCGTAGCAAATGTAAATAGGAACTAAAGCCACCGAGCGGCCAGGCTGCTGAATAAAGCTGTCTACCGTCATTCGCAACATGCCCTTTTTGGGCGGCAATAATCGTCCGGTGCGGCTTCGGCCACCCTCGGGAAAAAACTCCACGGGGTAGCCCCGGCTCAAAATTACATCTAAATAGGATTTAAATACCGCAGTATAGAGGGGCTGCCCAGTAAAGCTGCGGCGAATATAAAACGCACCCGCCCGACGCAACATGCCACCCACCGGCCAAAAATTTAAATTCACGCCAGCGGCAATATGCGGTGCCAACAAGCCTTGCACATAAAGCGTGTAAGAGATGAGCAAATAATCGAAATGGCTGCGATGAGAGGGCATGTATATCAGCTGCTGACTATTGGCTGTCTCGCGCAAGCGTTCAACATGATGAATATTTAAGCCCGAAAAAATCTTGCGAAACACCCAGCTCAGAATCAATTCTAGCGCGCGGATCATCCGGTCGTTGTAATTGGCCGCAACTTCTTCGGCCATTTTCCGCGCCTTCTTTTTAAGGGCGCTCACATCGTCTTCTGGGCCTGTGAGTTCAGCGGCTATTGCGTCTTTCACTGTTTGACGACGTAGCACAACGTCAATAATTTGCTGGCGTGACAGTGAGCGCGGCCCGAGGCTCGCGGTTGCCCGGCGCGAAAAGTAAAACGACATCATGCGGGCCAGCATGGCCGCTGCGGCCTCTGGGTCTTTTTTGCGCGCCACAAATTTATCAAAGGTTAAGGGCTGGGCGACATGCACGAGTACATTGCGACGCTGGGCAATAATAATCAGCAATTTACGCAGCGCACCGGCCCGCTCGCCGTCGCCGAGCAGTAATTTAAAGAACGAGGTTTCACTGCCGGGGTTGCGACCCCAAAAAATTGATACTGGCACAATCTGCAGGGGATATTCGCCTTGCGCGGCCTGCTCGATTAAGCCCGCCATGGTTTTCTGACCACGAGAGCCGCCACGCTGCCCCGCTAACACGGGCAAATATAAACAGCTGGCGTGGCCGGCATCAGGTAATTTGCCGGGTGAGGTGCGCAACAATGGCAGATCATGGGCTTTAAAGATGCGCTCTAGCAAAAAACGATCGGTCCAGCTGTGCAAACGCAGTACGTAGCAAACCGGCTTACCGCGAAGCTCATCGTACAGCGCTTCATCAAATTGAATTAGCTTTGGTTTTACGCCAGCAAGAAAAGGCGCCGACAAAATTCGACACAACACAAAATACAAACGGGTAAACCACGGCATGATGCTCAAATCCTTAGTCAATTCTGCGCCCACTCAATTATATTTGTCGTTTTTACGCCGAGTAAGCGCCTAGATTAGGGCCATTGTGGCCGCTGGCGGCAATTTTACTTGGTCTGCACGCTCCCGTCGCGTTTTTCGCTAAAGGCCAAACTTTCGGCCGCTAAAAAGCCGTCTTAGGGATAACAGGTAAGTCCTCGCTATTGGAGGTACAATTCCCTCAATAGCATTAAACCTTAGTCTAAACCCGTTGTTTTACCGTTTTTATACAGGTCGATACCATGAGCGAATCCCGCAGCCCCGTGTTTGACAATAGTTTCGCCCGCCTTTCTGGGCCATTCTATACCGCGCAAGCGCCAAGTTCGGTGCCAAACCCCGGCCTCATTCGTATTAACGCCGCGTTAGCAGAGCAATTGAATATTTCCCCAGACTGGCTTGCCTCCGCAGAGGGCATCGCCACCATGGCGGGAAACCACGTTCCGGACGGCGCCCAAAGCCTTGCTGCAGTCTATGCAGGCCATCAGTTTGGCGGTTGGAACCCCCAGCTCGGCGATGGCCGCGCAGTTTTACTTGGCGAGTTAATCGGCACAGACGGTGTGCGTTATGACTGGCAGCTTAAAGGTTCAGGGCGCACGCCCTATTCGCGCGGCGGCGACGGTAAATCGCCGCTGGGGCCGGTACTTCGTGAATATATTCTGTGTGAAGCCATGGCGGCTTTGGGTGTACCTACCACGCGAGCCTTAGGCGCCGTCACCAGTGGCGAAATGGTGTTTCGCGACCAGGGCTTACCCGGCGCAGTTTTCAGCCGTGTGGCGCAAAGCCATATTCGGGTGGGCACCATGCAATTTTTTGCTGCGCGCCGAGACAACGAAGCCCTGCAAACCCTCAGCGACTACCTTATCCAACGTCATTTTCCTGACGCCGCCAAGGCTGAAAACCCAGTACTGGCAATGCTCAATGACATTATTAGCCGCCAAGCCAGTTTAATTGCTAAATGGCAGAGTATTGGCTTTATTCACGGGGTGATGAACACCGACAATATGCTGTTGTGCGGTGAGACTATTGACTACGGCCCCTGCGCGTTTATGGACAGCTACGACTCGGCGACGGTATTTAGCTCTATTGATCAAAACGGCCGCTATGCTTATGGCAACCAGCCCAGCATCGCGCACTGGAACCTAATACAATTGGCCCAAGCGCTGCTGCCGATTCTCGACAATAGCCCCACGGCAAACGACGACAGCGCCGTGGCCATTGCTCAAGAAGCCATTAATGCCTTCCCTGCGCAATTTCTAACAGCCTATCAAACTATTATTAAAGACAAGCTCGGCCTGAGTGAATTTAAAGACAGTGACGACGCCTTATTTCAAACGCTGCTCAGTATTATGGAAGCGCAAAAATCAGACTTTACGCTGTGTTTTAGACGCCTAGCGGAGTTAAGTAACGAGACCGCCTGCATTAATAGCAGCGTTCGCGAGTTGTTTGAATTTAACGAAGCCTTTACTCCGTGTTTACAACAATGGCGCCAGCGTATCAGCGAAGACCCACAAAGCCCTGCCCAGCGCCAAGCGCAGATGTTTACCGCCAATCCAGTGTTTATTCCCCGCAACCATCTCGTACAAGAAGCGATTGCCGCCGCAGAACAAAATGGCGATTTCAGCTTTTTTAATCAGCTAATCGATGTATTAGCAAAACCCTGCGAATTTGACCCTACAAAGTCGCGCTACGCTATGCCCGCGAAACCTGAGCAGCAAGTGCACCAAACTTTTTGCGGCACCTAAGAATGACCATCCAACAAACCCTACTCAAAGCGGTAACCATAAAACCGTGAACCAAGCCGCCAGCGACATCACACTAAAATATTTACAGGGCTATTCAGAGCACCTGCAAAATCAGGTGCGCCAACTCATTAACGAGCGGCGCCTAGCCGCCTATATTGAGCAGCGCTACGGGCAGCAACACCCCATTCAAAGTGACAAAGCCCTATACAAATATATTAATGCCTTAAAACAAAACCACCTTCGCAATGCCCCGCAAATAGACAAAGTTTTATACGACAATCGTCTCGACCTTACCCACCGCGCCCTAGGCCTGCACACTGCTGTGTCCCGCGTGCAGGGCGGAAAATTAAAAGCCAAAAAAGAAATCCGAATTGCCTCGCTGTTTAAACATGCGCCGCCGGAGTTCTTAGAAATGATTGCGGTCCACGAGCTGGCCCACTTAAAGGAAGCTGACCACAACAAAGCCTTTTACAAACTTTGTGAATACATGCTGCCCAATTACCACCAACTGGAATTTGATTTACGGATTTACCTCACCGCCCGCGAGCTTGTAAGCGAGTAAGAGCGCAAGTTCTCCGCATGAATACGTTCTAGCCCAGCCTGTATTAAATTACCGTAATTTGATCAAATATTCGCCAACAACATTTGCCGTTAGCCTATTGATTACTATCACTTTCCGCCAATTCGGCGACATTAGCAGCCAAGTCTCGCTTCTTATTCGTGTTGTCACAAGCTAGCCAGAATGTATACTACTGGCAATATATGCACCGATAACACCGAATAGTACGCAGCCCCATGCCGTACCCGACGTGAAGTGCTAACAATAAAAATGACTATCCTTAACTCGCCCCAGCCCGCCCTTGGCCGTCCGTGGTGACAAAACCGTTCCTTTTGCACTCAGCCCGAGGTGTATGCATGAAGCACACGATTAAACCGCTCACATTCCTTATTTCTAGTCTGATTTTATCGGCTTGTGGTGGGGGCGGAGGCAGTAATGCGACCACCGAACGCCCTACGTCACCTCAAACTAGCCTGACCGGCTACGTGATTGATGGACCGGTAAAAGGCCTACAATACACCCGTAATAATCTCTTCCCATCGATTACCCCTACTGACGGCAGTTTTCGATTTAACGCGGGCGAAACCCTCCGTTTCACTTTGGGAAAAATTCCCCTCGGCGCGGTGCTGACGTCGGGTGACACAGTGTTTATTACCCCCAAACAGTTGGCCAATAACAACGAGACGATTCGTATTAACATCGGTCGTTTTCTTATTACCTTAGATTCCGATAAAGATCCACGCAACGGTATCAACATTAGCGCTGTCACACAGCAGGCCGCTGAACGATTTAGTGGCACCGTCGATTTTCTGAACTTTGACGACAGCGCCTTAGCGGAGTTTGCCCGCAGTGCAAATAACGACGGCAACCGCGAGCTGGTAAGCAAAGAAACCGCAAAGGCTCACCTGGATACCAGCGAAGCTGATATTAGCGATGGCCAATACGACTATGACAGCAACACTGACAGCGGCACCGACAGCGATGGCGACGGTGTAAATAACGCCGACGATCAATGCCCAAATACCCCGACTGGCGCCACCGTGAATGCCAATGGCTGCGTTGATCAAGTCGACGAGGCGCAAGACAGCGATAATGACGGCGTTGTGAATAGTGAAGACAACTGTCCCGATACCGCAAACCCTGACCAGCTCAATCTTGATGGCGACGAGCGCGGCGATGCTTGCGACGCCGACGCCGATGGCGACGGTATTCTTGATGAAGACGAAACCGATACCGACCCGCGCCTAGCGGATACCGACGGTGATGGTATTAAAGACGGCGCTGATAATTGCCCGATCATTGGCAACGCCCAGCAAAGCGATACTGACAACGATGGGATTGGCGATGCCTGCGATGACGACATCGACAATGACGGCATAGCAAACGATAGCGATGCGTTCCCTTACGACTCGAGTGAAAGCAAAGACAATGATCTTGACGGCATTGGCGACAATGCTGACGACGACGATGACAATGACGGCGTTAAAGACGAAGACGATGCATTCCCCTACGACCCGAACGAAAGCAAAGACAATGATCTGGACAGCATTGGCGACAATGCTGACGACGACGATGACAACGACGGCGTTAAAGATGAAGACGACGCCTTCCCTTTTGACCCCAGCGAACACACCGACACCGACGGCGACGGCATTGGCGACAATACTGATGACGATGATGACGGCGACGGGGTTAAAGATGGCGAAGACGCATTCCCTTATGATGCAAATGAGAGCAAAGACAGCGACGGCGATGGCGTTGGTGACAAAAGCGACGATTGTAGCAATACCCCAACCGGTGAGCCCGCAAACTCCAAGGGCTGCAGTGCAAGTCAAATAGTCGTGGCGTCCTGCGAACTTGACAGTAATCTCAACGCAGGCAATAGCCTCGAAATTGCCCTTAAAACTTACGACGATAAGGTCGTCACTTTTCAGGTTTTAGAGCCAAGCGCCATTAATTGCAACGAACTCCACCGCGCCGCGCACCCATTAATGATGCACGGTCCGGGATACAGTTTACCCCGCGCCACCACCGGCTTTGACGACTACCGGGACGCGGGCTACACCGTTATATCTTGGGATCCACGCGGTTTTGGCGGCTCCAGCGGCACGGTACGCGCAATGGACCCTGATTTTGAAGGCCAGTACTTAAACCAAATTCTGGACTGGGCAGAAAAAAATCTCGACTATTTAGCTTGGCGCAACGAAGCGACCGGCGAATTCGCCCCGCGTCCTGCTGATAGCACTAGCGTGGCTGACGGCGTTAACCTCCTCGTTGGCGCACAAGGCTCGAGCTACGGGGGTGGTTTTCAATTAGCACTGTTGGCAACAGATGCTAAAAAACGTCTTGACGCCATTGCACCAGACATTACTTGGCACGACCTTCGTAATTCATTAAACCCCGGTGATGTGGTTAAAAGTGCCTGGGGATTAGTTCTGTCTGGGGCCGGTGAAGCGCAGGGCAATGCCGCAGGTCTGCAAGCCTTACAGACTGAGCAGCGCAACCTTTCGCCACTGGAGTTCAGCCAAGACCCGTTTACCAAAGAAACCGTCGCCCGTGCCCTCGCAACGAATGAGTGGCCACGCCGTTCGCTTGACTGGTTCCACTACCGTGGGCTTGGTTACTGGTGCGCCGCGAATGGCCTGCCGAGCATGCCGTATCCGGCTTACAGTCAGGCCGACGATCGCATTCCGATGATCGATCAAAGCAGTAGCTACAATGTTCCCGACCAGCAAGAGAATGGCCGCCCCGGTCTCGGCAATTTCTTAGTCGGCGCGACCTCACCCAGCAGCTACTTCGACGGTTTAGACGTGCTATTGACCCACGGCATGATCGACACCTTATTCGATTTCAATGAAGTGTGGTGGAACCAGCAGTGCCTTACTGCTGCCGGCGCACAGGTCAGCATTAAGACCCATCATGGCGCGCTACTAGGGCACGTGCTTCCGGTTGTGCAATCCCCCGACAAAACCTCGTCTGGCACAGGAACGTGCGAATTCGACACCAAAGCATGGTTTGAGCAAAAACTTCGCAATATGGAAACCGACGACGTCGACAGCGTGTGTTTTGCCCTAGGCACCGACGGTGACTCAGTCACCCTGCCCGCCAATAAGGTTTTAGCACCGCAAGCTGATCCGGCCAATGCCTCTACTAAAGCGCTGTTTACGACGCGCGAATTCGCGCCAGTTACTCCAGTACCCAACGGTCTAATCGGCGTTGCCAATGTCAGCGGCAACCTGCCGGTGTACGCGACTTTAGGTACCGCGACCGAGGAGTTAATTCTCGCCGGTATGCCCCATATCGAGGTCACCGTTAGCAGCCTTAGCGGTATCAATGAGATGGCCTGCGACAACGGCCGCAATCCACTCGGTAGCCGCGACGGCTGCGACAGTATTACCTTTGTTGGCCTTGGCAAGAAAAGCGGCTTTGCGCCCAATTTTGGATTGATCGACGACCAGCTCACCCCTATTCGGGGCCTCGGCACCCACGACATTGACTTGACCGGGGTTGCCGAACGGTTATTGCCGGGCGATGAGCTTGCGCTGCTATTTTATGCAGTACATCCGCAATTTGCCGCGGCCGCCTCGCGGGATGCAAGTATCCCTGCAGTCATGATCTCAGGGACCGTGCAGCTACCTTTGTATACCACTGACGCTGACGGTGAGCCCCTCACCAACATTAGCGCAACGGACTCACTTAGCAGCGGCGCGCCCGCCACTGGCGCCGAATCGCCACTGGCCGGTTGCTATGCCGACGCCCGTGCAGAGAACTGCGCACTGTCGCCACTGGTAGGGCTACTCAGTGCCCCCAAAAAAGAAATCTGCCTAAACGGTGGGCTCAGCTCACCAGAATGTCCACTAAGCGACATTGTCAATCCGCTTGAGAACAGTGACCCCACGGGTACCATGTCAGCACTCGCTGGCATCGCTGCCGATGTAAGTAGGTGCTTGGTTAACGCCGACTTGCCGCTGTGTCAATTTGCCGCAAGCGAATGTGAACAAGACCCCAGCGGAGTAGCTTGCGGTGTTGTCGGTGTTCTAGACGTTGTCCACAATCTCAGCGACACACTGGGTTTACCCCTAAGCGGAACCGCCCCCGGCCAAAGTTATTGCGACTCGCCCGCCGGCAATCCAGACCCAGCGACTGACGCCAATGCATGGCAGCAACGCGACTTTTTGAACGTAATGTGCTCCCTGCAGCGCCTCACTGACATGGCTCTGCACCCGGCCTTCAGTGTTGCGCTAGCCGAAGGCACCGCACGGACCTTTAGCTACAACCTCATTGAGCAATTAGCAGACCCCACTCGCCCAAGGGGGACCTTGGCGCAATGGACCCCAGGCGGTCGCACCACTGACCCCTACCGAATTGAACAAGACTGGGAAGACGCCGGCCGTGGCCGCGTTGACTACATCAGCTTTGTCGCGGAGAGCGGCTCCCGCTTAGTTGGCCGGGTATTCCGGCCGCCGGTTAACGTGCCAGGCCCCTACCCCTCGATTGTTATTACTACAGGCTCAATTCAAGGCTACCAAGAAATGTACAACTGGGCCGGAGAAGGCCTAGCTGAAGCCGGTTATCTGGTCCTGATGTACGACGTACAAGGCCAGGGCCGTTCCGAAACACTCCCGCATTCACCGGATGGCAATTATGCCTGTGATAGTAATGGCTGTGACGGCGTACCTTTCCAACAAGCCTACAACTTCTTACAAGGCGCCCGCGACGCACATCGCTGGCTGCTATCTAGTGAAAGCAGTCTTTACATTGAAGACACCGGCAACAGCGCTGGCAGCAATTTATTCAATCCGTTTGCCGCTGACGTAGACCGCAGCCGCATCGGCCATGCGGGGCACTCTCTAGGCGCCTCGGCTATTTCGGTGGTTGGTCAGGAACTCGCCTGCGACCCAGCAACCCCCCGCGCCCAGCGCGATGGCTGTATTAGCGCCATTGTCGGCTGGGATTCCCTGTCCAGCGTGAGCGATACAGATACCCTACCAATCAAAGCGCCGGGCTTAAGCCTGACCGCTGAGTACTTTTTCAATCCAACGCCAGCAAACCCAGACAGCCCGCCAAACCCAGAGACAAAACTGGGTGCTTACAAGCAAATGGTGGCGGCCAATGTCGACAGCATGCGTATCGGTCTCCGCTCAAGCACGCACTTAGAATGGACGTACGTACCGCTGATTTTACCGGCCAGCCGCTATGGCGAGCGGGTTTCAATGTATTACACCCAAGCCTGGTTTGATCGCTACGTTCGCGACGACCTAAGTGCCGTTGATCGCCTAAAAGCGCAGCAGTTTGATAATAGCGCAGACCTAAGCAGTATTGGCGCAGGCACCTTCGATCCATTAACTGGCGCCAATATTCCCTACAAAATTTCCGGCGATTGCACGGCAAACCGCCTCTCTATCTACCAGCGTTCGGCTTTCCGCCTGACAGATCCGCGTCACAATAGCGTGCTCAACGCCGAAGACATGCGCGGCCGCGGTTGTGCTGCAGATAGCGATGGCGATGGCGTGCCCGATAGCGAAGACGCCTTCCCCAATGACCCAACAGAAAGCAGAGATAACGATCTCGACGGTATCGGTGACAACGCTGACAATGACGATGACAACGATGGCGTAAACGATGCCGACGATGCCTTCCCATTCGACCCCAATGAGAGTTACGACAGCGACGGTGACGGCATTGGCGACAATAGCGATGCCTTCCCTGATGATTCAAGCGAGAGCAATGACAGCGACGACGATGGCGTTGGCGATAACAGCGACAGCTGTGCTAACACACCGGCAAACGATGGCCAGATTATTCGCGGCTGTTCAGATTCCCAGCGGCCTACTATCTCGGCCGCCAATACTAACGCCAGCGAAAATGACGCCACTGTTCAAATTCAGGTAGCTATTAGCGCAGCCCAAGATTTCGACATTTCATTTAGCTTTCATACCATTGACGGCAGCGCACAGGCCGGCATGGACTATAGCGAGAGCACTGGCAGCGCGGTGATTGCAGCGGGAAATACCACTGCGAGTGTCACGATCAATGTGATTGACGACAACGAGCTTGAAGGTACCGAAACCTTTGAGCTGAACGTCGACTCCTCTGATTTTGCTGTTATTGGCGAATCCGCAACGGCAACAATTACGCTCTATGACAACGACACCACGCAGAGCACACTGCGCGTTGGCGCGAGTAAACAACGCGTCAATCCAAACGCCAGCCAGATTAGCGGCGAAACGGAGCAGCGCTTAGGCGCTGCCCCGCGCACCCAAAAATTCAATCTTGGCGGCTTTGGCCTAAACCCCCTGCAAAATTTCTCTGACCCGTTCAACATGGCTGGCGACCAGCTTACACAAGCCGCCGAGCAGCCCTGTTTACTGCAAGACCAAAGCAGCTACGATCCTGCCAGTTTTACCGAAAGTCAGTGTTTAGAAAGCACCTGGATTCGCGCGTTGGTTATCGAACAGCCCGACCCAGAAAATATCGCCAATAATCAGGAAGTGGTGTTTTTAGTCTTAGACGCTATTGGCGCCGGTAATGTTATTCAAAATAATGTTCGCGCAGCGATTGTTGCTGCCACCGGCATTCCATCGACAAATATTGTTTTTGGCCAAACCCACAGTCACGCGGGTGCCGACCTTCAAGGTTTGTGGGGCGGTGTACCGCAAAGCTGGCTTAGCAATGTCTTATACCCACAAGCAGTCGCGGCGGTGGTCGAAGCCCGTTCGCGTAAACAAGATGTTGAACTGACAGTGCGCAGTGGCGCCCTGCCGGAGTTTAATAACTACCGACGTCCGCGCCAAACCGACCCCAATATTGACTCAGATGTTGTCGGCACGCTGATGCAGGCAATATCGCTCAGCAGTGGCGAGCCCGTTGCGCATTTTATGCAATTTAGTGGTCACCCTACCTCTATCAACGAGTCGCCACGTATTCCCCACCCCGACTACCCCCTCGGTGTTACCGATTACCTAGAAACGCTTGGCGGCGTTGCACTTTACTTTAATGGCCCCATTGCCGACGCCTCGTCGTCGGGACGTCGCGAAGGCTGCGTAAACGATCCTAAATACGACAATGTCTCTGCCGATTACGGCAACCAGCACTGCAAGGGTGAAGGCATCGCCGACGGCGGACTTGGTTTTCCTATAGAGCGCCGCATTAGCTACGGTCTTAGCATTCGCAACGAGGAAGTGGTGCTGCCAGTAACAAACCCGCTGTTTGTTGGCGCAGGCCTGCTTGGTGCCTTTAACCAGTATTACGACTTTACCGGCACTAATGGTCAATTGCCCGAGGAAGCCCGCGCGCAGGCCCAGTACTTACCCCAAGCCACCCCGTATACCACCACAAACGTTACGCGCATAACCTTAGGTGATGCTGAAACCGGACTGGAAATTGTCACCATTCCCGGTGAGGCGACCGGCACGTTTGGCAAGTGGATTCGCTCGCTGGCGAACCCTAACGCCCACACCATGCTGCTCGGGCTAACCCAAAACAGCTTTGGTTATATTATTCCCGAAGAAGAATTCAGCGCACTTGATGCCTCCGGTGACGGCGGGCTGGCCGGTGTGCCATTTACTGGCTACGAAGAGTTTGTCTCCTTAGGGCCCTTAACTGCACCGCTGCTGAGAACCCAAGGTTATATTCCGCTGTTTGAGCTGGAAGAAGAGGCACAAGCCTATTTACCACCGTATCTGGCGGCCTGTCAGACTGACCCCGCGAGTAACGAATGCCTGTTTAGTATGGCGGGATTCCGCGTTGACTATGTGCAGCGCGAATACGCTGACCGCTGCCATGAGTTTGGCGGCGACGAGGCGACGATGTTCTGCGAGCTAGTAAACCCCAACACCCCGCTCGCCAGCCAGTGCCTTGCCGCCGGATTTCCCGACGGCATGTGTTCGGTATTTGGTGATATTGGTGATCAGACCGACTTAACAATATGTACTCCCGATGGCAGTAGCTGCATCCCCATAAGTCCCGAACTAGACTCCCAGCTAGAGGCGGCCGCAGACCAAATCTACGCAGAAATCGTAAATAGCGGGGCGCCATTGCCAGCCAATCGCGAAGTTATTTTGCACGCAGCGCAAGCTCAGGTGCAGGGCTGCGATATGCTCGACCCGGCACATTGCCTATTCCCCTTCCCGAGCGATCAATACACCACTCAGGCCGATGCCGGCACGCCGCAATCGGCCGACATGGGCGGCACCGGCCGCCGGGTAAACTTTAATCCCTTAGCGATGCCGCGCAATGTTGCAGGGAAGCCAATTGACCCTACTGAGTGGAACCGCAACGACGGCTTCTCTCCCGGTCAAATGATCCTGACCTATGTTCCGGATATTGCTACTGTCAAAGACCAAAGCGGCAAACCCATCGGCCCCATTGAAGGCGCAGTGCCAATTACTCGTTTGGCCGATTACACCGCCAGCGACGCGCCAATAGTGGTCATTAATACAGCGACGGGCGAGCGCCATCCGATCTGGGCAGAAATTGATTTGAACGCAGGCATTTTTGTTCAGGGCAAGATACCCGAAACCGATCAACCTATACCGTCACCGCCGACCAAAGGCGAAACACGGCCTGCGCTGATTATTCGCCCCGCGCAAAACTTTGAAGAGAGCACTCGTTATATTGTTGCGCTGCGCAAATTAAAAAATAATAGCGGCGAAACCATTGCGGCTGGCCCGGCTTTTCGTATGTGTCGCGACGGGGACACCACTCTACTTCCGCAACTCAACGACCGCTGCGCGCAATTAGAAACCCAAGTCTTTGACTATTTGCCTCAGGATATTCATCGCGACGAACTCTACCTCGCCTGGGATTTCACCGTTGCCAGCGAGCGCAGCCTCGCTGGCCGCTTATTGCATATTCGTGATGACGCCTTTGCGACACTAGGCGAAACCGTGAATATATTACCGGGGCAAGCCGGCTACGAAATGGGACAGGCGCCGACCATTACCGTCGACAGTAACACTAACCCCTCCAACCCGCGCATCGCGCGTCGTATAGAAGGCACGATTACCGTGCCTAGCTATATAATGCCGAGCGACCCCTCGCCACTTGAAGGCGGAGAATTCAACGAACTATTTAATCAGCTGCGCGACAATTACCCAGACGCACTTGCAGAACTTCGCAGCCAATGTCGTGACTTAGCGCCAACGAGTGAGGTGTGCTTGCCGTTTGATCCCGACGCGCCGGAGTTCGGCCGCGCCGTGAGTGCGCCGCCAAATCGCTTTTTCTATAATCCCACCGATGCACCGGACTCGCGATCCGTGTTTGGCGATGGCTTGCCCGATAGAGCTAGCCCGCAAGCCACCATGACCCGCAAGTATATTTGTAATATTCCGAACTCGGCCTTTATTAGCCCGGCACGGCCTTCACTCTACGGGCACGGTTTACTCGGCAGTCGTGGCGAAGTTAACTCGGGGCATGTTGCCGACATGGCAGACGCCCATAATATGATGTTCTGCGCGGTCGATTGGTTTGGCTTTTCCGAGGGGGATATCGCAAGCATCGTCGCAATATTGCTGGATGTTTCTAATCTACCCTCACTTACCGACAGCTCTCAGCAGGGCATGCTGAACATGATGTTCTTGGCCCGTGCCATGAAACACCCCGAGGGTTTTGCCGCGCAGCCAGCATTCCAAGATGGCGATGGCAAAGCATTATTTACCACTAATGAAGTGTACTACGACGGCAACAGCCAGGGCGGCATTATGGGCGGCGCAGTTGTCGCGGTATCTCGCGACGTAAACCGCGGGGTACTCGGTGTGCCGGGTATGAATTACTCAACCCTGCTCAGACGCAGCGTGGATTTTGACATTTACGCCACTCCCTTAAATCTCGCGTATCACGATGACCTTGATCGCAGTTTGGTGTTCTCTTTAATGGAGATGCTCTGGGAGCGCGCTGAAAACAACGGCTACGCCCACCATATGGGTACCGCCAGTTCAAGCAATACGCCCTACCCCAATACACCTGACAACGAACTTTTATTGCAAGTTGGCTTCTCTGATCATCAGGTCACTATGTGGAGCGCCGATGTAATGGCACGTACTATTCATGCGGGTGTTGACCGTCAAGATTTAGCGTTTCCCAACCGTCACCCCGACGAGCAGGAATACGCGCTACTTGACGACCTCACCGTTGCCAGCGGTGCGCAGTACATTGACAAGCAGTACGTCGGTTCTGCGCTGGCCATTTTCGATGCCTCGTGGGATGCCGCGCCCGATGGCCGCTGCGCCGCCGACAGCACCTTGCCGGCACCTATCGGCAACGTTCCACCCCGTGACCCTGAAGCAATGCCGGCCGGACAAAGAAACGATGATCCCCACGAATGTCCACGTCGCGAGCCCTCAGCAAAATGTCAAAAGTCGCACTTTTTATACCCAATAAGTGCGGTACTAAACGTTAACGGCGTGACTCGTGATGATCTCTGCCCGCAACTGCCAGCAATACCATAAAGGACACCGATCACAACTAGAGCAAATAGGACGAAAGCACTGCAATAGTTAATAGGCGCAAATTAAAAGGCCAATACCCATTCCGGTATTGGCCTTTTTTATTACTTAGTCGGCCGCAACATCACAATTCCAAACCCCAACAAAATATACCTTAGTGTAATTGAGAGCGAAAAAAGTGTGGCTAGGTTCACCCCAAGAAATCATACGGTAGACAAACACTACAAACCTCTGCCAGAATCTGCGCTACAAAAGTTTATGCGTTTACGCAAATAAAAATGCATTATGTATGAAGTGCAGCAAGTAAATTAATTGCTGCAACAAGCAACATGGCAGTACAGGAAGTAGCCTGCCATAACAAACTCAGATCGCTGTATTTAGATTTAACGACGTATCCACACTGCAAATGGAATTTGCTATGCCGACACGCCAACGCTCAAATGGCTTTAGTTTAATAGAAGTTTTAATCGCTCTTCTGATTACAGCCCTCGGCGTCATGGGCACCGTCGCCACTCATATCAATACCATTAAATTTAATCAGACATCTGATGTGCGCTCTCACGCCACTATGCTGGCGTATGAAATCGCTGACCGCATGCGGGCCAATCGCACGGCGGCATTATCGGGCCATTACGATATTGCCCTTAGCGCTAACGCACCCAACGGCACTCCCAGCACCATTGCTGAAACTGATCTACATGACTGGTTTAATGCGCTGACGTCCTATTTAAGCGAGGGCGATGGCAGCGTCGCCCGAAACGGCAACATTGTTACCATCATCGTACAGTGGGACGAAAGCCGTATTAGCAGTAGCAGGCAGGCCGACGCCAATGGCACCCACCTCCAGTCATTTGTGTTTACAACTGAGCTATGAGGGCAAGTCTATGACGCGACCTGCACAGGCCGGTTTCGGCATTGTTGAACTGATGATCGCCATGACCTTGGGGCTATTTTTAAGCGCCGCTGTCATTCAAGTCACCCTTGCCAGCCAGCGCAGTCAGCGCATCTTAGAAGCGGCAGGACAACTCCAAGAGAGTGGCCGTATTGCTATCAGTTTTCTTACCCGAGATCTCCGCATGGCGGGCTATATGGGCTGCCCAAACCTAGAGCGCATTCCCGTCAATATCATTGCCAAAAACCTGCCGAGCGACTTTAACTTCTCAGCTGCCGGTGTTTTGGTCGGGCAGGACAATGTCAGTGCCAGCAATGATTACGATGCGGTTGAAAACAGCGACGTCGTTATTATTCAACGCGCCGCCTCACCCGCCGTTAATTTAGTGGGCAACGTCGACCAAGATAATGCCAATATTCAAATTAGCGCCAACCCAGCAGGTATTGGTGCTAATGACCTCGTGTTTGTTACAGACTGCATCACCGCCGATCTTTTTAGAGCGACAAACGTATCCAACGGCAATGGCAATGGCAATGGCAATGGCAATGGCAATGGCAACAATAATAGTAAGGTGACCATCGCCCACGCGAGCAACAACAATACGCCAAATCGATTAAGCAAGATCTACAGCACCGATGCCGAAGTCATGGGCTTTCAATCACTGGCCTATTTTATTCGCGACACCAATCGCACCACAGCAGCGGGCAATCCCATTCACTCGCTATGGGTTCAGGCCCGCAGCCTCGGCAGCGGTGCGGCCCCGGCAGCCACCGAGCTTGTCGAAGGCGTTGAAAACATGCAAATCAGCTACGGTGAAGACACCAATGATGACCGCAATATTGATGTTTATCGCAGCGCCGCCGACGTGAGCAACTGGGCGGCCGTACTAAGTATTCGCATCGAATTACTCATGCACAGTCTCGATGACAATATCGTTGGCTCCTCCGGCGAGTTTGTGCAAAACAATCTGGAATTCAATGGCGCCGCCGTTGCCAGTGACCAACGCCTGCGGCAGGTATATCGCACCGCGGTCGCGATTCGCAATCGCCTGCCATGAGAGTCGCCGCTATGGGACAAAGGGACAAGCGCATGAACCAAATTAATCCCTCATCGCAACGGGGTGCCGCGCTGCTTATCAGCCTCGTTTTTATGCTGATTCTCACTATTATTTGCGCCAGCGCGCTGCAGTCCACCACCTTACAAGAGCGTATGGCCGGTAATGCAAGAGACACCAACTCCGCATTCCAAGCTGCTGAAGCCGCACTGCGCGAAGGCGAAAAAGTTTTGCAGGCCACGGCAGTTGGTCCCTTTAACGGCAGCAACGGTTTATACAAGCAATGCAGCGGTAACGGCGTTGAATGCACACCACCC
Source organism: Zhongshania antarctica (assembly GCF_014202945.1). Lineage (GTDB taxonomy): Bacteria > Pseudomonadota > Gammaproteobacteria > Pseudomonadales > Spongiibacteraceae > Spongiibacter > Spongiibacter antarcticus. The sequence goes on along the minus strand of NZ_JACHHW010000003.1, from coordinate 158,423 downwards.
GACTGGAATGATATTGCCTCCACCGGCTGGCGAACTGCCAGCGGTATAAGTGGAGTCTCCAGCGCACCGCAATTTTACCTTGAAGAACTTACACAGCTTGATGACCCCCTTGCTGCGCTCGACGCTGGCAAGCCCGTAAAAGTCATTACCAATTACCGCATCACCGCACGCGGTTTTGGCGTCAGTGACAGATCGATAGTGGTACTGCGCACAATTTATCGCCGCGAATAAAAAATGAGAATCAAACATGATCGCTAAAGCTGGCTTACGCTGTTTACTGCTTATTATTGCGCCAATACTGCTCACCGCTGTCTCACCTAAGGGCTTAGCTGCACTCAATATTGCAAACACCCCGCTATCGTTTGCCACTGGTGTAAGTCCGAATATCATCATGGCGATTGACGACTCGGGCAGTATGGACGCGGAACTCCTTATGCCCACCAACGATGGCGCGCTGTGGTGGCATACCGGGAGCAAGAGTTTTGTCGGCCGAGATAAGGACGATGTCATCACTGCTGGCGTGCTTAACTTTAATAAGGTAGGTGGCGCCAACGGCACCTGGAAGAAATACACTTATCTTTTTCCCAACGGTACCGGCAGCGGTAATCGCGTCTACGGCGACGCTGATAACGACCACTACGCCGTACCGCCAACCGCGCAATTTGCCTTTGCCCGCTCACCGGATTACAACAAAGCCTATTTTAATCCAGAGGACATTTACGTACCCTGGCCGAGTATTGGCAGTACTACTTTTAGCAATATTATCGCAACGAGCGCGCCCAGCGACCCAACGCAGGGCTCATCCAGGTTCGACCTTACGCAAAATATAAACAACAGCAATCACAATCATAAATTCAGATTTCAGCCGGGAATGCGTTTACCCAATGGCGATACCGCAACGAACTCCACCAACGAAACCCTGAGCTACTACCCCGCTACTTTTTATTTAACGGAACCGCTGCCCAGCCGCTTTGCTTACACCAGCGCGCCACTAAGCGGCTATGCTCCCGACGGCGCAACAGTGCTGTATGGTTACGAAATTAAATCGGCGAATTTTTCGTCAACCGCAAACTACAATGCCATGATGCAGAACTTCGCTAATTGGTTTTCCTATTACCGCAAACGCCATTTAGCAACCCGCGCCGGTGTGGCCTTGTCTTTTTTCGACGTAAATAATGCCCGAGTCGGCGAATTTACCATTAACAATCGCAACAACATCAGCATGAACGCATTAGCGGATAGCAACGACCGCATCAGCTTTTATGACACCATTTACTCCCGCGGTGGGAATAGCGGTGGCACGCCCAATCGCGAAGCACTTAATCACGCTGGCCAGCAATTTCAGCGTTCTAATAATGACGCTCCCATCACCCACGCCTGCCAAGCCAATGCCGCCATCCTCTTTACCGACGGCTACAGCAATGTAAGCAGCATTAGTGGCGTCGGCAATGAAGACGGCGGTAAAGGCGCGCCCTACCAAGATTCCGCGAGTTCTACCATGGCCGATATCGCCATGAAATATTACGACAATCACTTGCGCTCGGACCTCGCCACCGGCCAAGTGCCCGTGGCGGCGGCCTGTAACCGACAAAACCGGCCACCCGCTTTAGACTGCAAAACCAATTTACATATGCTCACTTATGCCGTCACCTTGGGTACCGGTGGCATTTTGTACGACCCAGATAATCCGGCAGACCCATATGCAAATCCGCCTAACTGGCACACCACATTTGAAAACCGCAGCCCAACCGCAATCGACGACCTGTGGCACGCCACAATTAATGGTCGTGGCGCGCTCCTTATTGCCAGTAAGCCAGTAGAAATTGCCACAAAATTAAAATCGGCAATCACCCGTATTCTCCAGTCAATTGGCTCGTCATCCGCTATTGCCAGCAACTCTACTCGTTTAGATTCCGACACCTTAATATTTCAAGCGCGCTATGACAGCCGCGACTGGTCCGGACAAATATTGGCCTATGAAGTCGCTAGCGATGGCGCCTTAGCCGACGTAAAGTGGGACAGTAACACCAGCAATGGCATTGCCTCTCACGCAAACCGCAATATTCTCACGTGGTCCGACAGTGCCGTTAATTTCACCTGGGCGAACCTTGGCACGGCTGAGAGATTAGCGCTTACGGTAGACCTGACGTCAGCTAACGCGTTGATAGAGGGGCCGCAACGAGTTAATTGGCTACGTGGCGACCGGAGCTTAGAAGGCACTAATCCCAACTATCGCATTCGCTCACAATTGCTTGGTGATATTGTCCACTCCAACCCTTATTTCCACTGGGACCAGAACTACGGATTTTCGCGTTTGTCCGGAGGGGAAGGCAGTAGTTACGCCGCCTATCTTTCGGCAAAAAAGGCCAAACCGGCGATGCTATTTGTTGGCGCCAACGACGGTATGCTACATGGCTTTAATGCCAATACCGGCGCCGAAGAATTTGCCTATATTCCCAAGCGCGCGTACAGCGCCTTATACACCTTGACCAAACCCGACTACGAGCACAAATACTTTGTAGACGGCTCCCCCCTTGTCATTGATGCCTATTGGGACGGTGCATGGCGTTCTGTATTGGTCGGTGCTAGCGGCGCCGGCGGCGGATCGGTCTTTGCTATTGACGTTAGCGACCCCGCCAATATCGACACCACCGATATTCTTTGGGATTTTCATACTGCGGCGGCCGCCACCAACAAACTGGGCTTCAGTATGAGTAATCCAGTACTCACTCGCCTCGCCACTGGCGACTGGGTAGCGATTTTTGGCAACGGCTATAATAGCGGCGACACCGTAAAATTGTTTGTGGTGAATCTTAAAACCGGCACCTTGATTAAAGCACTAGACACCAAAGTTCCTGGCGCCGACAACGGCCTCGGCGACATCTTGGCTGTAGACACCGACAGCGACCGCATTACCGACTATGTCTATGCTGGCGACCTCAGCGGAAATGTTTGGAAATTTGATCTACGCGCCACCAACAGCAGCCAGTGGGATTCCGCGTTTAAAACCGGCAGTAACCCAGCACCATTATTCGTTGCGAAAGATGTTGATGGTAGTAGGCAGGCCATCACGGCAGCCATGACATCTGGCCGCCACCCCGACGGCGGTATTATGATTTACTTCGGCACCGGCAAATATTTTGAACAGGGCGATTCAGTGGTCAGTAACTCGCCACAATTGCAAAGCTTTTACGGTATTCGAGACAACGGCAGCCGAATCAGCGCACGTAGCGATTTGCAGCTGCAAAGTATTATTTACGAGGCTACCCCCACACTGCGCGGCGGCACCGCCGAGTTTCCTGTGCGGGTAGTGTCGGACACTCCCGTAAACTACAGCGCTAAAAAAGGTTGGGTTCTCGACCTAAAAAACCCCAACGCTACCAATGGCGCTGGCGAGCGGGTCACCGATCAGGCCGTATTGCGCAATGGCCGCGTTATTTTCACCACGCTGATTCCGTCAGCAGACCCCTGCAACTTTGGTGGCACCAGCCACCTAATGGAAATCGACACCATCACTGGTGGTCGCCTCCCCAATACCGTGCTCGACATCAATGGCGACGGCTTAATCAATGACGATGATATGGTCAATATTAATGGAGCTTTCTTCCCACCGAGTGGCAAAAAATTTGACCAATTAATCACGCCTCCCGGCATTATTGGCGCCGGCGAAAAGGAATATAAATACACCTCGGGCTCCCGCGGAAGTATTGGTCTTACTCTCGAGCGCGGAACCGGCAAAGAATTGGGGCGGCAATCGTGGTGGCAGCTGCGATGAATCAAACACCAATTACCCGCTGCGCCGTATTCAATGTGCAAAAGCACACCTTCGGTTTTAGCTTAATAGAACTCTTAATTGTTATTGCCATAGTCGGCATATTAGCCAGCATTGCCTATCCGTCTTATCAAGAATCAGTCGCCAAAGCCCGTCGCAATGACGCCGCAGGAGCCTTACAAGAGGCAGCCCAAGCCCTAGAGCGCTATTACAGCGTCAACGGCCGCTATATTAATAGCAGCGGCAGCCTACCGGCGATATACCCGACTCGCGTTCCCAGCAATGGTGCAAGCTATTACACTATTGCCGTCACCGGCACGCCCTCCGCTAATACCTACACATTGAGAGCAAGCCGCACCGGGAGCATGGCGGGTGATCATTGCGGAAACTTTCAGATTAATCAGTCTGGAACGCTCACCTTAGACTCGGCCGCCTCTGCTTATACCGTCGCCAAGTGCTGGCGACGGTAAGCGTAAGGACTACACTACGCTGGTCTTGCCGCCGCAGGCCCAGCAATCGCCATCGCCTTAATATACGCCGGGCGCTGAGAAATTCGATCCACATAGGCTTTAACGTGTTCAAGGTCATCAATACCGCGACCGCCAAATAGCGGCAACGCCGTTAAATTAAACATCACCATAATATCGGCGCAGCTGAACTCTGGCCCAGCCAAGTAGGCCGACTCCGCCAGTCTGTCATTTAAATAATGGTAGTACGCATCTTCGCGGCGCTTGGTCATGGCTTTAATAATATCTACCGCGCCGCCACCCTCACCCATGCCCAGTTTGGTGAAAAACAGTTGCTGTAAATTATTATTGAATTGCATCCAGTACAGATAATCTGGGTAGCATTCATGGTCTGGGGTAATACTCAGTTTCCCTTGGCCGTAACGCTGGCTAATATACTCAACAATTGCCGCCGACTCCGCCATAACTCGCTCGCCATCGCGAATAATTGGCGAGGTACCTACTGGGTGTAATGCCCGATACTCTGGCGGCGCCAGCATATCTGCGCCGCGATCAAACCATTCTAATTTATAAGGTAGATTCAGCTCTTCCATCAGCCACACAATCCGATCCGATTGCGATGCACCGAGGTGGTAAATTGTGATCATTATAATTTTCCTTTCCGTTTAAATTGCATTTACTAATTTACGCGTAGAACCTACGTTAGCAGGCTAAATTCAGATCTGCATTATTTACTCACCGAATTTTTATTACGGCAATCAGCGGACATAAAAAAACCGCTGCAGCTTGCGCCACAGCGGTTCCCCTTTCCTGCCTTTTAGGCTTTTTATAATATCTTACAGTACTTCAAATAAACCCGCCGCGCCCATGCCGCCACCAATGCACATGGTAACAACCACGTATTTCACACCGCGACGCTTACCTTCTAACAAAGCGTGACCGACCATGCGCGCACCGCTCATACCGAAGGGATGGCCAATTGCGATAGCGCCGCCATTCACATTAAGTTTGTCATTGTCGATGCCCAGTTGGTCGCGGCAGTAGATTACCTGCGCCGCAAAAGCTTCGTTCAATTCCCACAAACCGATATCGCTGACTTTTAAACCCGCGCGCTTTAATAGCTTAGGTACAGCGAAGACTGGGCCAATGCCCATCTCGTCCGCCTTGCAACCGGCAACAGCCAAACCACGATATAAGCCTAAGGGCGCCAAACCTTGTTGTTCAGCTAATTTACGATCCATGACTACGCACGCTGAAGCGCCATCAGAGAGCTGTGAGGCATTACCAGCAGTGATAAAGCGACCTTGTTTTACCCATTGGCCGTCTTTCCATACCGGCTCCAATGCTGACAAGCTTTCAAGCGTGGTAGTAGGACGATTACACTCGTCCTTCTCCAACAGTACATCTTTGAATGTGGTCTCTTTAGTTTCTTTATTGAACACCGACATGCTGGCCTTAAAGGGCACGATTTCGTCAGCAAATAGGCCCGCTTGCTGCGCTGCCGCAACCCGCTGCTGGCTTTGCAGAGAGTACAGGTCCTGAGCTTCACGGCTAACGCCATAACGCTCAGCAACGATTTCAGCCGTCTCAATCATCGGGATGTAGGCTGTCGGGTCAATATCCAATACTGTCTGTGAAACATTGCGATGTGAATTTTTATGTTTAGTCTGAACAAGTGAAATAGATTCTAAACCGCCAGCAACGGCAATATCCATTTCATTACACATAATCGATTTTGCTGCCCAGGCGATTGACATTAAACCTGATGAGCACTGACGCTCTATAGCCATGCCCGGAACACTGTCTGGCAGACCGCCAGCAACAGCGCACAAGCGTCCGAGGTTATAAGCTTGAGTACCCTGCTGGGCAGCAGCGCCAAAGATCACATCTTCAACGGACGCCGGATCAATACCCGCGCGCTCAACCGCTGCGCGCACGGCATGGCCGCCCATAGCCGGTGCTTCGGTATTGTTTAAGGCGCCGCGAAATGATTTGCCCATACCCGTGCGGGCAGTTGAAACGATGACAGCTTCTCTCATGGTTTTTGTATCCTTTTTGAAATTTGATTTTGCGTTTTAATTCGCAATATTTAATCAGGCGCTGAATCGTCAGACGTCCGACGTCGGGCGTCTGACGAACATTACGCTCGCTGTGACGAGCAACTTACAATTTCGCCGGTCATATAACTGGAATAATCCGAGGCGAGGAACATCATAATATTGGCCACTTCCCATACTTCGGCGCCGCGACCATAGGCTTCGCGCGCTTCGAGTTCGGCCAACAATGCTTCCGGCGCTGATTTTTTAAGCATGGCGTGAACGGCCAAGGATGGCGCTACGGCATTTATCCGTACGCCGAAGTCAGCCGCTTCTAAGGCGGCGCAACGGGTAAGCGCCATTACACCCGCTTTAGCGGCAGCATAATGCGCCTGTTCTTTTTGGGCGCGCCAACCGAGTACAGAGGCGTTATTAACAATGACGCCCTCACCGCGGGTTTTCATGACCTTCATCATATAGCGGGTCATGCGCATAGTGCCATTGAGCGTAACGTCGATCACCTTGTTCCACTCGGGATCTTCCATTTCAATCAGCAGTTTGGTGGTCCCCAAACCCGCGTTATTAATCAGTACATCTACACCACCCAATAACTCTTCAGCGGTGTTAATCAGCGCTTGCACATCCTCTTCAACAGCAACGTTGCAGACTTTGCCGTAGACCTGCTCGCCGCCGGTTTCTGTTTTTAGCTTTTCTACCGAGGCATTCAATCGCCCCTCGTGGATATCAGAAATAACGATACCCCGGCAACCTTCCTCAATGGCTCGCTGCGCCGCCGAAAAACCAATACCGGCGCCCGCCGCTGCGGTAATGAGTACCGACTTACCTTTTAATAAGCCGTGGCCTTTTACGTATTCTGGGACTTTGATGTTCATTGTTAACTCCATTGCTCGTCGGAAGTCAGATGTCTGACGTCAAACGTTAAAATAAAATTTCACAGCTCTCACTTACCGTCAGACCTCCGACGCCAGACACCCGACTTAAACAGGCCTCAATTCCTTCGGCATTCCCAAACCCCGCTCGGCAATAATATTGCGCTGAATCTGATTGGTACCGCCGTAGATGGTGTCTGAGCGTGTAAACAGAAATAAGGACTGCAAACGATTTAACTCATACGGGGCGTTGACCATAATATCGGCTTCGGGGCCGAGTATATCCACGGCGAGTTCACCGAGGTCGCGGTGCCAAGTGGCCCAGTACAATTTATAAATCAGCGCTTCTTTTTGTAGGCTACCGTCGCTGCCGCCAGAGAGCATACGCAGGCTGTTATAGCGCATTATCTTTAGGCCAATATGGGCGTCGGCAATGCGTTGGCGGATTAGCGGATCTTTAGCCGCGCCATTGTCTTTGGCGAGTTTAACAACTTCATTCAATTCATTTTGAAAGGCCATTTGCTGGCCCAAGGTAGACACGCCGCGCTCAAAGCCCAGCAGGCCCATGGCCACTTTCCAACCGTCGCCAGGCTGGCCGACAATATCCTCGGCCGCGCACTCTGCATCATCAAAAAACACTTCGTTAAATTCGGAGGTGCCGGTAATTTGCTCAATTGGCCGCACGGTTACGCCAGGCTGATCCATTTTTATCAGGAAAAAACCCAAGCCTTTATGCGCTTTGGATTCAGGATCAGTACGGGCAATCACAAAGCAGTATTCAGACTCATGGGCCAATGAGGTCCAGACCTTCTGGCCATTGATTTGCCACTTGCCACTGGCTTCGTCGAAGCGCGCCTTGGTTTTAACATTGGCTAAATCTGAACCGGCGCTTGGCTCCGAGTATCCCTGGCACCAGAACTCAGTGCCGGACAAAATACCGGGCAAATATTTGCTTTTTTGTTCTTCGCTACCAAAGGCAATCAGCGTTGGCCCCGCTAAGCCCTCGCCGATATGACCCATACGGCCCGGCGCACCAGCCCGTGCGTATTCCTCAAAAAAGATGACCTGCTGTTCAATTGATAAACCGCGACCGCCGACTTCTTTTGGCCAGCCTACGCAAGTCCAGCCGCCTTCCGCTAGCTTGCGCTCCCACGCCTTACGCTCCTCAGGAAACATATGCTCATCACCCGGGCCGCCACGGAATTTTAGCTGGGCAAACTCACCAACTAAGTTGTCCGCTAACCAGCCCGCGATCTCGGCGCGGAATTGCTCGTCTTCAGGACTGAATTGTAATTTCATAATGTCATGCTCAAATTAGTTTACAACCGCATCGGACGTCGGGTGTCTGACGTCGGAAGATAAAGCACCGCTAATGGCTTTCCTCCGACATCCGACTTCAGACGTCCGACTAATCAAGTAGCATCTTCGCTACGCGCTCGCGGTGATAGCCACTACCACCAAGGAAGTGTTCACTCGCTTTGGCGCGCTTGAAGTAGAGGTGCACGTCGTATTCCCAGGTAAAGCCCACGCCACCGTGAATCTGTAGCGCTTCACCGGCATTTTTAAAATAGGCTTCTGAGCAGTGAGATTTAGCGATACTGGCGGCTTCGCTTAATTCATTGGCGAGGGGGCCGTCGTTCAGGGCTTCGTCGGCAATACACGCGGCGTAATAAACCGCCGAACGGGCAACTTCGCCGCGTAGCATCATATCGGCGGCCTTGTGTTTTATCGCTTGGAATCCCGCAATCGTGCGACCAAATTGGCTGCGGCTTTTACTGTATTCCACCGACATATCCAGCACTTCCTGCATGCCGCCGGCTTGTTCGGCGGCCAGAGCGATGGTGGCTAGATCTAATATTTTATTTAAATGCTTATCCGCCTTACCGACATCGCCCATGACAGTACTTTCGTCTAGGCGCAGATTGGTGACCGTAATAGTCGCCTGGCGGCGAGTTTGATCCATAGTGGGTAAAGCAGCACGTTCAATACCATTTAGATCCGTAGGACAGACAAAAAGGCTAATGCCATTTTCGCCAACACTGCCCTCGTCTCTTGCCGCAAATACCATAACGTCGGCGTTATCGCCATCTAGCACGTAACGGTAGTTGCCATTGAGAATAAAATCATTGCCGTCGCGGCGATAGGTCACCGATACCGCGCATGCATCCCAGTCGCGACTTGCCGAGTTAAACGCGAGACTGGCGATTTTGCCTTCGATTATTTGCGGTAAATACAGCGCTTTTTGCGCGTCTGTGCCCGCCACTAACAGGGCGTTAGTCGCCATAGCGACGCTTGACATATACGGCGCGCAAAGTAGGTAGCGACCCATTTGCTCCAGCACGGCCACGAGTTCAACATAGCCTAGCCCCATACCACCGTATTGCTCAGGGATATGCAGTGCCTGCCAATACATATCGGCACAAATGCTTTGCCACAGCGCGGGATCGAAACCTTTGTCACTGACCATCGCAGCGCGCACTGCCGCACTGGACGACGAGGCTTTTAAAAACGCCGCCGCCGTGTCGCGTATCATTTGCTGTTCTTCAGTAAATGCGAAATCCATACTGTCTCCGAAACACGACGGCGGCTTTCACGGCAGTGATGTAATAGCGCTTATCGCTCAAGCAATAAGCGCGATAGCATTACAAACGCAGCTGCAAACGCACAAAGGCGCCGTCTTCAAATTCAAATCTTTTGCCAATATCGGCATCAAAATCCATGCTGCCGTAACCAACTTGAATAGCCGAATTTTGGAACAAACTAAATTCGGCACTCACCGACCACTCGTCGTAACCTTCAATATCTCCGAAACTGGAGGCCTCTGGCGCGTAATATAAACCCGCCCGCAGGCGTACGATTTCGTTTAATGGCAGGCTCAAATCGCCGCCAAAGGCCACTGCACCACCGTTTATATCAGTGTCGTCGCCGTCCAAAGCAATTGCCTTTGCACCGACGCGGCCAGTAAGCGCACCGCGCTGACCGTTGGCGTATAAGCCCAGCGCAACCATGTCGGCATCGTCTTCATGGTGAAACCAATCCAGTTGCGCACTACTCTCTGGGCTCATATCACCGGCAAGCGATACGCCGAAGGTATCCGCGCCAAAACGAAACGCGACGCCGCCGGCCAGTGCCGAACTGCTCGCCGTTGCCAAGAGTAAAGCTGCAATAAAGGGGGCTTTCATGGTAGTGATTCTCCTGCTTATAAAGATCTAGGGATAAAATCAGCTACCATACACTTTCTGAGCCGGAACTGCCTGTTCTAGCAAGGTTTTTACTGCACCACCCACTTCACTGGGCGCCCAACGATCACCTTTATCCACCTCTGGGCCTTTGCGCCAACCGTCCGCTAGGGATATTTTCCCGCCCTCGGCTTCAAACACACAGCCAGTGACATGGGCTGACTCGCTACTACCCAACCAAACCAACAGCGAAGACACATTCTCTGGGGCAAAAAAATCAAAGCTACCGTCTTCGGGCTTGGCCATACGTGTGGCCATGGCTTCAACAGAGGTCGTCATATTAGTTCTTGCCGCTGGCGCAACCGCATTGGCGGTAATTCCGTAACGGGCTAACTCCACGCCCTGATTCAAGGTCAGCGCGGCAATGCCCGCCTTCGCTGCAGCGTAATTCGACTGGCCAACGGAACCTTGCAGGCCAGCGCCGGAGGTCGTATTGATAATACGGGCGTCGACCGCCACGCCTTCTTTCGACTTACCGCGCCAGTAGTGCACTGCGTGAGAAGTAATACAGAAGTGACCTTTCAAGTGCACCGCCATAATGGTGTCCCACTCCGCTTCCGTCATTGACGCAAACATACGGTCGCGATTCACACCGGCGTTATTCAAGACAATATGCAGATCACCGTAGGTATCAATGGCCTGCTTTACTGCATTGAGACTGTCATCGTAATTCGTAATATCAGAGGTATTCACCACCGCCTTACCACCGGCCGCAACAATTTCCTCAACAACCTTTTGCGCAGCCGCTTCATTGATGTCATTCACAATAACCGAGGCGCCCTCGGCGGCAAAAACTTTGGCATGTGCCGCACCAAGGCCGCCACCTGCACCGGTGATAATCACCACTCTGTTGTCACAAATACCCATAATTCCGAATCCTTAAAGTTATTGCTGGGTCTGGTGTCGGGAGTCTGACGCCAGACGCTAAACTTATTCGTCCGACATCCGACTGCTGACGTCCGACTAAAGCCTTTCTATTATTGTTACATTCGCCTGACCGCCGCCTTCGCACATGGTCTGCAAGCCGTAGCGGCCGCCGGTGCGCTCGAGCTCGTGCAGCAGCGTGGTCATAAGTTTGGTGCCGGTGGCACCCAAGGGATGACCTAAGGCAATGGCGCCGCCGTTAACATTGGTTTTAGCGTGGTCGTAACCTGTCTCTTTTAACCACGCCATTGAGACCGACGCGAAAGCTTCATTGATTTCGACAAGGTCAATATCTTGCATCGACATGCCGGCTTTCTTTAAGGCGTAAGCGGTAGCCGCAATCGGTGCGGTGAGCATCCAAATCGGGTCGTCGGCACGCACACTGATGTGATGAATACGAGCGCGTGGGGTTAAGTTATAGCGCTTTAACGCGTCCTCGCTGACCAATAACATTGCACTAGACGCATCACAGGTCTGGCTCGATACGGCGGCGGTCACTTTGTCGCAACCGAACAGGAAATCCAGTTCAGCCATTTTCTCTAGACTTGAATTACGCGGCGTCTCATCCATTTTGACGTCGCCAAAGGGAATGATCTCACGATCAAAACGGCCTTCAGCAATGGCGCGCAAGGCCCGCTGGTGAGACTCAAAGGAATACTCTTCAAGATCCCGACGGGAGAAGCCCCATTTCTCAGCAATCATTTGCGCTGATTTAAACTGGGTTGGTGGCTCTGCGCCATAACGCGCTACCCAGCCAGTTGAACCGGAGAAGGGATCGCTAAAACCCATTGGGATCGCCGCGGTCATTGCCGAAGAGATCGGAATCTGGGTCATGGTCTGTACGCCACCCGCGACCACCACGTCCATGGTGCCGGACATAATGGCCTGCGCCGCAAAATGCACAGACTGCTGCGAGGAACCGCACTGGCGATCAATCGTGGTGCCCGGCACCTCGTCAGACAAGCCTGCGGCCAACCATGCACTGCGCGCAATATCACCAGCCAATGGACCAATGGCGTCGACACAACCAAAGATCACATCGTCATATTCATTGTCGGGAATGCCATTGCGCTCAACGATCGCTTTTAAAACGTGAGCACCCAAATCGGCGCCGTGCACATGGGCAAGGCCACCTTTACGGCGTCCAGTGGGACTGCGTACTGCATCAACGATATAGGCTTCAGCCATGATGGTTCCTCTTTGTTAGTCGGACGTCGGACGTCGGAGGTCTGATGTCTGACGTGTAATTACCAGTTTATTTAGGGCTCGACGTGCGCCCGACGTCAGACGCCAGACACCCGACCAAGCAACTCACGCTGCAAAGGTATTCCCCGCACCCAACAGCGCATCATCACTAAACACATACGCCGCTAAACGCTGTTTATGAAATCCCGCAGTGCCGTAGCTACTGTTTAGTGCCCAGGCGCGTTTCATAAAAATATGCAGATCCATTTCCCAGGTGTAACCCATGGCGCCGTGCACTTGAATGCTGTTTTTAGCGGCTAAATCGGCGACTTCGCAGGCAACAATTTTGGCGTGGCTAACATTTCGCTCGGCACTACTAAGGCCATTAGCCAGTGCATAAGCGGCGCGGTAAACCGGGGTTTTGGCGTATTCAAGCTTATATGCGACATTAGCCATGTGGTGTTTTACAGCTTGGAAGGTACCGATCGCCACACCGAACTGTTTGCGCTCAGACGTATACTGTACGGAGATATCAATCATACGCTGGGTTGCACCAAGTGCCTGCGCCGCAGCAGCGAGGGCGCCGCGATTGAGCGCGCCAGCAATAATATTCTGAGCGAATTCGCCGCCAGCGAGTTTGGTCGCGACAGACTGATCAAACTCGACCGAAAACAATTTACGGCCAAGATCAATCGACTCGTTATAGCGAAGCGTCGCCTGATCCTGCGTCACGGCATACACGGCATCGCCGCTTTCCAGAATCATTAAGTCCGCGATATGCGCATCTTCCACTAGGCCATTGATGGCCAAGCCCACCACTACCTTGGCTTCACCGGCTGCAATTTTTGGCAGCCACTGCGCCGAAAATTCACTGTTATCTAATTGCAAAATCGTCGGCACTGCGACCAGCGCGCTGTGCACCAATGGCTCCGACAAAGCGACATAACCCGCTTCTTGCGCCAGCAGCACAAAATCTAACTCGTTCATGCCCAAGCCACCAAACGCCTCTGGCACAGTAATCCCCGTTAAACCAAGTTCAACAAACTGCTGCCAAAGGCCGTCACTACGACCGGTATCCGTCTGCCAAGCGGCGCGAATTGTTTCTGGCGTCACTTCATTCATCAGAAAATCTTTTACCGATTCCTGAAATAACAACTGGTCTTCGCTAAATGTAAAATCCATTCCGTCACCTATTCTATTTACTTTCGCTCTTCACCAATTACCAAACCAAGCAGCGCAGATTTTTGTGCGCTGGCAAGGCAAAAATACGCGCAGGACGAGAGCGTATATTTAATACGTGACCAACCGAGCATATTTTTAACGCAGCCAGCGTGCAAAAAGATCGCTGCGTTACTTCCGCGGCATTCCCAGCAATCTTTCGGCAATAATATTCCGCTGAATCTCGTTGGTACCTGCGTATATCGGCCCCGACTGCGCAAACAACCAACCGTCTAACCAACTACCCACATCACCGGCATCTGGCGCATGGGGCAGCAGTTCAGCGCGAGCACCTAATATTTTCAAACCCAAGCCATGCATCTGTTGATCTAGCTCAGACCAAAATATTTTATTGGTCGATGCCTCTGCGCCAATTTTGCCGCCCTGTATTAAGCGACAAGCGGTTTGATAGGTCGTTAAAGCGTAGGCTTCGGCATCCATATAAGCGCGTAAAACCGCATCGCGCACGGCGGGGTCCTGATCAGCAGATTCCTGATTGGCTTTGTATAAATTCACTAGACGCTTAGCGGTTTCTTGGAAACGCGCTGGCGAACGCAGCATTAAGCCGCGTTCAAATCCGGCGGTGGCCATCGCCACATTCCATCCCTCGCCTTCACCACCTAAGCGGCAGTCGACGGGTACTTTGACGTTGTCAAAAAAGATTTCGGCAAACCCCGGCAAGCCATCTAATTGGGGTATTGGCCGCACGGTGATGCCTTCGGTTTCCAGCGGCACCAGAATAAAGGTCAGGCCTTTATGGCGCTCTGAGGCTGGATCAGTACGGAACATACCAAAGCACCAATCCGCCCACACCGCGCGGGTAGACCAGGTTTTTTGGCCGTTAATAATGTAATGGCTACCGTCTTCGCTTAATGTCGCCATAGAGCGAATCGCTGCCATATCGGAACCGGCATTGGGCTCAGACCAGCCCTGACACCAGATATCTTTACCGGTCGCCATGCCATTTAGAAATCGCTTTTTCTGCTCCTCAGTGCCGTATTCCATTAAGGTGGGGCCAAGCAGAAATATACCGTTTTGGTTTACCCGCAGCGGTGCGCGCGCAGCGTAATACTCTTCTTCAAAGATCAACCACTGTAATAAATCGGCGCCGCGGCCACCCATTTCTTCGGGCCAGGTAATCATGCCCCAGCGACCTTCGTAGAGCTTGGCCTCCCACTCGCGGTGCTGCTGAAAACCAAGCTCGGTGTCGAAGCTCTGTAGCGGCTCTGTAGGCACGTTAGCCGCCAGCCACGCGCGGACCTCTTTGCGGAAGGCGTTTTGTTGTTCGGTGTATTCGAGTTGCATGTTGATTTCCAAAATTTCTGAGTATCGCGCGGTTTTGTCGGACGTCAGACGTCTGACGCGCCCGTCAAAACTTTGCGTCGCGTTTCTCTACAAACGCATCTTTAGCTTCTTGGGAGTCTGGATCTGCATAAGCTTCTTGCGTAAAGCCTTGCTCCCAGCGGTATTTATCTTCCAAATTGCCGTCTTCGATACCGTTCAGTGCTTCTTTGGCCAGCTGCACCATGCGCGGTGATTTAGCCGCAATTTTGCGGGCAATATCTCTGGCCGTATCGAGCAGCCGGTCGCGGGGTACGACTTTTTCAACAGCACCTAAACGATAAGCCTCTTGGGCATCGATAGGCTCGCCGGTGAAGTACATATAGCGAACTTTTTGTACTGGGAACATGCGCTGTAAGTGCGCACCGCCCCCCATGGCGCCGCGATCTACTTCAGGCACGGCAAAGGTCGCGCACTCGGAGGCGACGAGGACATCTGCGGCGCCGCTAATACCAATACCGCCACCCAAAACAAAGCCATGAACCGCTACAACTACCGGCTTAGGGTTGCGGTGAATCGCTTTAAAAGTGTCGTAATTACCTTTGTTCACCTTGGTAATCATGGCGCTATTGGCAGCCAGTTCTTTAATATCGACGCCAGCGCAAAAACCACGGCCTTCAGCGGCAATAATAATGGCGCGCACGTCAGGGTTTTCACCCAAAGCATTTAGCTCAGCGGCGATTGCCAACCAACCGGCACTGTTAAACGCATTTACAGGTGGATGATTAAAAATAACTTCGGCAATCCCGCTATCAATACGGGTAGAAAATGGCAGACTCATTGGCTTGTCCCCTGCGTACACAGACGCTGTAATTGGGCCTCGGCTTCTGCCACTAGGCCGCTAATTAATTCTTCACAACTCAGAATTTGGTCAATAACGCCAGCAACCTGACCAGACGGCAAAACCCCGTCATCAGGCCGTCCATCAACCATGGCCTTTTGGATAATCATTGGTGCGTTGGCCGACATAATGGCTTGCGCTGGCGTAAGGTCACCGTCTTTACTCATTGCCAGCGCTGATTTCAGCAAGCCGAAAATACTGGCGCCGGTGAATTTACGAAATGCCAAACCATTGCGCAGTGCGATCACTAATTTTTTGAGGTTGCCAGCGCGCTCTAACTCACCTAAAAACCGGTTGAGAATCATGCGCTGCTGAATACCGTCGAGCGCTTGAGAAACGATAATTTCTGCTGGGTTTTTGCAATCGAGATAGCGCTGCTTGGTCGCATCCGGAACCGGACTTTCTTTGGTCAATAAAAAGCGGGTGCCCATGGCAATGCCATCGGCCCCGAAAGCCATAGCCGCAACTAAGCCGCGACCATCTTTAAATCCGCCCGCGCCGAGCACCGGCACTTGTGCGCCCACCGCATCGACCACTTGCGGCAATAATAATGTTGTGGGTACTGAGCCGGTGTGACCACCACCCTCTCCGCCCTGAACCGTGACCGCATCTGCGCCCATTTCCACGGCTTTAATCGCGTGTTTAGGCAAACCGACGGTTGGCATGCACACCACACCGGCATCTTTTAATTTTGCAACCATGTCCTTACCCGGCGAGCGCGAGTAACTCACTGCCTTAACCTTGTGTTTAATCACAAGGTCGACAATCTCCGCCGCGTTCGGCTGATACATATGAAAGTTCACCCCAAAGTTCGCGTCGGTAAGCGACTTCACCTTTAGGATATCTGCCTCCATTTGCGCAGGCGGGATAGTCGCGCCAGCCAGAAACCCGAAGCCACCGGCATTGCCAGTACCGGCCACCAGATTAGGATCTGCCACCCAGCCCATCGCTGTTTGAATAACGGGGTAGCGACAGCCGAGGAGTCCGGTGATGCGGGTGTTAAGTAAATTTGACATAGTGTATTCAGCCTAAGGTGATAAGGTCTGACGACTGAGGTCGGATGTCGGACGTAAAACCATCGTCAGACTTCTGACGTCCGACGCCCGACTCACAAGCGCACGCCCGGCGGATTATCCTTCAGCTGCTTGCTGCGCAGATTATGAGGATCCAACTGCCGAATAACCGCTAACTGCTCCTCAGTCGGTGCTTTAGTAACGGCTATCGTTGCCGGCACGTGCACGTCGAAGCCGGTGTTCTCGATCACTTCTTCTACGCTAACACCAGGGTGGAGGCTAACAATCTGCATCTGCCGATTTGGGCCATTGAAATCGAACACACCCAAGTTGGTGTAGACGCAGCGCAAATCGATTTCGTCAAAGCTATAGCCTTTGGGCAGGCGCTCGGGGTTGAAGCCGATGGTGCAAACCACGTCGCACTCACCTTCAATAAATACGCGCTTACCGTGAGCAGGCACCATATAACTATTGGCGTGGCAGATAGAGTTGCCGGGGAAACCCCGCACACCCAGCATTTGTACCTTCGGCTTTTGGTAGTCGCCACCCATGGCAGAAATATTCGCCTGGCCATACCGATCAATCTGGGTTGGGCCGCCAGTAAGGTGACGGCGACCACTCCACACATTGTCAAATATACGACTGAAACCCATCCAGTTTTCATTCATTTGCACGAAATCTGCAGGTCTTTTACCTACTGGATTTGGCACAGATAGAATCCACGCCTCTGAATCGGTCATCATGATGCCCGGGTTGGTGGTCAGCATTGCTAGGCTTGCTGCAAGACGCTGTAAAACGCCAATACCAGTAACCAATACTTCACCGTCGTTTACGTAAGCTTCAGCATTTGCGCAAATCATCAATTCCGCCAAACTGTAATCGCTTGCAGGTGTACTCATTTCAATTCTCTCCTGTTAGCCAATTAGTAGACGGGCTTGGGCAGTTTACGAATAGCATCTAAGCCACCAACTTTGGCCTGATATTCTTCTTCGCTTGTATCTTTAATGTACTTATCAAAGTAGGCGGTAAAACCACCCTCTTTGGCCGAGGCGTTGTATTCCTGAAAATGCGGAATATCAAAACCATAGTCGGGGCTGCAGGACGATGGATGCGCTCCGCCAGGTACCAGCGCAACTCCGCTAGTATAATTCCGCTCCCAGAAAACCAAGCGCGCAGCGGCGGGCTCGACAAAGGCGTCAGCCTCAACAATTTCTTCGCAGGTCACGTAAGTTTTGTCGGCCGCACGAACAAACCACTCGTCGAGATGATGATCTGGCGCTGTAATCTGACAAACACCGCGCACATCCGCACGATTGACATGCACAAGAGCTGCATCAAGCTTAAGTGCCGGCATAGCGACCCACTCTTTGTCGTCGTAGGGGCTATCGATGACTTTTATATCTGGGTTAAATTTAATGACGTCGGTGCCTAAGCCCACTTTGGTCGGAATAAACGGGCAACCCCAGGCCGCTGCGCGTAAACCCAGCAACATCATGCCCTCGTCGATTTCCATAACGTCCAAATCACCGCCCTGACGAGCAGCGCGGAAGTAAGGCTCTAGAGGAATAAAGTCCAGCGACACAAAGGCAAATACCAGCTTGCGCACCTTGCCCGCCGCACACAGCATGCCGACGTCAGCGCCGCCGTAAGCAACAATAGTGAGATCTTTGAGATCAGATTTAAGAATCTCGCGAATCAGGGCCATCGGCTTGCGACGCGGCCCCCAGCCACCAATACCGATGGTCATGCCATCCTGCAGCTGAGCAACGATTTCCTGCAGACTCATTTGTTTATTCACGAGCACTCCTTTTGTTCACCGAAAACGGAAAGAACCTAATAGCGGCACGACACCCTACCCAATGAAAACTCAAATAGCAGGACACCAAAATTACGATATACGTAAATATAACACCAATTAAATGCGCAAAACATTAATTCTTGCAATATTTAACTCGAGATTAAGGATTATAGGCATCGCGAATAGCAATACCCGACAAGGAGACTTGTTTCGCGACAGGGGTTTTCATTGAAAAGAGATAACAGAGGAACTAGTAGATGGAGAGAAATCGGCCATTTGCTGCGGGTATTGCAATGGCCGTGCGACCTTTGCAGCTGAAATCGCAGACAGAACTGAGGAACATTGCCAGCCGATCACGCACTGAAGATTGAGCACAGTCGCGGGCGCCAACGCTGCGCCACGACTTTTGGGGTATCGAAGAGTTTGAGCGCTAGCTCAGCGCGCTCGGGCTGCAATACGGCGATACTCACGGTATTGCGGGGTCCAAAAATTACGCTCAATATCGCCACGCAGCTCGTCGTCGCTGCGCTCATTCGCCAAGCCTTCGGCCTGAGCAACCTTAGCTACCGCAAAGGCGATCGCTTTACTCAGTTCGGCCAGCGCGGTCAGTGGCGGCAAAACCACATTGCGACGCTCATGGTGGGCGCTCGATGCTTCGGCAAGACAGCGACTGGCTGCCATTAGCATGCCATCACTCACGCGGCGAGCCTTACTGGCAACCACCCCCAAACCTATACCAGGGAAAATATAGCTGTTGTTGCACTGGGAAATCTCGTAGCGCTCGCCGTTATATTCCACTGGCGCAAACGGGCTGCCGGTGGCGACAATCGCCTGGCCATCGGTCCACTGCAAAATTTGCTCAGGACGCGCTTCAACATGACGTGACGGATTACTTAACGGTAGCACGATGGGTTGGGCGCAGCGGCGATGTAGCTGACGAATAACCTCTTCAGTAAACAATCCTGGCTTACCGGACACGCCAATCAACACCCCCACATCAACATTGCTGACCACATCCAGCAGGCTAGGGTAGCCAAGCCCACTGCATTGCCAATCTGACTTGGTCGGCTGCGCGAGCGCCTCCTGAAAATCCAGCAAACCATCCATGCCCTGACTGACGAGGCCGAAGCGGTCTACCATATAGAGTTGCGAGCGCGCCTCAGCGTCAGTTAGACCCTCTTCCATCATGGCGCGAATCAACTGCTCCGCGATACCGCAGCCCGCCGAACCAGCACCGACAAACACAATTCTTTGATCGCGCAAGCGCTCGCCTTTGCGTTTACAGGCCGACAACACAGTACCCAAGGTTACCGCTGCGGTACCTTGAATATCGTCATTAAAACAGCAAACACTGCCTTTGTGGCGCTGCAAAATGGGCATGGCATTGGGCTGGGCAAAATCTTCAAACTGAATAAGTACGCCAGGCCAGCGCTGTTGCGCCGCCGCAATAAACTGATCGACAAATTCGTCGTATTCTTCGCGACCAATACGCGGATGGCGCATGCCCATGTACATCGGATCGTCGAGCAGGCTTTGGTTGTTAGTACCCACATCGAGCACAACTGGCAGGGTGTAGGCTGGACTAATACCCCCGCACGCGGTGTATAGCGACAACTTGCCAATGGGGATACCCATGCCACCGACACCTTGGTCACCGAGGCCCAGCACGCGCTCACCGTCGGTTACTACCAATACTTTAACGCGATCCTTACTGACGCTGTGCAGAATATCGTCCATATAACCACGATCTTCATAAGACACAAATATGCCCCGCGCACTGCGATAAATGTCTGAAAAATGCTCACACGCCTCCCCCACCGTCGGCGTATAGATAATCGGCAATATTTCTTCGAGGTGGTCGTTGAGCAAACGATAAAACAGAGTTTCGTTATTGTCCTGCACTGCACGCAGGTAGATATGCTTGTTAATCGGCTCCTCGAAACTGCAGTATTGCAGATAAGCGCGCTCAACTTGCTCGTCAATATTTTCGTAGCGCGGCGGCAACAGCCCCATCAAATTGAAACTGCGGCGCTCCTTTTCAGTAAACGCCGACCCCTTATTTAGCAGCGGCGTCTCCAATAGCAGAGGACCAGCGTAGGCAATATATAAGGGCTTATCGGAATTCATGAAACACTCGTCTCTGGGTTATACGGGAATAGACCACACACTCTATATATGAATAGCGGCGCGGGAGCGCATATTAACAAAATTTAGCCCTTACTAGCAGCATCAACTAAATCGCAAAGCGCAACGCCACGCAAATTGCCAGCCGCCGCGCAAAATAATAATACAAACCTTATATATCAATAACTTAAAATAGGCACGAAGCTTGCTGGTAGAACAGCTGTGATCATCAGTAGGGATGGGTTATACCAATATGAGAGACAGCGGAATGCAAGCCAGCCCAATAGTGTCAGCAAGAGTTATGATTATTGACGACACGCCCAGCGAGCTATATCGCCTAGAAATCATACTTACGAGTTTTGGCTTTACCACCATCTGCTGCGACAAGCCCAGTGACGCCCTACAAATTCTATTGGTAAAACATATGGACATCGTCATCTGTGACTGGCAAATGCCGAGCATAAGTGGTCTAGCGGTTTGTGAGAGTGTCAGTCAGAGCCCAGCGATGGGAGATCCCTATTTTATTATGCTGACCGGCCGTTGCGACCGGTCAGACATGATTGAGGCAATAGATGCGGGTGCGGATGATTTCATCTGTAAACCGGCAGCACCAGATGAGTTACGCGCACGACTGCAAGCCGGTCTGCGCCGCCTTGATCGTGAGCGGGCGCTAAGCAATCACCTGCGCTTAGCCTAACCATGCACAGCCCAATTATTAGCTGCGCCGAGCTTACCAATACGAGCCGACGCCTTTGCTTGATTTTAATTCGCTGCAGTAAAAGCCGCTCGCCCTGACTGACAGAATTAACCTTGAAATTGAACCGGTTCTTTTACCTTATCGCTAATTACAACAGTACTGGCAAGCTTGTCGTGCCAACCCTGTTTACGCCGATCAAACCCAACCCAAATAAAACCTAACATAAACACAAAGGCCGAAACATAGTAGCCAATATAGCGAATCAGCCATTGCCCAGTAGTGGGTTTACCGCCCGTTTTGGCGTCGACGATTCGAATTTTCAGCAGCAGTTTACCCGGCGTTGCAGACTTATACATCCAGAAAATAATGACAACGATGGCGGGTAGAATGTAGTTAAGCAGCACACTTACGCCGCCGCTCATACCCATGCTTTGAAAACTCATGGTCGAGGCGTGCATGCCATCGCGCTCGATACTCGACCACTGAGCATCCCCCATTGTTAACGCGAAAACAGGCATCAGCAAGAGACCAAAAAGCACAGTATCAATAATGGACGCCCACACTCGCACCCAGAATCCGGCGTAGTCTAACTGCGTCTCTTCAGGGCTTTGCTGTGTCTCGTTCATTGTGGCTCCGTTCTGTGATTTTACTATTCCCACCAGAAATCATGCATCAAGTAGACAACGGCAGTCTCGCTTTGTTGCGGCAGCCAGCAGCGCTTATGCAACAGGGTTCAGCCGTCGACAATACGACTCATACGATAGTCATGCTTAACAAAATTCACCCCTAACGAGCATTCAGTACGACGCACGCCGGGCAAACCAGTGATTTTACTGTGTAAGAAATGCGCCAATTCGGCATTATCTCGCACGAGGGTAATCGCCAAAATATCCGAGCGGCCTAGCATTTTTCCGACAAAACCAATCTCAGGCACGGCCGCAAGTTGCTCGGCGACATCATCGCACTGCGCGCTGCGCTCAACCTCTACCCAAATATAAGCAAGGGTCGGATTGCGCAAGCGAGCGATATTAGTCATGGCGGTGATCCGCACCTGCCCCTCACTCTCCATGCGCTTGATGCGGCTGCGCACGGTGCCTTCGGTAATGCCTAAATCTGCGGCAATTTTGCGATTGCTAATCCGGGCGTCTTGGGCCAAACCATCAAGAATTTTACGGTCGAGTTCGTCTAACTGCTTTTTAGCCACGGTCACCGCCCTAAACACCGTGCCCAAAGGGCACCCAGTTCGATTGATTTTTTAACACATCCAGCGCCACCGACGGCTGCAATTTGCGCACGCCCGGCACCGCGCCTAAACGCACCAGTAACTCGGTGAGACTCTCCTGATCTTTGGCCACCGCCAAGGTCTCAATGTCCAAGGTGCCCACCACCTGGCACACCGAAAACACCTCAGGGAAGGCTGCCAAATCATTTGCAACAGCATCAGCGGGACGCCCTTCGACTTGTATTCCCACCGCCAGCATCATGGAATAACCAACCGCCTCGTAGTCCGTCACCGCCACAACCCGCAAGCTATCCCCCTCTTCAAGGCGACGCACTCGCGAGCGCACCGTGGCCTCGGTCAAGCTCAGCTCAGCAGCCAAGGCCTTAAAAGCCATGCGACCGTCTCGGCGCAAATGGGCAACAATACGATGATCCACCTCATCCATATGCTGAGATGGCGCGGGGCGTAAATGATCGTCGCCTTCGAGTTCTGTCATCATTAATTACCTTAGCTATTCTGCTTTTTACCACCCAGCAGGCCTACCGCCAGGGCTTTTAATTCCGTTTTCAACACTTTGCCCGAGGCGTTTAGCGGTAAAGCCTCAACAAACTCGACATAAAAGGGACACTTATACCGGGCCAATTGCTGACCGCAATATTCGCTTACGGCTTGCGCACTTAAATCGCTAGCTGTCTTTTTCACCACAAAGGCCATACCCACTTCGCCCTGCGGTGCCTTGGCTACACCAATGACCGCGACCTGTGCTACCCCAGGCAAGCCGTACAAGACTTTTTCAACTTCGGCGGGGTATACATTCTCGCCGTTCATGATGTACATGTCTTTCAAACGATCGGTAATACGCAAATAGCCGCGCTCGTCCATTACGCCAATATCGCCGGTCTTCAACCAGCCGTCGGCAGTAATGGCTTCGGCGGTGGCTTCAGGCATATCAAAATAGCCCTGCATCACGTTATAGCCCCGCAGCCAAACCTCGCCCTCGCTACCGCGAGGTACTTCTTCGCCAGTGTTGGGGTTGGCGCAGATCAACTCGACGCCCTCTATCGCGCGCCCCGAAGTGCTGGCAATAGTTTCTGGCTCATCCTCTGGGCGGCAAATACTGACCACGCCAGTGGACTCAGTCAAGCCATAGGCGGTAACCACGGTTTCAAATCCGAGAATATCTCGCATATCCCGCACCAGCTGCACCGGCACAGACGCGGCTCCCGTGACGCCCAGGCGCAGGCTCGACAAGTCGTAGTCGCCACGCTCTGGTGCATTCAAGAGCATTTCATACAGCGAGGGCGCGCCCGGCAACATCGTCACTTTGTCGCGTTCAATTGTCTCCAACACGCTGCGCTTATCGAACTTCGCCACCGGCAAAATAGTGGCGCCACTGATAATGGCCGCCAACCACCCTGCTTTATAACCAAAAGAGTGGAAAAAAGGATTCACAATTAAATAATTGTCGTCGCTGCGCAGCCCGACCGTCGCACTCCAACTCTGGAATACCCGAATGTTCTGCTCATGGCTGCACAAGACGCCCTTGGCCTTGCCAGTGGTACCTGACGTGAACAGCATATCGGCGCTGTCAAAAGGATTTACGGCCCGCTCGGCGGCAATGAACTTGGCGTCATCTAGCGGCGAAGCGCTTGCCAAAAAATCTGCCCAGCTTATTGCTCTAGCAACACTGCCTGCGGCAGTAGAAGGCAGCAAAATTCGCTGCTGTAAATTCGGCAGAGCTTGGTCCGCCAGCATTGCCAGCGGCTCACCCTTTTCTAGCTCCGTTACAGTAAGCAGCAAAGTTACGCCCGCGCGAGCCAATATATCGGCGGCCTCGCTGCCCTGCAAACGGGTATTCAGTGGCACGAGAATAGCGCCTACTGACTGAGCGCCCGCCGCAGCCACAATCCACTCGGCACTATTTGGCGCCCAAATGGCCACACGGTCACCATGACCAACCCCCATCGCCATAAAGGCACGGCCAGCACACCGGCGTAAATCATTGAGAGCGGTATAAGAGATGTCGCGACCCGCTTCGCGAATGGCAACTTTAGCGCCAAATTGCTGCGCGGCCCACCCGAAAAGCCTCGGTAGAGTCAGCGGCATAGTGGTATTTTGCGGTGAGTTTTCCAGCAACATAGGCGAAGACTGTCCTGTTTAGTTGTCAAACAGAGCCAAGTCTAGGGCGATGCACGGCGCACGACAAGAGAAATGCGTAATTTACAGCAATATAAATTACGCATTATGGAAAACAAGTAATAAAGACTACCTAGCAAGGAGCGCACTTATAGCAATGAACGTGGAGCCATATAGTGTAGAGCTGGGCTTTTGGGCCACGTTAGTTAAGAGCCTAATCGCTTTAACTAATCCCCAAACCCTAACCCATAGAAGTAACCACCCAATCAACGCAACTCAGTACCTTTAACAACAATCTGACCATTAGAAAGCGCAATGCAGGTATAAAAATCAAGGTAATCATCCTTGCGAAGCTGCTCTTCAGATAAATCGATAGGGACTGATAAGCCTTGGCTGGTCAAATGACGCAGTTTAATAGCCTTCAGCCTGCCATTGGCATAACCACGAAAGTCATCAGCCAAAGATTCATTAGCGACAAGCTCGACCGCTCAAGGGAATACCGGCTCCACATTTGTCGGTCTTGATCGGCACATTTTAATCATTCACGCGCTTATACATGTTTCAATTGTCGCACAAAATAGGCCAGCACCGTATCCAATGCCTCCCGTGTTGGATGCCCAGCTTCATCCACAAAATCAAGCGTAAGTACCGAATGCCCCCTGCCCGGCAGTGTTTGCAGATCGATACGTTGCTGGCCATCATTAAACTGCCTATCGATACTGTTGAATTTCTTCGCCGTACACATCGGATCGCCAGCAAATCTAAAAGCCAACATAGCGCCGGTAGAATCAATTCTTTGTCGCGTGGAGGCGATTTCGTCCGCGCTCATATGCAGCGCATCCTGACTATGGAATGGCATGGATGGTTGCGAGGCCACAGCTGCCAACACACTATCGTCGCCCATCAACGAAATGGCGAAGTTACCGGTCAGGCACATACCAATTACGCCAACGCCGGCGGCCTGAGTATCATCGCGAACTTTGCGGCACAATGCGCGTAACCAGTCGACAATAGGACTACTTTTACCCGAGCTGAATACACTGAATTCCCGGCGAAGACACAGAACCCGCGTCATGTTTCCGACCATGGATGTCTTGCCAATAGGGCCGAATAAATGGGGTAGGTAAACGGAGAAACCGGCATCAATAAATTTGTCCGCCAGCCGCAGGGTCTCCTGCCCTATGCCGGGCAGCTCCTGTATCAAGACGATCGGCGCGCCTTCCCCCCGATAGTAGACGTCGTGCAAAATTTGATG
Source organism: Zhongshania antarctica (assembly GCF_014202945.1). GTDB lineage: Bacteria > Pseudomonadota > Gammaproteobacteria > Pseudomonadales > Spongiibacteraceae > Spongiibacter > Spongiibacter antarcticus. The sequence continues at coordinate 132,265 of NZ_JACHHW010000003.1, read as the reverse complement.
GCTGCCAGAGACGGCGCTAAAGCTGTATCGCTGGTATGCATCGATCTGTGTTGCTGACATATCCGTTATGCCCTATATGGCCAGAGAGAATAAATAGTCCTTGCTTCAAAATCCCGCATATCGCTCAGCCTACCCCTGTCGGTTTTTCTTAACTTTAGCACCAAGTGCTTCGACTGCACTGGATACTGAACTATGAGCAGAATAACGGTATGCAAAACATAGGGCGATAACGGTCATTGTCAGCAAAAACGCTCGCGACATAGTTTATTCGCCAATGACCTTGCCTGCCGTACGCGCCGCCTCATGGACCAATATCGCCTGTTTTCGCTCCACACCCCAGCGATACTGACTGAATTCGCCAGTACTGCGTATCACCCTATGGCAGGGGATAAGATAGGCAATATTATTCCTAGCAATAGCGCTGGCGACTGCCCGAACCGATGACGCAAGCCCCATTGCACCCGCTAGCTGTTGATATGAGCAAACCTCGCCCTGCGGTATCGCCAATAGCGCTTCCCACACCTTTAACTGAAATTCACTGCCCTTTAATACCACGCGCAATGGCGCCGTACCGTGCATGCCCCCGCTGAATATTCTTGCAAACACTGGGTCAACTGCTTGCTGGTCACGCAGCAACGCTGCCGCTGGCCACTCCTTTTGTAGCTCTTGTAACACTGCCGCTTCTTGGCCAGGTAAATCAAAAAAAGTGATTTTACAGACTCCCCGCGCAGTCTGGGCAATTAAGCAAAAACCAAAGGGCGACGACCTCACCCCATACGCGACCTGTAAACCCGCCCCTAGACTCCGGTATTCACCTGGGGTCATACACTCGGTTTTAATCATTAAATCGTGAAGACGACTGCTCCCGCTGAGACCGCAATCGAGTGCCGCGTCCAGCACGCTATTACTACGCAATTGCTGTTTGGCGCGCTCTTTGGTCAAGAATTGCAGGAACTGCTTTGGCGAAATACCCGCCCACTCAGCAAACATCCGCTGCATATGAAACTCGCTCAAACCCACATAACTTGCGAGATCAGCCAAACTTGGCTGATCGAGCTGCCGTTCAGCAAGGTAGTTAATCGCTTTGGCGACGCGCTGATAGTTGATATGTTGTTCGCTCATTGGCGCTTGCACCGTCGTATTTTATTGTTTATCAGTGTGCCCGTGACGCCAACATCCTTCCACCCAGTTCTTGCGTAATGAGTTTAGCTAAAATGAATGGCACAAGCGTTGCCTTAATTTGACTATACTGAGTCAAAGTAAGCTACATACATAGAACTTATCAGGACTAGCCGGACAAATGGTTTCAACACCAACGTCTAGCTAGCGACCACGCCAAACCGAACAACACGGAGAGATGTATGCCCAGCGCATTAAAATACACCCTTATCGGATTGCTAAGTGTGGTGATATTAGCGGGCAGCGCCCTCGCCGCGCTCGTATTCTTGATCGACCCCAACATCTTTAAAGGCGAAATTGAAAAATTGGCCGCCGATCAAGGTCTGGTTCTTCGTTTAGACGGTGATTTGTCGTGGCAGGTATTCCCCAACATTCAGATTGCCGTCGGTGAGGCCAGCCTTGCCACTCCAGCGTCATCAGATGCTGCCAGCGCCGAGATTGTGCGCTTTACGCAAGCCCAGCTCGCGGTAGCGCTCAAACCACTATTGCAAAAGCAGCTCGTTATTCAAGGCGTAAAGCTCAGTGGCCTCAATGCCAATTTAATGGTCGATAAAAACGGGGTGGGCAACTGGAGTAAAATCGGCAATCAAACACAGACGGCCGAGGCAACACCGAGTGAAAAAAACAGCGCCACGCAAGACCTTGGCATTCAAAAACTGCAGCTCGACAACAGCACTGTGCATTATGTTAACGCGCAAACCGGACAGGATATTCTTCTTGAGAATCTCGCCCTAAGTGGCGAGAACATCCAATTGAATAACACTGAATTTCCACTTCGGCTCAGTAGTGAAATTCATTTTAAAGATGCCCAGCAAAATCTCGCCGCCGACATTGAGCTCAATACCAAGCTACAGATCAATGACACCCTCGATAATTTCATGGTAAATGATGGCGATATTCGGCTAAGCGCTGAACACAGCAATACACAAGCCAAGCTCTCGGCGAAAACTCGCCTTAAACTCACCGCCACCGCAAATATGAAAGATGCGCTCGTCTGGTCGCTAAGCAATCTCGATGTGCAAGACACCAGCCTGCAATACAGCGCCAAAGACGGCACCGAGCTAAGGCTAAAATCCCTGGATTTGACCGGCACACTTCAACCGGGTGGCGAGCCGGGCCTGCTCCGCCTGCAATCTGAGCTGAGCTATAGCGCACCCAAGCAGCCCGCCATCAACACCCAAGTCACCCTAGCCTCTACCCTGAGCATCGATTCCGCCTTAAATCAGATCAATAGCACTGGCACCGTTTTTACAACGACCATTGGCGACGAAACAATTAGCATCAAAGGCGATGCCAAGGCCACTATTGAACCCTTATCGTATCAGGCAAGCGTTCTGCTCAGCCCCGCCAATTTCCGTAAAATCGCCAACACACTCGCGATTAGCTTACCGGAGATGGCCGAGGCCAATAGCTTGAGCAAGGTTGGCGTCAACGCGACAATTAACGGCGATGACAAACTCATCGCCATTTCTGGCCTCAATGCCACCCTCGACACCAGCACGATTAGCGGTGATATCAGCCTACCCCTAGGTGAGGGCAAACTCACCAAACTCGCACTGAATATAGACAAAATCAATGTTGATCATTATCTGCCGCTACCGGCAAAAGAGACCGCACCAGCCAACAGTAAAGGCAAGACCAGCGCACCAACGCCATCGCCCAGCAGCGACGAAATAGCCTTACCGAGAGACATGCTGAACAGCTTAAATATTGACGCTAATATCGGCGCTGGCGAACTTATTATCAGCCAACTGCCCTTCAAGAACCTGAAGCTAAAATTGTCGGCCAAGCAAGGCATTACTCAGCTTAGCCCCGTTAGCGGCCTAGTCTATGACAGTCCGTTTAAGATTGCCGCCGAGATCGATACCCGCGCGACTGCCGCCAAATTTCAATTTAAAGCCGACAGCAAGCAATTACCTATTGGCAAAGTCCTGACGGCCCTAGAAATTAGTCAGGAGCTGTCTGGTCTGAGCGACGTTGACCTTAATTTAAGTACTAGCGGAGCAACTATTAGCGGCCTTAAAAAGAACCTCGACGGCAATATTGTGCTCGCCGCCCAACAGCTGCGTTTAAATAATATGAATATTGAACGCGCATTCTGCCAACTCGTTAACCGCCTTCAGCAAGAAACCTTCGACCCCAATAATTGGCCGCTGTACACCGACCTAAAAGACACAACCACAAAAATTGTTATTACCAAAGGCATCGCCAAAATCGAACAACTCAATGCTGGGGTGACTAAACTCGCTCTTCGCGGTGACGGCAAAGTCGATTTAACCAGCGACAGTTTTGATGTGGTCTTAAACACGCGCCTTGCCCAGGCCGACCAAGACGCCATGGTCTGCAAAATAAATAACGAAAAATTACTTAACCGCGACATTCCTATTCGCTGCAAAGCGAGCTTCGACAGTGTCGGCGCCACCAGCTGCTTACCCGATTTTCGGGTAATAGAAGACATTGCTAAAGAAAAGGCCAAGAATAAAGTTGAAGAAAAAGCGCAAGAATTGATAGACCGTAAAATGGGTGGCGAGAATGGTGAAGCCGCCAAACAATTGTTCAATCAGTTTTTCAAAAAATAGGCTCACGCGCTTAGACAAGCGATTCCCAGCGGCAGAATGCTCGCTGCTGGGCTCCGGCCACCGCTGCGCAGCTTAAATGACCATTTGCCACACTCAGACCATTGGCTAAATTTGGGTGCCCAATAAGCACTTGTTTTAATGGCTGTGCTGCTAGCGCCAATACAAAAGGTAATGTCGACAAACTCAATGCCTGCGTGGCAGTGCGCGCTACTGCGCTAGGAATATTCGCCACGCAGTAATGCACTATTCCAGATTCCACAAAACTTGGCGCCAAGTGGGTTGTCGGACGCGTTGTTTCAAAGCAACCGCCCTGATCGACCGCAACATCGACTAACACCGAGCCCGGCGCCAGCCATTTAATATCTTCTGCCGACAGCAGTTTAGGCGCAGCCGCACCAGGCACCAGTGCGGCGCCGATGACCATATCAACGTCGGCCAATAAGCGCGGCAAATCGAGAGTTTCACCACCCAGCACCGTAAAGCGATCGTGAGTAAATTGCGCGCGCAGACTGTTCTGTCGCGGGGAAAACGGCTCAATCAACGTGACTTTAGCCCCCATTCCCAAGGCCACGTCAGCCGCATTGCTACCGACCACACCCCCACCAAAAATCAACACATGTCCCGGCTCCAAGCCTGCCACCGACCCCAGTAGTACTCCCGAGCCCCCTTGCGCTTTTTCTAAACAGTGGGCACCCGCCTGCGTGGCTAAACGCCCAGCAATTTCACTCATGGGTTTGAGCAGAGGCAGACGGCCCTGATCGTCGGTGATGGTCTCGTAGGCAATGCAGTGGGCGCCGCTGGCAATAAGCGCATCGGTCAAGGACCGATTAGGGGCGAGGTGTAAATAGCAAAACAATATTTGGCCTGGACGCAGCCGAGCAACCTCTTCAGGCTGGGGCTCTTTTACTTTTACAATGAGTTCTGCCAGGGAGTATAAATCCACAACCGAGGCGATGATGCGCGCGCCGCAAGCGAGGTATTCGGCATTGCTATAGCCCGACCCCATACCGGCATCTGCTTCCAAAAGAACTTCATGCCCCTGTTCAGTGAGTCTGGCAACCGCGGGCGGGTTTAAACCAACACGGTATTCCTGAGCTTTGATTTCTTTGGGTATACCGATCCGCATACGACTCCCGGTTAAATCAATTTGCTAGACCTGATAAATCTGTAGACCTTACTTTGCCTAAATTAGCTCCCACTGACCTTGATTTTGAGTAGCCCGAGACTCCTTCTCTAATTTAAGCAGATGCGCTGATAAAGACAATTTAGCAATCGGATGAATACTCACGTCGACATCGCGATAGGCCACTGCCACTAAATCATCAAGATCGCCTTTAGGTACCTCGTTTAACGCTGCAACAATCTTAGCCTCCCGCCCTTGGCGATGGGCAACCAGCCCCTCAACCTCAGCGTGCGGCGTGTCAATTAAGCTGCCGTGGCCCGGCGCGAGATATCGCATGGGATAGTCGAGTAACAGCCTGAGCGAGTCTACATAGTCCGCCATATCACCGGCAGGCGGAATAATCACCACGGTTGAACCTTGCATAATATGGTCGCCGGTAAAAACACAGCCACTGGACTCTTCGATAAAACAATAGTGGTTGGCAACATGACCGGGTGTATGAATTGCCCTTAGTATGCGACCCTCAACGTCAAAGCAGTCATCATGCGCTAAGCCTGATGTTGGCGCAAAACGCGGATCTTGGTGGCCATCGTCAGCAATGCTGGCGCCAATTACCGCCACACCGGGAAAGCGCAATTGCAATTCAGCCGCCCCGGGCGAATGATCTGGATGGGTGTGAGTGGTGACAACACGTTCGATCTCACCACCCAAGCCTTCTATAGCAGCAACAATGGCCTCTATGTGTTCAGGAATATCTGGGCCCGGGTCTAACACCGTGATCGATTTATTCCCCAGCAAATAGGTATTGGTACCCGGCCCTGTTAACACACTCGGGTTGGGCGCCACCAAACGATGAATACCCGGAAGAATCGTTTCCAACACGCCTGCTTGCATCATAAAAGCTATCTCACACAAAAAATCCGCCACTCGCGTGGCCATAAACTGTCACAGGCCAGATTAAGAGGGTCACTAGCTGATAGCAAGCCAGAAGATTAAAGCGCCGGTCAACGTCCAAATATTGAGCAAAAAACACCCAGCTATTACTCATTTATGATACAGTGTGTAAATAGTCCAAAGGATGACCAGAATAAGCCCAGCCCCTCTGTTATTACTGGCCAATAGAAAAGTACAGTAGGATATTTGTGAAACGGCTATTTGCGATTTTACTCAACGCCGAAATCCCCGAAATCGGCGAACGCTACCGCCGGGTAGCCAATGGTCTTGTCATTGTCTTTGCGCTTGCCTATAGCATCGGCTTTTTACAACTCCTGCATCTCGGCGCCTACCTCGGCCCCGGCCTTGGCGACACCGTAAGTTTTCAACCCCTAATAGACAGCCTAACTCGCCTGTATGAAGACCAGCCTTTATTTTGCTATGCAGCCCTCGGCTTATTGGCATTTACCACCGTTTTTCGTTTGATCGCGATGCTGGCAGGCTACTTTTGGTATGAGCGGGAACAGGGGCAGCGTTACCCCATTCAATGGTTAGTGGTGTTTTTACTGTGCAATATGCTCGCGACAGCAGCGATTCCTGTGATGCTTTTTGCGATTGCCATTTTAGCGAGTTTAACGGGTCTCGATTTTAGCGTTGGCTGGCAGTGGATCGAACTGAATGTCGCCTTTGCCCACCAGCTGGTGATGAATAATATACCGACCATTATCCACGCACCCGCGCCCTTGGCCGTGGTGTGTATCGCCGTGCTTGCCGGCTTTTTTCATTATTGGTTTCACCGACTCGGCCATAGCAGTCGCTTACTTTGGCTGCTTTTTCACCGCCCGCACCACATGACGCCAGGCCTAGTACAATCGACTACCCTTGCGGTGTTTAGCGCCCTGCCACTGTTTGTATTTTTGGTGCTACCCTACAATTTAGTGCTCGGTGCCTGCACCAAACTATTCAGCAGTGAGCCGCTTTACACCGAAGTTATTATTTACAACGCGCTTATCCTGATTCCAGAAATTTTCGGCCACCAAACGGCGCTCTACCGCAGGGCGTCGCGCAGCCGAATTATTCGCTTGGCCAGCTTCGTGTCCGGCGGTGGCGTGTATCATTATATGCACCACTCCTCTGAGCCGGAGCACTGCGGACGCAGCGGCGCGGTAAACTTGGTTAATCTCGGCGGCGGACCAATGTTTATTTGGGATATTATTTTTGGCACCTACTGCCCGCTAAGTGCCACCACGCCCCGCGCGGGCCTCAGCGGCCAACCCAGCCTGCACATGAATCCACTGCGCTTAACTCTCGCTGGCATTATGCAACTAGCGAAGGAGCTAATGATTAATCCGAGCTGGGCAATAAAATGGCGGATCGTCACTGGCCGCTCCGCTTATCAGCCACCCTTAAGTCAGGATTACGCCATTCGCAATAGCAGCACTGTAACCACACCCAGCCCACAGACTGTAGATGCTGGAATTTATAATCGGCCTAATGCAGGGGCTGGCTTAATCGCCAGCGTAAGCGCAGGCCAAGCAATAGAGCCGCAAAGCTAAGTCCCGCAAATATACCTAACCAAAAGCCACTCGGCCCCATAGCTGGCACCAGAATATTGGTCATTGCCAAGGTATAACCCAAAGGTAAGCCGACACCCCAATATGCAAATAAGGTCAATAACATCGGAATTGTCGTGTCTTCAAAACCTCGTAAACAGCCGTTTGCGGTGACCTGAATAGCATCAGAAATTTGATACAGTGCGGCGAATAACAACAAGTAGCTCGCTAGGGCGATAACCTCTGCGTTATCTGTATAAATTAAGGGTATCCAGTTTCGCAGCAGCACCAGCACCACAATTGCTGAACATCCGATACACAGCGTGATTTTGAACGACACCTTCACCGCTCGCAGCAAGCCCTCGGGGTCTCCCGCGCCCCTGGCCAAACCTACCCGCGTGGTTGCCGCCAAGGCAAAGCTCAAGGGCAGCATAAACACAAGGGAGGTAAAATTCAGGGTGAGCTGATGGCCAGCAACAATCTCTGCACCCGCCTGGCTAATAAACAAGGCAATAATACAAAACACACTGACTTCAAAAAAGATGGTCATGCCAACCGGGAGGCCCAACTTAAGCAGGTACGCAATCGTTTTCGGCTCCCAATGCCATGGCGAAATGCTTAAACGCACATTTCGGTAAACCCGATGCCGATGCACATAGACCAGCATCATCGCCGCCATCAACCACATCACGATCGCCGTAGCCCAACCGCAGCCCACTCCCCCCATTGCAGGAATGCCTAACTTGCCGTAGATCAACACATAGTTAATTGGAATATTAACCAGCAAGCCAATTACGCTAATCCATAATACCGGGCGAGTATGACTTAACGCTTCGGTATAGCTACGCAACGCCAGCACCAGGGCGACGCCAGGCATACCCCAGCTGAGACCGATTAAGTAATCCACCACCAGCGGCCGCATTGCCGGATCAACATCCATAAACTCAAGTAAGGGACCGGTATTACAAAGCAGTATCGCGGCAAGGATACCTGCAACCACCGCAATAGTGACAACCTGATGCACCAAGGGGTTTATACGCTCCAATTGCTTCGCGCCGACATGACGCGCCAGCACCGAGGTTGCGCTCATCAGCATACCGGTCATAAACAGATACACCGGCACCCAAATACTTGCACCCACAGCCACGGCGGCCAAATCAAGGGCCGATACTCGGCCCGCCATTACCGTATCGACGAAGCCGTTTGCCGACTGAGCCAGCTGACCGCCAAAGATCGGCAGCGCCAGTTTTAACTGGGCACTTAACTCCAGGCGGGATAATTGACGAGGAACTGAAGACATGGGAATTCCGAAGCAAAAAGCCGCCACACTCTAGCTCAGCAAGGGCCTTGCCGCAAACAATTGAGCCATAAAAAAAGGAAGCCGAAGCTTCCTTTTTACGCAACAAACAGCGCTATCAGACCATATTATTTATCACAACCACTGGATCAACCTCGGCATCATAATCAACGCCATCAATTTCAAAGCCGAACAAGCGCAAAAACTCCCGTTTATATCCGACAAAATCAGTGGTTTCAAGAAGGTTTTCAGTTGTTACCGCCTCCCACATTTTAGCAACAGCGTCTTGAATTTCCGGTCGCATTTCCAAACCATCCGCGCGCAATCTTCCCTCGTCGTCACAAATCGGTTCAGCGCCGTACAAACTATTCTTAAATAAGCCATAAACCTGCTCAATACAGCCCTCATGGCTACCGTCACTCTTCATGACTTTAAACAGCAACGCCAAATACAAGGGCATAACAGGGATCGCCGAGCTCGCCTGGGTTACTACCGCCTTCAATACCGACACGCGCGCATCGCCACCTTTGGCCGCAAGACGTTCACGGATATTTATCACCCGCTTATCAAGATCCTTTTTAGCGGCGCCAATAGTGCCATGCCAGTAAATATCCCACGTCAGGCGATCACCCAAATAGGTGTACGCTGTGGTTTTGGCGCCATCGGCCAATACACCAGCGTCATCTAGGGCGTCAATCCACATCTGCCAGTCTTCACCACCCATGACGGCGACTGTGTTATTGATGTCTTCATCACTCGCCGCCGTCAAGGTGAAGTTTTCAATGGTTTCTTTATCGGTATTCACGCCGCGCTGGGTGACATCTTTACCAATCGGCTTAAGTGTAGAGTTATACACCACACCGGTTTTCGGGTGCTGACGGCGAGGTGACGCCAAGCTGTAGACCACCAGATCTATCTGGCCCAGATCCGCCTTTATCTGGGCGATAGTCTTTTCTTTAATTTCGTCCGAAAAGGCGTCGCCGTTAATGCTTTTAGCGTACAGTCCCTCAGCTTCAGCAAACTTGTGGAATGCTGCGGAGTTATACCAGCCTGCAGTGCCGGGCTTCCGGTCAATGCCTTCTTTCTCAAAGAAAATCCCGAGCGTAGCGGCACCGGCGCCAAACGCGGCGGTGATACGCGAGGCTAGACCGTAGCCGGTCGATGCGCCAATAACCAATACGCGCTTGGGGCCATCGGTGATCGCGCCCTGAGTCTTAACGTAGTCAATTTGCTGACTAACGTTGGCCTCACAACCCTTGGGGTGAGTGGTTACACACATAAAACCGCGCACACGAGGCTTGATGATCATAAGGTCCCTGCTCCAAATTATAGAAAAAATATTTCAGCGAGGGGCATTATAACCAGCCTTATCGACTCGCACTAATACTCACCGTCAACATAGAAAGGCGCTTAACTGCGTAAAACCACTAACCCAACAATGCTTTGGCAGTATCACTGAACAAAATCTGAAAAAAATCTCGTGTATTTCACGCCAAGCAACAACTAGCTATGGTAAGATCGCAAAGTAACAACACTGTAACCTAAAGCACATATAACTATTTATGCGTAATATAATATATATATAATTACGAATTAATAAATATAATCACGACTAAATTAAATTAATGCATTCATACGGAAGAGGCAGTCATGAATAAAAAAAGGCTTAAATCCATAGCAGTAATCAGCGGCATTAGCTTGTCAGCTATCGGCCCCCACGCCCTAGCACAAGAGAAGTTTGCCCTCGAAGAGGTGATTGTGACGGCCCAAAAGAAGGCTGAATCACTGCAGGATACGCCCATTTCACTGACTGCCTTTGGCAGTGAACGCCTTGAAATTGAAGGTATTAGTAGTTTAGGCGACATCGGCTCTAAGGTTCCCAGTCTCACTATTGAGCCATTTCCAATCAATAACGCCACGTTGCGGATATTCATTCGCGGCATTGGTATTTCTGATGCCCAAATAACCCAAGACCCACCAGTAGGCATATACGTAGACGGCGTTTACATTGCCCGCTCTACCGGCACGGCCTTGGATGTTGCAGATTTGGAGCGTATCGAAATATTGCGCGGCCCTCAGGGCACGCTCTATGGTCGTAACACGACCGGCGGCGCTATTAACCTGATCACCAAAAAACCAACCACTGACACCTTTGAATTTAAGCAAAAGCTGACCTTCGGCAATCGCGACCTCTTTACCTCGAAGACCATGGTCAACATTCCCCTGACGGACACTTTGGCCGTTAAACTCGCGGCGCTGCAAACAATGCAGGATGGCCATGTTGCCAACGACGGTCCCGGTGGCGATTTTGGCGACCGCAATGTCGGCGGCTTCCGCTTTGATTTACGCTGGGATATTAGCGACACCCTCGCGCTAGACTACGCCTACGACAAATCTGATTTTGACTACTACAACAGCCAGTATCAGCATGTTCGAAAGCGCACCCCGATCTCGGGGAGCCAAGCCGATTTGGTAGACGCCAGCGCCTACAGTAGCTACTCACCGAGCCGTCAACAAAGCGTCTCGACTATCGCAAATTTTGAACAGTCATCAACTGATATAGAAGGTCATGCCTTTACCCTCACAAAGGAATTTGATCACGTTCAATTGAAATATATTGGCGCCTTCCGTGAGCTTTACGACCAATCCTACGCCGACCTCGGCGGTGGCAAAGGCCTAGAGCCCGGCCAGGATCCCCATGGCAATGGCAGCACCAGCAAAAAAGTCTTCCGTTTAGATTCCAACGAATATTGCGGCCAAGCAGCAGAGTTTGTGCTTGGTGCTGGTCAATGCACCCCACTGGTCTACCCCAAGGTTTCTCAAGAGCAGTTTTCCCATGAGCTGCAATTGAGCGGCGACGCCTTCGAAGGCAGCGTGGACTATATTGTGGGCGCGTATTATTTTGAAGAAACCGCGCAGGAAGATAACACGCCCCTGCACCACCAGCTGAGCGGCCCTATAAACCTCGGCCTCCCCTCGCTGTCAGCCATTCCCGGTATTGGCGCCTTACTAGGCGGCATTACTGATCCACTAACGACTTTCCGCGCTGTCAATATGCTCAGCCAGAAATACGACATCGACAATAGTGCGGCCGCTATTTTTGGGCAGTTTACGTGGACACCCAAAATACTGGATGAACGCCTTCACCTCACCTTTGGCGCTCGGCATTCTGAAGACGAACGTAAAACGGTTAAGTTCCAGCGGGATATGACGATCGCCGAAACTGCCCTGACCGCAATTGACGTGTCCTTTGTGCAGTGTGGCAGTAACCCACTCAACGCCGATTGCCGTAACTTTGACAGCATTCCCGCGTCGCAAGACTTCAGTAATGACTCGTTCAGTTTTGTGGCAGAATATGACATTACCGACGACATCAATATTTACGGCAAGCGCGTTGAGGCCTATAAATCCGGCGGTTTTAATACCCGCGACCCACAAAAAGACGGCAATCAAGGCCCCGCAACCGACGGCAATGATTACGGCTTTGGCTATGCAGACGGCTTTGACGCCGAATACGTCACCTCCTATGAGCTTGGCCTCAAGAGTGAACTGATGGATCGCCGTCTACGGATCAATGCCAACGTCTTCTTTAGCCAATACGAAGATATGCAGCTAAACTTCATCCTGACTGGCACCGTCGCCGACACCAAGGTCACCAACGCCGGTGAAGCAGAAATGTACGGTTTTGAAACCGATATTACTTTTATGCTGACCCGCGATCTTCTGCTGATGGCCAACTACGCTTACCTTAATACCGAGGTAACCAAAGCGACAGACATAAATGGCAACGATGCCTCAGATAAGTTTGTGTTCTTCTCTGCACCGGAGAACTCCTTCACTCTGTCTGCTGATTACACTTTGTTCCAAGCCGATTGGGGCACCGGTAGTGCGAATATCAGCGTGAACTATATGGACGAGCGCAACGGTGGCTCCCGCGCTGAAAATGTAAAGAATACGCATTTGCGCCAGTACGAGTTAGTGAATGCGCGGCTTAGCTTAAGCGACATCGCCTTTGCCGACGGACGCCTCGGTGCAGGCATATGGGCGAAGAATCTGCTCGACACGGAATACGAATTAACCGCCGTCGACAATCTACCCCAAGCTGACCGCTCAGTGATCTGGGGCGAACCGCGCACCTTCGGGCTTGATGTGTTTTACGAGTATTAATCAACACTAATAAAAAAGGCTGCTTCGGCAGCCATTTTTATGTACTGCAAACAGATCATTTACCGTGTAATGGCTGCCACGCACAATTTGCACTCGGTAAAGCATCGGCACACGTGCACGTAGACAATAAGATGAATAGGTAGCCCCATGACGACAACAGCAAAAACCACCGCCAGCAAGCCCCGTAACAGCGGCGATATTCAGCACTGGGACATCGACACCGACGTTGCCATTATTGGTTTCGGCGGCGCCGGCGCTGCCGCCGCGATAGAAGCCGCCGACGCCGGCGCCAAAGTCACTATTTTTGAATTAGCCAGTGCCAGCGGTGGCTCCACGGCCCTGTCTAGCGCTGAAATCTATATGGGCGGCAATGGCGGCACCCCCGTCCAAAAAGCATGCGGTTATCACGACGATACCGAGAATATGGTGAACTACCTGAAAGCCTGTTTTGGCAATCAGGCCGACGACAATAAAATTCGCGACTACTGCGAAAACAGTCTCAATCATTATCAGTGGCTCACCGGTCTTGGTGTGCCCTTTAAAATGAGTGAGTTAAAGGAGCGGGCGATTATGGCCTTAACCGACGACTGCCTGCTGTTCACTGGCAATGAAAAAGCCTACCCCTTTACCGAGCACGCCACGCCGGTGCCCCGTGGCCACAACCTCGAAGTAGAGGGCGACAACGGCGGCCCCCTGCTAATGAAGATTCTCACTGAGGCGGTACAAAGTCGCCACGTAGAGGTCCACTACGATAGCCGCGCACTGACTTTAATTAGCAATGACAAGGGTGAAGTTGAAGGCATCGTAGTGCGCATCGATCAACAGGAAAAAACCGTGCGTGCCCGCAAAGGCGTCATATTATGCGCAGGTGGCTTCTGCATGAACGAAGCCATGGTGCGTAAATACGCGCCCACCTTTGACCGTGGTCTAATCCCCATCGGCAATCCGGGCGATACCGGCAGCGGCATTCTCATGGGCATGGGTGTTGGTGCGGGCACCACCAATATGCACGAATGCTTTGTCAGCCTGCCGTATTACCCGCCAGCCTCACTTACCTTCGGTATTTTAATCAACGACAAGGCCCAACGCTTTATTAATGAAGACTGCTATCACGGCCGTGTGGGCTACAACGCATTAATGGCCCAGCGCAATGCCCAGCGTATTTACTTTATTACCGATGTTGAAGGCTATGGCGACTACGAGAAAATGAGTTATCTCGGCGCACAGGTGGCTGGAACCGGCGACAGCGTAGTCGAGTTAGAGCAAGAGTTGGAATTACCCGTAGGCAGCCTGCAACACACCGTGAGCGAATATAATGCTGGCGCCAGCGAAGGCAAAGACCCCTTGTTTCACAAAGCGGCGGCATGGCTCCGGCCACTCACACCTCCTTATGTCGCATTGGATTGCACCTTAGGTCGCGGCCCCTTCTATCCGTTTTTTACCCTCGGCGGTCTAGATACCCTAGCCAGCGGCGAAGTGCTTAATCCTGACGGCGACGTTATTCCCGGACTTTATGCTGCGGGTCGAACCACCGCTGGAATACCACGCACTGCCGCTGGCTACGCCAGCGGCATGTCAGTAGGTGACGTCACCTACTTCGGTCGTCGCGCAGGCATTAGCGCCGCACAAAAGTAATTAGCCACTCTCACCTACTGCGTCGCTCTCTGGAGCGGCGCAGTCACTCCGCAAAATGTTGCCTCTCCCGAGCAGCAGCGTCGTTATTCGTTACCTATACAGTCGAGAATTCTGACGAAACGGTATTGTTCCTATATAGTTCAAGTACTTGAAGTGGACTTTTGTCACGACAACGGCAAATTACCGCGGTGCACCAAGCATGTTGATATTTGCAATTTTGCCAACAACTGATTGTTAGCTTACTTTATGACCAATAGCCACAACCAAGAAACCGATCAAGTCGCGATACGCACGGAACAGCAAGCACTCCAAAAAGCGGGTGGCCTGCACTGGTTTCACTGGCTTGTGGTTTGCTTGTCACTTCTGTTAACGCTTGGTGTCTGGCAATACTCCCGTTTACAGGTACAAGACAAAATAGAAAACCGTTTTGAGCGCGAGGCAGACCAAGTTATTACCCTTATATCCGAGCGCCTACAAAAGTACGAAGACGCACTCTGGGCTGGAGTCGCGACCATCAGCTCTCACAAAGGCAGCATAGACAATCAGCAGTGGCAGGCATTTGCCACCGAGCTGCATTTACCCGCTAAGTACAAAGGCATCAATGGCATTGGCGTCATCCACAATGTGCAAGCCGACAAGCTCGACAGCTACCTGCAACAGCAACGTCAACTCCGCCCCAATTACGCCATACACCCCCAGCACAATAACGACTATTTACTCCCCATAACGTATATCGAACCCGCTAAAGACAATTTAGCGGCGGTCGGCTTAGACGTCGCCCACGAAGCTAACCGCCTAAATGCCGCCTTAAAAGCCAGAGATAGTGGCCAAGCGCAAATTACTGGCCCCATTATCTTGGTACAAGACGCCGAAAAAACACCGGGCTTCTTATTCTATGCGCCCTTTTACACAGACTTGCAAAACGACGACTTAACCGCGAGACGCAACAATTTTGCCGGCATGGTCTATGCGCCGTTTGTTGTCCACAAACTCATGCGCGGCACATTAGAAAAAAGCCGTCGCCAAGTCGGCATTAGCATTAGTGATGATGGTGACTACCTCTACGACGAAAACACCGCCAATGAAACAGACTTCGACCCCGAGCCACTCTTCACCAAAACCTATCCAATCGATGTTTACGGCCGCCAGTGGCAAGTAAATGTGTGGTCAACCAAAGCATTCCGCACGGAAACCCAAAACGCGCAGCCGACCCTGATACTCATTGGCGGTATTTTTATCGACACAATGCTGCTCAGCTTATTTCTACTACTCTCACGGGCAAATCGACGCGCCCTGCTGTTTGCCGAGCGCATGTCTGAGAGCTATCAATACAAAGCGCAAGAGCTGCAAAAATCGGTAGTACGTCTTGAGGCCTCCAATGAGGAATTAGCCCAGTTTGCCTTTGCCGCCTCCCACGATCTTCAGGAGCCACTCCGTACCTTGAGCAATTTCAGCGAGCTTCTGGAAGAGGAACTCGCTGGCAAGGAACAAAGCGAACGGGTCTTGCTGTCCGTTAAATTTATTAGTGAAGCGGCCGAGCGCATGCGCAACTTGGTCTTTGGCCTAATGTCTTACAGCCGCATAGGTCGCGAGCCGACACTCACGCAAGTAAATTGCAACAATCTAGTGGCAGACGTCATTGCCGACTTAGACGCCGCTATCGACCACAGCAATACCAATATCAGTATTGCCAAGCTACCCACCATTAGCGGCTTTGAAACCGAGCTGCGCATGCTATTCCTAAACCTCATTAGCAATGCCCTTAAATTCAAAAAAGCCGACACTAATTTGCAAATAGATATTGTCTGCGTTGATAAAGGCAAGGACTGGTGCTTTACTGTCAGCGATAACGGCATTGGCATAGAGGCCGAATATCTCGACCAAATTTTTATGATATTTAAGCGACTCCACAGCCAAGACGTCTACCCTGGCAGTGGCATTGGCCTCGCCAACTGCAAAAAAGTAATCAATTTACACGGCGGGAAAATCTGGGTGGACTCAAGTTTGAACAAGGGCAGCACCTTCAGCTTTACCATACCCAAGGTGATTACACTATGACGAACAAGCTTGAGAAAATCATATTAATTGACGATAGTGGTGCCGACAATTATTACCATCAGATGATCGTCGAGAAAGCCAAGGTTTGTAAAATGGTCACTGCCTACGACCATGCAGGTGATGCCCTAAACATGCTTGGCGACGCAGTCAAAAAAAATCAGCGCCTACCCGACTTAATATTTTTAGATATTAACATGCCCGTTATTGACGGCTGGGAATTCCTCAATCGCTACGAAGGCATTGTTCCTCAAGACCTCCGTCACCCAGTGATTATCATATTGTCAACCTCGGTAAACCCCAGCGATCATGAGCGCGCGGAGTCTCACCCCTCTGTCACCGCGTATTGCAATAAGCCGCTGTCGGCAGACAAACTACGAGACATTGTCGATCAGTATTTTTCTTAGTCCTTGGGGCTCGAATAATGAGATTTGTCATTTCGCTTGCATAGGCATGGAAACATTGTCACCACGTGACCCACCATCTTCAAATATTTTTTCTACCAAGTAGATACCAGCCGCCACCAAAAAAACTAGCGCTCCGGCCGCAACAGCGCCCGTTGTCTTAAGAAAGCTAAAATGTTTCTCTGCAACTTCGTCTACTTCAGAAAACAAATGGCTATGCCCTGCTTTATCACTAAAGCAATTTTCATTTACCGCCGCAATGACCAGGGCCTCATGTTTACCATTAACAAAGGAAACTTGATATGACTTGCCAGGCACTAGCGGTGGCGGACTGTTCACTGTTGGTTGGTAAGCTCGGGTAGTTGTACAAGCGCTTATATTAAGCGCCATGACCAAAACAATGACTCTAGATAATAGAGGCCTTGTGATTCGCATATAAAATCCCTTTTGTTGCCGCATACATCCATTCCTACTTAATATAGGAGGAGCTACACCCGCGCAACAAAGAAAATTAATGCGTCAAAATTACAAACCTCCGGTCGAAGAAGCGCTATAATCGCCACCACCTTAGCACCCCAAGCTCAAAAGCAAAAAGCCCGCACAACGGCGGGCTTTAGCTGTAGGTCGAGCTGGGTTTTAGAATAACTTACCCAAATTCATTAATCGGGTTTCACCGTTGCTGTCATCAACGCCATCGTTATCGTTCACCATCAGTAAATCGCCATTGGCTAACAAGGCCAAACCTTCGATTTTCTCGGTAACAAGACCACCGGTGGCTTTCATATCCGGCAATACGTCGCGAACCAAGGTTTTACTTACCATGGCATCCTCGGCGAGGCCAGTCGTGTCGAACTTGTACAAACGTTTAATTACCGCGTCTGGCCCGCCCTGATTGTCCCGTTCGATCACCACGAACTCGCCACCGCCTAAGGCCGTAATTTCCGATAAGCCGACCCAGCCACCATGTTGAGATTCCGGCGCATCAAGTGGGTAAAATAAGAAGCTCCAGCTTTCAGCGGCAATATCATAGATACCAATCCGCACCGCATCTTCATTTTGCCAAGCGCGCTGGAAGGCGACATACAATTTGCCCTCGTACTCAGCTACCCCCTCAAAACCATTTTTCCGCTGAAGCAAATTCACCGCTGCTGGCAAAGTCACCGCCTTTTGAATAACACCATCGGCGCCGGTGTTAATTAGCACATTCCTACTCGCAACAGGCCCATCAATCTGGTTGCCCTTGCCCTCTGATGCAATCCAGAAATCGCCATCAGCCAGTTTAACGATGCCTTCGGGGTCGATATTAACCGTCTTATCATCGTTCACCGCACCGCCAGGCAAGGTACCCAATGGCAAATTAGCCAGCACATCATTGCTGTCAACAATATAGGTTTCGGCGGCAATCACCCCAGGCTGGAGGCTAACATCCAAGGTGAAAATGCGATTTTTCTTGTAGTAGCTGTCATCCACGGCATAGACCAGGGTGCTATCCGAAGGGTCGGCAGACAATCCTGACAAAGCGCCCCACGATATTGGCGAGCCATCGTCTCGGTCCTTGGACACGATTGTAGGGTAGCTGGCCGCTGCCGTACCGTACTGATATATATTCAAGCCGGAACGGATTGCAGCGCCGCGGTCGTCTTCTTCACTGGCGGCAATGAGTAAATTGCGCGCGGGAATGGCCAAGGCGCCCTCAGGACCAACGCCAGCGGGAAGCACTTGCTTGAATACCGGCTTGGTAAAATCAGCCACGTCGTAAACAAACACCACACTGGCCCGCTCAGAATTAACAAACAGTAGCTTATCTTCGCCAAACACGCCGAATTCTGCATTTTCTGGCTCATTCCCTTTCTTGCCCGAACGCGACTCAGGGTAGTGACCAATGCGCGCGGTAAGTTGGTCTAAGGTATTGCCAGCCTCGTAAACCACTTCGCCAGCTGTATTGAAAATGCTAAAGCTGCGGCTGCCACCGTCAAGATCGCCTTCATTGGCAGTAACAAAGTAATCAGTAGACAACCAGCTCACACCATCAGGCTCACGCAGCACGGCATCGAGACTGGCATTTTGATTAATCATGCCGTCTTTGCTGGTATCAATACCGCTTAACTCAACGCTACCGGCGCTAAATTCCGTCACAATGCTGCCATCGGCTAAATTAACTAAAACGATATGATTGTTTTCCTGCATTGAGACAACGGCAATATTATTGGCGTTGATATCAACAAATTCTGGTTCTGGATCTGTGGGGTATAAATCAGCCAGCCCTGTGAGACCCACGGTGCTGCTGGCCCAGTCAGCGGGCGCTCCGCTTAAGTTTACCACCACCAACTTGCCCGCTGGCATTTGCGGCAAAGCGCCATCATTAAGATCTTCGTCACGCTCGTTTTCGATCACCACGGCGGCATAGCTGCCGTCTGGACTCACCGCCACCGAGTCTGGCTGACCGCCAACATCAATTGAGTGAACAATGCTGCGAGTGGCAATATCCACGACAACTAGCAAACCAGAAACACTCACAAAATCGCTGCTGGTATTAACCCCCACCAGCGCATAATCACCTTTAACGGCTACCGAAGTCGGTTCGCCGACGAGCGGTAATACCCCCAAGCCCGTTGGCGCAGCGGGATTGGTAATATCGACAAAGCCCAGCTGCGCTTTAGGGCTGTCGGTATAAACAAGGGTCATGCCGTCAGTGCTGGCAGCGACAATTTCAGCCGCCGTAGCGTCATCGCTATTGCAGGTCGCGTCGGTTTGCATGCATACCGGGTACACTGCGATGCGATTAAAGTTTTTTTCAGCGCTGGCTTGCGACGCAGGCGTTTTATTGTTGTCACCGCCACAAGCAGCCAGAAACAGAGGCGTTGCCAGTGCAATCCCCCACGATAATGCTGTTTTTTTAAATTGCATGAATCCTCCGAAAATGCGAAAAATTAGAATCGCTAAAGATTACGGAGGAATTGCGACAAAACGCTGACAGTTTTATGTCAAGAAGATGGCCTTTATATGACGCTGACCGCGCCTACTGATCTGGCTGCCAGCGTCATTTGGCTAAGCGCGGCTAGTCCTTAAAGCCGCTAAGGTGTTTGGCTGCTTGATACGCAAAGGTCATCGCCGGTCCCAAGGTTGAACCCGGGCCAGGGTAAGTTGGGAGTACTGCAGCACTGCAATTTCCCACTGCGTACAAACCCGCAATAGCACTGCCATCGTCTTTAAGCACTTGGGCATCCGGGTTAGTCGCCAAGCCGCCCTGGGTACCAAAATCGCCAGCCTCCAATCGCATAGCGTAAAACGGTGCCTCGTCGATTGCGCCAAGGCAGGGATTTGGCTCAAAGCGCGGATCGCCGTAGTAGCGGTCGTAAGCCGAATCGCCACGTTGAAAATCGAGGTCTTTACCGGTTTTAGCAAAGCCGTTCATTTTGCCTACCGTTGTCTCTAAATTGTCAGCGTCGATGCCCAATTGTTCAGCAAGTTCGCGCACGGTATTCGCCTTGCCCACCAACTTCGTTTCAAACCATTCTTTGGGTATGGTCCAATCGGGTTTCAATGAGGCCGTCATCAGCGGGCCAACGATATAGTCGCGGCGAAAACGAGCATCAAATATTTGATACATTGGCGAGCAGGGGGCAGCCTCGGTGTGCTTTTTGTAGAGGTCTTTCTGAAACGCCATATAATTTTGCGACTCGTTGGCAAAGCGCTCACCACGCAAATTGACAATACACGAGCCGGGGTAGGACTTTTCCATCACACTTAGGCGAGGCGCTGGTTCACCGGGCACCGACACGGTCGTACACCACCAGGCGCCATCCATTAATCGGGTTGCCGCGCCCAGCTTCAGGCCAGCCTGAATGGCATCACCCGTATTGCCCTCGACGCCGCCACTCCAATCGCTACTCGTGGGCGCGGGCAGGTACTGCTCACGCATCTGCTGGTTGCGCTCAAAGCCGCCAGCAGCGAGAATCACGCCCTTGCGCGCCTGCACGCGCATAAGCTTGCCGTCACGCTTGATGATCGCGCCGACCACGCGGCCATTCTCTTCAATTAGCTCCTGCATCGGCGTGCTAGCCCAAAGTGGTATATTGCGTTTTTTAACCGAATACCAAAGTCTCGCCACGCCCGCCGCACCGGTACAAACATCGCGCCCTAGGCCGTTGCCTTTGATTAACCACGCAAAATCCAACGCCCAGCTGGCAATTAACTTCATGGTTAATTTAATCCAGCCAGGTCCTTGCAGGGTCAGCAACGCCGCTTCTACTTGAGTGAAATAAATGCGACTAAACAAGCGCATCATATGATGTGAGGGGCGTAGACGTTTAACGTCGTCGCCCAGCAATGATGAGTCAAACCGCGCGGGCTCCATTGATCTATGGCCGGTACGCGAGCCCTCAACATTGGTGTAATAGTCTGGGTAATGCTCTAGAGTTTCATAGCGAACATCACTGCGCTCGTGTAAGAAATCGATCATTTTTGGGCCATTACGTAAATAGCTGTCGACCATCTCCTCTGGCACCGCCCCCGGCGGAGTGGTGTTTAACAGATAGGCTTTGGCATCGTCAAAGCTGTCGTTGGCCCCCGCGGCTTTGGCGTAGCGGTTACAGGGAATCCACACCCCTCCACCTGAGGTCGCGCTAGTACCGCCGATCTCCGCTGACTTTTCAACAATCAGTACGTCGGTCACGCCCATCTCGTAGCTGCTCAAGGCGGCGGTGAACGCGCCGTTGCCGCTGCCAACAATTAATACATCTACGCTGTGATCCCAGCTTGTCTCAGTCATTATTATTTCCTGCGTTCAATCTAAAATCGCGATGGCATTTTCGGTGGTATACGCACCGACCAGCTTGATTAAGGTATGTCATTGCCGTATCGGCGATATAAAGCCTGTCATTGCACTATCATAAACGTCTATGGGGCAATAGCTCTATCATCCGTCTGCAGTACGCGACAACACCCATGACGACTCGCCACACATCGGGTAGGCTAAGCAGAATTTGACGACGACAGCCCCGTATCAAGGGATCCCATATTATGACAACACTGTATAACACCTTTCTGGAGCGAGCGCTGGCTCAACACGGCTCCTTAGCCGCCATTGAAGATCAGCTGCCTCGCGTCCTCAGCGAGAAAGAGCTGGGCGCAATTCCGGACAAGCAGTTTTTAGCCGAAATGGCCGCGTGCGTGTTTCGAGCGGGTTTTGTCTGGCGGGTAATTTCACTGAAATGGCCAGGGTTTGAAGAGGTGTTTAATGGCTTTTTACCAATTTGGGTAGCGTCAAGATCGCCAGAAGAAATTGAGGCCATGGCTAGCGACAAACGTATTGTGCGTAATTTAACCAAGGTTAAATCGGTTCAGGACAACGCCTTGTTTATCCTCGACATCCAGCGCGAACACGGCAGTTTTGGCAAATTTTTAGCCAGCTGGCCAAGTGACGATATCACCGGATTGTGGGCATATATGAAAAAACACGGCAGCCGCCTTGGCGGTAATTCTGGCCAGTATTTTCTGCGCTTTAGTGGCAAGGATACCTTTATTTTAAGCCGCGACGTCTGCACCGCGCTGCTAAGCGTCGGCATCATCGACAAGACCCAAGTCACCGCGCAACGCGATCTAAAAAAGGTGCAAATAGCGTTTAATGAAATGCAGCAAGAAAGTGGCCGCACGCTGGCCGAATTAAGTATGATTTTAGCCCTATCAATTGGGCCTCGCTAATCGCGCAATAGCGCAGTAAAGATAGCGAAGACTCGGCCTTCGCTATCTTTGGTCTAACTAATTAATGCGCGTGCGCCACAACACCAACCTGCGGCATATTCGCCAAACCAATATCCCGAGCATGCTCTTCGAAATCTTTGTTCTTCCAAAAGAATGCCCCCGGCATGGTGGTAGGCACAACTAAAACATAGAACAGGCAGCGACCAATCAGTGCCGTCGCCATGATCGAACCACACAATAATGCGCTAGCCACCAACGTCACAACACCAAGTTCAGCACTGCTTAAAAGCGCTGCGGCAAGAACCAGATTAGCGAGCGTCAGTAGATTGCGCAGCATATAACTCTTACCAAACAAGGTGCATTGAATATAATGAGACACGCTGCCTTCGTTATTCGCCTTGTCCATTGCCAGACCGTGACGCCACAAACCAACACCTTCTAAAGCAGCACCAATAACAATACTCACCAGGCTCAGCTTCAGTATCGCCAAGCCATCGCCACCAATTAGCATGAGTGTTGGCACACCAATGACACCCAGCACAACACCGCCCAAAGTAAGCGCCGTACCCAAGAAGGCACTGCCGGTCTGCCAGTGATTCCAGAAGGGCCGCGCAGGAATACGGTAGCAGCGATACATATAGTATAGGCCAACAGCGCCTGCAATCAGCGCCAAATAACCCGTTGTCGCTGCCACGGTGGGAAAGCTATCCCACTCACCCAACAAAGCAGTAAACACGCTGTTCTCCGGCAGCATCGCGAGTAAATGCACGCCGGCAAAGACCATATACAGAAGCATACCCAAGCCTTCACGGCATACAGGCGAATGACGCAAATTATTAAAGCCACGATAAAAACGCCATGGTTTACCAAGGTGCGTCGCCGACATCAACATCCCCAGACCAGCAAGCCCGACTGTTACGGCCATGAACGGGATATACATTACGGAATCCCGAAGGGCAATAATGCTTTCAATACCCAGCTGCGCGCCAAGGAAGCTCAATAAAAACGCACCTAGCGAGGTTTGGCTAACAAGGGTAAAGATGACCAAGGGATTCTCACGTGAGCTAAGTTTGCCCAGACTCCACTTTTTCTCCACGCCTTTCTTCTGATCCACCACCGGACGATATTGACCGTCGTCACCCTTGTGATATTTCACCTCCATACCATCTGGGCGCGTGACCTCATCAGGCATGTTTTTAATTTGTTGAAAGCGAATATTGGGGTGAGTAATTTCTGGGTCAGGGAAGCCAGGAATACTCGTTTTACCCTGTTCGCGATTTTCTGGAAGGTCATCGACAACGCCAAAATTCAGGGCATTGCCCAGGCACGCCGACACGCAGGCCGGTTTTAAATTCACTTCCAAGCGGTCTACACACATATTGCACTTAGAGACCTGACCTTTTATGGGGTCCAGCTGAGGCGCGTTATAGGGACAAACCCACGTGCAATAGCCACAGCCAAAACAGGTTTCTGGGTCTTGTAGCACCGCGCCGTATTCCACGTGTTTGGTATAAGCGCGTGTGGGGCAGCCTTTTAAGCACACCGGATCATCACAGTGATTACAGGCCATGGAAATATTCATGCGCTTAAAATCAGGGTAGGTGCCACCCTCAACATAGCCAACCGAGCGAAAGCTGATGTGCGCCGGGTTGTCATTTTTCTCGCTGCACGCCGCTTCGCAGGCATGGCAGCCAATGCAGTTATCCGCTGTAAAATGAAAAGCGTGCTGCTTATTACGATTGGGGTTATTACCCACCCCCGGTTCTTCATTGATAAACATTTCCCGACCAGCGGGCAACGCGCCGCCGGTACGGGCGATGAGATCGATGGGTGCCTCGTAGTAATTTACCTCCGGTGCTGTTGGCTCCTTAAGAAAGGCATAACTGGGTTCATCGTCTCTAACTTTCCACATATTTAAGACCCTTTGTCGAACGCCTCGCACTGCTGGTACTAGGCTGCTCTAAAAACAATATGACAAACTACAAAGTGTTCTGCGCGACTATACGCCGCGCTAATTAATACGCTCGGCGCTCAACATTGAGCCGCCCCGCTTCTTTCTGATCGATCTGCTCAATGCGCACAGCACACTGCTTAAACGCCGGCTGGCGGGAATAAGGGTCCAGTAAGCCCAAGGACAAACGATTCACGCAGTCGTGATAATGCATCGGGATAAACACCATGTTATGGGGCACCCGCTGGGTTAGCTGAACCATTACCACGGCATCACCGCGCTTAGACACCAGGCGCACATAGCTTTGATGTTTAACGCCCTGCTCCCGCGCCGAATCTGGGTTCATTTCCATATACGGTGTTGGGCTAAACTTATTTAAATTACCGATTTTCCCGGTCTTGGTGCGGGTGTGAAAATGTTCAATTACCCGCCCACTGTTTAACCAGAACGGATAGCTGTCATCGGGTACTTCGTTATCTTCGATATAATCCATGGCGAGCAAATTGGCTTTGCCATTCGGTGACGGAAAAACGCCATCGCTATACAAGCGGGGATTACCGGTGTCGTCGCCTTCCCGCATCGGCCACTGGATCCCACGCTGACTTTCAATCAGGTCATGGCTCATCCCCGATATATCGAGGTTGCGCGTCGCTCCCTTAGAAAGCAGCTTCATCTCATCAAAAATATCTGAGGTACTGTCAGGGAAGCTCATCGCCTGGCCGCGCTCAAAACGCTTCGCCAATTCATTAAAAATCCAGTGATCAGCCTTGGCATTGCCCGGTGGCTCAACGAATTTACGCACTAAATTCACTCGCCGCTCGGTATTGGTAAGCACACCCTCCTTTTCGCCCCACACCGCAGCAGGAAAATACACATGGGCAAAATTAACGGTTTCACAGTCTTTATAGCCGTCTTGCACCACCATGAATTCCAGCTTTTCTAAGGCCTTTTTAATCCGAGGCTGGTTGGGCATGGACGTTAAGGGGTTGGTGGCGACAATCCACAAGGCTTTGATCTCGCCAGACTCAATCGCTGGAAAAATATCAGTTTGCTGGAGGCCCCGCTTGGCAGGGAAGAAGCTTTCGTCGATACCCCAAAATTTAGCCACCTCGTCGCGGTGCTCTTGCTTCTCAAGGGCGCGGTAGCCGGGCAAACCCGAGCATGAGGACCACTCCCGCGTACCCATGGCATTGCACTGGCCGGTAATAGACAGGCTAGTGCCACCGGGAATACCAATATTGCCGGTAATCAAATTTAGGTTGTTAATACCGCATACACCGTCAGTACCATGAGTACTCTGGTTAATCCCCATAGTCCAGATGCTCATCGCCGACGGCGCCTTGGCATAAATTCGGGCTACGTTTTTAATCATATCGGCATCGATACCGCAGATTCGCGAGGCCGTCACCGGATCGTATTTGGCAACGGTTGCTTTCAACTCATCAAAACCATTGCAGTGGGCTTCAATATACGCCTCATCTTGTAGACCTTCGGCCAAAATAACGTGAGCAAGCGCATTCAATAGAACAAGGTCCGTACCGGGTGTAATCGGCAAATGAATATCGGCAAACTGAGCGAACATGGTGACCCTCGGGTCCACCACAATCAGCGGGAATTTGCGTTTTTCCAGCGCCTCTTTCAAGCGCCAATAAATAATAGGATGTTGCTCAGGCAAATTGGAGCCAAAGGCCATTAAACAGTGGGTGCTTTCAAAATCGTCGTAGCACCCTGGCGGGCCGTCTGCACCAAAGGAGCGCTTATAGCCCGAAACTGCAGAGGCCATGCACAAGGTCGTATTGCCGTCGTAGTTATTGGTGCCGATCACACCCCGCACCAATTTACCTAGCGTGTAAAATTCCTCGGTCAACAATTGCCCAGTAGACACTACGGCCACGCTGTCGCGGCCGTATTTTTCCTGTATGCGCATAAATTCGGCGGCAGTTTTATCCAGTGCGGTGTCCCAGCTAGTGGGCTGAAAAGCATCGTATATTTTATTGCGAATCAACGGCTCTACGCCGCGCCCAGCGCTATCACTCAGCTCGTGCTCAAAAATGCCTTTTATGCACAGTTTGCCCTGATTGACGGGCGCATTTCCCTTGCCACGACTGGTCACTGGTTTGCCTTCGGCATTTAAACCAACCTCAATTGAGCAGCCGGTGGAGCAATATCCGCATACGGCGTATTTCCACTCGACAACTTTCTTATCAGTGATTGTGATTGGTTTTCTATTCTTACGCCCAAAGATCATCTACATCGTCCTCCCTCACCGCAGCACTAAATTAGAGCACGCGGACAATTACAAGCCGCCGCCAAGCGCACCATTATGGTGATTTACGGGCTATTTACGGCGCTATCTAACTAATATCTACAAGAACCGTGCCAGTTAACTAAAGGCCTACAAAAGAGCAGCGCCGCGGCACAAATCGTTGGTAATATTTAGTCAAACACGGGTGTTTGAGCGCAAAAGGACAAGTGCAGACCGAGCTACTACGGTAGTGATTGGCGTAAGGAGTGACTCATTTTACGAATAAACTGACAGCTGGGACGGGTATTTACTGCGAGGTGTATTTGGGTCTCGGCGCTACCGAGCTATCATTTGGGCATAAAAAAAGGGGCCGAAGCCCCTTTTCCTTGAGATTACCGAAGCTTATTCAGTAACTTCTGCCTGCATTACTGCAACAACACGGCGGTTAGCACGACGGCCATCCGCAGTTCTGTTATCAGCAATCGGACGCTCTTCACCATAACCAACTGCACTCAGACGATTTTCCGCAATATTGTAATCGCGAATCAGCGCGTTGCGTACAGAGTCTGCACGACGCTGTGACAGCTGCTTGTTATAAGCGGCGGCACCATTGCTGTCGGCATGACCTTCAACAACTGCTTTCACACCAGTAAACTTAGTCATGAACGCAGCGACCTTTTTCAGCTCTACGGCATAGGCAACTGGAATGGCGTCAGAGTTGTTCGGGAAGTTGATTTCCAACTTGATGCTTTCGGAGTGTTTGATCACAAACTTGCAACCGAATTTATCAACTTGGCGACCCGCCGGGGTATTTGGACACTTGTCACGGTAGTTTGGCACGCCGTCACCGTCTTTATCCAAAGCACAACCCTTCGCGTCTACAGCAACACCCGCTGGTGTACCTGGGCACTGGTCAACGCCATCTTCAACGCCATCGGCATCAGAGTCAGACATCATTGGTTTTGGCGCTGGCTTGGCAACAGTTGAACCACCAAACGCGTAGCTCAAACCAATTGAGGCATTGCCGTCACGGGTTTCGTGGTCAGTACCGTAAACCATGCGCGTATCACCGCGGACGGACCATTTTTCATCAATTGTATAACGTACACCACCACCCACGTTTAGCTGGGTCTGGCTGTCATAGCGGCCACTTTCATAATCTGCTTCAATAACACCCATACCGCCTGCTAGGTAAGGAGTGAACTTACTGTCATTGCTAAAGTAGCGCAGCATATCGACGCTACTACCAAGAATCTTTTGATCCAACGCACGAATATTGCGATCACTTGCCGCAACACTGTACAAACCACGCAATTCAATGCCCCAGTCTTTACTGAGAACATATTCAGCACCAAACAAGGCCACTTCGGTGCTGCTTAAGTCACGCGAACCATCAAATACTTGGTAGCCGATTGCAGGGTTCAAATACCATGTGCCTTCTTCAGCTGCAGACGCTATCGTTGGCAACATGCAACTTGCAACAGCTGCACCCAATATAAATTTACGCATAACACTCCCCTTCATTTTTTTAGAAACTTCCTTTGCTATGCCGTGAAAGCACGCCATTAACTCAGAATAACACGGGCATTGACGCTTGCACGTCTGATTTTGTGTAATTTTACCACGCCACCCAACGGACAATGCATCCCTAAAAATCAGCACTCCGAACACTTATTAGCAGGCAAGTTCCCATGCACATGCTAAAAATAGCCGTATTTTGCGCTATTACCAAATTTTCAGATAAAAAATAATCACCATTCCATCACTTTTTTTATAAATGGGATGGTCAGTTTTCTCTGTTCTACTAAGCTGACTTGGTCAAGAGTATTCAATATCCCAAACAAACTCGCAAGGTCTCGCTGACAACGCATATAAATATATTCAGCAACAGCGTCCGAAATACTAATACCCCGCAGTCTAGCCCGAAACTGAAATGCTGCAAGTCGCGTCGCCTCATCGGAATCGCGAAGCAGGTAAACACTAAAGCTTTGCAACCGTGAATGCAGGTCGGCTAGAGCGATACCCTGCTGCGCTATTGGCTTTGCCGAGGCAACTAACATCCGCGCCCCAGTTGTCAGCATCTGGTTGTAGCAATTGAACAGTGCCCGCTCCCAATTTGGCCGCCCCGCGACCACATCTAGATCGTCTAAACAGAGTAAATCTAAATATTCTGAGCCCTCTAGGAGGGCCTCGGGTTCATAGTCCACAACGTCGGCAAGCGGAATATAGCGAGCATACAGGCCATTGGCGTCAGCCAAATGACAGCAAGCCTGTAAAAGGTGGCTGCGCCCTGCTCCGCCGCTGAGATAAATCCATTTCTCCCCCTGCGCCATTGCCTGCTGGCGAAGCTGATTAAGCAATAGCCGGTGCTCATCAGCAATATAGAAATTATCAAAAGTAGCATCGTTGTCGAGTTTGAGCGCTAATGGCAGTTGCTGACTAGCCATCAATCACCCAGCTCCCGCTCTTCGGCGGAGGCGGGAACGGCACCGTAAAATCCACTTTGCTTATAATATTCGTGCAAATGGTTAATCATCACCTTTATTACGGCCGCAAAAGGCAGGGCCAGCAAGATACCGACAAAGCCAAACAGCTGACCGCCCGCCAAAATAGCAAAAATAACCATTACAGGGTGTAGGCCAATTTTATCGCCAACTAAGAGTGGCGTTAACAGCATCGACTCCAATAACTGACCAAAGCCAAATACCGCCGCGACTCCCGCCAGCGGCCAAAGACCATCAAACTGAAAAAACGCCGCCGTACCGGCTGCACCAATACCGACGATAACCCCAAGATACGGCACGATACTCGCCAAACCCGCAGCCAAGCCCAAGAGCAACGCCAAATCGAGACCCACTATCCACAGCCCTACCGTATACACTACAGCCAAGGCCAACATAACAAGTAGCTGGCCACGGGCAAAAGCACCCAGTATTTCGTCACACTCTTTAGCAATAAGCACGGTGCGTATTTCAATCGAGCGCGGCAATAAATTGCGAATTGCCATCATCAAAACGTCCCAGTCCCTAAGCAAGTAAAACGTCACCACTGGCACCAAGGTCATATTGGCCAACCACGCAATCAAGGCCAGACTGGAGCCGCTGACCTTATTCCACAGATAAAAAAGTATGCCGCCAGCACTCGCCCAATGTTCACTGATTGCTTCCCGAGCGCTCGCCATAGGCTGAGTTTGCTCTGGCAGGTCCAAATATTCACGTAGTTTAGGCAAGCCTGTAGACTGCACCCAGCGCAGGCCGTCGTATAAACGCTCCATTAATAACTGCAACTGCTCAATCAGAAGCGGCAGGGTAACAAGTAAAATTAGCACACCACCAAGACTAAGGGTGGCAAACACCGTTACTACTGCCCACGTCCGCCCCATACCCCTTGCCTCCAGCCTGTCGGCAAGAGGGTCACCCATATAAGCCAATACTGCTGCCAGTAAAAACGGCATTAATATTGGCGCCAACAAATGGATCACCAGTGCAATTAGCCCAAGGCCAACAATCACCCACAGGGGCTTTGGCAGCGCATTCATAGGCGCTTACCAGACCAGCGATAGAAGCCTCGCACAGATAGCGCTGCACTGCTCATTGCCATCGCACCGGCGGATTCTTCTGTCAAACGGCCATCGAGACTCAGGAAGCGCTTAACTTTTTCCATATCGTCATTTAATACCAGCTCCAATATCAATTCGTTATCCGAGAGCCACACCGTATTAGCGTGCTGAACCACAGCCAAGCCTTCTAAATAAGTAATCATATCGGCGTAAGCAGCAAAGTTCGCGATACCACTAACGTGTATCAAGCTATTAGCGCTATTAACGCCCCCGCTGGCCACCACCGAGTATTTTGACGCCTGAAGGTCAGCGAGCGCATCCACTGGTCTCGCTAACAAATCTCGTCCATCTAAGCCCTCGCTCTCAAGGCGGATCACTTCATCGCCCTGCAAAACCATCCAGCTTGCAATCCACTGCCCAGTAGAAAACTGAGACGCGCGCCCCATCAACACAAATGGCGCGGAATAACGCGCCGATGCTCGGCGCACATCGTCTACCGACATCTGCCAGAGCTGATCGCTCGTTAAATTCGTCGAATCCGCCAGGTCAAATAATGGCAGCTGCACATCCAAACCCCGGCGCTGCGCCACTTCTTTTAAATCCTTAAGAAGCTCAGCCTGACTGTCTGTACCCACAAACTGGCGTCCCTCAGCGGTATCTGCCAACAGCCAAACCAACACAGCGGGACGATTCGCCGACCACACGGGTAAACCCGCTGACTGTAGCTCTGAATTGACTTGCCGGGGAGAAAAGCTGAGGCTGAGCTGCAGTATATCCTCACCGCTTTCATCCTTGCTGCGCTGGTAGCGATACTGCGTAATCAAGGGCTCAGGTCTGGTCAATAGCCCGGCAACGGCAGCATTGCTCGCAATATCACCACGACCAGAGACCCGCACCAAGACTCGTTCCAACGCCTCAGCGGCGGCCTTTTTGAGGCTTTCAGGTGACTGGGACTCTACCACCAGCTGCTCATCGTATAAATTAGCCACAGTACCGGCCACCACTGCACTCATCCCAGCTACGACAAATAGCCAAAGAACAACCGACACCCTAATAATTTGCTTCACTTGTTTTAAGCCCTTTTACCCGTCGCGAGGCGCCATTGTAGCAAGCAACCGCGACATCGTCGTGAGTAGTGGCAAAAAGTCGCGTTTTTGCTGCTGAATTAAACTCACAATCAAGCTAGAATGGCGCCCTCTTAGAGGACAGCCAACGACTATGACTGACACCAGTAAGCCAAGCTTAAGCTATAAAGATGCCGGCGTTGATATCGATGCCGGTGATGCGCTAGTAGAACGCATTAAAGATGTTGCCAAACGCACCCGTCGCCCAGAGGTCATGAGTGGCCTTGGCGGTTTCGGAGCCCTGTGCCAAATCCCAACCGGTTATAAAGAGCCGGTACTGGTTTCCGGCACCGACGGCGTCGGCACCAAACTCAAACTCGCGATGGATGTGGGCATTCACGACACCATCGGTATCGATTTGGTCGCCATGTGCGTCAATGACCTGCTGGTAACCGGTGCTGAACCGCTCTTCTTTCTCGACTACTACGCCACTGGCGCCCTAAATGTCGATATTGCCGCCAGCGTTGTTAGCGGCATCGGCACCGGCTGCGAGCAGGCGGGCTGTGCACTGGTCGGCGGCGAAACCGCCGAAATGCCCGGCATGTACGAAGGCGATGACTACGATCTCGCGGGTTTCTGTGTTGGCGTGGTCGAAAAGGCCGACATCATTGACGGCAGCTCGGTCAAAATCGGCGACAAGTTGATAGGCATCAACTCGTCAGGCCCGCATTCCAATGGTTATTCGCTAGTGCGCAAAATCATTGAGCACAGCGGCGCCACATTGGATCAAGCTTTTGGCGATAGCACCTTAGGGGAAACCCTGCTGGTGCCAACGCGGATCTACATCAAACCTGTACTGCGGGTTATCAAACAGTATCGGGTCAACGCCCTTGCCCACATTACCGGCGGCGGCTTACTGGATAACATCCCCCGCGTCCTGCCCCGCAATACTAAGGCCGTTATTGACAGCAGCACTTGGCAGCGCCCAGCCATCTTTGACTGGCTGCAAGAGCAGGGCAATGTCGAGCCACGGGAAATGTATCGCACCTTTAACTGCGGTATTGGCATGGTGATGGCCGTTGCCGCCGATGACGCCGAAGCCGTTATCGACATGCTTACCCAACAGGGTGAAGTGGCACAAGAGATCGGCAGCATTGAAGCCGCAGGGGAAGACGAGCCACAAGTCACTATTGCAGGCATGTAATTCATGCCCTGTAAACTTGTCATACTGCTCTCGGGTAGCGGCTCCAATCTTCAGGCATTTATCGATGCCAGCAGAGACGGCCTACTACCCGACGTCGAAATCTGCGCGGTGATCAGCAACAAGGCGCAAGCCTATGGTCTTGAGCGAGCCAAGCAAGCTGGCATCGCTACCGTTTGCATCGACCACACGCAATTCGCCAGTCGCGAAGCCTTCGATGCCGAACTGCAAGTCTGCATCGATAGCTATCACGCCGACTTGGTGGTGCTCGCTGGTTTTATGCGCATTCTTACCCCCCGCTTTGTTCGCCACTACTTAGGGCGGCTTATTAATATCCATCCTTCCTTACTGCCTAAATACCCTGGCCTGCACACCCACCAACGCGCGCTCGATGCGGGTGACTGTGAAGCGGGTGCCACTGTTCACTTCGTCACCGAAGAGTTAGACGGCGGCCCCGCGATAGTTCAGGCAAAAATACCGGTATTTCCTGGCGACGATGCTGCAGCACTTGCGACTCGGGTACTGTCCAAAGAGCATACAATCTACCCCTTGGCGGCGCGATGGTTTGCTGAGGGACGCTTAGTATTACAGGACTCAAAGGCGGTATTCGATGAGCAAGTCTTACCCGAAAATGGCATTCTTTTTCAGCAAGAATAACCTGCTCGTATTGCTATTTTGCAGCTTAGCAAGCCAAGTATTTGCAAGCGGCGGCGGCATGAGCGCTATTCCCAATACTGGACCAAAAATGCTGGTTCCCGTCCCGCCCACTAAAACCTCGCCAATTAACGCCGAGCCCACTAAAGTGGAGTCCGTTAAGACCCCAGCGGCCCAAACAAGCAAAATTCTACCTTACGAAGCTGAATACAAAATTAGCAGTAATAGCTTAACCACCACGGCGACTCGCAGCTTAAGCAAGCAGGGCAATAATTGGCAGCTATCCCAACGCGCCAAACTGATGTTTATCAAAGTCAGTGAAGAAAGCATCATTGAAGACGGCGCCATGGGCCTACGGCCCCTGCGTTATGAATACAGCAATAGTTTCAGCAGCAAACACGACCAAAAAATTAATTTTGATTGGCCTCGCGCCCTCGCCAGCGATAAAAAATACCGAAAACCGTGGTCAGCTCCGCTAACGGCGGGCACCTTTGACCAACTCAGCGCACAACTACAAATGCGCCAAGCGCTAATTTCTGGTCGCTTCGATACCACCATGGTGCAAACCGTCGTCAACCGCGGCAAGCATAAAACCTATCGGGTTGAAAAAATGGGTGAAGAAGTCATCGACAGCCCGGTCGGCAAATTAAATACCGTGAAGCTGCGCCGCAGCCGTGAAGACAGCGACAGCGAAACCATCGTGTGGCTGGCGAAAGACTGGAATTATTTGATCGTTCGGCTTGAACAAACCGACGAAGATGACACCTACTCGCTGGAGTTACTCAGCGCTACCCTCAACGCTAAAAAAGTTAAGGGCTAGTCGCTGAAGTGTTAACTATGTGACCGGTTTGTACCTGTAATTACAGGAAATCTATTTAATCGTCGCTCCTGCGTAGGCAGGAGCCCATCCTAGCAACGGAGCACAGACCTAGATTTGCACGCGATACCTAGCTACGCAGGTATGACTCGGTGTGCCTATCGACGGACTAAACAGCACAGTTTCCCTTACCCATGCATAACTGGCTTTAGCGTATACCGTCTCCCATCAAGCGTTTAGCGGCCTTGCTCAAGTCTTCGGCAGAGTTACACCGGTTTGCCCCTGATACTTACCACCGCGATCTTTATAACTCACTTCGCAAATTTCGTCTGATTCAAAAAACAGCATCTGCGCCACACCTTCATTTGCGTAAATTTTCGCGGGCAAGGTGGTAGTATTAGAAAATTCCAAGGTCACGTGGCCTTCCCACTCGGGCTCCAGCGGGGTGACGTTAACAATAATGCCGCAACGCGCATAGGTCGACTTACCCAAACACATGGTCAGCACGCTGCGGGGAATTCGAAAATATTCCACGGTGCGGGCCAATGCAAACGAGTTAGGGGGAATAATGCAGTAGTCAGCCGTGATATCGACAAAGCTCTTCTCATCAAAGGCTTTGGGGTCGACGGTTGCCGAGTAAATATTGGTAAAAACCTTAAACTCATTCGCGCAACGCACATCGTAGCCATAGCTAGAAGTGCCATAAGAAATAATCTTAGAGCCACTCTGATCCCGCACTTGGCTCGGCTCAAAGGGTTCAATCATGCCCTCGTTTTCGGCCATGCGGCGAATCCATTTATCCGACTTGATACTCATTGCGTCCCCTTACCCTTATAAGCCGCTGCTTAATAAAAATGAATTAATCGTCACTGATAGAAATATTTGGAAAAGCGTTGCTTTGTACGCGCTGACGTTTAGCTAACTCAGCGGTCATACCAATGGCCACACTGCGATATAAGGCCGCGGCATCACCAGCTGGGTCCGCCACCATCACCGGCTTACCACAGTCGGCCTGACTGCGAATTTGCATAGATAAAGGCAGTGAGCCCAGCATGGGCACCTGATAATTACTCGCCATTCGCCCGCCGCCACCCTCGCCAAACACATGTTCGTGATGGCCGCACTCACTACAGATATGCACCGCCATATTCTCGACGATGCCCAGCACGGGAACCGACACCTTGCGAAACATCTCAATGCCTTTTTTGGCGTCGAGCAGGGCAATATCTTGGGGCGTGGTAACGACGACCGCGCCGGAGACCGGCACCTTTTGCGATAAAGTCAGCTGAATATCGCCGGTGCCCGGCGGCATATCAATAATGAGGTAATCCAAATCCTGCCAATAGGTTTGATTTAATAGCTGCTGCAATGCGCCAGTTGCCATTGGCCCGCGCCATACCATCGGCGTATCTTCGGTAACCAAATAGCCCATCGACATCGACTGCACACCGTGCGCCTCAATCGGCAACAAATAATGCGTACCGTAGGGTTTGGGCCGCACGCCGTCGGCCACGCCCAGCATCATCTGCACACTAGGACCATAAATGTCGGCATCCAACAAACCAACTCGGGCGCCTTCCGCCACCAGCGCCAAGGCCAAATTCACAGCAGTGGTCGACTTACCCACCCCGCCTTTACCGGAGGCTACCGCAATAATATTACGGACATTTTCCATGCTTTTAATATTTTGCTGCGCGGCGTAGGCTGCAATTTTCCAGGTCACCCGCACGGCTGCGTCGGCAACGCCGTCGAGTGCCTCCACCGCATTGCTGAGCACTTGCTCATACGATTGCTGCGCGCTCCGCGCGGCAAAGCCCAGTTCCACAACCGCATCGACGCGACCACCCTTCACAGCAAGAGAATGAATATCGGCAAATTGTGCTAGCGGCGCGGATAAGCCCGGCAAAACCACGGCCATTAATGCCTCGCGAACTTGAGATTCCAATTCTGTCGCCATTTCCTGCCTCTACTCAAATAAACCTTTTAATCAGCGGGCGAGTATACGCGGCGGACAAGCATCGAACAACGCCATAGCAGATGCACGAGTGGCCCAAAAACGCTATAGTATGGCGCCTCGGAATCCACCCGCGCCGCCAGCCACACAGCTGCCGCCGCCATGTTTACAACAAGGACACTCATGTCGCGCCAGATCCTCGTTACCAGCGCTCTGCCCTACGCCAATGGCCCGCTCCACCTCGGCCACTTACTGGAATCTATCCAGACCGATATTTGGGTGCGTTTTCAAAAACAGCGCGGCAACGACTGCATCTATTTATGCGCCGACGATGCCCACGGCACCGCCATTATGCTCACCGCTGAAAAACTCGGCATTACGCCGGAGGAGCAAATTGCTCGGGTAAAAGCCGAGCACGAGCGGGATTTGGCCGGATTTTTAATCCGCTTCGACAACTACCACTCCACCCACTCCCCTGAGTGCAAACATTACTCTGAAGAAATCTATCGCCGCCTCGATGCCAATGGCCATATTGAGCGCAAAGACGTCACCCAGCTATTTGATCCCGAGAAGCAGTTGTTTCTCGCCGACCGCTACATCAAGGGCACCTGCCCCAAGTGCAAAGCCGATGACCAATACGGCGACAACTGCGAAGCCTGTGGCGCCACCTACACCCCAGCAGAACTGATCAATCCCCGCTCGGCAATCTCCGGCGCCACGCCAATTGAAAAAAGCTCTACCCACTTTTTCTTCAAGCTTGGCGACTTTGAAAATCTGCTACGCCAGTGGACCAGCAGCGACGCCCTACAACCGCAAATCGCCAATAAACTGCGCGAATGGTTGGATGCCGGCCTGCATAGCTGGGACATCTCCCGCGATGCGCCGTATTTTGGCTTCGAAATCCCCGGCGCACCCGGCAAGTTCTTCTATGTTTGGCTAGACGCCCCCATTGGCTATATGGCCAGTTGCGCCAACTGGTGCGAGGCCAATGGCCGCGACTTTAATGAATTTTGGGGTGTCGATTCCAAAGCCGAGCTCTACCACTTCATCGGCAAAGATATTATCAACTTCCACGGCTTGTTCTGGCCGGCAATGCTCGACTCAGCTGGTTTCCGCCAGCCCACTGCTATTTATGCCCACGGTTTTTTAACCGTTAACGGCAAGAAAATGTCGAAGTCTCGTGGCACCTATATTAAGGCCGAAACTTATCTTGAGCATCTGCCCGCCGAATACCTGCGCTATTACTTTGCGGCTAAATTGTCCGGTGCGGTAGACGACATCGACTTAAACCTCGAAGATTTTATCAACCGTGTTAATTCCGACCTCGTTGGTAAACTGGTTAATATCGCCAGTCGCAGTGCTAAATTCGTGCACAAAGGCAATGCAGGTAAACTCGCTAGCCAGCAGCACAACATCGAACTGTGGAAGCGTGTCACTGGCGCCAGCGATGCCATTGCCGAACTCTACGAACAGCGCGAATACAGCAAAGCCGTGCGCGAAATCATGGCGCTGGCCGATGCCACCAACGAATACTTTGATTCCTGCGAACCGTGGAAACTGGCAAAAAGCGAAGACACCGCGGGCCAAGCCGCCGACGTTGCCTCCCAGTGCATCGATATATTCCGCGTGCTAATGACCTATCTCACACCAGTACTCCCAGAACTTGCCGTACAAGCCGAAGCTTTCTTAAACTGCAAGCTGACATGGCAGGGCGAATTCAGCCCACTGCAAGACCACGCCATTGAGCCCTTCAAGGCGATGATGAACCGCGTTGACGCCGACAAAGTGGCGGCAATGGTCGCTGCCAGCAGCGACAGCAGCACTGCCACGGCACCAGCAGCGCCAGTAAAAACCAAAGTGAAAAAGGCAGCGAAAGACAAAGACACGGGTATCGCAGACACAATAGCCTACCCCGATTTTGCTAAAATCGACCTGCGAGTGGCCGAGATCATCGATGCTGAGGCAGTCGAGGGCGCCGACAAATTACTGCGACTCACCTTAAGCCTTGGCGAATACGGCGAGCGCCAAGTCTTTGCGGGCATTAAAACCGCTTACACTGCCGAGCAATTGGTGGGTAAACTCACGGTGATGGTGGCCAACCTCGAAGCCCGTAAAATGCGCTTTGGTCTATCCGAAGGCATGGTATTGGCCGCAGGCCCTGGCGATCAGGAAATTTGGCTGCTCAGCCCCGACAGTGGCGCCAAAGCCGGCATGAAAATCCAGTAAATTCAAGCTGCTGCGCGCGGCCAACCGTGCGCTAGGGTTACAGTATTTTAAATTGAACGCTTGATCGAAATAAACTAAGATCCGAGCCATGAGTGTCTAGCCAGCTTATTTTGCTGGTCACTGCGCGCCAATACTCAGCGCGGTGTCAACACAGAACTAAACGAGGCTACAATTGTGTTAGCAGACTATTCAATATTGTTAATCGGCGCCATTCTGGTTAACAACTTTGTACTGGTGCAGTTTCTGGGCCTATGTCCGTTTATGGGGGTTTCCAATAAATTGGAGACCGCCATTGGCATGTCCAGTGCGACGACCTTTGTACTGACCCTCGCCTCGATTTGCAGCTGGCTTACCTATGAGTGGCTGCTGGTTCCTCTCGGTCTCGAATACCTACGCACCATTACCTTCATCTTGGTGATTGCCGTTGTCGTGCAGTTCACCGAAATGGTCGTGCGTAAATCCAGCCCCATGCTATATAAAGTACTTGGTGTATTCCTGCCGCTGATCACCACCAACTGCGCAGTACTCGGTGTTGCCCTACTCAATATAAACAAAGACCACAGCTTTGTTGAATCGGCTCTTTATGGCTTTGGCGCTGCTGCGGGCTTTTCTATGGTCTTGGTACTGTTTGCTGCCATGCGCGAGCGCATCACCGCCGCCGATGTGCCCCAGCCATTTAAAGGCCCAGCGGTTGGCATGATCACTGCCGGACTCATGTCACTGGCCTTTATGGGCTTTGCCGGTTTGGTATAACGATGATTGAATTAATTGCCCAAAACCCCTTTATCGCGTCCCTAGTCGCACTGGTCGGACTCGGCGTGGTGTTTGGCGCCCTCCTCGGTTTTGCTGCGGTAAAATTTAAAACCGAAGGCGACCCAATCGCCGATCAAGTTGAGGCGCTGCTGCCCCAAACCCAGTGTGGACAGTGTGGCTACCCCGGCTGCCGCCCCTACGCCCAAGCGATTGCCGACGGCGACGACATCAACAAATGCCCACCCGGCGGTGAAGCCACCATTGCCGCACTTGCCGATTTACTAGGCGTAGAAGCCAAACCCCTCGACGCCGTGGAAGAGTCCGTGCCCTCGGTGGCCTATATTCGCGAAGACGAATGCATCGGCTGCACCAAGTGTATTCAAGCCTGCCCCGTCGACGCCATTTTAGGCTCGGCTAAACACATGCACACCGTCATCGCCAGTGAATGCACCGGCTGCGATCTTTGCGTTGAACCCTGCCCTGTTGACTGTATAGAAATGCGCCCCATCGAAACCAGCTTGCAAACCTGGGCCTGGGACAAACCCAAGCCGCCAGAAGATCTCATCGCCAGCGACCGCAGTGGGGCCAGCGCATGAGTCAGCTCATAAGAAAGGTGTGGGATATTCACGGCGGTATTCACCCCGCCGAAAACAAACAGCAGTCACTGCAGTCCCCTATTCAAGCTGCCGGTATTCCACCGCAACTAATACTGCCGCTGGCTCAGCACATTGGCGCCCCTGCCAGCCCAATCATTAGCGTCGGCGACCGTGTTTTAAAAGGCCAAATGATTGCCGAAGCCAAGGGCTTTGTCAGCGCGTCGGTGCACGCACCGACCTCCGGTACTGTCTCTGCCATTGAGTCGCGTTTAATCCCCCACCCTTCAGGCATGAGCGGTGCCTGTATCGTGATAGACACCGACGGCCAAGACGAGTGGCTTAAGCATAGCGGCGTCGAAGATTTTCGCAGCTTAAGTAAAATGGAGTTAATCGATCGCGTCCGTCAAGCCGGCATTGCCGGCATGGGCGGCGCGGGCTTTCCCTCAGCGGTCAAACTCAGCACCCGCGACGACAAACCTATTGAGACCTTAATTCTCAACGGCACCGAGTGCGAACCCTATATCACCGCCGACGACATTCTGATGCGCGAACGCGCCGCCGAAATTATTGCCGGCGCCGAAATTCTTCGCCACTTAATCAAGCCCAGCAAAGAAACATTAATCGGCGTAGAAGACAATAAACCCGAGGGCATTGCCGCACTGCAAAAAGCCGCCGAAGGCACGGGCATCGAAATTGTACCCTTCCCCACCAAATACCCCTCTGGTGGCGAAAAACAATTGATTCAAATATTAACGGGTAAAGAAGTACCCGCTGGCGGCCTGCCCGCTGATATTGGCATTGTCTGCCAAAACATCGGCACCGCCACCGCGATCTACCGCGCCATATGCTTTGGTGAGCCGCTGATCTCACGTATTACCACCATTACCGGTGAAGCCTGCAGCCAGCCCCGCAATTACGAAGTATTACTCGGCACGCCAGTGCAATTTCTGCTGGACCAAAGCGGCTTTAAAAAAGACGACTGCATTCGCTTGGTGATGGGCGGCCCCATGATGGGCTATACCCTGCAAGACACCGCAGTGCCCATCGTTAAAACCAGTAACTGCGTACTCGCACCCAGTGTGGCCGAACTGCCGCCACCACCGCCAGCACAGGCTTGCATTCGCTGCGGCATGTGCGCCGAGGCCTGCCCTGTGTCGCTGTTGCCCCAGCAAATGTACTGGTTTGCCCGCGCCCAAGAACACGAAAAGCTCGAAGACCACCAACTTTTCGACTGCATAGAGTGCGGCGCCTGCTCGTATGTGTGCCCCAGCAATATTCCGCTGGTGCAGTACTACCGCGCCTCAAAAGCCGAGATTCGCCAAGCCCAGCAAGACAAAATTAAAGCAGAACGTTCCAAAGAGCGCTTTGAAGCACGCACCGCCAGACTCGAGCAAGAAGAGGCCGAAAAAGAAGCCAAGCGCGCGGCGCGGCTGCAAGCAGCAAAAGACAAAGCCGCTGCGGCGGTGAGCAATCCCGACAGCAGCAAAACTGATCTTATTCAAGCGGCCATTGAGCGCAGCAAGGCTAAAAAGGCGGACGCCGCCGATCCCGCGCACGACGCGATTGCTCGCGCGCAGGCCAAACGCGACGGCAAAGTTGAAGAGGAAACCCCCGCAGCTAAAACTGAGCGCCTGCAATTACTCATTGCCAGCGCGGAGCGCAGACTCACCAGCGCCCGCGAAAAGCTCGCCCTAGCCAAAGAACAGGGCGGGGAAAGCGTCGAGGCCTTTGCCACTGCGGTTATCAAAACCGAAGACAAACTTATCGCCCTACAAAAGGAACTTGCAGAACACCAAGCCAGTTCGACGAGTGCGCCCGCAGACACTGACGCCGCAGATCCCGCGCAAGCCGCCATCGCCCGCGCAATGGCCAAACGCGCCGGTGCCAGCGCCGACGAAAGCGACGAAGACAAAACTCAACGCTTGCAGAATCTGGTCGCCACCACCGAAAAACGCCTCGCCGCCGCCCAGCAAAAGCAGAGTATCGCCCAAGAGCAAAACGACGCCAATGTCGCCGCCTTTGCCACTGGCGTTGAAAAAACCCAAAGCAAGCTCGATAACGCGAAACAAGAATTGGCAGAACACCTTGCCCAGATTTCGACAAAGGCCATCACCACAGAAGCCGCATCAGCAGAGCAAGCGAGCAGCGACGACCCTGTGCAAGCCGCAATAGAGCGCGCCAAAGCCGCGCGCGCCGCCCAGACTGATATGAGCGAGGACGACAAACTCAAGCAAAGCATTGCATCTTTAGAAAACCGCATCGCTCGCACGCAAGAGAAACTAAGCGCCGCCCAAGAAAGCGGCGACGACAAGGCCGAGATTCTCGCCGACTCAATCGCGAAGCTACAAGACAAACTGGCCAGCGCTAAACAGCAGTTGGGCTAAACTTTTAAACAGAGCACAAAGCAGACTATGGGATTTTTAAAAGTCAGTTCACCCCACGCTCACGGGCCGATGAGCACCGCCAGCGTCATGCGCCTTGTGCTTATGGCAACTCTGCCCGGTATGCTGGCACTGACCTGGTTCTTTGGTTTTGGCACCATCGTCAACGTACTGTGGGCCAGTATTACCGCCTTAGCGTTTGAAGCCTTGGCGCTGCGGTGGCGCAAGCGCCCCATAGGCTTTTATCTCAATGATTACAGCGCCCTTGTCACCGCTTTTTTGCTCGGCATTGCCCTGCCACCCGCCGCGCCATTTTGGCTAATTATGATCGGCACTGGCTTCGCTATTTTAATCTGCAAACAACTCTATGGCGGCATGGGCTACAACCCGTTCAATCCCGCCATGGCCGCCTACGTCATGCTGCTGATTTCCTTCCCCGTGGAAATGACCACGTGGATGGCGCCCAAGGGCAGTTTTGCCGGTGACCTACTCGGCCCCATTGAGGCCCTGCGTTACTGCTTTGATTTTGGTCGTGAAGCTATTGACGCGATTACCATGGCCACGCCGCTGGATGTGCTCAAACAAAATAACGCATTACTGGTCGACGATCTCTGGTCCCAATCAGCCCAATTCGGCCAAATTGCGGGTAAAGGTTGGGAATGGGCAAACGCCGGTTTTTTACTGGGCGGCGCCTACTTAATATACCGCCGTATTTTTACGTGGCACGCGCCGCTGAGCATGCTCGCCGTATTAACGCTAATGTCACTGCTTTTCTATGACGGCGGCAGCTCTGCCTCTGGCGGCTCGCCGTTCTTTCACTTGTTCAGCGGCGCTACCATGCTCGGTGCCTTCTTTATTGTTACTGACCCCGTCACCTCGGCGGTGTCCAATCGCGGCCGCCTAATTTACGGCGCCTTGATCGGCTTATTAATTTATATTATCCGGGTCTGGGGCAATTACCCCGACGCAGTGGCCTTCTCCGTGCTATTAATGAATTTTGCGGCGCCCTTTATTGACCACTTCACTCAGCCTCGCACTTATGGGCACAGCACCGGAGCCGAAAAATGAATGTTCTCGGCCAATCCATTAGTAAAAACAGCTTACTGCTCGGCCTGTTTGCGGTGCTCACCACGGGTGTTATTGCGGGCACTTACCTGTCGACGCGAGGCTTGATTCAAGAAAATATCCGTCACGCCGAAGAGCGCGCCTTACTGCAAATTATTCCTAAATCCCGGCACGACAACTCGATGCTCGACGATGTCGACACCGTCGCCGACAGCGAACTATTGGGCCTGCGTGAAACCAAGAAATTTTATCGCGCCACCCAAAACGGCGAGTTTGTAGGCGCTATTTTGCCCGCTACCGCCCGTGACGGTTATACCGGCGATATCGATATGATCGTTGGCATTAATAACGATGGCAGCATTGCTGGCGTACGGGTTTTATCCCACCGGGAAACCCCTGGCCTTGGCGATCAGGTAGACTATAAGAAAAGCCACTGGGTAGACGGCTTCATCGGCAAGAGCCTAAACAACCCAGACGAAAGCAAATGGGCCGTGAAAAAAGACAAGGGCGTGTTTGACCAATTTACTGGTGCCACCATCACACCTCGCGCCGTGACTGCCGCCGTACACCGCGCGCTACTTTATTTTGATGCCAACCGCACGGCGATTACGGGCAAAAAGTCCAATCAGGAGCACAGCCATGAGTGACATTAGCTATCGTGACATTTCCCTGAATGGCCTGTGGAAAAATAACCCCGCCATCGTTCAGTTACTCGGATTATGCCCTCTGCTCGCCGTGACCGGCTCTGTGATAAACGCACTGGGCATGGGTTTGGCGACTATGCTGGTGCTCACGATATCCAATACCTGTGTGTCAATGATTCGCAGCTTTGCCTCAGACGCCATTCGCCTACCCGCCTTTGTTATGATTATTGCGGCGGCCGTAACCTGCATCGAATTATTAATGCAGGCCTTCGCCTATGAGCTATTTCAAATTCTGGGTATTTTTCTGCCGCTGATTACCACCAACTGCGTAATTCTTGGCCGTGCCGACGCCTTTGCCTGTAAGAACAAAGTGCTACCCGCCATGTACGACGGCTTTATTATGGGCGTCGGCTTTGGCGTAATATTGATGTTGCTCGGCGCGGTACGCGAAGTGATTGGTACCGGCGCGATATTCGCCAATATGGACTTACTCTTTGGCGAGGGCGCCAAAGCATGGAAGATTGTCTTGGTTGATGATTACACTGCTGTACTGGTGGCCATTCTACCGCCCGGCGCGTTTATCTTTACGGGCATGATTATCGCCCTGAAAAACATCATTGACGATGGCATTAAAAAGCGCGAAGCCGCAAAATCCGTGAATGCGACACCCACCAGCCGTC
This sequence comes from Zhongshania antarctica, assembly GCF_014202945.1. GTDB lineage: Bacteria > Pseudomonadota > Gammaproteobacteria > Pseudomonadales > Spongiibacteraceae > Spongiibacter > Spongiibacter antarcticus. Next base: position 87,847 of record NZ_JACHHW010000003.1, on the reverse strand, counting down.
GAGTTCGGGTGACGGGCAATATTAGCTAAGCCTTAGGGGTGGCGCGATAACAGCGCCACCCGATACCACAAAGCTATTCTACTTCGGCATCAAATTCCGCTTCCATCGCCGCATCGTTGCGATATTGAAGCTGCAATCCCTTTAAGAAATTACGCAAAATTTGATCCTTACAATCGCGATAATGCTTATGATCGGTTTTGCGGAAAAACGCACTCAGCTCATGCTTGCTGATAATCACGTCCGCTAACGCCAAGATTGCCATTACATCCTCGGCCTTGAGGTTAAGGGCAATTTTCAGCTTCATAAAAATCATATTATTGCTTAAACGCTTTTCGTTCTCTGGCTTTGGACCTTCGCGCTTACCACGTTTATCGCTAATCAAACCGTTGAGAAATGCCGCAAGATGCAGATCACTGAGGGGCTGATAAGTCGGATCGCCTTCGCGCTTCAACCAATCACTCACCTCTTCTCGACTCACCAAATGATCTGCCAAACCAAAAACCGATATCATTTTTGCGTCATTAAAATCGAAGATGTAGCGCACTCGGCGCAGAACATCATTATTATCCATGCTTACTTCCCAATTGATTAAACGCTAAGGCATATTGCCTTATTTACTCTAAACGCCTTTCTGCTCAAAACTTAAGGCCTGCAAGGCCACAAATTTATAGCTCGCGGGCTATTATGCCATACTTGCCCCACCAAGAGGCTGCGAACCCATTAAAGCACAGCACTGCGCCCAAAATCTTAGAGCACACTCGACCTCAACATATCGAAACCGTCCAATATTCGCGCGACTAAATGGTCTTTTGGCCGAAAGCTACCCTGACTATTCGCATTAAAATCTTGCTGCAGGTGATTTAACATTTTCAATAATCGGCGACGATGCATGCCCATCATCGCTTGCAAAGGATCGGTGACCACCCCAGAAAACGCAGCAAATGACGCCAAGGCAGCCAAGACACCCGCAAACATGCCCAGACTTAGCGCCATACTTGGCTCCGGCGGAAACAGACTGTAATACCACTGCCCAAGGGTGTCACCTAGCCAAAATTGCTGGATTGCCAACTCCCTTGCCGCCAGCGATGCCAGCAGCGCCGCAACACCAATACCACCTGGGGTAAACTTTTGAAAAGCGAAAGCACCAAGCACCGTGCAAGACAAGCTATTGGCAATATCGGCCGAGGCCGTGCGGGTATATTGATATTGCTGCAAGGCATCAGTCAAAAGAGGTTCAATCAGCTGGCTAAACCCTTGCTCCGCTAAGGGCTGCTGATTATGCTGGCGGTAGACATCATGTAGGGCGGCCAGTATATGCGCTTCTAAGGCATTATCGTGGCCTTCACGATTCAGCAATTCACGCTTAATTAAATCGCTAATCTGGGTTTGCACCTTGGTATTAAGGCCCGCTGGAATCGCGTCGAGCACCCGGCACAAACCGCTTAGGCTATTTGACTTCACCAAGCTGTATTTTAACAAGGCAAGCACGCTGTATAACGGCGCCCAAAACAAATTCAGCGGTGCTCGCAGCATATCCCAGCCTAGCGCAACACGGTTTAAGGCTATGGCGCTGGGGTAGTGAAAATGGCGATCAATGAAAGCCGGTACCGCTGCCCGACATTCGTCAAAATAGCGCGCCGCAGCGGCATTAATTGCGCGTTCAACATCAGACTTAAGCTCTGCATTTACATCGTCCGCAATACGCAACGCACTATCAAACTCAGAAAATTCGCTCATGGCACACGTTCTTCATAACACATCACCAAGTGTTCGCCCCAAATAGGGCCAAGCACTCCGTCAATCCACTCCTCCCCAAAGCAAGCAACTACTTAGATTTGCGCGATTTCGTCGGCTTCGTCGCTTTTGGTGGACGAGAACCACGGGGCGCCCGTTTTGCGTTATTCGCCTCTTGCTCGGCTAACTCACTCTCGCTGGGGTTGCGTGAACCCTGTTTAAAGCGTCGCTTGCGCTCCGCGGCGTCTGCCGCCTTTTTCGCTTGCGCTTCGGCAATAATAATTTCCTCAGCCACCACCATATCTGGCGTTTCTAAGCTAATTCGGCCCACCGTACCCGCACGCAGCTCATTGATCAGCAATTCACAAATTTTATGCAGATTAATACGGCCGCCCGCGCTTAAAGCACCCCGCCGCAAGGCCGCCACTTCCAAAAAGGCCAACTCGGTGTCGGGAATACTCTCAAGCTGAAAGCGCTCTTTAAGCAGTTCTGGGTAGGCCTTAATCAAATAATCCGCCGCGTAAAAACCCACGTCGTCGTATTCCATGGCAGTGCTTTTAATCGCACCGGTCACGGCAAGGCGGTAGCTACTATTGGGGTTTTCAATTTTTGGCCAAAGAATTCCGGGGGTATCAAAAAGCACGATACCACTGCCCAAATTTATGCGCTGCTGGCTTTTAGTGACCGCCGGTTCATTGCCCGTCTTGGCAATAACCCGGTCTGCCAGCGTATTAATAATGGTGGATTTACCCACATTGGGAATACCAACAATCATCGCGTTAATCGTTTTAACACCGGCATCTTTCGCGGGAAACATTTGCCGACACAGCGCTAACAACTGCTTAATTTTAGCCGGCTCATCGGTAGTGGTCGCAAAGGTTTTCACCCCTCGCTGCAGCTCCAAATGCGCCTGCCACGCGGCAGTAACCAAGGGGTCAGCTAAGTCGGATTTACTCAGTATTTTAATACAGGGCTTATCACCGCGAATTTTGGCAATAGAAGGGTTTTCACTGGAATAAGGAATACGGGCATCCAATACCTCGATCAGCAGATCGACCTGGGGCAAAAGCTCCCTGATGTCCTTCTGGGCCTTATGCATATGCCCCGGATACCACTGAATTGCCATGTAATACGCCTTGCTTTTAGATAAAGGCAGTATTGTACGTTATGGCGGGGTAATTTAGCCAAACTCGCCTGGGCAGTATTGCGGCTTGGGCAATACAGCGATACCTCAACACACAAAATTCCACGTGTAGCGTATCAATTGCCAGTACCCAGACGCGCAAGCAATTAGCATCCTGCGGTGACTGAGCCCCAAAATTGCTTAACCGACACCACCACCCCAGCTAGCTTCGACTCCGCCCACGTGGCTCATCGCCCTCATAGAGCACAATATCAGAATGCAGGAACTCTGCTGCCTCTGCGGACCCTTCTACTTTGATCGCACTGCGCGCCAACATTTCTGTTTCAAACTCAGTTAACACACACGCCCTCAGGCCAACGTCGCGCCATTGAGATGACGACCAGCAGCCTTTTGAAATTGCCCGCGCCAGCGCCAAGGCATCCAGTAGAGCTTGATTTGCGCCCTGACCCTTGAAGGGGCTCATGGGGTGAGCCGCATCGCCAATCAGAGTTACTTTTGCACCTTTTTCCAAGTCTTCCGCTGCGAGTAATTCTCGGTCATACACTGGGTAACCAGACACCCGCGCGAGCGGCGTCGCCGCTAAAATTTGAGGAATGGGGTCGTGCCATGGGGTTCGTCGACAAGCTTCATCTTTAAGTGCTTGTGCGCCCTTAGCACTTAACGCCTTGGCATCGTTTTCTGCCATCGGAAAGCTCAGCTGCCACATTACCGAATCTGCCGCATAAGGCATAATATAGATTCGCTCATTACCATTGGCAGTTTGAAACACCGTGGCCGAGTCCAATAGATCGCTCTGTATGCCGTCAAGATCCGCCAAGGCACAAATACCCAAGATCACAACACAACCAAGGTAGCGTAAAGGGCTTTCATCACCTATCAGTATGCTACGCACGGTACTGCGAATACCGTCAGCCCCCACCACAAGATCGGCCTTGGCCTGCTTTATTTCCCCGTTTACCTGAAAGCTCAGGTCAACGCCCTCACCCTCGCACGCTTTAAAATCGACTAACTGATGCCCCCACGCCACCGCATTGACGCCACCGAGCTGTTCAAGCAGTGCTAAACGCAAAGACTGCCGTGCAATATGCACGTTGGTGCGCTTGGGTGATTTTTTGGTACCGGAATGCATCCATTTGCGCATTCCCCATTCGCCAACCACCTTACCTGCAGTGGTATGAACCACATGCCTTGTTGAAATTACTCCGGCCTCTAAGCCAAAAATGCCGAAGCCTTCTATAGCCTTACTCGCTTGCTGCAGAGTGAGTCCATAACCCTGCGAGCGGACATCAAAACCGCTGTCTCGTTCATAGAGTGTAAAAGGAATGCCACGATGCAAACAGGCCACAGCTAGGGCAACCCCGCCGATGCCGCCGCCAATAATCGCTATGTGGGGGTAGTTTTCATGGTCCGCGACAGTGCGCGCAGCGGCTGGAATCAAACCGGAGCCAAGGCAATTCAGGCACAGTTCAAGGTGGGCCGTCGGCCGAACGGGGCTCGGCCCCTCGCCTTTCATTTTTTCAAATTCGCCCAACTGCCGCTGATAAAGTAAGCGCACTTTCTTGCGAATTCTCCGGCCTCGTTTTCCGCGCCCCTGACAATTGGAACAAATGGCCCAATGACCGCTTTCATTTTTCACTGTTTGACTTCGTATTTATTGATGCTGATTTACCACCTCGACTCGAAAGGCAATAGTAGCCTATACCGCGAATAGAAACGTAGCAGAAAAACGTGAGGATGACGGCTTCGCGGCAAAGCACCACTGGCCAGGCGCGACCTACCAGAACAGCTTAGCCAGCAAGCCGCCGCTCAATCGACTGAGCCAACGCGGAAACCGACTGCCCCATCATATAATCCAGCCACAGGTTACTTCCTGAGCCGTCGAGCACCCTGCCGTCGCCGGCCAGCAATATCTCTCGACCATCGCGAACAAACAGAAAACCGCCCAGATGCTCTGGCATGGAAGCCTTGGCATCGAGTTCGTTCAGCTTAGCGTTAACACGAAAAGGATGATTCCAGATCGCAAGGCTCCTGCCTTCATATTGCATTGCCAGATAAGCCGCGACCTCAAAGCAAAGTACGTAGGAATCGCCCCAGCGCTTATGACGACAGGAAATGTGTGACGTTAATGGTATTGGTGGCAGCTCAAAATACGCCACCGCAGCATGGACGAGCGCTGCAGTCTCTGCACCTCGAAGGCATTCATCCATAAGATTCAAACCGTGATCTCCCGGACCACCTCGACGCCAATTCTCCACATTACCACCGGCCGTAAAGCGTCCCAGCGGTTCCAACGCACCGGAGTGCACCCCGCAGCGAACGTGGTTTATTTCAATGCCGTAGTAGCCAAGCCCCCCGCGCTCAATAACCCAAGGAACGAGACCATGTGATGAATAAAACCGCCTGCACAACTCAGCCGCAAGGAACCAAGCCAAGCCCCAAGAATTAGTAGGCTGATTCAATACTCGCCAGCATTCAAAGCTCGACGACAGCGTCATTCACCGCTAGCCCCACTTGTTGCCACAAGCCTTTCACAGCAGGTCTGCCACGCGAAGTTAAGTAACCGTGGCATTAATCCAATCACTCGCGGCATTATATTTACCGGCTGCAGGAACATGAGCGACGACCTTTGCCAAGCCAAATTTTGGTATATTATTGTACACACACGCATACATGCCTTTTCTGGAAATATAGGTTTCATGCCAAATGCCAACATCACCATTGCTGCCCACTTTTTTGTTAAACGCTGACCACGTAGGCAAATGTAATGACGACTTACTTTTTGCATAGCGTTCAAGCTGCTCGAAGGAACGCCAGTACTGCATCATAACTATCGCTCGACCAAACCACGCCTCGTGACTAATAAGCCCCGAGCCTGGATTCCGATAAAGCTCTTCAATCATTTTCGGTATAGCCCTAGCAATAGGCAACCATTTATGAATTTTCAGGGTTTATTAATTCTCAAGCCAATTAAAAAACTCGCAGCTGGAGATCAATAATCTATTGTGCAATCATCAGGCTGATTGCTCAATAATTGTCCGACCGCTTGGCATTGAGCCCTGTTTCGACACCTTAATGCACTTCTCTGAACATATGCGCATGGTCGACAGTTGGCGGGTTAACGGCAAGCACTACTCCAAGACCCTCGAAGCGTGGCTAGATAAGCTGGATGCCAACAAAGCCCAAGCCTTAAATATTCTAAAAGATGCACCCAATCCAAAAATTCAGTTTCAGCGCTGGCGGATGTTTATGCTCGCTTGCTCCGAGCTATTTGCCTATCCGGATGGCCAGGAGTGGTTTGTGGGGCACTACCTCTTAACGCTGGGGCAGTTAGCTGATTAATGAAGACGGTTAAAAAGTGCTTTTAACGCTGTATTTTAAAGGCCCAATCGTGTTAAAGGATTACCTTAATGCTGTTATATATCAATATCTTGGCGATTTTTTGAACAAAAATAGCTAATTACGAATTTATTTCACGAAGTCGTTGACAGAGGGGGGCGACATCCATATAGTACGCAGCCTGAAGCGCCCGTAGCTCAGCTGGATAGAGTACCTGGCTACGAACCAGGCGGTCGCACGTTCGAATCGTGCCGGGCGCACCAAACATAAGTCTTTGACTTATATAAAAAAACCTAGACCTTTGGTCTGGGTTTTTTTATGCCTGAAATTTCAAACAGGCCAGTGAATGGCTCTACCCCATTAACGGGGGATGGCACTCATCAAACCCTGTTTATAATCCCGCCCCACCCGCAGTGGACCAGCACTCGTAATCGATAATTTTCAAAGTTCCTAAAACCATACGCTCGCCTTGAGATCATTTCCATCTTGCTGTGAAAGCCTTCAGTAATACCGTTACTTTTTCTAAATCGCCACATTGGACCTACCCGACTAACATAGACACTTAGCGTCCTGTGCAGGATAGAGCCGAGTTGTATACGTTACTCGATGAAGTCAACTTTAGGCTATGGTCAAGGTATAATCCAATTTCACGCCAAATTACGTTGATACGCTATTCTCAACATATTTCTTAAAGCGTCCAAGCATCCAGCGGTTGGCCATACTCATAATAGGTCTTGTCAGCGCGTCCACCCAGCTTGAACCACCACGATTTTCCATGGCCATATACCAGACCACCCTGCAACTTCCATCGCCAAGATCAGTTACGCGATAATCTTCAATAAATTTTTCCGGATCTTTTTTGCTGCAACGTACGAATGTAAAGGCCATACGTTTGCCACGCTCCCACGCGACAAACTCCTCGTATCCAACGATACCGCCAACCATAGATACCGTACGAGTAGTGCCAACACCAAAGGGCTTGGGTGACGTCCACTCAACGTTCTGTATTGGAAGGGCCCAGACCGTCCAAGACTCGGCATCTTCAAACACATCGAAAATTTGTTCCGGTGTCGCCCGAACCACCTGTTCCGCTCTAAAAACATTTCTGGCTGTATCCAAAAAAGTTAGTCCCACAGGAGTACACTCGAAATTATCCGTCATTATTCTGCCCGTTAAGTAAGAAGTAAAAATACACCTACGACTTTAGCGCCTTCGCTAAAGTCGTAGCCCTTAGTAATCCACCTATTCCAACACCCAAAGACCATCGCCCGTGTAGCGTTCAGTAACGAGTATGCTTGCCTCGTCAAACAAAGGTGGGCCCGCTATGGTCACACTGGAAGGCTGAGCAAAGAGATTACTCGCTGTTTCCTGACGCAGGCCTCCAGCTAAATCTATTTGGAACAAGCCGCCGTTTTGCCAGTCCGTTACGATCAGACTGTCACCGACGACGGTCAGATCGTCCATGATACCTCTGGGTGCGATATTCTCTGGTTCCCCTGGCGTGCCGTCTGGGTTGATAGCTAGCCGCGTAACTTGCCCGCCGAAACCGGGCCGGTAGAAGGTGACGTAGAGCACGCCCTCGTGGTGTGCCAAGCCGTTGGGATAGTCCGGCAGGGTTGACAGCCAGGTATCCTGCGCCAAAACACGCGTCGGATCTGCGGGATCGATCGTTAAGTGGACGATCTTAGGCTCGATAGCCACAGGACCATCTGTTACATACAAGCCGCTCGGGGTTGCAACCATGCCATTGGGCAAACTCATGCCCGTTAGGCTATAGCTAAAAACCGGGGTTGCGAGCGGGTCGTCAAGTGACATTGTGTACAAACCGGAAAAGTCTGTAGGCCCTCCGCTCCCTGAACATAGCGCATAGAGAACACCCTTGTCTTCAGACATGCCACTGCAACCACTGCCGTCAGGCAAAAGCGCATCGGCTCGATATTCTTGACCGTCGCGCTGAATCTCGTAAAGATTAAATTGGCCACTGACGAATAGCCGACCACCTGAGGTAAATAAGCTATTTTCCAATTGAGGCAAGCTAACAATCTTACGCGGTGAGCCGCAATCTAGACATACATCATCGGCCGCGAGGTTTCCCGCTTCATAGGGACTACCGTTGTTTTTACAGGCAGTCAAAAAGACGACGCTAGAGAATATTAAGACAGCTAAACCGTAGTTCATTGTAAAACCATTTTTGGTATTTCGATCCTAACGCGGATCGAATAAATTTTAATCAGCCACGCCGTGGGACTTATATTATTAAAGGCGTCGCATACGAGGGAAATCCGCTATTTTCAGCATACGCTCAAAGTAGACGTTAAGCTGAGAATGATCCTAGCTTTCCGTTGCCACCCAATAAGAAAATTCATTGCGGTAAGGCCAAGCGCCGGTATCTGAATTTTCTCCAGCGTGGACTGAATTCCACACCTCAGGTCGCCTCTATTCCTAGCAAGTAAATTCAGCAGCATCAGCGGACAGAAGGTCTATCATCATTACATTTCCTGCCACGCTATGCCAATTCAACTGCCGATACTGCTAAAAAATTTCCCTGCAAATATCATTGACCAAAACATCTACCCTGTAGCTAGGGCCAAGAATGAAATTAGCTCTTTAACTCTTTAATTATTTTAGCCCACATTTTATCCGGCGCAGCGTAAGGTGCGTAAATTGCGAGTCTATCAGCATAGCTCCCGTATTGCTTTTTCAGTTTCCCGGCAATTTCATCGGGCTTACCGCGAACGCAGAAAGCGTCGAGAAAATCGTCATTAATGTAGTTTCCTAACTGCTCCCATTTACCTTCTTTTGAAAGCGTATTAAGTTTGGGTTGCAAGTCGCCCAAGCCCACAGCATCCATTGGCGGCCGGTAAGCTGGGGTGGTGGAATAGAAACCCAACAAGCCTTTCACACTTTTTTCAGCAGCCTGATATTCAGCGTCTGTTTCACCTGTTATAACAATGGCGTTCACCTGAATAATAAAGTCAGCTTCACTACGACCGGACTTCTCGAGGCCTTTCCGAACGGCCGGAAGCGCATTATTCTGCACAAAAGGCACACTATTAAATGGATGAATTATCAAGCCATCGGCAACTTCACCAGCAACTTGGGTCATCAGCGGACCAAGTGCCCCAAGCAGTATGGGTGGCACGCCATAGGGATTTGGACCGGGATTGAACATAGGCGTCATTAAGGTATGCCTATAATATTCGCCCTGAAAATCCAATTTACTGCCGTTCTGCCAACAATCAAAAAACGCTTTGACCGCCAATATATACTCACGCATGCGCGCTGCTGGCGGATTGAATGGCAATCCAAATCGCTTCTCGATATGTGTTTTTATCTGGGAACCAATCCCAAGCATAAACTTACCCTGGGAAAATTTCTGCAAATCCCAAGCCTGATAGGCGATGTGCGATGGATTTCTTGGGAAAGCAACCGCAATCCCCGTTGCAATGTCCAACTCAGGCGCATGTTCAGAAGCAAGCGCGAGTGGCAAGAAAGGGTCCCAACTACCTTCAAGAGTATAAACTCCGTCATAGCCAATCGCCGCAAGCCGCTTGGCTTCAGCAGCGGAACCGGCCATATCGGCATAAAATGGTCCGTCAATTTTCATAGGTGATACCTTAGATACTTGCTAAAAATTATTGATTAACTGGGTTCGGGCGATTGTATTCCAGCCATCCTATGCTCTCTTCACCACTATCAAAATAGCAGCGAATTAACGTTCGACGATACTCGGTGCGTTTTGGCGGAGTAAACGCATGGGTAATGTCTATTTCACTGCCAGCGATCGATTCAATTCGTCCAGCAATCAATCGCCCGCCTTCACAAAGTAAAGAAAAACTTCCGCGAACGGCGGCAAATGGCTGATTACTTATAAACTCCAGTTCAAAATTGGTTTTTGACAAATTTTCCATGTCATTCCCAAGCTCATGAAAGTAGCCCATTTGAATCAATGGCCATTCAGGGATCTCAACCTGTGTCGCTTGCAGGCTAAATTTTTCATTGTTCACCACAAAGAATTGCCAGTTCATATCCCAGGGTCTTGGGCCCCAGGAATGATCGCGCTCACCACGCACAATAAGGTCGGTGAGATTACCTTCAATTGCCATTGTTCCAACCGCCTGAATGGGTTGTTCATAGCGATTAGTATTAAAGCCTTGGGCACTATGGCCTTCAACGCTGCCGCCACCGCGAGAGTAGGCTGAGCCCAGCGCAGTAATTTCCAGCACGAGGCTTACCGGCAACATCATTCCCTGCCGTGGGCCATAAGCGACTCGAGCAAAACCCTCAACTTTTAGACGGCCAGCCTGCAGTGGCGACAGGCAATCGTAACTAAAGTGGAGCCCCCACTGCTCGTAACAGAATACACTCTGACCGCCTAATGTAAGCGCCGAGAACGGCAGTCGATTCTCCTCCACAATTAGCCAATCCTCCCCGTTCCAAATGTGTAGCCAGAACAAGATTCTCTGCTGAACAGGATGCCAACCAACACGACAATGGCCTGCCGCGCTGCCATCCTCGGTATACCAATCAAAAAAATACGACTCATTCCAATCATCATGAGACTGACTAAATGGATGACTAAACTCATCTTTTAACTCAACACCAAATTGCGTTAATTCTTGTTCGGAAAGCATACTTACCCCTTATGTTGAGTTTTTCTGTGGACTTACTCACGGCCGCCTAATTCAAAACAGTGAGCCGAAGCTACAAGATGGTGACCACACCGGTATCTGCGTTAAGTCGAATCATATCGCCCGTTTTTATTTGCTTGGTGCCGTAACGAGTATTCACTATGGCTGGCAATCCATATTCCCTTGCGATAACGGCGCCATGAGACACCGCGCTGCCAACGTCGGTAACTAAGCCTGCAATCATGCTGAAATATGGAGTCCAGCCAACATCTGTTATTGGTGCAACTAAAATCTCACCCGGCTGAATGGCCGCCGCCTCGGTAACACTAAACGCTACCCGCGCCCTTGCCTCGACAATACCCCTAGACACTGGGCGCCCGACTAATTGCCCCTCAATATCGAGGCTACGATTTCGGACATCGATAGGCTGCGGGGCACCAACACATATCTCTTCAAACTCGAGTCGATTCTGAAAATCCAGAGCTCGCCGACGCATTTTAGTGTGCTGATTCCAATATCGATTAAACTCGTGGGAGCTGGAGTTTCGAACAAACGCCATTAATTCATCGTGCAAAAAGAAAAAGACCAAATCTGCATCATCGAGCTTATTTTCAGCCACAAGCTGATTTCCCAATGCGCGATAGCCACGCTTAAGTCTATTCGTAATATCAACCAACAATGACTTTGTAGCCTCTCTGCGCCTTACTGCATTGTGCGCCTTAGGCACAATCCAACGTAGTCCACGACTTAATCCAGAAACATCTGCCACGTCTGGACGCACGCTACTTAGCGGCCTCGTTAAACGTGCAGCGACGGACGCCTGCATGGTTGCCACCAATGTTTCTGGGGCATCTGACCAGCACACTTCTCGAACACAAAGCTCTCGATAAGCCCGATGACCGTGACGATCCAAAAAATCCGCAAACTTATGACCGACAGGTGATCCATTGCCGCGCAACCAAGCTAAAGCCACTCGAGGTGTCGTGTCGACAAAGCAAGCTTGCGCATCGTGGTGACGCGAAATTTCTTCGACAATTTCATCAAGCTGGTCAACGAGCACGGCAGATTCAACGTCCCGCGCACCGGCCATCAACCTGCCGGCCTCGGCCTCCTCTTCGGGGCTACTTTCCTGCCCGCCGGAAATCATCGCCTGCAGTACATTACTCGCAAACCCTGAGGTAGTTGATGATTGCAAATGAACCGCAAATGCTTCGTAGAAAAACGCCTTGCTTTCATCTAAGGCCTTAGCGAGTTCGGCACTGCTACCCTTTACAGGAATCTGAAAAGCCTTAGCGCGTTGCTTAAATTCTTCGATCACTGCATCAGCCCGATGCAAATACCACAGCATTTTAATCATGCCGAACAAGCGAACAAAAATGGCTCGCTTAGGCGGTGGCTTTAACTCATCAACAATACGCCCACACAAACTCAAGCCCATCGACTTCACATCGATGCCAAGCACAGTAGCGCCAGCTGCAGCAGACCCAGTCATATTGAGAAACATTTTACCGCTGCACATTGCCACCTGCGTCCAGGTATCGGTGATCGCAGGTCTGCCAGCATAGCTTACGTGCATATGCTGCATCCCATGTTCAATAGCTCGCCCCGTAGTCGAAAAAGTGAGAGGGCAACTTGCGCCGGGCATCATCTCGCCGATATTACACCGCGTCAGAACATCACCTGGGTTAATGGGCGTGTCTAATTCATTCAGGTCTGAACCTACCGTGGTCACTGGTCGAGCCTGCAACCAAAATAGCTCCCCCTCTTTATTAAATGCCCATTCCATATCCAGAGGTTCATTGGCAGCAACCACCGCCTGACGCGCCTGCCGAACAAGCAACAATCGCTGCTCGGCCGTCAGGGTCGCGACGTCACCAACGAGCTCTTGGTAACAGAGCATATTGTCTAAATCGTATTCATAATGGTCTGGTGTCTCATCCCCACTCACCAGCGCCTCGCCTAAGCCGGGTACGGCGTCAATCACCAAACGGTCATGCCTTCCAGATACGGGATCCACACTAAACAGCACGCCAGCCGCTTCCGCATCCACCATTCTTTGCACCACCACAGACATAGAGCACTCATGGGCACCGTGTTGGTGACGGTACTCGCGTGCGCGCTGGCTATTCAGTGAGTCGACACACTGAAGCACAGCATCGACGAGCTTATCTTCACCCTCAACATCGAGTATGGATTCATAAAGCCCGGCAAAAGAGTGATCATTGCCATCCTCACCCAGCGCCGACGAACGCACCGCGACCTTCCCGCCGCCCATGGCGCGGTAATACCTTGCTAAAGTAGCGGTATCCAAGGTTTTTCTAGCATCGACAATGACAAAGCCGGTAGGTATTGCTAACCCCCACCCAATAAGCTTACGCAGCCCTGCAGCCTTACCTCCGACCTCTCCTACTTGAGGGTCGATATCCTGTATCCACTCGAAGTGCGTTCCCATCTATATCACAGCCGTAATCTTATAATTATTTAATCAACAGACTATACGATCGTATTTTTTTATGCAAAAGTCAATCATCAAAATAAATTACTGCGTTAATAACGCTATAATCCGATAAACGTCGCAACATCACCGGTACAGCCTTAAACATGAGAACAGTTGATCGCAATGCCCCCGCCACAACGACCGAAGACGACGCATTATCTAGACGCAGCAGAATACTTGCTGCTGCCGCAGACATTTTCGCCCAGCAAGGGTTTGACGGCACCTCCCTCGGAACCGTCGCTAATGCCGCCAACGTAAAAAAATCTCTCGTGCAGTATCACTTCAAGAGCAAGGAGAACCTTTGGCAAGAAAGCATCCACTGGGTATGGAAACAGCGTGATCACGCCCTCCCGAAATACTTACTAAAACTGCCCTCAGCCGATTCCAATGATAATTCTCAGATGGTTCGCGACCTGTGCAGGCAAATACTGACCTTCACCTTCGACCAACCTCAATGGGTAAAGCTAATGTTTCAAGAAGCTTCGAAACCCGGCCCACGATTGGATTGGATGGTAGATACATTTTTCAAAAAGGATTTTTCTGACGGCAAGGCCATGATCGAGGTAGCACAGCAACAGGGCTTACTGCCGCACGTAAATGCTATGGATTTACTGCACATTCTGTCCGGGGCACTAATCTACTTAGTGAACGTTGCCCCGATTAGCGAACGGGTGCTAGGCGAAAAACCCAATAGCACACAGTACATCGACAGACACATCAATACCCTCATGCATTTATTACAAAATGCCCGATAAACAGATAACAACCACCGCATTGAAATCTACTGCTCTGGAGCAACGCAAATGACGCACTCTTGCCTGACGGAAGCATTAAAATATCTAATTCGTCAGCATCCAACTATCAATAAATATCCGTCAATTTAGTTATGAACACTGGCTGCAGCTGGTAGCATTTACGTTATTGTCACAAATAGTGACACTTTGTTAAAAAGCAACCATTTTACACGCCTTATTGCGCCACCCTGCCATTGTATGCAGCTATTCCTATAATCTCGCTCGAAATTTATATGGATATTAATGAGGGGGTTACTGATCATGAGTATTTCAAAAAAATTACCTACTGAAGTTCACACAGAGGAATATTTTGGGTGTGAGATTAAAGTATGGCGACCTGAAACAAACCAATACACAAGCTTTCCGTGGCGATATGAAATTTCTTTTAACGGGAAAAATTACCAGTATCCTGGCATTTCAAACAATATGAAGAGCAAGAAAGAAGCCCTGACCAGAGCCCACTGGAAAGCGAAATGTTTGGCTTTGGCTTGCAAGCCAGTAAACACAACATCAGGCCTTTTAATGGCCCGAGCAGGTTAATCTCAAAAAAGCATTCGCGGCTTATGCTCTATTTTCACGGGAAAGCAGCTGCGCCACCGAGCTATTTCCGGTCATTTTCTAACTAACTTTAGAAATGCTCACATTTACTTTATTCCAGATTTAACTCTCCTGAATTTCGTTAAAATTCAGCGACTTTTCGACGTATCAAAACTGATTAATTTACATGAAAATTTTGAAATTAGTAAAAGGCGGGGGCCATAAAATAGCACGAAAATTTCAGTATAAAGGCACATCAAATTCTATTTCTCAACCAACTTCACCCCGAAAATAAAAAGGGCCACAAGGGCCCTTGAAACATTGCCTGACGCCGACTTAGCTTAACACTCCATTAGCGCGCAAAGCCGCTATGGTCGCCTCGTCATAGCCGGCAACGCTATTCAATACCGACTCGGTATCGCCACCTCGGCGCGGAGCACCTTTGGTGACTTCTGGCGCAGTACGGCTAAATTTAGGCGCAGGGCCTGGCTGAATGTGTCCATCGACTTCGATAAAAGATTTACGCGCAATATTATGGGGATGCTGCGGTGCTTCGGTCATCGACAAGATCGGCGCCACACAGGCGTCGGTGCCATCGAATATTTCACACCATTCGTCGCGGGTTTTCGTCAGAAAGACTTCGGTCATTCTGTCTTTTAGCGCTGGCCAACGCGCCATATCGAACTGGGGTTCAAACTCGGCGTCGTCTAATTCCATTTTTTCTTTTAGCAAGTGGTAAAACTGGGGTTCGATCGGGCCTACCGACATGTATTTGCCGTCGCGAGTCTCGTAGGTATCGTAAAAATGAGCACCCGTATCCAGTAGGTTTACACCGCGCTCGTCTTGCCAATCAAACATGCCGGTGTTCAAGCTACCGTACATCATGTGCATCAGCGATGCTGAACCCTCTACCATCGAGGTATCAACAACCTGCCCTTTGCCGCTGCGCGTTGCCTCAAGCAGGGCTGATACCACGCCAAAGGCGAGATACATGCCACCTCCGCCAAAATCACCAACCAAATTAAGCGGCGGCACTGGCTTTTCCCCAGCGCGGCCAATGCCATGGAGCGCACCAGACAGGGAGATGTAATTTATGTCGTGACCGGCCATTTGCGACATCGGCCCGGTTTGACCCCACCCCGTCATCCGCCCATAAACCAGCTTGGGGTTTCTTGCCATACATTCCTCAGGACCTATTCCTAAGCGCTCAGTAACACCGGGGCGGAACCCTTCGATCAAGGCATCTGCGGACTCGCACAGTTTCAACACAGCTTCTATGGCGCGGGGATCTTTTAAATTTAAGGCGATGGATTTTTTGCCACGCTCGCTAATACTATTCTCTACTTTAGCGTCTGCAGACGCTGATTTACGCGTAATAGAGATTACCTCCGCCCCCATATCCGCCAGCATCATTCCCGCAAAAGGTGCGGGACCTAGGCCCTCAAGTTCAATAATCCGCAATCCGCTAAGTGGTCCCATAATGTATTCCTGTCTTTATAATCGAGTTTATATTTATCTAATTTAAAGTGACGCCCGATGTTGCTTCACGATATATATTCCGCAATTAGCCTGCTATTTTGCCCTGCGCCGCCGCTCAGGCAAAGTCCGGAAAAGCCAAAGTCTGTCCGCGAATAACATTATCTAACCCACCGAATAAGACGAAAACGAGCAAACTTGAAAAATTCGCCCATACTGACACACTAAAACCGCAGCTTATAATCCTAACAGCGAGTATGTCATGAGTTCAGTAGCACCAGTGCAAGTCGAACGTCGCCCGCCACTTTATTGGGTCACGATAAACCGGCCTTTAGCCCGCAACGCGGTCAATGGCGAAACTGCACGCGCCCTCGCCGAAGCATTCCAAGATTTTGAAAACGACCCAGCGCTCTCCGTAGCCATACTCAGTGGCGCCGAAGATCACTTTTGTGCTGGCGCGGATTTAAAAGCAGTAGCCAGCGACGACCCCGAGCGGCGCAATCCACTTAATACTGAAGGCATTGGCCCCATGGGCCCTAGCAGAATGCAGCTGAGCAAACCGGTTATTGCCGCCATCGACGGTTATTGCGTGGCTGGCGGTCTAGAATTAGCCCTGTGGTGCGATATGCGAATTGCCACAGAGCGCGCCATTTTCGGGGTGTTTTGTCGTCGCTTTGGGGTGCCCCTCATCGATGGTGGCACCGTGCGTCTGCCACGCCTAATTGGCATGAGCCGCGCCATGGACATGATTCTCACCGGCCGCGCCGTTGATGCCGCAGAAGCCCAAGAAATTGGCCTAGCCAACCGGGTAGTGAGTGTTCACAATCTTCGTGATAGCGCCGAGCAACTCGCCATGCAAATTGCGGCTTTACCACAGCAGTGCCTACGCAACGATCGCCTCAGTGCCTACCAACAATGGGGAATGGATGAACAGCAGGCTATTCGCAATGAATTCACCCTAGGTATGGCCACGCTATCATCGGGCGAGACGGTTGCCGGCGCTCAGCGCTTTGAGCAGGGTAAAGGCCGTCACGGCAAGGCCGAAACCTAATTCCGCTCAGCCAGCTATGCGCGCGGCCGCGGCCGTATCCCCGGGCTCAAACTCGGGGCCAAAAGGCTTGGTAAGCAATAATAAGGCTGGCATAAACAGCATATCGGCCAAGAGCGCCACGCTAATCGCCAAGCACAACAAGACGCCAAAGCTAGATATAATTGCCATATTCGACAGCAAGTAGCAGGAAAATGCGCCAAACAATATAACGGTGGTTATTAACAGCGCGGGCCCAACATCACGCATAGAATCTTCCAAGGCGCGGCGGTAATTGCCCGAGTGTAAAAAGCAGCGCCGGAAGCGAATAACTAAGTGCAAGGTATCGTCTACGGCAATCCCGATGGCAATGGTCGCCAGCAAAAGCTTCATATAGTCCAGATGAATACCCAGCCACCCCATTACGCCTAACACCACAACAACCGGCGCGAGATTAGGAATCATTGCCAGCATACCGACTTTTACCGAACCAAACGCTAAGCACAAAAAACCCGCGACCATTATAAACAGCAAGCTATAACCATAGAGCTGAGTATCCGCAATATACTCACCCATTTTTACCCACATAAGCCCGATACCAGTTTTGCGGATCTGCGCATCGGGGATTGGGTTTGCAGCAATATATTGGTCGATCGTATTTAGCAGCTCTGTGATAGCCGCCGAGCCGGTCATCTCAACCCGCAGCTCCATCACCGTGCGGCTGTAGTCCTGCGACACAAATTCCTGTAATTCTTCACCGCCGGAGATTTCGTAAACCAAGAAATACTGCGCAATTAAATCTCGCTCTTCTGGCAGGCGATACCACGCCGGATCGTCACCATGAAAACTGCGATTCAAATCCTTCTGCACATCTACCACCGAATAGGCCTTCTTCACCAAGGCCTGCGATTCAGCAAACTGCTGGATTCCCTCAATCGCCTTTAATACATCTGGGCGCTTAACGCCCTCACTGTCATTGGTATCAACTATGTACGTAACATTGAGAATACCGCCCATCACGCTTTCGGCGAGTTCGGTGTCTTGGCGCCACTCAATGTGCGGTTTAAAGTCTTCTAAGAAGTTGAAATCCACTTTAATCTGAGTCAAACCAACGAGCGACACCAACAGCACTCCGGCTCCCAACACCACCAGCGTAAGCGGTCGCTTGAGATTTGCTGTAATACAGACCTCTACAATACGCATAACTATTGGCAATACGGTGGATTTTGCAGGGTTTTGCTTAGCGGCTCTCGCCTCGCCTGAACTAGGCGAAGACTTACCAAAGGACAAGACCACCACCAGCAAAGTCATAGACAGCACAAAGGTAAATACCACGCCCGACGCAGCGTACAGCGCCATTTCGCTCAGGACTTTGAGTTGCGATACTGCCATCACCAAAAATCCGACTGCAGTGGTGATCGACGCTAATAAACACGCGCCACCCACTTTCGCGATAGCCGCTTTCACCGATGCCTGACGATCACCCGTTTCAGCATGGGCGCGCTGAAATTCCAGCAGAATATGAACGGACTGGGCCACACCTACCGCGCATATCAAGGTCGGGACAATGCCAAAGAACAGACCTAACACCCAGCCGAATGCGCCCATCATCCCCATGACCATAATAATACTCAGCACCACCACTGCCAATGGTCCTAGTAACGCTAGCAAACTCGCGCGAAACAAAATTGACGACAGAATGGCCAATACCAACAGGGTCACGGCGGTGCCAATAGCGGCATCTTCCATAAACACGTGGTTATAGGCCGAGTTCATTGGCACATCCCCGGTCACAAAGAATTCAATCCCTGAATATTCCGATCGCGCAAGAATCTCGCGAATTTTATTGTCACTTACCTGCGGGTAGAGGTTTTCTAACTGATTACCCAGCGCTTCGTCGAAAATAATGTCTTCTAGCGGGTCGACGCTGCTACGTTCCATTTCCAGAATAATAGCGGCGTAATCGGCCTTGGCATTAATCAAATAATTTACATATAACGGCCGACTTAAGACTTCCTCGCGCAGCGCGAGCAGCTCCGCCTGCGTCTCAGGAAACTCGACCATCAACTCATCAACAGTAATGGAGTCACCGTCGGCGCGAATAAACTCGACGGTGGGCAAACTGACCACGTCCCGCACATAGGGCACTTCGTCGGCGAAGGCCTGACTAAGCTGGGCAATTTGACTCATCGCCTCAATATTAAAGGGGCCATGCTCGCGATTAGGCACCCGATACACAATGTAGGTCACTTCGTCCGACAGGAACTCATCAAGGTATTCGCTATAGGCAATATACGCCGGATCACTTTTATCAAAATACGCATCAAGGCTATTGTCGCTTTTTACCATGCTAGCAAAATACAAACCGAGACCAAGCATTAGTAGCGACAGCACTAAAACCACGACACGGTGATGCACAGCCCATTCTGCAATATGCCCAAATAACTGATCGACTCTGTCGACAAATTTATTATTTTGAATGCCCATACCCTTCGATAGCTCCCCAGCTAATTATTATCCCTTACCGAACAGGAACACGATGGCCACGCCACAGCAAAGAACGTGCGCCTATAAACTATTCATATTTGATTTATGACCCGATTATGCTTTAAGTTCACAAGCACATTCAAATGTATAATCGGCGACAATAATTCACTGCCTGCCTGGAGCTCCCCAGCGTGACAATAACAACACAACTAATCCGCACAATATTCATTGCCCTTTGCGCGAGCATATCGCATGCCGCAGCAGCCCAAGATCCGAGCAGCGAAGCCATCAGCGCAACAGAGAAAGGCCTTAGCATAGCCAAAGAAATGAAAGCGCGAGACCGTGGCTGGATCGACAATAGCGCTGAAATGGAAATGATCTTACACAATGGCAAGCGCGAAAGTCGCCGCGAAATGCGGGTATTGTCCCTTGAAGTCGACGACGACGGCGATAAGTCGATGACAATTTTCGACAGCCCGAACGATGTAAAAGGCACGGCCTTTCTCAGTTTCACCCACACTAACGCCATGGATGACCAATGGCTTTATTTGCCAGCCTTAAAACGTGTTAAGCGCATTGCATCCAAAAACAAGTCCGGCCCGTTTATGGGCAGTGAATTTGCCTACGAGGACTTAAATTCCTTTGAAGTAGCGCAATACGATTACCGCTGGCTACGCGACGAACAGCTCGATGGTCAAGATTGCTTTGTTATTGAGTCCATCCCTCGGGATCAATACTCTGGCTACAGTAAGCAAGTGGCGTGGATTGATAAGGTCCACTACCGCGCCTTAAAGATCGATTTTTATGATCGTAAGAACACCCTACTAAAAACCCTCACCTTGTCGGACTACCAATTGCACCTCGACAAATTTTGGCGGCCAACCAAGCAGAGCATGATCAATCACAAAAATCAGCGCCATACCGAAGTGTTCTTGCGCAACTACCAATTTAGCACGGGCCTAGACGCCAGCGACTTTACCGAAAACAGCTTGAAACGGGCGCGTTGAGCTAAGTCCATGAAATCACAGCACTACAATACCAAACCCTTATGTGGCGCAGCTTGCTTAATGCTGTTGTCGCTCTCTACCCACAGCGAGTTCCTCGGCTATGTCGGCCTGCAGACTCGGGCTTACCCAATGACAGCAGCAGCGCCGGAACAGGGCTCCGAAACGGTATCTGTGGTAGTCGCGCCCGAGTGGTTTAGCCAATGGAACGACGGCGACGACAGTTTTAATATAAAAGCATTTTACCGATACGACTCGCTAGACGACGAACGCAGTCATGCCGACCTGCGTGAATTTTATTGGCAGCGTGTTGGCAGCAGCTGGGAACTGAGCGTGGGGATTAATACCGTGTTTTGGGGTGTCACCGAGTCCCAGCATTTGGTCGACATCATTAATCAAACCGATTTTCTTGAGTCCGCCGACGGTGAAGACAAACTCGGCCAGCCAATGATTCATTTTGCCAGTATTCAGAACTGGGGAGTGATCGATGTATTTGTGCTGCCACAATTTAGACCCAGGGATTTTGCTGGCAATGAAGGACGCCTGCGCTCCATCCCCGCCACCGTCAACTCACAAGAAAGCTACCAGAGCAGCAAGGACGACAAGCATATTGACTACGCCCTGCGCTGGAGCCATTACCTAGGCGATTGGAACCTTGGCTTGTCTTGGTTTCAAGGCACGTCTCGCGAGCCTCTCTACCAAGCAATCATCCAAGACGGTGCGGTCGCCTTAGCAGCCTATTATCCCCTTATTGAGCAAAGCGGCATTGATGCCCAGTACATTAGCGGCGACTGGCTATGGAAGTTAGAGGCCATCCATCGCCGGGGGCTGGGCCATTCTATTGCAGAGGATATGAGTGCCAGCACCGCAGGCTTCGAATACACCTTCACCGGAATTAACAGCCAATTCTGGGATCTAGGCATATTATTGGAATACTCCTACGATAGTCGCAGCAACGCGCAAGTCGGCGCATTTCAAAATGATCTATTTAGCGGCGGCCGCCTGAGCCTCAACGACATAGCGTCCACCGAAATTTTATTTGGCATTAGCCAAGATTTAGATGACAGCGACAGCCGGTCGGCCATTATCGAAGCCAGCACTCGTCTTGGCGACACAATGCGTTTGATTGCTGAGCTGTATCACTTTCGCAGCAAAAGAACTGATGACCCACTGTACTCGATTCGCAGAGACAGCTACGTGGAATTAGGACTGGAGTATTATTTCTAGCCCGTAGGCCGAGGCAATTCGCGCTATAATCGGCCCTGAACCAAAAAAGACATTTGAAGGCACCAATGCTAAAGCAAAAAATAATCCGGCTCAGTATATTATTCGCGACCGCAGCGGGAATAATTAGCCTGATTTATTACGGTTACGCGCCATCGGTGGCGCCGCCAACAAACCACGCAACACTGCAAGAAATCACCCTTCAAGTCGGCGAGCGGCAGCGCAATTACAGTTTATATATCCCCAAACAACTCGCTGAGCACACCCCGGTTGTTTTTATGCTCCATGGCTCAATGCAGTCGGTTGCCGACATTAGGGAGTTCAGCGGCTACCAATTTGAACAATTGGCCGAGCAACACGGCTTTGTCCTTGTTTACCCCAGCGGCTACGGAAATCACTGGAACGACTGTCGCAAAATCGCAAGCTATACTGCCCGCACCGAAAATATAGACGACCTCGGTTTTATTGACGCTATTCGCCAACAACTGCATACCCGCCTAGGTACTGATCTCAATAAAACTTTTATTGCCGGATACTCCAACGGTGGCCAACTCGCTTTTCGCTTTGCGCTAGAGCGCCCTAACAGCGTTGCCGCTATTGCCGCTATTGCCGCCAACTTGCCCAGCACCAGCAACCTCGACTGCATTGAGTCTGGGGTAGCGGTGCCGGTGTTAATGATGAATGGCAGCGAAGACCCCGTTAACCCCTACTACGGTGGCCAAGCAAGCCTATTTGGCTTTGGCGCACGCGGTGACGTTAAATCGGCGGTCACGAGCGCCGAATACTTTGCCAATTTAGCGGGTTACAGAGGCAGCCCGAGCGAGATCAAACACTTCAAAAACACCCAAGCAAACGACCCCACCAGCAGTAAGTATTATGCGTGGCGCGACCGCAGTCGGCCGGAAGTCATTTTGTATACCATTACCGATGGCGGTCACGTGATTCCGCAGCCAATATATCGGCCCCCGCGTTTACTCGGTCTCACTAGCCTAGAAATAAACGGCCCAGAAGAGATATGGGCATTTTTTGCTCGGCAACTGGCCAAGCAACAGTAATCTAAATAGCGATCAAAATGCCCTCAACACAGGCTCATTTGACGATCTTGGTATGTTCCGGGAGGCAAATACACCACTGCGTCACCACATTGAATTTTTCCAGACTCAATAATATTGGCGCACATACCGCCATAGCCCAACATCGCCGCTAGGCCGCCTTCACCGAGTGTCGAGTCCATACGCGAACAGGGGTGACACTTGGCCGTGAGCTGAAATACCGCCTCACCAATTTGAATATGCTGGTAGCGCAAAGCATTGAGGTTAAACCCAGACACCACCAGATTGCGGCGCAGTAAATCTGGTGAAATAAACTCGCGCCCCAGATTTACC
Source organism: Zhongshania antarctica (assembly GCF_014202945.1). Lineage (GTDB taxonomy): Bacteria > Pseudomonadota > Gammaproteobacteria > Pseudomonadales > Spongiibacteraceae > Spongiibacter > Spongiibacter antarcticus. The sequence goes on along the minus strand of NZ_JACHHW010000003.1, from coordinate 64,571 downwards.
GCGATCGACCGGATAAACTCGTCGCTGATAATGGTGATCTGCCGCGCGGCCCCCTTACTCCCCAGCATACGTCGGTCACCCTGCAGTCCGCGATCAGCAATCGCCAAGGCTTGCTTAACAGCCCGCATTGGCGCTTTGCGCTCAGGCCGCAGACCGATCCACTCTAACCGCCCAGTTTGAATATTACCGAGATAACGGGACATCAGAGGCCTCCACCGATCATCTAGCCTCACATCCAATGGCGCGGGTATTCATAACCAGCCCTTAGGTAAATGCAACAAATCAGCGGCCTCATCAATATCATGGACTTTTGCCTGCTCGGCTAAACTCATGCCACATTCTGCTATACGCTGCCGAGTCACGCTTGCCACCGTATCAGTACTCCACGCAATATCCGCAAACAAGTGCGGCGAAAAGCAGCGCAGGCCGAGTAAAGCATAACCACCATCAAAGGTCGGAATCATGCAGCTATCATGACTAAGCAAGGCCTTGGCCGCCCATTGCAAACTTACTGCAGTAATCGCAGGACAATCACTGCCAAGTAAAACAATGCCATCAGCGCGTTGTAAGCCTTGCTCAGCAGCAGTGGCCATGCGTGCGCCTAAGTCGCCGACAGGCTGACTTAACGGGTGAATCGAGCTCGGCAGTTGAATAGCTGCCCACGCAGGCGCAGCGATGTCTGGCGCCGCCCACAATTCAACGGCAAGCCGGTAGTCATCGTTCACCTGAACCAATGTTCGCTGACATTCCGCCAAGGTATTTTCCAGCATGCGCTTGGCGAGTGCCGCTGCACCCGCCGCACCCAAAGCAGGGATCAAACGGGTTTTGGCAAATCCTGCCCGCGGTGCCTTGGCAAATAATTGGAGTATTATTCGAGGTTTTGTAGCGGTCATAGTGACAAAAAACTATTCATATCGACTAGCCAACTGCTCAGCAGGTACGCCCCGCCAATAGAGGTAACGCAGCCGCCACATCAATAAAATAGTGCGCCACACACCGCGCTCCTGCCAGCGCCGTCCCGAGGTTTCTACTTTGTTGCGCAAACACACCGGCGCCTCGCGCTCGCGCAGCAAGCTCGACAGCGCAATATCTTCCATTAGCGGCTGATCAGGAAAACCACCCACTTCAATGAATGCGGCTTCTCTTACAAAAATGGCTTGATCACCGGTAGCGATACCACTGAGCCGAGACCGCCAGTTCATAAACCAGGAAATCACTTTAAACATCTGCGCCTTACCGCGAATACGCACATCAAAACGCCCCCACAGCCCAGACTCCAGAACGCAAATAACACGGTCAAAAGCGTGCTTTGGCAGCTGGGTGTCGGCATGTAAAAACAAAAGGTAATTCCCCGACGCCAGCGACGCGCCGACATTCATTTGCCGAGCGCGTCCTCGCGGCCCCGCGACTAGTCGAAATCCACTTGCCGCTATCAATGCTGTCGACGCATCGCTGCTCCCGCCATCAACAAAAATGATCTCGACTGCATCCGGACATTGGCCACATTGCTCGGTCAACTCGGTCAATAAGGTCGGCAAACCCACCGCCTCATTGAGTACTGGAATAATGACCGACAGCACCGCATCCGAGTCGCACAAACTCATGGTTATTTACCTTATTTATTACCAAGGTCATTCAGGGCCCAATTGTAATCACTGTAATCTATGGCAAGCTTTCCGGAAATAAGTTGCGCCTTTTCGGCGTCGCTCAAGCCCAGCGCCTTGGCATACATGGCGAGGTATTCACGCAGGGAATGTGCACCTTGCCAGCCTTTGCTGAAATCTTGTACATACCACTTAAAAATTGGTGATACGCGCAACACCCCTTTCCTCACGCCATTGCGCTGCCTATCACTCAAAAAATTGCGGGTAACTGCGTCTAACTGAGCGTCCAAGGTCTCGGCTTTATACGCCCTATTTAATAAAGCCGGGCAACCTATACTGGCGCAATTCACCGCAAAATGAATACGGGGTTCCCCGTAACGGCCTGTCCCACGAATTAATTTGTGCTCTATGTCGTCGAGGCTGCGGGTTTCACCCAACAAAGGAATAAAGTTTTTTTGCCACGGCGAAGACCATAAAAACCCAATATCTTTTATCGAATCGAGTTTCGGGTAGCGCGACAAAATCAACTTTACCGTCCAAGCATTGTAGGCATTGATTAAAAATGCGAGCTGACTGTCATCAGACCAACTATCAAACACCCTTTTCTCCACCTTGGCTAACCGCGCCAAATACCCATCTAATATCACTTCATTGCGCTGTATCGCCGCGTAATCGACCTGACTATGCTGACCATTTGGTGCCATTTGCACATGATCTTGAAGCAATTGATGCCACTGACCATGGGAAACGTCGGCGGCATAAAGTGGCGAGCACAACAGCAATAAGATTAAGCCGAGCTGCGTTAGTCTATGCATATTAATCTCCCCAATTAACCCCTGCGCCAACGATGAAACGCCACTAAATATTTATACGCCCATTCCGGCGCATGGGATTTTTGCCACTCCCCCGCCACGTATTTATTGGCTTCGGCCATACTTGGGTAGCTGTGAATCGTGCCCAAGATTTTTTTCAGACCTAAACCGTGCTTCATCGCCAACACATACTCAGCAAGTAATTCACCGGCCTGGGCACCCATAATACATACACCCAAGATCGTATCTTTGCCCGGCACCGTCAGCACTTTGATGAAACCCACGGCGTGACTGTCACAAATTGCGCGGTCTAAATCGTCTATTCCATAGCGGCTCACTTCATAAGCAATACCCTGCTCGGTCGCCTCGGCCTCACTCAAACCCACGCGCGCGACTTCCGGGTCGACATAAGTCACCCATGGGATCACCGAGTAATCTGCCTTAAACTTTTTAAAGCCACCAAATAAGCCATTCACTGCTGCGTACCACGCTTGATGTGCGGCGACATGGGTAAACTGGTACGGCCCGGCAACATCTCCCGCAGCGAGAATATTGGGGTAAATTGTTTCTAAATAGTCATTGGTTTTAACCGTACGCGCAGTATCAATACCGAGGGTCTCGAGACCATAGCCAGTAAGTCGCGCACTGCGACCAACTGCGCAAATCAAGGTATCAAAAACGATTGCCTCTTCCTCACCGTGGGCGTTGAGAACAATCAGCTGCTTTAGCCCGCCGGTTTGTTCACAGCGCAACGCCTTTGTATTCGTCAGCACTGTGACGCCATCGGCGGTAAGTGACTCAGTGACTGCCGCCGCAACCTCTTCATCCTCGCGCATCATCACCCTAGGCAACATCTCGACTTGGGTCACCGCAGAACCCAGCCGCGCGAAGGCCTGGGCCAATTCGCAGCCAATTGGCCCACCGCCTAGCACCACAAGGCGTTTTGGTGGTTCTGACTGATCAGCCAACGCATCCCACAGGGTATCGCTAGTTAAATAATCAACATCATCCAAACCCGGTAATGGCGGCACGGCAGGCTGAGCACCAGCGGCAATGATGATTGCACGCGCGGTGAGGCGCTGGCTGCCGCCATTGTTCAAGGTGATTTCTACCGTCCACGGGTCTAGCAGTTTGGCATAGCCCTCAATAACCTCGACACCTAAATCGGTGTAGCGCGCAATACTGTCATGAGGCTCAATATGTGCAATAACCGCCTTGATCCGCGCCATGACCACTCTGAAATCAAAACTAGGGATTTCACCCGGTAAACCATAGGCTTTACCGTGGCGCTGCTGATTAATCACTTTGGCCGTTTTTATTAGTGCCTTGCTCGGTACGCAGCCATAATTCAGGCAGTCACCCCCCATTTTATGTGACTCAATCAAGGTCACCTTAGCTTTAACGGCAGCGCCGATATAGGAGCTCACCAAACCTGCCGCACCAGCGCCAATCACAATCAAGTTGCGGTCAAATTTCGCGGGCCGCTGCCATGCGGCGTATATCCTACGCGCCTTAATCACCGCCAACAGCCACTTGGCAATAAAAGGGAACACGCCTAATAGCGCGAATGACGCCAGCAACATCGGCGACAATATTCCTGACAGACTGTTTAACTCACTTAGCTGACTACCCGCGTTTACAAAAATCACCGTTCCCGGCAGCATCCCCAGCTGGCTCACCCAATAAAATTGACGGGTTTTGATCGGTGTAAGCCCCATCAGCATATTGATCAAAAAGAATGGAAAAACCGGCACCAACCGCAAGCTGAACAGATAAAACATACCGTCACGCTCAACGCCGTCGTTAACAGTCTGTAAGCGCTCGCCAAAGCGCGCCTGCACGCTATCGCGAAGAATATAGCGCGTCATTAAAAAGGCCAGTGTTGCGCCAAGACTCGAAGCGAAGGACACAATCAACAGCCCCCACCCCAAGCCAAAGCTGGCGCCCACCAATAGCGTCATCACCGCTGCGCCGGGTAGCGACAGCGCGGCAATCGCGACATAGACAACAAACATTATCGCTGCCAACAGCAATGGCTGCTCAGTTCGCCACACCAGCACCTCCCCCTGGAGTGCACGCGCGCCCGCCAAAGAGAAATAGTGGTCGAGATCGGCGATAAAAAAACCGGCAATGGCAATTACCACGACCACAAGTAATAGTAATTTTGTTTTCATTGTATTGCTGTCCCATAATTTTTCGGTTTGAGCCGTTGGCTATGACGCAGATCATCTTTAATACTAGCCGTTTCTTCTTATCGAGGCCCTTGCCAATGCCTCTGCCCAGCCATCTTACGCTCAAATGACTAAATCATCTGTATACGCAGCCCCCAGCCGCTAGATCAGCTCCATGTTGTAGTAAGTTAAGGCTAATCACATCAGCCACAAACCTAAGACGTCGAACTTGAAATTCAAAGCAGAACTCAAGCTAGGCCGCAGTGCACTCCCGGCCCAGGTAGGGCAGGGGACAACATAGGGCAACTAAGAATTCACGGGCTTTCGTCAAAACCGGCCACCCCAATGGACTAAACTCCTAGGCTATGATCTGCGGGCACAAATCTATACTATTATGCTTAGCAGCCCAAATGTACGCCGCAGACACATAATAATATCAGCGCGACGACACCATCATCGTCGATCACAATGGATTGTAATACATGGAAGTATTAGCGCGACTAACAAAACCTATTATTCAATTGTGGCTGCCAAATGCACCTGAACAGTCTGATTACCAAAAATCGTCTAACCGATTTGTTATTAGCGTCTTGCTCAGTACCTTTACATACACCTGCGCACTCATCGTCAGCAGCCACTTATTCTTGCCGCTCGATCCACTAGGAAAGGCGCTGATCATCCGCTTTTCAAGCATTCTCGGTAGCGGCATATTACTCGCGCTATTCACCATTCGCTTTAGCGGCCAACGAATTGCCGCGCTCAATATATTCATTGCCACCCTTAGCGCAGGATTAGCTTTAGTTAGCGTGCAAACTGGCGGTGTTCAGTCACCAGTCAACCCCTGCGTTATTGCCATACCGGCCCTAGCAACCCTTAGTATTGGCGCCGTAGCCGGTGCTATTTGGAGCCTTATCGTAGTCGCTGCAGCCTCGCTTTTATTCATTGCTGCAAATTACGGCTATGTTTTCACCAATATAATTTCGCCGCAAAATATGGCAGTAGCCGAGTTTTCGAGTTTGTTAACCGCCGCTTCATTAACGCTATTTATTATTATCTATTTTGAAATATCATCTAAGAAACTACACGAGTTATTTAACGCCGAACACCTTCAATTTGTTCAACTAGCACATCGCGACAGCCTAACTGGTTTAGCCAACCGCCGTTATTTTATAAATGAAATAGAAGCGGTAATCGCCAAGGCCCGAATTGATAAAAGCAGATTCTGTATTTTGTATTTTGATTTGAACAATTTCAAAAAGATTAACGACAATCTCGGCCATCACAGCGGCGACCAAGTATTGCTAGAATTTGCATTGCGACTAAGCAAGCTCAATCGCAGCAGTGACCTAATTGCCCGTCTCGGCGGAGATGAATTCTGTATTATCCTACCCGGCCTCACTGACGCGGAAGCAATTAAACAAAAAATACATAACTACTCGCAAGTGCTCGACGCGCCCTTGCTCTTAGAAAACACACCCTATCAAATATCGGCAAGTATTGGCTATGCGGCCTATCCCGAGCATGGCACTGACTATGAAACGCTACTTCAGGTCGCTGACCAAAAAATGTATCAGGTCAAGCGCGGTCAAAACACCAACATGAGAAGCACACTGCACCGTAAAGCCTAATATTCGCATAGTAAAATCATCTACAAGTCCAAGGTAGCGACAACGATAATTTTTGATTATGATGGCCGATCGCTACGTAACACTAAGATTTTTTGGTGTAGTGATCAATGGAATGTCCACTATACGTATCTACCTTGAGAAAACTCGAGATGCAAAAAATCCTAGGCCTTTTTCGCGGTTCCCTTATTGAACCATGGCTACCGCAGACTCCTGATATAAGTAATTACCAACGGCACCGCAACCGCTTTGTCGTTTGCGTGCTATGGGGGACACTTCTATACATTGCCGCCGTTGTTCTTATCAGTCAGCTTGGCTTTGATATTGAAATAGAAAGCCGCCGGCTACTCACGGTTTTTTCGCTAACATCCATATTCGGTATCGTCGTCGCCCTGCTCACTCTTCGCTTTACTGGCCGCCAAATTTTGGCCTTAAACCTTTTTATTACCACCCTTAGCTTAGGCTTATTGCATATAGTGCTAAATACCGGCGGCATCTATTCACCAATGGTCCCCTGCGCCATCATTATGCCCGCGCTCGCCACCCTCAGCATTAGCACACGTGCAGGTATAATCTGGAGTGTTATCATCTTGGTTTTTAGCACTGCTTTCTACATTGCAGCCAAGGCTGGGATAGTTTTTGCAAATGCAATCGCCCCAGAGACTGCAATTTTGGCCGAATTTGTCGGCATTTTTACGGCTACCGCATTTATCATTTTCATTACCGTGTACTACGACATTTCGACTCGCAGATTACGGGCGCTCTTTGAAAATGAACATAGTAAATTCATACACTTAGCAAACCACGACAGCCTTACCGGGCTGGCTAATCGGCGGTATTTTATCAACGAAATAGAACGCGCTATTTTCGACGCAAGTATAAACAACACGTCATTCTGCGTTTTGTATTTTGATTTAAATGACTTTAAAAATATTAATGACACTTTAGGCCATCACTGCGGCGACATCATTTTGATGGAGTTTGCCAAACGTTTGCGCGCACAGAGCAGAGCTACCGACATTGTTGCTCGCCTCGGTGGTGACGAGTTCAGCATGCTTTTGCGAGGGCTCGGCGATAGCGAAGTGATTAAAACAAAAATTTCATCTTACTCAGAAGCCTTGGCAAAACCCCTCACCTTGGAAAACATAAATTACCAAATATCGGCCAGCATTGGCTACGCGATCTACCCGAAACATGGCAAAGATTACGAGAACTTACTCAAGGTTGCCGATTACAAGATGTACAGCGTAAAGCGCAGTAATAATAGTAGCCCGGCCTATTCAAGCTAACAGTCATCCTAGCAGAGCAGCGCTAGGCCAAATCGAACTAGACCGCGCGCACGCCAAACGGTGTAGCGTGCGCAACATTGACATCACTTATTAATGGCGCGCAGCATCCACGCTGTTTTCTCGTGTATACGCATGCGATCAGATACCAATGCGGCCGTCGACTCGTCATCGCCCTGCTGAGCCACTTTTAGCGCCGCTCTACAGGTCTTTACCACCTGTTCATGGCCACGGGTAAGCGTATCTACCATGTCCTCGGCCGACGGCACTCCATCAACTTCTTCAATTGAGCTCAAACGCGCAAACTCCTTATAGGTGCCCGGCGCTGCCACATCTAAAGTACGAATACGTTCGGCAATATCATCCACTGCGACGGCCAATTCGGTGTAATGTTCTTCAAACATAAGGTGGAGATCACGGAAGCGCGGCCCCGTCACATTCCAATGAAAATTGTGAGTTTGCAGATACAAGGTGTAGGAATCAGCCAATAAAGCTTTAAGGCTCCCGGCAATTTCTTCACGATTCGCTTCGCTAATTCCAATATCAATATTTTTCATGATATGTGCTCCTGTTAATTTGTAAGTCTTGGTGTCAGACTAGCAAAAGCATATGCATATCTAAAATTTTAAATTATCATAGATACCATAGCTGCTTACTATGATAGCTTTTGATGGGCAAGGTTCCCTTGATGCAGCTGACACTTTTTAACCGAACAAAACAACAGGTCAAGCAATGCCGTCACAGTCATATTTACGCGCCGCCAAACTAAGCCTTTTACTCATCTTAGCGATAGGTGTCCTCAGCGGCTGCACTAGCTCCCAAGCCAAACCTGAAGCGGCCGTCGTCGAGGGTTTTAAGAGCTGTGAAACGCCTCGGCCGCAAATGTGCACCCGCGAATACCTGCCTGTATGCGGCCACGTCGACACGGGCATTCGCTGTATTACCACGCCCTGCCCATCGCAGCGCCACCAAACTTACGGCAATGCCTGCAGTGCCTGCGCAGATGACAAGGTTATGGGCTATGAACAAGGTGATTGTGCAAGTTACGGAAAATAAAAAAGGCCCGCTAATGCATTAGCGGGCCTTTTAGCAAAAACACGTTGATGGAGTCGAAAATTAACGCTCTATGATCGCCGTTACACCCTGACCACCAGCTGCGCAGATCGAAATCAAGCCACGCCCGCTGCCCTTTTCTTCCAACATTTTGGCTAAGGTAGCAACAATACGACCACCGGTTGCCGCAAAGGGATGACCCGCCGCCAGTGAACTACCATTCACATTCAATTTGCTGCGGTCGATACTACCCAAGGCGCGATCCAGCCCGAGCTTATCTTTACAGAAAGACTCGTCTTCCCAGGCCTTCATGGTAGCCAGCACCTGTGCAGCAAAGGCTTCATGAATTTCGTAGTAGTCAAAATCCTGCAAGCTCAGACCCGCTTTGGCCAACATCCGCGGCACCGCATACGCAGGCGCTAACAATAAACCCTCTTTCTCACTGGCGCCGTCTTTGCCAAAGAAATCCACTGCAGCGGTCTCGACAAAGCTCAAGTAAGCGCGCACTGGTAAATTGTGTGCTTTCGCCCATTCTTCGCTAGCCAACAACACCACTGACGCGCCATCGGTTAAGGTAGACGAGTTGCCCGCGGTTAACGTGCCCTGGCCACTCTCTTTATCAAAGGCCGGTTTTAAGCCCGCGAGTTTTTCTGCGGTGGTGTCTGGACGCAGAATATTGTCTTTATTCACACCATTGAAGGGTGTAATCAAGTCATTAAAGAAACCACGGTCATAGGCTGCGGCTAAATTCTGATGGCTCAAAGCCGCCAATTCATCTTGCTGATCGCGAGGAATCTGCCAGGCTTTGGCGGTGATCTCAGTGTGACCACCCATCGACAAGCGCGTGCGCGGCTCGGCATTAGCCGGAATCAACACCCCAACATCTTTAGGGCGCAATTGTAAAAAGGGCTTAACACGGTCGCCAAAGGAGCGCGCCTTATTTACTTGTAGCAAAATTTTACGCAACCCCTCACTGACGCCAATAGGCGCGTCAGAGGTAGTATCAACACCACCGGCAATGCCTGCATCAATCTGTCCAAGGGCGATTTTGTTAGCGACCAAATTAATGGCCTGCAAGCCAGTACCGCAGGCCTGCTGAATATCAAAGCACGGGGTATTGGCGTGTAGTGACGTGCCCAGTACGGATTCACGGGTTAAATTAAAGTCTCTGCTGTGCTTCATTACCGCGCCAGCGGCCACTTCGCCCAAACATTCGCCCTGCAAATTATAACGCTGCACCAAGCCTTCAATCGCCGCAGTGAGCATTGTCTGATTGCTAACGCCGAAATAAGCGGTATTGGAGCGAGTAAACGGAATTCGATTACCGCCGATAATAGCAACGCGCTTGATAGCCTGTGTCATATCTGGACCTCAGTGTTTTATGTAGCAATATTGGATATATCCTAAAGTGCGCGCAGTGTAACAAGCCAGATTCCCGCGGCATTGGCTGAAGCGACGGCTACTGAGCGCGCCGCTGTCAATCCGGTTACCTTAATGAGCCGTTACAATGCCGGCCACAGCATTAACGTGCTTGCCAGGCTGGGCTTACATCACTTCAAAATAGCCCTGAGCCTCGGCAAAGTAAACCGAATTCAGACTATAGCCCTCAGGGGCTGCGGAGCACACGGTATGAGCGACAAAATCGAAAACTTGATTAATTCCAGTGTCGGCAAAAAAATCATGGGCGCCCTCGGCGTGACCGTGCCCACCGAATTATTGCGTTACCACGCGCAACAACCTAACTTTTTCTCTGGCGCCCTACTCTTTGGCGCGGGCAACAACGCTCAGTTGGTCGATGCCACCCTGCGCAATCTGCAAGACAGCGACGCGAGCCTTGCCCTCACGACTGAGTGCGCAGCCCAAGCCAGCGCGGCCGTTGAAACCACCGTCGCCGAACGCTACCAAGCACTTGTCTTTGACGGCAGCGGCTTCACCGACGGTCTCCAACTTATCCAGGCCTATCGCTTCTTTAATGCCAATATCCGCAAATTGCGGCCCAGCGGTCGCATTGTTATTCTTGGTCGCCCGCATATGAATTGCGCCACGCCTGAAGCGGCTGCCGCCCAGCGCGCTCTAGAGGGTCTGAGTCGCTCCCTGGCCAAGGAAGTGGGCAGTAAAGGTGCAACCGCCCAGTTAATTACTGTTGCTGAGGGCGCCGAAGCCAATCTCGACAGCAGCCTGCGTTTTGTCCTCTCACCCAAGTCAGCCTACATCAGCGGTCAGGTCATCAAAGTCCGCAGCGCAGCAGTCAATAAAACCGCCGATTGGCACAAGCCATTGGCCGGAAAAATCGCTTTGGTTACCGGTGCATCACGCGGTATTGGTGCAGCCATTGCCGAAACTCTGGCTCGCGACGGCGCCACCGTTGTCGGTGTCGATGTTGTGCAGATGGAAAGCGAATTAGCGAAAGTCATGAGCCGCCTCAATGGTCTGCCTGTGATTGCCGACATTACCAGCAGTGACGCGCCCGCAAAAATCGCTGCCGCCCTCATAAAAGCGGGCGGTGCCGATATTGTCGTACACAATGCCGGTGTTACCCGCGACAAAACTATTGCCAATATGTCGGAACAGTTCTGGCAAATGACCTTAGACATTAACCTAGCGGCCGCCCAGCGCATCACCAATGAGCTGCTCAGCAGTGGCGCGCTAAACGACGGTGGCAGCATCATCGGCGTGTCATCAATGAACGGCATTGGTGGCCAGCGCGGCCAAACCAACTACGCCGCGTCTAAAGCCGGCGTTATTGGCTATGTTGATTTTATGGCCAAATCAGACGAGCTCGCTGCGCGCAACATTACAGTAAATGCTGTGGCACCGGGCTTTATCGAAACCGCGATGACCGCGGCTATCCCCCTGTTTACCCGTATGTTTGGCCGCCGCCTAAACTCACTTTCCCAAGGCGGCTTACCGGTCGACGTTGCTGAAACCATCGCCTTCTTTGGCAATCCAGCCTCGCGTGGCGTTAGTGGTAATACCGTGCGGGTTTGCGGCCAATCTTGGTTTGGTGCGTAACACCGTCGCCTCACAAACCAAAAAGCCCCGCAGCTGAAATAGCTGCGGGGCTTTTTTTATGCTCAAAATTAGTAACACCCATTATTATAAGCTTACTTAAACCCGCCTAACTAGAGTTGGTAAGTACTATAATCTTCCTGCTTTAGGGCGCTCACCACCATGGGCATCACCGCCATGACGCCGCATCATGTCGGCCTTGGCAAAGTGCAGGCGCTGCTCAACGGGCATCTGCGGCAAGACTTCTGCGAGCACTTGATGACTGACTTTTTTCAAATTCATCTCCGCCTCGCGGATTTGCGCTAGCGCTTGATTTAACTCGTCGGTAGTTACCTCCGGCATTTTTAATATTTTAAACATATCCCGCCGCGCACTGCGCATTTGCCGGAACGCATTGCGCATTTCACTGCGGTGAGCCTCCATCGCATTACGCATTGGCTCGGCAAATTGGCTGGGTTCATCGCGCAGCAATTGCCGAGTCATGCCGTGCATGGCGCGGCGATCTTCCCCCGCCATGCGATGGCCGACAAACAAGCCAATCAGCGCACCGTTCACAATCAGTGATGCTAACAAGGTAAGTAAAATTCCTCGCTTAGAGGTCATTGGGTATCTCCCGCAAGCCAATCACTCACTTCGTATGTCATTGAGGTCTCCAGGTAGGCGACATCGGTGTCGCTTAACTCAGGCACGTAACCACCCGCGCCCAGTGCTACCCCTAATACGGCAGATGCCATCGCGGAGGCAAAACTGATTTGCCAGAAAGGCATCTTCGCCTTAATTACACCCGGCTCAGATGCTAATCCAGCGCGGCACTGGGGCTGCGCAGTAATTGTGTGCAGGCGTCGCGCCATTGCACTGCTGACCGCCAGCTCCGCTATGCCATCAACATAAGTCTGGGCCAGTAGGGTGTCTGCAGCATTCACTTTGCGCTGCGCGGCCTGCCAATCTTGCCGGCAAGCATCGTTAAGCGCGGTGCATATACCGAACATAACTTGTCGCCAGCGAGGCCATGTATCGCGGTTACTGCCAAAATTTCGCAGCGTGTTGGCCAAGAATTTTTGCATTATATTCACTCGCCACCTCCCAAATTTTGCTTTAACTGAGCTTTAGCCCGTCCTAACTGCGACTCGACGGCCTTGGCGGATATCCCCATAATTTCAGCGATGTCTTTTACCGCCAAATCGCGATAAAACCGAAACGCCAGTACCGCCCTGTAGTTGGCGGGCAGGCTAGCTAAGGCGCGCATTAATGCGTCATCGCCCATCCCCAGCGAGGGCATACTGACTTCGGCATCAGCATCTGCGCTCGCGGCATCACATTCTGCCATGAGTAAATCTTCATTAAGCACATAGCGCTGTTGTACCCGCTGCCGAAAATTAATCGCCAAATTATTTGCCACGCGATACAGCCACGTTGTTAATTTAGCTTCGTCACGCCACTGGGGGGCTTGCCGCCACAACCGTTCAAAGACCTCTTGGCAGAGATCTTCGGCGTCGTCACGAGACAGTACAATCCGATACAAAACATTAAGCACCAGTTTGCTGTGTCGACTAAGCAAGCTAGCAAATGCTTGCTGATCGCCACCGGCAAGCCGGCGCATTAACTCACTGTCGTCGATCAGCATTCAGAGAGAATCTGTGACAGCGCAATGATTGAGCAACTTAATTCCCCCGCTTTTCGCGCATAGCCGACCGCATTTCACGGCGACTGACCTCACCATCACCGTCGGCATCCAGCAACTCAATTTTTTGCCCTGCCTCGCGAGAAAACTCGTCGGCAGAGATCATACCGTCGCCATTGCTATCGGCCTTGGTAAAACGCGCCTTGGCCTTTTCCTCGTGCATTTTTTGTCGCTTCGCCGCCATCTGCGCTCGCATCTCCGCCGCTTCGGCCTCGGTCACAAAACCATCACCATTTAAGTCCATTTTTTTAAACATGCCCTGGCGATGCTCCAACATCTCAGCTGTAGTAACAGCACCGTCGCGATTCAGATCCGGGTTGTGATGACGACCTGGACCGTCACCAGCCTGAACAGCCGCGCTAGAGACGCCCAGTAATGCGGCACACAAGATTAATTTTGTATTCATAAAAGATACTCCAACAAAGAAATAGTAGATTGCTACGGCCGTATTGATTAAACACCTGAGACCAAAAAATCCCTCGCGGTTAATTTTGGCAGCGTGCCTAATGCGGGTCACTAGTTCTCATTTATCCTAAAATGCGTTAAGCTGAAGCATAAACCTAATTTAATTCAATGACTTGAAGCCCTTGCTGGCGTAGCAAGCGCGCACATGGGCCACCACCCGCCCAATGCTAAATAATATAAATGCGAACAGGATGTTCCTAGCCTAGGATTTTTATGCCTGTTCGCCTCACCACCAAAATCGCTGTATTACTTTGTAGTTTATGTGTTTTTCATCAATCCTTTGCCGAAAGCAGCTATTCACTGCGCGGCCCCATTGAAGCCAGCCTCGCCTACGAGGCCGTGATAAGAACACCGTCGTTCAACGATCACAATGATGGCCATATGTGGATTGCCGAGATGTCTAAAATGACTCGACGCTATGTGCGTGATCCCGCACAGCGCCTTCGCATATTGGCACTTGCGCACAAACACGCCCTAGGCAATCAGCTGCCTCCGGGACTGGTACTCGCGATCATTGAGACTGAGAGCAGTTTCAATAGCCGCGCCACATCGAGAGTTGGCGCCCGAGGTTTAATGCAGGTAATGCCGTTCTGGCGAGATGTACTGGGTCATTCAAGTGACAATCTATATCAGACTGAAACCAATATTCGCTATGGCTGTAAAATTTTCAAGCGCTATCTGGATCGCGAGGATGGCAATGTTAGTCGTGCTCTCGCCCGCTACAACGGTTCGGTAGGCACATTAAAATATGCCAATAAAGTAATCAAAAAATGGCGACGCTTTGATGCCACACTCCCTCTCGACTCAGATCTAGTACTCGCCCAGCGTTAGGCCTCACAAAAGTCGTAACGCCAAACCCCAGATTCTAAGTAACAGCGGTTTTTAGCACCCTGCGCAGTAGGGTCAATCGCGTCGTAGCCAGCATCTCCCCCGTAAAGCATACATATAGCGTCGTTGTGCGTAGACATGCGCGGGGCAATAAAGGGCACTGGCCGCTGGCCATAAAACCGCTGTGCCTCAGCTGTGTTAGCACAGCGATGCAATTCGTCGAGGGTCACCACCGTCGGTGGCAATAAGGCGAGCTCACCGCGCCGATGCTGCGCTAAAAATTCGCTCGGACTTGCCCAGCAATAAGCGTCCATTTCCTCGCCATCAACAAGCACCTCGGGTAAATCGTGATTCACCACTGCAAGATAAAACCACGTCGCAAATCGTCGCCCCATGGTTGGCGGGGTAGTCCAGTGAGACAACAATACGAGGGAGTCTGGATTGAGCACCAAACCCGATTCTTCTTGTGTTTCGCGAAGCGCCGCAACACGAGCGGCCTGCTCATCGTCGCTATTCTCCTGGTAGTCTTCGGGATCTATTCGGCCACCGGGAAACACCCAGTGCCCCCCGCTAACTTTCAATTGACTGTGGCGACGCAGCAATAAGGTTTCAATACCGGCCTCACCGTCGCGCACAATTACCGCGGTTGCTGCCGCACTTATTTCTGAACTCATATCGGATTACCGCACGCCGTCGAGGGCGCTTATCAATGTTTTTACTCTTGGTCTAACCCTAAAGTTGTCGGTTAAATCGGCGTATACAATGCTGCCATTTTCATCAACAATCAAAGTCGTCGGCAACACCGTGTCACCCCCGTAACCCCATACCCCCAGCGGCACGCCATATTGGTGAACAATGCCCAAACGTTTAGCGGCGCGATTCTCTTTATCAACGTAAACCTGCATTGTCAGGTTTAAACGCAGAGCCAGTTCAGCGCTTTTTTCCGGTGATTGCGGGCTAATTAAAACCACAGCGACCCCACGGCGCTCAATCTCTTGATATTCCTCGGCCAGAGCCTGGATTTGCGCGTGGCAAACGGGACACCAATTGCCGCGATAAAAGATGTAGAGCGTCTTACGCCCGAGAAAGGCCGAAGAATGACGTTCCTCACCCGCGATGGATTGAACCGTAAAATCAGGCAGCTTTGCGCCAATTTTGAGCACAGGGTTATCTCGTCGGTCTAGGTCTGAGTACCAAAAGATATAGATTAACACCCCGCCAAGGCCGAAAAACAATGTATAAAAGGTCGGCAAAAAGCGCATTTCAATAATCGCTAAAAACGCCCCAAGCAAAGCCGCTAAGATAGGGACTGCAATATAGTTGGAAATACCCGACCAAGGCAGAAAGTACACGATTGCCATGAACAGCACCAAGGGCGCGATGGCGACACTCACCCCCAACCAAGACCAGCTAAAGGCATTAGCACTGAGGTGATACGATGCACTTTGCACGGTTACTACTATGCACATAAATAAATACGGAATAGCATACCAGCGCTTAATTTGGCCTAGCAGGGCCTTTATCATTTCTTATTATCCCCACTATTCACCCAAACACCTCACCCACACTGTTAAATGGGCTTATTGTGGGTTAGCTTTAGAAAATCATGTCCGCCGCGAATTGACCTAAAATATTTTGCCCACGAAAAAGCGGCAATAGCTAAGAAAAACATTAGGACATAGACTAGTAGCGTATTCAAATTAAATAGCAAGTAACGCAATACGTTAAGGCTATAATTTAAAGCATATAACTATATAATTTTTGTAAACACAGGGTGTGAATACCGTATGGCAAAACTTTCAGTGATGGATCTGGCTTTTTTCCTAACCGAAACCGACGCAAGCCCCAAGCACGTGGGCGGTTTATTAATGTTTCGCAAACCAGCCAAGGCCGCCGCCAATTACGTTGAGCAAGTCGTTGCCGAGTACGCAGGTAACATTAACGAAATTCGCGCCCCCTTTAACCAGATCATAAAATTTAGCCGTTTCAGTGCGCCGCAGTGGCAAGTCGATAATCAATTCAATATTGAAAACCACGTTTTTTTCCACACACTTAGTGGCAACGATTTCCGCGACAGCCTGTATGCCGAGGTGAGCGAGCTGCACAGTATTCGCCTGGATAAAAGCCGTCCAATGTGGGAAATGCATGTATTTCAAGGCATCGATGACCAACGCTTTGCGATTTACACCAAACTCCACCACGCCTACGCTGACGGCGTTACCATGTCATCATGGCTGGTCAATAGCCTAAGCAAATCGGCACGCACCAAGTCAGTTACGCCGATCTGGTCCGTTTTACCCCAAAAACGCCTGCAGCATACCGCCGACAGCATCTCAATCATGAAGGTCTTAAGCCAGCTCGGTGGCCGCTCGGGGGACTATATCAAAGCCATCGCCGGCCTCTCTAAGCTCAGCGCCCAGCTGGCTCTAGAAACCCTAAACCTCACCAAAAACGCGGTTGCTGTTCCCTATAAAGCGAACCCCCACACCCCGCTTACCGGCCAAGTAAGCGCTGGCCGCCAAATTGCCACTGCGGCAGTCAACATGACTCGGGTTACCAAGCTGCGCAAGCAAACTCGGTCGACCTTGAATCATATTGCGCTAACCTGTATCGATGGCGCACTGCATCGCTATTTACAAGATTGCGACGCTGACATCGACGAGCCCATCACCATTCAGATGCCCGTCAATTTACGCAGGAGTGGCGATGACAGCCTTGGCAATAAAATTGGCATAGTCTTGGTTGAACTGGCGAGTAAAACGACTGACCCCTACGAGCGTTTGCGGGAGATCGGTTTTACCCTTCGCAATGTCCGCTACCAAATTGACGGCGTGCCACCGGCCTCGGTGATGGCCTATACCGTTTTATTAGGCGGGCTTTCGCTGGTGGGCGAAGCACTTAAATTAGGCGACGTGCTGCCGCCACTTGGCAACACCTTAGTGTCTAACGTGCCCGGGCCACCAAAGCCCTTATACCTAAAAGGCGCCAAACTCGAAGAAATGTACCCTCTTAGCGCCCTAACACCCAGCAACCACTTAAATATTACGCTATATAGTTATGATGGCCGCTTGCAATTTGGTCTAGTTGCCAGCCAAGCAATGCCAAACCTTGATATTCTCAGTGATTACATTCACGATGCATTTGACGACTTGGAAGAGGCTGTATCGCCCAGCAGGGGCAAGGCCGATTAAAAATAATAGCTTTATTGCAGTATCGATTTCAAAAGACCTGGAGATTCACCTATGAGTTATTTTGTTACCGGCGGAACCGGCTTTATTGGTCGCTTTCTTATTGAACGCCTCGCCAAGCGCAAAGGTACTATCTACATTTTAGTGCGCCGAAGCTCCAAGCAAAAATACAAAGATCTGCTGCAAAAAACCGGACTGAGTAGCGACCGATTGGTTGCTGTTTACGGAGATTTATCCAAAGCCAAGCTCGGCATTAGCGCCAAAGACATGGCAAGCCTTAAGGGCTCGGTTAAGCAGTTTTATCACCTTGCCGCTATTTACGACCTCAAAGCCGACGCCGCAAGCCAAGAAATTGCCAATATAGAAGGCACGAAGAACGCCATTGCGGCTGCGGAAACAATGGACGCCAAGTGTTTCAACCTTGCCAGCTCTATCGCCGCAGCGGGTATGTATCGCGGTGTGTTCCGCGAAGACATGTTCGAAGAAGCCAGAGGCTTGGACCACGCCTACTTCCGTACCAAGCACGTTTCTGAGGGCCTGGTGCGCAACGAATGTAAAATCCCCTACCGCATCTATCGTCCGGCAATGGTCGTCGGCGATTCAAAAACCGGTGAAATTGATAAAATCGACGGTCCTTACTACTTCTTTAAACTATTACAACGGCTGCGAAACCGTCTCCCCCAGTGGATGCCGCTGATCGGCATCGAAGGCGGGCAAATGAACATTGTGCCGGTGGATTATGTCGCCGATGCTATGGACTTTTTGTCGCATAAAGCTGGATTGGATGGACGTTGCTTCCACTTAGTGAATACCGAGACTCAGCAAGTTGGCGAAGTACTTAACATTTTCTCCAAGGCTGCCCATGCGCCCCGCTTTGCCATGCGCATCGATATGCGGATGTTTGCGTTTATCCCGCCCTCAATATTGAACTTAATAAAAGGCCTACCGCCGGTGCGCCGCATTATTAGTGCCGTATTGGCTGATTATGGCATCCCCCCCGATGCCGTCAGTTTCATGAATATGCCCACCCGCTTTGACACCCGCGACACCATGAAAGCACTCAAGGGCAGCGGCATTGCGCCGCCAGCGCTAGAGGACTACGCTGCCAAAATTTGGGACTACTGGGAGCGCAACCTCGACCCGAGTTTATTTAAGGACCGCTCGCTACGCGGCAACGTCAAGGATAAGGTCATTGTTATTACCGGTGCGTCTTCCGGTATTGGCAAGGCGGCATCGCTGAAATTAGCGGCAGCTGGCGCCAAGGTCATACTGGTAGCCCGTTCGGTAGAAAAGCTGGATGAAACCCAAAAAGAGATTTCCGAAAAAGGCGGCACTAGCTTTGCTTATAGCTGTGACGTATCGGATTTAAGCTCTTGTGACAAGCTCGTGGCTACCCTGATCGAAAATCACGGCCAAGTCGATGTACTGGTGAACAACGCCGGCCGCTCAATTCGCCGCTCACTAGAACTGACCTTTGACCGCTTCCACGATTTTGAGCGCACTATGCAGCTCAATTACTTTGGCGCTATTCGTCTTATTATGGGGCTAGCACCGTCAATGTTGGAACGCAGAGCCGGCCACGTGATCAATATTTCGTCGATTGCCGTCATTGTCGGCACTTCGCCGCGTTTCTCGGCATATGCCGCCTCGAAGTCGGCTCTGGACGCCTTCTCGCGCAGTGCTGCAGCCGAGTTCTCGGACCGCAATATCGCCTTCACGACCATTAATATGCCGCTGGTAAGAACGCCAATGATTGGGCCAACCTCAATCTACAACTCGGTGCCCACTTTATCGCCAGAAGAAGCCGCTGACATGATTTGCGACGCCATTATTCGTCGTCCAAAGCGTATCGCAACCGGCCTCGGAATCACCGCACAAGTGCTCAATGCCATCATGCCGAAAGCGGTAGAAATCACCATGAACACGGTATTCCGCACCTTCCCAGACTCATCTGCGGCCAAGGGTGACGGCGATGCGAGCGCACCCGAAGTGTCGACTGAGCAAATGGCATTAGCAGCGGTATTGAAAGGGGTTCACGTCTAAACGCTGACGCTTTATGGTTTAAGACTGACAAGGAGGGCTTTGGCCCTCCTTTTTTTATGCCTACTTTTTATGCGGCCAATAATCCGGAGGGGAAATAGTCCACAAAGCGTATCGCGCCATACATTGAAAATATCGCGATAAGCCAAATAATCGGCAGCTTGCGACTGCGCAAAACAAGCAAACCGGCCAGCGCCAGAAATAGCGAAGGCAGGTCTTTTGGCGCATTACTCAATACCGGGTTCACCCACGCAGCAACTAACATGCCCACCGCTACCGCATTCACTCCCGCAATTGCCGCAACGACACGACCCCGCTGAGCCAATTGCTGCCACACACCACCAAGCCCAGCGGCTAACAAAAAGCCAGGCAAGAACACCGCCACCGTCGCCAAAAGCGCACCGCCCAAGGCCATCTCCGGCCGCAAAGCGGCACCAAGGTAGCTCGCGAAAGAAAACATTGGCCCCGGCACTGCTTGCGCCGCCGCATAGCCTAGTAAAAAGCGATCTTTACTCAACTCATCGCCAATATAAGACTCTAGGAGCGGCAGAACCACGTGCCCACCACCAAACACAAAGCTGCCCGCCTGATAAAAAATGCCAAATAGAGTATGAGAAAACAACAAACTTAACAGGAGCAACCCCACAAAACTGAGCACGCAGGCGAGCGCAGCTTGCTTTAACTCGATCGCCGCCACTGCCGCGCCTGCCCTCGGCTTTGCCCGCCACACCATCCACAAGGCAGCACCGAGCAATAAGGCAAACTGACGCAGGGGCGTCATTGCCAACAATAAAACGCAAGCGCTAACAAGTGTCATAATGATGGTGGTTGGCTGCCGACAAAATTGTTTGACCATACTCCAAATAGCATCAGCCACGACCACCACGGCCAGCAGCTTTAAACCGCTGACAAGGCCATGCGCCCAACTGTCCGAACTGAGATCACGCTGCAATACCGCAAGACCGAACATCAACAGAAAAGAAGGTAGCGTAAATCCGAGAAACGCGGCAACACCCGCAGGAATACCACCGCGCTGACAGCCAATAGCAAAACCGAGCTGGCTGGAAGCTGGACCGGGAAGAAACTGACACAAAGCGAGATGGGCGGCAAAATCCTGTTCACTTAGCCAGGCTTTTTGCTCAACAAACACGCGTCGAAAATAGCCAATGTGTGCCGCAGGGCCACCAAAGCTGATACAACCGAGATAAAGGAAGTTTAAAAAAACCTGAAGAATCACGCTTAAACTCTCTGGCTGGGCCCTAGGTTAGAGTAGCCAAAGAGTCTAAGGTATTACGCGTAAAGCTTAAACCTTGCCGCGCTTTTCTCTGGTGCCGGTCAGCGTTGGCTTAGCTGACGCTGGCTTTGCACTTGCTGGCTTTGCCGACGCATTTGAAGCTCTTGGCTTGGCTTTGACCGGCTTGCGTCCTGCCTTGTCACCGCTGGGCTTACCACGCGGCTTGCGCGGGCGCTCACGGTCATCAATAGGCATATCACCGCCTTCATGTACCGAGATATTCAGCGGTTGACCAGCAACCCGGGTAGTACGTAAACACTGAACCACGTCATCGGGCATTTCTTTCGGAAGATCTACCGTAGTGAACTCAGGGTAAATCGAGATACGGCCGATATTCGCACTGTCGATATTGGCTTCGTTAGCGATGGCACCAACAATATTACCGGCGCTCACACCGTGCTGACGACCAACTTCTATGCGGTAACGCTGCATGCCAGTATCTGGCCCGCGAGAGATGCCACCCGGCTTATCGCGACTTTGCGGACGCTCGGTCATCATCTTTGGCGCGTCTTTTACCAGCAAAGGTTTATCACCTTGCAACTGGCTAGCGAGCGCAGCGGCAACGTCAATTTCAGACACATCGTGTTTAGCGACGTATTCCTGCAACATTTTGCGGAAAAAGCTCAAATCGGTACCGGCCAGGGTATCGGTGATCTTCTGCATAAAGCGATCAACACGCAGGGCATTGATATTCTCAGCACTGGGCAAGCCCATTTCTTCAATAGACTGGCGGGTGGCGCGCTCAATGGCTTGCAACATACGCTTTTCGCGTGGTGCCACAAACAAGATTGCATCACCGCTACGACCAGCGCGCCCTGTACGACCAATACGGTGTACATAGGCTTCAGTGTCATGGGGAATATCGTAGTTAATAACGTGGCTAATACGCTCAACGTCAAGGCCACGAGCCGCCACATCAGTCGCAATAACAATATCCAAGCGGCCATTTTTAAGCTGCTCTACCGTGCGCTCACGCTGGGCCTGAGCAATATCGCCGTTCAAGGCAGCCGCGGCGTAGCCACGAGCCTGCAGCTTTTCAGCCAGCTCAGTGGTAACTAGCTTAGTCCGCACGAAGATAATCATGCCATCAAAAGGCTCGGCTTCCAGAATACGGGTCAATGCATCCAGTTTATTCAGGCCCCGCGCCATCCAATAGCGCTGGCGAATAGTAATCGCCGTCGAGGTTTTAGTCTGAATAGTGACCTGCTCAGGATTAGTCAAATACGTTGTTGCAATACGGCGAATCGCTGACGGCATAGTTGCCGAAAACAAAGCGATTTGGCGCTTAGCCGGCATTTGCGACATAACCCATTCAACATCGTCGATAAAGCCCATGCGTAACATTTCGTCAGCTTCGTCGAGAACCAGATGAGTCAAATCATCCAATTTCAAGGTGCCGCGACGCATATGGTCCATTACCCGACCCGGGGTGCCAACAACCACTTGTACGCCGCGTTTTAGCGCCGCCAGCTGGCCACGGTAATCCTGACCGCCGTAGATAGGCAGTACATTGAAGCCGGGTAAATGTGAAGCGTAACTTTGCAGTGCTTCTGCCACCTGAATGGCTAGCTCACGGGTTGGCGCCAAAATTAGCGCTTGGGTACGACGGCTGTTCACATCGAGACGCGACAGCAAAGGCAGGGCAAATGCGGCGGTTTTACCCGTGCCAGTTTGCGCCTGACCGACAACATCTCTGCCGGCAAGAATAAGGGGGATAGTCGCCGCCTGAATTGGCGAGGGAATTTCGTAACCAACTGCCTTTACTGCAGCCAAAATAAGGGGCGCAAGGCCTAAATCATCAAAAGTAATTGTATCCGCTGCCGCGGGTGTATCTGAGGGCATAATCGCTACCGTAGGAATCAAGAGTCGCCGCAACATTTGACCCCATTCGGCCGAACGCAGCCAATGGCGTTGAGGCGGCATTATACCGGCATGAGGCGACAATTACCGCGAAACCTTTGGCCTTTTTTGGCATTAAGCGGCGTAACCCACCACTCTAAAACGCAAATATTAGCTCAGTTTTTGTAATTCAGCGCGTATATCAGCCGGAATTTCTAATTTCTGCTGGGTATTATAATCAAAAAATATCATCACTGCCGAGCCTGTGGCCGTCTTTTGGTCACGCTGCCATAACTCGTGCTCAACCACAAACGAAGACTGGCCAATATGACCAATGCGTGTTCGAACCTGAGCGGGGTATTCATAATAGGTCTGCGCTAAAAAATCGACATCGATTTTACGTAGAATTAAATTCCATTTGGCGAGATCTAAGCCCGGGTTAAAAATCTGAAAAATCCCGCTGCGCGCAGACTCAAACCACATCGGCAACACGGTATTATTAATGTGCCCCATAGCATCGGTTTCACAAAATCTTGGGCTTACTTCATACAACAACATTCAAAATACTCACTTCAAACGAATACACTGCGACGCACCTATTGCCCCAACCAGCGCCACACCATACACAACCAAAGCACATAGGCTACGACCACCGCAGGATAGGCTTTATCGGCAATGTCGGCACCCGCAAATTTTTGTCTGGCCACATACAGCATCGCTAGGGCGACAAGACCCTGGATTAGGATTAATACCGCCGCCTGGGGCCAAGCGTAGTCATGCCCAGCGAGACTAATTGGTGAGATCAGCGCGACCACGATGAAGAATAAATTTATAAAACCGAATAGCGCTAAGACCTTAAATCGCAACAGTTAACTCCCAACAAACAGCATACCTAGGCAACATAATAATAAATACTACAAAAATGCAATACACTGCCTGCTAAGACAAAAAGATGCCAAACACCATGAAAATGGGCGATTTTTTTATCTAAAACATAGAACACAATACCGCCGGTGTAAGCGAGCCCTCCGGCAAGCAATAAATTAAATCCGGCGGGCGCGAGCACCGCGCCAAGGGGTTTCATCAAAAACAAGGCCAGCCACCCCATTAGCAGGTATACCGCAATTGACCAAAACCGTCGGCTCGCTTTAGGTACGCACTCTAGCAGCATGCCGAGGGCCGCCAGCGACCAAATCACGCCAAACATCCACCACCCTGCACTCTCGCGCAAACTGACCAGTAAAAATGGCGTATAGGTGCCAGCAATTAATAAGTATATGGCCAAATGGTCGAGCTGACGGAACAAGGCTTTTCGCGGGCCACGGCAACTGTGATACAAAGTAGAAAAGCCGTACAGTGCGAGCAAAGAAACACCGTAAATGGCATAAGCCAGCATCGCCCATCCGTCACCGGACACAACCGCAGGCCATAATAGCAGCAGGCTGCCAATCAGCGCGGCAATCACCCCCGCTAAATGTGTAAAACTATTAAAGCGTTCACCTTGGTACACGATGCAAAACCACCCCTATTCGCCCCAATGACGCGCACTATCGCCTAATTAAGCGCTTAGCGCGAGCCTTTACATCAACTGATTTTACCGGCGAAAAGGCACTAAACCCAAATGAAAAAACACAGGCCAGATGTGGTGAAGGGGAGATAAAAGGGTCATAAATAGCGAGCGGCGGTAATAGAGTAGCCAAACACTAGCCGCTCTGCTGCCAATCTGGTGTTTTTTGCGCAAGCTCGCCCACGCCTTCAAATAGAATCTCAACGTGAAGTGCGCCATTGGTATTCACGACTTTGCGAATACGGATATCGCCGAGTCGGCCATCGCGCAGACGAATACTGTAATCACTACCATTAAGCAGTTCGCTAATTTGTTTATTCAGGTGTAGACAGCCACCCCAGCGCACAAAATTGCCGCCAGCGTTTATATACATGGGTACGTCCGCCAATAACTCGCGGTCACCCAAAAGCACACTGCCATGAGTCAAATCCATTGACTACCTCCGCATTCACCGCGAAAACTTTTCGATAAGTATTTTACCGAATAGCAACACAACCGCTAATTGAGGTAGTTATAACACATAAACCGCCAAACAGGGCCAAAAACCCTAGACTAAACAAGGTTATTCGAAATTGGTTTCATAACCAAATAATCTTAGCCCAAGGCTTAGTCCTGCAACCCCAATAACGCCGCGGCATTACCGCGCATTACCTGTCTAATTTGCCCATCATTAAAATCCTTCATTTCATCCACCATCTCAACAGGCCACTGCAAACCCTCTGGGTGCGGATAGTCGGAACCATTCACAATCGCCTCAATACCTGCCGCCTGCGCAATTCGCGAAAAGTCATCTTCATGGAAGGGCACAATTTTGAAATGACGTTTAAATACCGCACTCGGCAAGTCCGGTTTACCAAAGGCAAAGCGGGTTTTGTGGTCGCCCAAGCGGTAGATTTTATCGAGGGTTTTCAGCAAGTGCGGCAACCAAGCAGCGCCAAACTCCACGATGAGGAACTGCAGTTTGGGAAAGCGGCCAAATAAGTTTTGAAATATCGTCGCCGCGATTTGATCGACCACGGTGCGCTCCCCCATGCCCACATAGGTATTAAAGGCGCTGAAGCGGTGAGATGGCGGGTTCGCCGGCTCGCCCCAGGGCGCCGCGTACATTTCAGTAAACGGCCCACTGCCAATATGGTAGGCCATCACCACCCCCGCCTCCTGCACTCGCGCCCAAAAAGGGTCAAAATAAGGATCCGCCGGCGAGCGCCCATCAATGGGACCGGTATTGAGGTGAACCAGGCGGCAGCCCTCTTGAATTACACGCTCAAGCTCTACTAGTGCGAGATCCAAGTCAATCAAGCTTATCATTGCGGTGGCAAATACCCGACCGTCGCCACCCCAGCCCCAGTCAGCTGCAACCCAACGGTTAAACGCGCGGATACTTGGGTACGCCACCGCGCGGTGTTCAGGCTTGCGCAGCTGATACTCAACCCCAGTACCAAGGGTCGGTATCATCACACAGGCCTCGACACCTTGCTCGTCCATTCGCGCCAAGCGCGCCGTCTTATCAATAAATTCAGGGCAGTCGATCGCTCGTATCGCATTGGCATTTACGGCGCCACCGGTATCAACGTCGCCTTTAAAAAAGGCCTTCATCGCCCCCGGCGGGCCAACAAAGTCGCCCACCCCGACGCTAAAGAAATTCAAGCGCTCGGCACCCAACATCATTGTGCCGAAGCCGTC
Organism: Zhongshania antarctica; assembly: GCF_014202945.1. Taxonomy (GTDB): domain Bacteria; phylum Pseudomonadota; class Gammaproteobacteria; order Pseudomonadales; family Spongiibacteraceae; genus Spongiibacter; species Spongiibacter antarcticus. The sequence goes on along the minus strand of NZ_JACHHW010000003.1, from coordinate 38,426 downwards.
TTCACGACGGCGATCTACCCACACCGTCGACTCGCGAAAGCGCGCCTCTATAAAGCGACTAAAGCAATCATCTGGCTCGTAATAGTGGTTGTCACAGTCGATTAAGGCATAAGGTAGGGTATTCATGGCTCGCTCCAGCAATCGCGTTTAATTGCCTTACTTTACGGCCAGCCAGCCCAAAACACATTAACCCCAGACATCACCAAGCACTGACATAAAAGATCACTGCTCCGCCACCTGCGCCGCAGATGTTCGCCAACTTCAGGCGGGGAAATAGCGACTTATGGTATCGACCACACAGGCGGGCCGGTCATTGCCCTCAATTTCAACCGTAACCCGCACCACAGACTGCACACCACCTTTGACCTCTTCTACCGACACCAACTCGCCGCGCCCCCGTAACTTAGAACCCACGGGCACAGGCGCCGGAAAGCGAATACGCTCACACCCCACGTTCACCCCCATCGAAATACCTTGCACATCGATAATTTGGGGGAGGAATAAATTCACTAATGACAGCGTTAAGTAACCATGAGCAATACATTTACCAAAAGGACCGTCTTTTGCTTTTATCGGATCCACATGTATCCATTGATGATCACCGGTTGCGTCGGCAAACAAATTAATGCGCGCCTGATCGATTTCCAGCCAGTCGCTGCAGGCTAATTCCTGACCTACCCAGGCATGTAAATCTTTTGGGTGTTTAAAGACCTTTGTCATTGCCGCTCCATCATTGCCGATCGGCGCTATATTCGCCGATATTACTGTCAAGCGCCTACTTTAGCATTCCTTCTGCTGCGCCCTGCATCGTCTATCGAGACGACGCAGGCACAAACCAAATTAGCGCACTTTTACGCGTTCAGTGGGTCTATCGATACAAGCCGAGCCCGTCGTCTACAGAAACAACTACACTCACTAGGCTAAATCCAGCGATACTAAGGCGACAAAAAAGGAGATAAGAACAACGTGATGCCCGCTGACACTCTCGCAACGTTTTGGCACTGGCTAAGCGGTAATAGCACCAGCATTGCTGCACTTTTTGCCGCCACATTCATGGTTCTAGGTGTACTCTCTGCCCTTGAGGCCATTCTTAAATCCCGAACTGCCCAGGGCGCCGTAGCGTGGGCTATTGTCTTACTGGGCTTACCTTGGGTGTTTGTTCCTCTATATTGGATTTTTGGTCGTCGAAAGTTTCGCGGTTACGCCCTAGCCAAAAACAGCGACCACAGTGAGATCGATCAAATAGCCGCCAAGCTGGCAGCCGAGCTGACCAATTTCCACACCAATAGCAGCCACGACCCGCGATTTATCGCCCTAGAAAAATTGGCCACCCTACCCTTTAGTTGCGGTAATGAGGCTCATTTACTCATTAACGGAGAGCAGGCTTTCGCGGAGATGCTAAGCCGCATCGCCGCCGCAGAACACTACGTGCTCCTTGAGTTTTACATTATTCGCGACGACAACATCGGCGGCGAATTAGCCGAGTTATTGCTCACCAAAGTGCAGGAAGGGGTTGCGGTCTACTGTATCTACGACGAAATTGGCAGCCTGCAATTGCCGGGTAGCTATTTACGCAAACTTCGCAATGGCGGTGTTGATATTCGCCCCTTTAATAGCACGAAGGGCCTTGGTAATCGGCTGCAGCTGAATTTTCGCAATCACCGAAAAATTGTGGTTTGCGACGGCAATTACTGCTTGATTGGCGGCATGAATATCGGCGATGAGTATCAGCATATGCATCCGCGGCTAACGCCTTGGCGCGACACTGGTCTTGCACTGACCGGCCCCGCCGTTCAGGCCGTGCAACTCGCCTTTGCAGAAGACTGGCTTTGGGCCACGGAATCACTTCCCGAACTCAACTGGCAGCTTTGCGCCAGCGCCACTACTGAACCGCAGATCAACACCTTGATTCTCGCTACTGGCCCCGCAGATAACACGGAAAGTTGTGCGCTTTATTTTCTCAATATGATTAACCACGCCACGAGTAGATTGTGGATTGTCAGCCCCTATTTTGTGCCCGACGCCCCCGTCATCCAGGCCTTGCAGCTCGCCGCCATGCGCGGCGTTGATGTCCGCATTATATTGCCAGCCAAACCAGATAAAATCATGATACAACTATCATCCTATACCGCGATCAAAGAAACCTTGGCGAGGGGCGTGCAGTTCTATTACTACCAAGACGGCTTCTTGCATGAGAAAGTAATGTTAGTAGATGATGATATCAGCGTGGTGGGTACCGCCAATCTCGACAATCGCTCGTTTCGTCTTAACTTTGAAATCGGCGTTATCAACCACGACCGTCAATTTGCCAAAAAAATGGAAGATATGCTCATTACGGACTTACAGCACTGCGAGCAATTGCTGCCCAGAGAAGTCGCAAAATGGTCTCTGCGTCGCCGCCTATTCAGTCGCTGCGCCTATCTTTTTGCACCGCTGCAATAACACCACGATGACCAATGCTAGCCAAATTCCGAAAGGCCTAACCGCCTGCCCAGACTGCGATCTTTTGCTGCACACCAGCGATAGCGATCACCGCCAAGAAGGCCACTGCCCACGCTGCGCCGCCACCTTATGGCATGCGTCAAACCCCAGCGCCGACATCGACTTAGCCGCCGCCGTGAGCGGACTATTATTGTTTATACCCGCCATGAGTCTGCCAATATTAAAACTCGACATGGTAGGGCAACTGGGCAGCAATTCACTGCTCGGTGGCGTAGTGCGACTCTGGTTAGAAAACGAACACCTGCTTGCCGTACTAATTTTGCTTTGCTCCCTGCTCGCTCCGCTTATGCACCTACTACTTACAACCATGATCGGTATATCCATTCGGCTTAAGCGCTACCCAAGATACTTTCCTGCCTGGCTTAAATGTAAAGTGTGGATGCAAAGTTGGAGCATGCTTGAAGTCTATGCCATGGGCATTATCGTCGCCTATGTCAAGATGATGGATCCCGGCGAAGTCAGCGTTGCCAGCGGCACCTATTGCTTAGTGGGCTTGTTGCTGTGCATTATTCTGTGCAGCCAGTATTTCCACGAAGAGCAGGCCTGGCAATATTGGGAGCAACGCAGCTAAATGACAGTGACAGCGCAGCAGCGCGGTATTGCCCGCTGCACCACCTGCGGCAAACTCAGCCGCATTACCACAACCAGCCAAGCGCAATCCTGGCATTGTACCCGCTGTGCTGCACCGCTGAGTTTTCGCCAGCCGCGCAGCCTGCAACGTAGCTGGGCCTATACGCTAGCCGCCGCATTTCTAATGATTCCAGCCAATATTTTACCCATACTGACCGTTATCAGTTTCGGCAAGGGTGACCCTGACACCATCATGTCTGGGGTTGTAAAACTGTGGCAAGCCGATTTACAGGCAATTGCCGCCATTGTCTTTATCGCCAGTATCGCGGTACCAGTCATTAAACTGATGATTATTATAATTCTCATCTTGGCTGTGCAGCTTCACCTCCCGCTGAGCAAACAGCAGTGCACAGTGCTATACCGTTTTATACACTTTATTGGCCGCTGGTCGATGCTCGATTTATTTATGATCTCTATTTTGGTGACCTTGGTTCACCTCGGCAATATTGCCACCGTGGAGAGTGGCCCCGCCGCCACCGCCTTTGCTGCGGTGGTGGTTCTCACACTGTTCGCCGCCAATAGTTTTGACCCGCGCTTGCTTTGGGATTTGGACAATGATTGAAGACAATATTAGATCCGCACACTCCGCGCCAAAACGTAGCCTGTCAGCGATTTGGCTACTCCCACTCATCGCGCTTGCTGTCGCCGCCTGGCTGCTCTACCAAAACATCAACAATACTGGCTTGCGCGTTACCGTTGCTTTCGACAATGGCAGCGGCATAAGTGTCGGCAAAACCCCGGTCATGTATCAGGGTATCAATGTTGGCCAAGTCACCAGCCTGCAGCTCGACGACGACCTCGAAGGGGTAACGGCAACAATTGAACTGAGCGAGCAAATTGCCCCGTTAATCCGCGAGAACACCGCATTTTGGCTAGTAAAGCCGCAAATATCGCTTTCTGGGGTTTCCGGCTTAGACACCCTGGTTGCCGGTAATTACATCAGCTTCAAGCCCGGTGACGGTGAGCCTACCGAGCGCTTTACCGCACTCATCGAGCCTCCGCCAATGGCTAGCAATTTACCAGGACTGCGACTCGTTCTTGAGGCGGAGAGCCTCGGCTCGCTGTCGGTGGGTGCACCCATTCTCTACCAGCAAATCGACGTCGGCGACATTGAAAGCTACCAGCTTAGTAAAAATGGTATCGAGGCCAATGTCCGTATTGACCCCCAATATCAGCACCTGGTAAACAGCAGTTCGCGCTTCTGGCAGCAGAGTGGTTTGAAGGTGAACGCGGGGCTGCAGGGAATCGACATTGACGCCGGTTCAATCGCCAGCATTCTCGCCGGCGGCATCGCCTTTGAGACGCCCGCTGCAGGTGCTGAGGCCGTCGACAATAATACGCGTTTCCGTCTCTTCACCACCAAGGAGCGAGCCAAGGGTAGCAAGGAAATTGTTGTGTATTTCCGCAATCCAGACGGCCTCACCGTGGGCAGTAATGTTCGCTTATTGGGCATGGACATCGGTAAAGTCGAGTCCTTGAGTTTTGTCGACAACAACCCCAATCTTGGCGCCAATATTACATTGACCATCAGCGCACCTCACCATCAATACTTAAACACCGACAGCCAGTTTTGGTTGGTAAAACCAGAGGTCTCTAGCACGGGTGTTAGCGGACTTGATGCGCTACTTGGCGGCCCGTACATTGCCATGCGCGTTAGCGGCAAGGGCGGCGCCATTGCCGCGCGGTATACCGCCCTTTTCAAAGCTCCTGACAGCAGTATTCAGCAACCCGGTTTACGTCTAAGTCTGCGCAGCGACGAACTGAACTCGGTTGGTATCGGCACCAAGATTTACTACCGAAAAATAGCCGTTGGCCAAGTCGAATCCATTGAACTCGACGCCAATGGCGTTAATATCGGCGCGTTTATTCATCAGCGCTATGCCCACTTGGTGCATCGCGAGTCGCAGTTCTGGAATGCCAGCGGCATAAGCATTAGTGGCGGTCTCAGCGGCTTAGACATACGAGCTGACTCCCTCGCGACCATCGTCGCTGGCGGCATTGCCTTCCACACCCCAGACGTCAAAAAGCCCCAATTGGCCTGGGAGGGGCTGCGCTATTCACTGCACCCTGACTACCAAAGCACCTTTGCCGACAAGGGCCGCGACATCTTTTTGTACTTTGATACCGGCAGCAATATTAACAAAGGCACCGAGATCAAATACCAGGGTATTAAAGTTGGCGAGGTCATTACCGTTGAACTTGATACCAATATGGAAGGCGTTAAAGTCAGCGCCCGCCTAGCACCATCAGCCAAAGCACTGGCGCGCAGTGGCAGCCAATTTTGGGTAGTAAGGCCACAACTCGGCCTGATCGGCACCCGCAATTTAGAAACCTTAGTCACCGGCAGTTATATCAGTGTTCGTCCAGGCTACGGCACGCCGCAAACTAGCTTCGCAGCCTTGGACAAGCCGCCGCCACTCAGCAAGCCCAGTACTGGGCTTAATTTAATTGTGGCAGCACCCCAGCGCGGCTCAATTAAAGAAGGTGTAAAAGTCTTTTACCGAGATATTCCGGTGGGTGAGGTATTTGGCTATGAATTAGCCGACGACGCCACCCAAACCTTAATGCATATTAATATTGAGTCGCGCTATGCCGGCCTAGTGAGAGAAAACAGTGTATTTTGGAATTCCAGTGGCATTGCGGTGAAATTTGGCTTGTTTAGCGGCGCAACCATCCGCAGCAAGTCCATCGAGTCCTTGCTTGAAGGCGGTATTGCCTTTGCGACGCCAGATTCAAGCCCACTAGCACCCCAAGTCATCTCGGGCATGGTCTTCCCACTGCGCCAAAACGTCGAGCAGAGCTGGCTAGATTGGACACCGAGCATTCCGCTACCACGGGAAGCGGATACCGGCGAGAACTGGATCCGCACGGATTAACAAGATGTCACACCATAGCGTCGACTATAACGATACAATGACAGCGTCTTAGCTACTTTGCGGGTCTCAGACGCCCGCCAACCCAGCGGTACGAGGCATTCGCTATCAAATGCGATGACGAATATCATTAGGCCCCACAGAGACCCTCAGCGTGTTGAAACAGTCTAATCAAGCCGTCATCGCGGCGATCATTCTTTTAGTTGCCACTGTTATTGCTGGCGTTTTTTACGCGCTCAAGCCCCCGGCAGAGACAATTACCATTGTCCCACCAGAATTGATCGTCGATGTTGCCGTCGCAGAGAAACAGACACTCTCTATTCCCGTTAACTCCCAAGGCAATGTGCAACCGCGCACGCAAACCAACTTGGTATCTGAGGTCTCGGGCAAGGTCGTCGCGGTTGCTCCGCAATTTGAAAGTGGCGGCATCGTTGCAGCAAATACACTCCTACTCACCATTGATGACCGCAATTATCAGGTTGAGTTAAAGCGTGCCGAAGCCAACCTAGCCGCAGCCGAAAGTAATCTTAGTCATGAAAAAGGCATGGCCGCCGTTGCCAAAGAAGACCTGAGAAAATATCCTCGCAAACACGCCAATAACGACGCCTTAAGCCTCGCCTTACGGGAACCCCAATTAAAAGAAGCCGAAGCGCGTTTGCAAGCCGCGTTAGCCGACCTCAGCTACGCCCAAAACAACCTTAGTCGCACCAAAATTCGCGCGCCCTATCGCGGCATTATTAAAAGCCGTAATGTCGATCTTGGCCAATATGTCACTACTGGCAGCCAACTTGGTGATATTTTTGCCGTTGACCGCGCCGAAGTTCGCCTGCCCATTCCGGCAGACCGTCTTCGCTACCTTGACTTGCCCAGTGGTCGTCAGCCAAACGCTGCGCCCAAAGTAAGCTTTGAAAATGATCTCGGCCAACACTGGCAGGGTGCTGTCGTGCGTACCGAGGGCGTACTCGATGAGCGCAGCCGCGTATTATTTGTTGTTGCCGAAATTAATGACCCCTATCGGCTCGATAGCCCAGGCGAAACATTAATGATGGGCAGCTTTGTCAAAGCCGAAATCAGCGGCAAGCAAATCGATGAATTAATTGCCATACCACGCTATATATTGCGCGCTGGCAATAAAGTGTGGGTGCTCGACAAAGAGCAAAAATTAACAAACCGCGAGGTCAAAACGCTCCGCACGGAGGGCAAACTGGTCTATGTTTACGAGGGCCTCGATAACGGCGACTTAATTTGCCTGTCGACCATCCCCAATGCCGTTGCCGGCACCAAGGTCAAAATCAACCACCAAAGCAACACCAGCAGCCTGATTGAATCAATGGGCCAGCACAACAATATTGCCACCCTCAACGTTCGGTCCATACCGCAATGAGTTTAATTCCCGAATTCGACACCCACAAAGGCATTATTCCTTGGTTTGCCCGAAACTCCGTGGCGGCAAACTTGATGATGATTATTATCATCGGTATTGGTATCGGCTCAGCGCTGAGTATTCAACGTACGGTACAGCCTGAATTCGAATTAAATATCGTCAGCATCACCGTCCCCTACCCTGGTGCCACCCCAGACGAGGTAGAGAAAGGCGTTGTCCTTAAAATTGAGGAAGCCCTTAAAGACATTGAATCCATCGAAAGTGTCGAATCCACATCCGACGAGTCCGTCGCCTCACTTATCATAGAAATATTCGATGGCTACGATACCTTGGCGGTAATGGACGAAATTAAAAGTGCCGTCGACGGTATTATCAGCTTTCCAGAGCAAGCCGAACGCCCGATTGTTAAACGTGTCGATTTTAATAATCACGCGCTGAATATTCAGCTCTATGGCAACCTTGATGAGCGCGGATTAAAGAATCTCGCGGAAGAAGTTAAGCAAGAGCTTATGCTGGACGACAGCATCGCCTACGTTCAAATAAATGGCGCGCGCGAATTTGAAATCAGCATTGAAATACCCGAGCATACTCTGCTGCAATACGGCTTAAGTCTCAGTGAGGTTGCCGAGGCTATTCGACGCTCATCCCTTGATTTGCCCGGCGGATCCATTAAAACCAGTAATGGCGATATTATGCTGCGCACCCGCGGCCAGGCGCGCCATCAGCACGAATTTGAGCGTTTAGTACTAATCACCCACCCCGATGGCACGCGACTGACGCTAGGTGATATAGCCACCATTCGCGATGGTTTTGTAGAACAAGACGGCTTTTCTTTTTTCGACAGCGAAGCCAGTATCGGCTTGCAGGTATTTGCCGTCGGTAACCAAGACTTAATTACTGTTGCTAATGCCGCCAAAAATTACGTTGCACAAAAACGCGGTGCTCTGCCCGACGGGGTTAGTATCGACACCTGGGCCGACATCACCTTCTATCTTCAAGGCCGCATGGACATGATGCTAAAGAACCTCGGCATGGGTGCCCTGCTGGTGTTTATTGTGCTCGGTTTATTTCTCAATGTTAAACTTGCCTTTTGGGTTATGGTTGGTCTGCCGATATGTTTCCTAGGCACCTTTGCCATAATGCCATTAATAGGCATCAGCCTAAATATGCTGAGCCTATTCGGCTTTATTTTGGTATTAGGCATTGTCGTCGACGACGCTATCATTATCGGCGAAAGTGCGTATGCGGAAGCGGAGAATAAAGGTCACTCCATAGACACTGTCATTACCGGCGCACTGCGGGTTGCGACCCCAGCCACGTTTGGTGTACTTACCACCATCATGGCATTTTCACCCACCCTGTTTACCGACGGTGCATTTGCACCCTTTCCTGAGTCTGTGGGCTGGGTTGTCATCCTTTGCCTGTGTTTTTCATTAATAGAATCCAAGTGGATACTGCCGGCTCACCTCGCTCACAGCAAGCCGGGCACCAGTGGATTCTGGCTCCAACTAGACCGTATCCCCCGCTACTCAAACAGGGTACTTACTAATTTCGTTGATAATTATTATCGGCCCTTTATCCACAAAGCCATCGCCAAACGCTATGTAACAGGTGCGATTTTTCTCGCCTTACTTATTGTCACCGCGGGCCTAATTATGGGCGGCATCGTTCGTTTTGTGATGATACCCGAGGTACCTAGCGATTTTATCAAGGCCAATTTAGAAATGACCGAGGGTACGCCTGAGACCCAGACCCGACTGGCCTTTGAACAAATGGACAAGGCACTGCGCGAAGTAGATGCCGACTACCAAAGCCAGCACGCCGCCAGTGATAACAAGCGTCTTATTAGCCATGTTATGGCTTTCGGTTCATCTGGCCGCATGGTGAGCTTTATGGTGGAACTCACTAAAAATGAGCAGCGTGACATTGACGGTGCTGAAGTTGCACGTCGCTGGCGCCAACAAATTGGCGACATCCCCGGTGCCAAAATTATGTCCGTGAGCAGCGCCGATCAAAGCTCTGGCCCAGCCATTTCATTTAAATTGAGCAGCAACTCCGACAGCCAGCTCGAAGCCGCCGCCAAAGATTTAGAAGGTGTCCTCAGCCACTACAAGGGGGTCTTTGATATTCGCAATGGCGCCAGCGCCATTCAGGATGAAATTGTTTTAGAAATAAAACCTAGCGCCGAAATTTTAGGGATCAACTCGGCGTCCTTAGGTCGCCAGTTACGAGACACCTTTTATGGCGCCGAAGCTCAACGAATCCAACGCGGCAACGACGAAGTGAAAGTGATGGTGCGCTACCCAAGAGAAGAGCGCGAAGCGGTTTCAGACCTGCAAAACATGTATATTCGTTCCGCCGACCAAGCTTATATCCCGCTGAGCAGTGTTGCCGATATTAAATTTGAGCCGGGCTTTAGCCAACGCAAACGTATTGACGGCGAGCGCTCAATCAATGTTACCGCACAAGTCGACAAGGAATTTACCAGTCCCAGCTCGGTAACCTCAGATGTCATGGCCAATGTGATTAAAGTGCATTTTGGCAGTCGCTACCCAGGGGTTAAAGTTCAGTTCAGCGGCGAAAGCGAAGAAATGGGCACGCTAATGACAAGCCTAGCAATAGGCTTTGTGGTAGCGCTATTTGGCATATACGCCCTGCTCGCCATACCACTGCGCTCGTACTTACAACCATTTATTATTATGGGAGTAATTCCTTTCGGCATCATTGGCGCGGTTGTCGGTCACATTGTGCTCGACATCTCGTTTAGCATGATGTCATTTTTTGGTGTTATTGCTCTATCCGGCGTCGTTGTCAACGACAGCTTGATCATGGTCGACTTTATTAACTCGGCTTTGGCGAGGGGCGAACGCCTTTTAGACGCGGTGGTCAATTCTGGCTGCATGCGTTTCAGGGCCATTTTACTGACCTCGCTAACGACCTTCTTTGGCTTGCTGCCGATGCTGATGGAAGACAGCGTTCAGGCCCAGTTTGTTATTCCCATGGCGGTATCGCTCGGCTTTGGCATAATATTCGCGACGGTAATAACCTTGATTCTCATTCCCTGTATGTATATGGCATTAGAAGATATGCGCGGGCTTGCCGGTTCCAAGTCTCGCCGCGAGCTTGCCGCGGATTTCTGAGCGGTGTACACAAAGGCATCACCGCGCCCCGCGGTAATGCCTTAACGTATCAAGCCCGGAATAAACACCCAAAGCCCGACCAGAACTGCGAATCCAGCACTGATCAGCACCCCAGCGGCAGCCACGTCTTTGGCCTTACCGATAAGTTCATGGGTTTCTGGCACCGCCGCATCAGCCAAATACTCTAGCGATGAATTAAAGGCCTCCGCCATCCATACCAAGGCAATAGCAGCAAACACCATAATCCACTCTACGCCACTCAAGCCGGTTAAGAGGCCCAGCGCCAATACGCAAATAGCGACCACAAAATGAATACGCGCGTTGTGCTGCTCTACCAACAATATACCTAAGCCATTTAAGGCATCACGCAAACTGGTGAAACGATCTAACAAAGAAAATTGGCTGCCGCGCCGACGGCGTTCAGTTTTTGCTCTCATCGCGTTACTATGGCTCCCTATTTTTTACAATTCAGATAAAGCTCATGCCTAACTTTAAACATATATCACCCCAAGATGCACACGCAATGGCGGCGGCAGGCAATTGCCAACTTGCGGACATTCGCGATGAGCAATCCTTTGCCACAGCTCATATCCCAGCGGCCACTCACCTAGACAACCAAAGCCTTCAGCAGTTTGTCGAGGCTGCGGATCCCGATAAAGCCCTTATTATCTACTGTTACCATGGCAACAGTAGTCAGAGCGCGGCCCAGTATTTTGTCGAAAAGGATTTCACCGAGGTCTACAGCATGGACGGTGGCTTTGAAATGTGGCGACAACTCTACCCGCAGGATACCGTTGCCGGTTAACACCTCAGCAGCTGTACACTGCAATATTAACGGTATCGCCTGTAAACCAGTGCCGACACCAACAGGTGCCGGCCGTTGATATTGAACGACGTGCTACGGCGCCACACACATAATACAGAAGGCATACACGCCGCGGCTGTCTCGCAATTGCAGCATCGACGACCACGCTGGCAGTACGCTATTTAAGGTACTCAGCAACGGCGAGGAGCTTTGCATCAGTTGTTTCACCATGCCTGAGCCGAGCAGCAGCTGCATCAGCTCTTCTTCAGGCGTGAGCGGCAAACGCAAGACGCGACTGCTGGCATCCGACAAGCCCGCCAAGGCCGCCGCCGACGCCACGGCTTGCTTTAAACCGCCAAGCTGATCGACCAAACCCAGTTGCTGAGCATCCACCCCACTCCACACCCGCCCTTCGGCAATCGGTTCTACCTGTTCGACCAGCTTATTTCGGCCGTCTGCCACAATACCAATAAAGCGACGGTAACCGTATTCTATACCTGATTGAATTGCGCGTTCGAGAATCGGATCTAGCGGAATATCTGGCCGCAACTTCCCGGCTACTGCGCTGGTACCAATACCGTCGGTACTAATGCCAAGGCCACTCAACATTTCGTCTACTGTGGGAAAGGCGCCAAAAATACCAATGGAACCGGTGAGGGTCGCAGGGGTCGCCCATATTTCATCTGCCCCCGCTGCAATCCAGTAGCCGCCCGAAGCCGCCATACTACCCATGGAGACCACCAGTGGCTTGCCGGCCTCTTGGAGCTGCACTAGCTCGGCACGAATAACCTCAGACGCAAAAGCCGAACCACCGCCACTGTCAATACGTAGCACCACCGCTTTAACATCGTTATCACGACGAGCCTGACGAATTAAGCTCGCCAGACTGTCACCGCCAATAGTGCCCGCTGGTTGGGTGCCATCAACTATATTGCCACTTGCCACAATAACCCCAACACCGGCGGGCTTGGCGGGCCGTAGGTTTTGACTCAAGGCAAGATAGTCGCGGTAGAAAATATGTTTATAGGCGCCGTCTTTGTCTTCGCCTACTCGCTCAATCAGCATTGACCGCAATGCTGGGCGACTGACAATACCATCGACCAAACCGTAATCGAGCGCGGCTTGCGCCGCATCACCATTGACCTTGGCCATGACGTCATCAATATGATTCACATAAAAATCTAGTTTCTCGGCCGATATTCCCCGCCGCGCGATCAGGGTATCGCTATACACTGCCCAGAGCTGATCTAACCAAGCCTTATTAGATTCCTTCGCCGCATCCGACATATCGTTGCGGAGCAAAGGCTCAATGGCCGACTTAAAACTACCCACTTTAAAAACATGAAAGCGGATTTTCAGTTTATTAATCGCATCTAAAAAGTAATTGCGAATAACCGCAAAACCTTCAATGCCGACCCCGCCCATATTGTGAACAAAAATCTGGTCGGCAAAACTGGCCAGTAAATATTGGTCCTGATTATAGTGACTGGCGGTGGCGACCACGGTTTTACCACTGTCGCGAAAGCGATTAATGGACTCAGACAGCTCTAGGGTTTTGCTCAAACCAATGTGTTTAAGCTCATCAAGCTGCAGCAGTATCACCTCTATACGCGGATCTTCTGTTGCCAAATCCACCGTTTCAATCAAATCGCTGAGCAAGGTTTCGGTAGGTAAACCGCTTGCGCTTAGCTGAGTTAAGGCGTCAACAGCAGTAATTTGATCTACAACGATCCCTTCCGGTGTAACAATAAGCACGGCACCGTCTGGCACACTCACACTGACAGAGGTGAACACGGCGGTGAGGACAACACCGACAAAAATAACAAACAATATATTGAACACCCAGCGCCGAGTGCCCTCAATAATCGCGACTATGCGCGAGAAAAAACCTCGTTTTTTAGTCACTGTCATTCGCTTGCCGTCCCCTCTGCCTGCTTAGCCTTAAGCATTTGTGCCTGCCAGCGAATAAACGCCGTCGCGCTGCAAAACAACACAACGACTACCGCTAACTCAATATAATTAAACCAAATAACATAAGGCGACATCGCCTCGGTTACCGCCATCGCAAAATACATTAAAATCGCAAAACACAGCCAGGCGATACTGCGCAGCTGGTGCTTAAATACCCCGTAGGCAAACAGCAGTATCGGCACGGTGCGAATTAACCAAATACTGATACTCGGCTGCCGCCCTTCTTGAACCCATACCCATGTACCAAGGGTCAGACTCAATAAAAAAGCGATATAGCTTATTTTCATTGCCCATGCAGCGAACAGCGCGCGCTTTTCTATTACCGTCATATTTACCTCAGGATTGCAGCTTTTTACTTAATACTGCGATGCGCCGACCCAATGCCGCCGCCAATTCAAGTTCGGTACTGTCTACCGCCCGCCCATCTTGCCCAGCCACATGTGAAGCCCCGTAAGGGGTTCCGCCACTTTGGGTAGTCGTTAACGCAGCTTCGCTGTACGGCAAGCCTGCAATCACCATACCGTGATGAAGTAACGGCATCATCATTGTTAACAACGTACTCTCTTGGCCGCCGTGCATGCTCGCGCTAGAGGTAAACACCCCCGCAGGCTTACCTATCAGGGCCCCGCTCATCCACAAACTCGATGTGCCATCGAGAAAATACTTTAACGGTGCGGCCATATTGCCAAAACGCGTGGGGCTCCCCAAAAGCAGGCCCGCACAATCACGCAGGTCATCTTCGCTAGCATACAGGTGGCCGCTCTCGGGAATCTCATCGGCGGTCGCTTCACAAACCGCAGACACAGCGGGCACAGTACGAATTCTCGCCTCAACGCCCGCTTGCTCTACCCCTCTGGCAATCTGCTGCGCCAAGCGTTCAGTGGCGCCGTGGCGACTGTAATACAAAACCAATATAAAGGAATCACTACTCACGAAATACGCCCTCTTAAATCTTTGCGCTCGTCCACTTAATCAATCAGCGCCAAGACATTTTCAGGCGGTCGACCCAGCACCGCGCGCTTAGCCTTCACCACAATCGGTCGTTCAATCAATTTGGGTTCGGCCGCCATGGCCGCGATTAACTGGGCATCACTTTTACTTGTATCTGCCAAGCCCAATGCCTTATAGGCATCTTCGCCTTTACGCAGCAATTGCCGAGGGCTAATCCCGAGCTTTACAATAAGCTGCTTTAGCTCAGTCGCCGACGGCGGCGTTTCGAGATACGCTATAATTTCAGGTTCGATACCCTTGTCGGTGAGTATCTGCAAGGTTTGCCTGGATTTTGAGCACCGTGGATTGTGGTAAATGGTATAATCAGCCATACGCTCCCCGCGTCATACATCAGTAATTTTATCGCGGCATTATACACCGCCCAGCCCGTCGGCAGGACCAGCATCGAGTATTTACATGGACACAAAGCCAATTAGGTCACTATTTTTTTTACTCTTATTGGGCATCAGCGCCTGTAGCAAACCCGATTTCACCACGATCGACGGCAAAGCTGGGCAATTTAGCCAGGGAAAGTGGCAGCTCATCAATTATTGGGCAACGTGGTGCGGCCCTTGCCGAGAGGAAATTCCAGACCTAAACGAATTTGCCAAGGCCAACACTGACATTAAGGTATACGGTGTTAACTACGACGGTTTAGAAGGTGAGGCCTTAACGGCGGCCATTGCGGAGATGGGTATTGCATTTCCCTCGCTGAGCGCTGACCCAGCCCCCCAGCTCGACGTACCTCGGCCACAGGTATTGCCAACCACGCTATTACTCGACGCGAACGGCAAGGTAAGGGCCACGCTCACCGGCCCCCAAACCAGAGAGAGCCTCGCCAGCGCTATAAAGCGTGCCGCGAACCAGCACTAGGACTCGCTGCCGCACATGCGGCAGCCCAATGCGCTGCCATTTCGCTACTGAACGCAACTAAATAAATGTTTTGCAGCGCGCTATTTGGAGTGCAGCGTCGCAGTGTCGCGACCGCAATTTCAGTCGCCTCACGATGAGGGTAGGCGTAAACCCCGCAACTGATCGCGGGAAACGCAATGGACTTAAAACCTTCGGCCTCGGCAAGTTGAATGCAGCGGCGATAACACGACGCCAGCAACTCCGCCTCACCCTGCTGCCCGCCCCGCCATACCGGGCCAACAGTATGGATAACGGCTCGGGCAGGAAGTAAAAAGCCGGGGCTCAGTTTTGCATCCCCGGTGTCACAGCCCTGCAACTGGCGGCAATAGGCCAACAACGCCGGCCCTGCCGCCCGATGAATTACACCGTCCACACCACCACCGCCAAGCAAGGTAGAATTGGCGGCATTCACAATGGCGTCGACGGCCATTGTACAGATATCGCCTTCGATTATATGAAAGCGTGGCATCGTCACCGCAAACCCTCATTCAACTGCACGGGGCTTTTATTGACTAACACCCGGCGAAGACGCCAGAAATGACTTAAGCACTTCATAAACCTCCGAGCGATTGAGCAGCGCCATATGATTTACGCCTTGACCCAGCCACTGATGATCGTCGTCAAATCCAAGATGGCGCGAGGGATCGCGGTGACGACCGAGTGCACTACTAACGGAGACCAAGCCGTCGCCAATCACACTATTTATCACAGGGTGCGCATCAACCGACGTCGTCGCAGCAATGGCATAACACGCTACGCCCTGTGGCAGAGGGATCGGCATTCGGGTATCGCCAGCCATATCAAAACGATCACAGCCATTCCAATCTTCGTCCACAACATTGCCGTACCGCAAATCGGTAATTCCGCTGCTACGAATCTTAGTCAAGCGCGCAAACGGCGAGCTGTAGGGATTTGTATCCAGTAGCACGTCGATCCAATTTCCACCGCGTTCAAGAACAGCGCCATGGTGTGGCGTCCCCAGAAACACCAATTTCCGCAACTGCTGTGGCCAGCGCTGGCCTTCTTGCACGCCGTAATGACAGGCACTTCGCGACACCAGACCACCCATACTGTGGGCGACAATATAGAACTCGGTGTCCGCCTGCACACAATCACTAAGCTGCTCTAGCAAATTCGCAAAAGCGCGACCATTCTCTGAGGTGTGTAAGCCGGAGTTATAACGAAGATACAGGGCAGTAAAGCCCTGCTCATCCGCCAAGGCATCGCCGTGATTGTGACCCTTGCGAGTCCACTGCTGATCGTTCATGCACAAACCGTGAACAAAGATGGCAATCCGCTGCTGGCCTGCCAGCAGGGCTCTCAATTCATTATTGTCAAGGGCTTTGCCATCGCGACAGAAGGCCATGACGATTGCGAGTGGATTGCCTTTTCGCTCGAGGTGATCCCCAAGCACGCCGTTCAGTGCTGATACGACGGCGGCCCGGCCCGGTGCACTTTGGTTGTCGGTGATTTTGCTCGTCAAACGCGGAATCAAGACATCCAGTCCAAACCCCAGCAAACCATTCACCTGACGGATACTGCGATACACCAAGCCACTAATACCGCCCGTGCGTTTATTCACTGGGGTAGTTTCGCCATCCAAGGCAGGGGCATTCGTACTTAGTACGCCACCTACTGTAATAATCGCATGGTGCAAGCCCTCCGCAATGTCGCTTACGCCAGCAATTGCATCGACCGTCAAGCGTCCTGCAGCCAGGACATCGCCTAGTAATTTTTGCTCTTCAGTCGTCATGATACTCCTTTCAATTTTTGCACACGCAGGCGTCATCCAATACGCTAACTCACTCAATTTGCTTATTTAATTTTATCATTTTGGCGCCACGCGCTCGGCGAGTTCGCATGTTTAAAACCTCAACAAGTACCGAAAATGCCATCGCGAAATACACATAGCCTTTCGGCACATGCACATCAAAGCCCTCAGCTATTAAGGTAAGGCCGATCATAATCAAAAAGGACAAGGCCAACATTTTAAAGGTCGGGTTTTCGTCGACAAAATCACCTATTGGTTTGGCGGCGAATAGCATCACCAGCACAGAGACAACAACTGCAATTACCATAATAGATAAGTGATCTACCAAGCCAACGGCGGTAATTACCGAGTCCAGAGAAAACACGATATCCAGAATGGCTATTTGCACCAGGACCATCCCAAAGCTACTCACAGCTACTGCAACACCAGACTCCTCGGTAACTTCAAAACTACTGTGAATTTCATGGGTCGACTTACCAAGTAAGAATAGACCGCCTAAAATCAAGATTACATCGCGCCCGGAAATCTCGTTACCGAAGGCCGTGAACCAAGGTTCAACCAAGCCCATTACCCAAACCAAGCTAAAAAGTAGCGCTAAGCGTGACAACATCGCCAAGCCCAAGCCCAGTTTCCGCGCGAGGTCACGCTGCTCTGGTGGTAAGCGACCAACCAGTATTGAGATGAAAATAATATTGTCGATACCCAATACAATTTCTAAAGCCATCAGCGTGAAAAGCGCAATCCAAGCATCGGCATTCACTATCCATTCAAACATTTTAAAACAACCTCAGTAGCAGCAACATCGTAATCGAACCCGAAGCGACATTACTACGAAGCCGACAAGGAAAACATTGGCCGAACGGGAAATATTCACATTACTTTAGCGCCGAACGGAGGTTTGAAAAATGACCGTTAAATAAGCGTCCTAGCTTAGGCAAACCAGTGACCCACTAACGCCGTTAACAGCATAGCAAGGGCACCCCAAAAGCAAACTCGAATGGCCGCGGTGAGCACTGGTGCACCACCCGCCCGCGCCGCCAGCGCGCCAAGTAGCGCAAGAAAAAGCAAGGCGCTGCACGACACCGCCCAAATCACGGCGGCCAAAGGTACCCACAGCGCCACTAGCAGAGGCAAGCCCGCGCCTAGCACAAAGCTGCCAGCCGAAGTGATTGCGGCCTGCAGTGGCCGTGCGGCAAACTCCTCAACAATACCCAGCTCATCTCGCGCATGCGCGCCAAGGGCATCGTAATCCATTAACTGAGTAGCGACCTCCGCGGCAAGCCGCTCGTCTAAACCCCGCTCAATATATATCGAGGTCATTTCAGCATGTTCGTGCTCTGGCTGCTCAGCGAGTTCGCGCCGCTCCTTATCTAAATCTGCCTGCTCGGCATCAGCCTGGGAACTTACTGAGACATACTCACCAGCCGCCATCGACATAGCGCCGGCCACTAAGCCCGCCACCCCGACCATAATTATATTGTCTTGAGTGCTATTGGCTGCCGCCACGCCAACAATTAGACTCGCCGTTGATACGATACCATCGTTGGCGCCCAAAACCGCTGCGCGCAACCAGTTTGCGCGGTGTACTCGATGCCCTTCAATATGATTCATTAGCCACCATTGTCACGCAATTAGGTCATTCATGCTGCCGACGATAATCGTCGATAAATTGCTTTGCCGCAGCATACTCCGCAGTCATTTTTTCTGCCATGTTATCAAGCTTCAACCAAACTTCTTCGCTCAATGCACCCTCGGCAGGCTCATCGCCGCCTGCGGAAAAATGCGTCTGCGCCTCTAACGCAGCACATGTATCGGCCAAACTATGGGCTCCCATAGAGCGCGCTGAGGATTTAAATTTATGCGCCTGCATACACACATTTTCAGGATTTCGCGCTTTTAGCCCCTCGAGAATTGCCTGAATATTTTCTGGGCTAGAATCGGTAAAGCTTTTAAAAATCATGCAGTGCATAGACGCATCGTCACCAATCATGGAAACCAGCTGACTAATATCAATAGCAAGCGTTTCTGATTCCACATCGCCAGATGGCGCATCCATATCAGGCCCTTGCTCAACTGCGTGGCCGCCTAGGGCAAGATTGGCATCGACACGCGCTAAAACTTCTTTCAAGGTATTAATCTCAACCGGCTTAGGAATAAAATCGTCGGCGCCACTGGCGAGACAGTCGGACACATCACTTTCCATTACATTCGCTGTAATCGCTACAATCGGCAAATGAACTCCGGAGGTCACTTCTGCTTTGCGAATTCGCTTGGTCAATTCATAGCCATTCATTTCAGGCATCTGAATATCAGTCAACAGTACATCGTACTCATCAGTCTGCAAACACTGCCATGCCGCCAAACCGTCATTGGCAAATGTCGCTGAATACCCCAATAGCGCCAATTGCTGGCGAATCACGTCTTGGTTAATGGTATTATCCTCGGCAACCAATATCCGCAGCCTTGAGTTAACCGCATCATTTTTCGGTATAGCTACCGTTTCTACCGGTGGCGGTAAAGTTCGCTCTGGAACACTTTCATCGGTTGCCAAAGGCATTTCAATCCAGAACGTTGAGCCCCGCCCCACAACGCTTTCGGCCCCCATCACGCCGCCCATTAATTCAACCAGTTGCTTGGTAATAACCAGACCAATACCGGTTCCCTGGGTTGCACCCAACTCGGCACCAAGGCGATCAAACGGTGTAAAAAGCTTATCTATCTGCTCTTGCGCCAAGCCCCTGCCAGTATCATCAATGCAAATTCTAACCTGGCCTTCGCGCCGTAAATAGCTGACGGTAACCATTCCAGCAGCACAGTTATACTTAACCGCATTGGACAATAAATTTAAAATCGACTGTTTTAGTCTCGTGTAGTCACCGGCAATCAAAATATCATCGGGGACTGGCCGGGTAAAATATATGCTAATTCCCTGCCCACTGGCGGTTGAGGTCACCAAGTTCACGCATTCGCCAACTACATCGGCAACGCTGAAACGCTCAATATTGAGATTAATATTTCTGGACTCAATTAAGGTCAAATCAAGTACATCATTAATCAGCGACAGCAAATATTCGCCGGCGTTATAAATATTCTTACCGTGGTTTTTATAGACGTCACTTGCAGCATCGTCATATTCAAATAATTGCGCCAGCCCCAAAATTGCATTGAGCGGCGTGCGCAGTTCATGACTCATACTGGATAAAAATTCAGATTTAGCGCGATTAGCCAGCTCCGCCTCTTGCCTTAAGATCTCAAGCTTAGCCTGGTGGCGCTCAATATTGCCGCGCATTTCCGCAAAGCCAGCAACCACATTCGCAACCTCATTATTAAACACCCTTGGTAAGGGAGAGTGATAATCGCCATCAGCAAGCTGCTGAAATGACGCCATCAATCCTCGTAGCGGTGTGATAACCGTCCTGTTAATCAAATAATAGACCACACCAAAAACAAGCATTAACGCTAGAAACAGAACAGAAGCTAAGGTAAATTGTAGACGATAGCCTTCACGTAACTCCGCGCCAAAATTAGCAACCAGCACAATTCGGCCAAGGTTTTTATCCAAAAACCGAATGTCATGAGAAATAATGATATCGCCTTCTTCCAGGCCTAACGTCCAACTTCCGAGAGGGTATAGCTGTTTTCCCTCTGCGTCTGACACTTTAATTCTCAGCCAATTTCTATGCTCACTAAGTTGCGCATCAAGGCTTTCATAGAGCTCTGCATATTGATGACTTAATAATGACGTTACGATAGAGGCTGACAGCTGCCGCAAGGACCGCTCCGCTGCGGTGGTCAGCTCTCTTTTTACCCACCGGTCTTGACTGGGCAAAGTATAAAAAACAAGTAAACAGCAAACAACAAAGCCCAAAAACCCCGCGACCAAAAGGCTTTGAGTTTTTAGGCCATAAAGCCATTTACTTCGGTACGTAGAAGTCATGTAGTCCCCAGTCCGTCAAGGGTAAATACTCATCGATATTTGT
The DNA here is from genome assembly GCF_014202945.1 of Zhongshania antarctica. Classification (GTDB taxonomy): domain Bacteria; phylum Pseudomonadota; class Gammaproteobacteria; order Pseudomonadales; family Spongiibacteraceae; genus Spongiibacter; species Spongiibacter antarcticus. The sequence goes on along the minus strand of NZ_JACHHW010000003.1, from coordinate 17,468 downwards.
CGCTACCGCTCGTCGCATGGGAATTTCGGCAAGTATTTTCTGGGCATCAAGCTCAGATGTCATCGCCAGTAAGGCCTCACTAATTCTTTGTGCCGCATCTAACGATACCCTCGGGTGAACGACGATGGGATGGGGATTCACCGCCCGAGTTTCGTAGAGTACCATCAACATATCTTGCAATGCTGGTGCTTGCTCCTTCAGGGTTCGTTTTACCCCACCACCAGCCTTTGTTGATTGTAGTGCAACATTCAAGTAAACCGAAGAATGCGTATCAACATACTTGGGAGTGATATCAATACCATGAATCATTTTTAAATCTGCACGCATTAATAATGACGCACCCAGCGCATTTGGTGCCGGAAAAGCAATTTCAGCGCCCGCCAATTGCTTTACATTCGTAATGCCGCTGTCCTTGCGAACAACCAATATGCCTTTCAGCTTGCGATCGCCGTCTCTGACTATAGGCAGGTACTGCTGAGTTTCATACGCCACAACCGCATGCCATGGATTCATATACGCAAGATCAAAATCGCCGCGCTGGAAACTCGCCTCAAACTCCGGAATAGATTTACTAGTAACCAAAACAAAGCTATCGCCGGTACGCTTCGCGAGCTCATCGAGTATCGGTAACCAAACCTGATTAAGACGTCGAGCCTCAAACTGCGGCACTACGCCAACACGATATTCAGCGGCATTCACTAAAAAGCTCTGTAACAATATTAGCGCAAGAATAATAGCTCTCATTTTACAGCACCCACTCTGCACGCAACTGGAATAACTCTGGTTCAGCTGTCTTAGGATTTGATGTCGCTAAAACCTCGATATATTCAGCGCTAAAACGAATTTGTGGCGTTGCGTACACATTCAATCCCAAGGTTAAATCTTGCTGCTGTCCGCCAAAAATATCCGCATCACTTAGATCCACCTCACTTAAACGCACCGCCAACTCCCAAGCGCCTATGCCGTTGCGGCCCAATATACTGCGCGGTTTAACCGGCGCATAACGTCCCTTTTTGTAAGACCGGCTATCTGCTGTAAGAAAATAACTAGATTGTATATACCAGCCATCAAAGTTTAGATCGCCCTCGCCGCGCCTCAAGGTGGCCGCCATATACTCCGCCTGCAGGTTAAAGCGATTTAAGGTCAATGCCGCCTCTAACCCAGTCTGAGAGTAACTATCTACACCCGTTATTTTTTTAGTATCAACTAAATTGATCTTGGTCACTTTACTTTCAGGGCCAGATTTATACGTCATATCCGAATGGTCGCCACGGTCACCATAGAGCCCCGCAATACCCAAGTGTACAAGCGATGAATTCGCCTGATAGGGCAGCCACGTAAGCCTGCTACCCACTATCCACTCACCATCTTCACCGGCTGTATTCTGATCGGCTGTGTCACCAAATACACCCGTGTTCCAAGTCCAGTTCGCACCTGACAAATTAGCACCCGCCCCCAAGTGCCAACCTGGCTTAAAGGCAAAACCCAGTGATCTTTCCATAAACGTATTCGCATGCGAACTGGCCAAGGCCTCAAGTGAATATGGCACTCGGTAATTACCCGCGATAAGCTCCGTGCCCTCCTTAAGCCTATAGCTTAAGTAAGCATCTTTGACACCTTTTAGGTCGCTGGCAGCAAAGTCGTACTCAAATTTATACTGCCAATCATCGTATAGCTTACCTTTTACATAAATTCTGGCGCGACGCAGGGTCGTGCCGTCCCCCATATTGATGCCATCGTCATTGTAAACCGCACCATGAACTTCTACTCGGCCGCCAAGCTGGGCAGAAAACTGTTTATTCGCTGACACAATTTTCAAACCACTACTGGCATCTGCCGTTGACCGCGGCAGGCTAGCCTCAGCCAACTCAGACTTAGAACTCGCCTGCTCAGCTATTAGCCGCTGATACTGGGCCTCATCAATCGTGCCGTTAGCTTTGAGTACACCCAATAAAGAATCCAGTTCCGAGCCTGCAAATGCAACCGAACTGAGCATTAACGACATAGCAAATAAAGTATGGGAGGGCTTCATAAAAAAATCCTATATGTATGTATTCATCAATATCGCGAGCAGGCCGAGAAGGACTCCGCTAGTGGCATCTACTCGCATTGTGCTATGCATTCAGCAAGTACAATGCCAGTGACAGCATTTCAGCGCTGCCAGAAAAATAATTAAAGGATAAATTTTTGAAAATCCTGCAATAGCAGGTTCTTAAGCACGATTTAAAATAATTATTATAAATTACCGCGGCGAACACTGACGCGGCCCGAAGTCATCACTATCACTAAAAGTATGCTTTTCTCAAAATGCGCCGCAAAATGAAATGTAAAGTAAGAAGCATGATGATCTTAATTCACTGCAAATACACATCGCTACAGCGTCATTGCCGCTGCAAAGCTTATAAAACCCATTTTTCTAATTGATACTTATACCCCGATACTGGCAAGTTTAACCATAATGTCTTTTAAAATTCCCGCCACCGTCGGGTGGTCAACTTCAAAATTAGACACCAGATCCTCCAAGCGATCTTGCAAGCTGCTGTCTTCGAGAACAAACTGCGGGCCAACACCTAGCTCACGGTCGATGTCGTCAACTATTGCGTGGAGCTTTGCTCGATTTTCCTGATTGACGGCCAGCCCATCAATTTCACTTTGCAGGCGCTGCAATTGTTCATGTAATTGTTTCGGATCCATAAATCTCTCCCTCTCAATCTACTTAGCATAGCAACTAAACGCTAAAGGCTCTTCACAAAGTATCAGCCTTCGCCGCCACTATCCCAGCTTTTTTTCTTACGATAAATAGTCGACGCACTCACACCCAAACACGCGGCGGCCAAGGGGATATTGTCACCACATTGCTCTATTGCGTATTCAATGGCCTCTTTTTCCACGATCCAGAGCGGGCGAATACCCTGCATGCCGGCGCCAGTCGGACTCGAAACCGAGCCAAAGCTAGGCACACTATTTGACAGCACCACTGCGGCGGGTTTAGCGGGCGCTTTCGACAAGACTGGCGCCAACGACGGCATCATTTCAACACTCACCAGTTCGCCGTCATTGATAACAACCACATTCTCAATGACATTTTGCAGCTCACGAATATTGCCCGGCCAATCGTGCTGCATAATCATGGATTTCACTTCGGGCGTGAAGCCACGAAAATGTTTGTCATTTGCTTTGGTTTTCTCAGCCAGAAAATGTTCGGCCAGCAACATAATATCAGCTCCGCGTTCGCGCAGCGGCGGAAGCTGCACTGGAATAACGTTGAGACGATAGTATAAATCTTCGCGAAAACGACCCTCACCGACCTCTCTGGCTGGGTCCCTATTGGTGGCGCACACAATCCGGATATCACTGTGCAAAACGGTTTGACCACCTACCCGGCTGAATGTACCTGTTTGTAAAAAACGCAGTAGTTTAGCCTGCAAATTTAAATCCATTTCACAAAGTTCATCTAGGAACAAGGTTCCTCCGGCCGCCATTTCGGCCGCGCCCTTGCGTTGACTGACTGCCCCGCTGAAAGCGCCTTTTTCATGACCAAAAATTTCAGACTCAAAGAGATCTGCTGGTATAGCCGCGCAGTTAATGGCAATGAACGGACCATCGTGTCGTGCACTGGCCTTATGTAATGAGAATGCACAAACTTCCTTACCCGTCCCGCTTTCGCCTGTAACAAATACGCTCGCCTTACTTTTTGCAGCGCTATCCAACAGCCTAAACACGGTCGACATTGCCAGAGAGTCACCAACAAAATATTCACTAACTCCAGTAATTATTTTGCTAGTACTCGGCGTGCCCTGCACAGCAGTAGGCACCGTGGCAATATCAGCCTGATGCTGATCTACTGCGCTTGCGATAGAGGTTAATAGGCGATCCTTTGAAAAAGGCTTTTCGATAAAATCAAAGCCGCCTAAACGCATCGCATCCACGGCAACATCAATTGAACTATTAGCAGTAATAATCACCACCGGCGCTGGATTTTCTTGCCGATTAATAAAGCTCAGCACCTCTAAACCACTGATATCTGGCAAACACACATCTTGTAAAACCACATCAGGCATCTGCTCTTTAACACCTAGCAACGCGGAATGGCCGTTAGTAAAATGTTGGGTACTGTAACCCGCCTGTTCCAGGTAGCTGCAATACAGGGCCCCGCTCGAGAGACTATCTTCTACCACATACACTAGTTGCTTGTTTGGCACTGAATTCATTAGCCTTTCCTCTCGGCGGACGACAAATATTCTTTTGCCGCGTGATGCGCCTCATTAATTCGCTCTAAAAGCGTTTTTGCTGCAGCCGATAAGTTGCCTGCAAACTGCTCGGTGTTTTCGTTCAGTTGGCGGGAAAAAGTAGCCAAATCGTTTGCTCCGTACAAAGCCGCTGAGTTTTTCAGTATATGCGCCACGGCCAAATATTCCTCTGTGTCATCATTTTTCAATGCCTGGCTTATTCGCACGCTCATCTGTACCAACTCTTCAACAAACATTCCAATTAAGCGCTGCCCCACTTCATCACCTAAATCAGCGTAGAGCTGAGAAACGACGTTAGCATCAATAGACGTAGACGAAATCGGGAAATGTTTAGTCACGGCTGTCAGCAAGCGATCTGCGGTGACAGGCTTAATTATTAACTCGTCAATGCCAGAATCATAAAGGCGCTGACACTCCTCTTCTTTGTGTACACCACTCAAGGCAATGATGCACGTCCCGTTGTTTTCATTCGTCGATTTTCTAATGCGCTGAGTTACTGCCGATCCCGGCAAGCCCGGCATATACTCATCGAGTAATATCAGATCAAAACGATCGCGCAGAGCAAGCGCTAAAGCCTGCTCGCCATCGGTGGCAACCAACACCTCGTGGCCCATTTTTTCAAGCATTATTTGGGTGGCCATCAGACTAGGTAAACTATCATCAGCCAATAAAATTCGTAACATTGTTGTACTCATGAGCTCAACTCTCGGCTATAGCATGGCGTAGGGCGTTCAGCCCTTGATATACTTATAACATGCAATTTCCTAACCAGACTGCAAAAACATTAAGAAGCAATTATAAATCAGATACTTAAACTCATCGCATCACCCTTCAACCACATGCTATGAGAGAGTGTAGACTGCTTATTCGCATTTTGCATACCAAGTTGCTTTGCATATTTCATTATTCTTTTGAGAGTGCGCTTAAGACCTCATCGCACTCGCTAAGGTGCTGAAATTTTAAGTGAATACCGATTCTTTGGCTGTTTCTGCTAACATCAAGAAGAGATGCCCCCAGTACTTCAATTCGCTGAGAATACGCTAATGAGCCAAATTGCGACACCAAGCCCCCAGCCAATTGTCGAAATACTTGCAACACTGACACTTGAACCGAGCGGAGTGATCTCAAGTATTCACTGCTCACCGAAGTCATCGCTTACTTCCGTTATACCGCAGCAGGCAATCAACGATATTTTCCCAGGGCTCATGGATACCGTTAAAACAGAGCTGAGACCTGGATCAGGCTTGTTGCAGTCGTCTGTCATCGCCACCCTACCAAACACCGAAACCAGCTGTTTGATACAAATTCAACGAACCAACATTTCGGCCACGCCCTATCTTGTCTACGTATTGGCCGACCACTTTGCTTTAAGCAGTGTACAACTACGCCAAAAGCGACTCGAGATAATAGCCCGCTCACTCTATACCTCACATTTAGATGCGCTGGTGACCATAGACGGTAACAGTATCATCCACGAGTTTAGTCCGTCGGCAGAACAGCTATTTGGCTATACACGGGAAGAAGCCATTGGCCAGCATGTTGCCGACATTGTTATTCCGCCCAATATGCACACCGCGCACAATGAGGGCATGGGCCGTTTCCATGTCAGTCGAAGTGGCCCAGTCATCAACACCCGTATCGAAATTGAAGCCATCCGCCGCAATGGTGAAATATTTCCTTGCGAACTCACGGTCGTGCCAACCGAGGAATATCAAGGCACAACGTATTTTACCGCTTCCATTCGTGATATTAGCGGCAGCAAAGCCCATGAGGCAGCACTTAAAAAAGCGAAGGAGATTGCGGAAGCGAGCAACCAAGCCAAATCTCGTTTTCTTGCTCATATGAGTCACGAAATTCGGTCGCCGCTCAACGCCGTCATTGGCTGTATGGATTTACTCCTTGATTCTGGCCTTACTGACGAGCAAATGCCATTGGCAGAAACCTCCCTCGAGGCAGGCCACGGCCTGCTAGGGATTATCGAAGATGTGCTGGACTTCTCTAAAATTGAGGCCGGCCAACAAAAGATCACACCCAGTGTGTTCAACTTAGTTGAGCTCTGCGAGCAGGTCAGTGAAGTCATTAGCATTCGCGCCGGTGCCAAAGAAATTAATATCGGCTGCTGCATAGACCCCCAGATACCCGCAGAGCTTATTTCCGATGCGAGTCATATCCGCCGCATCCTCACGAATTTAATGGATAACGCAGTAAAATTTACCGAGATTGGCGGTGTCGTTCTTAAGGTCAGTGTTGGCGACACAGACCCAGAGCACCAGCACGTCGATATCGTATTTGAAATTAGCGACACTGGCATTGGGATTCCTGAGGAAAACCAAGCCAGCTTATTTCAGGAGTTTGCGCAGGTAGACAATAGTGACACTGCATCATACGGCGGCACAGGCTTGGGCCTCGCGATCTGCCGCGATTTAGCTGAATTGCTCGGCGGTCGAATCAATCTTAAAAGTGACGCGAGTTCAGGTAGCACCTTCACGGTATTGATCCCCTTTAAAACGACGGCGAATAGCGACAATGGACTGGCGCAACTCACACGTAAAACACCAATATCTGTCCTGTCTGATAATAAATCGTTTAGATCGACAATGGCCCAGCAATGTCAAAAACTGGGCATTCCGTGTGACTTTATTGAATCCGGCACCAAGGCCACCAACGACCTACATAAAAGCAAAGACCATTTCGTGATCGTTGACACCAGTGCCAGCCAATTTAATATCGCGCTTGCTGAGTTAAGCGACGCCGTCGGCGTTAACAAGGGGAATATTCTACTCTACGCGCGGCCGTATGCCCCCGACATTATCATTGGTGCAAAGTCACAGGGCTTCCAACATATATTACAACGCCCCTTAAAGGCCTCTAGCTTTATCCAGCGCCTCAATATGATGAGCGATGGCGCTAGTCCCACTCATAAAGTTGAGGCGCACCCGATCAATAGCACAGCCACTGGGAGCAGCACCTCTCGACGAATTTTACTGGCCGAAGACAACCTGGCCAACCAACTTGTCGCCAAGACCATGCTCAGCCGCGCCGGTTACCAAATAGACATAGCGAACAACGGATTAGAAGCGATTGCAGCATTAGCTAAAACCCAATATGACCTAGTTTTGATGGATGTTAGAATGCCGAAACTTGACGGTATTAGCGCCACCCAAGAAATTCGCAAAAGTGATGAACATTGGTCCGTTATCCCTATCATTGCAATGACAGCCAATGCGTTTGACACGGATATTGAGCGATGCCTTGCCAGCGGCATGAATGCGTTTTTACCCAAGCCCGTTAATCGCAGGGAATTATTAGATATGGTAGCTAAATTTAGTCGTGGAGATTTTCATTCTGTTGAACATAGTGCGGAAAATGATCGCCTCAGCACGCAAAGTATCCAACCACTTCTCGACGAAACCATCGTCAACCGCCTTATTGCCGACACATCACCAGAAGCTGCGGCAGCCATTATGGGAATGTTTGTACAAGAGTTAGAAAAATTTAGTGCCTTTATCGAGCAAATCAAGGATCTACCCGAGCTAAAACCAATACGTGAAATGGCCCATAGCTGCAAAAGTAGCGCAGGATACTGTGGCGCAGTGCCGTTTCAAGATTTAGCCCAAAAAATTGAAACCGCCTGTGACCTCCAAGATCAGGAAAAAGTAGCAAGCTACCTTTTAGAAATACCTAATGTATTACGCCAAACTATTTCAGCGATACATGATCAAATTGCAAAATCATAATAAATAGACTGCTACACCCACTGTGCAGATATATTCCCGTTTAAACTATTGCAGTCGCGCGTTTATGAAGCTTTAGGCACCCAACTTTCAATACACTGCGCGATGGCTTGCGGGCGAGCTAATAGAAATCCTTGAGCGGCATCACAGCCTAGTTGACCAAGAATTTGTGCTTGCATTTCGTCCTCGATACCCTCTGCAACCACGTGCAAGCCCAAACGCTGAGCCATGGCAATAATCGCACTGCAAATGGTAAAATCATCGTCATTGCGATGAATACCGTCAATAAAACTTTTGTCAATTTTAAGACCGTCAATTTTAAACTCGCGCAGTAAATTCAACGAGGCGAAGCCGGTGCCAAAGTCATCTAACCAAATTTGCACACCTTCATTTTGAAATGCGCGAAATGTGCGAGCAGCCACCTCTGCATTGCGAATCAGCGCAGTTTCAGTCAGCTCTAGCTTTAACGCCGTCGGTGGTAGGTTGAACTCCATCAATAAAACCATTACTTGCTCAAAAATATCGCCAGCTCCGAATTGCGCTGGCGACAAATTAACCGACATATAAATATCATCGAGCCCTTTATCACGCAAAGTTTTCAAGTCTAGCAATGCCTGGCGAAAGATCCATTTACCGATTTCTACTATCTCGCCATTCTCCTCGGCAAACGGGATGAAATCGGCAGGCGACACCAAACCAAAATCGGGTGACTGACACCGAATTAACGCTTCAAAACCCAATAACTTACCACTACCGAGTGCAAACTGGGGCTGATAAACCATATAGAAATGTTTCTCTCTTATGGCTTCCGAGATAATGTCACCCATGTAATGGCTAATATCAGTGTGCTTATACATATAATTAGTCTGTTTGCCCTGTATCAGTACATCGAGTTCTTGTTTTTTTTCGTCTGCAATACTCATAACGGCCTACCCTTGATTCAATTAGTGTCTGCGCAAAATCGCGTAAGACCATATAGCGTTTAATAGCTTATTGAATGCAAGGTCGATGCCACAACAAAAAATATACTTTACTACATAAGAAACAATAACTTACGAAATATTTTTAGTGACCAAAGAGCTAAAGAAAAGCCACATTACAAATGCGCCGCAAAACCATTCCCATTTTGCGAATACTACTGCAAACAGGCATTCGGCGATCACTATATTAATCATTGGGGCCTTCTTTCCCAGGCAAAGTATAAACCCAATCATCTGAACTAGCGTCAGCCGGTAAATTAATTTTGAAGGGGGCGGAAAAATTAGCGAGGGCATTATCGCTGGTATCTGGCGCGAGCACTTGCACAGCCTCACGGAGAACCAAGGACCGAGAGCCGCCCCCCGGCGTTGTGGTAGTCGTCTCTTCAACACACACAATCGTCTGCGGATTCAAATTATTATTGAGGGTGTCGATACTTTTATCTATTTTACGGGCATTGGTTAAGGTAGCGTATATTGCGTCTTCTATAATTGCGTAAGCAATCGTGTCGGCTAAACCGGTATTACTCAATACCGATCCGACAGGGCAACACACTGTGCCGACTTGTAAGTCCGCCGCTTCAACAACATCCACAACCTCCTTTGCGAAACCTCGCACTGAATTCAAACCAACTAACAACGACGCGTCAATTTCAGACTCCGCAGCGCGGATAACATCATTTTGCTCAGAATAATTTGCCGGGCAAGAGCAGGTATCAACCACTCCACCAGGAATCGCACCTAAACCGATTAGACAATCCGTGTAGGCGTCGGCGACATAGGTCTGCGTTGTCGTTGTTGTCCCTGGGGTCGTTTCGGTACTTGAGGTTTCAAGCGATTCACAGGGGCTGCCGGCAACTACCTTCTGAGACATATAACGTGATCTAACAGCATCCGGTGAGATAGGACAGGCATTGCCGGTATCCCTAAACAAATAGCCAGTTATACCATCCGGTGAACGCCCTATGGCATAGGTGGGCCCAGCTTGGGATTTATAGAGGTAGCCGACTGCGCCAGTGGCATCGACATTATCAATACCGACATTATCTTCGTTCTCATCACTTGGCGCTTTAATACATGGCGTCCCAGTGCAATTAGCGCCGTCGTAGTAGACCGCTTCACGAGTGGTGAAGCGATCATCTCTTATGCTGATTAAGGCGCGGTAATTACGGTGTGCGGGATCCGGCGACAACGGTGGCACCAAGCGATCTATATAGGGAATACGCGGGGCTTCATGTTCGTCAAAAGATAAAGCCTGCCCTAAGACAACCCCGTTGCTATCACTCACATAAATATCGCGAGATTGCTTTTCGACGTATTGCTTAAACAAAACATCCCGCAGCGCCACCACGCCAATGAACGTGCCAATAACCAAGATCGTACTTACCAAAATAAGCTCGAGGGTGATAATAAAACCACCTTGATACTGTCTAACTCGCCGCACAAACCTCTCCTACAGGAGTTTCAATAATCATAAAAAGCGCACTTAAGCAACGCTATTAGCTATTCGGACCTTCTTCGCCTGGCAGTGTATATATCCACGCATCATCACCAACATCGGCCGGAAGGTTCACTTTAAATGGCGCGACGAAAGGCGCCATGGCATTGATTGTTGGGTCATCGGGCGCGGTGACTTCAACAGCCTCTTTGAGTACCAAAGAGCGCGGCAAACCACCGCCACCGCCATTCGGCGACTCCGTAACACACGTTAACGTCGCTGGTTCCAAGCCTGCAGTCGCTAGCGCAGCATCAAATTCCGCATCGGGTATTGGCACCGGCAGCGCTGCGTTGGCCTGATACAGCACCGCATAGCTTGTCGTGTCGACAACATCTGTACTACTCAATACCGACCCTGTCGGGCAGCAAACCGTACCTACCGACGGGGCAAGGGCTGCACCAGCATCACCCAAGCTCGCTACACCATCGGCTATTCGGCCATTAATAGCTGATTCATTGTCAGCGGCTCGCAACACATCATTTTGATCGACAAAATTGGCCGGGCAATCACATGGCGGAGCAACACCCAATGGATCATCAGCGGCAACCAAGCAAGAGGTGTCGGCATCTGCTACAAAATCGCCGTCTCCGCCACCAGCGCCAACACTAACCGCTTCACAGGGGCTTCCCGTCACCACTTTTTGGGAGATATAGCGCGACTGGATAAACTCTGGCGAAATGGGGCAGGAATTCGCCGTTTCCCTGAACAAATAGCCTTTGATGCCATCAGGAGAGCGACCAATCGCATAGGTCGGGCCATCTTGAAGTTTGTAGATATAGCCTACTGCGCCAGTGGCCGATAAATTATCAATGCCAACGTTATCTGCCGTTTCGTCGCTCGGTGCTTTAATGCAAGGAGTTCCGGTGCAATTCGCGCCATCGTAGTAAACAGGTTCGCGACTGGTAAAGCGGTCATCACGAATACCAATTAAGGCGCGGTAATTGCGGTGCGCGGGATCTGGTGATGCCGGTTCAACAGTACGATCGATATAGGGAATGCGTGGTGCCTCATGCTCATCGTAATCAATTGCACGCCCGAGTACCCGACCATCACTGTCGGTAACATAAATATCGCGTGATTGTTTCTGCACATATTGCTTAAACAAGGCGTCCCTTATTGCGACGATGCCAACAAATGTACCGATCACCAACACCGTGCTGATGAGTATCAGTTCAATCGTGATAATAAAACCTTTCTGCTTGACGCGCTGCGGCTTACCCTGCGCGAAAATCGATTGTTTACCAAGATCATTCATGTAAATACAGGCTCCCGCCAATCATCTGTCACGACGCATTTCCCGCCGCACTTAAAATAAGTCTTTTAACGCTGCCATTACTGCAATTACCTGAGCGCCGGCAGGATAAAATATCAACACTATGAACATGGGAAAACAAACCATAAGCATGGGCAGCATCGCTTCCATCGTCTTACGGTTTACTAATGCGGTTCCCTGCTGCGCCTGCCTAGCGCGCAATAACTGCGCCTGCGCCTCGAGGGTATCAGCGACTGGCGAACCAACTTTAAAGCCAACGTTGAGTACTGCCGCAAGGCGGCGTAAATCTTGTACTCCGGTTCGCTTGGCAAGCCGAGTAAAGGCCTCGTCACGAGCGCGGCCAGCATCAATTTCACGTAGCAAGAGACTCACTTCTTGAGAGAGCGGATTTTTACGACTCAAACCGTATTGGGCGGCGCTATCAAAAGCGCGGGTCAAGCTCAGGCCAGATTTTAAGTAGACCACCATCAAATTAACGAAAAATGAGAGTGACCGTTCAATTGACGAGCGTCGACTTTTCCTTGCCCATAAAAACCAAAAATCTATGAGCAAGAAACTGGCAACCGAAATAAGTAAAACAGCCCACAATAACAAGCCCTCTTTAAATATTTCGAGCAGTACCATCGGCACCAAAACCGCGAGGACGACTTTACTAATCCAGTAAACCCAAAAGAGTTTCTCTGGTGAAAAACCGCTTTGTCGAATCAGTTTTCGCGGATAAACCGAAAATCGTTTTTTGGTATCGTCAACATCGAATCCATCAAATTCCTTTTCTGTAACCTGCTCAATCCCGCCCGCCCGCATTTTTAGGGCAATCGCGCCAATAAACATTAACAGTACGAGTACACCTAAATCAAACCACCAGCTCTCGTTCATAGTTCTGTCCTCAACAAGCGGCGCAACCAAAGGTAACCGAACACTTGTAGTAATATCGCGCCCAATACATAAGTCGCACCGTCGGGGTTATTTTTTAAGGGGTCAAACCAATGCGGCTCACGCCACAAAAATAGCGGCACCAACAAATAAGGCAGCGCGCCAGTAAATACGGCGGAATAGCGAACCCCAGACAATTGACCTGTAATTAACATCCGCAACCGTAATTGGTCGCGAATTAATTCGCTGATCGACTTTAATAACAAGCCAAAATCACTGCCTGAATGCCACTTAGAGATTAGCGCCTGCGAAAATAAACGCACCCCTTCGGTGTCATAGCGCTTTTGCATACGGTCTACGGCGACTTCAATGGTTAAACCGTAATCGAGGCGCTCAACGATTTCCGTTAGCTCTTTCTTGATTGCGCCATCAGACGCATCTGCCGCAACCAGTAAGGCGTGCCTTGCAGTCACCCCGCCCTGAATTGCGGCCTGAATTAGGTCGAGTGAATCAACTAAGCGCTCTTCAAACTTACGACGACGCCACAAACTCATATCATTTATTATGAAAAAAGCCATGCACGTGAAGCCGGCGGCGGCGAGCAGCGCAAACCGCCCCATATCGGGGAACAATTCTACAAACAGAAAATAAACGCAAGCGCCCAGAATCCCGATAATGGCGATAACCAAGATTGGCTCAACCTGCAAATTTAACGTCCGTAAACTGGCACGTAATTTTGACGGCTTACGAACGCGAACTGGCTTGTCTTCAAATAATACGTCGACCGGAATATTAGTCGCTGTATTCGCGCTTCGATTACTCCAGAAAAAATATCCCGAATACAAAGCCACACAAAGACACAGTGCAACCAGAAGTATATCTATCACGACAACACACTCCTTGTTTCATGCACTGGCCCCAGATCAATATCAACAGAAAACCCTTGGGCCTCAACGCGTTCCAAAAAGTCGACTGGTTCACCGGTATACCAGTGCTTACCCTGTATTCGACCCTCTTCGTTGAGCCCCTCTGCTTTAAACTTGAATAATTCTTTTACGGACAATTCGCTGCCATGACGCACAACCTCGCCAAGACTCACCACGCGACGCGAGCCATCGCGAAAACGCATAACATGCACAACCACCTGAATGGCCGAAGCAATCATTTCTTTTACTGAATCGCGAGGCACCCCAGAATCACTCATTAAGGCCAGTGACTCTAAACGCCGCAAAACATCGGCAAGGCTATTTGCGTGTACCGTCGTTAAGCTTCCATCGTGGCCCACGTTCATTGCCTGCAACATATCCATAACTTCGCCGCCGCGCACTTCGCCAACAATGATACGGTCTGCGCGCATCCGCAATGCAGTTCGAACCAGTTCTCGGAGATTAACACTGCCGATACCTTCCAAATTACCAGGTCGTGATTCGAGTGGAATCACGTGAGGGTGGTCTAGCCGTAGCTCAGCAGTTTCTTCAATAGTAATAATGCGCTCGTGATCCGGAATAGATTTAGAAAGCACGTTTAACAACGTGGTTTTACCCGCTGCCGCACTGCCCGCCACAATCACATTCACACCCGCAGTCACGGCCATTTGTAAAAGATCCAGCATTGGCTGACTTATAAAACCACCTGCTACTAAATCGGTGGGTTCAATTCTTTCTTTGCGAAAACGCCGAATTGAAACGACCGCCCCCTTGGAGCAGAGCGGGGGAATAACGGCGTGCAAACGACTACCGTCGGCGAGTTTTGCATCCACCATTGGGGTGCTCGCATCTAAGTGCCGCCCCTGCACGCCAATAATGCGGTCTAAAAATCGGCGTAAATGGGCCTCATCATCAAAGCGAGCATCCGTTTTTTGTAAGCGGCCTGCGCGATCAACCCAAACTTCATGAGCACCATTGACCAAAATATCAGTGATATCGTCTTCCAGCATAAAGGGCGCCAAGGGCCCCATCCCGCTCAACTCTTCAAGAATTTCGCGCTCAAGTTGATTGCGTTCTGCTTGCGATATTTCAACACCGCGACTACGGCTTAAGTCATTAACAATCCACTCTAGCTTCTCTTTCACCTGACTCGTATCGCCGAGTGATTTAGCGCCATCGCTGTCTAGCGTATCGATTAAGCGGCGATGAACCATGCCCCTTAGGCGCCGAAAATAATCCGCTCCACCTTTTTCCTTATTCTCATCGCCCAAAATATTCACGAGTCTATCTCCACTTCAAATTCACTAAGTATCAAGCTATTTTTCCACTTAACTTACAGTCGAACATTCACTCTGCTGCGACTCAAACCCGATACCACTTCAATTGCTCGATGGGTTGGCACTGCTCTTACGCGCAGCGGCTGACCATCAGCCAAGTCGCGACTGCCATGCAGTACCAAACTCACCTTATCGTTGCTGCCAATGCTGGCAAGCGGATAAACATCATCTGGGTAGACCGCAACCACTAAAGACACACCGGTTCTATTTCCAGATTTATTCTTTGGCTTTTGCTTCAGCATGCTAATCGGGCCACCGTCACCTGCAGCCTGTGACTTCGCGCTGCCATCCATCACCCCAATGAGGCGAACATCCCGCGCCACGGTTCTTACTCCACCACGGCCAGTCACAAGCACGTCTAGGCGATCGCCACCGGTCAACTGTGAGTGAGGAATACCGCCAGCATTGGGGATCAAGGTGTACAACACCCGACCTTCAGGAATAGCCTGCGCCAAGGTTTTACGGGCTGGCGCTGGTGCGATATCGTCGGGTTTAAAGGTATCGCCCTCTTTCTTCGCAATTTTAAGGCGCTTACCAAACAAAGAGCGTGGATCAGACATAACATTCGCGCCATCGCTAACTCTCGCCTCTTTAAGCATATTCGGCATGATCACCGCACCAGCGGCAATATCACCGCCGGCAACCCAACCAGGCTCGGTAGTCATTCGGTCAACTTGACGAAGTCCCAATACCGACGCCAACATGCTCGATGCAAAGAACAGTATTAATGAAGCTGTCGCGCTGCCGGTTAGTTTGCGTTTCATGGTATTTCTCCGATTCTGTAATCTGGCATTTACTGCATGCGGTGTGGAAGTCGTATCAACTTTCCTATTACAGTATGTATTGCAGCCAACGTGCCAGCTTCAGAAAACGGTCGACAATATATTTATCTTCATATATTTCAACAAGTTAAGAATATACCAACGGCAAGCTTAGAGGAATTTATTTTGCATTTTGCAATTATTTTTCTATTTGATCTTTCTTTTCGCATTTTGCAACGCACTCTAGAACGTTCTCCCCAACTTTAGCACCTTAATTCGCTCAAGGTGCCTATATGGTTTGCAAAAATGGAATACCCAGCGCTATTCAACTCGTCTATTTCGTTATCATAGACGGATATGCACTCTGCTGCGACTCAAACCCGATACCACTTCAATTGCTCGATGGGTTGGCACTGCTCTTACGCGCAGCGGCTGACCATCAGCCAAGTCGCGACTGCCATGCAGTACCAAACTCACCTTATCGTTGCTGCCAATGCTGGCAAGCGGATAAACATCATCTGGGTAGACCGCAACCACTAAAGACACACCGGTTCTATTTCCAGATTTATTCTTTGGCTTTTGCTTCAGCATGCTAATCGGGCCACCGTCACCTGCAGCCTGTGACTTCGCGCTGCCATCCATCACCCCAATGAGGCGAACATCCCGCGCCACGGTTCTTACTCCACCACGGCCAGTCACAAGCACGTCTAGGCGATCGCCACCGGTCAACTGTGAGTGAGGAATACCGCCAGCATTGGGGATCAAGGTGTACAACACCCGACCTTCAGGAATAGCCTGCGCCAAGGTTTTACGGGCTGGCGCTGGTGCGATATCGTCGGGTTTAAAGGTATCGCCCTCTTTCTTCGCAATTTTAAGGCGCTTACCAAACAAAGAGCGTGGATCAGACATAACATTCGCGCCATCGCTAACTCTCGCCTCTTTAAGCATATTCGGCATGATCACCGCACCAGCGGCAATATCACCGCCGGCAACCCAACCAGGCTCGGTAGTCATTCGGTCAACTTGGCGAAGTCCCAATACCGACGCCAACATGCTCGATGCAAAGAACAGTACTAATGATGCTGTTGCGCTGCCGGTTAGTTTGCGTTTCATGTTGAACCCCGTTAATTTAATTCGTGTATTTATAATTTCGCGACACATCAATCGTCGACTAGTAGCTATGTTTTGCAATATTCTCGCCAAGCCGAAAAAAAAATAAAAACTTTATTTATCAACAAGTTAAAAACACAACCCCAAACAAGCCAGCTCTGATTAAAACAATTTTCTGCCTTTGCTTTGCATAATGAAAATCATATTCACTACCACGCCCCTGATAATCACAAGCCAACAGCAAAAAACGATGGAGCCCAAGGGCACCATCGTTTTTAGATTGGAGGTTGAAGTCTTAGCGCCTGAGTCAGGCGCTAGCTGCTCTACCTTACAAAGGCGAAGTCTGCAGACCGGCGCTAGAAGCCTGGGGATCAGCAGTGTTGCCTGTTGGGCCTTCGTCGTTATCGATAGTGAAGGTAAAGCCAGTGTCGTCGCCAGCCAAAGTATCAACTGCGTCATCAAAGCCTGAACCAGCAATAACAGCGGTGTTCTGGTTGTTCTTAATGCCGTCAAAGGCGTAGCTTTGATCCAGGGCGCCAATTGCTTCAGCAACATCTTCCATCTCGGCGTTAACTGAATCGCGCATTGATACAAGGCCTACGATCATGCCAACAACCATAGTAGTGGTCAGAAGAACCAACTCAGTGGTCATGATGAAACCGCCCTGCTTCTTGTTGCGGATGCTTGATTTGCTTTGAATCTTCATAATGTTCACCTGTTTATTTAAGA
>NZ_JACHHW010000002.1 GCF_014202945.1 Zhongshania antarctica | reverse complement strand
ACCTGATGGCTCTCTTAAGGGGAGACCCATCTAATGACAGGCTACCCGATATCAATCAGTTAAAGCTCATATGAAAGTTAACGGGACAGCAGTGGAATTAGATGATGATTTAGATCACTTCGTAAAGTTAGATTATGAGTTTACAACACGATCATGGTCTGGAAGTCGTGTGCCAATTTTAGAAAAGGAAAAAGAGTTCCTGATAAAACTTTCGTCGATTTTTACGTCTGTCAAACTTATTAATCATAAGGCCTACGTGGAAAAGCAAATAGACTATAAGATTAGCTACATCGAAAGTGAGAAGAAGAGAGATTTTTTGGAAAGCAGATAACGATTTATCATTATGAAATCAATCTGAATAAGCGGGTCGTAATTCTTGATTTTAATGTCGCTTGATGGCCGGATTTCGACATCGCGAAGATGGTTCAGGTAGCGTATACAAAGACCTAGCACTCGGAGCAATTTTCCTCTTCGCCACAAATTGTCCAGTGTTGCGAGCGTTCTGAATACCAACAGTTAAATAATGAGCATTAATATGACTGAAAAACTAAGCCCCTCTGCTTTAAACGCTTTAAAAATCGCGTTCACCTATATGCCAAAAGCCATCGAAGTCACTAAGTATGAGTATGGTGATGGCTACCAAAAGGTATTAGATCACGTTGAAACCGTGAGAGAAATTTTACTGATTAATGATGTAGACCCCGATGAGGTTTATGGCGATATAAACCCTGAGAATACGCCTAACTCTAGCTACTAATTTGCGAGTAGCTGTTTATTCATTAAGAGGCCGAGCGAAACAATGAACGATTCCATTATTCTGCATCACTACGAGAATTCGCCTTACGCGGAAAAAATTCGGCTGATGTTCGGTTTTACTAATACCCGCTGGCATTCATTGCTGTCACCTGTTTACCCGCCTCGGCCAAATGTCGATCCTTTAACGGGTGGCTACCGCCGAATTCCAGTAGCGCAGATTGGCGCCGACATCTTTTGTGATACCGCGCTTATTGCTCAGGAAGTGGCGACAGTAACAGGCTGCGCAGCGCTTGATCCTGCATCAGTCGAAGGCGATGCCTTGGCCTTGATGAAACAGGCGGAAGAAGAGGCCTTTTTTGCGGCGGTCGGAGCGGTGCCGCCGCTGCGACTGCTGGGCACCATGCTCAGAAGCTTCGGCCCCATCGGCACTTACCGTTTTGCCAAGGACCGGTCTAGCTTGTTACGCGGCGGCACAAGCCGACCGCCAGCGGCGGCCAAGGCGGCGGGTATTCTGCAGTCTTTTCTTGACGCCTTGGAGGCTAGACTGGCGGAATATCCCTGGGTCGGCGGTGATGCGCCATCGGTCGCCGATTTCGCATGCTTTCACCCGCTTTGGCTTCATGTGAGTTGCAATCGCAAGCCCCTGGCGGCGGGTGCAAACGTTCAGCGCTGGTACAAGGCGGTGGAAGAGTTTGGGCACGGCCAACGCAAGGAGGTAACACAGGCGGAGGCGTTTGAAGTGGCCAGAGCATCGGAGCCTCGGGCACTGCCCACCAGTACCGAGCAGGGTCTGCTGCAAATTGGGCAAGTGGTTCAGGTCGCACCGCTGGACTACGGCGTGGTGCCCGTCAGCGGAACGCTCGCGGCGGTTACTGAGAGCCGGATCGTTGTCGCTCGTGAGAGCAGCGAATTTGGAACACTGCATGTTCACTTTCCCCGCGCGGGTTATTCCCTGGTTGCGGGATGATTAACAGCGGCTCATAGCAAGCAATGAATACATGGCTAAAAGTAAACCTAGGTGATGCGATGCTCGCAACGGGCATGCTCGCTGATCTTGAGTCTCATCTCGCCCAGGTTTATGAGGAAGAAGGTAGGCCGTCCACTATGTTGGCGGTTTATCGTCATGAATCGAGTGATCTGCATTGCAGTGTGATGGTGTATTTAAGCGCCGATTTTCAGCGTGCAAGTTTGCTAGACAACGCAATTCATTGTGCGATGCCCGCTATGTCTGATTCTGGATTTTTGGCGGGTAATAAAGCGAGTATGAAGCAATAGGACACGGTGTGTTTTTGTGAGTGTTCGTGATCAAGGGCTTTCGTCATCTAAGACTTAGGCTTCGTCATAATTTAATTTTTTAGACATGCCGCCAATTCCGGCGTTCAGGGTGTTTGTTGGGTCTAGGGTTTTATAGTTATTCGCCAGTGCAGGCTTGGCGTGATAGTGATGCCCAACATTGTGCTCGGCGGGGTATTCTGCCCCGCGTTTTTCTAGCAGCGCTAGCAAGGCGTCTTTTACAGCTTGTACATCTTCCCCTTTGCGCACCAAGTAGTCTTGATGAAATACGTGGCATAGAAAGTGGCCGTAATAAAATTTATTCAGCAGCTTGCGGTTAAGCTCATCGGGTAGGGTTTCGAACCAGTCTGTGTCGTTGCGTTTTAAGGCAATATCTAGGGCGACGATGGGTTCTACGCGGTCATGGTGTATGGCTGCATATTGCACAGCAGCGCCTGCGGCGGCAAAGCGCAACAAGTAAGCCGACTTGGCCTCGGCCTCACTGCAAAGAAAATAATCCACATCGTGGTGTTGTTTCATATTTTCTAATACTAATTCTGTCTCTGCTTTTGCGGCATCTTTTACGCTGAGAATTAATTGATGTTCATACCTATTATTCCACTGGTGCAATACTTTAGGTGTCTGGCTCGGGAATAGCTTGGCCAGCCGGTATACCATTTTGTCGATAAAACCCTGGCTCAAAAAAGGTATGCGTCTGCAAACGGAATCTAGCTGGCGCTTAATATTAAAGAATTTAGGCAGCCAGTTTGTGCCTAGGTACTTAATTAATAGCACGGTGTCTCGGCCGTAGGCATCGGCGAGGGTAAAGATATCTCGGTGCAAGTACTCCGCATAAATCGGTAGGCTGGCGGTTTTTTCAAGTAAGTCTTTTCGGAGGAGCTGCAGGGCCTGGGTGGAGTTGCTGCCTAAATAAAAGCTGTGCTCTTTTTCATTTTTTACAAAGGTATCTACCCGCACCGCGAAAACAGCCAGCTTGCCAGCACAGCCGCTGGCTTTGTGTAAGCGTCTGGGGTCGGCATTAAACCGCGCGGGGGTGTCGCGTGTTGTCTCGCGCACCCAATTCGCATAATCGCGGTCAGACGCCAGCTTATTGGTGGTTTTGATATCCTCTAATGAATAATTTTTGTTCTGTAAGTTTGTCAGAATTTCTTCGGGTGTATTACCCAGCTCAATATCGAGTTCATTGATTAAGCTGAGGGTGCCATCGTCGTTGACCTGCGCATAGAGTGCGAGCTCGGTGTAAGCGGGGCCGCGTTCGACCAGCGCGCCGCCAGAGTTATTGCAAATGCCGCCAACGATTGACGCGCCAATACACGAGGAGCCAATCACCGAATGGGGTACGCGACCATAGGGTGCGAGGGTCTTTTCTAATGAAAATAAACTGGCGCCAGGAAAGG
Source organism: Zhongshania antarctica (assembly GCF_014202945.1). GTDB lineage: Bacteria > Pseudomonadota > Gammaproteobacteria > Pseudomonadales > Spongiibacteraceae > Spongiibacter > Spongiibacter antarcticus. Next base: position 472,622 of record NZ_JACHHW010000002.1, on the reverse strand, counting down.
CAAGAATCTGCTGCTGTTGATCTAAAACATGTATGTCATTAATGCGCGAGGTGTTGATGATTACCGTGTCGCGGTCGCAGCCTTGGCTCGGCGTTGAGCCGCCGGTTAAGCCGGTATTGGCGGCTTGCATAATAACAATGATATTGGCTTTAACGCAGGCGTCGAGTAGCTGCCATTGCTGCCACAGCGTCGCTGGTTTGACAACGGCAAGGGCGGGGCCTTGCCCCTCACGAAAGCCAGTGCGAAAAGGGGCGGTGGCACGTTCGCTGGTCAGTACATGGCGTGAGCCAACAATTTTTTTAAAGCACGTAATGAGCGGCGAACGTGACATTATTTATCAAACCTAATTTTGACTAATTAATGGAGGGCTTATAATTAGGTGAACTGAACAGCGCTTTACGCTGACGGCTGCGCAATTGCTCTTGCTCTAATATATTTTGCGCATTCACCTCGCCGAGGGGCAGCTCGTCTTCTCTGGTGAGCTTGCCATCGGCGATCAGTGATAAGTAACGCGAACAGCACACTCGTAAAAAAGAGGTGAAGTTACTAATATCGTGATCAGCATCGAGGGATTCTAGGTAGAGCTTGGTAATCATTTGGTTAACCGTCATTTGGTCGCGAAATGATATTTCTTCTAGGGTGTCCCAAAAGAACTCTTCTAAGCGAATAGAGGTAACCACACCATCAATACGCAGCGACTTGGTGCGATAGCTCCATAGCTTGCTATCGGCATTGATAAAAAGCTGACACATAAATAGGCTCTCGATGCTAATTAAGACTTATAACAATGCCACAAATTGTTTCAACATGGCAGGATGCGCAGGCCAAGCCGGCGCTGTGACTAGAGTGCCGTCGGTGATGGCGCCATCCATGGGGAGTTCCACCCACAGCGCACCCGCCATGAGCATTTCGGGTTGGCAGGCTGGGTAGGCCGATATTTTTTTACCTTCAATTACACCTGCGGCGCTGAGTAACTGTGGGCCATGGCAAACAGATGCAATAGGTTTGTTGTTTGCAGCAAAGTGACGAATGATCTCAATCACTTTTGCATTTAGGCGCAAGTATTCTGGCGCGCGGCCACCAGGCAGATACAAGCCCTGGTAATCTTCGGGGTTGATGTCGTCGAAAGAGGCGTTAAGCACAAAGTTATGGCCGCGTTTTTCGGTATAGGTTTGGTCGCCTTCAAAGTCATGAATAGACGTTGCAATACTGTCGCCCGCTTTTTTATCAGGGCAAACCGCATCCACTTCGTGGCCCATGGCTAGTAGCGCCTGAAAGGGAACCATGTTCTCGTAGTCCTCTACAAAATCACCGGTAATGATTAAAACTTTAGCCATGTGTAAACCCTCTTAACGTTGGAATAAACAGCATTGCTGAATGAGGCTGGCTCAATCAGTAAAGCATTTTGAAAATCCATTGGATCACAGCGGCTAATTGCGGGGGTAATAAGGAAATACTACATGGGGAATTGTTTGATATTGGGATGGGGGGTGAAGCGTATTTTTGGCTGGGAAATCTCGCTCCCGCTATGTATCCGGTGAGTACGTAGCTCAATTAAGGGGTGAGCCAACAATTACCCGCTAATAGGGCTGTGGCGGCCAGATTAGCGGGCGCTTGGTAAGGCTAGAATTTAACTTGCACTTCCATGCCGTAGGTTCGCGGTTGGCCTGCGAGGTATTGGTCGAAACCAAAGCCCGCTTGCAGGTTTATTGCGTAGCTGTCGTACTCTTCTTCTAGCAGGTTTTTACCCCACACCGACACGCTGTAACTGCCGTCGTTGGCGTACCAGCTCAGGCGGCCGTTATACAGCCAATAGGCGTCTTGGCGAATATTTTCATAGCCGTACTGGTCGTTGTAGGCGCTATACCATTGGTCGTCTTGAAAGTTGGCATTGCCATTCACACTTAAATATCCGTATTCCGTAATCAGCAAGTCGTAATCAATAGAAACGCTGAAGTTAAGTTTTGGCGCCGAAATTAATTCATTACCAGACAGATCCACGCGGTCTTCTTGGTCGGCAATGGTTTCGGTATTGGCGAGGGTAAGCTCGGTGTACTCGGTGTCGAGCAAGCCAATGGCCGACTGCACGGTGAGGCGTTCAGTAATACGCGCCCACAATTCCGCCTCTAGCCCCATAATCTGCGAGCCGCCGGCGTTTTCCAAAAAGTTGGAAATACCGACTACGTTAATGAACTGCTGATTGGTGTAGTCGTACAGGAACGCGGCCGCGTTCAAGCGCACACTGCCTTCGGCCATATCGGCTTTAAAGCCGACTTCGTAGGCGTCGATATATTCTGGCGAGGCGTAGGCGGTTTCCAGTGGCCGAGGTTGGTAGTAAACGCCGCCGTTATAGCTACCGGCGCGGTAACCACGACTGGCGCTACCGTAAACCATGAAGTCGTCGTTAACGCGGTAATCTAAACCAATTTTGCCGGTGAACTCTTTTTCTGGGGCATTCAATTCTGGTGCAGAATCTAGGGTGTAAGCGCCGTGGGTGTAGCCGGTGTTTTGATAGGTGGCTAAATCACCGGGATTGGCCAGTAAGTTTTGAATATCAAACACCGTAATAGGCAGGGTGATCCAAGCATTGTCGACGCCGGTGGTGTTGCCAGGTACGTAACTGCCCTGGGGTGTGCCGTCATTGGCAAGCCGCGAGATGTTTAGGTAGCTTAATTTACTTTCGTCGCGGGTGTAGCGCAGGCCAATGTCCATGCCGAAATTAGCACTGAAATCAAAGCGCATTTGGGTATAGGCCGCCGCGCTGGTCTTCTCGGTTTCTAGGCGCTGATCGATCATGCCGAAGTCGATTAAGTAGGGAAAAATCGGAATGGTGTCGGGCTTGGCGTAGCCAACGCGTAAATCGGGCGCTTGGTCAAAAATATCGTAAATATTCTGCATGTATAAATCTTCACTGCCGTAATACACGCCAGCAATGATGTTGAACATGCCGTCGAAGTTTGAGGTGAAGCGCAGGTCTTGGCTAAAGCTCAACGAGTCTGATGACCACTTTATTTCTAGCAAGCCGTTGGGGCTGCCGTCGGTGTCAGCCATTTGATAGTAGTCGGCGTCGAGATAGGAGCTGACCGAGGTAATGGTATAGCTGTCGCTACTGTAATTCATGGTCAGCACGGCGAGGTCGCTTGTGGTGACGAGTGCGCCTATCGCGTTAGATTCCGTCTCGTGAAAATCGAGATTGCGACTGCCACGGGAGTAGCCGATATAGTCGATAAAGCCATTAGAGTCGCCCTCTAAACCGCTGCCGCGCAAATCAGTGCGGGCTTCATTGCGGGGTGGGGTGCTCAGTGCGTCGTTCTTAGATTGGGTGATTTTTAATACGGCGTCGATTTTATCGCTAATAAGCCAGTTTATTCCCAACCGCAGGCCTTTAAAGTCGGTTTGCGCGGCATTGGTGTCTTGGCCGACGACGTTCACATAGCCGTCGTCGCGCTTCATGCTACCGGCGATACGTGCCGCTAAGACACCAGGGATTAGCTCGCGCTCGGTGCCGCCCTCGATGGACGTGGCGCCGTAGCTACCCGCGCCAGCCTTGATAAAGCTGCCGCCTTCTCCGCCAAAGCCAGGGGTGCGGGTAATAATGTTAATGGCGCCACCCGTGGTGTTTTTACCGTAGAGCGTGCCCTGTGGCCCGCGCAAAACCTCGAGCCGCTCTATATCAAAAAAGCTGGCGCCGTGACTGTAAACCGGTGCCAAATAGGCTTCGTCTACGTAAACGCCGATGGGGCTGGCTTGGTTGGAGCTGTAGTCAGACATGCTAACGCCACGAATCGAAAAGATCGGCTGCACATCACCATAAGGGCCGCTGACCTGCATATTGGGGACTTGCGCAGACACATCATTGGCGTTTTCAAAACCGAGCTTGTCGAGCATATCGGCCGTGACGCCGGTGACCGCAATAGGGATGTCCTGGGCACTTTCACTGCGCTTTTGGGCCGTGACCAATACCTCTTCGAGCGCTGGTGCGGCGACAGTTTGGCTGGCGGCGAGCAGGGCAATACCGCTAATTCCGGTATTGAGTAAAAGTCGGGTATAAAAAGGGCGAGTTGGATTGGATCGGACCACAGATTTCTCCTCGGAATAACGGTGTACATTGCGCAAGTACAAAACAAAGGTTTAGAACGGCGCGGTACAAGGAATTTTATTTATTATTTATCTAACTTACGGCGCAAGTCTTAGCGACTCGCCGCTTTTTTGTATGCGAAGCACAGTCTAATTGATAAGCTATGTTGAATTTCGGACATTATTAGCGCCTTGCAGACATTGTTACGGTTTGGCGCTGTCTGCGTTAATTCCCTTATCAGCAGATCCTACGCCAATTTAGGGTGTATGGATCCTCTGGATGAGCATCACTATGAAAAGTTGGGATTTTTGTCGGAGTATCACCAGTGTGCAGATCCTGGTGTCGCTGGGTTTAGAGCACGGCGCGGCACTCGATCGACTATTGCTAAATACCGCGCTGGATCAGGCTAGCATAGATAACCCAGAGACGGTGGTGGAGGCGAGTGCCGAAATGGCGGTGGTGCGCAATTTACTCCGCGAGCTGCCCCATGTGGCTAACTTGGGGCTTCTTGCGGGGGAGCGCTACCATCTCTCTGCGTATGGTATTTGGGGTTTTGCGCTGGCCAGCAGCCCCACAGCGCGCAAGGCGGTAGAGCTATCGCAAACCTACCAAGAGCTGACGTTTGTGTTCTCGGGTTTTACGGTAGAAGAGCACGATGACTATGCGATTCTGGTGTTTGATAACACGGATGTTCCCGATGATGTGCGGCTGTTCTCTATTGAGCGCGAAATTCACGCTGCCATGATTATTATCCGTGAAATGATCGGCAATAATATGGGCGAGGAGTGGGTGCGGTTCCAGCACCCGCGCCCAGAGAATGCCGAGCTGTATGATCAGTGTTTTCGGGGGCGAGTCGATTTTTCTGCCGAGCGCAATGAACTGCTATTTCCGCGCAGCGCATTAGACAAGTCTCGCGCGGTGGGTAATCTTGCTACCGCGAGCTTGTTAGACAAACAGTGCTCAGAGCTTATCGCCAAGCGCAGCGCGCGACGAGGCTTGTCGGGCAAGGTGCGGGATATTCTGCTGTGCCAGCGACCTATGTCGATGGACATGGAGTTAGTGGCCGACGCCTTGTGTATGACTTCGCGTACCATGCGCCGTAAATTGGCCGCCGAAAACACTTCATTCCGCCAGCTGGTCGATGAAATTCGCCTGAGCCTCGCAGAAGAGATGCTGACCGGTACCCGACTCAGTGTTGAACAAATTGCTGAGCGCTTAAATTACGCCGATGCCTCGAGCTTCTCCCAAGCGTTTAAGCGCATGAGTGGCCATACGCCGGGCATGCTGCGCAAGCAGGGCCAAGGCGCGGCGTGATCACTGGGGTTATTCCACCTTAGGCTTCGCTTACAGCTGGAATCGCGTGTTTCGCGGGAATAAAACTCATCGCTCTTTCGGTTAAGGCGGTAATCGTCAGGCTCGGGTTTACCCCAAGATTAGCCCCTAACATTGACCCGTCACAGACATAGGCATTGTCATAGCCAAACAAACGGTTTTGGCTGTCGATCACCCCCGTCTGCGCAGAGCTGCCCATGCCACAGCCACCCATGCAATGCGCGGTAGTGGGAATATTAAAAAACAATTCCGATACCATGCTCGCGCCGATACCATCGAGTTGCTTGGCGCTGTCGGCAACAAATTTATTGGCGGCGGGAATAAACGAGGGAATGGGCTGACCCTCGGTTTGTAACACCTTGGTAAAAGGCCAATACCACGGCCGCCGGTAGCGCATATTCAAATGCCCGTCGATGGTCTGCATACACAAAAAGATTATGGTTTGCTTGGCAAAGCCGAAGGGGTTGCAGCCGCGCACGGTTTTGAGTGGATGGCGCAGCAGTGAACCCAATAAGGTAAAAAACCACAGGAAGGTGCGACCAATACCCGGTGTACCGCCAGTCAGCGGCGTAAACAATAAGCTGAGCAAATCGTGACCTTTGCCGTAGCGAGTGGCTTCTATATGGGTGTATTCATCGAGATAAAATCCAGAACCGATGGCCACGCCTTTCGACATGTCTTCGCCGCCGGGAAAGCGCAGCGCCAGTAAGGATTCAGCGTTGGTGCGCACCCGATTGCCCAGCTCATCTGAAATCTTCGGCATGGCGCCAGATTGTTTGAGTTTAAATAAGAGTTCTTGAGTGCCTAGCGAGCTTGCCGCGAAAATAATTTTTTTGGCGGTGAAGCGCTTCCGATTTTTAGAAAATAAGGCGGTACCGTGCTGAGTAAAAACCTCATAGCCGTCTTTGCCATCGCTATTGTTTAAAGGCCGGACATCGCTTACGCGAGTTTCTTCATGAACTTTGGCGCCTTTGGCTTCGGCAAGGTAAAGATAATTTTTATCCAGGGAGTTTTTAGCATTGTGTACGCAGCCAGTCATGCAACTGCCACAGCCAATGCAGCTGTGACGCTCTGGACCTTCGCCGTTAAAATAAGGATCTGGGTAGCGTTTTCCGCCGCTGGTGTCGTCGGCATCGCCAAAGAACACGCCAACATCGGTGGAGTAAAACGTATCGCCACGGCCCTGATGTTCGGCCATTTTTTTAAGGGCGTGATCGGCCGCAGCGAGGCGTTTATTTTTGTTAACGCCAAGCATTTTTTTCGCGGTGGCGTAGTGCGCGGGCATGACCGCCTGCCAGTTGTCTAGGCCGCGCCAGCTGCCGTCAGTCCACACTGATTCTGGCGGCACGAGCAGGGTGTTGGCATAGGTTACCGAACCACCGCCCACGGCGTTGCCGTGCAAGACCATAACATGGCGAAAAAAGCGCAGACTAAAAAAGCCTTTTAAGCCCAGCATTGGTCGCCACAAAAAATTCCATATCTTCCAATTGGTCGACGGCATATTTTCTGGGGACCAGCGTCGGCCCATTTCAATTACGCCAACGCGATAGCCTTTTTCCGTTAAGCGCAGGGCAGAGACGCTGCCACCAAATCCTGAGCCGATAATAATCACATCGTAATCGTACTGCTGACTCATTGTGTGGCCTCTGTGCTTGGCGTAGCGAAAATATAATCAGACTGTTTAAAGTCGCGATTGCGGCGTCTGAAACTAAAGGTAAATCCTGGCCAAAGCTGGGTGATTTTACCTGAGCGATGTTTATACCAGCTGTCACAACCGTTGGCCCACACCGAACCGCCAAGCCGGGTTTGTAGTTCGCGATTATAGGTATCTTGAACTTCTTCGCGCACTTCCACGGTTGTCGATGACACCTCGTTTGCGGCCTCAAGAACTCGGCTGATGGCCGCGATCTGGGTTTCGATCATGTATACCATAGAGCTGTGGCCTAAGGTGACATTGGGGCCAACAATAAAAAAGAAGTTCGGAAAGCCGTGCACACTTGAGCCCAAATAGGCTTCTTCGCCATCGGCCCACACATCGGCTAACACGCGTCCGTCTCGGCCATGGATCATGGTGGCAATGGGGTTCTCGGTGGCGTAAAAGCCGGTGCCAAAAATAATGCAATCGACCTCGCGCTCGCTACCATCTTTACTAATAATACTGGTGCTCGTAATTTCTTGAATGCCGCTGGTTTCAACTTCAACATTGGGCTTTTGTAGCGCGGGATACCAATCATTTGAAATTAAGATTCGCTTACAACCAATCGGAAATGTCGGTGTTAAACTTTTACGCAAGCTGGGGTCGGCAACCTGACGACGAATATTCCACGTGGCCGTGATGCGGAACAGCTTCATTAGCGCCGGGTGCAAAACCATGCCGAGCACCCGCATTTCGTTCTGGCAATAAATTTTGGCGCGCAGCAATTTACGGGTGATCGGCAGGCGCTTGAAAAGCCATTTCTCAAAGCGGCGGTAGGCGCGATCATGGCGCGGCAGAATCCAGTTTGGGGTGCGCTGGAAAACCGAAAGTTTTGCGGGCTTATCGGCAATTTGCGGCACAAATTGAATGGCCGAGGCGCCGGTACCTATAACGGCGACCCGCTTACCGTCGAGGGAATAATTGTGATCCCAGGTGGCGGAATGAAAATGATGACCGCCAAAGTTTTCGACGCCGGGAATATCGGGCAACTTGGGCTCCGCTAAACCGCCATTGCCGCAAACCACAAACCGGGCACGAAAATCGCCGCCGCTGGTTTTGACCAACCAGTGGCCACTGTCTTGCTGATAATGCGCCGCCGTGAGGGTATGAGAAAAGCGGATGTGGGGTCGCAGGTTCCACTTGTCGGTCACGTTTTGCAAATAGGCTTCTAACTCCGGCTGCGTTGGGTATACCCGCGACCACTCCGTGTTTGGTTCAAAGGAGAAAGAATAAAGATGTGAGGGCACGTCGCAGGCGGCGCCGGGATAGCGATTGTCCCGCCACGTGCCGCCAACATCGCTGGCGCGCTCAATAATAATAAAATCATCAATGCCCATTTCTTTTAAACGAATAGCCATGCCCAGACCGGCAAAACCAGTGCCGACAATCACAAGATGAGTGTCAGTAACGTTGTTGGCATTATGTTGTGGTCGTTGGCTCATATCGGCGGCCTGTTATTGTTTTGGTAAAGGGTGAATTTGCAGCCTCTATCCTAAAGTGGCGTAGGAAAACCACCATGCGCCTAACGGACATAACTGTAGAATTTCGGACATATTGGGTCGCGCCATCCTACCCGCGCTGGTATCCACTACCTCTCTCGTCATATCAGCCTCCGAGCCGGTATCCATGGTTGTGGCCGTGGCGTAGTTCAGTGGTATATGGATGCCGGATCAAGCCCGGCATGACGGGGTGTGGGGTCGTACCGGACCTCGCGCAGGTATCCACTACCTCACTCGTCATACCGGCCTCCGAGCCGGTATCCATGGTTGTGGCCGTGGCGTAGTTCAGTGGCCTATGGATGCCGGGAGAAGTCCGGCATGACGGGGTGTGGGGTCGTACCGGACCTAGCGCAGGTAGCCACTACCCCCTCGTCATACCGGCCCCCGAGCCGGTATCCATGGTTGTGGCCGTGGCATAGTTCAGTGGTATATGGATGCCGGATCAAGTCCGGCATGACAGGGTGTGAAGTCATACCGGACTTCGTGCAGGTATCCACTACCTCACTCGTCATACCGGCCCCCGAGCCGGTATCCATGGTTGTGGCCGTGACGTAGTTCGGTAGTATATGGATGCCGGATCAAGTCCGGCATGACGGGGTGTGGGGTCGTACCGGAACTCGCGCAGGTATCCACTACCCCTCTCGTCATACCGGCCCCCGAGCCAGTATCCATGGCTGTGGCAGTGACGTGGTTCAGTGGTCTATGGATGCCGAATCAAGTCCGGCATGACGGGGTGTCGCTCGCGTGTTTAAGCGTTTACCGTCTCCCGTCAAGCATCTCCCATGCCTACTTAAGCTGCTTTATAAAGGCGTCAGATTCCCGGATGGCTTTTTCCATCGCGCCAATCAACTGCTGAACATCGCGGTCGATTCCCGCCAGTTCACCTTTAAGTGCGCCAATCGCCGACGCGTTTAAATTGTGTTTGAGGTACAGCACATTATCGCGCAGGGCATTGAGTACAGGGTCTATGCTCTTTTCGGCGCGGCGCATAGATTTAATCAACGCGGTGTACTGGCGCTTGGTGGCTTGCAGCTTATTGGCGCTGTCGCTGCGTAGGCGGGCATTAGTGTAGAGTTTGAGCTCGTCCTGCCATTCGTCGAATAAGGCCTCGGCCACAGACTCCACTTTGTTAATTCGATCTGAGACTTCTTTAGCGGCGGCTTCGCTGTCTTCGAACTCGCTATTCAGGCGATTGTAGTGGGTCTCCAAATTGCCGCCATCGAAGCTCACCACCGACCTAAACTCAGTTAAGGCGTCTTTAAATTGTTCCTGCGCTTCTTTTTGCGCATCCTTCGCTTCACCGACCCGATCAACCAATATGTCACGTTTGTGAACGCCCACTTTCTCCATGGCGTTGTAGTAGGTGGACTCACAGCCACTCATTGAGATCATGGCCGTGGCGGTAAGCAGCAGTATTAAAAAGCGCATGGTGTGTCCTAAAGCATTATTAGTATCGGTGTTAATGTTAGCCTGCATGGCGAGGTGCCGCAAATACCCTCGGCAATAAGCCGTTACTGTACGGAGCTAACGTCCAGTTTAAGGCTTGGAGTCTGGCGTATTGGCACCTGCGGCCGCGCTGATCTTCTCATCGTCAAACACCCCCAAACGCCGCGCTCGCTTCGCCCATAACTCCCGAGCAAGGGTTTGCATATGTTCAGTGGTGTCGGTCTCATCAACAATTTGCATGCCGATCATGGTTTCGATGAGATCTTCGACGGTGACCAGGCCCATAACACTGCCGTATTCGTTAACCACGAGCGCCATTTGCACGCGGGTTTCGATGAGATTTTGCAGTAGCTCGGATGTCAGGAGGGTCTCCGGTACAACGAGCAAATCCCGTCGCAAGCTGCTAAGCGGCGCATAGGGGCTTCGCGTCATTGCCTGCATCAGCTCATCTTTGCGTATATAACCGCTAATATTGTCGGCGTCTTCGCTATAAATCGGAATCCGTGAAAAGGGAATGTCTTCGTGGCCGTCGAGTATGGCTTTCACACTGGTGTTTTCTTCCAAACTGAAAATGACCAGTCGCGGGGTCATCACGTCTCGGGCCTGAAGTGAGCGAAAGCGAATTAAGCTGGTGACTGCATCTGCTTCTTCTTGATCTAAAATGCCCTCGCTAACGGCGACCTCGGCGAGCGCAACGAACTCTTCACGGCTAATGGAATGGGCGCTATCACCATGCGACAACAGTTTGGTGATTCCCTGGGCCATAACCACCAAGGGGTACATAGACCACATCACACCGCGTAGAGTAATCGCGCATAACGGCGCGAGCTTACGCCAATATAAGGCGCCCAATGTTTTAGGAATAATTTCAGAAACAATTAAAATAAGCAGAGTTAACACCGCAGAAATAACACCAAAATAAACCTCACCAAATAAAGCGGTTGCCTGCGCGCCAGCGCCAGCAGCACCCACGGTATGGGCGATGGTGTTCAAACTTAGAATCGCGGCAAGGGGACGGTCGATATCGGTTTTGTATTCACGCCACAAAACCCCATTTTTATGTCCACGACGTTCTTCGGCGGCGATATACGAGGGGGTAACACTCAGTAATACCGCCTCTAATACCGAGCATAAAAAAGACACGCTCAAGGCAATACCAATATAGACCAGTAATAAAATCATGCTAATACCAGAGTGCTAAAAGAACTTGATTGCCGCATTGCTGGCGAGCAAAGTCAAGGCTTAGTGCTAGGGCCAACATTAAGATTTACAGGTCTAGAGGAAGTCATTTGAGGCAGTGCTACTAATGGATTCAGTAGCGATATTTGAGCGTCTCAGGCGCGCGGTTTGCTCATAATAAAAAGTGCTATGCCACCCAGTACCGCAATTGAGGCCAAGCTAAAGCGCAGTGTTATCGCCTCGCCCAAGAATAGCACCCCGCCGAGTGCGGCAAGTATCGGTACGCTTAGTTGAATCGTTGCGGCGCGACTCGCGGGCAGAGCGGGTAGAACTGCATACCATAAGGCGTAACCCAGCCCAGATGCCAAGGCGCCAGATGCTGCGGCATAGGCTAAGCCAAGGCTAGTCACCGGCTGTGAATCACGCATAAGTAAAAACAGGACGACGGCAAAGGGAGTAGCGCGCAGGAAATTACCGGCAGTCGCGACGCTCGGCTCACTAGCGTTGCGCCCCAGCAGAGAATACACACCCCAGCAAACGCCGCCGGTGATCATAATAAGCGCGCCGAGCAAGGGTGGCGCTTCGACACCTGGCAACATTAGCCAAATAAGCCCAGCACTGGCGGCAATAGCGCCACTAATTTGCAGGTGGCTCAGGCGTTCACCGCGCCATAAGCCATAGCCAATCATGGTTGTTTGCACCGCGCCAAATAATAATAGCGCACCGGTACCCGCGCTTAAACTCACATAGGCAAATGAGAATGCCGCGGCATAGCCAAACAATGCAGCGGCCGCTAGCCAACTGCCGCCAAGGGTGTAGCGGCGAAATTGGATGAGCAATAGTATGCTGAGTACCAGCGCACCCGAAACGATACGCACTAAGGTAAAACTGGACGCGTCGATATGGCCGGCAGCCAGTGCTTCACGGCACAGCAGTGAATTTGCCGCAAACGCCAGCATGGTGATTAGAGTAAGAATCGCTAAACGCAGGCGCGACATTGTGTACTCCATTGCGTGAGAATAGATGGCGCTGTTCGCACCAGACCAACAGTTTACTGAATTCAGCGCCGGAGATACTTAAACTTTTACGCTAATGTGAGATGGGCATGGTGAACCGGTGCAGAATAATGCGGCGGTATCGGTGGTGACTACGCAATACCCAGGCTATTTGCGTTACAGTAGTCGCGCTGTGTTTAATCGTTTCAATGCCGACCGACGGCGCCAATAAATAATAATCTTAAGGACGTGCGTATGAACCGGTTAAAATCGCTATTTATTTCAGCGTGGATGAGCTTGCTCATGGTGGGCGCAGCGCGCAGTGCTTGGGCAATTTACCAAGACCCTAATGCAGTCGCGTGGTATTGGGCTTTGCTATGCATGCTAACGCCCTTATGCTTTTTTGCATGGGTGTTTATCGCTAATGTCGCTCGCACGCAAACAGCCACCAAAGCGGTTTTGGGAATTACCTTGCTTACCTTCCTCGGCGCGGTATTGTCGCCAGTGATTCTTGAGGCCCTTGCGTGGATACTTGGTGCTGGGGTGATCGGAACCGCTTTGTACGAATGGTGGTACTCCAGCTTTGGCGGCAGACACAGTGACATATTGAGTGTTGGTCAAACGCTGCCGAAATTAGAATTTATTAATGACGCTGGCTCGCAGCTTAAACCCCATGAATTGAATAAGCCCTTGCTCATGATTTTTTATCGGGGAAATTGGTGCCCGCTGTGTATGGCGCAGATAAAAGAAATTGCCGGGCAATACCGTGCACTGGCCGATAAAGGCGTGGAGATCTTGCTCATTAGCCCTCAGTCTCAGGGTCATACCGTCGACCTTGCTCAGCGTTTTGACGCGCCAATGCGCTTTTTGGTAGATCGAGATAACGCGATGGCGAAACGCCTCGGTATTGCCGCCCCCAATGGCTTGCCCATGGGCATGGAGGTGCTGGGCTATGATAGTGACACTGTCATGCCCACCGTCATCATGACTGACGCTACGGGTAAAATATTGTTTGCCGATCTTACCGATAATTATCGGCTAAGACCTGAGCCGGAAACATTTCTTAAGGTGTTCTCTCAGGCGGGAATCTGAGAATGCAGAATTACATGGCAAAAGACTATTCCAACGTGGCGAGCCAAGACCGGCCCCCCAGTTTGCGTTGCTGACCAAGATTCCAATTGGCGCGCGCAATCAAATGTGGCGCTGGCGCCGCAGGGTTGTACTTGAGCGGGCTGGGCAAGCTGGAGGCTAGCAGTGCCGATTGCCAGTGGGTTAACTGTGAAGCGTTAATGCCAAAGTGATGCCGACTTGCGGCGCCAATACCAAACACCCCGTCGCCCCATTCGGCGATATTTAAATAAATTTCTAAAATGCGTTGCTTGGGCCAGCATAATTCGACGAGTCCTGTGAACCAAACTTCCAAGCCTTTGCGTAGCCAGCTGCGACCCGTCCACAGGTACATATTGCGGGCGACCTGCTGGCTGATGGTACTGGCGCCGCGCAAACTGCCACGCCGCTCCCGCTCGGCAAAGGCCTTTTGAATCGCCTTTATATCAAAGCCATAATGATTGGGAAAATTCTGGTCCTCAGACACAACAGCGGCTAGCGCGGCATGGCGCGGTATTTCATTCCAGCTTAGCCACCGCTTGTCGAGTTGGTAGTTGGTGCCGCGTTGCTGCCAGCTGCGCTCCAGCATCACCATGCTGATTGGCGGGTCAATCCACCGAAAGGGCAATACCAAGGCAACACTGAACAATATCAATATCAGCAAGCTGCGCCAAAGCAGTCGCGTAAATCCGCTCTTTTTAGCCATCACTTATTCCATAAAGAATTCTGCTTGCCCCATTTATACAGTGAAAGATCGGGGATAATCTAGCGAATGCTCAGACGAATGTTTTGGGTATTGGTTTCACCGCTATTTCGTTCCCGCGCTAAGTGGGCGCCGAGCGTCAACCTCACTATACCGGCGCTTGAGCCGATTACTACGCGCTATCTCGTCACACCGGCCTCCGCGCAGGTAGCCACTACCTATTTCGTCATACCGGCCCCCGAGCCGGTAGCCGCTGCGCCCCTCTCGTCATACCGGCCTCTGAGCCGGTATCCATGGTTGTGGCAGTGGCATGGTTCAGTGGCCTATGGATGCCGGATCAAGTCCGGCATGACGGGGTGTGCGGTCGTACAGGACTTCGCGTAGGTAACCACTAGCCCTCTCGTCATACCAGCCGCCGAGCCGGTATCCGCTGCGCCCCTCTCGTCATACCGGCCTCCGAGCCGGTATCCACGGTTGTGGCAGTGACCTAGTTCAGTGGTATATGGATGCCGGATCAAGTCCGGCATGACGGAGTGTGAAGTTATACCGGTCCCCGCGCAGGTATCCACTACTCATCTCGTCATACCGGCCCCCGAGCCGGTATCCATGGTGGTGGCTGTGGCGTGGTTTCGTGGTCTATGGATGCCGGATCAAGTCCGGCATGACGAAGCGTAGAGTCATACCGGCCCCCGAGCCGGTATCCATGGGTGTGGCAGTGGCGTAGTTCAGTGGCGAATGGCTGCAGTATTATGTCCGGCGTGGCAAAAAAACGTTATTCGCCCTTCACACAAACATACACGGAGTTTGTCGACTCACTATTCTGAAACGGATTATAAAAAGAAACTACATGGGAAGTGACGGTAGCAAATACTGTTTTCAATAAGGCCTCAAAGTGTTCTTCCGGGAGGTTTTGCGACCACATCGCAAATACGCCATTGGACTTGAGTTGATCGGCCATGAGCGAGAGATTTTCAGTGGTATAAAAGCTCGCGTTGGCGGCGTTCAGGAATTCAGTGGGGGAGTGGTCAATGTCTAAGAGAATGGCGTCGAACTTCTTTCCGGCATGCTGGGGATCAAAGCCTGCGCTAGGATCGGTGGCAAGGTCGAAGAAGCTGCCGAGTACATAGCGATTTCGTATGTCGGCGTTGAGTATTTTTCCCAGCGGCACCAGCTCGTCTTTATGCCAGCCTATAACGGTTGCTAGTGCGTCTACCACCAATAGCTCGTTAATGCGCTGGTCTTTGAGTGCTTCTACCGCGGTGTAGCCTAGCCCTAGGCCGCCTACAACCACGCTTAAATTATCGCCCTGAACAGCGGCTAAGCCAAGGTGAGATAAAGCCTCTTCAGCATCGACAAACATGCTCGACATGAGAAACTCATCGCCAAGCTTAACCTCGTAAATGTCTCTGTCGCCAAACACCGGAATACGCCGTTTTCGTAAGGAGATTTCACCGAGGGGTGAGGCTTGGCTATCAATTTCTTCAAATAATAAAGGCATGCTGCTCTGTTCCTAATGATATTTTCGGCTTAGCACTTCTGTCTGTAATTCACCAAACTAACATAATTCAAATATACGTCTTGCCCAATTTATAAAAATACTAGGATAAAAGCCGACGACGAGGCAAAAGGTCAGGGCCGTCATACACGCTTTTTATATCCGATACCGAATAAACGGCGCTGGGATCTAGGGTTCTAATCAGTTGAATAAGGGGAGGGATATTGCGCCGTTTTTCTATAATAAACAGTACTTCAACGGGTTTGGTGTCGCCCATATCGCCGTCGACTGAAACAACCTTAAAGCCCGCGTCGCGTAATTTATCGGCCAGCACATCTCGGTTAAACGAAATACAGCGAATAAGCTCATTGCCAATGGCAAAGTGACTTTCTATGCTAATGCCAACATAATTGCCTACCGCAAAACCACCCGCGTAGGCGACCGCTAAATACCAGTGATCAAGGTTTGTTAAAACTTGTCCGGCTGCAACAAGCCAAATCATTATTTCGAAAAACCCGATAACAGACGCTAAAAGCTTGTTACCACGAAAAACAACAATAGTGCGAAATGTACCAAGCGATACGTCGGCGACCCGAGCAAAAAAGATTAACGGTACTAACAAAAATGGATATTGAACTAATAGTTCCATGCTTAAGCCTCTTATTGGCGGCCAGTGAAACATAAAGGCGCGGACAAGGGCAGCAAAATGGACAATATGAGGCCTGCCTCGTCATCTCAAAAGCGCAAAGAGCTCGGTATTTGTACAGGGGTAAGCAGGGGAGTAAAAAATGACAAAATCCGCAGTTTAGTCGAGTATTAAATCGATCTATTTGCAGACACCTCGTTGTATTAAAGCCTCAAATTCCTCAATTGCTAAGGGTTTGCTGAATAAATACCCTTGGAAGGCGGTACATCCGTCAGCGATAAGTAATTGGCGTTGTTCTTCCGTTTCCACGCCTTCGGCAATGACTTCTATGTTTAGGCCACGTGCCATGGAAATGATCGTCTTTACTATCGCTTTGTCGCTTTTATTTGTGGTGATATCGCGCACGAAGGACTGATCGATCTTGAATTGGTCTAGGGGTAATTGCTTGAGGTACTGCAGTGACGAAAAGCCGGTGCCAAAGTCGTCCAAAGAAAATTGAACGCCAATTTCTTTTAATGCTTTCATGGTATCAATGGTAATGTCGATGTCTTCCTGCAACAGGCTTTCTGTTAATTCCAGTTTGAGTAAACTGGCGGAAATACCATATTTTTTCACTGCAGCCTTTACGTGAGTAACGAAATCGGCTTGCCGAAATTGCAGGGCGCTCACGTTTACCGCGAGTGTTAAGCTGCTAGTTTGGTGGCTTTTTTTCCATTCACGTAGCTGTGCACAAGCTGATTCTACAACCCATTTGCCAATGGGTACGATCAATCCGGTGACTTCCGCCAAGGGAATAAATGTTGCAGGTGATATTAGGCCGCGTTTTTTGTGTGGCCAGCGGATTAAGGCTTCTGCCCCTACTACACGGTTGGAATTGTCGACCTGAATTTGGTAATACAAACGAAATTGCGAGGTTTCAGCGGCAATGCGCAATTCATGTTCCAGGCTGGTGCGGATGTTAATGATGTCCTGCATTTCCTGGTTAAAAAATCGCAGAATATTTCGGCCCTCTTTTTTGGCTTGATGCAGGGCGATACCAGCTTGTTTCAGTAGTTCTTCAGCACACTGACTATCATGCCCGAAAAACACCGCACCCATACACGCGGTGCCACGGTATTTGTGCTGGTATAGCTGATAAGGTTGATTGAGTGCAGTGAAAAGCTTCACACTCATGGCCTTGGTCATTGCGGCCGCTTCTATGGGGTGTATGTCTAGATCTTGCAGAATTAACACAAACTCGTCATCTCTGACGCGTGCCAAGGTATCGCCTTTGCTTATGCAGGAATTGAGGCGTTGCGTAGTTTGTTCCAGTAATAAATCCCCGTGGCCGTAGCCGAGGGTGTCGTTAATATCTTTGAAATTATCTAGGTTGATAAAAATCACGGCATTTTGTGCGCATTTACGCATGCTAGACGCTATGGCGTGCTCAAGCCGATCAATCAATAGACGTCGGTTAGGTAGGCCGGTAAGGGGGTCATAAAAGGCGAGGGTGTGGAACTCTACGGCCCGCTTATCTTTTTCTTCATTTTGAAACGCCAGCTCAGTGTTGGCAAGGGCCAGCTCAGCTGCGCGCTTATCTTTCTCTTTGTTCTGAAAGGCGAGTTCGGTATTGGCAATGGCGAGCTCAGCCGCTCGCTTACCCTTTTCTTCATTCTGAAAGGCTAGCTCGGTGTTGGCTATCACCAGTTCCGCCGCGCGTTTGCCTTTCTCCGCATTTTGAAAGGCCAGCTCAGAATTCGCGGCGGCCAGTTCGGCTGCGCGCTTGCCTTTCTCGGCGTTTTGAAAGGCTAGCTCAACATTGGCAATGGCAAGCTCAGCGGCGCGTTTTCCCTTTTCGGCATTTTGAAAGGCCAACTCGGTATTAGCAGTGGCCAGCTCAGCCGCGCGCTTATCTTTTTCTTTGTTCTGAAAAGCCAGCTCGGCATTGGCGATGGCCAATTCTGCTGCGCGTTTACCTTTTTCTTTATTTTGAAAGGCCAGTTCGGTATTGGCGATGACCAACTCAGCGGCCCGCTTATCTTTTTCTTTACTTTGAAAGTTAAGTTCGTCGGCACGTTTGCCTTTTTCGGTGTTTTGAAAAGCTAGCTCTGTATTCGCGATGGCTAATTCGGACGCGCGCTTGTCTTTTTCTTGATTTTGAAAGGCCAGCTCTGCGTTGGCAATAGCCAGCGCCGCATTGGCAGTAGCCAGCTTTGCTGAGCTTGGCTTACTATGCTTGTTATTCACAATCCTTCCCCGTGTCGTCACTCATAGGTGTCTCCATTGAAGTCGTTAAATGTCCTTTTAAATTAGTTCCTTGCGATAGTTCGAAATGTATTTTCTAGAGATGACACAATGATAATTGTGCGTTGCCGAACCTGCTGCGAACACAATAGTAAGAAATGAACGCCGCCAAAGGGCGCGAAGAAGCCGCTATAGTTTAATTCCGCCACCATTATAGAGCCGTAGGATATGATCTATAATAAGGGATGACCGCTATGATAGGAGGCGATGGAGTATTCGGAGCACCGCGCCTTATGGCCAAAAAAATCGCCCCTTCTACTTGGGCCGCTATCGATATTCCATACCCGCTGAGATTCGGTTAAATAAACCGGGGAAGAAACGTTTGATCGTCGGGGCTAGGGCGCTTATTCCCTTGCCGACTATGATTTCGTCGCGGCCTTTAATTATGGCGCTAATAATATCTTGGACACATTTCTCTACTGGCATGCCATTGATAATGGACTCATCATCTTTATTCTGAGCCTGGCCGCTGCCATTTAACGCATTCACCGCAATATTTGTTTTAATGGAGCCGGGACAAACAGTGAGGCATTGAATACCTTGGTGCGCCGTTTCCGCCCGCAAACAATCCATAAAGCCGACTACCGCGTACTTTGAACCCGAGTAGCCAGTACGCAGCTTAGATCCAATTTTACCGGCGACACTGCTAATACTAACGACCATGCCCTGCTGACGTTCGATCATTGCTGGCAACAGCGCTTTGGTCATTGCCACGGTACCCAGATAATTAACGTCCATTAGCTTCCGATAAACGGCAAGATCAGTATCCACAAAAAGTGAACGCTGGGATATGCCGCCGTTGTTAATTAAAATGTCTACTGGACCAATCTCAGCTAATTGCGCTTCAACCAGGGTAATGAGCTTATCTGCCTCAGCTAAATCCAAGGGCACAACCCAATGTTGCTTGCGTCCACCGGGTAATGTTTCCGCAATTTCCATTAGGCGTTCTTGGTTACGCGCCGACAGCACAATTCTAGCGCCCCGCTCGGCGAGTTGTTTACACAGCTCCATACCAATACCTGAGCTGGCGCCGGTGATCCAAATTGTCTTGTTTTCAATATCCATTATTTTTCCTCGTGAATATTCGCGCTAGATTAACTCTGCCATAGCGAGCTAGCGAGTATCAGTGCCATCACTAGCACCATGATTACGCTAAAGGTAAATATTTTCCGTCGTACTGGCACATAATTCGAACCGGTATGGACATAGGCGTGGGCAAGGCGGCTAAACACAAAGAGCCAGGAACAGGTCAACACTGAAAAATTGACAGCGTCGATTACTGCGAGTGAAATTGCCAATACATAGAACAACACCGGAACTTCAAACTGGTTGCGAATACAATTATTAATCTTTAATACGTAATCTGGCCATGCGTCATCATGTAAACCTCGGCGTTGCTCATTAACATGCCCGGCTTTGGCCGCTCGCACTTTAGCAATATTTAGGGACACATAAAGCGCTAGGGTGAGTAAGACCTGAACCAAAACGGGTAATAAAATAAGCTGGCTATGCATTAGCTTTGACCTTAGCGATAATCGCCGCGTGTTCGGGCGATATGGGCATCGATTTCATGGGACTCACATTGCTTCCGCCGGTGTTGCCGACGGGCACGCCATTGATGGCGGTTAATGCCGCCGCGCCAATAATTCTAATAAGCTGGCCGAATGTTTCTGTAACATCTTGTTGTCTTATTCCCCAAAGCATCATCAGGCAGTGGACTTTTACGTGCCAATAAGTTGATTCTTGCCCAAGCACATGGGCGTTTTCTAGGTGGGTAAAGGCCTTAGCATAATCCTTAGATTGCTGGTTTTGACTTGCCTTTAGCAACTCCGCCTTTACATACGGGGCTATGCGTCTAGAAAATGTGGCCAATGCTCCTTCCCCCTAGAATATAATTATTCGTGATGCCGCGATTAAGGGCTGATTTTCTATCATAATATTTTCTTGGAACTTTTGAACTATTTCTTTGTGTGCCGATGTTTACTCGTTAATACTCCTTGATGGTGGGAGTAATTGTCACCTTTAGCAAGGCGGTCATAGAGCACTACATTTACCGTGGCGGCTAAGTTCATGCAGCCTTCTGTGGGAATATAAACAACGTCTTCGCAAAATTCAGTGATTTCTTTCTTAAGGGTGCCGTCTTCTGGGCCAAAAATATAGAACGCCTGGGCGGGGTGTTTGTAGGTGGTGAGCGGCTTGGCACCATCAATCAATTCGACAGCAACCGGCACACAACCCAGGGGAATTACGTCTTTTAGTTCCTTTACGCCAATGAGTGGTATGGCCTTATAAATTTTTTGGGTGTCAGTGTAGAAGGGCTTGGCGTGGTCGTAGCGGGTGCCGGTATAAAACACCGAATTGACGCCATAACAACCAGCTGCGCGCATCACTGATCCGATATTCTCTGGCGACTTAGGATTGAAGAGGCCAATACAGGCATAACTTTTTTTCATAAATATTGCACATTGATATTAAATTAATGTTTTTAGAGTCAGGATGCTACGAAAATGGGTCGTTATAAATGATTTATTTAATCTACTAGTTCGATCTCAAGGCTATCAAGAAGTCGAAGCGACTCGAAACGGGTGAATTTAGCTTTTTTAATGGTATTGCGGTAGATGTCAATATCATAGCCAGTTGCCTCTGAGAAGTCTGCGCCAGATAAATTCGTGTTGGCAAAGATACAGCCAGATAGATCGGTATAAGTGAAATTGGAATTACTAAAGTCACCGTCTCGGAAGTCAACATTATGCACCTTACATTCCTCCAGCGTTAAATCTTGTAGAGAAAGTCCATAAAATGACGAGTCGTTGAGTATTGATGTGTAAAACTTAATTGGCGAACTAAACATTAATCGCGGCCATGAAACTTTAGTCCAATTAATGCCAATTAGTTTTGAATCTCGAAAACAAACATCCGAAAACTTACTGTACTCCATTTTTACATTGCTCAAGTTGCAGCCCGTAAATTCACAGTCGACAAAGTTGCATTGCTTAAATGTGGCCTCGCTAAAATTGCATTTATCAAAGGTGCAGCCATCGAACTCTTTCGAAGAAATTTCTATTTCAGAAAAATCTACGCCAATAAACTTTTCTGACCAATACTCACTTTTCTCTTCCAAGTTCACTGGCACTCTCCATTTAGTAAGATGCAAACTGATAATGTCTAAGCATACTGACGATATATCACCTCTGTGAAAATCATGCCCACCCGGGAGTCGTTAGGCTGCCATTGGTGTTTATGTTTCACATAAATAGCAGGCTTAAAGTATGTAACGATGGGGTTGGCGAGAACAGCTATTTATAATAGAGAATCACTGAATCGTCGCTTATATGTATTTAAACATGCTGAAAATAAGCGGCTTACCATAATTCAAATACTAATATATAGAAAGCGCCTTTTTAGCGACCGCCATATTGCCATGCGGGCGACAACAGTATGCCCCTGCGTAGCGTTAATTCTCCAGGCAATAAGGTGCTATAAGTTTCTGGTCTATACTGGTCGCTTGTGAAAGCCCGTAGAGCTAGAAATTCAGTACCCTAAATGAGATAAGAGTCTTAATGAATAGTGGAAAAACAACAAGGCCTTCGATGCTAGCGTTAATCATCGGTCCGGCAATGCTGGCCTTCACCCTGCTACTACCCGCACCCGCCGGCATGAACCCAGAAGCGTGGCTGGCCCTCGGCGCTGCCCTGTGGATGGCGACATGGTGGGCGACTGAGGCGGTGCCGATTCCGGCGACGGCGTTATTGCCCTTAATTTTGGTGCCGGTCTTGGGAATTGCTAAGGTCGAAGATTTGGCGGATGCCTATGCCAACGGCATTATATTTTTGTTCTTGGGTGGTTTTCTCTTGGGTTTGGCGATGCAGCGTTGGAATCTACATCGCCGTATTGCGTTGAATATTTTGCTGGCGGTGGGCCAGCAGCCTACTCGGCAGGTCGCGGGCTTTATGATTGCCACCGCGTTTTTGAGTATGTGGGTGAGCAATACCGCGACCAGTATTATGATGCTGCCAATTGGTTTGTCGGTGATTAGCTTTTTGCCTGCGGGCAATGACGGTGAGCGTCGGCGCTTTGCGGTTGCCTTGTTACTGGCCATAGCCTACAGCGCGAGCATTGGCGGTATTGCGACCTTAATCGGTACACCGCCCAATGCGATGTTGGCGGCGTATTTAAAAGACAGCCACGATATTAACATCGGCTTTGCTCAGTGGATGAAAATCGGCTTGCCGGTGGCATTGGCTATGTTGTTGTTTACCTGGTGGTGGCTTTGTCGCAAGGGCTTTGCAGGTTTAGAAACTGCAGGCAGTGGCGATTTGCTGCGTGCAGAGTTGCACAAGCTGGGGCCATTAAGTGGCGCCGAGGCGCGGGTGTTGTTGATCTTTTTAGCCACCGCAGCAGCGTGGATTTTTCGGCCCTTA
Source organism: Zhongshania antarctica (assembly GCF_014202945.1). Taxonomy (GTDB): domain Bacteria; phylum Pseudomonadota; class Gammaproteobacteria; order Pseudomonadales; family Spongiibacteraceae; genus Spongiibacter; species Spongiibacter antarcticus. Next base: position 449,742 of record NZ_JACHHW010000002.1, on the reverse strand, counting down.
ATAGGCGCTTATGTGCCAGGTATTAGCGACACGGTGATCGCAATGACGGCGGGGGTGTTGTTGTTTACGGTGCGCTCCGGCGGCTCAGATTCCCAAGCCTTGCTCGACTGGGAAAGTGCCGAAAAACTGCCCTGGGGGGTATTACTGTTGTTTGGCGGCGGCTTGGCCTTGGCAGTTATGATTAAAGATTCTGGTTTGGCCGAGTGGCTGGCGCAAAACTTCGCTTTGCTCAACGCTTGGCCGCTGTTTGCTGTGGTGCTGACGATTGTGACAGTCATTATTTTCTTAACCGAGATCACCAGTAATACCGCGACCACAGCCACATTCTTACCGCTGCTAGGGGCCTTGGCCGTGGCGCAGTCGGTATCGCCTATGTTATTTGTTATTCCCGCCGCCATTGCCGCGTCTTGCGCGTTTATGATGCCGGTGGCCACGCCACCCAATGCAGTGGTGTTCGGCAGCGGTGAACTGCGCATTAAAGATATGATGCACGCAGGATTCTTATTGAATCTATTTGGTATAGGCTTGGTAAGTATTTTGGGCTATTACATTGTGCTAGCGTTGTTTATCGCCAGCTAGCCCGTGTAGTGTTGATGGTAATTATTTATTTGGAGACGCTACGATGAATATTGCACTTATGTGTATTGGCCTACTGGGCGCCCTATGTATTGGGATGGGCATCGCGGTGACCGTGAACCGAATAAAACAAAAGCAGGGCTCGGGCTGCTCAACGGATCCCAAAGATACCTTGCATAAGTATATTCGCGCTCATGCCAATACTATTGAATTTGCGCCGGTACTTATGGTGCTGATGTATATTTTGAGTCAGTCGCAAATGGCGGGCTGGGTGTTGTGGTCGATTGTTTTGGTGACCGTGTCCCGCTTTGTATTGGTTGCCGGTCTTATTTTTCCGCGAACCATGTCGCGGCCAAATCCAATTCGTCAAATCGGTGCGGGGGGCACGTATATTTTTGGTCTGGCGCTGTGTGTGGCAGTTTTGCAGTTGGCAGGGGGATAAAGCTTTCCGCTGGATGGGAGGCGGCAGACGCAAGTTAAAAGGCGAGTCTTTCGGTTTGCCGCCCAAGGTCTTTGCGTTCACCGTCTCCCATGAAGCCTCTCGCGGTAGCTCAAATATCCCAGCTTGGTGTGGTACTTGGCTTCTGCTTTGCATTCGCCGCAACAATATTTTGCACCCCGAGATGGTGCGATAAAAATACTTGCCCGCTGAGGTGTTTTATAAACTCGGTATGGGCAAGTACATCCATCACCGGCCCCTTTACTTCAGACAAATGCAGGGTAATGCCGCTGTCTTTTAAGCGCAGGTTGATAGACTCCAGTACCTCTAAGGCGCTCAGGTCAATTTCATTTACGGCGGTGCACATTAAGATGACGTGTTGAATATCTGGGCAGGCGTCGACTAATTCATAAACTTTATCTTCGATAAACCCGGCATTGGCAAAGTACAGGCTTTCGTCAATGCGCAGCGACAGGATATTGCTGTGGGTAATCACTTTGTGGCGATTAATATTGCGGTAGTGTTCGGTGCCAGGTACTTCACCGACCACGGCCATGTGGGGCACTGAGGTTTTGTATAGGTGTAGGGCGAGCGAGGCAAACACGCCACAGGCGACGCCGGTTTCTACACCCATAATCAAGGTCACTACAAGCGTGGTGACTACGGCAATAAAGTCGCTGCGCGCATAGCCCCAAGATTTTTTGAGTATGGAAAAATCGACCAGTGATAAGACCGCAACAATAATAGTGCCCGCCAAAGTGGCCTTGGGTAAGTAGGCCAAGTAAGGCGTGAAATACATAGCGGCGGCAGCAATACCCACCGCGGTAAACATACCGGCCGCTGGGGTGACGGCGCCAGCGTCAAAGTTAACTACCGAGCGCGCAAAACCGCCAGTAACCGGATAGCCGCCAGAGAATGAGGCGGCAATATTGGCGGCGCCAAGACCGATCAGTTCTTGGTTTGGCACAATGCGCTGGCGGCGTTTGGCGGCCAGTGTGTGGCCAACCGATACCGACTCAACAAAACCGATAATGGAAATAAACACCGCTGACAACATGAGTTCACGCCAGGCGTCGTGGCCGAGTTTGGGCATTTGAAAACTGGGTAAGCCGGTTGGTACCTCACCTACCAAGACGACACCCTTGCTGCCAAGGTCAAAATAGTAGGCGGCATAACTGGTGGCGATAATGCCGAGCACGGGGCCGGTCTTTGCTAACATGGTAGCGGCTTTGTCGCTGAGCCCGGTGCGCACTAGCAGCGGTTTTAGCCCGCTGCGTACCCAGAATAAAAAGATCAGCGTGGGAAGACCCACTGCCACGGTATAAAAGTTGGTATTGGCCACCGAGGCAGAGAGCGAGTGCAGCAGGGCAAACAGGTTTTCGCCATCGGCATTGATGCCCAATATATATTTAAGCTGACTACAGGCAATAATAATGCCCGAGGCAGTAATGAATCCGGCAATGACGGGGTGGGATAAAAAGTTCGCTAAAAAGCCCATGCGCAGCAAGCCCATGCCGAGCAGGAATACACCCGACAAAAAGGCCAGCAATAAGGCGGCTTCGATATAACTCACACTGCCGGTACTGGCAATATGCCCAATGGCCGAGGCGGTCATGAGTGATACCACCGCGACGGGGCCCACCGACAAGGTGCGACTGGTGCCAAAAATACCGTAGGCGACCAGTGGCAGCATACTCGCGTACAAACCCATTTGCGGCGGCAGCCCCGCGAGCAGTGCATAGGCGAGGGACTGAGGAATCAGCATGATGGTGACGATTAATGCCGCGAGTAAATCACTAAATAGCACGTCGCGGTTGTATTCGCCTGCCCAGCTCAGAATGGGGAAGTAGGATTTAAGCGTCGTTTTATGCACTGGTATTCCTTAGCCTAATGTCGCTGTGTTTAGCATAGCTAATTTACAGCGTATCTAAAGGCACTTTGAGGTACACGGTGCCATTGCTGTCGGCTTCAGGCAAATGTCCGGCGCGCATATTAATTTGCAGTGAAGGAATAATGAGCCGGGGCATGCCCAAGGTGGCATCGCGTTTTTCGCGCATGGCCACAAACGCGTCTTCGCTTATACCGCTATGCACGTGAATATTGTGCTCGCGCTGCTGTTTGACGGTAGTCTCATACTCCACGTCGCGACCATTGGGCATATAGTCGTGGCACATAAACAAACGCAGTTCATCGGGCAGTGACAGTAAACGCTGAATTGATTGGTAGAGCACCCGGGCATCGCCGCCGGGGAAATCGGCGCGGGCGCTGCCGCCGTCGGGCATGAACAAGGTGTCGCCCACAAAGGCCGCGTCGCCCATAATATGGGTCATGCAAGCTGGGGTGTGACCGGGAGTGTGCAATGCGTGACACTGCAAGTTGCCCACGGCGTACTGATCGCCGTCTTTAAAGAGTTGGTCAAACTGAGAGCCGTCGCGCTGGAATTGACTGCCTTCGTTAAAAATTTTTCCGAAGGTTTCTTGTACGGTAATAATGTGTTCGCCAATACCGATCTTGCCGCCAATTTTTTCTTGAATATAGGGCGCTGCCGACAAATGGTCGGCGTGCACGTGGGTTTCAATAATCCACTGTAAATCGAGTTGTTGTTCGCGAATATAATGAATGATCTTATCCGCACCTTGTAAGTCTAAATGCCCTGCGGCGTAGTCTATTTCCATCACCGAATCGATAATAGCGCAGGCCTTGGATGTTGGGTCTTGCACAACATAAGAAAAGGTATTGGTCGGTTCGTCAAAGAAGGGAACAACCAGCGGTATTTGTTGTAGATTGGGTGTAAATGAAATGGCGCTCATTGGGATTCTCCGGTAGTAGCAAGTCGCGGATTTTTTATTGCGATCATTTTGACAAATACACTATTCATACGAAAGCGCCGTGGCTTTGCCATGAAAAATGCGGTACATAAAAAAGGTATAAAACAAAATGACGGGCAGGGTGATAACAACACCGACCAAGGTAAATTGTAGCGACTTAACCGAGGCGGCGGCGTCCCAAATCGTCATTTGACCAATAATAATGTCGGGGAAAATACTGTAAGCCAGGCCTAGGCTCGCCATAACGCAAATTACGGCAGTGGCGGCGTAAATTAGCCAGCCATAGCCGTGGCGAAGAATGTTGGGTTTGCCCAACAGAATAAAAATTGCCACATAACAGATAATACAGCTCAGCGGGATTGGCAGTAGCAGGATGGTGTACGGCAGGGTAAACCATTTGGCGGCAATCGCCGGGCTGACCATGGGTGTAGCTACCGAGACCATAAATAGGCCAAGCCCCATGGGCCAAATCGCCATGCGGCCCCAGGCGATAGCCTTATTTAATAATGCGCCTTCGGTTTTCATTAGCAGCCAGCCGCAGCCTAATATTAAATACAGGGCGGGTAGGGTCATGGCAATGAGCGCAGAAAATAACAGGCTGGTTATGTTGTCTTGTAGGCCGGTGATGTAGGCGCCGAGCATCCAGCCCTGGGCTGTTGAGGCTATTAAGGACCCCGCAAAAAAAGCCTTATTCCAACGGCCGCGATGGTGGTCGCCCGCTTTTACCCGCAGGTCAAAGGCCACGCCGCGCAGCATTAAACCCATGAGCATGATGGTGACTGGCAAATATAAGCCGCTCAGAATAATGCCGTGGGCGAGTGGGAATGCGATTAATAAAATGCCAACGCCGAGCACAATCCAGGTTTCATTGGCGTCCCAGAAGGGGCCAATAGAGGCGATCATCATGTCTTTTTCGTCTTCTTCCGCCAGTGGCAGTAATAAGCCAACGCCGAGATCATAGCCGTCTAGCATCACGTAAATGAGCAGCGCCAAGCCCATTACGCCCATATAAATAATTGGTAGCCAATATTCCATTGTTCAGTGCTCCTTGTTCTTTGGCGGCTTATCGTCAGCGCGATTGCGGCTCGGTAAGTTCATCATTACTAAGGAGGCCGCTGGCTTGTTCGACATGTGGCGCAGGGCGGCAATATAGGAGCCCAACAGAAACACATAAAGCGCGACATAGCCAAATAAGGTACCGGCGAGGGTGGCGCTGCTGTGATCGGCGGCGACGTCGTTCACCGTTAAAACGCCAGTGACTATCCACGGCTGGCGGCCGATTTCAGTCACATACCAACCGGAGAGAACCGCGATCCAGCCAGAGAATGCCATTGCAGATAAAAGGTGGAGTATCGTTTTGCTGGGCCGATGTTGGCCGCGAAATTGCCAGGCGCTGATCCAGGCAGTGAGTAGCATTAAGCCGCCCATGGCGAGCATAACGCGAAAGGACCAAAATACCATGGCAACCGGTGGATGCTCGCCTTTAAAGTCGTTCAAACCCTGCACTTGGCCGTGGCGGTCATGGGTTAAAATTAAGCTGGCAGCGTAGGGCACCTCTATGGCAAAACGGTTACTCCGGGTGGTTTCGTCGGGCAGGGCGAACACGGTAAAAGGCACAGCTTCTTCGGTGTCCCAAATAGCCTCCATCGCGGCTATTTTAGCGGGCTGATGTTCTAGGGTGTTAAGGCCGTGAAGATCGCCGATAAAAATCTGTAAAGGCGCTAATACGGCGGCAATGATGACACCGGTTTTCATTACCTTCCACGTTGCTGGGCCATCAACGTTTTTCAGTGCCCGCCAGGCACTGACCCCCGCCACTAAAAAGGCGCTGGTGAGTACTGAGGCAATGAGCATGTGGAAGAAACGGTAGGGAAAGGAGGGGTTGAAAATCACCTCTATCCAGCTGTCGACCATCACCACGCCGTCTTCTAAATGATAGCCGGTTGGGGTTTGCATCCAGGAGTTTAGGCTGAGGATCCAGAACGCCGACAAGGTGGTGCCAAAGGCGACTAAAAAGGTACTGATTAAATGCAGACGGTTGGATACGCGATCTTTGCCAAACAACATAATGCCGAGGAAGGAGGCTTCTAAAAAGAAGGCAGTCAGCACCTCGTAACCGAGCAGCGGGCCTGCGACGTTACCGGCCTTTTCCATAAACCCTGGCCAATTGGTGCCAAACTGAAAGCTCATGGTAATACCAGATACCACGCCCATCGCAAAGGTGAGGGCGAAGACCTTTACCCAAAACAAATAGGCGTATTCCCAAGCTTTGTCACCAGTTAGGGTGTAGCGCAAGCGAAAAAACAGCAGGATCCACGCAAGGCCAATAGATATGGCGGGAAAGAGAATATGAAAACTCATATTGGTGGCAAACTGAATGCGTGCAAGTACAAAGGGGTCGAAACTCATGCCTGCGCTCCCAAAAGATATGCTATTACCAAGACTTGCGAGTGGATTACGATTATGGCCCTGTGTACATAATGAGCAATAGCTATGCCACGGCAGTGAGTACCTACTGTCCGCGTTTAAGCTGCTGTTTTATAAGCTTTATTTGTTTTATCGTGCGTGGCGAGTCAAGAATGGGCTCGATAACCATGCGCTTTGTTGTCATTATTGGCAATCACTTTGACAATTTTGGCAAAAACCATGCAATTGATTGCAAGCGACACCGACCAAGGCTTGGCGCGAATGCTGGACGGCTATAGTGATCCCGCGATTTTAGTGTCGGCAAATTATGAAATTCTGGCGACAAATGAGCGCTACCGCGAAACCTTTGGCGAGATTGAGGTTGATCGTGGCGCCCATTGCTATGAAGTTTCCCACGGTTACCGGGTGCCCTGTGACCAAGCGGGTGAAAGCTGTCCGCTGCTTGCCTGTAAAAGCTCTGGTGCCAAAGAGCGTGTGCTGCATATTCACAGTACACCGCGGGGAAAAGAGCATGTCGACGTTGAAATGCTGCCGATTCGCGGCGACGACGGTGAGTTAAAGTATTTTGTCGAAATTTTAAAGCCTGTCTCCATTGCCAGCGCTGAATTTAGCACCCAACAAATGGTGGGGCGGAGCCCCGCGTTTAATCATTTGGTTGATATGATTAACCTCGTTGCCAGCCGCGATACCTCAGTGCTCCTCATGGGCGAGTCGGGCACGGGCAAGGAGTTGGCCGCTAAGGCAATTCACCAGGCCAGCCCCCGTCATAAGCATCTTATGGTGACGGTGGAATGCGCAGGCCTCACCGAGACCTTGTTTGAGAGCGAGCTATTTGGTCATGTGAAGGGCGCCTTTACCGGCGCGGTTAGCAATAAGCCGGGCTTGCTGGAAAATGCCGAAGGTGGCATCTTGTTTCTGGACGAAATCGGTGACGTGCCACTGGGCATGCAGGTTAAACTGCTGCGCTTGATCGAGACCGGCAGCTATCGCGCCGTGGGCAGCACCCAGCTCAAGCGCGCCCAATTTCGTTTGATTTGCGCCACCCACAAAAATCTAAAAGAGCAGGTCGCCTGCGGGGCGTTCCGGGAAGATCTCTATTACCGCATTAACGCCTTTCCCATTGTGTTGCCGCCATTGCGAGAGCGCTGCGAAGACGTGGGTATTATTGCTAAATCCATTCTCGGTAAGCTCAGCCCAGACGAAAATTACCGTCTTACGGACTCTGGCATTAAATTACTCAGTGGCTGCCACTTTGCAGGTAATGTTCGGGAATTACGCAATGTGTTAGAGCGGGCGACAATCTTCGCGCACTCGAATATTATTGATGTGAACATTCTGGCGCGGTGTTTGCTGGATGCAGCGCCATTGCAGGCTGTTGATCAGGCCGGACAGTGGCCCGATTTAAAAACGCAGCAAGCGCGTTATCTCAATGATTTACTTGAGCATTGTCAGGGCGATAAAAGCCTGGTTGCAAAAATAGCGGGAATTAGTTTGCGATCGCTTTATCGCAAGCTGGGTTTGCTGGAGAAGGAAAGACGTTGAGTTTTATAGGTATTTCACAGGGATGGCACGACGTATGATTACGTTATTAAAAATACTTTTCTTTGGCGGAGCGAGTTTATTGACGCCAAAAGCAATCGATCTACTTGATGCGACTACACTTATTCAGTTGGCGGAGCCAATAAGTGCTATTACTGAGAGTGCAGCACTTGAGATTGATGTGAGTCAGCATATAAGTGCTGATAATGACGAAGCGGCAGCGCTGGCTTTTCCACTGGTGTTCCCGGCGTCTTGCGTCAGCGCTATGTTGCACTCGAAGTTTGGGGTTTCGGTGTATTTAGACAAGGTTGAGGGTAGGGCCGTGAACGGCAAGAAATTATTGCGTTTAAGCGCGTCGAGCGGGGTGGTGCCGGGGGTTAATTTTAATCGTCTCGAACTACATGTGTGCAAGGAAATCCGCGATACCGCGCTGACCTGGTATAACTATGACAAACCTGCATTTTTGCCCTAAAGTTAAGAAAAGATGCAGAGGTGAGTGTTAATGAGCAGCGAGGCTATGCTGTTATGGAGCTTATTATTTAGCTCTATCGGTTTGGGTTACTTTGTCTATGGCCGAAAACAGGGCAATAAGGTGGTGTTGTATACCGGCATTGCTTTAATGCTCTATCCTTATGTGTTTAGTAGTGCTATTACTGTGGTTGTGGTTGGTGTAATGCTAATGTGCGTGCCACGGGTTTTAGCTTTATAAGACAATTTCTTTGGAGCCAATATGCTTGAAGTTATTCATAGTGCTGGCAACCGTATCGATATCGTTCTCAATGGCAAAATAGATGCTAACGTCATGAAAAAGGCGTTCGACGATTTGCTGAAAGAGTCAGAAAACATTGAAGACGGTGTCATGCTATATCGTATCGAAGATTTTCAGTTTCCGTCACTGGCGGCAATGGCACATGAGCTATCGCGTATGCCAACGCTGCTAAAATTGATGAAAAAATTTAAGCGCATTGCCGTATTGAGCGATAAAAAGTGGTTGAAAAAAATCAGTGAATTAGAAGGTAAGTTTTTTCGAAATTTAGAAATAAAGGCTTTTGATTTTAAAGATATTGAACTTGCTGAAAACTGGCTGCAATCTTAAACCTAGATTGAGAAATGCGCTTAACGTTTTTGAGCGATGATATAAGCGTGCTTTTCTGGAAACTGATCCAATTCGAGATGCAAAATCGACAGTCCCATATTTAGCAGTAATTGGCAGTTTTCACGCAGGCCAATAGAGCTGTAATAAAAAGTGTCGTTATGCCATTGGTCGCTATGCTCACCGTAGTCGTCGCCAAAGCTATAAATGAGTACACCGTTGTGGTTTAGCTTTTGACAAAGCTTTTTGAGCACTGGCTTTTGCATATTAAAAGGCAGGTGAAATAGGCTGTCCCAAGCAAGAATAAAATCAAAGTTCTCATCGCTTTCCCAGTTACAAATATCACTGTGTATAAAATTATGCTGAGGATGATTTGCTTGTGCGAGCGCGATCATTTCCGCAGATATATCTAAACCGGTCACTGAATAATTCTTCTGGTGAAGAATACGAATAAACCGTCCTCCGGCGCCGCAGCCAACATCCAGCGCCTTGCCGCCAGCAGCGCGAAAGCCAATCGCTTTTTCAAATTGCGCTAGGCCGTAGCGTGAATCGCTATGTTGCTTATGCCACCACTGAGCGATGTTGTCGTATTTTTCACCAAGTATTATTGGGTCCATCTTTACGCCTCTCCTTGCTGCCAGTGGACGTCGCACATACTCGGGTAGAGGGCCGGTGAAAAGGAGTCAAATTGAATGTCGCGCACTTGCGTAAGATTAGTCCACAGCAGTTTGTGTCCGCGCAGCTTGCGGGTGATCCGAAGGCTTTTTCCTAACTCCATGGTCTATCCTTTAGCGGTATCCGTACACTAAGTTGTTAATTGGGACTTGGCTTGTGGCCTGCCGAACAGGCATTAGTGTCATGCAGGCACTTTAGAATGCTATATCAAGACCAGTGACGAGGCTACTGGGCTGCTTAGGCGCTATTTGGCACCGACGCTTTGCTCAGCGTAGTCTAGTATAAGGGTGGCTGCGCGGATGATGACGAATAATTTCTGGACTTCGATACAGTAAAGCTATCGGTCTAATCTAAATATACGATTTTAAACTATTAATCGTCATTGCTATGGTGGTGTCATGCACAAGTAAGCACCGAAGATAATTAAAGCAGTCTATCAATCTAGATCGACACAGTTACATTGGAGAGAGTTATGAGCGCGAATAAAAATGATGGTAGCGGCGGAAAATGTCCGGTTATGCACGGCTCCCAGACAAAAGTTGGCGGACAAAGTACCGCAAACCAAGATTGGTGGCCCAATCAATTAAACCTCAAGATTCTTCACCAGCATTCGACTAAGAGCAACCCGATGGGGGGCGATTTTGACTATGCTGAGGAATTTAACAAGCTCGATTTAGCCGCGTTGAAGAATGACCTCACGACGCTGATGACGGACTCCCAAGATTGGTGGCCAGCGGATTACGGGCATTACGGCCCATTTTTTATTCGTATGGCGTGGCACAGTGCCGGTACCTATCGCATTGGCGACGGTCGCGGTGGTGCCGGTGCTGGCTCGCAGCGCTTTGCGCCCCTCAATAGTTGGCCAGACAATGGCAATCTTGATAAGGCCCGCAGACTGCTGTGGCCGATCAAACAAAAATACGGCAGCAAAATCTCCTGGGCCGATTTAATGATTTTGGCCGGTAATGTCGCGCTGGAGTCGATGGGCTTTAAAACCTTTGGTTTTGCCGGTGGTCGCGCCGATATTTGGGAACCAGAGGAAGATATTAGCTGGGGTGCAGAGCGTGAATGGTTGGGCGATAAGCGCTACAGCGGAGATCGCGAGCTGGATAATCCTTTGGCCGCGGTACAAATGGGTTTGATTTATGTCAACCCAGAAGGGCCCAATGGCGAGCCTGATCCCCTCGGCTCGGCGCGGGATATTCGCGAGACGTTTGCGCGTATGGCCATGGACGACGAAGAAACGGTGGCACTGGTTGCGGGCGGCCATACCTTCGGTAAAACCCACGGCGCAGGCGATACCGCCCATGTTGGCCCAGAGCCAGAAGCGGCCAATATTGAAGAACAGGGTTTAGGTTGGATAAATAGCTTTGGTAGCGGCAAAGCGGGCGACACCATTACCAGTGGTTTAGAAGGCGCGTGGACCGCAACACCAATCACTTGGGACAATAGCTATTTTGATACCTTGTTTGGCAACGAATGGGAGCTGACCAAAAGCCCAGCCGGGGCCCAGCAGTGGACACCAAAAGGTGATGCCGCCAAAAATACCGTGCCTGATGCCCACGACCCAAGCAAGCGCCATGCACCCATGATGTCGACCGCTGATTTGGCGCTGCGGGAAGACCCTGAATACAATAGAATTTCTAAGCGTTTTCACGCCAATCCGGCGGAGTTCGCCGATGCTTTTGCGCGGGCATGGTTTAAATTAACCCACCGCGACATGGGGCCGGTAGCGCGTTACCTTGGGCCGGAAGTACCTACCGAGGAGCTGATTTGGCAAGATCCGGTGCCTGCTGTAGACCATGACCTTATTAATAGTGACGATATTGTCGCCCTCAAAAAGTCCATTCTCGCAACCGACTTGTCGGTGGCAGAATTGGTGGCGACGGCTTGGGCCTCGGCTTCAACGTTCCGCGGCTCCGACATGCGCGGCGGTGCCAATGGCGCGCGGATTCGCCTAGCGCCACAAAAGGACTGGGCGGTGAACCAGCCTAAGCAATTGGCCAAGGTATTGTCGCAATTAGAGGCTGTGCAGAAGGTGTTTAACGCCGCCCAGCCTGGCAATAAAAAAGTGTCTTTGGCGGATTTAATTGTACTGGGCGGCGCTGCAGCCATTGAGCTTGCGGCCAAACGTGCGGGCCACGCGATTGAGGTAGATTTTATACCGGGTCGTACAGATGCAAGCCAGGCGCAAACCGACGTAGAGGCTTTTGCTGCCCTAGAGCCAATTGCCGATGGCTTCCGCAATTACCTAAAACAGCAGTACAGCGTAAGCGCGGAAGAACTGCTAATCGACAAGGCGCAATTGCTGAATTTGAGCGCGCCTGAAATGACCGTACTTGTTGGCGGTATGCGGGTCTTAAACGCCAATGTTGGGCAAAGTCAGCACGGCGTCTTAAGTAGCGCAGCGGAAACATTGAGTAACGACTTCTTTGTGAATTTGCTGGATATAAACACTAGCTGGAAGCCAACTGGCGAGCCGGATGTGTTTGAAGGAAGCGATCGCAATACCGGAAAAGTGAAGTGGACGGCGAGCCGGGTGGATTTGGTGTTTGGCTCTAACTCCCAGCTGCGTTCTACCGCAGAAGTGTATGCCAGCAGCGACTCCCAAGTGCGCTTTGTGCAGGACTTTGTTGCGGCGTGGAATAAAGTGATGAATGCCGATCGCTTTGATCTGAGTTAAGCATACGCGACTGTTGTTAAGCGCCGTGTTAGCACGGCGCTTAAATTACCGCGTCTTCTTTAAGCGCTGTTATGCGCTCTTCGTTAAACGCCAATAATTGGCTTAAAACCTCGTCGGTATGCTGCCCCAAGCTTGGTCCAGGCCATTGTGTGCTGCCGGGTGTACCGACTAATTTTGGCGCCATGCCTGGAATAGTTAGGGTATCGCCGTTTACCTCAACTTTTTCAAACAAATCTCGCGCTTGAAAGTGTGGGTCTTCGGCCATGTCTTGGGCATTGTAAATTGGCCCAGCGGGTACCCGCACTGCTTCTAATTGCTCGATAGCGGATTGAATGGTGTGGGTGGCACACCAATCGGCAATTGCGGTGTCGATTTTTTCTTGGTGAATAACGCGTCCGGCGTTGTCACTCATGGCTGGGTCCTTGGCAAAATCATCGCGGCCAATGGCGTTCATTAGGCGCTTGAAAATGGAGTCGCCATTGCCGCCAATAATCACGTATTTGTCGTCGCTACAGCGGTAGGTATTGGTGGGCACAATGCCGGTGAGGGTGGTGCCAGAGGCTTGCCGAATAATACCTTCTTCTGCGTATTCGGGTACGACGGACTCCAGCATATTGAACATGGTTTCATAGAGCGCTACGTCGACGACCTGCCCTTTGTGTAGGCCGCGCTCGCGCGCGTTAAGGGCCATTAAAATGCCGATGATGGCGTGCAGCGAGGCGATGCTATCACCCAGGCTGAGGTTGGGTCTCACCGGGGCTTCACCGGGAAAACCATTTAAGTGGCGAAAGCCGCTAATGCCTTCGCATACCGAGGCAAAGCCGGGCTTGTCGGCATAGGGGCCGGTTTGGCCGTAACCGGAAATACGGGTGTAAACCAAATCGGGGTTATCGGCTTTTAAGTCGTCGGGCCCGAGCTGCCAGGCTTCCATAACACCGGGGCGAAAATTCTCCACCAGTACATCGCACTGTTTAGCGAGGTCGCGAACAATGGCTTGGCCGTCGGGGTGGCGCAAATCGACGGTTACCGACTTTTTGTTGCGGCCAATGCTATACCACCATAGCGAGGTGTCGCCCTTCATGCTGCGCCAGCGGCGAATGGGGTCGCCAATACCGGGGGCTTCGATTTTAATTACCTCGGCACCAAAGTAGGCGAGCATGGCGGTAGTGAAAGGTCCCGCGATGAGCTGGCCCAACTCTAATATGCGAATACCCTGTAAAGGGCCGGTGTTGGCTGTGCTTGTGGTCATGGCGTTGCTCTTTGCTTACGGGCGGTTGCGGCCGAGTTGGTCGTGGCTGGAAACCCATTCGTCAGAAACGATGGCGGCGGCCAGCGAAAGGTCGCCAGCCAGTACCGTGGCGCCAATAATTTCGGCTAATTTGCGGGCCTTGTCTTGGCCGTAGCAGTCCATCATTTCTAAGCATTCGCGCTGGGTGGGTAGGCCGGTGCCGCCGCCATAACTGGCGCAGATGATGGAGGGCAGCGTCACTGAGTAATACAAATCCCCCGCCGGAGTGAGGTCCATAAAGGCAATGCCGGTATGGGATTCCACGACGTTGGCCTCGTCTTGGCCGGTCGCGATAAACATGGAGGCAATACCGTTTGCTGAGTGCGGGCCGTTGTAGGCTGAACCCGCCAAAATAGCGCCGAGTATCGTGCGCTGACGCAGGCGTACCATACGCTCTGGATCTGCGCGCATCAGGTCTTTTAGTACGTCTTTGCTGATGGTGGCTTCGGCTACGACCTTTTTGCCGCGACTATGCAAAAGGTTCATGTGCGAGTGCTTTTTGTCAGTTTCAATACCGCAGGAGAGCGAGAAATTTTCAATCACGCCGGGGTAGTTACCGAGTATCCATTGGCAGGCTTTATGGGTGGCCTTGCCGGTCATGTTTTGTCCGGCGGCGTCACCGGTACTGTAGTTAAAGCGGGTGAATAATTTATTGGCAATGACCCAGCTTTGAATGTGTTGCAGTTTGCCAATGGCGGTAGTGCTTTCGGCTTGGGCGCGAATGGAGGGTAGTTCTTGTTCAAGCCATCGGGAAAAGTGCAGGGCTTCGCGGGCGCTGGCAAATTCAAACAGCGGCGCGCGCTGCATAGATTCGCCCGTTACCGTAACGGTGGCGCCACCGGATTCAGAAATAACGCGCATGCCGCGACTGTACGACGCAATCAGGGTGCCTTCGGTGGTTGCCATGGGCACATAGAAAACCCCCTGGGCGTGCTCGCCATTGATCAAATACGGCCCGGCAACTCCGACGGGCATTTGTACCACGCCAATAAAGTTTTCGGCGTTGCCCTCAACTACCTTTGGGTCAATGGAATAATGGCCGGTGTGTTTTAGGCTGACGCCGGTTTCGGCCTCAATAAATTCCCGTCGTTGTTTGGCGGCGGCTTCGGAATAATTATCGTTTTTAATGCGAGGTATGGGTTTGCGTATGCTCATAGTTGTTTCTCTTATTATGGTAGGAAGCCGAAGGTGATTGTCGGAAAGCAGACTTTAGTGTCAGTCGAAAAATCAAAAACTAACTAGCCAGTACATTGCGGGTGGGCTGCAATTCTCCGACCTCCGACCTCCGACCTCCGACCTCCGACCTCCGACCTCCGACCTTAAACCTGTGCTGCAACCTTAGTGGTCTCACCCTCACTACGCGCAATAATGACCGCCGCGCAGGAGTCGCTAAACACGTTCACCGCCGTGCGCACCATATCGAGTACGCGGTCGGTAACCAGTAATAAACCAATCCCTTCAAGAGGAAGTCCTATTGCACCTAGAATCACGGAGATGGCCACTAAGCTCGCGGCGGGTATACCGGCCACGCCAATGGAGGTGAGCAGGGCAATAATGACCACCGTAAATTGTTGCACCCAGCTTAAGTCAAGCCCGTAAACCTGGGCGATAAACATGGCGGCAACACACTCGTACAGGGCCGTGCCGTCCATGTTAACGGTGGCGCCAAGGGGTAAGACAAAACCACTTACCCGTTTCGATACCCCGGATTTTTCTTGAATGCTCTCAAGGGTTAAGGGCAGGGTTGCTGAGCTAGACGCCGTGGAAAAGGCGGTTAGCATCGCTGGGGTCATGGCTGCAAAATGGGCTTTGGGATTAACTCTGCCCACGTAACGAAGCAGTAGTGGCAATGCCACAAAAGCGTGAATTAATAAGGCCAACAAGGCCGTAAAGAAAAATAACAGCATGGGCTTGAACGCCGCAAAGCCGGTAGCGGCGACGGTCTTGGCCACTAAACCAAATACCCCGAGTGGGGCAAATTTCATCACCCACATGGTGATTTCGGTCATGATGTCCATCACCCCTTGCCAGAAATGCATTAGGGTGGCGGCGTGTTCGGATTTACTGCGGGCCAGAAAAAAGCCAAATAGCAGGCTGAAAAAGATCAAACCAAGCATTTGGCCGTTTGCGGCGGCGGCCACGACATTGGTGGGCACCATGCGCACAAATACTTGCACGACGTCGGCCATGCCGCGTCCTTCGACCTTGGCCAAGGTGTCGCTTAATTCAGGGTCGCTGCTGCTGATGGTGGCGGCGAGGGCCTGGTTGTCACCGCTGCCCGGCGCGATAATGTTCACCACGGCCAAGCCAATGAGTATGGCAATGAGGCTGCTAGACGCGTAAAAGAGTAGGGTCTTGCCGCCGAGCTTTTCTAATTTATCACCGCCTACGCCTGCCATGCCGCTTATAATCGACGCCATTACCAGCGGCACAATGAGCATTTTTAAGGCATTTAGAAAAATGGTGCCAAGAAATTCGTATACTGATATAAAAGCCAGCCCGCCTATACCGCCGTCGGCGCCGCCGAGTATTCCAGCCAATACCGCAAGAAGAATTGCGATGCCAATTTGCCAGTGCAGGGGAATATTGCGCATGTGCTATTTACTCTGTGATTGTAGTGGCGGAGCGACATAGCGCTTTACTTTAGCACGGCTTCGTCTGACGTCGGAAGTCGGAGGTCTGACGAGGCCGTACGTCGCAACTTGAGCGTATGGCTGCTTTTGGTTTTTGTCCGACAGCAGACGGCCGACTTCCAACTAATTTTTCACCGCCGTCCCGTAATACATATACCCTGCTATTCGTGGCGCGTCGTCAACATAACATTGCTCAAGGCTGTCAATTTTAAATCCGCAGCTGGTGATGAGCTCGGGAATGCGCCGGTTGAGATGGCAGCCCCCCGCCAGCTTTTTCCATACTGGCGTGATGCGGTTTTGCCAGTTTTGAATATTGCGGTCTGGCGCGAGGCCGTGCTCACAAAATAGTAATTTGCCACCGGGCTTTAGTACCCGTCGCATTTGCTGCAGGGCCTGCTGCCAGTCGGGGATGGTGCACAGGGTGTAGGTGAGTAATACGGTGTCGACACTATTGTCGTCTAGCGAAATGTCTTCGCCGTTTAAATTGAGCCACTTCACTTTGAGATTGGTATTTTTAAGGTTGGCACGGGCTTTTTTACGCATACCTTCGGAGGGTTCAAGCCCCCAAATAAAGTCGATATTGTCTGCTTGATACAGCGCGAGGTTAATACCACTGCCCATGCCTACCTCTAGTACCACCCCACTTGCCAGCGGCACGATTTTTTCACGGAGCGCCATAATTGGCGCCATTGAGCAGGCTTTGTCGATAACAAAGGGAAGTATTCTATTTTCGTAAAAGCCCATATTGTTCTTCCTATTAGGGGTTTTTTGATCGGTCTAACTGTTGATATGCGAGTAATCCACAATACCGGAGATTGACAAGTTATGTTATCAAGGCAAACATGCTGCACAAATATTAATAAATGCGTTGTTACGCTGACTCTATATGGCAAATTCTTGGCCGGGGAGTCAGGTCGGTTTCTTACATGGGTGAATCAATGAAATATCCTCATATTCTTGTTCTAGGTCTTATTGCCACACTTGCTGCCTGCGGTGGTTCTTCGTCGAGCTCTTCCTCGAGCTCCTCGTCCTCGGCGAGTTATGTTACTGAAACATTTACGACTAACGCGGCGGTGGACTTGGCCGCTTTCAATATTGCCGGACCCATGGATATTAACCCCTTGTGCGTGCCGGATACAGCGTCAAATCTGCCATTACCTGAAGGCCTGTTGGTTTATAAGAAAGGTGAGCTACCCACGCGTTTGGTGGTGTTTGCCCACGGTATTGGCCACACGGTTCGCAAAAGTTGGCTGCCGCATATGTTGAGGGAGATTCGCCTCGCGCGCTCGTTTGAAAATAATCCGGGTAATGTCGCCTTCGTCACCACTGACTACCGCGATAATTTAGGTTTTCCTACCCTGCGTGGCGCCCACGATACGATTGCGGCGACATTGCACGCCATGAACAAGTTTCCCAGTATTGAAACCGTTTATATGTTCGGGGTGTCGATGGGTGGCTCAATCTCGGGTACGGCGATAGTGGAATCGACAGCGGTGACGGCAGATGGCAGCTCACTCTACGATTACTGGCTGGATGTAGAAGGCGTGAGTCAGCTGATTGAAACGTATGCCGAAGCGACGGCGGCAGCCTCGATATCGGAAACGGCCGCGCAGGCGCAGGCAGGTATTGAGCGTGAAACCGGCGGCAATCCCCTTATTTGTCCCTTGGCTTATGAGCGGCGCTCGCCAGCCTACCAAGCGGCGGAAATGAAATTGGCTGGTTTGCGGGCCGCGACAGTGGTGCATGCGATTAATGACGGTTTAGTGCCGCATAATCAGGGACGAGTAATGGCCTCGGGCCTGACCACCGCGGGTATTCCTACGCAGTTCTTCACCATTGTGGGTATTCCGCCCTTCCAAGATCCGGGCTCAACTGGCACTGGCACCTTAGGCTTGGGAGATGCAGACCCCTACTTGAATTTGGCGGGTCATGGCTCTGAAGCACAGGCTTATCATCCTGTAATGCGAGTGGCATTTGAAAATATGCGTAAGATGCTCGACGGCACTTATAATGAAACCGTGCCTTATTTTGAGTGTGTGGTCGATCCGAATATACCGTCTGATAGCTGCCCAGTTGATCAGCTTCAGCCCTAGTGTATTCGATAAAGAGCGCGGCCTACCGCTCCTTGGCAGCGCGTTTTTAGTACCGACATTGACCGCGCTAAAAAGCAGTGACTATACTCAGTTCTTAATAATGTAGAGCTTTGGCGCAAGTTCATGGATGAGAATATACGTTTTCGTGCTTTTGGCATTACTGATATAGGTCAAGTGCGCGAGCATAATGAAGATGCTATCGGTCTAGCCATAGACCAAGGCTATATGGTGGTTGCCGATGGTATGGGTGGCCACAACGCGGGTGAGGTCGCCAGCGCCATTGCCATTGATGAAATTGCGCATCACCTGTCCTTTGCTGATTGTCCGGCGCCTAGCGCCGAAAACGCGGTGTACTCTCCTCAGACCTTGCATCTTCGCGATGCGGTTATTGTTGCTAATGCGGCGATACTCGACGCTGCGAAACAAGATGAGGCCCGTCAAGGCATGGGTACCACGGTGGTGGCCATGCAATTTACGGCTAACCGAGTGGCCATCGCCCATGTCGGGGACTCGCGCTTATATCGGTTTCGTGAGGGGTTTTTGGATCAGCTTACTACCGACCACACCTTGGTGCAGGAATGGCTGACCCGCAAGCTGTATACCGAAGAAGAAGCCCGCAATGCCAAAAACAAAAATGTCATCACCCGCGCGCTTGGTTTGCTTGAGGAACTTGAGGTAGATTTATTAGAAGAACTGGTTCGCAGTCAGGATCTCTATTTGCTGTGTTCCGATGGTTTGAGCGGTATGCTCGATGATACTGAAATCAGCAAGGTGTTGAGCAAACACGGGCAGGAGCCTGAAACCGCCGCAATGTTGCTGCTGAAATTGGCCAATATGGCCGGTGGTAAAGATAATATTTCTATTATTATTGTGTGTGTTGATGAGGTGGTCGCCGGACAAGACGATGCGTCAGACGAAACGCTTGACTGGTTCGACTAGGAAAATAGCTCAGTAACGGATTAGGATTATGGCAAAGCTGATTCTCAGTTTTCAGGGTAGAGTGCTTGAGGATTTTCCCCTCGACAAAGAGCGGGTCACTATTGGCCGGGCGGCCGATAATGATATTTGCATAGAAAATCTTGCGGTGAGTGGTCGTCATGCGGCGGTCGAAACCTTTCAGAATGACAGTTTTCTGCTTGATTTAGGCAGTACCAATGGCACCTTGGTCAATGGCAATCCGGTGACCCGCCACGCCCTGCGCAGCGGCGACTACATCACTATTGGTAAGCATTCACTTACCTATCAGGGCCTCCAGCGTGCTGCAGAAACAGATGATGAGGTCGAAAAGACCATTGCCATTCGCCCAGCGATGCGCAGCGCCGAACCTGCGCCAGCAGCCCTGCTAGGGTATTTGCGGGTGCAGAATGGGGGGGCAGCCGGCCGAGAAATGGTGTTGAGCAAAGCCCAGACCAAGTTAGGTAAAGCGGGCTTGCAAGTGGCGGCAATTAGTCGACGCCAGCAAGATTACTACTTGGAGCATATCGAAGGCCAAGATGGTCGCACCCCGACGGTTAACGGCGTGCAGATTGGTTTACAGCCACGTAAATTAGCGCATGGCGACACCTTGGAGATTGCCAATACGCGCTTGGATTTTGAATTGCGGCCGGAATAATACTTAGCGAGTTTTCAATAAAATTGTGAACACATAAAAATGGGGGAGCTTTGTGGCTCCCCCATTTTTATGTCGGTGAGCTTTGCCGACGGTGCTAAATTGACCTCGTTTACATCGCGGGGTAAAGTCAAAGCTGAGCCGTTAGACAAAATATTTTAAGTAGAGCCCCCATTCAGATGTTAATTTTTTTCCTAAGAACCAAGCAGTTGGCGCACGCTGTTTTGTGCGTGCTGTGTCTTGCTGTGGTTTCAGCGTACACAAGCTATGCTTATGCTGACATTAGTGACACAAGAGCGGAGTTAGAACGTGCCAGCGAACGCGTTGTTCGGGCATGGACTGAGTATGGTGAGTTAACGGGCGATGCACCGAGTGCTGAGCAAATCACAAACTTACGCACTTATGTTGCTAATGATCAAGTGGCAAAAACCCTTGATGACGTAGTGAGTGAGCTCACTTCACTAGAGAAAAAAATTGTGCGCTGGAAGATTTTGCCAAGCGCAAGTAATGAGTCTGGAGGTGCCAGTAATGGCGGACTGGAAACGCTACGCGGCCAATTTAATGATGTGGGATCGAGGTGTAGTAAGCAGTTTTATAGCGATAAAGTGTTCCAAGAAGTATTCAACAGTAGTCCGTGCTCAGAATACACAGAGCGCTTTGACAATGCCATTTACCACGCCGAGAACAACGCTGAAAAAATCCAAGCTTACCAAGAGGGCATCGCTAGCCTGACGAAAATTTATAGGCAAGTAGCTGACTTGGATGCCGCAGAGTTAGGCCGTATTCACGAGAAAGTTAAATCTTTTAATGCCAGGGATGCCAAATTAAAGCCGCTCCTGGAAGAGCGCCAAAGCCTTATGCCGCGCATTAACCCTCTCGTTGAAAAAATGGATGAATATAAAAGCAAGGCCGAATCGTATATTGATGATGCGAGCTCAAATTGCCGGGCCGAGGGCGTTGATTTTGATTGTGGAAATCGATGTCAACGGCGGGTTAGGGACCCTATTTTTGGCACTTATCGCAATGAACCGGATCGGCGATGTTTAGAAAAATGCAATTTTCAAGAACAGCGGGCTACAGATGATCTCAATGAGAAAATTGAAGAGTGTATTGATGAGCGGGATTGGGCCAAAGATAAGTTAGAAGATGTTGAGATTGATTATAAAAGTGCGCAATCACGCGTATTGGCCTTATATGACCAATATGAGCGGGTTAACGATGAAATAGTATCACTCGCCGATAGCAACAAAAGGGCTGTTGTGGAATTGGATCAGTTCCTAGTTCAATTACTCCCAGAAATATTTTACGCGATGAATAGTGAGTTTAGCGCTTACGGTGTGAATTCGGTATCGTATCGATCAGATTAAGGGCGTCATTTCCGCCTGAATCTATCAGCACAGTATGGAAACAAAAAAACGGCTGCCTTAGTGGCAGCCGCTTCAATCAAAAATGCAAAGGCATTTCTATCAACAAAGGCATTTCGCTAGGGCATAATCGCCGGCAATTGCTTTTGCAGGGCCATTTTTTGCTTGGTGCCTTCGCCCGTTAAGGCAAAGCCAAGTAAGTCGCCATTCGTGCCGACAAAGCGCGCTACTACATTGACGCCATCTTGCTCGATTTCCCAGCTGCCTTTAGCATCTCGAGGCGCAGGGCTAACTGTGACGGGGCAAGCCGGTGTTTTAATCGTGACCGGCATGGCGGGGTAGCTGACCTCGGTGGCGTCGCCGGTGAGGGTTTTGGCCAAGGCGCGGGCCTGGGCCATGAGTGGGGCAACATAAACCAGAACGTGGCCAGCGACTTCCGCGCAGTCACCCATGGCGTAGACATTGGGCGCACTGGTTTCCAGTAGGCGGTTGGTGGCGATACCGCGGTTCACTGTAATGCCGGCGTCTTGGGCGAGCTTGATTTGCGGACGCACGCCAACGGCGGACAAGACCAAGTCACAGCTAATGGTTTCGCCATTGTTGAGGCTCACCGCCAGTGAATCACCGGCTTTATTTACTTCAGTTACTAGCGGCCCAAAATGGAATTTTGCGCCCTTGGCTTCGAGACCTGCTTGTACAGCCTTTCCCGCGACTTCGGGTAGCAGGGTAGGAATGCAATATCCCAGTGGGTCGACGGTTTCTGTTTCAATGCCGCCATTGAGCAAGTCATTGGTAAATTCGCAGCCGATAAGACCGCCGCCAATAATGCAGACTTTCTTCACGTTATTTTTCGCCACAGCGGTGCGGAAGTCGTCGTAATCCAGCAAATCATTGACTGAGTAGACGTATTCCAAGGCATCGCCTTTGATGGGCGGCCGGATAACATCGGCGCCCAGTGCCAAGACCAGCTTTTTGTAATGTACTTGGGTGGCTTGGTCGCCAATGGTAATGGTTTGGCTGGCGGTGTTGATTGCGGTGACTTTGGTCAGCGTCCACACGCTGGCATTAAGGTCTTCACCCATGCCGCCAGCGTCTTTCTGTGCGAGGGCATCGGCGTCCATATTTTTGGTGAAGCCGGTCGATAGCATTGGCTTAGAATAGGCGCGGCCGTCGTCGGCGCTAATCATGATGATGGGGCTGTCTTTGTCGTATTTGCGAATTTCGCGAACCAGACCGTAGCCGGCTAAACCGGTGCCAATAACCACAATGGCCGCTTCGGCGCTGGCGGTGGCGGGTTCTTCATGATGGGGTAGATCGCTTTCTTCCGACTTTTCAATCATTTCAAAGTCTTCTTTACCCACGCCGCAGTCGGGGCATAGCCAGTCGTCGGGAATGTCCTCCCAGCGCGTGCCGGCGGCGATTCCGGAATCCGGGTCACCCACGGCTTCGTCGTAGACCCAACCGCAGACAATACATTCCCATTTACTCATTTGCTTACATCCCCTAAATACAGTGCTTCTATTCACGAAGCTTAAGTTAAAAGTCTTTCGATAGCATGGTCCATTCGGCCGATATTGGAACTTGCAAGTCGCTGGTGAATCACGCATTCTGCCGCCACATACAGGCATTTGGCGCGGCACTTATTGCGGCCGAAGCTTACTATCTTCTTATTTACCATTCTGGAATGGCCGCTATTGTACGCTTTTCAAACAAGTCGAATCCAGACCGCTGAACCGCGTTGGCAGAACTGTAAAAAACGTGCGGCCGCTCAGTTACCGGCAAAAGATGCTCGCTGGCTGCTGGATACCGGCTCTTTAACTGCCCATTTGCGCCGCGTTTCGGAGGGGCATTTCCACGTTGACGTTTTGTCGCAACGCTGGCAGTTGCCCCGCCTATCTGAGCGTCGCCTATTGAATATGGGCGATCGGGAGTGGGGCTTGGTTCGCGAAGTGTTGCTCTGTTGCCGTAATGAGCCGTGGGTGTTTGCCCGCAGTGTTATGCCTGCGACGTCCCTCGTTGGACGTTTGGCGCGATTGCGCCATCTCGATAATCGGCCACTCGGCCATTTATTGTTTACCGACCCCATGATGTCCCGCGATCCTTACGAGATTTGCCAGCTGCCCGTCGCTGATTTGTCGCTAGGTATAAGTCCTGACTCAGAGAAAGTGCTGTGGGGACGGCGGTCACGGTTTTTGCTGAGCCAACACCCTATTATGGTGAGCGAGATTTTTCTGCCAGCGTTTTGCCCCTGGTAGGCGCTAAAATTGGGGCAATGAGTACTGGTATACTCAATTCAAAGTGCGAGCGAGTGAATTATGCAGCAGTTAATTACCGAGCTTAAAAAGCAATATCCCCACTACCTCGCATTGATGAGGGTGGATCGACCAATAGGCACCTATCTGGTGCTTTGGCCAACATTGTGGGCTTTGTGGTTGGCGGCGGAAGGCGTGCCAGATTGGCATTTACTGCTCATTTTTATTTTAGGCACGTTTCTTATGCGCTCGGCGGGCTGTGTCATTAATGATTACGCAGACCGAAAAATAGATGCCCATGTCAGCCGTACCAAGCTGCGGCCGTTTGCCCAGGGCTTAGTCAGTGAAAAAGAAGCGTTGATCCTTTTTGCCAGCTTGTGTCTGCTGGCCTTTGTACTGGTGTTATTCACCAATCAACTGACTGTGTTCTTGTCTTTTGGCGCGGTGCTATTAGCCGCCACCTACCCCTTTATGAAGCGTTATACCCATTTACCCCAGTTGGCTTTGGGCGCTGCTTTTGCGTGGGGTATTCCTATGGCCTTTGCTGCGCAGACCGCTTCGCTGCCACCTGCGCTGTGGTTAATTTACATTGGGGTGCTGATCTGGACGGTGTGCTACGACACCTTTTACGCGATGGTAGACCGCGAGGATGATCTAAAAATTGGCGTTAAATCCACCGCAATACTGTTTGGTGATGACGATATTACGATCACCGCCATGCTCCAGGTTTGCGTGATTATTGTCATGCTCATGGTTGGCGTACGCTTTGGCATGAGCTTCATATATTACGCCAGTCTTATTGCCGCCAGTGGCCTGTTTATTTACCAGCAACGCCTTATTCGCTACCGTCTGCCCGATGACTGCTTTAAGGCCTTTTTAAACAATAATTGGGTAGGCGCGGTCATTTTTGCCGGTATTGTGCTGCACTTTATGTTGGCAGCGTGAGACCTTATTGATGGTGGATTTGGAGTTTATTAGCGCCATTGCGGATCTCGGCATAGAGAACTGGAATGCGATAGCGGGCGTTGAGTATCCCTTTACCCGCTATGAATTTCTATCTGCGCTGGAAACCAGCGGCGCGGTGACGGCTGAAAAAGGTTGGCAGCCTCACCATGTGGTTGCGCGCCGTGACGACCGCGTTATTGGCGTGATGCCGATGTACATTAAAACCCATAGTTACGGCGAATACGTTTTCGACTGGTCTTGGGCCGATGCCTATCAGCGCCATGGGCGCTCTTACTACCCTAAATTATTAGCGGCAATCCCCTTTACGCCGGCAACTGGCCCGCGTTTGTGTGTGAGTGATGAGGCCGATCGCGATGCGGTGATGGCGGCCGTAGCAACAGCCTTACCCGCACATGCAAGAGCGCTCGGCGCGTCGTCGGCCCATATCTTGTTTTCCAAGCCTGAAGTGTCGACGGCCTGGCAAGAGCAGGGCTTTATGCAGCGTGTTGGTCCTCAGTACCATTGGTACGATCGAGATTACGGCGATTTTGAAGGCTTCTTAGCCAGTTTTAGCTCCCGCAAGCGCAAGACTTTGCGCAAAGAGCGGCGGGTTGTGGCGGAGCAGGGTTTAGACTTGCAGATTTTAGTGGGCGATGAAATCAGCGCCGCGCAGTGGCGTTTCTTTTTCCACTGTTACCAATTAACGTACGCCAAGCGCAGCGGTCACGGCGGTTATTTGCCAGAGGCATTTTTTGCCCAGTTAGCCGCGACCATGTCTGAAAATTTAGTGATGGTGGTGGCGAGTCACGGCAATGAGCCGGTGGCGGTGGCACTGAATTTTCGCGATCAGCACACCCTCTATGGCCGCTATTGGGGGTGCGTGCGAGAGTATGAATTTCTGCACTTTGAAACCTGTTATTATCAAGGCATTGAATATTGCCTACGCGAAGGCTTACGCCATTTTGACCCTGGCGCGCAGGGCGAGCATAAAATTCAGCGGGGATTTACGCCAATACTGACTTATTCAAATCACTTTTTAGCGGATGCGGATTTTTCTGAGGCGGTGGCGCGCTTTCTCGATGATGAAAAACAGCATATTGCCCAGTATTTGCGCGAGGCCAGTGCCATGCTGCCGTTTCGGCGGGGCGATGAATAGGCCCCTGAATGCTATGTTTCAAGCGGTTCAGGAGCGGGGGTGGTGTTACTGCTGGGCGTTCTTTAGCACGCGTTCAACATAGAGCAAACACAGTATCGGTAGCACATAGCTCGTCGCGATTTGGGTGAGCAGAACAATCTCTGAAAGTGACCACTGGGCATCGCTGCTGATCCAATAGATGAAAATCGGCATGGCAACAAAAATCAAGGTCGGAAGATAACGCCACAAATAGTAGGCCATGCTGGACGCCGCTTCGCTGTCGGCACGGCGGTAACAGTAGAACGTTATCAGCACCACTAAAAAGCCAATGACGAGCACGTAGTTATTGCCGAGCAGGTCGCCCAGTAAGTTGAGAATAGCGCCAAATACCATGCTTAGCAGACTGATGTTGACCAGTCCCCGCAAATTGCGCAACTTTTGCCGTTCCATATTGTGTCCTGTTTTTTTATCGTCAGTTTACTGCAGTGTAGCTTGCCAAATTAAGCGTTGATGTCTTTGACCAAGAGTCCGTATTTTAGTGCCGCCTCGGGCAGAGGCTGATCTAGCGGGATTTGCACGCGGTGACCGGAACCGGGCGCGGCATCGATGGCCTTGCCATGCTTGTCGCTTAGGGTTTTCAGCTGGAAGCGAGTATTGCCACCTGGCAGCATTAACTCCAGGGTATCACCGGTTACAAAGCGGTTTTTTACATCGATGGTGATAACCGAATCGCGGGCATCGACGACTTCACCAACAAACTGCTGCTGTTGGGCATTGTTAAGGCCCATTTCGTAGTTTTGGTATTCCTTTGGCGGATGGCGGCGATAAAAGCCTTCGGTATAGCCCCGGTTGGCGAGGGTGTCGAGTTCATCCATTAGCTGCATGTCAAAGGGCTTGCCGTGGGCGGCATCATCTATGGCGCGGCGGTAGACTTGGGCAGTGCGCGCTACGTAGTAGTGGGATTTGGTGCGGCCTTCAATTTTTAAAGAGTGCACACCCATCGCGGCTAGGCGTTCGACGTGCTGTACCGCTCGTAAATCCTTGGAGTTCATTATATAGGTGCCGTGTTCGTCTTCGTAGGCAGGCATGAACTCGCCGGGGCGCTGAGCCTGCTGTAATAAGACCGGCTCGGTGACAATGGCGGGCTGTGGTTCGGGAACATAGGTTTGCACTGGCGCGGGTTTGTTTACCGCAACAATGTCGCCGGTTTCATCTTCTTTGGCCTCGTGAGCCTGATATTTCCAGCGGCAGGCATTGGTGCAGGCGCCTTGATTGGGGTCGCGGTGGTTCATATAGCCAGATAGCAGGCAGCGGCCTGAGTAGGCAATACACAGCGCGCCGTGCACAAAGACTTCTATTTCCATCTCAGGCACGCGCTGGCGAATTTCTTCAATTTCGTCCAGAGCCAGCTCGCGAGACAGAATGACTCGTTGAATGCCGTTTTGATGCCAGAATTTAACGGCCGCCCAGTTCACCGCGTTGGCTTGCACGGACAGGTGAATAACTTGCTCGGGCCATTTTTCGCGCACCAACATCATGAGGCCGGGGTCGGCCATGATCAGGGCGTCGGGCCCCATCTCAATTACCGGTTCTAAATCCCGTAAATAACTGCGTATTTTGTCGTTGTGCGGGGAAATATTCGAGGCGAGGTAGAATTTTTTGCCCTGGCCGTGGGCCTCTTCCATACCGGTGCGCAGAGTATCGAGATCTTTAAATTCATTATTGCGGACGCGCAGGCTATAGCGGGGTTGTCCGGCGTAGACAGCATCTGCGCCATAAGCAAAGGCGTAGCGCATATTGCGGAGGCTGCCGGCGGGGGACAGGAGTTCAGGGATCATGGGCTAGGCTGCCTTGGGGTAAAGAGTGAATACAAGAGGTGTATGGTATCGCAAAGCACTGTTTTCTGCGCTATTGGTGAAAGTGGCTGCCAGGGATACACTCGGTGCTCAGCAGCGAGGTATTGAGTTGTGACGGGATGTGAGCGTGCAAAAATCTAGTTATTGGCAGGGCCTAGCGCTATTCGCTAGCTTTTTGCCCTTCGTCTGCGACGCGGGTGAGGCAAATGGCCACTATTATTTAAAAGCGGGTCTGGGCGGGTCTTGGCCGTCCGGCACGGCCGAGGCTTATGCTAATGACGCTAGTGACTCGTCTTCTGTGTTGTTTCCACCATCGCCCAATACCAATACCAATACCGACCCGCTAGATCAATCTAGAGGGGACAACTACCACATTGCGGCGGGGCTGAGCTTTGCCGATGACTGGCGGCTAGAAGCCGGGTATGTATCTGAGCGCGGCCGTCTCCGCGGCGGCTCTGCGGCGGAGCCTATAAATATGGAGCTTGCCCAACACGCATTGAGCGTGTCGCTCTGGCGTGACTTTTCGCTGATGACCCCACGGTTTCGCCCCTATCTGGGTGCCGGGCTGGGTGGTTTACAGAGTCGGCTTGCGGGGGCGTCTCACCAGCAGTGGACGCTATTTACCGGTGCGGGTGTTGGGCTAGCTTTGACGCCGCAGTGGCAGCTTGATATGTCGTATCAGTATGCGATTGGCGAAGATGCGCAACTTAAAACTGCCGAAACTAGGTTTACTATTCCGCAAGGCGGTGGGCGCTGGCAGATGGGACTGCGCTATCACTTTGCATCCACCACCGGTCGCGCTCTAAGGGACAGCGATGCTGACGGGATTGCGGACGAGCAGGATCGTTGCCCTGAAACGCTGCGGAGTGCGGTCGTTGATTTTTATGGCTGTGCCGACAGCGATGGTGACGGGATTATTGACCCACTCGATCGCTGCCCTAATACCCCAGCAGAGAATGAAGTGGATAGTAATGGCTGTATGGACAGCGATAACGATGGGGTCAAAAACAGTGTAGATCAATGTTCTAATAGTGCTCCAGGTGAGCGAGTATTGCGTAATGGCTGTGCGGCGCGGCAGAGCGTTGGCCTGGAAAGTATCCGCTTTGGGCTCGGTGAAACGGAACTTAATGCCGATGCTAAAGCCCGCTTAACCGCGGTAACGGCGGTGATGCTAGCATCGCCACAATATCGATTAGCGATTCAAGGCCACAGCGACGATAGCGGCGATGCTGAGGCTAACTATCGCTTGTCTCGGGCGCGGGCGCGGGCAGTTGGCAGGGCGCTAGTTAGCCTAGGTGTTATTGCTGAGCGTATTGAAATTCAGGCATTTGGCGCTAATATGCCGGTAGCGGATAACAGCACTAGCGAGGGCCGAGCGCTGAATAGGCGGGTTTCTTTAAAGGTTATACGTTCTAAATAAGGAAATTTGGCCCGCCGTTAAATGGCGATGCTTTACGGCGATGCTTTGCCGGTTTAGCATGCGGGTTTGCGTATTCGTTAATTGTGCACGCATTTTTAATGATAATTTGCACTACTATGGACTAGTATTGCGCAAGTGAGAAAAACCCCCTCGTTGAAACTGCTCAGTTTTGATGGGAGGTATAACTTTAATGATCAGGGGATGTTTATGAGTAAGCAATGGAAATCGGCTCTGGCTGCGGGTGTGATATTAGCATCAGCAACCGGCGCGGCAATGGCTGAAGATCAGGAAACTGGCTTCTATGTTGGCGGTAACGCTTTTTACAATGAAGTATTTGATGCTGATGGCACTGCGACAACGACAACTGCGGGCGGCTTTGCTGCGATTCCGCTGATTGGCGATGTACTCAACGGATTGTTGGGTGGCTCATCGACTAGTTCTGCAAACATCGAAACCAGCTATGACAAAGATGCCAGTTATGGTTTTAGCATTGGTTATAAATTTGCTAGCCCAGTACGTATTGAATTTGAATACCGCCAGGGCGAGAACGACATTGATAAAATTTCGAGTGGCGGCGTGTCAACCACCAGCGACAACAGCCTTGAAGTAACCTCGATGATGGGTAACGTGTGGTATGACTTCGCCGCTGGCGAACGTCTGCGCCCTTACATCGGTTTTGGTTTGGGCATGGCTAACCTCGACATGGGCGATGCCGATGATGACGTTACCATTGGCCAATTGGGTGCTGGTATCACTTACTTCCTGACCCCGCGTTTGGCGCTCGATGCAGGCTATCGCTATAGTGTTGCAGAAGATGCAACCTTCAAGTCAGCGGCAATTGAGCAAGAGAACGAATACAGCGCGCAGAGCGTGCAACTCGGCTTGCGCTACAATTTCTTTGAAGCCCAGTACGGCGTAAAAGATAGCGACGGCGACGGCGTTTCTGACGAAACTGACCAGTGCCCAGGAACCCCACGCGGCGTTCAAGTAGACAGCGTTGGCTGCCCACTTGACGGCGATAATGACGGTGTTGCTGACTATCTTGACCAGTGTCCAAATACCCCAGCTGGCGCTAAAGTAAATGCCAGTGGCTGTCCTTTAGACGGTGACAACGATGGCGTTGTTGATGCCGATGATGCATGCCCTGATACTCCGGCTGGTCAAGCTGTCATGTCTAATGGCTGTGCTAAAGACCAAGCGGTTATTCTGCGCGGTGTTAACTTTGAGCTAAACAGTGCTCAGCTAACCATGAATGCAGAGACCATTCTTAATGGTGTTGCTGAAACACTGGTGAGTTCACCTGGTTTTGACGTTGAGCTACAAGGCCACACTGATAGCACCGGCAGTGACAGCTACAATATGAACCTGTCGCAAAACCGCGCTAAGTCTGTAAAAAGCTACTTGGTTGGCAGTGGTGTTGAGGCGAATCGCCTAACTGCTCGCGGCTACGGCGAAGAGCAGCCTATTGCCAGCAACGACACTAAAGACGGCCGTGCGCAAAACCGTCGTGTAGAGTTGAAGGTAGTTGGCGACGGTTCTAGTGATTCAGTAGAGCCAATGATGTATGACGAGCCTGCAGTCGAAGAGCCCATGATGGACGAGCCCATGATGGACGAGCCCATGATGGACGAGCCAATGGTTGAAGATGAGCCAATGGTTGAAGAAGCCCCTGCAGAAGCAGAGCCAGCATTAGAAGACGAGTACGAGTACGATACTTCTGAGGAAACTGACTACTAAGCGCACTGTTTGCGATTAATAGCTCATAAAAAAACCCGGCCACTGCGCCGGGTTTTTTTATGCCTTAAATTTTGCATATCGCGGCGCCTATCTGCTGCCTTGCGAGCGCCAAATTATCAGGCGGTTATTGGCGGGCATGGCATGATCTGCGAGCAAGTGTAAGTCTATTTTTTCGGCCAAGGCATTGATGGCCTCGAAGTCCCTGATGCCACTCTGAGGATTGCGCTGTTTTAGCCATTGATCAAAGCTCGCATTGCTGGCAGACGTGTATTTGCCCTGATAGTTAAACGGGCCGTAAATACAGAGCAGGCCGTCGTCTTTGAGGCTTTTGCGTAAATGACTAAAAAACAATTCTACTTCGTGCCAGCTCATAATATGCAGGGTATTGGCCGAGTAAATACCATCAAATGCGGGCTGCGGCCACGCTAGGTCTCTGGTGTCTAGCGCAAGCGGCGGCGCTAAATTGTCGAGTTTGGCGTCGTCGATCCAGGCCTGAATACCCTCCAAATTTTCACGTCGATCACTGCACTGCCAATGAAGCTTGGGTAAGTTAGCGGCAAAATGCACGGCGTGCTGGCCCGTGCCGCTGCCAACTTCCAATACTCGTTGCCCGGCTGTAAACAGAGGCGCAAGGATCTCTAAGATAAACGACTGATTGTTCTCACAGGCCTGTGAAAAGGGTTTGGCTTGACTCATGGTTAAATCCCTTTGAATTATGCTTAAATCATTCCTTGGCGAAGGTTGATAGCCTATCCTCGGCTGTCGCCAAGTGTAACGGCTTTTTCAGGAGTACAACAATGGCTTACTGGCTGATGAAATCTGAGCCTGACACGTTTAGTCTCGACGATCTTCGCAGGCGGCCAAAGGGCACTGAACATTGGGACGGGGTCAGAAACTATCAGGCTCGCAATATGATGCGCGACCAAATGAAAGTGGGTGACAAAGTGTTCTTTTATCACTCCTCTTGCCCGCAACCGGGTATTGCAGGCATTGCCGAAGTGGTGCGTGAGGCTTACCCAGATAGCAGCGCGCAAAACCCAGAGTCTCGCTATTTTGACCCCAAGGCCAGCCCAGAAAACCCGCGTTGGTATATGGTAGATGTGCGCTTTGAGCGAAAATTTAAGCGCCTCATTGCGCTGGCCGAGCTGAAAGCTGAACCCGCGCTGGGCGAAATGACACTCGTCCAAAAAGGCAGTCGCTTGTCGATTATGCCCGTTACTCCGGAGGAGTGGCGGCAAATTTTAGCGATGGAATAAAGTCTTATTAGTCTTGGCTGTCTCTAAGAAAAACCCATTCTCTGGCAGTAGATTGTTCAGGACAAAAATAATAACCATCGCTATTGAATTGCTTAAGGTCATCGACATTTTTAATACGGTTTTTAATTACATAGCTGGCCATTAAGCCCCGTGCTTTTTTGGCGTAAAAGCTAATAATTTTGTATTTGCCGTTTTTAAAGTCTTTGAACGTTGGGGTAATAATGTCAGCAGCCAGCGCCTTGGGTTTGATAGCGCTAAAGTATTCGTTGGACGCGAGATTCACCAGAACCTGCGATTTAATCTCGGCGAGTTGGTGATTCACTGCCTCGGTAATCGCGGTATCCCAAAATTGATAGAGGTTTTTGCCCGCCTTATTTTCAAATTTAGTGCCCATTTCGAGCCGGTAGGGCTGGATCAAATCAAGCGGGCGCAATAGGCCGTACAGGCCAGAGAGTATGCGCAAATGTTGCTGGGCAAAGGTGAAATCGCTGGCGCTGAAACTGTCGGCGTCGAGGCCGGTGTATACGTCACCGCGAAACGCCAGTACTGCTGCCTTGGCATTGTCTGGGCCAAAGGGCAGCTGCCAGTTCATAAAGCGCTGATGATTGAGTTCGCCCAGCTTTGGGCTAATTTTCATTAAGCCGGAGATGTCTTCAGGGTTGAGCGTTTGTAATTGCTCAATTAAAACCTGCGAGCGGTCGAGGAAATCGGCCTGGCTAAACTTTTTTGTGTGCGCAGGATTTTCAAAGTCCAAGGTCTTGGCTGGGGAAATTAGCAGTAACATGGGGAGTCCTGTGACGATTGATTCAAACCTGCAGTAATGCCTGCCACCAATTGAGCGGGTCGCCGGTCTCGGGGTCGTAGACATTGCCGTAGACCCACTTAGCTTGATCGCTATTGGCCCACTTATTCAATAAGGCTTCAATACTGCTAAAGCCGACGCCAAAGTGAATGCTGTAGACCATTGCACGTTCGGTCTTTATGTCTAAACTGCCGCCGAGTTTTTCTAATTCGGCAGTGAGCTGAACTTCCAAATCTTCATTGGGCTGACGCAAAAACACCCGCACGCAGAGATTGCCGCTGTGCTCAAGCAGGGTAAAGCGGCCACGGGCATCCTCGTTTATCTTTACGCTATCTAATGCGGCAAGCCCGCGCACAAAGAGGGGGGACTTTAGCAGCCGGTATTCGCTTACGTTGGCGAGCGGCGTGGCGAGCACCTTTTCGAAAATGGGCTGATTATTTGTTGGATGGATGCCAGCAAATAACTCTAATAAGGTCTCTTGGTCGGCAAAGGGGGCCTGATCTGTCATAACACTCTTAAATTCACATTGGCATGGGGAAGCAATGATACCGATTTTACGCGCTTAGATCACGGTATCACTGGACGTCCCCGCGACAGTCTCAGCGGCTAGCGGCGGGCATATTGAACTGAATGCCGATGGGTGGCGGCGTATAGTGGTTATTTGGACGCTGCTCTTGGCTAATACTGAGCAGTTTGAAGCCACCTTCCACATAGAGCACGCCGCGCTCAGCTTGGTCTTTAAAGCTGTTTTCGAGGGCGAGCAGCTTATTGCCACGATCATTTTTCATGGCACCGGCAAAGCGGCGAAAGAACTGGCGCAGTGCGTCGCTGGCCTCAATAACGGCAGGGCTGTCGGTGAGCACGGTGCGGTAACTGTTGGCGCCATCACTCGCAATATAAAGCCGCCCCTTGAAACCGGCGATATTGCTAAATTCCTTGGTGGGTTTGAGACTCACGGCGTGGGTGTCAGGAATACTGATGGTCTGACCTTGTTGCGCACTGGCAATGACATCGCCCATATCGTCGACGTTCATGACGATTTGCGCACCGCCTTGGCTAATGATCGCTGTCGCTTGTTCGCCGTTAATAATCGAATAGGCCATTTGGCCGCGGTCAACGCGAATATGTTGATCGTCGCGGTAACTCAATACCAAGGTTTCTGGCCCCATTGCATAGCGGGCGATAACATCGGCGTAACTAAAGCTAGCAGATGTCGCCAATAAAATACTTAGGATTACAGAACGCATAGATTCTCCTGGTCTAAACTCGCGGCAGCGGCAATAGAATGGCTATAATGAGGCGCTTACTCAGGGATACCGATCAGTGAAACAGTGTGTATTTTTAATCGATTCGTTTACCGAGCGCTTTGGACGCCTTTTGGCGTATTTAATTCCCTTAATGATGTTAGGCACCGCCACCGTGGTTGTTATGCGCTATGGTTTTGGCCAGGGGTTGACCGCGTTGCAGGAGTCGGTGAACTATTTGCACGGCACCGTATTCATGTTGGGTGCGGCCTACACCTTAAAACACGGCGGCCATGTTCGGGTAGATATTTTTTACCATCGTTATTCCGCGCGCACCAAAGCGTGGGTCGATAGCATTGGCTGTATTGTGTTTTTATTGCCCCTCTGCGGATTCATTTTAATAAGCAGCTGGGATTTTGCCGCTAATGCCTGGGCAATACGCGAAACCTCGGTAGAACCGGGGGGGCTGCCCTTTGTTTACTTATTAAAATCCTTACTGCCGCTCATGGCGATTAATCTCGCTTTGCAGGGTTTGGCTGAGTTACTGCGCAATG
Organism: Zhongshania antarctica; assembly: GCF_014202945.1. GTDB lineage: Bacteria > Pseudomonadota > Gammaproteobacteria > Pseudomonadales > Spongiibacteraceae > Spongiibacter > Spongiibacter antarcticus. The sequence goes on along the minus strand of NZ_JACHHW010000002.1, from coordinate 415,294 downwards.
CGCTCGTGCTAATCAATCAGGAGGCGCCTAGCCATGCTGATTGAGCTGCTACCCATTTTGATGTTTGTCGCTATTTGCCTCGTGCTCATGTTGGGCTATCCGGTGGCCTTTAGTTTGGCGGGCACCGCCATGATTTTTGCCGGTATCGGCATTGTGCTGGGGTATTTCGACGCATCGTTTTTATCGGCGCTGCCAAACCGCCTGTACGGCACCATTAGTAATGTCACCTTAATTGCGGTCCCCCTTTTTGTATTAATGGGGGTGTTATTAGAAAAAAGCCGCTTGGCAGAGGAGCTGCTCGACAATATGGCGGCCTTGTTTGGTCGCAGACGCGGTGGCTTAGGCTTTTCCGTGATACTGGTCGGCATGTTACTCGCCGCCAGTACCGGTATTGTTGGGGCCACGGTAGTCACCATGGGCTTGATGTCACTGCCGACCATGCTCAGTCGCGGTTATGACCCCAAGCTCGCCACGGGTACCATTTGCGCTACCGGCACCCTAGGGCAAATTATTCCGCCGTCCATCGCATTGGTTTTGCTGGGCGACACCTTATCTAGCGCCTATCAACAGGCGCAATTGGACATGGGCGTGTTTAGCCCAAAGACCTTGTCTGTTGGCGATTTGTTTATTGGCGCGTTGGTTCCCGGCTTACTATTGGTGTGCCTGTACTTGCTGTATATGGGGTTTGTTGCCATACGCCAACCAGAGCGGGCGCCCGCCGCTAAAGATTTGAATCCGCCGCCGTTAAGTGCCCTGTTAAAAGGGTTGTTGCCACCGATCGGCCTCATTGTGACCGTATTGGGCTCGATATTAGTCGGTGCCGCAACGCCGACCGAAGCGGCGGGGGTGGGTGCGTTGGGCGCGGCGCTGATGGCCGCGGTTAAAGGTCAGTTAAGCTGGGCGCGGCTGGGTGAAGTAGCGCGGGAAACCTTAAAAGTCACCTGCATGGTGTTTATGATTTTAATCGGCGCCGCCGTGTTTTCATTGGTGTTTCGCGGTTTTGGTGGCGACGAACTCATCCAACACTTCTTCGATGGTTTGCCCGGTGGCGTAGTTACCGCGACGTTGATCGTGATGGTGGTGATATTTTTACTGGGCTTTATTCTTGATTTTATCGAAATTACTTTTGTGGTCGTGCCAATTGTGGGGCCGATTCTACTGGCCATGGGCGTTGATCCCATTTGGCTTGGCATTATGATTGCGCTGAATTTGCAAACCTCATTCTTAACGCCGCCCTTTGGTTTTTCGCTATTTTATCTGCGCGGGGTGGCGCCGCCATCGGTGTCGACCGCAGATATTTATCGCGGGGTGGCGCCGTATATTGGTTTGCAATTACTAATGTTATTTTTATTGGCGTGGTGGCCGAGCTTGGCTACCTGGTTACCCGCCTTAGTCCGCGGGCAATAAGGGCTTAGTCTGCTATACCCGCGGCTCTAATAATGCTATACACATCATTGACAATGCCGAATAGTGAACGTTAACTATGCGGCATTTAATTTTACCCTAATTTAGAGAGACAAATTTATGCGTGACATCGACGACACGCCCAAACCTGCCGGTGAACTCGCCTTGCTCACCATCGCCATGCCGGCAGATACGAATGCCAGTGGTGACATTTTTGGTGGTTGGCTTATGTCGCAAATGGATCTTGCCGGTAGTCAAACCGCCGCGCGTCGCGCAGGTGGTCGGGTGGCTACCGTGGCAGTAGACTCCATGGCATTTATGACGCCAGTCAATGTCGGTGCAGCGGTAAGTTGCTATACCGACATCGTTGATGTGGGGCGTAGCTCTATTCGGGTTCGGGTTGAAGTTTGGGTAACCAATAAGCACCAGTACGAGCCCGCCAAAGTGACCGAGGGTGAATTTGTGTTTGTGGCAATTGATGGTAATGGCCGCACACGAGTTGTTGATTAAAGTCGGATTGCTTTAACGCAACACCACAAAATTATCTCGGCCGGTAAGCTTACGACAATAATGGAGAATAATAATGTCGATGCTCAATAAGGTCTGTTTAATCACCGGTGCCAGCAGTGGTATCGGTAAAGAAACTGCACTGGCTTTAGCCGCGCAGGGCGCTGAATTGTTTCTGTTATGCCGCAATGCGCAAAAGGGCGAGGCGGTATTGGCCGAAATTGCCGCTCAGTCCCCTGAGTGCCGCGCAACCTTGTTACTCGGCGATCTCGCCAGTCAGCAAGATATTCGCCGGGTAGCGCAGAATTTTTTGGACACGGATAAACCACTCCACCTGTTGTTGAATAATGCCGGTGTAATGAACACCAAGCGCAAGGTGACCGCAGAAGGTATAGAAGAAACGTTCGCAGTAAATCATTTGGCTTATTTTTTACTGACCAATTTACTGTTAGAGCGCATTAAGCAAAGTGCGCCTGCGCGTATAGTAAGCGTGGCATCGGAGGCACATGCCTTTGTGAAAGGCGTGCAATTTAATGATATTGAATATAAAACGACACCCTATAAAATATTTAAGGTGTATGGCCATTCAAAACTTTGCAATATTCTTTGGACCCGGTCACTCTCACAAAAACTAGCGGGCACTGGCGTTACGGTGAATTGCGTACACCCTGGAGCGGTGGCCACCCACCTCGGCCATCAGGACAATGCGCTGCTTGGCAAGATTGTGGGCGGCATTACTAAATTGTTTTTCAAAACCCCAGAACAGGGCGCGCAGACGTCGATATTTGTGGCGACTTCACCAAGCCTAGACAATGTCAGTGGTGAATATTTTGCTAACTGTAAACTGGGGAAAATTAAACCGTGGGCCAAGGACGATGTTGCCGCTGAGCGCCTGTGGAAGATTAGTGAAGAATACTTAAAAATAGCCTAATTGCCAGTTTGCAACTGCGCGGTGATTAAAGATCCCGCGCATTAATATAGGCCTGCTCAGAGATGTGATGATACTCTTTAGCATCTTCCATAAACTGTTTCCAGCTTTGGTAAACTCGGCCGGTGAGTTCGTCTGTTTTAGATAATTCGAGTAAGTAGGCATCCGATACCCGATGTAATTCGCGTAGCACATCGTCGGGTAACTTGCGTAGCTGTACCTTATGTTCCCCCACTAACTCTTTTAACGCGGTATTATTGCGCGCGGTATATTCGTCAAGCATGTCGGCGTTGGCGTAGCGTGCAGCGGCTTCAACAATGGTTTGCAAATCTTTGGGCAGGGCTTCAAACGCGCTCTTATTAATAATTAATTCCAAGGTCGAACCTGGCTCGTGCCAGCCGGGGTAGTAATAATATTTAGCCACTTCATGAAACCCAAAGGCCATGTCGTTGTAGGGAGCCACCCACTCGGTGGCGTCGATTACCCCAGTTTGCAATGAGGTGTACAACTCGCCGCCGGGCAGGGTTACCGCACTGCCGCCAAGGCGATCCCAGACTTCACCGCCGGAGCCGGGAATGCGCATTTTGAGGCCTTTAACATCCTCAATAGAGTTGATCTCTTTATTAAACCAACCCGCCATTTGCACACCGGTATTGCCGCCAGCCAAGGGCACTAAATTAAAAGGCGCATAGGCTTCTCGCCACAGTTGCATACCGCCGCCGTGATACAGCCAGCCATTCATTTCTTGCGCGGTCATACCAAAGGGCACCGCAGTAAAGAAAATTGAGGACGCGAGTTTGCCTTTCCAGTAATAGGCGGCACCGTGGCCAGCTTGGGCGCTGCCCGCAGATACCGCGTCAAATACGCCCATGGCGGGCACCAACTCACCGGCGCCGTAGACTTTTATCAGCAGGCGGCCCTGGCTCATGGCGTTGACGATGTTAGCGAATTTTTCCGGTGCAGTGCCTAAACCGGGAAAGTTCTTAGGCCAGGTGGTAACCAGTTTCCAGTGAAACACTTGTTGGCCACTGCTGCTCTTTTGTTGTTCACTGCGGCTGTGATCGCGACTGCGCTCGCCAACATAAAGCCAGCTCATGCCGACCAGCGCGGCGATTAAAACGAGAATAATGAGCGGCGTATAATTATTTTTACTGGGCGTCATGGTTTTCCCTATTTAAAAAATCGGTCTCACAAAATTTGAAGATTGGCGTATTGCAGCACCAGCCATTTACTGCCTTCGTCTTCGAAATTAACTTGCACGCGGGCACTCGCGCCTTGGCCTTCAAAACTGAGTACTACGCCAGCGCCAAAAATGCTGTGTAAAACGTGTTGACCCAAGGAAATGCCCATTGCCGCCGCCGAGGCTTGTTGCGCCGTGGTTGCGCCGCTTTGAGCGTAACTGCTTGGTCGACTAACGGTATTATTAATGCGCACTTCGTCGATGAGTTCATTGGGTATTTCACGGATAAAACGCGATAAGCTATTAAAGCTTTCTTGGCCGTGCAGACGACGAGACTCAGCGTAGCTTAAGAACAGCTTTTGCTCGGCGCGGGTTATACCGACATAGGCGAGGCGACGCTCTTCCTCGAGGCGCTCAGGGTCTTCCATCGACATTTTGTGAGGGAAGAGGTTTTCTTCCACGCCAACAATAAACACCGCCGGAAATTCCAAACCCTTGGCCGAGTGCAAAGTCATTAATTGCACGCTGTCTTCGTGCTCGTCGGCCTGCTGGTCTCCGGCGTCCAGCGCCGCGCGGTCGAGAAAGGCGCGCAGGGGTTCGATGTCTTCGTCTTCGGGCTCAAAGGCGGCGGCGGCAGTGATCAGCTCGTGTAGGTTTTCGACCCGGGCCTGACCCTTCTCTCCTTTTTCTTTTTCGTGAAAGGCCAGCAGGCCCGAACGATCAATGGCGATGTTGATCTGCTCGTCGAGGGGTTTATCTCGGCACTGCTCGGCTAAATCTTCCACCAATGCTAAAAAGCCGCGCAGGGCGTTACCCGCGCGGGCGGGCAGCAGGCCATTTTCGATGATGGCCAACGATGCGCGCCACAGCGAGGTTTGATGTTCGCGGGCGTATTCGCGCAGAATTTCCACCGTGCGCGTGCCAATGCCACGGGTTGGGGTATTAATGACCCGTTCGATGGCGGTGTCGTCGTCGCGCAGCTCAACAATACGCATATAGGCTAGCGCATTTTTAATTTCTAGACGGTCGTAAAAGCGCTGACCGCCGTAGATGCGGTAGGGCAGACCGGCGCGAATCAGATATTCTTCCAGTATTCGCGACTGGGCATTGCTGCGGTATAGCACGCCAATATCGCTGCGGCGGTAATCGTCGCGGACGAGTTCGGCGATGCGGTCGGTGAGAAAGCGCGCTTCATCTTGTTCGTTAAAGGCGGCAAACAGCGAGATTTTGTCGCCGTCGCCGTCTTCGGTCCACAGTTCTTTGCCCAAGCGCTGGCTGTTATTGGCGATCAGTGCATTGGCGGCTTTGAGGATGGTGGCGGTGGAGCGATAGTTTTGTTCAAGGCGCACCACGTGGGTGTTTTCAATGTCTTTAGAGAACTGCTGAATATTCTCAATGCGGGCGCCGCGCCAGCCGTAAATCGACTGATCGTCATCACCTACTGCGGTCATGGCCATGCCTTTGCTGGCGAGTAGGCGCAGCCAAGCGTATTGCACGGCGTTGGTGTCTTGAAACTCGTCAACCAAAACGTGCTTAAAGCGCTGTTGGTAGTGGTCGAGAATGGCTGGATTGTCTCGCCACAGCTCAAGGGCTCGCAATAATAGTTCGGCAAAGTCGATCACCCCCTGCTGGCGGCAGATCTCCTCGTAGCGGCGGTAAACCTTGAGCATGGTTGTTAGGTAGATATCGCCGCCAAAATCGTCGATGTGGGCGGCGCGGCGACCTTCATCTTTGTGACCATTTATAAAATACTGAGACTGCCGGGGCGGCCAGCGGCTATCGTCTAACGCAAGCTCTCGGTGGATACGCTTGAGCTGGCGGAGCTGGTCGTCGCTGTCCAAAATTTGGAAATTATTGGGGAGTCCTGCTTCTTGGGCGTGGGCCTTGAGCAGGCGATGAGCCAAACCGTGAAAGGTGCCCACCCACATACCGTGATTTAAACTGCTACCCAGCAAGCTTTCGATGCGCCCGCGCATCTCCTTGGCGGCTTTATTGGTAAAGGTCACGGCCATAATACTGTGGGTCGACAGTCCCTCTACCTTGATCTTCCAGGCAATACGGTGGACCAGCACCCGGGTTTTACCGCTGCCAGCCCCGGCAAGTACTAAGGTGCCTGTGCTGTCGGCGGTTACCGCGTCGCGCTGCGCGTCATTGAGTTCGTCAAGAATATAAGATACGTCCATGGCGCCGTATTCTACTGGGATTATCCGCCGCTGGCACCGCTAAAATGGTGATTAGCGGTGAGTGAGTGGCAATATTCGACGCGAGTTTTATGGCTAAGGGCCTAAATCGATAGGGTGAGGAGGGTATGGCAGGCTTTTGACGCTTTACGATCAGAGTTAATCGTATGCAGAAAAATGCAGAAAGCCCTAGGCATCATGCTCGGATGGGCAGAATACCTAGGGCTTTTGTGGCGCAGGTGCCGTTATTTTTGTAGCTCCTTGCTTGTTATGGGTGTAAAGCTTGCTTCAACGAGTACATCGGCGAAATCTTCTTGGCCAGCGGGGCTTTTGCTATCAATTAACACACTATTTGCCGCGCCTTTTACCGGTGCAATGTTGAGACGCCAAGTGTCGCCAGAGTCATCGGTCTCGGTGTAAGACAGGGTGCCCGCAGAGTTCACCTCCCAGACAAGGGTGGTGACATCATCTTCTTCGAAGGTTACGGTGCCGGTGCCATCTGCCTTGAGCTGAACGCTGAAGCTTTCAACAAAGCCCACTTTGTCGTGATAAGACGGTGAGGTAGAGGTGACCTGCCAATTACCAACTAAGGCGGTTTCATCAAAACCGACGTCACGATTCACAAGAATATCGACTAAATCGTCACCCTCGCCAACGAGTGTGCTTGTGAACTGTCCTACTCGCGCAAAAAATATTTGCTCGCCTTCGTCCACGAACTTTAAGTCGCCCCACCGCTCGGCCGTTAAGCCACTGATGTTGTAACTCAGCTCATCCTTATTGTATAAGCCGCCGTCACCGTCGCTATCTACACTGGCAGTGAAGGTATAGCTGCCCCCATCCACCGTAAACGTACCAAACTCACCCGATAAAGCCTGTTGAGGGAGGTCCTCGTAGCTTTCGAGGTTATTGGTGTGCGCGAGAACGTACTCGGAGTTAGACAGGAAGGTGAGGATATTGAGGTTATCTGCGTCGGGCTCATAGAGTTGCCACGCGCCCTGTATTCCATTGTTCAGATTTTTTACGCGGCTAAAACTGACTGTGCCGCTATCAGTGTCGGTAAAATTAAGCGTTAGGGTGTCGCCGGTGACGCTGGCCGTTGATACTGAGCTTCCCTCATCGTAAAGGCCGCCAGAATTATCGGATTGGGCGATTAGCGAGGTGCTGAATGCCCCATCCTCCACGTCCCAGGTGTAGTTGCCAAATTCAACTGAACCGGCAGTTTGATCACCGTCATCGCTGTGCTCGTGAATAATGATATACCGTGTTGTATCAATAAAGGTCAGTACATTGCGTTTGCCCTCGCCTTCACTGTATAGCCAGCTGCCGAGAATTTGTGATTCCTGTGCACTTTGAAAGTGTGCTTCAGCCTGCTCTTCGCTGACAAGCTGAATACCGTCTTTGATGGTATCCAGTATCGTTTGGGCTTCGCTGTCGAAGTCGGCGCTTTCTAAATCTAAGGTGCTGCCTTTAAAGGCGTTTTCTGCTTCCGCTGAGATCTCAATGCCATTGTCGGGGTTGCCATCGCTGTCTAGCGATTGCAATAGCTGCAAAATATTAGTGCGAACTTCGCTATTACCTTGGGCGAGATCTGTTGGGGTGATTTGCTGTGTTGCGCTGATGCTGGGGAACAGCAGGTCGCCAATAGAGAATACAATTGACTCACCCTCGCGGTAGTTGAATTCGCCGAGGGCATTCGTCAGACCCTGCAAGCTATCGGTTTGGTATTTAACACCGTACACCGGGCTATCGGTAAAAATGCCTTGCAGGCTATCATCGGCTGCGGGCGAGCCGCCGCCACCGCTAGAGCCACTTCCACCGCCGCAGGCACTGATAAGAAATATACAGTTCAAACCAAGCAATTTTAACTTCATTGTCGCTACTCCAATAGCCGCACTATTTTTTAATAAGATCAAACCCTAAATACACACCTTGTGCAGAGCCTCCCCTAGAGTAAGGCTAGGGCTTATTGCGCGGGGTGACCTCCCCAATATTGGGGGGAAGCGCCGTTTAGCGGCGAGTAGGCGCCAATACTTCTAGGCTGAGTTACAATAAAGGGCCTAAATAACTAAAACTGAGCTGTCGGAGTTAAATTTGCGACCGAGAAATATTATCCGTGCCATGGAAACCTGCCGGGAGCAAATGCGTCGCTCTGAGCGCAAGGTGGCCGACTATATTCTTGAAAACCGCAAAGAAGTCATTCATATGCGGATTGTCGATTTGGCTCAAGAGGCCCATGTTAGTGAGCCAACGGTGGTGCGCTTCTGTCGCGCGATAGGCTGTGATGGCTTTCAGAACTTTAAGGTCGCCCTCGCTCAGCATATCGCCCACAGCCCAGACTACGAAGAATTCAGCTTTGGCGACGAAGACTCCGCCCGCCAGTACACGTTTAAGGTGTTCGATTCCACCATGGAAGCTTTGAAAAAGGTTCGCGATAGTATTGAGGTCAGTGCCATTGAGCAGGCGGTCGCCTTGCTTAGCGCCGCGCGGCGGGTGGAGTTTTACGGCTTTGGTGCCTCGGCGGCGGTGGCCACCGATGCCCAGCACAATCTGTTTCGCTTGCAAATTTCGGCCAGCGTGTATTCCGACCCCCATGTGCAAGCGATGTCGGCCATGTCATTACAGAAAAACGACGTGGTCGTGGCCATCTCCCAGTCGGGCCGCACCCGCGCCCTACTTGACGCCATCAAGTTGGCCCAGCAAAGTGGCGCACCGGTTATTGCTTTGGCGCCCTCTGGCTCGCCAGTAGCGGTGTTGGCTGATCTGGCCATTGCCATTGATGTCGATAAAGACGACGGCGATTACACACCGCTGCCGTCGCGCCTCGCCCATATGGCGGTATTGGATATTCTTGCGGTGGGTATCTCGCGCAGCAAAGCCGGGGTTCGCGAGCATTTGAACACCATTGAAAAAGGCTTGCAGGCGCTGCGCACGGATTCTAAAAGCAGCGGTCTATAGCACAGCCTAGGGTTATTCAGCGTATTTGGATTGGGAGTGGGCAAATAAGTGATAGATCAAGTAAAAAGGCTTAATCGACCTTGGCCGCTACTTGCTCACGCCTGCTGCTTATTATTGCTGTCGTTGTTTCTCGGTGGCTGCGTGAACTACCAAAACAGCGATTTTGTCCAAAATATCGATCAGCGCTACCAAGCAGGGCAATACCTCGCCGCCGCCGAGGCTATTGAGCAGCAGCTCGGCTTAATGGACATTAAAACCCGAGAATTACAGCCTGTTGTGGCGCGTTCCGGCGAGGTGTTATTGCATCTTGAGGTGGCCGAAAATTGGCGTTTGGCGGGCAATCCCCGTCGGGCGATTGCCCATTACGATGCCCTAGAGAACCTATTTAAAGACAAAGACGTGCAGGGCGGCGCCCGAAAACTCGGCGAAAATATCGGCGCCGTTTTGGTGAACGATGCGGTGCGCTCCTATGAGCCGCCGCCCGCCGAGCGTATTTTAAGCAATTTTTACAAGGCACTGGCATTTTGGTCATTGGGCGAGAGAGACAATGCCCGGGTGGAGTTTAACCGTGCCAATGAGCGGGTGCGGATTGCGGTAGAACGCTATCAAGAGATGATTGTCGAAGCGCAACAAGAAAGTGCGGAGGCCAAGCGTAACCTGCGCTCACCCGGTGTGCAGAATGCGCTGCGCCAGAACTTTCCGAATATGGACCAGTGGCAGGTCTACGACAGCTTTGTGAACCCCGCGGTGGCGTATATGAATGCGATGTTTCTCGCGAGTGGTTCGGGTAGCGATATTGGCCAGGCCGAGACCTTATTAGAGCGAGTTAACGGCATGGTTGGTGGCCATCCCATTATCGCTGAGGATTTATTGAACTTGCGGCAGCGGGGGCGCTTGAGTACGGGAGCTGCTCAGCGCTGGGTAGTGTATGAAAGCGGCTTAAGCCCGGTGTATAGCGAAAAACGCTTTTCGATACCCTGGTTTACCATGAACGCATTTATTCAGGTAACGGTGGCGCTCCCTGAGCTAGTAAACCGATCCAGTCGCAGCAGCGTAAATAGCATTGCGCTGGGCGCGCAGGCAGTGGAATTCCAGTCCTTTGCTCGTATGGATAGAGTCATGCAAACCGAGTTTCAAAAGCGCTGGTCGGCAACGGTAACACGGGCAATTGTGTCGGCGGCGAGCAAGGCCGTGCTCCAAGATCGCATGGCAAAAGAGTTGGGGCCGCTGGGCAATATTGCGGGCATGGTCTACGCCAATGCCAGCGCCTCAGCAGATACCCGTGGCTGGCATGCCATGCCGGAACAGTGGTCTTTAGCAAAAATGCCTGCTAAACAGGCAGTAGATTTACGAATACCTTATGGTAGTGGTTTGGCGACGACAATGAGTTTGCCTGCAGATAAAGATGTGTTGATCTATATTAAGCAGCCGAGCCCAAATGCCGCGCCCTATGTCGAGTTGTTTTATTTATAAAAGGAATCATCGATGACTATATTAAAGCGGATTATGGTGGTTTTTGGACTAGCCCTATTGGTCTCGGCTTGTGCCGGTTTACGGCAGGGAGACAATGCGCCAGCGTGGGCAGCACATGTTAGCTACGACGGTCGTTACCTCGATATTTTGGAACTGCGCGAGTGGCCAGACCGTGAAACCGGTACCAAATTAATGCTGCGGGCTGAATCCAAGGCCATGACCACAGTGCGGATTTCTTTCCGTGTACTGTGGTATCGGGCAGATGGCCAGCCAGTGACTACCGTGTTGGGAAAATGGCAGGAGCGCACTATTGAGCCGGGTCAAACCGTGGAAATTGTGCAGAGTGGGCCGGGGCCAGAAGCCGTTGATTATCGTTTTGAAATTGCCGAAAAATAAAGGGGTAAACACATGAAAAAATTATTTGCAGCCTGCGCTATGGCGCTGGTACTCACGGGCTGTGCCAGCGGCGTGAAAATTGTTGACACCAACAACGACACCGCCGATTCGGTAATGGGCTTGGAATACCGGGATTTTGAAAAGGCAGCCGGTGAAGCTGTACAGTCGATGATTGCCAGTGGGGCGGTGAGCAAGCCCAGCGGCGGTCGTTATATTTTGGCGATTGGGCGCATGATTAACGACACCATGCAGCGGATTGATACCGACCAGCTCGTGAAAAAAATCCGCATTGAATTGCTTAATTCCGGCAAGGTTATGGTCACTACGGCGGTGGCGTTTAATGGCCCCGAAGACGAAATGAGTTATGTTGCCCGCGAACTGCGTGGTAATAGTGAATTTGACCAGAAAGGTATTGCCGCAAAGGGGCAGTTGCAAGCACCAGACTTGTCGCTCACCGGTAAAATTTTGCAGCGCAATCACAGCATGGGCCGTAACAAAACCCAAGTGGAGTACTTCTTTCAGTTGAGCTTAACAGAGATTAAATCTGGTTTAGCTATTTGGGAAGGCGAAACTCCGATTGTAAAGCGTGGCTCCTCTAAGTCGGTAAGCTGGTAAGTTTTGTTTTGCTTGTTTGGGCAGTGCTTAGCGAGCGGTAGGTATTCATTTTTTCCGAGTGCTGTGTAACGCGGCACTCGTGACAAAGTGCTGCCGCATACCTTCCCGTCGTTACTGCTTGTCATTGCCAATGTACTCTTTGCTCGATAGATGAAGGCAGCCACAAAGCCGCCGTGGCTGACCTTTTCCCCCTCCCTTTATTTTCTTAAGTATTCCTTAAAATTCAATCTTTACGCTAGCAGCATTACATTGCGATGTGAGGGCGAACAGACCTACTCAAAACCGTTTCGGTAGAAAAAACCTGATGAAGCAGTAAGGCGATGCTCCCTTGCGCTAAAGCAGTACGTGTTAATATGCCAAAACCAAATGCGCTACGCTTATTAAAAAGTGAGTTTCAATAATGCGTTTACTGCTTATCGAAGACGATGAAAGTTTAGCCCAAGGTATGTTGACCGCGCTGCGACGGGCGGGGTATGCCGTTGACCACGCGGCGACTGGCGTCAATGCTGTGCGCTTTTATGAAGCAGGCCAATTAGATTTAGTGATATTGGATTTGGGCTTGCCAGATATCGACGGTCTCAGCCTGTTGCAAGCGTTGCGCAAAATTCAAACCGGTATTCCTGTGCTTATCCTCACTGCCCGTGACGGTCTTAGCGATAAAATTACAGGACTCGATGCCGGCGCCGATGACTATCTTACTAAGCCGTTTGCTTTTGAAGAACTATTGGCCCGCATCCGCGTGCTGTCGCGGCGCAGTGGTCCACTGCGCGAAGCAGAAATTCATATTGGCAATGTCAGTCTTAATATAGCTAGCCATGAAGTGCAATTGAATGGTGAAGTGCAAAAGGTCTCTCGTCGCGAGTTTGCCATTTTACGGGCCTTGGCTGACCGTCCTGGTCAGGTATTTAGTCGGGAGCAATTAGAAGAAAAACTTTATAGCTGGGGCGATGAAGTTAATAGTAATACTGTCGATGTGCATGTGCATAATCTACGTAAAAAATTAGGTCACTCGGTTATCAAGACCATTCGCGGGGTTGGCTTCATTCTGGGTGACAGTGAATGACCTCGCTGCGCCGTTTTTTGATCATTAGTGTGTTGTCGGCACTTATGCTGGTTAACTTTATTGCCGCGCTGCACGGTTATCGCTCAAGTATGCTGGAGGCTGAAAATCTATTTGATCAAAAGTTAAGCGAAATGGCCGCGCAATTTGCGGCCATGCCATTGCCGAATGTGGAATCGCCGCCGTCAGCAGATGATGAGCAAATGGTCTTCCAAATTTTTTCAGGCGAAGGCAAATTACTGTGGCGTTCTGTCCACGCGCCCGCACAAATTATTAGCGAAGTACCGGGTTTTGGTGAACATAACTTTAATGATTACCGCTGGCGCACGCTAAGCTATTTAAACCCGAATTCTGGTCGACGAGTGGTGGTCGCTGAGCGCGTAGATCAACGCTATCGTTTAGCCGAGAGCGTGATATTAGAATCTGTTGTACCGGTGGTTTTGGTATTACCCGTGGCGGGAATATTAATTTGGTTAATCATTGGCCACGGCTTAAGTAGCCTTGGCGTACTGGCGGGCATTCTGCGCCGAAAATCGCCCGACGATTTTGGCGCCATTCGAGTTGATGGTGCACCGGTAGAATTGTTGCCGGTTATTCAATCGGTAAACTCTATGCTAAGTCGCTTGAGCGCCTCGTTTGAACGAGAGCGCCGCTTCTCTGCCGATGCCGCCCATGAGTTACGGACACCCATCAGTGCAATTAAAATGCACCTTCACAATGTGCGCGATGAGCTGCCCAACGGCAGTGATTCTTTGCGCAGCTTGACTAAAGACGTAGACCGCCTAGCGCATTTGGTCGAGCAAATGCTATTACTACACCGCACCACACCAGATCACTACCCAGCAAAATTTGAAAAAATATCGCTGCGAAGCTTAGCTCGCGATGCTATTGCTGAGCGCTACGCCGATTGCGCTGCTAAACAGCAAACCATCGAGTTAGCAGGCGATGCCGTAACCGTGGATGGCGACCGCTTCGCACTTGGGATTTTACTGCAAAACTTGGTCAATAATGCCAGCAAATATACCCAGCAGGGCGGACGCATTGAGTTGCGCACTGAGGTCAAGACCAGCGAGGTTTGGCTAACGGTGGCAGATAACGGGCCGGGTATATCGGCCGAGGCGAAGAGTCGGGTGTTCGAACGTTTTTATCGGCTGGGGGGCGACCGCCACAGCTCGGGAGCAAGCGGATGTGGTTTAGGCTTATCCATTGTCGAGCATATTGCAGAGTTACACGGTGCTAAAATAGTCATGAAATCAGGTTTGCAGAGCAGGGGCTTGGCGGTATCTATTGTATTCCCCGCATCGTTGCGCAGTGATAAGGCGCTAACGCCCAACGCAAAAGCAAAAAAGGCGCTGGGTACTAGCCGTGAGGGCGAGCAGGCATGAGCAAATTAATGTCGACCTTGGGGCTCGCAACCGTAGTTGCACTATTGCTGTTAGCGGCGACCTCGGTTTGGGCAGAAAAGCCCAGCTTCAATCTGGAAATACGCGAACATTTATTCACGCCCGCAGAGTTGCGGGTGCCCGCCAATACCAAAATTAAACTTTGGGTATACAACCGCGATAGCACGCCGGAGGAGTTTGAAAGTTACGAGTTGAATCGCGAAAAAGTAATTTTGGGCGGCCAGAAGGCCTTACTATTTATTGGCCCGCTACCGGCGGGAGAGTACCCATTTTTCGGTGAGTTTAATCCCAAGAGTGCTCAAGGCAAGATAATTTCTGAATGAGAAATAAATCGAGTAAAGTAAAATGCTGCTGACTAGTGTCGTCATTATTATTCGTGAAGTACTTGAGGCAGCACTGCTGGTAAGTATTCTTTTGTCTATGTGTCGACAATTGAGCGTGAGGCAGGGGTGGTTTAAATGGGGGGCATTAGCCGGCTTGCTAGGGGCGGTAGGCTACGGCCAGCAAATGGGCAGTATTTCATCGGCCATGGGTGGCGTCGGCCAAGAGCTGAGCGACGCAGGAATTCAATTATTGATTTATCTCTGCCTACTGTATAGCTGTCAAAAATTAGTGTTTCACTTCAATCATCGTCAGCCACTAAATACCACATTGTTCGTGGCGATGGCCGTCGCTATTGCCTTGGCAGTGATCCGTGAAGGTTCAGAAATTTATATTTATTTATCAGCTTTTCACGGTAATCAAGAATCGCGCTTAGGTTTATATAGCGGCGCGGTAATTGGTTTGGGTATCGGCTTTAGTTTTTGTGCCTTATTTTATTATTGGCTGTTGAGTTTTAGACCCCGTCGCGCCGTATTCTTCGGCAGCATGTTACTTACATTGGTGGCGGGGGGCATGATTTTACAAGGCTGTAAAATGTTGATTCAGGCCGATTACCTGCCCGACGGTCAGGCTTGGGATAGCAGCAGCTTTTTACCTGAAGACGGCCTGCCGGGGCAATTGCTTTACGCCATGGTGGGCTATGAGGCGACACCCGCACCAGCACAAGTTGCGATTTATGTATTTGCGATTGCGGCTATGCTGACCACCTTAACATTGCGTTATCGGGCGGGTTTAAAAGCGGCATCGCCAATTGAGCAGTAACGAAAGCAGTGCTGATTATACCCTTCGCTTAAAGCTTGAGTATGAGTTTTACTAGCTGCTGGTCGACAATCTAGCGCAATTCCTGTATTGAATAACCGTGTGGCTACTTTCTATATCAAGGTGGATTTTTGGTCAGTTAAATTTTATAAGCCGGCGCGCAGTATTGGTGTCCTCTCTTGAATAAGTAAGGAAGTATTAAATACTATGAGCAATTCGGCGCTAGACCAAAACGGCGATACGGTGTGGAACCCATCATTAAAGCAGAGACGGACTCTTCTAGGGTCGCTCAGCGCAGATGACGCAGAAGCCTGTGTTACGCTGATACATGATGGCCAGTGGAGCATCTCGGCGTTTCACTCAGGGCTAGTTTGTCTTGAAAACGCCGTTAGCGGTGAGGGTCCTTGGCATATGGCTGAAATTCCGGTGACCAAGATTCTTGATCTTTGGCTGTTGCTAACTGACGGTAGTCTTCAGGAACTGCGACAGCTCCCGTGGCAGGACGGGGATGGCTTATAAGCCGCCCTGGAATTCATTTTCTGGGCTGTGCTAAGAAGAGCTAAGCTTATATATCATCAGATAATTCAAATATTTACATTTATAGGCAAGTTAATGAGCGGTCAAAAAAAGACACTGGATCAAGTTTTAGCAGAACAGCGCGAGTACAATACTAAGCGCGCCAGCGGTTATCGAGAAAAAGCCTTAAAGCTTTACCCTTGGGTTTGCGGGCGGTGCGCGCGTGATTTTGAGCGTAGGAATTTATCTGAGTTAACGGTACATCACGTCGATCACGATCATGATAACAACCCGCCTGATGGCAGTAACTGGGAACTGTTATGTATTTATTGCCATGACGAGGAGCATACCAAATACGAAAATTTAGTCCGCTATGGCAGTACCACTGAGAAAAAGTCAAAAGCGGCCACATTTAATCCCTTTGCTGATCTCAAGGCAAAGATGGACAGCGATAAAAAATAGTCTGGTGGAAAGATTTATGTCAAAGAAAGTCCTTAAATTTGAGTTTGAAAAAGAAACAAAAAACAGTGTTCGCTATAAAGAAATTCCCGATGAAGGAACTGCGCC
This sequence comes from Zhongshania antarctica, assembly GCF_014202945.1. Taxonomy (GTDB): domain Bacteria; phylum Pseudomonadota; class Gammaproteobacteria; order Pseudomonadales; family Spongiibacteraceae; genus Spongiibacter; species Spongiibacter antarcticus. Next base: position 398,970 of record NZ_JACHHW010000002.1, on the reverse strand, counting down.
GATTGTCGGTTCCTTGTATATACAAAAGTGGTTTGCGGGTAGTAGCAAAATCATTGAGATTACAATTGATAAAAAAGATTAGTGGCAGATAGCCAGATCCCCATCTTTACAGTAGAAAAAATGACTAAAGGGTTAACGATGGAATATTTTACTGACGCGTTTAAAAAATATGCTGAATTTTCCGGCAGGGCAAGTCGGCAAGCGTATTGGATGTTTGTGCTGGCTTACTTCCTTATTTATATTGCCATTTCTGTTGCCGACTATGTGCTGAACACGGTTTGGTTGGCCTCGCTTTTTTCTTTGGTGGTATTACTGCCAAGTATTAGTATTACCGCGCGGCGGCTTCACGATACGGGCAGGTCGGGGTGGTGGCAGTTAATTTACCTGGTGCCGCTCGTCGGTTTCATTGTGATGCTGGTGTTTCTTTGCCAAGCGAGTGATGGCGACAATGAATACGGTTCTGCTAACGCACCTTGATTTGGAGCAGCTTTTCTAATGAAGGGACTTACCTGTGGGCAGCCGTCAGTTAATGGCTTGCCTTAAAGTTATCTCGTATTGTATAGCGGAAAAATACCGGAAAGGTATTTCTGACATAAATTTGTTCCTGCATCATGTATTTCGGACTAATGCCTTGGCTTAAGGTAATGATCACCCCACGCGGGTCTAGCCGGTACACTTGGCCTTCGATTTCTTCGCTGTGTTGGTCGTGAAACCGAATATTGCCCCGTAGGGTTTCGCCGATTTGCAGTGGCGCATCTGATTTTTGGGCCAGTAAAATACCGCGTTCGGAAATTTCTAGAACGCGGTAGGTGGTGTCTTTATTTACGGTGAGCGGGGGCTCGGCGGCCTTGGGGTAGGGCAGCCGGAAGAAGCGGCGCAGGTTTTTAATTTTATCGATCATTCTTTATGTGTAGTCGATGTTTTCGGTGGTGTCGACTAAGGGTATAAGGCTTTTGCAAAAAAGCCTTATACCGAGGCGTATACACTGCGGCCAGATAGCCAGCGTTGGATAAGCGGCTTAACGTTATTTGGATGGTTTTCGATGATGTGCTGGGCTTGTTCGCGCACCGCGTCGAGCAAATCGTCGTCGCGCTGTAAGTCGGCGATTTTAAAACTCATTAAGCCGGTTTGGCGGGTGCCAAGTACTTCGCCGGGGCCGCGCAGTGCTAAATCTTGCTCTGCAATAACAAAGCCGTCATTGCTGTCGCGCAGGGCGGCTAAACGCTCGCGACCATTACGTGACAGCGGCGTTTGATAAAGCAATACGCAAAAGCTTTGCTGGCTGCCACGGCCGACCCTGCCGCGTAATTGGTGTAACTGAGCTAGGCCGAGGCGCTCGGCGTTTTCAATGATCATTAGCGACGCGTTGGGCACGTCTACCCCGACTTCAATTACCGTGGTGGCGACGATTAAATCTAATTCTGCCGCTTTAAAGTCCGCCATGACAGCGGCTTTTTCTTTGGGCTTCATGCGGCCGTGCACTAGACCAATGCGCAATTCCGGCAGGGTTTCTTTTAATAGCTCCCAGCTGGCTTCAGCGGCTTGCGCTTGAAGCTTGTCAGATTCTTCGATCAGGGTGCACACCCAATAGGCCTGCTGTCCGCTGGCGCAAACACCTCGGAGTCTTTCCATTACATCGCCGCGCCGGTCATTGGCCAGTACCACGGTATTGACTGGGCTGCGGCCCGGTGGCAATTCATCGATGACCGAGGTATCGAGGTCGGCGTAGGCGGTCATCGCCAAGGTTCGTGGAATAGGGGTTGCGGTCATGATGAGCTGATGGGGCTGGCCGACCTGGGCCGCGGCTTTTTGTTTTAGCGCTAGGCGCTGGTGCACACCAAAGCGATGTTGCTCGTCGATGATGACTAAGCCGAGACGGGCGAACTCCACGTCGTTCTGAAAAAGCGCATGGGTGCCAACCGCGACATGGGCGCTGTGATCGGCAATGGCGTCGCTTTGCAGTTGCCGAGCTTTGCCTTTTAATTTGCCGGTAAGCCAGGCCACATTTAAACCGAGGGGTTCAAACCACTGGCTGAAGCTTTGGTAGTGTTGCTCCGCCAAAATTTCAGTGGGCGCCATAATCGCGACCTGGTAGCCGCTGGCGACTGCCCGCAATGCGGCGAGTGCCGCCACGGCGGTTTTACCGCTGCCAACGTCACCTTGAACCAAACGCAGCATGGGGGTGTGGCTGCGCAAGTCCTTGGCAATTTCTTTGGCTACGCGTTGTTGTGCGCCTGTTAGCGTAAAGCCCAAGCCTTTTAAAAATCCGCGCTGTAGTGTTGTTGGGCCGTCGAGGGCCGGGCCGCCACCGCGCTGGGTTTCGCGTCGCAACTCTTGCAGGGCTAAATTATGGGCAAGTAATTCTTCAAAGGCCAGGCGCCGCTGGCTGGGATGCAAGCCTTCTTGTAATTGACTGATCGAGGCGTCAGTCGGCGGATGGTGTAAGTAGCGCAGCGCCTCGGCCAAGGTCCATTGGCTGTTATTAAGGGCATAGGGAAGTGATTTAGTTGGTAACCATTCACTTACTGGGTGGTGCTCTAGATACTGTAGCGCTTGATCGCAGAGCTTGCGCCAACTGGTTTGGGCAAAGCCCTCTGTGCTTGGGTAAATCGGCGTGAGTCGCTCTTCTACAGGTACGGGTTCGTCGCCGCCGAGAACGCGGTATTCCGGGTGGTAAAATTCTAGGCCACCGCTGCCCCGGCGGGGTTCACCAAAGCAGCGCAGTCGCGCACCAGGGGTGAGTTGGGCTTTTTGCGCCGCACTAAAATGGAAGAAGCGCAGGGTGGTGGTGCCGCTGCCATCTTGGATTCGGCAGACTAAGCTGCGACGACGGCCGAATACGACATCGGCAACCAGCACTTTACCTTCAATGACGACGTCGGTACTTAATTGCATGGCCCCAATCGGCGTAATACGGGTGCGGTCCTGGTAGCGCAGGGGCAGGTGGAACAGTAAATCTTGTACGGTTTTAATGCCCAGTGCGTCGAGTTTTTCGCGCACCTTGGGGCCCACACCTTTTAAGGTGGCGACACCAAGTTGATGTAGCGCCACGGTGGTAGCCGGATTGCGCTTGTCAGTGGCTTGGCTCATCCGGACTTTTTAATTTTACGTTTTGTTTTGGATGGACTTTGTGAGCTTGGCAGCGAGGTTAGTGCTGCCGCCGAGGCTTTTATAGCGCGGCTAATGACATCCACGGCCTGGTGGCGGGGAAAACTCGCGCGCCAGGCCAATGCTACGGTGCGGGTTGGCGAGGGGTCGACAAAAGGCCGAGTACACAGCACGCCATCGCCATAGGGAGCAACTTGCGCGGCTGACAGCGGCAGTATGGTAATACCAAGCTTGGAGACGACCATGTGCTTTAAGGTTTCGAGTGAGCTGCCCTCGACAACGGACTGCAGCAGGCGATCTCCATTGGCAAAGGTTTGTCGAAGTCCCGGGCAGGCGGCCATGACTTGGTCGCGAAAGCAGTGGCCTTCTCCGAGGAGCAGAACATTTTCATTGAGTAAGTCGTCTTGGTGTAGCGCCATTTTTTGCGCTAAGGGGTGGTCGCAGGGCAGTAGCACAACAAAGGGTTCTTCGTAGAGCGGCTGGGTAACAACGTCGGGTTCATTAAAGGGGAGTGCGACAATAATGGCGTCGAGCTGGGAGGAGCGCAGGCGCTCTCGCAAGACCCCGGTTAAATTCTCCTCAATATATAAAGGCATCTCCGGCGCATACTCGCGAATTAGCGGAATACAGCGCGGGTAAAGATAGGGGCCAACGGTGTGAATTGCGCCAATGGCCAGCGGCGTGCCCAGGGGGTCGCGGCCCTGATTGGCGAGCTCGCGAATATGGTCGGCTTGCTCTAGCACATAGCGCGCTTGGCGAATCACTTGTTCGCCCACCGGCGTCGTTTTAATTTGCCCGCGATTGCGCTCAAACAAAGAAATGCCGAGTTCGTCTTCCAGTTTTTTAATGGCCACACTGAGGGTGGGCTGGCTAACAAAGCATTTTTCTGCCGCCTTGCCGAAATGCCCTGAATCTTTCAGGGCAAGAATGTAGCGCAGTTCGGTAAGCGTCATAAAAATACCTGTGCAATAGTGAAAACGTAATAGTTAATACCTATGACGCTCAATACTACCCTGCCGCGCTGAAAAGGCAATTTATACTTTAACGGAAAAGCCGAGATTACTCCGCTAGCCGCAGTAAAATTTTGCCGATATGGGCGCCACTTTCCATGCGGGCATGGGCGGCGGCGATATCAGCAAATGGAAAGACCTGATCAATTACCGGTTTTATTGTGCCGTTGCCGTACAGCGGCATAACCTGCTCTTCTAGTTCGGCGGCTATTTGGGCTTTTTGTTCAGCGCTTTGGGCGCGCAGGGTTGAGGCGGTTAAGGTCAGTCGTTTCATCAGTACCGGTAAAAAATTCAATTCGGCGGTAAAGCCCGCTTGAAAGGCAATAAAAACGATGCGGCCGTCGGCGGCGGCGAGCTTAATATCTTTTTGCACATAGTCGCCGCCTACCATATCCAAAATCACATCCATGCCGTGGCCGTCAGATGCCTCGGCGAGGACGTTTTCAAAGGCCTCGGTTTTGTAATTAACGGCTTTTAGCGCGCCGAGGTCTTCACAGGCTGTGCATTTGGCTTCGCTACCAGCGGTGGTATAAACCTTGGCGCCCATCGCTGTGGCGAGACGAATGGCAGTTGTGCCAATGCCGCTGCTCCCGCCGTGAACGAGGAAGTGCTCGCCAGCTTTTAATTTGGCGCGCTGAAAAACATTGTGCCAAACCGTGAATAAGGTTTCTGGTAGCGCCGCCGCATCGAGTACCGACATGCCCTTGGGAACGGTGAGGCATTGGCTGGCGGGGGCTACGGTATAATCGGCGTAGCCGCCACCATTGCACAGCGCGCACACCATATCGCCCACGGCCCAGCGGCTGACGTCGCTGCCGACGGCGACAATTTCGCCCGATACCTCTAAACCCAGTACAGGGCTGGCGTCTGCTGGTGGTGGATACAGACCATAGCGCTGCATTAAGTCGGGACGATTAACGCCGGAGCCAATAACGCGAATCAAGACTTCCTTGGCGGTTGGCTCTGGCATAGCCTCATTGGCGAAGCTCAGGTGGTGATCTTCGCTGTTAACGGTAACGATACGTCGCATGATGGGAAGGCTTGCCATGGTCGTCCTCGGGTGCAAAGTGCTAAGCTCTGCAGCGGCGCTCGTAATCGCCGCTAACACCTAGCAGAAAAAAGATGAGAGCCAGTATAGCGAAGACTGCTGGCACTGGGCGAATTGTCGTTTTATTTATTGGAGTTTACGCTGGCGATGGCTGTTGAAGGCAAAAGCGAACAAAAAAAGCTGCTCATTGTGGGTTGTGGTGATATTGGCAATGGGTTGGCAGAGTTGTATTTACCCCAGGGGTGGGCGGTGCAAGGTTTACGTCGTAATACTGCCAAATTGGCGCCGGGGATTACGGCGTTGGCGGCGGATGTTTGCGATCCTGCGAGTGTGGCAGCCCTTGGCCCGCTGCGGGCAGATTATGTGGTGGTGACCTTAACGCCTGGCGGAAATAAGGCTGAGGCCTACGAAGCTGTATTTGAGCGGGGTTTGGCCAATGTTTTGGCTGCGATCGCGGTGCCACCTAAGCACATATTTTTTGTCTCCAGTACCGGTGTGTATGCGCAGGCCAATCACGACATAATCGATGAAACTAGCGAAACGGCCCCCGATCGGTTTTCTGGTCGAAGTCTCTTAAACGCTGAGCAGGCAATAGCTGCTACTGCTTGGTCCCACAGTAATATTCGCTTTGGCGGTATTTATGGTAGCGGGCGATTCTTTATGCTGAATAAGGTCTTGGAGGGCGACTGCGCGCCGCCACAGCCACTGCATTACACAAACCGAATTCACCGCGACGATTGCGTTGGGTTTATCGCCCATTTAATAGATAAAGCCGAGGCGGGTGGCAAACTCGAAAACTGTTATGTGGGCGTGGATGATGAGGCTGCGAGTATTCAAGATGTGCAGGCGTGGTTGGCTGTGCAGTTAGGCGTGACTTACGCGAGCAAGGGCGAGCCGATTGCGCGTACTGGGAGCAAGCGCTGTGTGAATCGCCGTCTGCGAGAAAGCGGCTATACATTGAAATACCCGACTTTTCGCGACGGTTTTGAACCGGTACTGCGCGCTTGGCGCGCGAGTACCGCTAAAGCTTGAAGCTGTAATTAAAGTGCGAGTATGACTTCAACTTCAATCATGGCGCCGCGGGGTAGTGCGGCAACTTGAACGCAGGCGCGGGCTGGGTAGGGTTCAGTAAAAAATTTCGCCATTACCTCATTGACCTGAGCAAACACGCTCAGATCGGTTAAGGAGATGTTTACCTTAGCCGCGTTATTTAAGCTGCCGCCGCTGGCATCAGCCACGGCCGACAGGTTTTTAAACACCTGAGTCGCCTGCTCAACAATCCCGCCGTCAACCATGGTCATGGTTTCTGGCACCAAGGGGATTTGGCCAGACAAATAAACCGTATTGCCCACCTTCACTGCTTGCGAGTAAGTGCCAATAGCCTCTGGGGCGTGAAGGGTGTTGATGTATTCTTTAGTGCTCATGGTGGCTCCTAGTTATTTAGTCGGATGTCGGGCGTCTGACGAAAAACCAGACCGTGCGGATGCGTCTGACATCAGACCCCAGACGTCCGACTTTCCCTTAATGCCTTTCCCTGGTCACCTTTATCACCGCGGAAATATTCCGTATGCGGCGCATAATATTGGCTAAATGCACTCGCGAGCGTACGCCAACAATAAGGTGAATGGTGCTAATTTTGGCATTTTCATCTTCTACGCTGATTTTTTCTATACTGCCGTCAGCGCCATTTACGCGAGTTGCTAACACAGCAATAATGCCGCGCTGCTTGGTTAATTCAATTTTCATTTCTACCGAGAAGTCGCGGTCAATATTTTCTGCCCAGCTCAGAGGTACTACCCGTTCGGGCTGGCTGCTAAGTTCAATGCTGTTGTGGCAGTTTTCGCAGTGTACCACCACCCCTTTTTCGGAGCTGACGATGCCAATAATGTGGTCGCCGGGTATGGGGTAGCAGCAGCGCGCAAAATTAACCAAAAACCCTTCGGTGCCATGGATGACCATGGAGTGGCGGGTTGGCGGTGGCCGCAGGGCGTCGCCGTCGGCAATATTGTCGCGTAAATTTAATAATTGGCGGGCGGTTAAATAGGCAACTCGGTTACCCATGCCAATTTGTTCGTAGACATTGTCCGGCGTTTTGGCGTGGGTAGTGTCGACCAGTTGCTGCAGGTATTTGTCTTCGAAGTCGGCAATGTTCTCGTTCATGCTGGCCAGTGCGCGTTCGAGCATGCGCTTGCCCAGGGTTAAGGCTTCGTTTTTGCGCTGGTATTTCAGGTGGTGGCGAATACCAGTACGGGCCTTGGCTGTGACCACAAAATGCAGCCATGCCGGATTGGGTTGGGCGCCGGGGGTGGTAATCACTTCTACTGTCTGACCGCTTTGCAGGGTTTCTGACAAGGGCGCCAAACGGCGGTTGATTCGGCAGGCCACACAGCTATTGCCAATGTCGCTGTGAACCGCGTAGGCAAAGTCTACGGCAGTGGCGCCTGCGGGCAATTCCATAATGTCGCCGCGCGGGGTAAAGACATAGACCTCGTCGGGGAAGAGATCAATTTTTACATTCTCGATAAATTCTAAGGAGTCGCCAGCGCGCTCCTGCATTTCTAAAAGGCCTTGCACCCATTGGCGAGCGCGGGCATGGCTAGAATTGCGCTTGGGCTCTTGGTCGCTGCTTTTGTACAGCCAATGGGCGGCGATGCCGTTATTGGCCATTTCTTCCATTTCGTGGGTGCGGATCTGAATTTCAATCGGCACGCCTTCCAGACCAAATAACACCGTGTGCAGAGACTGGTAGCCATTGGCCTTGGGAATGGCAATATAGTCTTTAAATTGGCCTGGTACCGGCTTGTACAAGCTGTGTACGCAGCCTAATACTCGGTAGCAGCTGTCGACCGAGTCTACGACTATGCGAAAGGCATAGAGATCCATAATCTCTTTTAGCGACTTACGCTTATTGCGCATTTTGCTGTAAATACTGAACAGGTGCTTTTCGCGGCCGATGACATTCGCGCTGTGGCCTTCTTCGGTAAGGCAGTTCTCGATGCTTTCTTTAATGGTGGTGATGGTTTTTTTACGGTCGCCAAAGCGCGTGGTAATGGCCTTGCGAATGCGTCGGGCGCGCATGGGGTGCATGGACATAAAGCCCAGGTCTTCGAACTCAACCCGAATATTGTGCATGCCCAAGCGTTGGGCAATGGGCGCGTAAATCTCCAGCGTTTCTCTGGCGATACGGCGGCGCTTATCTTGGGGCATGGCCCCGAGGGTGCGCATATTGTGTAGGCGGTCGGCGAGTTTAACCAAGATAACGCGAATATCCTTGGCCATGGCCAAGGCCATTTTCTGGAAGTTCTCGGCTTGTTGCTCGGCTTTAGATTGAAACTCGATACGGGTTAGCTTCGAAACCCCGTCTACTAGCTCGGCGACGACATCGCCAAATTGATCGCTTAAACCCTGTTTGGTGACATGGGTGTCTTCAATGACGTCATGGAGCATCGCCGCCATGAGGCTTTGAACGTCCATGTGCATGTCTGCAAGAATACTGGCAACTGCTAAGGGGTGGGTTACGTATGGCTCGCCACTGCGACGGTTTTGACCTTCGTGGGCTTGTTCCGCGTAGTAGTACGCGCGTCGAACCTGATTGACCTGATCGGGCGTCAGGTATTCAGCAAGGGAGATTGCAAGGGCGTCGATCGATCCGGCTGGCTGTATAACGCCGCTGCTCGGATTGAAAAAACTGTATTGATGCATCGACGCCCCTTTCAGACGCGAATTACAGTGAAGCGGCGCCCAATTCAGCGCCCAGATCGATTTCTGGCTCGTCGTCGTGCTTATTGGCAGCCATGACTTGCTCGCGGGTGATCTTACCTTCGGCCAGCTCACGCAGTGCAATAACCGTTGGCTTATCGCCTTCTTCTGCAACTAAGGCAGTTTTGCCGCCGGTTGCCAGAGCATGGGCGCGTTTGCTGGCGACCATAACTAATTCAAAGCGATTATCGACGGCTTGTAGGCAGTCTTCAACAGTAATTCGGGCCATGATGTGTTTCCTGCAGACTAAACAAAATCAGCGCACAAATTGCGCGCTGTTAATTACTTGGCAGTCTAACAAAAAGTTGACACTTATGACAGTAGCGCACTGAGCAGTGTGGCGTGGCGGTCCTGTTGTTTGTCTAATTGCAGACGACGGCCGCGGATTATGGCCTCTAAGTCAGCTAGCGCGGTGTTGAAGTCATCATTAATGACCACATAATCGCCTTCAACATAGTGAGACATTTCCGCCACGGCGGCGTCCATGCGGCGCTGAATGACACTGTCGTCATCCTGACCGCGACCAGTAAGGCGCTGATTTAAGGCCTCGCGAGAGGGCGGCAGAATAAAAATGGCGATGGTTTCGGGCATTAAGCGGCGCACTTGCTGGGCGCCCTGCCAGTCAATTTCCAAAATCACATCTTCGCCACGGGCGAGTTCAGACTCTACCCACTTTTGAGACGTGCCGTAAAAATTATCAAAAACCTGGGCATGCTCCAAAAAAGCGGTCTCTCCCAGCATCTGTTGGAACACCTCGTGGCTGATAAAGTGATAGTTCACCCCATCCTCCTCACCGGGCCGCATCGGCCGCGTGGTGTGGGATACCGATACACTGAGCTGGGGCGTGCGCTTGAGTAACTCTGCGACTAAGCTGGTTTTGCCGGCCCCCGAGGGTGCTGAAATGGTATAGAGCGTGCCTTGACTGTGCATAGCGACGGGGTCGTCCTCTGATTGTAGTGCTCGCGGCGGATGGCAGCGCGATAGATAGCGTTTAGATTATACGACCAGTTTGGCAAAGCGTCACGGAAGCGGGGGAATTCTGTGGGTATTGGCATTATGCTAGCGATGATCTTAGGCGCGTTGGATTTCGGCGATGCGCTGCTGAGCGTCATTCACGGCGTCTTCCTCAGTAAAGCTCAATCCACAATCAAACTCTATTCCGGAATTAGTGATAGCCCATTGAAAGCCGCCCCGCCATCGGTCGGGATTGGCGTCGATATGAATTTCGAATCTAGCGTTCCGATCGTTTGTGCCTGAGTTGTCGTGTGTTGGTAGGTTCATGGTTGCGGTCCGGAGGCGTTTAGATGACCCATATTTACCAAAGATTGAACTGGGGTCTACGGACTATGAGTCACACTCAATGGGCAGAAGTCAGGGGTATTATCTTGCGGGCATCAGCTTTCACTGGCCCAGCTGGTAGCGGCTGGGGAGAATAAATTGGTTCTAGTTGTAGGTAGAACGACCTACAATGCTTGCCTAATTGGTGTATGGTGTTGATGTTTTTTTCACTGTCTGGATATACAGTGTATTGGGCGCTTCAGATCAAACTTGAGCGCTACGCTCATTGGTCTATCTGGTGCATGAGCCGTTGATGCGGAATACAACTAAAAAGTCATTCGTCACGCTAAGTAACTAAAAAACCGCTTGGGTGTTTTGGTCAACAATCAAAAATTGTAGTAGTAAATAATGAAGAATAGAAAAGACATATTGGCTTCGGCTGAGCTCCTAATTGCACCATTTGTCCTGCCGCATGTACCTGAGGGCACAGAGCCGAAGGCGCTTGTAGATCAATGGTTGCATGCTATTGCAACGGGTAGTCAGTTTTTTTGTGATCCTACTGTTACGTCACCGGCGGCGATGAAGAAGAAAATACTCGCGGTATTTAAAAAACAGAAAATATATACAAATCAAGATGATTTTTTTGACCTGGTATTTGGTGCTCTTAAACTGAGGCCAGAAAAGAACGCTAGGTTTAGATTTATTGATCTTTTTGCTGGCATTGGTGGTGTCAGGCTAGGGTTTCAGAATGCGGGTGGAGCTTGTGTCTTTTCATCAGAGTATGACAAGGGAGCGCAAAAAACATATAAAGAAAATCATGGAGAATTTCCATTTGGAGACATAACAAAAATAGATGAGAGTGCAATTCCAAGTCATGATATTTTGTTGGCGGGATTTCCATGTCAGCCTTTTTCGCACGCAGGCGTATCAGCTAGGAATGCTGTAGGTAAAAGTCATGGTTTTTTGTGTGACACTCAAGGGACATTGTTCTTCGATGTGATGAGAGTTATTGATGTTAAGAGACCTAAGATAGTTTTTTTGGAAAATGTTAGAAATCTTGAAAGGCATGATGAGGGTAGAACGTTCCGCACAATCAAGGAAACTATTGAAAATAGCGGATATAGTTTTTCATACAAAGTAATTGATTCAAGTTCGTTGGTTCCTCAGCGTAGAGTTCGGTGTTATATGGTGGCTGTTCGAAAAGATTTGAATTTCACTTTTAAATTTCCTGAATTTGATGGAGAGCCATTGGCATTAAAGTCAATTTTAGAGTCTAGCGTAGACGAAAGTTACACAATATCAGACAGGCTTTGGCAAGGGCATATCAACAGAACTAAGCGTAATGTTGAGAGGGGGACTGGATTTACCGCGCATACGGCAGATTTAGATAAGCCTTCGAATACTATTGTTGCAAGATACGGTAAGGATGGTAAGGAGTGTTTGGTTCCTCAAGTTGGGAAAAACCCTAGATTTTTGACCCAAAGAGAATGCGCGAGATTGCTAGGATTTCCAGAAAGCTTTATCGTTCCTGAGAAAAGATCTCCGGCCTACAAACAGTTTGGAAATTCAGTAGTCGTGCCAGTGATTACAAGAATTGCTAAAAAAATCGGGGGTAATATACCATGAATTTTCAAGAATATTGCAATACTGTGGACGAAGGCCAGAAAGTAGTTGTGGAAGAGGCGGTTGTTTTGACATACGCAAATTCTACTAACCAGGAATTCAGCATACCACCGGAAGCTATAAGGCTTTTTCTGATTTTTATTCTTGATGAATATAATGCTGTTTATGAAAAATGGGAGGCGACTCCAACTAGAAAGGCTATGTTTTTTCAGTATGAGGAAAAATCTTACCGAGAAATATATAAATCAGTAAATAAAAATGATCTTGGAATTATTCACTCGGCTGGGGGTAGTCAAACAAGTTCATTAACTAAGTTGATATCAAAAATAATATCTTTTCTTGCTGGTTTGGATTACGTGCCGCCAGAAGAAAATACGTATTTAACTAAGGATAATATAGGAACAGCGTTATCGAACTGGAATAATTTTTTCAAACTAGAAGAAAATAATTTAGTATCACGGAGAAAATATTCCAGTATTCAAAGTAGATTTCATGGCTGGATGCTACAAAAAGGGTTGTCAGAAAGAACAGCGTATAGTTATTCTGCGACTGGAATAAAGTTTAGTGATAAGTACGTAGGTGAAATTGGTATAGGTGAATCTTCGCTTTATGAACTATCCTCCGAAGGCGTGATAAACGCCTTAAACTTACTTAAATCTGTTCCTGGCTGGCAAGAAGCCGATATAGCTGGAAATTCTATGTATAGTGCAGCCTGTAAGAAATTGGCTGAGTACTTTTCATCAAATGAATCTAAAAATATTGTCCTCTCAAAACCCTTTCTCCTCCTAGCCGGCCTCTCTGGTACTGGTAAAACAAGATTCGTACGCGAGCAAGCAAAAGCATCCGGTCAGTTAAACGAAACCTATTGCCTAACTTCAGTAAGGCCTGATTGGCATGAGCCGAGTGATATATTGGGCTATATCTCGCGCCTCTCAAGTCACGGCCAAGCGGAATATATCACTACAGACGTTTTACAGTTTATTGCCAAGGCATGGCGTGGCATTGCTGACAAGGGCTTAACAATTGAAGTGCAGGATTGCCATAGGCAAGGCAAACGTTTGGTGGTGACTGGCGATAGCACTGTGCTTAATGACGTTCTGCCGTATTGGTTGTGTTTAGATGAAATGAACCTTGCACCTGTTGAACAGTATTTTGCCGATTACTTGTCGGTGCTGGAGACCCGCGAATGGCTTTGGGAAGAGGATACTTTTATCTACTTCAGTGATGCCTTGTTAAAGCCGGCAACGATTAACGCAGTGGCGGATACGGGCAAGCTAAGAGCTGATTTGGGGTTTGAATCGTCAGGCTACGACGAGCTGTGGCAGTTGATCTGCGGGTATGGCTTAGCAATTCCATTTAATTTAATGGTCGCGGGCACTGTGAATATGGATGAAACGACTCATGGTTTTTCGCGGAAGGTGATTGACCGCGCATTGAGCGTTGATTTTGGCGCATTTTTTCCCAATAGCTACGATGATTTTTTGTCTGATCCGCCAGCCATCGAGCACAAAACCCTTAGCTACCCCATTTGGTCAAATGCTAGAAATAGTGTTGTATTGCTAGATGCGACAGCTGATGTGAAGGGCATAAAATCTATCGCTTTTTTAACGGCTGTAAATACGGTTTTAAAAAACACCCCGTTCGAATTGGCGTTCCGAGCACTGAATGAATTATTACTAGCCGTGATCAGCAGTCAGCCACAGGACGAACTCACCCTAAAAGCCGTGTGGGATGACTTTATGATGTGCAAAGTGCTCCCTAGGATTGAAGGCGATAGCGACAAGCTGGCAACGGCAACTGGCGAGAATGTGTTGGCTGAGCTGAATAAGGTGTTGGCTGAGCAGTTATCGCCTATCTGGAATGCGGACAAAGATAGTGATCAAGCTAATCAGCGCCCAGACCTGTATCGCGAACAATCGGGCGCTGAGAATGCTTTGGAAACAGATAAAGTGCTGCGTATTGCGTGTCGTTCGAAAGGAAAATTGGAATGGATGACGCAGCGCTTAGATAGCGCTACGTTTACGAGTTTTTGGCCATAACCCTAAAATAAAAGCAAAAGGAGTGGCTAGGAATGCCTGAGTTATTGCGACTACAAACGCCTGATTTCGAGTTTTCGATTTGGGCTAATGACATTAGCGCTCGGGCGAAGGTATATCAGGCCACTGTGGAAAAAAGAGCAAGCTTAACGCTTGCTCGTGTCGGAAATGCGGAAAATATAAGTCCTGAGCTACGCTTTTCTCCAGAGGCTAAGCTGGTTGATATTGCGGTTATTGATGGGCCTAGCGGTATCTACGCACAAGCAGCTTTGGCGACGAGTGTCGCTGGGCCTGAAAAACGTTCAATGCTTACCTTAAATGCCCCTTTGTTTTTCGAAAATACGCAATATCAGTTTGAATGGGTGTTCTTTGGCGCGGTATCTGATGCACGCTTAGTACACCGTAGCCAAGGCGTCAGCGAAGCATTTCGTTTTGCCAAGCAACGCGGCCCGCTTCCGGCGCGTTTAATAGGCTCCATTAATACCGGCAATGATGTTGGCTGGATGCGTTTACCACTGTCTTTTGAGGAAGAGGGTAAAACGCATACACAGCATATTGCTTTTGAAGTGTTGCCGACGAAAATGGCGCTGCATCAAGACTTACCAGCCATGTATCGGGCTATCGATTCTGTTTATCCTCTATGGCGCTTTAGTTTAGTTGAAAAAACCGAGCAAGATGCCGCAAGCAGTAAGCAGCGAGGTCACTTTCCACTAATGTGGTTGGCTAACTTCGCAGCATTAAGATCGCGATTTGAGCTAGGCCTTAAAGTCATCTGCACGGCACCACATAGTCGGCTTCAACCCTCGGTGGCCAATATCAAAGCGGCGAAGTTAAAAGGTCGTCTGCCCTACAAGCTGGGTGAGCAAGTTAAACAAGATTTCGCCAATGGCCAATATGACAAACGTTATCGGCTAGAAAAAAAGCAACTGAGCGTAGATACGCCAGAAAATCGCTTTATTAAAATGGCGGTTAAGCGCAGTAAGCGGCAGTTGGCCGAATTTGAAGCCAAGCTACGCACAAGTAACCAAGCGCCAGAACGACAACGTCTGTCAGATTCCTTTTTAAATGAGCTGCATAACTGGCAGCAGCCGTTGCAAAAGGTGTTGAATCAAAGTTTTTTAAAAGAGGTGGGTGCATACGGTGGGCTGAATCGTGAATCGTTGGTGCTGCAACAAAAAACTGGTTACAGCGCGGTATACCGCGTGTGGCAGGAGCTTAAATTTTATTTAGATGTGTTTGGCAATCAGTCGAGCATTTCAATGAAGTCGGTGGCTGAGATTTATGAAGTGTGGTGCTTTTTGTGTCTGAAACAGATTTTGGAGCAGGATTTGGGCTTCACATTAGTTGAAAATGACGCCGCGAAATTATCGCAAAATGACTTTTTTGAATATCAGTTAAAAGACGGCTTCGCAGGGGCATTTCGCTTTAAACGAGCTGATGGCGTTACCGCAAGGCTCGCGCATGAGCCCAAGTTCACCAAAAAAGGTCAGTCGATTCGCTCGTATTTAGTAAGCCAAGAGCCCGATATTGTTTTGGAGGTCACTTTGCCCAAAGCTGGTGAGTTAACCGAAGAAAAGCAGTTTATTTGGCTATTTGATGCGAAATACCGAATAAAAACGGACAAAAACCGATTTGACGGCAGCGAAGACAATATCTCGAAGACAGATTACGTTCCAGACGATGCCATTAATCAAATGCACCGTTATCGAGATGCGTTAATTCGCCTGTCCACACCGGACAATGCGGTTTCAAGCGACCGAGCTAAGAAAAGTCGACCTGTGTTCGGCGCATTTGCATTATACCCAGGCTTTTTTGATCAAGCCCAAGAGATGAACCCTTACGCGAATGCGATAGAGGAGGTGGGCATAGGGGCATTTGCGTTATTACCCAGCCAAGCCGAAAGCAATTATTGCGGCCACCAATGGCTGTCAGAATTTTTGCAGGCCCAGATCGGCACGGCTTCAAGTGTGAAGGCGGGGCAAGCCAATGATACTTTGTACCCAGTTGCTGGCATGGCAGAGCGGCAATATGTGAAAGAAGCTGCCCGTATTCCTTATTACGGAATGCGCCAAGTGCTGTATCCTGATTTGACACTAACGGCCGCGCTAGGAAACCTAACAGGTCGTAGTAAAAGCTACCTCGAAAATTTTGAGAACGGCACTGCTCAGTGGTATCACATAAAGCAAAAAGCGATTCATCAGCTTGAGGGGCAAATTGGCGCTCACATTGTGGACGAGGTTCGTTATTTAGCGTTGGCTTCGCCTTCGAAACAAATTCCGAGTACAAAGCAGATAGACAAGGTGTGGTCAGTAAAACGAGTATCCTTACTACCACGCAATGAAATAACTGAAAATCAGGCGGGAAAGCAGTCTGGGTCGGATGAGTTGTACTACCTGTTTGAATTAGGTAAACCACTTACGTTACAACAGTCAGTAAACAATGTCCCTCTTCGGAAATTTTTACATTCGATGAAACTTACCACGCTTTCACGGATAGAAAATGTCGTTAAATTTTCAGAGGTGGATGAAGTATATAAAAATTAAGGTGTGATGGATAAATTTAATAATAGGCTTATTTGGTTATTCATGAGAGATAGTGTTGAGAAGTTAAACCGTCGACCTACCGTCTAACGGCTATATTTAGGCGTAAAAAATTAAAAACTACGCATTTTACAGTGCTCGTCACTATGTAAAGCTGAGTTTTCCCGTAGAGCTAGATGGATAGCGCTTCCCGAGGTCTGAACACCACACTTTTATGCGCGTAAAAAAGAAAGAAATCACATTTTTATGCGCATTAAAGTGTAGGGGCTGGTGTTGTGGAGCACCCAGAATATATTTAACCTTATGATCTTAAAGAAAAAATGGATTTTTAGTGGCGCGCTAGACCTACTCAATATTCTGGATCTGCTCCCGCATTTGTTCAATCAACACCTTTAACTCTACTGCCGCCTGAGTGCTTTCCGAAACCACCGCTTTAGATGACAGGGTATTGGCTTCGCGGTTGAGTTCTTGCATAAAAAAGTCGAGGCGTCTGCCGCTGGCGCCGCCTTTTTTAAGGACTCGGCGTACCTCGGTTACGTGAGTATCGAGGCGGTCGAGTTCTTCGTCTACGTCAGCTTTTTGGGCGATGAGGGCGATTTCTGCCTCTAGGCGCTCGGGGTTGAGTTCCACTTGGAGTTCGGCAAGGCGCTGTTGTAGTTTTTCGCGTTGAGCGATGACGATGCCGGGCATTTTGCTGCGGATGTCGGCGACGATGGCGCTGATGCTGTCGAGGCGCTGGGTGATGAGGTCTGCCAGTGCTTGGCCTTCACGTTGGCGGTTGGCGAGGTGTTCGGCAAGGGCTTGTTGAAAGCCTTCGAGTAATTGGCTGCTAATGGCGTCGCCGTCGACACTTTGAGGTTCGAGTACGCCGGGCCAGCGCAATAATTCAAAAACATTGATTGGCGCGGCGTGGGCGATATCCGATTTCAGCTTATTGGCAGCGTCGAGAATTTGTCCTGCAAGCACATTGTTGAGTTGCAGCGCTTGCTGCTGGTTGTGCAGTTGAACCTTGAGCGCGCATTCAACTTTGCCGCGCTGCAGGCCTTTGCGCAGGGCGTCGCGGAGGCTGGGTTCTAAATTACGCCAGCTCTCTGGTAGTTTGAAAGACAGCTCCAGGTAGCGATGGTTGACCGAACGCAGTTCCCAGGTGGCACTGCCCCAAGGGTAGTCAGATTGCTGGTGGGCAAAGGCGGTCATGCTGCTGGTAGTCAATGTCTTCCCCTTGGTGTTGATTAGAAACACCATTCTAAACTTTTTAGCGCGTTTCTTCAGCAGTGATTTGATTTGGGCACGGGAGTTGTCCGGGAGAAGTTTGGGGTGGGGATGGCTTGGCAGGTATAATCTGCGCCACTCTTTTGAATGCCTATGGAATTAAATGATGACACGACCCAGCGAGCGCGCCAGCGATGAAAAACGTCAGGTAACCATTACCCGCAATTACACCTGCCATGCCGAGGGTTCGGTATTGATTGAAATGGGCAATACCAAGGTGATTTGTACTGCGTCGGTACAGAACAGCGTACCTGGATTTTTGCGTGGCAGCGGTCAAGGCTGGGTAACGGCGGAATACGGCATGTTGCCGCGTTCTACCGGTAGTCGTATGGATCGGGAAGCGGCACGGGGCAAACAGAGTGGCCGCACCCAAGAGATTCAGCGCTTGATAGGCCGCTCGCTACGCGCGTCTATCGATTTGAAAATGCTAGGTGAGAATACCATTTACTTGGATTGCGACGTGATTCAGGCCGATGGCGGCACGCGCACGGCGTCTATCACCGGAGCGTATGTTGCCTTGGCGGACGCAGTGGCCAGTTTGCAGAAGAAGGGTTTAATAAACGGTAACCCGCTTCAGCAGCAAGTTGCCGCGATTTCGGTCGGTGTATACCAAGGCGTGCCAGTGCTGGATTTGGATTACGCAGAGGATTCCAATGCCGAAACCGATATGAACGTGGTCATGGATGATAAGGGCGGCGTGATTGAGGTGCAGGGCACGGCAGAGGGCGTTACGTTTAGCCGCGCTGAAATGAATGCAATGATGGATTTAGCTGAGAAAGGTATTGCTGAATTGATCGAGGCTCAGCGCGCGGCGCTGGCCTAGTTGTTTACCAGAAAGCCCTTAAAAGGGGCTTTCTGGTAACTCAAAGTCGTAGTCCATAATCACCGGTGCGTGCTTGCCAAATTGCTGTACTTTGTAAATGGCGCCGTATTCAACTCGTGGTGTCATGTGCTCTGAGGTGATTTGGTAGTCTACCCGCCAGCCGTTAGTGCCGGGCTCACCGTCTGGCCACCAGCTAAACTCGTCGGGATCGTTATTAATTAGACGAAATGCATCGGAGTACTGCTGTTCCCGAAACAGGCGATCCATCCACTGCTGCTCTTCGGCCAAGCTGCCGGGCTTGCCGTGGTTACCGCGAATGTCCTGAATATCTATACCGCGATGGGCAATATTCCAGTTGCCGCAAATGATAAAGTCACGGCGTTTGTTGCGCACTTTGGTCAGGTGATTGCCAAACTGCTCAAAAAATTGGTTTTTACGAATTAGGCCTGCGCTATCGCCTTCTTCGGCGGTGGGGGCAAGCAAGCTGCCAATGCTGATGTTGTCAAAGTCGGCCTGAATGTAGAGGCCGTCCATATCAAAATCTAAAAATCCCAGTCCCGTCATGATGGCTTTGGGCAGTTTGCGGCAGTAAATGGCGACGCCGTTGTGCTTACCGTCGGCGGCATCAAAGAAATAGGGGTTGTAGTCGCGGGGAAAATACACGTCGTCGCGAAGTTTGTATTCGGCAATGCCTAGGTTCTGAATGCAGATGATGTCGGCATCCTGCTTAGTAACCCAGTCGAAGAAGCCTCTTTTTGCAGCATCTACGATGCTGTCAGCGCAAAAGCTGATAATTCTCATGTCTTTCCTATCGTGTCGATAACGAGGCCGTGGTGACCAAGCTTGAGCGTTGAGGTAGATCGTTATAGCGAGTTAGGACGCCAAACCTCAATACAAAAGTGGCGTTCAGCAATAGCGTGGCTGAATTTTCGATATAAACAAGGTGTTAGACTACAATGAAACACTATTGACAACAATCGCAGTAAAGAATATCTGTTAAAAAACACCGGATTGATAGCCGATGTTCAGTATTTTTACGGACTTTTGCCCGCATTTCGTGTCATAGGTGAGGTTTTCCCTGTAGCTGGGTAAAATGGGCGGCTACTTATTTGACGTATTAGCTATTGGAAACATAGATGAGCATTAAACCCTATCAACAACGATTTATTCAGCAAGCCATTGCCAGCGAAGCCCTTTGTTTTGGTGAATACACCCTTAAATCTGGTCGTGTTAGCCCTTATTTTTTTAATGCCGGTCGCTTTAGCAGCGGCGGGGCTTTGGCGGCACTGGGTCGCTGTTACGCCGATGCTATTGTGGCGTCGGGCATTCAGTTCGATGTGTTGTTTGGTCCGGCCTACAAGGGGATTCCACTGGCGGCGGCAACCGCTTGTGCGCTGGCAGAGCACCATCAGCTAGATGTACCGTACGCTTATAACCGCAAAGAAAAGAAAGACCATGGCGAAGGTGGGAGCCTTGTTGGCGCCGCGCTTGTTGGGCGCGTATTGATTATTGACGACGTGATTACAGCCGGCACCGCAATCCGAGAAGCCATTGCGATGATCGTAGCCGAGGGTGCCGAGGTGGCCGGTGTCGCGATTGGTCTCGACCGCCAAGAGCGCGGCCAGGGTGAGCGTTCGGCGATTCAGGAGCTGGAGCAGGACGCCAATTTGGCGGTGGTGAGCATTGTGGGATTACACGATATTGTGGCTTATTTGACGCAGTCGGCGGGCGACGAGAATTTGATAGCACGTATCAATGCGTATCGAGAACGCTATGGCGTTGTTATATAAATAGCGTATTAAGTGACTTTGTAACGCGAATGAGGATGGGATTACAGTGATTATGGCTCGTGGTTTACTGCTATTAGCGCTGTGCTGGATTGAGCTATCAACGGTTCATGCCCAGAGTATTTACTATCGCTATCCCGGTCCCGATGGCACGGTGGTGATTGATGACAGCGTGCCGCCGGACGCAGTGCCCCGTGGCTACGATATTATTCGCCTTGACGGCAGTGTGGTAAAAACCATCGCTCCCCAATTGAGTGAAGCTGAGCGCAAAGCCCGCGCATTGGAGCTTGGTATTGAAGAAGCGCGAGCCGCCGCTGACGCCAAAACCCGTAAATGGGATGAGTCGCTGCTGCTGCGCTATAGCAATATTCACGACATTGAGGTTGCTAAAAAGCGCGCGCTTAACGATATAAAAGTGCGAATCTCGATTTTAAAAAGCAATCTCTCCATTATTAAGCAGCAGGTATATAGCAACCAGGCTGAGGCCGCAGAATTGGAGCGCCGCGGTTTAGCGGTGCCGACTGAGCTTACTAACACTCTGGCGTCGCTGCGCCGAGAACTTACCACTACCGAGCAACATATTGGCGCCCGTCAAGAAGAGCTTGAGCAGGTCGCCAATAATTACGAGCGGGATAAGAGTCGCTTCGCAGACCTGCAGGGGCAGGTGGACGTTAGACGGAATTATTACTCCAAACCGCAAAAGTAAGGCGCTTTTCTAATAGGTGTTGCCGCTTAGCGGAAAATCGTATCACTCAGTAGCTGCCACTGCTCTTCCCAGTTTTCGGTGGGGAGGCGCTTAAAATCACTGCGTACAAATTGGCTAATGCGGCCCTCGGCGGCAGCAATGAGGATGTTGGCCGTGCTGTTGGCAGTGATTTGAGTGCGCAGGCCCTCACGTATCTCTGCCTCGCGTAAAATTTGTTTAAGCTGGGTCTCTAAGCGGTCGTAAAACTGCACGACTCTGCCGCGCAGGCGTTCATTTTCCCCCGCCAAGGCATCGCCATTGAAAATGCGGGTGATACCGGGATTGCGCTCAGTAAACGTCAGTAGCAGCTGCAGTACTTTGGCAATTTGGCCTAGGGCTTGTGGCTCTTCGCCAAGAATTAGGCTGACGCGACTGAATATTGTGTCTTCTACAAATTCAATTAAGCCCTCAAACATCTTGGCTTTACTCGGAAAATGCCGATAGAGGGCGGCCTCAGATACCCCCACCTCTGCCGCTAATTTAGCGGTAGTGATGCGGGTGCCGGGCTGGGATTCGAGCATTTTGGCGAGTGCTTGAAGAATTTCTTCGCGTCGTGAAGGACGTTTATTCATAGGGTGTAGATGACCTTATCCAGCGCTGAGTTTAATCTAATTCGCTTTGAGTATTGGTAATCAGCGTGCCAACGCCGGTATCGGTAAAGATTTCGAGAAGCACTGCGTGGGGTACGCGACCGTCAATAATGTGGGCGCTTACTACGCCTGCATTGACTGCAGAAAGTGCGCAGCCGATCTTTGGCAACATGCCACCGTAGATGGTGCCGTCGGCAATTAAGGCGTCGACCTGTTCGGTGCTCAGTCCAGTTAATACCTTGCCTGATTTGTCCAGCAAGCCTTCGATATTGGTGAGCAGCATCAGTTTTTCAGCCTTAAGGACTTCTGCAACTTTGCCCGCCACTAAATCGGCGTTGATATTGTAAGACGCGCCGTCGGCACCGACGCCAATAGGCGCAATTACCGGAATAAAGTCGCTGTTGACCAACATGTCTAAGACTTCGGTGTTGATCTTTTCAACTTCGCCTACATGGCCGATATCAATGATTTCGGTTTTGGCCAAGTCTGGGGTGCGCTGAGTCACTTTGAGCTTTTTGGCGCGAATCAACTGACCGTCTTTGCCGGTTAGGCCAATGGCTTTGCCGCCGTTGCGGTTGAGTAGCGACACAATTTCTTTGTTCACTGAGCCGCCTAAGACCATCTCGACCACGTCCATCGTGGCGGTGTCAGTGACGCGCATACCGTCAACAAAGTGCGACTCAATGGCGAGGCGCTTTAGCAGATCGCCAATCTGTGGGCCGCCACCGTGCACTACAATGGGGTTCATGCCAACCAGCTTCATTAGCACGATGTCACGGGCAAACTGCTCTTTGAGTTTGTCATCGACCATGGCATTGCCACCAAATTTGACCACAATGGTTTTATTGGTGAAGCGCTGAATATAGGGAAGTGCTTCGGTCAGTACGCGGGCAACATCCCCGGCGGCGGTGCGACTCATCGACATGCTGAAATCTCTTGTGGTCGGTGGCGAAAAAACGCCTATTAAAGACTATCTGCCAGCTTGGGATCAATCCTTGCTAGCAAATCCTTGAAATCATTCTGAATTCGACTCAGCGCGGCCTCACTATCGGCCTCAAAACGCAGGGTAATCGCCGGTCCGGTATTGGACGCCCGTATCAGCCCCCAGCCGTGACGGAAGTCAACGCGCAGTCCGTCTATCTCAGAGAGGGTGGCTTCGGCAAAATCCTGATTCTCAGCAAAGGTTTCGACGATCGCAAACTTGCGGTCCTCGTCTACCGGAATGATGATTTCTGGACTGCTGAGCAGGGCGCCTTGGTTACTCAGGGCATCGTCCATGGTGCGCCCAGATAGGGTTAGTATTTCGAGTAGCCGAGCGGCGGTATACATGCCGTCGTCGAAGCCATACCAGCGTTCTTTGAAAAAGATATGGCCAGAAAACTCACCACCCAACAGCGCGCCGGTCTCGGCCATTTTGCGCTTCATATACGAGTGACCGCACTTCCACATAGTGGGGCGACCGCCGTGTTCAATGATTAACTCGGGCAGTAGTCGCGAACATTTGATGTCGAACAAAATTTCGGCGCCCGGATTGCGCACCACCATGTCTTGGGCCAAGACCATCATTAGCTGGTCGGCCTTGGGGCATTTTCCTCTCGCCGTTACGACGGCAACGCGATCACCATCGCCGTCAAAAGCGATACCAATGTCGGCGTGATTGTCAGCGACGGCGGTGCGCAGCGCGGCGAGATTTTCAAAAATGGTTGGATCGGGCGCATGGTTGGGGAAGTTGCCGTCGGTCTCACAAAACAGTGGAATGACCTCGCAGCCTAATTCTTCAAATAGTGCGGGTGCGACATGGGCGGTGGCACCGTTGCCGGCATCAATAACGACTTTGAGGGTTTGTGCAATGACAACGTCGCCGCAGATCCGGTCGATATAGCGCTGTTCAATGCTGTCGTTGGTTAAGCTGCCCTGGCCCTGCTCAAAGTCTTGATCTTCTATGCGTTTGCGCAGGTTTTGGATGTCTTGCCCACTTAAACTTTGGAATTCCAGGCTAATCTTCATGCCGTTGTAATGGCCGGGGTTATGGCTGCCGGTGATCATAATGGCGTTGCCAATATTAAAATACTGGCAGGCGTAGTGGAGCATCGGTGTGGCGAGAAGACCGAGATCGATCACGTCTACGCCGCTACCGAGTACGCCCTTTACTAAGGCCTCGTGGATGCGCGGACTACTGAGACGGCCGTCACGCCCGAGCAAGAGCTTGCTCTGGCCGCGACTGAGTGCCTCGCTGGCGACCGCGCGGCCGATGGCTTCGCAGGTCTCGTTGTTTAACTCGGTGTCGGCGACGCCGCGAATATCGTAGGCGCGAAAGCAGTTAATGGCTAAGGGGCCGCGGCGTGTGCGGGCGCCTTGCTGCAATTCCGGCAGGGGCGGCGAGCTATCTGGGGCGGGAAAGTTATCGCGGTGGCTGGGCGTGCGACTGCGATTGGCGGCCAATTTTTTCGCTAGGGCTTGCTCTAAGTCGAGGATGTCTGTCTCTGCTTTGTCGAGAACCGCCTTTTTCGGTGGTGCACTCGCTGGGCGTGCAATGCCGAAGCCGCGAACAAAGAAGATGGCGTGGCTGGCGGCGATTGTGGCTACGCAAAACATGCAGACCAACCACAGTAAGGTGCCGTCAGAGCGCAAGTTCTGCACCGTTTGGGGTTGCGGATAAACCTGCAAGGTCCAGCCCGGTACCGATAAAACTCGGCTTTGCATCGCCTCGGCGTAATCGGTGTTTGCGGGACGAATAACCGTATCGCGGCGAGTTTTATAGGTTTGAATTAGCTCATTGGTAACGGCGTTGCCAGCTAAGCTTTTTAGCATTTGTTCAAAATACTGGGCGCTGAACGTTATAACGAGGGCGCCGTGCTTGTCGACCTTCGTAACGAAGGAAATAAACCAAGCGTTTTTGTGGCTATAAGCTTCAATGACAATACCGCCCTCGCCGAGGCTTTTACGCAACATATCTATTTCAATATTATTGCGCAGTCTCGCGGTCTCGCTGCGCTCATCTGCGATGCCCTGGGGGCCAATAATAATAACCTTGGCGTCGATTGCTTCTGGGAAAGCGCGCTCTAAGCTTTGTTCAAAGACGCTTCGCGCCGCGAGATCGCTGGTGCGAAGGATTTTGCTCAGTTCGGGATTGTCGGCCTGTTGCTTGAGTCTGGCACTGAGCTGGGCAATGGCTTCGCGGATGATGACTCGCTGGTGGTCGGCGCTGTTCGCCGTGACGGTATTCATGCGCTGAGTCAGGGCGCGGGGTTCTTCAATATTCTGAATCCAATAAAAAGCGGCCACAATACCGCAGATGCTAAGGACTGCTGAAATGACAATATCGCGTTGGAGTATGGAAAAGCGCGACGCTTTTTTTTGTTTTTCTGGGATCGTTGTGGAGGCTTTTTTACTCATCGCAGCTTTAGTGTCGTCCTGATAGATTTAATACTTATAATGGAAGGCCCTGAGCAAGCTGTCTAGCTTTGTGAGCAATGAAACTCTTGGGCGATCAGCGCGATCAATTGCACCGCCAATTGATTTTTGCCCATTTGGGCAATGCTTTGCTCCCCGCCGGGTGTTACTACGGTCACGGCATTGTCGTTGGCATTGAAGCCAATACTGGTATTGGCCACGTCATTGGCCACGATCATATCAAGGTTTTTACGCTGCAGCTTGTCCCGAGCGTAGTGCAGTAAGTCCTGGGTCTCCGCGGCAAAGCCGACCGTAAATGGACGCTGCGCATGATTTGCTACGGCGGCGACAATGTCTGGGTTGCGAACCAAGTCGATACGCATACTCTCGTTGTCTTTTTTTATTTTCTGGTCGGCGCAATTGACGGGCCGGTAATCGGCCACTGCGGCGCAGGCAATAAATACCTGGCACTGCCCCATTACCGCTAAGGCAGCGTTATGCATATCGGTGGCGCTAACCACATCGATACGCTGAACTCGGTCTGGGCAGGGTAAGTTGGTGGGGCCGCTAATGAGGCTTACGCGGGCGCCCGCGTCGGCGGCGGCGCTGGCCAGTGCGTAGCCCATCTTGCCGGAGCTGTGGTTGCTAATATAGCGCACAGGGTCAATTGCTTCGCGGGTGGGTCCGGCGGTAATCGTAAGGTGGACGCCGTCCAGCAGGCGGCTATTAAAGAGCCCTGCGCAGCGTTCAGCTAAATCCTGGGCTTCTAACATCCGACCAGGGCCGATATCACCGCAGGCCTGCTCGCCAGCGGCGGGGCCAAAAAGGTGGATGTTCCGCGCTTGCAGTGTGGCGACATTGGCTTGGGTGGCGGGGTCGCGCCACATGCCTTGATTCATTGCAGGCGCAAGCGCGATGATCGCGGGCGTGGCCAAGCACAGGGTGGTGAGTAAGTCGTCGCCGCGACCGGTGGCCAATCTCGCCATAAAGTCGGCACTGGCCGGGGCGATCAAAATCACGTCTGCCCAGCGTGCTAACTCAATGTGGCCCATACCGGCTTCTGCGGCGGGGTCGAGTAAGGTGGTGTGCACTGGGTTGCCCGACAGCGCCTGCAGCGTGAGTGGGGTAATAAACTCCATGGCGGCGGCCGTCATCACCACACGCACGTCGGCGCCGTGGTCTTTGAGGCGACGGATGAGCTCGGCGCTTTTATAGGCCGCTATGCCCCCCGTAACGCCCAATAGAATATGTCGGTTGCTCAGTTGTTTCATTTTGCCATTCGTCATCGCTGAGTTTGGCGGTATTATGAAGCTTATCGGCGCTGGCGACTACCAGTGCTATGAATCGTATGTTCACCAGGGAGGGTGATATGGCGATTACGGATTGGCCGATAGATGAGCGGCCGCGAGAAAAACTGTTACAGCGTGGCGCAGCGGCCTTGGCTGACGCCGAGTTGCTGGCCATATTTTTGCGCACTGGGGTTAAGGGTAAGTCCGCTGTCGATTTGGCCAGAGAGCTATTGGCTGAGCACGGCGGCTTGTGTGCGCTGATGGCCGCCAGTCAAGAGCGTTTTTGCCGTTCCCACGGGCTCGGTGACGCCAAGTATGTGCAGTTGCAGGCCGTAGTAGAGATGTCCCGTCGGTATTTGGCAGAGGATTTACGCCAGCGGCCGGTGTTTGCGAGTGCGGCTGCCACCCGCCAATTTCTGTTGGCTCAGTTGCGGCAGGAAGTGCGCGAGGTGTTTGCGGTGATGTATTTAGACAACCAGCATGGCCTTCTCGTATACGAGCCACTGTTTTATGGGACAATTGACGGCGCGGCGGTGTATCCCCGAGAAATTGCCCGTCGGGCATTGGAGTTGCATGCCGCAGCCTTGATTGTGGCCCACAATCACCCGTCGGGGGTGGCCGAACCCAGCGACGCCGATGTGCGGATCACCAAAAGAATTCGCGAGGCCTTGGCATTGCTGGATATCCGCTTGTTGGACCACTGTGTAGTGGCGGGCCCAGAGGTGATTTCCTTGGCGGAGCGAGGCTTGCTCTGAGTAAAATTTTGCAGTAAAACTTGCTTGCCTACGCCCCTTCTGGTATAAAGTCGCGCTCCATTTGGGCCGTGTCCGGGATTCACATCATCTTAGGACTCCCGAGTATAGGTAAACGCGCGGCGGCCCGGTTTGAACCTGATTTTATAAACCTTTTGCACCGCGCATGCGGATAAAGGTTGAAGAGGCGACTATCATGTCTAGAGTATGTCAAGTTACTGGCAAGCGTCCGGTAACCGGAAACAATGTATCACACGCAAAAAACCGCACCCGTCGTCGTTTTTTGCCGAACCTGCACAGCCACCGTTTTTGGGTTGAAGCAGAGAAGCGTTTTGTTACTTTGCGCGTTTCTAGCAAAGGCATGCGTATTATTGACAAAAAGGGTATCGAGGTCGTTTTAGCTGACCTTAGCGCCCGTGGCGAAAAATTCTAAGGAGTCTGCTCATGGCTAAGAAAGGCGCAAGCGACAAAATCCGTCTGGTTTCCAGCGCGGGTACTGGTCACTTCTACACGACCACTAAGAACAAGCGTAATACTCCGGATAAATTTGAGTTCTCAAAATACGATCCAGTAGTACGTAAGCACGTGATGTACAAAGAAGCTAAAATCAAGTAACTCGTTATTGAGCTGCTTTGATTTACAGTATTCATAAAAAAACCGCGCTAGGCGCGGTTTTTTTATTGCTGGCATATTATTGTCAGCTAGGTGCCGATTAGTTGACGACCTGAAGATTGTTTTCGACATCCGTTACGTGATCAAAGCCTTTGGCGATCTCGATGGCGAGATCGTGGGCGGCTTCATTTTTGACGGTACCTGTAAGCTTCACTTTGCCATTTTTGGTGTCGACATCAATCGCGGTGGCTTCAATATCGTCATTGGCTGCATACTTAATATTAATGCCCGCAGTCGTGCTTAGGTCGTGCCAGGTACGACTAAAATTTTGACCTGTTTGTGCCACTTTGCTTTTGTGGTTTGGATTTACCTCGAGCTTGTTGTCTACTGAGTTCACGCCGTCAACATTCTTGGCAATTTGCCCAGCCAAATCTTTTTCTATCTCGCTTGTTACTGTGCCCGTCAGCAAGGCGGTAGACTTGTTAACTTTGGTGTCTATTTCAAAGTTGTTAAGTTCGCTGTTGAGCATGAGTGCAGTTTCTATTTTTCCATCCAACCATGCATCATTAGTTTTACCCTGCCAGTCGTTGGCGAGTACGGGAGTAATACTAATAGTAGAAAGAACAATGGCGCTTGCTAATGTCTTTTTAATAGTCATATTTTTCTCCTTAAAATTTCGCAATAAAAATTCAATTAATACTGAGTTAAAACTAATTTAGTAGTTAAGAGATTTTCTTTTTTAACTCATTGAATTTCTTTTCGGCCTCGTCTTTTGCGATGCCGTAGCGTTCCTGAATAACGCCAATAAAGTGATCGTTATTGGCCTGCGCTTGCTCGATTTCGTCGTCAGTTAAGTCGGCCCATTTTTCTTTGATCTGAGCTTTCAACTGCTTCCATTTACCTTCTGCGATATCCTGATTCATAATTTACTCCTCGTATTAATAAAAACATATTTCATTCAATGAAACGAAATATGGTTAAAGACGGGGCGGTCTTCCCCGCAGTGCCTGCATAAGCATTGAGATAACAAATAAAACCACGAAAACAAAAAATAATATTTTTGCAATGCCAGTTGCCGCGCCAGCTATGCCGCCGAAACCTAGCGCGGCTGAGATGAGGGCAACGATAAAGAAAATCAGTGACCATCCCAGCATAATAGCTCCGTGTATATTTCAATATTGTTCATAAAGATTTTGCTGCGTGCAGTAATTCAGACTCTCATCTTTCGCTTAGTTCAAAATTATTTTTTTAAGGCATTAATAAAAAACTTTCTAAATTTGTCGATGTCAACAAAATTACTGCGATTAATCATATAGGAGAATGCATATGAGTAACTCAACTGCATCTAATACATCGTCAGCAAATAGTCGCCATGAAAGAACAGATGGCGCAGCCGAGCGTGTCCATGAGGCTGTTGATCGCGCCGCAACGATTGCGGGAATGAGCGAAGAGCGTTTGCTGGAGCTCGCCGAAGAATTGCGCGGCCATGCAGATAAACTAGCAAAATCGGCGCGCAGTCGGTCTAAAGAGGCCACTGCAGCAGTGGGTGATTACACCAGAGAAAATCCAATAAAAAGCATTGGCTTAGCTTTTTTAATGGGCACTATCCTAGCGTATATATTTCGCAAATAGTGTGGAGTAATACAATGAAGGATGACTGGATTGCGCCCGGTGTCGCTGACGAGTTTCGCCGTGGCGAATCAGCCGAAGACAATATTGAATCTGGTGGTGAGAGCCTCGCGCAGTTAACGGCGGCGTGTGGCGAATACCTAAATTCATCTCTGGCTTTAGCGCAGTTGCACGGTCAGCGCTGTCTTTTATCGTTATTCAAAATGTTACTACTATGGGTTGCGATACTCGTGCTGCTCATTGCGACATGGTGTAGCGTCCTCTTTGCGGGGTTTGAGTTTGCGGTGCAAATGGGCGCCCAGCCAGCACTTGTTATGCTGCTAGTAGCATTGAGTAATTTGGTACTGGCATGGTGGTGCTGGCGTAGCCTGTGTGGTCGTTTACAGGGTTTGTTCGCGAGACCGCAAGCAAATACGCTGGCTGCAGGGAAACGTGAGGTGGACCATGGGAGCTGAAAGGCGTTTAGCGCAAGCGATTGGCCGAGAGCGCGCCCGGCAGGCGCTTTACAGGCAGGAACTCCGTGGTCAATACCACGGGTATCGTCGTCATCTTTCGGCCCAGCTGGCAAAGCCTGAGAGTCTTGGGTTCGCCTTTGGCGTCGGTCTAGGTGTTGGCTTGTATACGGATTTGAGTTGTGGCGGCCGATGTCGGCACTTACTCACCGCACTGCTAGGTCGACAGCTGCACCGAGCCTTGTGGGCGGTTATTCGTTGAGGTGATCAATTTTGTTAAAACTGAGCAATTGCTTGGTACGCAGGCAAATTTCGGTAAAGGCGGTGTTGTGCTTGCCGTACTTGGGCCACAGTGTGGTGTCGCCATGAAGATAATGGGCGAGGGCAATGCTAATGGTGACGCCGTGGGCCACAATAATGACATTGTCATTGGGGTGCTTGGCGGCTATTTCGTCCACGGCCGCGACGATTCGTTGTTTAACAATATTTTGCGACTCGCCATTGGGCGCAGTGAAGTCGGGGTTGTGGACAATTTGTTCTAAGACATCGCCTTCGGTGACGAGGTCAGAAAAACGTTTACCCTCCCAGTCACCAAGATCGAATTCCATCAGGCGTGGGTCGTGGATCACCGTCAGTTCAAACGTCGAGGCAATTGCCTCGGCGGTGATACGTGCCCGCTGCAGTGGGCTGGTGTAAATAACATCGGCGCGCAAGTACTGCGGGAAGTAGGCGCCTAATCGCCGTGTTTGTTCATAACCTTCTGCGGTTAGCTCGGTGTCGGTTTGGCCATGCCAGACCTTGTCAATGTTCGCAAAGGTTTGGCCGTGACGAACAAAGCACAATCGGCCAGTAGTATCGGCAGTCATTTTTAACACCTATATTGCATTAAACGCTGAGGCCAGCAGTTTACCAGCAACTGTGGTGAATAGAGGCGTAAAATTGCCAGATTACCGCTGCTTGAAAAATTCGTTTTAATGAAGTCTTGGGCGCCATAGCTGTGCGGCGCCCAAGGGGTGTGGTTGATAAGGTGCGCTACCGTAGGGGCGTAGCGGGGTTCTTGCTTAGGTCTTGTAAGGGTAGGCGGTCAAATAGTGCTATTTCCTCGGCAGTGACCGTTAGCTTTAAGCGGCCGGTGTCGGTTAGTTCTAAGGTTGGGCTACCGCCAAGATCGGAAAGCCCCGCGTCGCCATTGGTGTCCAACGTTTGGCTTATGGTCAACACCTTGGTATTTGCATCAACGGCCCATGTACCGCGCTCTAGGCCACGTTCACCGCCGCTTCCGTCTTTTACGTGGGTCATAAAGTAATTGCCGTTGCTAAAGAAGTTAACAACGATTGGGCCGTCTGACTCTGGTTCGTCTAGCAACCAGCTACCAGCGATGCCAGTGCCGACGGGAATCAAGCTTAGGTTTACGTTATCGTTGGCTTCGCCACCAATATTGGTAAGCGCAATAGTGGTGTCGCTATTCAGGCCGATGTCGGCGGTTAAGCCCGCACCCTGCTCATAAAAGCCGCAGTCGCCCTGGGGGCCGGTGGTGTCAACAAACACGGTTTCGGTGCTGAATTTGCCGGTTTCCGCATTGATTTTATAGGAGCCCCATTCCAGCCCATCTAGACAATTGGGGTCGTTATGATCGATACCCAGTACGTAATGGCCATTACTAAAAAAGGTGATTATTGCACCTTGATCGTTAACACCACCAGCGTCAACGATGTTCCAGCTACTCGCAATTTTTTTACGAATTGCGCCGCCAGTGTGCTCCGCTGCGGCTTCTGGGCTAACAATGGTTTTGCTGGTATCGCTTGCTAATTGTGTTAGGGACGGGTCATTAACAAAGTCGGCGGGTAATACGCGAAAATTGATGGTGGTATTCGCTGCTGCGGTGGCGGTGGCCGCCGAGATCGTTATGCCATTGTCGGGGTTGCCGTCGTCATCAAAGCTTTGCAGCAAAATAGCAATATTGAGGGCAATGTCAGCGGCACTAATACCGCTGGGCAATGATGTGATGCTCGCGGCAATCGTCCGAGGAGTGACAATCGCTTGGCCTGCGGTGGTGCCAACGGTAATGCCGCCAAGGCTAAAGCTAAGCGTGTCATTGTCGCGGTAGCTAAATTCACCCGCAGAATTTGTTGTGCCGCTGAGCCCCGAGGGCGAGGCGGAATAGAATAAGCCACCGACTTCAGCATCGAGAAAAACACCGGATTTGGTGGTTGGTGCAGGGGCGCTACTGCCGCCTTTACTGTCGCCGCCGCAACCAACCATTAGTAGACCGAGGGCGCTGGGAATAATAAGCTTAGGAATAAGTGATTTAACAGTCATGAAACATCTCCTTGTCATTTTAATGGCTGGCCAAAAAAATTTAAGATATTGAAAGTAATAAGAATTGATCGAGAATGAATACGCAGTGGCACCCCGTGTTTTTGAAATAATGGAACATATTTTGCCGGCGCTGCAAATAGCGGTAATGCCTTGTGTTCGTCGCGTAATAGGCAGAGTAGTGCAGCGCTGACCTAATATGGTATAGCCAGCTTTTATGCGCAAAGCAAGAAAATGGATACCTAAGAATTACGATTGCATGGGTACTCTGATCCTGAGCGCCATTTTTTAGTGTATTCTCAGTCGAGTCGGTCTAGGGATAAATAAATGTTGAAATGTGCGCCTTAAAAGGAGGCAGTAGAAATTAAAAAAGGGAGGTCGAAGCCTCCCTTTTACGGCAGACCGCAAATATTACATCACGGTCTCAAAGCTACCGTCGCTATAGCGAACAAGCACTGCGCCGCTGCTATCGCTGATGGTAGCAAAGCTAGTCTCGTCTTGTTTTATATCGCCGGAAAGTATGACCTCACCATCGGTCTCTGTTTCGGTGAGGGTCATGGTTACGCCGTTGTGATTACTTAACGTTGCCGTATTAGCACCTTGATATATCAAGTTAAGTTGTTTGCCACCATAGCGCAGATTTAGCGTGCCGACGCCTGTTTCTATTCCACTGCGATTCGCGTTGAACTCGATATTTACATCGTCCTCGACGCCCGTTAGATCTAATTCAAAGATCATGGTAAGGCTGCCGATGGCGTAATTGCTCGCAGTTTCGTCAAGCTGGCAGTCATAGCTATAACTATAGCCATTTAGCTCGGTATAGGCTGATTCTTCACCACAACTTGCATTGAAATTATCTATGCTCGCGGCAAGGCTAGCGCTTACAGCATTACCGGCGGTATCGCTAAATTCACCGGCTAAGCTAATCTCAAAGCCGTCGAAGCCGAGGGTTTCAGTATATTGCTCTTGTTCGGTGAACGTTTCGCTGCTGAATCCTACGCTGTAGCTACCGTCTTCTGTCGCTAGGAGCTCGCCGAGTTTAAGTGCCATGCTACCGGTAAAGCTGACGTTATTGTCGGCAGTAAGTTGGGCCAGTGTGATACTTAGCCTGGCATCTATACTCGCGACGGTCACTTCGGCGTTCCACGTTTCACTGTAACTCGTCGTCTCTTGGGTCTCAGTACTTTGTTCGTCATAGCTTAAGGTTCCAGTAAAACTTCCGTCGGTAATCGTAATAGAAACGTCCGAGCTGGCTGCCGAACCCGACACGTTTAAGGCTGCAGTTGCAGAGCCGGTATCCGTGAATGTGTTTTCATTGCCGGAGCTCGAGTCGCTCGAACTTTCAACGATGGTGGTGCCATCATCTGCGTTTAGATCAATAGTCACATTGGTCTCGAATAGGGTAACGGATTGCTCTATTGAGAGGCCAAGGGTGCCACCAGATTTGAAGGTTGCGACGGTAATGCCGTTTACATCGATCGAGCTGGGTTTACTTTCATCTGGGGCGTCTTGATATTGCTGGTAGGCTGTCGCGATGGCATTTAAGCCCAGACCAAGCGCCTCGGCCACAATGTCGCTATCGGCAGAAACTGACGTGCCGGCGAGATCAATTTGTTCGGCAAAAGCCTTCTGATTGACGGACACCACGCCAGCGCTGGCGAGATTGCGAAGCTGTTTAACAAAGGCTTTACTGGCAAGCAGTCCTTCGCTGCCAACATCATCAGGCACATCGCCTTGGCTAGCGGTGGAACTGCCATTGTTTTGCGCATCAGCTTCGGCTGCGGTCAGACTTGTACCAGAGCTACTGACGGCATTGCTATCTTCCACACCAGGCACAGCCTTTACTTTATCAAGCAGGGCAAGCGCTTCCTCAAGAAGTTCTTCTAAGGTGACCGCGTCAGAATTACTGTCCTCCTTGTCCGCTATACCGCCGCTACTGAATTGATTTACAAAGTTGCTCATTGCGTCTTCAAGACTTAGCGTCGTGTTGCCTTTTAGTGCTGCGGCAACCGCCGCCGCAGATTTTAAATTGTATTCCAGCGCGGCTTGGCTAGCCGAGTTAACGGAGTCTGCGTTGGTGATGTCGATTATGGCCTGATCTATAAGGCTGCCCGTTAAGCCAAGCCGACTGGCGACTTGCGCGTTCGAGCCAGCTGCAGCGGCAGATGGATTTGCGCCAGAAGCCACTTTTTGTAGAGTGAGTTTTGAAGCAATGTCGGTAATCGGGGTGATATTAACCGCTACACTGCTTCCGGTCGCAGAGGGCAGTGTCGCAGACATCGCGAAACTAGATGCTAGGGTATAGGTGTCACCAAAATCCTTATCGCCGCATTTGGCGAGGTCACAGCGCATTAGCGTGCCATTGGTGGCGGTAATTTCTACGTAGATCGCGGTGCCAGGCACGTAATTACTATTGAGCGACAGGCTATAACTGCCGTCATCAGCGGTGGTGGCAGGATTAGCAAGACTGGTGCTCTTGTTTACAGTGCCCGTGCTGGTAATGGGGTAGGCATTCACAATACCGCCAATCACAATCCCTTTTGAACTTTGCCCACCAATTGACGTGGTCGGCGCTGCCGAGCTACTTTTTTTGCTTCCGCCACCACAAGCGACGAGAGCGGCGCTTATTGCTAGCGGTAGAAGTAATTTATGAAAGCTATGAATATGACGCATGATTAATCTCCCAGTCGGCCTATACTGCGAGGCTGCTGCGTGATTTACATCCATAGTAAACGGAGAGGGCAGTTGCCCAGTGTAGCCACTTCCTGTGCACCTGCAGTAGCCGGATTAGGTACTTATCGATTTCTCAGGGTTGCGGTGCAATCAGAAGCAATAACACAATACGTTATGTTATTCGCAGGGGATAAAACACGTTAACGCATCTAAGTTGTAGGCGCTTATTTCGGGATTTGCCAGAAATCTTAGTGCTTATAACGCATTATGTTAACCGCGATATCGGTTAAGCATTTTTTACTAAAATCGTAGTCCTGCATATTTTATTTTTGGCGTTGAGTTCTTATTTGTCAGCTTAAAGCTACCGTGCTGAGCATTGCCATTAGAAATTAAAAGCGACGATTTACACCCACATTAAATTCAAGTGTTTTAGCTTCTTCCCAGTCTGTAGCGTCTGTGCGTAGGCCCAGCGTGAAATATTGCCCGCTAATAGCGACTCCCCAGGCATTGCTGCGTAAGTCGTAACTGAGTTGCCATTGTTTTTCTCGCCACTGTCTCTGGTAGCCGAGGCGGGGAAAAACGTGGCGATCATAGGCAAATAACTCGCTAGTGAGTGCGTGTTTACTATCGAGTTGATAGCGGCCAAGCAGTGAGTAGCGGGAGGCGAGTCGTTGGGTTTGATCGCGGTAGCGCTCTACACCGCTGACGGTGGGTTTGGCATCGATTGTGCCGTTTTGGTCAAAGGATATATTGTCGGTATTGGCGGTGGCCGTGGTATAGGTGAGGTCGCGATATTGAATAAATGACAGTACATCTCGGCCACTAAAATCAATATTGAACTGCTTGTTCACTTGCCAGTGAAGGTCAACATCAAGGGATGTGCCGTGACCGTCACTGTCTTCTTCGGGGCGGTCGAGTAAGGTGTCGCGGCTATAACCGTAATTGAGATAGAGCTGCGCTTGGTAGCCGTCATTGAGGGTGTTTAATTGGCCTTTTAAATAGCCATCGGTGGTGTGAGTCGCGCGCAAGTAGTTCAGCCGTGTTTTCAAGGATAGCTGAGGGCTGATGTCATAAAAATAGGCGGCGCTTAAACCCCAGGCACGAAGGTGATTGGGGCGCAGATAAACGTTGTAATGGGTGTTTTGCGGCAGGGGCAAATCGTTGCGTTGTAAATAGGCCAGCTGCCCAGTGTCTTTGTTAAATTTTAAATAATAGTCGTAGCGATAAAAATAACTGAATTCAAAATCATTTTTGCGTACGCCAATTTCAAACTGATTGTGCGTAAAAGCAAATTTCCCCGATTTCAGTGGTGCCCCATCAAGATCGTGAATCATCTGTTCTATCGGTGCTGCTTGGCTGTAGCTGCTACTTTCGAGGTGGGAATAGTATTCAGTTTCTGGCGTGGTGGCAAAACTCGTTATTGAAAAGATACTAAAGATAATAGCGATGACGGCGCGCATAATAAAATTCCGAAATCTGTATAAATAAAATAAAAAAGGGAGGCAGAAGCCTCCCTGATATTGCAACGGTGTAGCTTACATTACTGTTTCGAAGCTGCCATCGTTATAGCGAATCACAACTGCGCCGCTTTCGTCGCTGATCGTAGCAAAAGCAGAGCCGCCGTGTTTGATGTCACCAGACAGGCTGGTTTCCTCATCGACTTCGGTCTCTGTTAGCGTCATGGTCACGCCGTTGTGGTTGCTAAGGGTGGCTGTATTACCGCCCTCGTAGGCCAAGTTAAGCTGCTTGCCACCGTAGTTCAGTTTTAATGAGCCCTCACCGGTTTCTAGTCCGGTGCGACTGGCATTAAACTCGACTTTGACGTCGTCATCGACACCGTCGAGGTTCAAGTTGAAGACAATGCTCAGGCTGGCCATCGCGTAATCGGTCTCAGTTTCATTGAGATCGCATTCGTAGCTATAATTATAGTTAGTTTCGTAGCTATAGCTCGACTCCTGATTACAGGTTTCACTGAAGTTATCGATATTGGCCGCTAGGCTCGCACTAATGGCATTGCCGAGCTCATCACTAAACTCGCCAGATAAGCTTATTTCAAAGCCATCAAACGTAACGGTTTCAGTGTATTGCTCTTCGTTAGAATTTTCCGTCCAATCAATGTAACTGTAGCTATTAGTGTAGCTGCCTTCTTCAGTCCCCTTTAGTTCTCCGAGTTTAAGCGCCATATTGCCGGTGAAGCCGACATTATTGTCACTATTAAGCTGTGCAAGGGTGATGTTTAGCTTGGCGTCGATATTGGTGACGGTAAATTCATCGTCCCAAGTGTCGCTGTAGCCGCCGCCGGTCTCTGATGAGGTCTCGGTCTCGGTCCACTGGCTATCGTAGCTTAAGGCGCCGCTAAAGCTGCCTTCGTTTATCGTGATGGAAACAGCAGTGCTGGCTGCAGACCCGGAAACTGTTAATGCTGCCGTAGCGGACCCCGTCTCCGAAACGGTTCTGGTGCCATCGACGGTATTGTCTTCTAGAACCTCTTCATCGATGACAGTGCCATCAGCGGCACTTAATTTAATTGCGACGTCTGTTTCGTTTAAGACTACGGTATCGTCTACGGATAGTGTTACCGTGCCGGCCGATTCGGAGATGGCTACGGTGATGCCGTTAATTTCTACAGCGTTTGGTTTGTCTTCGTCTGGCGCATCTTGGTAAAGCACGTAAGCGCTGGCAATGGCATTAAGGCCGAGCCCAAGACCCTCTGCAACAATGTCACTGTCGGTTGAGACGGCTTCGCTGGCCAGATCTATTTGCTCGGCAAAGGCCTCTTGGTTGGCGGAAACAACACCGGCGCTTGCCAAGTTGCGAACCTGCTTTACAAAGGCTTTACTGGCTACAAGACCTTCGCTGCCAGCATCTTCTGGAACATCTCCCTGGCTTGGACTGGTGTTGCTACTACTTTGCGCGGTGGATTTCGCAGTTGTTAGGCTAGTGCTAGAGCTGCTAACGCTTTCATCGACACCGTCAACATTCGTCTTGACGGTTTCAATTAGAGCGAGGGCCTCTTCGAGTAATTCTTCTAGGCTTACCGCGTCGGTATTTGCCTCTTCTCTATCGGCAATACCGCCAATGCTAAACTGTGTTACAAAGTTTGCTACGGCATCTTCTAGGCTTGGGGTAGTACTGGCTTTGAGCGCGGCTGAAACAGCGGCGGCAGATTTTAAGTTGTATTCTAGGGCAGCTTGGCTCGCTCCATTGACGGCGTCGGCGCTGGTGATGTCGACAATAGGCTGGTCAATCAGGCCGCCAGTGATACCCAGTCGGCTGGCGACTTGCGCATTAGAACCCGCAGCAGCAGCAGATGGGTTTGCACCATCCTTTACTTTTTCTAAAGTAAGCTTAGACGCAATATCGGTAAGAGGTGTGATGTTAACTGCGACGCTGCTGCCGCTGGCTTGGGGCAGTGTTGCCGACATCGCAAAACCTGATGCCAAGGTATAGTCGTCGCCAAAATTTTGCTCGCCACATTTGGCAAGGTCGCAGCGCATTAAGGTGCCATCACCGGCAGTAATCTCCACGTAAATGGCTGTGCCAGGCACGTAATTACTGTTAAGTGTAAGGCTGTAGCTGCCGTCTTCCGCCGTAGTAGTCGGTTCGGCTAAGCTAATGTCTTTGTCTACTGTACCAGTGTTGGTGATTGGGTAAGCATTGACGGTACCGCCAATGATGATGCCTTTTGAGCTCGCGCCCGCAACCGTTGTCGGTGCTGCTGAGCTGCCTTTATTATCGCTACCACAGGCGACTAAGGCCGCGCTGATAGCTAAAGGAAGGACGAGTTTGTGGAACCTGGGAATTTGACGCATATAACATCTCCTTGTTTGCCTATATCGGCAGTATTACTGCGCCGTTAATATCCATATTAAACAGAGGGCTTCTGCCCTATTTGCTCGCACTCCAATGTGCTAGCAGTAATCCGATTAGGTATATATTGTTTTTTTGAGTTGCGGTGTGATCAAGTGGAACAGCAATGAGAAATCAAAAGAAAACACATTTTTATTCACGCGATAAAACACGTTAACGCAGATACGTTTTAGCGTTTAATGTGACGCATATCAAGTTTTTTGAGTAATTAGTTCGCGGTCGATCTATTGGCAATAGCGTTTAATCATTGCTTGCAGCACATCAACAGTCGGCTGAATTTGATCCAGCGCCATATACTCATCGGGCTGGTGGGCCTGATCAATTGAGCCTGGCCCCATCACAATAGTTTGTAGACCAAGCTGCTGAAAAAACGGGGCTTCTGTGGCGAAACCAACGGTGCCGGCAGGCTGTCCGGTGAGGTGTTCTACCAGCGTCACTATGTCGGAGTTTTCCGGCTCTTCATAGGCTGCTAAGCCCGGCATTAATGCGCGCAAGCCGATATTAATTGCGCGGCGCTCGGCTACTGGAGTGAGCACTTTTTGAATTAGGCTGTCCAGTTCACCATTGTCCATGCCGGGGGTGGTGCGAATATCAAAATGCAGCTCACACTGACCACAGATGCGATTGGGGTTGTCGCCGCCGTGAATACAGCCAAAATTCAAAGTGGGGGTGGGCACGCTAAAACCGGGGTGTTGGTATTTTAGCGCCAGTTCTTGGCGCAATTGCATAAGGCCGCTCATCACCTCGTGCATGGCGTCCATGGCGTTATTGCCAAGTAAGGGGTTAGATGAGTGCCCCGAGCGGCCGGTAATGGTGATGCCCTTCATCACAATGCCTTTATGGGCACGCATCGGCTTTAGGCCGGTGGGTTCGCCCACCACCGCATAACGGGCGCCAGATACATCGGCGTGCACCAGCGAGCGAGCGCCGTCCATACTGCTTTCTTCGTCGGCGGTGGCAAGAATAATCAGCGGTGCGCTCAGGGGTTTTTCTAAGAAGGGCTTTAATGCCTCTATTGCGATAGCAAAGAAGCCTTTCATATCGGTGCTGCCTAGCCCATATAAACGACCATCGCGCTCGGTGAGCGCAAAGGGGTCGCTGTGCCAT
Source organism: Zhongshania antarctica (assembly GCF_014202945.1). GTDB lineage: Bacteria > Pseudomonadota > Gammaproteobacteria > Pseudomonadales > Spongiibacteraceae > Spongiibacter > Spongiibacter antarcticus. The sequence continues at coordinate 359,258 of NZ_JACHHW010000002.1, read as the reverse complement.
AGGGTATCGTCACAGGGCACGGTGTCGGTGTGGCCGGCCAGCACTAAGCCGCCACTGCCGCTGCCGAGGGTGGCAACTAGGTTGGCTTTATTGGGGCTTCCGGCAATGGGTAGTATGCGAATGGCGAAGCCGAGTGGCTCTAGCCAGTTGGCCAGTTGCTCAATTACTTTGATATTGCCCATATCGCGACTGGGCAGAGTAGAACTAACCGAGGGGAGTTTGACCAGCTCTGTCAGCATAGACAGAACGTTTTTTGTGTTCATAGAGTTCGCCATATGTCGCTGTCGCCGCATGGCGATGGAGACGATATTGTAGCGAGTCGGGCAAACAATAGCAGCGGTTTACGCAGATATTGTTTGCCCTGAAGGCCGGTTTTTCTAGAGGAAAATAGCCTTGAAGATGAAGAAAAACACGATGGCTAAACCGGCGCCAGCAGGCAGGGTGATGATCCACGACATGAAAATGTTGCGGATAACACTCAGGTTTAGCGCGGCAATGCCCCGTGCTAAGCCCACCCCTAGTACAGCGCCCACAAGGGTGTGTGTAGTGGAGATGGGTAAGCCGGTCGCAGAGGCGACAACCACCGTCGACGCCGCGCCTAACTCGGCCGCAAAGCCGCGGCTGGGGGTCAGTTCAGTGATTTTTGTACCGATGGTCGCAATAACTTTGAAGCCGTAGGTGGCCAAACCAAACACGATACCGCCAGCACCGACCAGCAAAATCCAGCTGGGTAAGGCCGACTTAGCGCCGATCTCGCCGCCGGATTGAATCACGCTGACTACTGCGGCAACCGGGCCAATGGCATTGGCTACATCGTTAGAACCGTGGGCAAAGGCCATGGCGCAGGCGGTAAATACCATCAGTACCGCAAACATGCGCTCGACATTGGCAAAGCGAAAGCGGCCATCGCCAGACGGTACATCTTTAATACGACGTAAAAACATCTGCCCAATACCGGCGACAATAATACCCACTATGGTGGAATAGCCGAGACACTCCTGAAAGTTTAAGCCTAAACCGATGTGTTTAAGGCCTTTGGTCATGGTGACCATGGCAATCATAAAGCCGACGAGGAAGAGGTAGTAGGGGATGTATTTCTTGGCGGCTTCGAAGGGGTTTTGAGTATTTAGAATCAGGCGCTGAGCGCTGAGGAATATACCAAAAGAGATGGTCCCGGCCATAACCGGCGACACCACCCAGCTGGCGACGATCTGGCCAACTTTGCCCCACTCCACGGCATCACTGTCGATACCCACGGCGGCAAAACCGACCAGTGCACCAACAATGGAGTGCGTAGTGGAAACGGGCCAGCCCATCATGCTGGCAATAAATAACCACACACCGGCCGCCAATAGTGATGACAGCATGCCGAAAACCAGAAGATCAGGGCTGTCGGCGACAAAGGCGGGGTCAATAATACCTTTGCGAATGGTTTCTGTTACTTCGCCGCCAGCCAGGTAGGCGCCGCAGAACTCAAAAACCATGGCGATGAGAATCGCTTGCTTAATGGTTAGCGCCTTAGCGCCCACCGAGGTACCCATGGCATTGGCAACATCATTAGCACCAACGCCCCAGGCCATAAAAAAGCCAAAAAGGCAGGCTAAGATAAGCAATAACTGCCCGTGTTCAGCAATAATTGACATGTGAATTCCTTATGTAAGCTTGTGCCGGCTTTTCAGCGAGCAATAACAATTTGCAGACGCGAGCCTACTTTTTGTGATTTATCAGACAATTCGCCAATCAGCGTAATGGTTTGGTACATAAACATTACGTCAACCGGGGGCAGGTCTTTTTCAATTACATAGAGCGCCCCGCGGATATCGATTTGTAATTTGTCGGCGGAGTGCTCTAGGCGATCTAGCTCCTCTATCATGGTTTCGACGAGACTAACTTCGCGGCCTCTGAAACCGGTTTCGAGCAACTCATCCAGCTCTTCAATGGCTTTCATGGCCTGGGCTGAGGTGGCAATTGCTAATTCAACATACTCGCTCAGGGCTGTCGCTAGCGGCGCAGGAATCTGCATTTTGCGGCCTAACATAAGCCCGGCAATATCCTTGCTGCAGTTGGCGATGCGATCTTGCATACTGACCAGGTCGAGAAGATCGGCGCGGGGCACCGGGAGGAATAGATTGTTCGGGAGTTGCAGGCGTACCTGCTTTTTGAGTTTGTCGGCTTCGTTTTCAAGATCGACGATAATTTGTTGAGCTTTTTCGGCTCGCTCCCAATCGTCAGCTAGTACAGCATCGATAAAGGGTTTGAGTGCGGCGGCACAGGCTTGTGCCTGCTTCATGTGTTCCTGTATCGGTTCGAAAGGGGATTTTCCGAACAGACTGCCCAGTGAATTTAATGGCACGGTGCGACTCCTGCGTATCGTCAGTCGTATTAGTGGGCGGATTATACTGACCTAGGCCATGGGTAACCAGTTTTTAACACGACGCTGTTACAGGGGTGTAATTTGCTTGGGACTTGCCATAATGCAAGAGTGGCTCTGCGCAAGCGGAAATTTTGTCAAACATCAGAGTCACCCAACTATAACAAGGGGTTAGCGCGGGGATGCAAAGCCAGATCACAAAAACAGGGCCGTTGGAAACTGGCGCGTTACTGCGCCAATTGGTAGCCGACGGCATTATTGATGCGAGTAGCGCTAAGCGCTTGCGTATTAGCCCGCCGCGCAATGGCGACAAAATTCAGCATGTACTCAATTATATCGTTAGCGAGCAACTGGCTGATTTGTCGCGGCACGGTCGGACGCTGAACATGGATACGCTGCTGGAGTGGCTGGCGGGCCACTGCGGTCAAGAAGCCATGCGCATAGACCCCTTGAAAATCGACGTGCCGGCGGTGACCGAGGTGATGTCCTTTGCCTTTGCCCAGCGTCACCGGATCTTGGCGGTGGCCGTTAATCCGAAAGAAGTGGTGGTCGCTGGTGGTGAGCCCTTTGTCACAGCATGGGAAAGCGATTTACAGCAGGTGTTGCGGCGCCCTATTCGGCGGGTACTTGCCGACCCCGAGGCTATAGACCGCTTCACCGTTGAGTTTTACAGCCTCGCCAAGTCGGTGCGGGGCGCCAGCGGCGACAATAGTCGGCGCGGCAACGCCAGCAACAACCTTGAACAATTACTGGAAATCAGCAACTTAAAAGACCTCGATGCCAACGACGGTCACGTGGTGAATATTGTCGATTGGCTGCTGCAATACGCCTACGATCAGCGCGCCAGTGATATTCATATCGAGCCGCGCCGCGAGCAGGGCAATGTCCGTTTTCGTATCGACGGTGTGCTCTACAATGTGTACGAACTCCCCGCCACGGTGCTAACCGCAGTAGTAAGCCGCCTAAAAATACTTGGCCGTATGGACGTGGCCGAGAAACGCCGCCCCCAAGATGGCCGCCTCAAAACCAAGAATCCTGGCGGCGCCGAAATCGAATTGCGGCTGTCGACCCTGCCTACCGCCTTTGGCGAAAAAATGGTAATGCGGATCTTTGACCCGGAAGTATTGCTGCGCAGCTTTGACGAGCTCGGTCTGCGCGGCGAGGATCGCCAGCGCTGGGACGGCATGATTCGCTCCGCTCACGGCATTGTCTTGGTCACCGGCCCCACTGGCTCGGGCAAAACCACCACCCTGTATTCTAGCCTCAAGCAAATTGCGACCTCTGAAGTGAATGTCTGCACCATTGAAGACCCCATTGAAATGGTTGAAGACGCCTTTAACCAAATGCAGGTGCAGCACAATATCAATCTTGATTTTGCCGGCGGGGTGCGGGCGTTGCTGCGTCAAGACCCGGACATCATCATGATCGGCGAGATTCGTGATTTAGAAACCGCCGAAATGGCGATTCAGGCTGCGCTTACTGGTCACTTGGTGATCTCGACGCTACACACCAACGACGCGCCGTCGGCAGTGACTCGCTTACTGGAGCTGGGTGTGCCTGCGTACCTGATTCGCGCCACCGTACTTGGGGTGATGGCCCAGCGCTTGGTGCGGACCTTGTGCCCCCATTGCAAAGAGGCCACTACGCTGAATGAAACCGAGTGGACAACCTTAACCACGCCGTGGAAGGTTGCGCCGCCCAAGCAGGTATTCCATGCGCCGGGTTGTTTGGAATGTCGGAATACCGGTTTCCATGGCCGCCAAGGTATTTACGAAATTTTGCCGATGGAGGGTTCTATTCAAAGTGCGATTGGCGACGATATCGAGCTGGATAATCTGCGCCGCCTGGCCATGAAAAATGGTATGCGCACCCTGCGTCTCAGCGGTGCTCAAAAGGTTGCCAGAGGCGAGACCACTGTTGCCGAGGTGCTGAGGGTCGCGCCGCCAGTGCAAACTCAGTAAGCCGCCGCTGCAAAACCAATTAAAGAGAGAAGGCTAGGCGATATGACATCAGTAGAGAGTTTGGCGCTACAGGATGGCGAACTGCCCGCCGCGCTCATCGCAGAAGTTGAGCAGCGCTGGCAGAGCCTGCTAGAGCACTGTGATAGCGACCAAGCGCAATGGTATCAAGGCTTTGCCCGCTCGGCGCGGCGAATTGAGCTATTGCAAGCACTGGCCTGCAGTCACACCTTATTTGAGTTCTGTGTTCGCCACCCAGACTGGTTGCCCAACTTAGACGCGGCGGGTTTATTGGAAAATAGCATAGCGTCAGCGCGTTGGCGGGCAGAGTTAAGTGTCGCTTGCGCCAGGTGTGAAAATGCCGATGATCTTGCGCAGGTACTGCGCCAGTTTCGCAACCGGCACTGGCTGCGCATTGTGTGGCGCGATCTCAATCGCCTAGCGGCAATGGAAGAGACCGTTGCCGATTTATCCCACTTGGCTGAGGCCTGTGTGGATGTGGCGCTGGATTTCTTGCATCGCCAGCTGAGCGCTGAGCGCGGCGAGCCGCAGTCTAAAGCGGGTGAGCCCCAGCAACTGGTGGTGATCGCCATGGGCAAATTAGGGGCTGGCGAGCTGAATTTGTCTTCAGATATCGATCTTATCTTTGCCTATCCTGAAGCCGGTGAGACGGTGGGCGCGGCGCGCAGTGTGGATAATCAGGAGTTCTTTATTCGTTTGGGCCAGCGCCTAATTAAAGCGCTAGATACCCGCACCGCCGATGGCTTTGTGTTTAGAGTGGATATGCGCCTGCGGCCTTACGGCCAGAGCGGACCATTGGTGATTAGCTTTGATGCCTTAGAAGAATACTACCAAGACCAAGGCCGCGACTGGGAGCGTTACGCGCTCATTAAAGCACGCTGTATCGCCGGTGACCGCGCGGCGGGTGCGCAGCTCTTAGATCAGCTGCGGCCCTTTGTGTATCGCCGCTATTTGGATTTTTCTGCCATTGAATCCCTGCGGGAAATGAAGAGCATGATTCAGCGCGAAGTGCTGCGTCGCCAGTTGCAGGACAATATCAAATTGGGCGCCGGAGGGATTCGAGAAATAGAGTTCATTGCCCAGTGCTTTCAGCTGATCCGTGGCGGGCAGGAAGTCGCCTTACAGGCCTTGGAGTTGCAGACCATTTTGCGGGAGTTGGCTGCGCAGCAGTATTTACCGACCGACGTGGTCGCTGAGTTAATCGAGGCCTATCGCTTTTTACGCAATACCGAACACGCCATCCAGGCCTGGCGAGACGAGCAAACTCAGCAATTGCCCAGTAGCGATACTGAGCGCTGCGCTTTGGCGTTAGCGATGGGCTTTGGCGGTGATTGGCCCGCCTTTGCGGCGGCGTTGACTGAGCATAGAGGCAGGGTAAGTCGCTGTTTTGCCAATGTTATTGCGCCGGTGGAAACCGAGGTCGAGCGTCCCCACCTCAGTCATCAGCGCTGGCGCTCGATGCTTGATGATCTTGACCAAGATGAGGTGCGCGCCACCCTTGAAGAAGCGGGCTTTGACGCCGCAGAAGAAGCGGCACGCTTATTGGTTGCCTTGCTTAACGGCGCCAGTGTGCAGCGTATGCAAGGTCGCGGCCGCGATCGGCTGTACGGTTTGCTGCCGTTATTATTGGAAGATTTGTGTGGGGTATCGGCGCCAACGGCAACGCTATTGCGACTGATCCCCTTAATCGAAGCGGTTCTGCGCCGCACCGCCTACTTGGTTTTACTTATCGAGAACCCTGGTGCACGGGGGCGCTTGGTCGAACTTTGTGACGCTAGCCCGTGGATCGCTCGTCAGCTTGCGGCTCACCCGGTATTACTTGATGAGCTGCTCGATGCGCGCAGCTTGTATTCCATGCCAGACCAAGCCGGGTTAGCCAGTGAGCTAAGGCAGCGCTTATTGCGCGTAGAAAGCGGTGATCTGGAGGCGCAAATGGAAGCGTTGCGCTATTTTCGGCTCGCCCATGTTTTGCGCGGTGCAGCCTCAGAGGTCACCGACAGCCTCCCCTTAATGAAGGTGAGTGATTATCTCACTGCAATTGCCGAAGTGGTTTTGGCGGCGGTGCTGGATATTGCCTGGCAGAATTTGCTCGATAAACACGGAAGTCCTGTTCCGGATGGCGATGACCGTCGCCACTTTGTGGTATTGGGCTACGGTAAACTTGGCGGCCTCGAGCTAAGTTACGGCTCAGACTTGGATTTGGTGTTTCTCCATGACTTGCCCACAACGGCAGTGACCGATGGCGAGCGTTCGGTGGATGCAGGCACGTTTTTTACTCGCCTAGGGCAGCGCATTATCCATATTCTTACCGCCACCACGCGGCTCGGCGCCCTTTACGAGGTGGATATGCGGCTGCGGCCGTCCGGTAATTCGGGCTTGTTGGTGTCGTCTTTTACTGCGTTTAGCGATTATCAGCAAAATCAGGCTTGGACATGGGAGCATCAGGCCTTAGTGCGGGTGAGGGCGGTTGCTGGCGATGGGGTTTTGGCAGAAAAATTTGCTGATTTGCGCCGTCAAATCCTGTGTAAAACCCGACCACAAGCGGCGCTGGTCGAGGAAGTGATCGCCATGCGCCAGAAAATGCGGGATCACTTGCTGCTCGGGGTAAATAAAAACACCGAATTTGACCTTAAACAAGGCGAGGGAGGTATCGTTGATATTGAATTTATGGTGCAATATGCCGTTTTAGCATGGTCACATCAGCACCCACCGCTTACACACTACACTGATAACATTCGCATACTGGAATCGCTGAATAATAACGGTCTGATTTCGAGCGCGGATACCCAGGCACTGATCGACGCTTACAAGGCGTTTCGAAGTCAGGCGCATCGCCTTAGCTTACAAGAGCAAAAGGGGCGGATAGCCATTGCGGCATTGGGCGCAGAGCGGAAAAATGTCAGTCGACTCTGGCAGCAACTGATGTTGTCTACGTAATTTTATTTTTTGCTTGCCCGCTTTTTTTGAGGAGTAACACGCGATGTCCATGGCTGATCGTGATGGCCTGATTTGGTTTGACGGCGAAATGGTTCCTTGGCGCGACGCCAAAGTCCACGTATTAACTCACACCCTGCACTATGGCATGGGCGTGTTCGAAGGCGTCCGCGCCTATAAAACAGAAGATCGCGGCACCTGCATTTTCCGTATGCAAGAGCACACAGACCGTCTGTTCCGCTCTGCGCATATTATGCGTATGGAAATGACCGTGACCAAAGAACAGGTTAACGAAGCTCAGCGCGCGGTAGTGCGTGAAAACGGCCTAGAAGAAGCCTACCTGCGGCCAATGTGTTTTTACGGCTCGGAGGGCATGGGCCTGCGCGCCGATAATCTGAAGATGCATGTGATTGTTGCCGCCTGGGATTGGCCTAGCTATATGAGCCCAGACGCGCGGGATAACGGCATTAAAGTACGCTGCTCCTCTTATACTCGCCACCACGTCAATATTTCGATGTGCAAAGCGAAAGCCAACGGTCACTACATCAATTCGATGTTGGCCCTGCGCGAAGCGCTAGACAGCGGCTGTGAAGAAGCCCTGTTGCTGGATAACGAAGGTTATGTTGCCGAAGGCAGCGGTGAGAACGTTTTTCTTGTTCGTAACGGTAAGATTTTTACTCCCGAGCTGACCAGCTGCTTAGATGGTATTACCCGTAATACCATTTTTGAATTTGCTAAAGAGCTGGGGCTGGAAGTCTCTGAGAAGCGTATTACCCGCGACGAAGTCTACGTGGCGGATGAAGCCTTCTTTACCGGCACGGCGGCAGAAGTATTGCCAATTCGTGAGCTGGATGGCCGAATAATTGGTGCCGGTAAGCGTGGCCCTATCACGACCCAGCTGCAAACCATGTACTTCGACCAAGTGAAGGGTCGCCGTCAGCAATTCCCCGAATGGTCTACTCCCGTCCGTTAATGGCGACTATATACTGAGCCCCGCAACGCGGGGCTCAGTTCGCTATTCTAGCTTTTCAATATACCGGCACTCGCCGCGAATAATGATTTCATTCAACACGGCATATTTGTCGGTAATCGTATAGCCTTTCGGGCAGTACTCTTTTAATCGTGGGTCTTGCTTTAACAAGTAGTCGGCGCGTTTTAACTGCGCTTCCTCGCTTTCTTTTGGGTCAATGTTTTGGGTCTGGCTGCCATTGGCGCGCTGGGTGATGGGTCTTGGCTTTTCTCTAAATAAGGGCAGAAGATAGCGAAATAGGCGGATGTCATCGCCTTTGATCGTGGTGTCGAACAAGCCTATTTCTTTGCCACTGCGACCGTTGCTGGCGCAGCCCGTTAAAATAATTAAGGCAACGAGGGTCATTTTTTTATAGTGGGGTAATGCTGTTATACGCATTGCTATCAAGGTCTCTGCAAGGGGATTGTTGGCCTGCGGCGAGTGTAACATGACAAAGTCTTAATGCCAGATACAGCGGCTGTGGGGCATCGCGAGTGGATTTATGGGCATGCCATGGTTAGAATCCTGTTACTAGATTGCGGCATTCTTCGATGAGATGGGTCATATAGGGTTAAATGGCTCTCTGTGTCTCCTGGCTAGACTGTTGAAAAGCCGTTCTGTTAGCGCTGAAGAATTCCTCGGTTTCATGAAAACGAATAACAGCGATCCTGGATATGGCGTCAACACCCACAGCAGCTACTTCAACTAAACCGGCATTTAAAGCCAAGGTCATTCCACTGGATGACGCTCGTCCTCGGCGTGCACTCAAAGTGTGTTTACTTGGTTACCGCAGCGCACCCTATGGTGGCGGCCAAGGTATTTACCTTAAATACCTTAGCAAAGCCTTAGTCGAGGCCGGGCATACGGTAGACGTGATCTCAGGTCAGCCCTATCCGCATCTTGATCCTAGAGTAAACCTGATCAAGATGCCCGGCATGAACCTGTTTGAAACCGGCCTCGGCTCGATTCGTCCCCATCACTTGCGTTCCATGACCAATATCATTGAGTGGAGCGGTAAGCTGACAGGTGCTTTTTCTGAACCTTACTGTTTTGGTCGGCGGGTGGTTAAATACCTCAAAAACCATGGCCGTCACTACGATATTATTCATGATAATCAATGCCTTAGTTACGGCATGCTGGAATTGCAAAAGCGCAATTTCCCGTTTATTACCACCATCCATCACCCTATTACCAGTGACCTTAGCATTGCCTTGAAAGCGGCCAAAAACTGGCGGGAGCGGCTACTCATTCGGCGCTGGCACAGCTTTTTAATCATGCAGCGCCAGGTCGCTCGCCAGCTTCACCATGTGGTAACGGTTTCGGAACGCTCTCGGCAAGACATCGCGGTGGCCTTTGATATGCAGCCCGCCGGTATTAGCGTAGTGCTTAACGGCATTGATACTGAAGAGTTTCGCCCTCTGCCGAATACGGTCAAAAACCCGAATAGGGTGATGGCCGCGGTATCCTCTGATCAACCGTTGAAAGGCATGCGTTACTTGCTAGAAGGCGTGGCCAAGGTATTGCCTAAGTACCCCGATTTAGAGCTACTACTGGTTGGTCAGCCTAAAGAGGGCGGCGAGAGCAGCGCACTCATTAATGACTTGGGTTTAAGTAAGCATATTCGCTGTGTTAGTGGCATTAGCACTGAGGACTTAGTGGGCTTTTACAACGAAGCCTCGGTGGTCATTGTGCCTTCGGTGTATGAAGGCTTTGGTTTGCCCGCGGGTGAGGCCATGGCGTGTGGCACCGCAGTCATTTCCACCGATGGGGGCGCATTACCCGAGGTGGTTGGCGACGCGGCAATTCAAGTGCCGGTGCGTGATAGTAGCGCGATTGCCGAGGCGCTAGATGCCCTGTTGGCGTCGCCCGCCAAGCGTGAACAATTAGCGGCTGCAGGGCGTCAGCGTATAGAAGAATTGTTTTGCTGGCGGCGTGCCGCCCAACAAATGACAAATTATTATTGGCAGGTGTTACAACGTGAAAACAGTTGATTTCCGTCATTTCCACCTGAACCGTGGCGATAAAGTATTAGATTTGGGCTGCGGCGAAGGTCGCCATGTGATCTCGGCCTATGTTGAAGGTGAGATTACGGCTATTGGTGTAGACCTATGCCTAAAGGATTTGCAAACAGCGCAAACTCGCTTTACTGACTTTAATGAGGCCAATAATGAGCACAAGGCATTTGGCCTAGCCAATGCCGACGCCTTGAAGCTCCCGTTTGCCGACAATAGTTTTGATAAAGTGATTTGTTCAGAGGTGCTTGAGCACATTCCTGATTACGCGGCAGTGCTCAAAGAAATTGAACGTATTCTCAAGCCCGGTGGTTTGTTCTGCGCGAGCGTTCCGCGCGCGTGGCCTGAGCAAATATGTTGGGCTTTGAGTGAGGCTTACCATAAAGTCGAGGGTGGCCATTTACGCATTTTTAAAGCTAGCCAGCTGCGTAAACAAATACAAAACTTAGGTTTTCGCTTTTACCGTCGGCATTGGGCACATGCTTTGCATTCCCCTTACTGGTGGCTGAAGTGCGCATTTTGGGACCGCCAAGATAGCAATCCATTGATTAAACAATATCACCGCTTTCTAGTTTGGGATTTAATGGACAGACCATTGTTCACCCGCACCCTAGAAGCGAGCCTCAACCCGGTACTCGGTAAGTCGGTGGTGATGTACTTTGAAAAGGCGAACCCGGCATGAGTGGTTTATTTTTAAGCAAGGGGCTATTTCCCCAGGAATTTTTCCGGCCGACAGTCGAATTTTTAGTACGCGCCCAACAGCAAGACGGCAGTATTCCGTGGTTTGCGGGTGGCCATGCTGACCCGTGGGATCACGTAGAGTCGGCGATGGGCCTGAGTATTGGCGGCGAGTTTGAGGCTGCCGAAAATGCCTACCGCTGGCTTAAAAATACTCAGCTTGAAGATGGCAGCTGGTGGGCCGCCTACCGCGATGGCGAAGTCGACAATCATGAGCGCCGCGAAACCAATTTTGTTGCCTATATTGCCACTGGCGTTTGGCACCATTTTTTGATCAGTGAAAACCAAGCGTTTTTGCGAGAAATGTGGCCCTGTGTTCAGGGAGCTATTGAGTTTGTACTGGCCCAGCAGTCTCCTCACGGCGAGATTAACTGGGCGGTAAACGCCGATGGTGAAGCCATGTGCGATGCCTTGGTTACCGGCTGCTCCTCCATCTATAAAAGTTTAGAGTGCGCCGTGAATATTTCGGTGCAAGTTGGCTCGCCGCGACCAATCTGGCGTGACGCGCGACAGGCATTGGGTGAGGCGCTACGTAAAAAGCCAGAGCGTTTTGACCGTACCTGGGAGAGCAAATCGCGCTATTCCATGGATTGGTTTTACCCTGTGTTAACAGGCGCGATACCGCCTGCCAAGGCGAGCGCCCACCTGCAAAAGCGCTGGGGCGACTTTGTCGAGCCAGGTTTAGGGTGCCGCTGCGTCTCAGATGAGCCTTGGGTTACTGTCGCGGAGTCTTGCGAGCTAACCATGGCGCTATTGGCGGCGGGGGATCACGCCCGCGCCGTGACGGTGTACAGCTGGTTGCACCAATGGCGCGAGAGCAACGGCGAGTACTGGACGGGTTACCAATTTGCCGAAGACTTGCTGTGGCCAGACGAGCGACCAACCTGGACGGCTGCTGCAATTCTACTGGCGGCGGATGCGCTAACAGAATACACCGCTGCGCATCGCTTATTTAAAGAAGTGTGTATGTTGGATGTTGATGCGGCAAAAATTCTGCCGGAAAGAAGCCGAGCACAGTCTTTATAAACATAAGCCTGTTGGCTTACTTTGCCGCGGAATTGCTGTCGCGGCGAAGCCCCGTTCTTTTTTAGCCTAGTCTTGCGTCAATATTCGCTTAGCTGAGAGTCTTCTCGGCTAAGTGATTGCGATGCCGCCTTTTTACCGTTCATCCTGCCAGCGTTACATCTGCCCTTGCGGTGAATCCCGACCGCGTGAGGTCTTTGAGCGCGCCTATTCGGTGCGCTCTTTATCTTCGTTTGCCGCTAGCTCTATGGCCAATTGCCGCGACACGGTGTGTGGCGAATTGCTATGGCGCGCCAATAGCCGGTAGGCCATCGGAATGACAAACAGTGTGAGTAGGGTAGCGCTGCTAACCCCAAACACCACCACAATCCCAATCACATAGCGGGACTCACTGCCCGCTCCAAACGACAGTAATAAGGGCACGGCACCAATCACCGTGGTGATGGCGGTCATCGCAATGGGCCGCAGGCGTTGCTGGGCAGATTGAATAATCGCGGTGTCAAAATCCACGCCCTGATCCCGCAACTGGTTAGCAAACTCCACCAGCAAAATGCCATTTTTAGCGGCCAAGCCCACCAACATAATCAGCGCTATTTGACTGTATATGTTTAAGGTTTGGCCAAACAAATACAGGCCTAGCAAGGCACCGGCAACCGCTAAAGGCACGCTCAATAAAATAATGAAAGGGTGAATAAAACTTTCAAATTGCGCGGCCAGCACCAAGTAAACAATTAATAGCGACAGCGCAAAGGTGAAATATATGCTGCCTCCGGCGTCGCGGTAATCTAAGGACTCGCCTTTGTAATCAACTACCGCCTCAGGAAACTTCTCGGCAACAAGGTTTTCGAGATAGGTCAGCGCCTCGCCCAGTGAATAGCCGTCGGCTAAGTTGGCGTCTATGGTAATCGCTCGCACGCGGTTATAGCGATTCAGCACCGCGGCGTCGCCGCGCTCCTGAATAGTCACCAAATTGCCAAGGGGGATTAGCGCATCAGTGGTGGTAGACCGCACATAGATATTACTGAGGTCTTCAGGGCTGCGCTGGGTCTCTGGCTCGCCTTCGAGGATCACGTCGTACTCTTCACCGGCCATCATAAAGGTGGTTACCCGCCGAGAGCCGAGCAGGGTTTCGAGGCTGCGGTTGATCTCGCTGGCGTCAACGCCAAGTGCGGCGGCGCGATCGCGGTTAATTGTTACCGCAAGTTGGGGCTTGGTTTCGCGGTAGTCGCTGTCGATGCCAAGCAAACCAGGATTGGTGCGGGCCTCGGCAATAAGTTGGTCGCGCCATTGCGCCAGCTCTTGGTAATTGCTGCCGCCGAGCACGAACTCGACCGGTTTACTAAAGCCGCCACCGAGAGACTGAGGGGTAACAGGAAAAACGCTTAAGCCACTAAAGCCAGCTAGCCGCTGCCTAATTTCGCCGACTATTGCCGATACCGGAGGGCGCTCCTCCCAAGGGGCGAGCACCATAATACCTACGCCTTCATTATAGGTATCTGCGCCACCGCGGCCACCGGGCGCACGGAGCAAAAAGCGCTTTATTACGCCGCTGTCGACCATGGGCATTAGTCGCGATTCGACTTCAGCCATTTGCGTGGTGGTGAAATTAAAGGAGCTGCCCTCGGGGGCGCGAATCATCATAAACACCACGCCGCGATCTTCTTTGGGCGCGAATTCAGCGGGTACTTTTTCTAACAGAAACAGGCAGCCGCCAATAGTCATTGCCAGTAACACGGCCGATATAATCGGTCGCTTCATGCTACGGCCGAGCAGTTTACCGTAGCGGCTTTCCATGCGGTGCAGCAGCGACTCTACAAAATTGGCAAGGCCGCCGTGCATGGCGTCGCGATTTAATACACGTGCACAAATCACTGGCGACAGCGTTAAGGCCACGAGGCTAGAAAACATGACGGCCACGGCCATGGCAACCGCAAACTCGCCAAACAGACGGCCCACGTCGCCCTCTAAAAAACTGATCGGCACAAAAACGGCGACCAGTACTGCCGTGGTCGCGATAACCGCAAAACCGACTTGGCGGCTGCCGCGATAAGCCGCAACCAGCGGCGGCTCGCCACTTAGCAGGCGCCGATGAATATTTTCTAAAACAACAATGCTGTCATCTACAACCAAGCCAATGGCTAATACCAGCGCCAATAAGGTCAGTAAATTAACGGTGTAACCCAGGGCGTACAGCACGGTAAAGGTGGCAATGAGAGATACCGGCACCGTAATTGCCGGTACCAACATGGCGCGGAAATCACCAAGGAATAAAAATATCACCAGCACCACCAGCCCGGCAGCAATAAACAAGGTGCTATAAACTTCGCCAATGGCGCTGGCGATAAACACCGAGCTGTCATAGCTGGAATGCAGGCCCACGCCGTCGGGCAGGGATTTACGAACAAACGTGGCTTCTTTGTGCACTGCCTCGGCAACCGCAAGGGTATTCGACACGCTCTGCTTAACAATGCCCACGCCGACCATGGGCACACCATTGCCGCGGAACATATTGCGGTATTCGGCTGCGCCCAACTCGACGCGAGCAACCTCGCTAAGGCGCAATAAATTACCGTTGGTTTCGCGTTTAATAACCAGGTTTTCAAAGTCGCTGGGACTGAGATAGTGGCGGTTTATTTTAACCACAAAGTCGCGGTCTACCGATTTAAGCGTACCGGCGGGCAGCTCGACGTTCTCGCGCCGCAAACTGCTTTCGACATCGGCCACCGTGAGCTGGCGGGCGGCGAGGGCCTCGCGGTTTAACCAGATCCGCATGGCGTATTCGGGGCCGCCGCTAATCCGCACCGAGGCAACGCCGTCGATCACCGCAAAGCGGTCAACAATATAGCGTTGGGCGTAGTCGGCCAACTCAAGGGTGGTGTGGTTCTCTGAGGTGAGATTTAGCCACATAATCACCTGTTCATCGGCGTCGGCTTTGCGCACCTCTGGCGGCTCGGCCTCTTCCGGTAGGCTGGCCAGTGAGCCAGAAACTCGGTCGCGAACATCGTTGGCGGCGGCGTCTATATCGCGATTTAGAGAAAACTCAATATTGATCGACGAAAAGCCATCGCGGCTACTCGACTCAATAGTCTCGATGCCCTCAATACCCGCAATACGATCCTCTATCACCTGAGTAATACGCGACTCCACCACCTCAGCAGACGCACCGGTGTATACCGTGCGTATCGACACAATGGGCGGGTCAATGTCGGGGTATTCCCGCAGCGGCAAACGCTCAAAGGCCAATAAGCCAAATGCCAATAGTAATAAGCTAATAACAACGGCAAAAACCGGCCGCTTTATGGCGGTATCAGAGAGCAACATGGTTTATTTGTTTCCCTGTGGGGCAACAGCCATACCGGCTTGCAGATTGCCAATGCCCTCGTAAATTAACTGCTCACCGGCGCTGAGGCCGCTGCGAACTTCCACAAAACCGGGTTTGCGAACGCCCAACTCAACTTGGCGCTGCTCGGCCTTGCCGTCGCTTAACAACCACACGTAATGGTGTAATTGCTCGCTCAGCAATGCCGATTCCGGAATGAGAATGCCCTCGCGCTCAGATGTAATTAACACGACCTGCATCAACATGCCGGGCTTAAGGTGGCCATCGGCGTTGGGGATAAGCGCCCTAACCTTCAGGCTGCGTTTGATCGGGTCTATGCGGCTGTCGATGGCGGAAATATGGCCAGAAAAATCCTCATTCAACGCGTCGCTGCGGGCAATAATCTCCTGACCCAGCGCCAGCGCCTTAATGTTCAAACTGGGAATATAAAAGTCCAAACGCATCACACTCAAATCATCAAGGCTGGTAATGCGGGTGCCAGGGCTGAGCAGGGCGCCGGGGCTGAGTTCCCGCAAACCCACCACGCCGCTAAAGGGCGCGCGGATGCTTCGTTCATTTAGCAACGCAGAAATTTCAGCAATCTTGCTCTCGGCGCGCAGTTTAGATGTTTGGCGCTGATCATATTCGGTTTGCGCGGCAGATTGCTTGGCCAATAAGCCTTTCAGGCGCTGCAACTCGCGCTCGTGCTCTGCCAAATCGGCGCGGGCAGATTTAAGCTGAGCGGCTTCTTCGGCTTGCTCTAAGGTCACCAGCAAATCGCCGGATTTCACGGTTTGGCCGTCGTCAAAATGCAGGCTTTGGATCTTCTCCGTCACACTGCTGCTGATATCCACCGACTCTCGGGCCAGCAAACTGCCCAAGGCCTGTAAGCGCGTTTGGATGAGTTCAGTTTTTAGGGCCTGCACCTTCACCGGCGTTGGCGGGCGGCCCTTCGGCGCAGCCGCCTCGGGCGCGGGCTGGCAAGCCAGTATGCTCAGACTGAGAAGGCACACGGAAGAGTAAGACAGAATCGATTTAAAACTATGGCTGTAATCAACACCGAACATCGGTGACCTTCTCCCTTTAATGGTGCGCAGGCGCGAATAAATGATGCAAATAACGCAAAATGCCCTGCCGCTCATAAATCCTGCGGTAGCCCGTTAATGTAACGGTTGAGGTGCTAATTTTCAAAGCTAAATAAGAATTATTTTCAATAACTTAGGGTGGGCAGTAGCGTGCCTGTGTTCGCAATTTTCTAAGCACGCGGTTATTGTCGCCTAGCGAAAAATAATGCTGCTCAGAATCAATCAAGTGCTTGCTCAAAAGCAGGCGGCACATTATTGTTATTTACATTGTTATACCGGCGTACAAGTAGGTACACCCGCACCGACCAAAGGAATGGTGAAGCGCTCATGTCGACAAGCCCTGCCAATTACTGCCTGCCTACGCAGCATAGTTTTCTTTCCGCTCCAGTTAAGTACTTTGGCCAGCGTAATAAGAAAGGCCTTCCTACGCCAAAATTAAATAGTTTGAAAAACAATAAGTTGCTGTGCGGCACTTTGCGTATTAAAAAATTAAAAGGCCGCCTTCTAATAATTATCATGAGGCCGGTGGCCTCATTAACAGGCTGTTAGGCATTAGAGTCGGTTATGAGAAGTACTCCAAAAATACTTAGCTCTACGAAGCCAGTACTTTATGAAACTGGATATGCAGATTGGCCATATGCTTTTGCTGGTTCCTGCTTCCCCATTAGATGGGGACGAAAACTGTATATTGTTTCCGCTTATCACTGCTATGAAAATCATCAAGTCAAACCGGAAGATACGCTGTATCCACTTCCTGAAGATGATTGGCGATTTTTGGGTTTTTGTAGCAAAACGAGAGGCAAAGACAGAGAATCTTTGGATTCTAAACATCATGATCAAATAGTAATTGAGGTTTGCGCTAATCTCCATCCGGCTAGAGAATTGGAGTCCGTGGAAGCCATAGATGTTAGCAAGCCCAATGGCACAATATCGCTGGATGACCCGTCTTTGAAAGACGTTTGGCTGCGCGGTTACATGTTTGCAAATCCCGAGCACAAGATCGACTACGAAGAAGGGAAAATATCGCAGCAGGCGTATGTAACCAATGGTGTGGTGTCATCTAGAAGAAGTCTTTTCGAACATTGCCATATGCTAAAAGTAAAAACTCCTTGCCCAAAGGCATGCTCGCCAAAAGGCATGAGTGGTAGCCCAGTTTACGGAGAAGATAGTGATGGCAATGTAAAGTACGCAGGAACAGTCATTGAATTCAACTCGCACACCGATGAATATTTAATCATAGACTTTAGCATTCTTGTAGAAACATTGCGGAGTGCAAATGCCTAACAAGGCCAGGCAGTGCGACCCATTTTCCGTTGCGCCTTCGGCTCCACTACAAATGATCGCCTGCTGGCGGCGTTATGACAATTTGATAAGCGAGAAAATATGGACGTACTAAAAAGTGTTGGAATTGTTGCTGCATTCAAGGGTTTCTTGATTTTTTTGCTATATGGCTTTATTACAACCGCCGTTATAGCTGGCGCATATGGTCTAGAGTCAGATCTGCCTAAGTCTGTAGTGGCGACTCTGGAAGGGCCTATTTCAATTTATACTTTTGGCTGGCTTTCTATTGTTGGTCTAGTTTTATTAGCAATCGTAACAAAGCTTGGGAAAAAAGATTGTGACTTTATAATTAACAGGCCGAAACGGATATTTTGGGTTGCACTACCTATATGCGAAGCTGCAATTGCTCTGGGAATTGTCATTGGCGGAACTCTTTTAGGAGTTGCTATTTCCTCCCATATACTGATCGCCGCAACACTAACTAGCACCAAAATATACCCCCAATTTTACGCACTAGCTGCATTTATGTTTCTTATTACATACCCCGTTGGGTATTTCACAATTGCACTTATAGATACAAAGAAAACCGTATTCTTTTGGTTAAATGTCAGCGCTCTCGTTTATGCTGCCTTCATTGTGGCAACATTATACTTTACGCTGCCGGTCAAAGATGCTTCTTTAGCTGGGCTTCAAGCTGTAATTTTAATTGCTGGCTATGCGTTTCTTTCGCATTCACGGCCAGTCATAACAAGTCAAGCAAGTGGGACGCCAAAAAACGGCGCCCCTTCTTGAGGCGTTATGTGAATCAGTTGGGAGTCCCGTGAATGTTCAGTAACTCTGATCACGATTTCATGACAGAAAATATGAAGATTTCTGTCGAGACACTTGAAGAAAAACTTAATGAACCGTTCTTTTCTGAATTCAAAGATATTGCCGTCGATGCTATATCAAAATACATAGATGCAATAAAGAATTACGAGGCATCAGGCGTTCCTCGTGATCTATTTTCTGGTCGAGACAATGAGGCTGAAGAAACTATCAGAAAACACTACTGCGAGATTTCTGACGGAATAGACAGAATAGAAATCATTGAGGTTATGGATGCATTGAGACACTCATTTTCATGCTACGCATATAATGGTCTACATCAACTATATACCAGGCAAGAAAATGAGTGTTGGCACCCGAAAATATGTCTTACTGATGTTCTCGAGCCAAATGACATAGAAGCTCTCCCTCAGACTATCACCTTGTACCGGGGTTGTGATGCAAGTGAATTTGAATGTAATTCCTTTGGGCAAGCATGGACAACTTCATTAGAGATGGCTGAGAATTTCGCATACAGAACCTACCGTAGCCAGCCATGGTTCGACGTAACCAATAGAGCTGTATTGGAAGTTAGCTACTGCAAAGATGATGTTTTATTTTCAGATCAATCAATTGAGTATGAAGTTGTTGTTGATGTTCAAAAATTAACCGGCGTGAGACGGCGCACATAACAAGCGCATGTTGTTCGCCGCATAAAAACATGCGGCTGGGACGGCTACGCTGTCGCTTCGCCAACCCAAATGCGGGCGTTATGTGCTCTAGGAGTAAACTCAGATAATTATGAATGGCTTGGAAAGAATTAAATTCTTAGACGATATTGGCTCTGAGTTGCAATCTCGAATGACATTTTCGGATATAGATGCATACTTTCGTGGGCATGGTGTTCCGACACAGGATAACTACCCCCACAATAGTAAAAGATCATATTCAAAGGACATGCTCGCGAAGGTCGAAGAGGAATTGCTTTTCAAAATTGCAGGTGAGCTGGGACTTATTGACATTCCAAGTGGTGCTGAGGTAGTACGAGAGGTCGGTTTTTGGAAGGCAGGTCATTTTGAGTCATTTAGCTTCCTTCAAAGTTCAAACTTCACACCTGCAAACTGCCCTTAGAAAGTATGCTATATCCAGTTTTGTCGCTCATGAAGATATTGAGCCGACAAAAGAATGGCAAAGCGAAATAGAGGCAGGCTTGAAAACTATGGATGCGTTAGCAGCGATTCTTATGCCCCGCTTTCAGGAAAGTAAGTGGTGCGATCAAGAAGTTGGAGTAGCTGTTGGTCGTGATGTTTTAATCATCCCGATCCGAAAAGGGCTTGACCCTTACGGATTTATTGGAAAGTATCAAGGAATTCAAGCTCAGGGAAAAACAATAGGTGACGTAGCCGAGGCGATATTTGAAACGCTGGTCAAGTCCCCAAAAACCAGAAATAAAATATTGATCTCACTTTCCGGCGCGCTTTCAAATGCGACTACAAGTGAAGAGGCATTAGAAAAAGTCTCTATTTTCAAATCTCTGGAAGGGGTGCCTTCGGATATTTTGGAAAATCTTAAGCAGCAAGTTGCCGACAACTCCCGACTAATTGAGTCTAAAGAATTCCTAGATAGCCTTAACTCGATGCTTAGTAAATTTAATGTTCAGAAGATAGTAATAGGTAAAGCTGAACAGGAGAAAGAATGGGATGATATTCCATTTTAAGTCAACACATAACAAACGCAGGCACAGCGACGGCTTTTCCGTCGCGGCTTCGCGTTCACTACAAAGCCTCGCGTGCTGCGGGCGTTAGGGCAATGTGGGGAAAACGAAATTAAATTAAAGGGGTCAGAGCCCTTTTTTATACTGCTCAGAATCAATCAAGTGCTTGCTCAAAAGCAGGCGGCACATTATTGTTATTTGCATCGTTATACCGGCGTATACGTAGGTACACCCGCACCGACCAACGGAATGGTGAAGCACTCATGTCGACAAGCCCTGCCAATTACTGCCTGCCTACGCAGCATAGTTTTCTTTCCGCTCCAGTTAAGTGCTTTGGCCAGCGTAATAAGAAAGGCCTTCCTACGCCAAAATTGAATAGTTTGAAAAACAATAAGTTGCTGTGCGGCGCTTTGCGTATTAAAAAATTAAGAGGCCGCCTTCTAATAATTGTTAATGAGGTCGGTGGCCTCATTAACAGGCTGTTAAAACGGACTACCCAACCTAAGGGAGTAGGATATGGAAATAGAGAAAAACTGGCCGGAAATTCTAAAGGTTCTTGGCAATGCCAAGCGCTCCAACCGTTTCTTCTCCATTGCTACTGTCGATTCCGACGGGAACCCTCACGTGACACCGATAGGTCATGTGTTTTTTCGTGATGATATGACGGGCTATTACTTCGATGCTTACTCAAAAGCCATGCCGAAAAACTTCGAGCACAACAAGCGAGTATGTGTCATGGGTGTAAACAGTAGCACCGGGTTTTGGTTAAAGTCCCTTTTCAAAGGTCAGTTCAACTCGGCTCCTGCTGTACGCTTGTTTGGAGAGGTTGGTGAGGCGCGGCAAGCCACCGAGGATGAAATTCGTGAGCTTCAGAATGCTATCCGAATCACCAGCAAACTGAAGGGGCATGAATTACTCTGGAGTGATCTGGATAGGGTGCGAGATATTAAGTTCGATTCCTTTTCGCCTGCAACATATCCGGCAATGTGCGAGGGGCTCTGGAAGTGAGCCAAGGCGAGACAGGTTTTAACAATGCCAGTCACGGCGACGGCTACTGCATTGCGGCTTCGCCTCCATTCCGTAGCCGCGCGTGCTGGCGGCGTTATTGGGAATCTAAATGAAGTTCGGTGTAATTCTGTCGCTGGCGTGGGTTCTGATAGCACTGGGTAAACGTTTTGGCGTTACTCATCTGCCATGTGGCTTAGTTTCTGGATTGCTTTCCAGTTTAATTGTAAATGCAGTTTTCTATGCTCTAGGTGAGCCGGGAACGAGTGTCGTTCTGGCGCTAGTGTTTTTAACGCCAATCAGCATTTTGGCGGGGTTTTTCGTAAGTCGGAGAGTTTATGGCTTGGGCCCAATTTTCAAAGACTCCCAATAACAAGACGGTGTTATCGCCTTCGGCTGGGACTGCCATTCCGCTGGCGCTCCATGCCAGCCCCAAACCGCGGCGTTATGTGTAGCGAGCTATCATGGAAGAAATGAAAGAATACATAGATATGTATGAAGGGATTCAGCCCCCTCATCTTGCATTCTATGGTCAAGCTATACGGTTTAATTTGGAGTCGGCAATTGCGTCTGTTCAATTCCTTATGGAGTGTCTAGAAGCTACGAATACAGTAGAAGATCCTCATAGCCTCACAGACCCAATTCTCGATTCCGTTCAGAACATATTAATTCATACTGCGAGCCTTTCTAAGTATTTCTGGCCTATTAGTAAGGGCATTAACAAGGTTCACAAAAAGCGAGCTCAGAATTTACGCAAGGCTTTCAATATAAAAGATAGCAGCGCTATACGAAACAAAGAGTTAAGAAATCACCTTGAGCATCTAGATGAAAATCTAGACAACTATCTCTGGTCAAAGCCTATAGTTGGAAATATATTTCCGGCGTATGTCGGGCCAGAGATGCGAAGAGACGAAGTTCCATATCATTTCTTTAGAGCGTTTTTTACAGATTCAGGCATATTTGAATCTCTTGGGCTTAGGCTGGATATCCAGCCAATTATCAATGAACTCTATGAAATATATCGAGGGGAATCTCGTGGCTAAAACACATAACAAGCGGCTCAAACCGACCTCCACTGCGTTGCTCGTTGTGTGCTTTCCCGCTACGCTCGCACAAAACAATCAACTCCGTTCCGGCGGCTTAGCCGGGCGTTATGTTGAATAGGGAGAGTCAGGATGGATGCAGCACTTGTATTGATATTTGTGGCCACGTTTACATCAATACTTATTTTGCCTGGCCCGAATGTAATGTTTGCAGTGGGTCAGTCTCTTAAATATGGTTTTATCGGCTCCATTTATGTTTCTCTCGGTTTTATGGCTTCGACTGGAATTCAGGCAGCGTTAGTTTTCTCAGGGTTAGGTGTGTTAGTTAGCAAGTATGCGTCAGCTTTGCTCATCCTCAAATGGCTAGGTGTGGCTTACCTTATTTACTTGGCTTATAAGCTATTCCGAAAAAATGGCGGTGTCACAGAGGGAGAGGAGAAAGCAATGTCTAAGCCAAAAATGTTTGTTACTGCAATGCTATTCTCTTTAACTAATCCTAAAGCTGTATTGGCAAGCGTATTAACATATCCATTATTCATTAGCCCTGTATACCCGTTCATACCACAGGCGTTTATTTTAGCAGCCTGTGCAATGGCTATATCGTTTTCCGTGTACGGTGCATACTCATTGTCTGCGTCAGTTTTTAAGAACAGGGCCATAAAAAGCAAATGGGGAAATAAATTTGTTGGTAGTCTGTATCTTATGGCCGCTGGTACTTTGGCATCAAAGTCAACATAACAAATTGCTGCAATGGACGTGGCAAACTTGTCACCTTTTTTGAAAAACACTCAAAAAATCCGCCAGCTTCACCAAACCGCTGTGCTCAGCGTTAAGCGCTCAAAGGGGTCCGAGTTCTGTGGAATATAGGGAAGTTCATTTAAGTGAATCTAAAGACATAGCTAGGCTAGCTGTTTGTCTCACAAATGAGATTATCGAAAGAACGGGTATTAAACACTTTGATGTCGATATTCCTTTGGCCGAGAAGCTCTGCGATGAGTTCTTAGGCAACGGGCAGTATTCTATATTAGCTGCATTTGATGGCAGTCAAATTATCGGATTTGGCGCTATGTGTGAAAGCAATTCTTTGTACGCAGAAGGCACGTTCGGCATTATTCAAGAGTTTTACGTTTTGCCAGAGTATCGGTCAAAATCAGTAGGTAAAGAGTTACTCCGAGAAATAGTTAAATTTTCCAAGCTCAAGAAATGGGTAAGACTCGAATTATGTACTCCGCCGGTTCCCGAATTTGAAAGAACAGTCGAGTTTTATAAAGAAAATGGTTTCGAAATAACTGGTGGTTACAAAATGAAGTGTGTAATCGCTTAACAAGTGTGTCAATTTAACGCCCTTACGCTGCGCTTCAGGGCGCAAATTACACAGGCGTTAGGGCTACCCATGGAGGAAACATGCCTAGTGTTTTGATCGAAGTAAGGCAGGAATATTCGCGAGAGACTGAGCAAGGAATAATGGAGGCAGTTCACGCCGCCATTCGCGACAGTTTCAAAATTAAGGCAGATGACCGCCATGTTCGCTTTGTTGTGCATGAGCCACATCGTTTTGAGTGCCCGCCGGGTCGTGAAAAGCCAGAAATCTATACACACATTAGTATTGACTGTTTTGCGGGTAGGTCGCTTGAGGCCAAGCGCAATCTTTACCAAGCAATTGTCAGCAATCTTCAAAATTTTGGCATTCCGCCAAATCACGTCAAAATACTGCTTCGTGAAATCACGGCAGAAAATTGGGGCATAAGGGGCGGTCAGGCCGCGTGTGACGTCGATCTGGGTTTCAAAATCAATGTGTAGTCGCCGCCCTAACAATACGTTTAACTGGACAATTTACAGCGGGGAATTTGCTTCGCAAATAGTACGCCTCGCTGTAAACCACTGCGCCCGCAAGCGGGCTCCGTTTTGCCAGTTAACTTGGCGTTAGGCATAGAAATTTAGGAGGAAAAAATGAAATCAATATGGCAGAGTATTTTTCTTTTTGTTGCTCTTTCGACATTTTCTCTCACGGTTAGTGCTGATGAGTATTTTGGTAGGTTTCTGGATCAATTAAAAGGAGCATTTATTGCTGATGCGGAGCCAAGGCCTCAATTTAAAATCGAACAGGATTTTAGGTTTGAAGACCCAAATGGTCTACTTTGGTTAACGCCAAGCGGTACTCATGTTGATGGCGCATCTATTCCTCAGTTTTTCTGGTCAATTATCGGTGGCCCGTTTGAAGGAGCATATATTAATGCTTCGGTAATTCATGATCATTATTGTCACACAAAAGAAAGAACGGCTCATGACACTCACAGGAATTTTTATTATGGCATGATGGCTTCAAATGTACCGGAATGGAAGGCCGACTTAATGCATTGGGCCGTGTCTACTTTTGGACCATCTTGGAAATTGGAAAAACGAGTTGTTATGAATCAAAATTGCATAGCAACAGGTAGTAATGACAAAATTTGTACAAACGTACCTACCATTCAAATGGTAACTGTTAGTGAGCCGTCCGTTGATTTAGCAAATCCAGAAGTATTAGCCTTGGCAATAAGCAAAACAAATGCTGTGGCAAGAACGCTTCTAACATCAAACGGAAAAGTGCTAGATGTATCCTCAGCCGGTCAGGTAAATTCAAATTTGACGTCCATAGAATCTAACGCCGCAAACTATCGAAAATTATTTCAAAGCCCAGAGATTGTGAATCAAACTGACAGTTTGGGGCTGCTTTCCCAAGCTAATAAAACAAGTTTGGCATCAATTCAGCCCTGGGCTGACAACAAGATACCAAGTTATACTGAAGCGAAAGTTCTAACTCATGATTTTGCCGCGCCAAAAGGTAACGGTTTACCATTTAAACTAGATGCAGGCAGTAGAGCTGTAATTTTGAATAACGTCGATTTACAAGCTATCGAGTCTAATTCTCGAGTGATGATAAAACTTCAGTAATAATGCCTAAAAAGGCCAAGCGCGCCGACCCAAACAGCGCTGCATCTTTTGCGCAAAGGCAGCCCCGCCGTTCGGTTGGGTGTTGGTAGCGTTTGGACAATATGGAGAAAACGAAATTGCTACAAAGGCTAGAAGGAAAAGTGGAACAATATCGCTCCATTACAAAGCGTAGTGTTCAAATAGAGTTGCAGGGAATTAAAAAAGTAATTGAATTAACAGTCTCTGAACCTTGGGTCGTTAAACGAAATGACCTTGTTACCGTAGTCGGTGAAACTGACCCTAAGTCGGGAAAGTTTATTGGCTATGCATACAAGAATTTGAGTAAGGGAGTATTCGGAAAATATGATGCTAAAGTGGGTGCTGGGGTAATATTTATTGTTGCTGGGCTTTTCTTTTGTTGGGCCATTTTTCCTCTATTTATCCATATCCCTGCCGGGTTTAAAGCCATAGCTCTAGGAAGAAAAGTAAATAATGCTGCGGCAATGTTATAGCAAGCACAGCCCTAACAAGTGCATCTTGCCGAGCTTGGGCATAGTGTCACCTTCTTTGCGCTGCGCGGCAAATAAGCCGCCAGCTCACTCAAGCCGAAAATGCAGGCGTTATCTTTTCCGAGTGAATTATGGATAATTGTAAAGGTTGTGGAGAAAAATATGACTATACAGATCGTGAAAACCTTGTTTCATTTGGAATAGTAAGCAATACCACAAGATGCCCTAAGTGTGGTCATGAACATAGAACAGATTACTTATCCGCAGTAATAGTGGCAGCGTCTCTTGGTTTGATAGTTTATGCACTGTTCTTGCTAATAAGCGCTGGCGGTGGTGATATTTATAAAAATACAAAGGAGTTATCAATACTTGCTGTAGGCGTTATAGGTGTGTTTTTTGGGTTTAAATCAATAAAGTTAATAAGTAGCAATGAAACATAAAAAAGCCATCAACCACAGCCACTTCGTGGCTGGATAGCCTAATGCCTGCTTCGCACTGGGCTGCCTCAAATGCGAGCGTTATGCGTTTTGTCCAATGGAAGATACCCATCATTTTATACGGAGAAATAAATGAACGCAGATATTATTACGAGTGCCGCACATGCTAGTCATGCAGGCCACGTGTCGTTTCCAGAGTTTGTGGGAGCACTTATTGGGCAAGGTGTAGAGTATTACTACGTTAATTTCAATGCTTTGCAAACTTCTTTTTACAGTAGCGAAGGTAGTGCTGTTTCTGTGCCATTACCATTCGAGAGTTTGCCAGCTGTGTCGGCAGACTTTGATGCACGTGGTTTGAAGGCTGCTATTGTAGATAGTCAGAATAATAGTCAGTCTTACCGACAGTTTTCAGAGCGTGCTATGCAATCTGGCGTACTAGGATATTTTGCATTTTTACGCGGTAAGCGTGTTATATACATTGGTCGTCAAGGTGATCAGCACATTGAGTGGTTTCCTGGTGTAAGCCCAGAAAGCACCTAAAAAACTTTTGCACGCGAACTATTTAATTTGTGGCAATATAGCGGAGCCGAATGCGGGTAAAAAGTAATGAGCTACGACGACTTTAATGATTTTTGTCGCGGGTTGCCAGCCAGTACCTACAGCCTTCAGTGGGGTGGTTCGCATGTGTGGAAAGTTGGCGCAAAGGTGTTTGCTGTTGGTGGCTGGCAAAAATCGGGACAAATGGGCTTTACGTTTAAAGCGTCAGACAATAATTATGAAATATTAAAAGACGAACCGGGATACCGCCCCGCCCCGTACTTGGCCTCTCGGGGGCTGAAATGGATACAGCAATGCGAGGTGTTTGAAAATTCAGAAGAGCAATTAAAATACTATTTAGCTGAGTCCCACCGCATTGTGTCTTTAGGCTTGAGTAAAAAAAATGCAGCGAGGGCTGGGGCTTAATCAGGATTAGTTCTCGTTTCAGCATTGCGTCCGATGTGCCCTTATTTCTCTGGGTGGTCTAACAAATAGCGAATGTTATTGTCTTAAAATTGCTTTCTTTGGCCGTATTCTCGCGGTCGTCTATATCACCCGCCACGGGTAGTAGTGTTGATATCATTAAATTATTGAGTAGCTAGCACATGGTCGGTTTATTGACGCGTATCACAATTATCAGTTTCATTATGCTTGCGGTGGGCTGTACTACGGTTCAGCAAAGCGACAGTAGTCATTGGCTTGGGTTTACGGAGTCTGGTGTGGCGTCTTTTTATGCTGATAAATATCAAAGTCGTAAAACAGCGAGTGGTGAACCGTATAAGCACGAGCTTAACACCGCTGCGCATAGAACATTGCCCTTTGGGTCCAATGTAAAAGTCACCAATATCAGTAATAGTAAAAGCGTGGTGGTCAGAATTAATGATCGTGGGCCTTTTGTGAAAGGCCGTATTATTGATCTTTCAAAGTCGGCTTTTGATGCGATAGGCAATACGTATTCTGGTTTGATTGAGGTCGAGATTGAAGTGATACCATCGCGTTAATATAGCGCGGTAACTGTTGGGCGAGCGCGATGGGTGCCAGGGTATTACGACGAGTTTAGAACAGGCAACCACCGAGAGACCTGTTTAATGTCAGTACCTCGGTGGTTATCTCTATTAGCCGCGCAAATTAAGCCGTGCTAGCGCACGCTCAGCCGCAGCCAGTACTTGCTTAGGTGCAGTGCCGCCAATGTGATCTCGGGCATTTACTGAACCTTCGAGTGTTAAAACATCAAACACGTCTTGTTCAATGTCGGTGCTAAAGGTCTGCAATTCAGCGAGGCTCATTTCTGAGAGGTCTTTGTTCTCGGCGATTCCGTAAGCTACTGATTTGCCAACGACTTCGTGTGCGTCGCGGAAGGGCAGGCCCTTGCGCACCAAGTAGTCGGCGAGGTCGGTGGCGGTAGAGAAGCCGCGCATGGCCGCTTCGCGGGTTATGTCGGCGTTGACGGTTATCGCAGGTACCATATCGGCGTAAGCTTTTAGGCAGTCTTTCACGGTATCGATAATGTCGAAGAGGGGTTCTTTGTCTTCTTGGTTGTCTTTGTTATAGGCCAGCGGCTGTGACTTCATTAGGGTTAACAAGCTGACCAAATGACCGTTCACTCTGCCGACTTTGCCGCGAATGAGTTCGGGCACGTCGGGGTTTTTCTTCTGGGGCATGATGGATGAGCCGGTGCAGAAGCGGTCGGGCAGTTCAATAAACTTGAACTGGGCCGAGGTCCACAGCACCAGTTCTTCGCTGAAGCGCGACATATGGGTCATCAGCAGGCTGGCGGCGGCAGCGAATTCAATAGCAAAGTCGCGGTCGCTTACTGAATCTAGCGAGTTTTCGGTGGGGCGGTCAAAGCCCAGTAACTCGGCGCTGTAGTGGCGGTCGATGGGGTAGGTGGTGCCGGCCAGTGCCGCGGCGCCGAGCGGGCATTGGTTGAGACGCGCTGCGCAGTCTTGAAAACGGCTGTAGTCGCGCTCTAGCATTTCATTCCACGCCAGCATGTGGTGGCCAAAGGTAACGGGCTGGGCAGTTTGCAGGTGAGTGAAACCCGGCATAATGGTGTGCGCTTCGCGGGTGGCGAGGGTAATTAAACCCTGCTGCAGGCGGCTGAGCTCGGTTACGATTAAGGCTAATTCGTCGCGCAAATACAGGCGAATATCAGTGGCAACTTGGTCGTTGCGCGAGCGGCCAGTGTGCAGCTTTTTGCCGGTGATGCCGATTTTGTCGGTGAGCCGCGCTTCAATATTCATGTGCACGTCTTCAAGGCTGATCGACCACTCAAAGCGACCGCTGAGGATTTCGGCGCGA
Organism: Zhongshania antarctica; assembly: GCF_014202945.1. Taxonomy (GTDB): domain Bacteria; phylum Pseudomonadota; class Gammaproteobacteria; order Pseudomonadales; family Spongiibacteraceae; genus Spongiibacter; species Spongiibacter antarcticus. The sequence continues at coordinate 330,241 of NZ_JACHHW010000002.1, read as the reverse complement.
ATCTCTTCTAAGCCTTCTTGAATTTTGCTGAGTTCGTCGGTGGTGAGTACGCCGACTTTGGCGAGCATGGCCGCGTGGGCTAGCGAGCCGTTGATGTCGTGGTGGTAAAGGCGCTGATCGAAGCTGACAGAGGCCGTAAAACGCTCTACGAACTGGTCAGTTGCCTCGGTAAAGCGGCCGCCCCAGGGTTTGATGCTCGGATCTTTGTCACTCATTGCGCTGTTGTTCCTGTATTGCTTGGCTGTAGGACTTGCTCCCGTTGATGTGAACGGGTGATCTACAGACGCCTAAAAGGCGCCATTATAGCAGTTTTGCGTCTGACCGCCTGCGCTCCAGTGAGTAATAAAATTGTCATATCTGGTCGCCATACTGTTTTTCCGTAAAATCGAGCCATTACGCAAGGAAGAACAATGAACGACGTCAGCTCCCCCCGCGCCAAGTTAGTGGAAATGCTTTGGCAGTTAAAGCTGAGCTATGACAAGCAGGGCGATAAGGGCGTGCGTTACATTCATTTTAATACCTTGCTAAACGATCCGGCCTACCGCAAGGAGTTAATTGAGCAGGCGGCCGTAAGCAGCAATACAGAAATTCGTGAGCTGGGTCTCGGGCTGCGCCGAATCAATATTAATACCGCGTTAACGCAGGGGCGCCACGATCGTCGAGCAGCCGCCATGAACCCAGATATTGCTGAAACGATTGGCTTTAAGCAGCTTGGCGCGCCCGCAAAACCGCTGCGCAAATGGTTGTTGATTGCGGGGGTGCTTTTGCTTGGCGGCGTAGTCGGTGCGGCTTTATTTAGTGACGATCTAAAAAGCGTGTATAGCGGCAGCAAAGTAGTGAGTGGCTCTCTGCATGGGGAGCAGCTCTGGACGAATGATAAAACCTGGGTGCTAGAAGGAATTGTGTATGTTGAGGCCGGTGCGCGGCTGGTAATTGAAGCGGGTACGCTGGTGCAAGGCCGCGCTGGCAGTGCTTTATTAGTGACGCGCGACGGTAGCATTCAGGCGCGGGGCACGGCTGCTCAACCAATTGTGTTCACGAGCGCTGTGCCAGCGGGCAAGCGTCGCGCGGGTGACTGGGGCGGTCTAGTGATGCTGGGCAATGCGCCGGTCAATACCGCTGACGCGCAAATTGAAGGTCTCGATGCTGGCGACACGCGGGGCATGTTTGGCGGCGTCGACGCCAGTGACAATTGTGGCGTGCTGGAATATGCCCGTATTGAGTTTGCCGGTTACGAGGTTTACGCCAATAACGAATTAAATGGTCTGACCTTGGGCGGCTGTGGGAGCAAAACCATTGTTCGCAATGTGCAGGTGCACCGCGCCTTAGACGACGGCATCGAGATCTTTGGTGGCAACGTCGATTTTCGTCATATTTTGATTACCGGTGCTGCCGACGACTCCCTAGACTGGGATATGGGCTGGACGGGCCGCGTGCAGTTTTTGCAGGTGCAGCAATACCCCAGCGTGGGCGATAACGCCTTTGAGGCAGATAACGATGAAATTAATCACGAGGCTGGGCCGGTGTCCCAGCCCACGTTTTACAATGTCACCTTGCAGAGTATGCAGAGCAGCGAGCGCCATCAGCGCGCCATGACCTTGCGCCGTGGCACGGGCGGGCATTTTTACAATATGGTGATCGACGGCTTTTCAGGCGAGGCCATTGATATTAAAGACCGCAGCACGGTGGCACGCATCGAGCAGGGACTGCTGAGCTTTGGCGGTTTGTTTATTGCCGATATTGGCCAAGGTGGCCGCAGTTACTTTGCCGCTGAGGCTGGCGATCAGGATGACGACGGTGGCTTTGATGAGGCCGCGTATTTTGCGAAGGCTGCCGAACTGGGCAATAGCCCACAATTTGTTCAGCGCTTGCGCACCGAGACCGACCACGACTACCGTCTTGCGGCCAGCTCGCCAGCCAGAAACCATGCACAGGCAATTCCTCAAGGTGAATTCTGGGACGAAGCGGCAAACTATCGCGGCGCGTTTCGACCAGGGGCGAATGTGATGTGGACCGATGGCTGGACTGACTACCCAATTAACTGATTGTATCCGCACTCTTTTTTGAATATGCGCTCCGCGTTTTGCCTGCTATGCTCAGAGCTTACTAAGCTTAATTTTTGACATAGGCAGGCACTGTGCAACGACGCGAAGCGGATAAACCACTGGATTACCGAATTAGCCGAATTTCTTTTATTGGCGACCTTCTTAGCCCCCAAGCGCTATTGCTGATTGTATTGTTAGCAGTGCTATTGTCTCTTTCTTTGACCATTCTCAAATCGGGTTTGCAGCATTTTGACTGGTATCTGCTGGGCATGTCTGGCATGTACATTATTTGGTGTTTGCTGGGTGCGGCGACGATTTTGACCTGGTGCAAACCGCTGTTTCAGCGCACGAGCACGGCATATACGGCGGGCATCAGTTTTGTCATTGGTCTTTGCTGGGTTGTGATTGTGACGGTGGCCGCGCAGTGGTTGGCCAGTGGCGTGATGCAAGGCGAAGCTTGGAATATCAATTTTTGGCAGATTGCCGACACGCTGGCGGTGGCGAGCCTATTGCTTGGCGTGGGTATGCGTTACGCCTACCTCAGCCTGCAATTTCGATTGCGCGAACAAAGCATTTTACATGCCCGTCTTGACGCCCTGCACTCGCGGATTCGCCCGCATTTTCTGTTCAATACTCTTAATAGCATTAGTAGTTTGATTAGTACTGAGCCGGTGAAGGCCGAACAGGCTGTCGAAGATTTAGCGGCATTGTTTAGGGCGAATTTACAGGGCGGCATGAGCATGGTGCCCTGGGTCGAAGAACGCGATTTGTGTGAGCGCTATCTGCGCATTGAAAATGCCAGATTGGGTGACCGGCTAAAAGTAGATTGGCAGCAAGCGGAGCTTGGCGACAAAGTACTGGTGCCCTCACTGCTCTTGCAACCGTTGCTAGAGAACGCCATTTTGCATGGCGTGCAGCAGTTACCTGCCGGTGGCACAGTAGTAGTGCGCGCGAGTTTAAAAGGCGAAATGGTGGAAATTGATATTAGCAATCCATTGCCCACCAATGCGGATGCGCCTGCGGGCAATGGCATGGCGAATGAAAATATACGGCTGCGTTTGCAAACCCTGTTTGGCGACCGCGCAAAATTTGGCGCCAGTCGAGACGGCAGCCAGTATCGGGCCCACGCGTCATTTCCTTTAGCTTATGAGCGCAGGGCGATGGCGCGGTGAGAGTACTGCTGGTTGATGACGAGCCCTTGGCACGCCAGCGTGCCGCGCGCTTATTGGCTGAATTAGACGATATTGTGGTGGTTGGTGAAGCCGCAAATGCCGAGCAAGCACTCAGTGAATTTGAGCGCTGTCGTCCAGATGTGCTGTTGCTCGATATCTCGATGCCCGGCATGAGCGGTATTGAGTTGGCCAAGCGGCTCGGTGAATATGAGCCCGCCCCCGCTGTGGTGTTTTGTACCGCCTACGACGAGTACGCGGTGGCGGCCTTTGAAACACATGCCTTGGGTTATTTACTTAAACCGATACAGCGCGACAAGCTCGCCGCCGTATTTTCTCGTTTGTCACGCTTAAATCAAGCGCAGCTATCGGCCTTGGCAACAATGACTGCCGAGGATCATGATCGCGGCCCGCGTCAGCAACTTTGTGTTAATAGCGCTCAAGGTATGAGCCTGTTGCCGGTATCTGCCGTGCGCTATTTTTATGCGGACAATAAATACGTCAGTGCGGTTCACCCTGAAGGGGAGTCGTTGCTAGATGAAAGCCTCAAGGAGCTCGAAGACGAATTTAGTGAGCAGTTTGTGCGCGTGCACCGCAATGCCTTGGTCTCGCTGGCGTATTTACAGGGTATTGAGCGAGTCGGCGTTGCCGCCTACCGAGTGCGTTTACACGGCATGGCGGAAGGCCCGCAGATTAGTCGTCGCCATTTGCCTGCGCTGCGAGCGCGCCTAAATAAAAAATCCTAGGTTTCTATTATTGCCGTTGCCGCCGCGTCTGGCGGCCTTAATGGTTTTGTCGGCGCCGTCGCTGGCGTATCATGGTGATCTACTTTGTCTTACGGAATGACTTATGTCCGATAATATTATCCGCATCGCCACCCGCGAGAGTTTGCTGGCCTTATGGCAGGCGGAATTCATTAAAGCCGAACTACAGGCCGCTCATCCCGGTTTACAGGTTGAATTATTAGGAATGACCACCCGTGGCGACCAGTTGCTGGATTCGCCACTCTCAAAAATTGGTGGTAAAGCGCTGTTTGTGAAGGAGCTTGAGCAAGCTTTGCTCGAAGGTCGCGCCGACATTGCCGTGCATTCTATGAAAGATGTGCCAATGGAGTTCCCCGCAGGTTTGGGCTTGGCCATTATTTGCGAGCGCGAAGACCCACGGGATGCCTTTGTCAGCAACCATTTTAGCGCGGTTGAAGCTTTGCCTCAGGGTGCCCGGGTAGGGACGTCGAGTTTGCGCCGGGAGTGCCAACTGCGAGCCCAGCGCCCAGATTTACAGATTTCTAGTTTGCGCGGTAATGTGCAAACGCGCTTGCGCAAGCTTGACGAAGGCGAGTTCGATGCCATCGTTTTGGCGTCGGCCGGTTTAATTAGGCTGAAATTAGAGGCCCGAATTGCCTCGTATATGTCGGTTGAAACCAGCTTGCCAGCCTGCGGCCAGGGCGCAGTGGGTGTCGAAACCCGTATTGCTGACGATCGCGTGAACGCGCTATTAAAGCCCTTGCACAACAGTGTTAGTGCAACGCAAGTTATGGCAGAAAGAGCCATGAATCGTCGCCTAGAAGGCGGCTGCCAAGTGCCGATTGCGGGCTATGCCATCGCCGACCCAAGCAACCCCGACCAACTTTGGTTGCGGGCCTTGGTAGGTGAGCCCAGTGGCGGAAAAATTCTTACCGCAGAGGCGCGGGGACCACGTAGCCAAGCCGAAGCGCTCGGCGTGGCCGTTGCCGAAGACTTGCTGGCTCAAGGCGCGGGCGCTATTTTGCAGGCGGTGTATGGCAACAGCAAGCCAGCCTGATCTTGCCGGATTACGGGTTTTAGTAACGCGTCCGGTAGAGCGCAGCGCTGAATTGGTCGCCGCGCTAACGGCGGCCGGAGCCAAGGTCTTAACCCAGCCCTTGCTTAATATCGCGCCGCTCACAGTGCCGCACCACGAGGCGGAGTTGCAGCGCAGCCGACAGTTGTTTATGAACTTAGATTGCTATCAACATCTAATCTTTATCAGCGTGAACGCGGTGAGCTACGGAATAGAGGCAATCGAGCAGTTTTGGCCCCAGTGGCCCGTTGGCGTGAAGGTTCACGCCATAGGTGCAGCTACTGCGGCGGCCTTAGCTGCGCGGCAGATCGACGTTGACACAGTTGATAACGTCGCGATGAACAGTGAAAGCCTGTTGGCTAACCCAGTCTTACAGCGTCTACAAGGCCAGAAAGTACTTATAGTCAGAGGCCTTGGTGGCCGTGAGTATTTGGCAGAGCAGCTTGCGGCACGAGGCGCCCAGGTAGACTATGCTGAATGTTATCAGCGTCTTAGTCCGGCGCTAGATCGCGAGCAATTCCATACGTTACTGCGCAGGCAGGACATTAATATTGTTTGCGTAAACAGTGGCGAGACCTTGCACTATTTTCATTCCTTGTTGCAAGACGCGGCATTGAGCTACAGGGTGTTAGTGCCCGGCGAACGGGTAGCGAGTTTGGCTGTAGCGCTGGGTTTTACCCAAGTAATACAAGCCGAAAATGCCGGTACTGCAGCAACCTTGGCCGCTTTAAGGGGCTTTGTGAACAAATAAATTGACCGTGAACATGCTATTAATCAGTGAATTTGAGCAGAGAGAAAATAATGAGCGGTGACAAACCGGAAGATAAAAAAGACGTAAATTCCGAATCGGCCTCAGCGGTGCCAGTGCCACCTGAATCTTCGGTGAGCAAGAGCCAAGATGCCAAATCGGCCCCGCCGCCAGCACCCCCTAAATCAAACTCGCCAAAAGATAAGGCAGCCAAACCTAAACGCTCTGGTGTGGTCATTGCCTTGCTCGCCTTGCTGATTGCGATACTAGCTTTGGCGCTAGCGGCGTGGCAATACCAGCAGGAATATCTGTTGGCGAAAACCGAGGCCTCGGTAACCAGCGACTTAAAAGCCGAGCTGCAAACCTTAAGCGCCTCTCAGACTGAACTAGTGGCGAGCTTCGCCGCACAGCGCGAAGCCTTGGCACAATTGCGGCTAGACAATAGCAGTCAATTGAGCGCGCTTAGTCGCCGCAGTCAGGAGTTGGAAACCAAAATGCAGTCGCTGACCACCGTCGACCGCCAAGATTGGTTGCTTGCCGAAGTGGAGTATTTACTCCGCCTGGCGAATCAGCGTGCGCAATTGAGTCACGACCCTCGGGCGGCGGCGCAATTACTGAGTAATGCCGACTCCATATTGCGGGAGCTTGACGACGCCGCCTTGCATCCCGTGCGCGCTGAGCTAGCTAAAGAAATTAGCGCCTTGCAAAACAGTGCAGATGTCGACATTGAGGGAGTGTATTTGACCCTGCAGGGCCTAGCCACCGAAGCCGGAAAGCTGAAGTTATATCAGGCGCCAAGTTACAGCGCCGAAGAAGTAGAAGAGACATCTGAAGAATGGCAGCAGCGGCTTCAAAGTGGCTTAGATAATGCCTGGGCCAAGTTGCGCAGCTATATTCGCATTCGTCACCACGACCAAAACTTTAAAGCCCAGTTGGCTCCAGAGCAGGAAGCGGCGTTGCGGGCTAGCTTGCGCTTAATGTTTGAGCAGGCCCAGTTGGCGCTGCTGGCAAATCGGCCGCTTTTATATCAGAGGGCGCTGGATAAGGCCGCGGCATGGCTGCAAGAGTATTATCAGCTCGACGACCACCGCGATGGCTTACTAAAGCAAATTAGCACGGTGCGAGCGATGCCCGTCAGCCCAGAGATGGCTGATATCTCTGGTTCACTGCGTAGCTTAAAAGTGTATTTAAAGAGTCACCGTTGGCAGCAAGAGGCGCGTAAATGAAAATTTTCATTGCGGTGCTGCTGGCCCTTGCCCTATCTGCGGGTTTGGCGGCGGCGATACAACAGGATTCGGGCTATATTCTGATCGCGTATGGCCAAACCACCGTCGAAATGACCATTTGGGTTGGCGTGGCGGTGTTAACGGTATTCCTGATATTGGTGATACTGATTTTTATGAGTTTGCGGCGCGGCGCCAAAGTCTCAGACAGCATTGGTTCCTTTTGGACTGTGCGGCGCGCGGTGCGGGGGCGCAGTCATACCACCTTGGGTATGATTGCTTTCATCGAGGGCAATTGGGCCAAAGCGCGCAAATTACTCACCGATTCGGCCAAAGACACCGAAACGCCTCTCATCAATTACTTGCTTGCCGCTCGGGCCAGCCATGCCCTTGGCGATGCGCCAGGCAGTCGTCATTATTTGGGGTTGGCAGAGCAAACCAGCAATAAGGCAAGTATTGCGGTGGCCTTAACGCAGGCTGAAATGCAGGTGGAAAATGGTCGTCTTGAAGAGGCGCTTGCGACCTTAACGCGGGCCCGCCGCAACGCCGAACGCCATCCCTCGGTGCTGACGCTGCTGAAAAAAGTGTATATCGGCCTGCGCGACTGGAACTCGCTCTTGGCCTTAATTCCGGATTTGCGCAAGCACGGCGGTATTAGCGAGGAACGCTTGGCAGAGTTAGAGCGTGAAGCCTTAATGGGGCAGCTGGAGAACACCGCGCAGCAGGGTGATACGGCGGCATTACAGCAGTGGTGGAAGCACGTGCCGCGCAATTGGCATCGTGATAACGGTCTGCTGCTAAGCTATTGTCGCGTGCTCGTTGCAGCGGGGGATTCTGCCAGCGCTGAAAAATTACTTCGCCAGTCTATAAAGCTCAGCTGGCACAGTGACTTAGTAAAATTATATGGTCTGATTGCCGGTAGCGATGTGGCGCGCCAACTCAGTGCGGCGGAGTCGTGGCGTAAAGAACACGGCGATGATGCAGTCTTGTTATTGACGCTTGGACGTTTATCGCTGCGCAATGAGCTGTGGGGTAAGGCCAGAGAGTATTTTGAGCAAGCGTATCAGCTCAGCCCTAATAGCGAAGTGTGTTTTGAGTTGGGGCGACTCATGGTTAATTTAGATGAGCCTGCTGCGGCAGAGCGTTTTACGCAAGAAGCCCTGCAGCTGCAAGGACAGTCGCTGCCGAGTTTGCCGCAGCCCTCGTTAAGCAAATTAAAGGAGTAAACGCGCGCAGTGAATATCGCCGCACTAGAAAAAATGTTGGCCAAAGGCAATGACAGTGCAATATTGCGCTTTGGGCTCGGCAAGGCGTATCTTGATGATGGCAATGCGGAACAAGCCATTGAACATTTCCAGCAGTGCGTCAGCATCGACTCGAGCTATTCCGCGGCGTGGAAGTTGCTCGGTAAAGCCCTGCAGCATATTGGCGAACCCGAGAAAGCAAAAGCGGCCTGGCAACAGGGTTTAGTTAGCGCTCAGGAAAAAGGCGATAAACAAACCGAAAGAGAAGTCACCGTATTTTTAAAGAAATTGAGTAAGGTGGTAAAGGAGTAACGCCAGCACATCTATGGTATTTGTTTACAGGGAGTAAGCTGATGTCTGACATAGAAACAATGATTACGGCGGTCATCAGCTGCGAAGGCGGCTACGTCAATTACCCCGCCGAGCGTCGTAACTTCTATTTTAAATTGCTTGAAGCGCGGCCCTCCCAGCAAGTTTTTTTAAACGTTGCTTAAATCGACTCGCCGAATTTGACGCTGGCGACAGACGCATAGTGTGAGTCGCATTAGTATGTTAGAAATAGAGTTTGCGCGGCGCTTTACATTGGGTCACGCAGTATTGTTGTGAGATGTGCTAATGATTTCCAAACTACCTCGGTGGGTGGAGTACGGGGCTTTTGTTCTGGCGTTTGTGGCTGGAAATGTGAATGCCGTCGGCCTTATGGGGTTTCAGCACCAGTCAATTTCCCATCTTTCTGGAACGGCAACATTGCTGGGCACTGGTTTAGCCAGTGGCACGTTTAACAATGCCATGCACTTGCTAGGGGTCTTGCTCAGCTTTCTTTGTGGCGCTGCTATTTCTGGGCTTTTTCTGTCTAGCGGCGCCCTAAAATTAGGTCGGCATTACGACTCCTTGTTGGTGCTAGAGGGGAGCTTGCTACTGCTCTCAATTTATTTTCTTAATAACGGTTCATTGCTGGGTCATTACACTGCGTCTGCCGCGTGTGGCTTGCAAAATGCGTTAGTTTCAACCTATAGCGGTGCCGTGGTGCGAACGACTCACGTCACGGGAATTTTTACCGACTTAGGCTTAATGTTAGGCGCGAAATTGCGAGGCGCCGGCTTCGATCGGCGCAAGGCACTACTTTTTATCTTAATTATTTTTGGTTTTATTCTCGGCGGCGCACTCGGCGCTTATTTGTTCAGCCAGTGGCAGTTTTTCGCCCTCGGTTTACCGGCAGGGATGTGTTTAATACTGGCTCTCGGCTACCGAATTTATCGTGTTGCTGCGCTGCAAAAATTACGTGCATCGTAATCTGAATATTAGTGACATTAAGGAAGCAGGGGGGAGAATATGGACGAGAAATTTTGGCATAAAAAATGGGAGAGCAACGACATTGCATTTCACGCGGCGACGCCTAATCCCTTATTGCTAAGCTATTTTGATCAGCTGGGCCTCGCGAATAATGCGAGGGTGTTTTTACCACTGTGCGGAAAAACGCTGGATATTGGCTGGCTGCTGAACCAGGGCTATCGCGTGGCGGGTGCCGAGCTAAGCACCATCGCCGCCGAAGAATTATTTTCTGAGCTGGGTCTTACGCCAACGCGATCTGAGCTTGGTGGAGTGCAGCGTTATCAGGCCCACCATTTGGATATCTTTGTTGGCGATATTTTTGCGCTAAATTCAGAATTACTTGGTCCGGTAGACGCCATCTACGACCGCGCAGCCTTAGTTGCCTTGCCAGATACTCTGCGAGCGGCCTACACCACGCTGCTAAAAGCAATAACGCACACCGCGCCTCAGTTATTAATTAATTATGACTACGACCAAACCGCGCAGGCAGGGCCACCGTTTTCAATTAGCGATGCTGAATTGGCAAGCCATTATCAAGCGGCGTATCACGTGAAATTACTCAGTAGCGACGCTGTGGCCGGTGGGTTGAAAGGCAAGTGCCCTGCCTTAGAGAAGGTTTGGCTGCTATTGCCAAGGTAGATCAATAAAAGAGTTGTTAGCGCGAATGACTGTTTTGTGGTGCCGCGCTAGCTAATTTGAATTCCGCAATTGGGATTTTACGAATCGTTCGCCAGCGCGTCAGCAGTCGTACTTTGGCTCGGTTACTTCGACAGGAAACCGAGATGAGTTATCTGAAGTGGGCTAATCGTCTGCGTTATACGGCACAGCAATCTATTTAAGACCTGCGGTATCGGTAGTCAAAAAGGGCGCGGGTCCGGTGACGGGCGCCCTTTATTATATTGATAGGCCTTAAATCATTTCCTTCATCAACGCCTGCAAGGCCGCTTCGCGATTACCGAGTAATTCTTGATACTCGCCAAGCATGTTTTGCTTGTCTTTCAGCTTGGCCATTTGCGGGCCGTAGTCGCTGCTGAGTTTGGTCTTTAGCTCGTCTTCGACTTCGCTGAGCTTGGCTTTGATTTCAGCGCCAAGCACGCCGCCTAAAATACTGTCGAGGTTAGATTTTAGTTTGATCGCGGGCTCATTCACGGTGCCGTTGACGCTCAAGTCCATGACCAAGCGGCTGACGTCTTCAAGTGCGGCGGCCAGTAGGTTGGCGGTTTTATTGTCGGCGGCGGCGTTGGCAACCAGGAGTTTTGCTTGGTTAACCAGGCCTTTGGCGGAGCCTTTGAGCGTGTCGCCGTCTATGCCGAAGTTAGCGCTAATATTGGCAATGCCTTTTTCCAATTGCAGGGGCAGCTCTGGGCTTTGGGACAGTGAAACACCAGACAGCGCCAGCTCCTTTAATGCCATATTGAAAACGCTTTTTAAGGTGTTGTTGCGCTGGTCAAATATACCGTCAATCACGAGTTGGGATTTCTGTTCCATGCCGCCACGCAGGGCCATGGTGATGGGTTTGTTCCAGTAGTCTTGCTGGTCGGTGACGTCGTTGATTTCACCTGAGTAAGCCAGTTTTTCACCGCCAATGACTTGGTAGCCGTCGATGAGGATTTGGCGGATGAGCAGTTTCACTGGCAATTCCGTTGGTGCTTCGGCGGGAGCGGTTTCTTTTGCCGCCATATTGCCCATGGTTTCTTGGTAGAGGCTTAGGCCGCGCTGTACAAAGGTATTTACTTCGTCGCCAAGCAGGAAGCGCAGCATGCCTTCGCTGCCTTGGTCTAATCCGTATTTGGAGAGCATGCGCTTAGACTGATCGGCGGGCAGATTGGCGGCCCGCAGCGTCAGACTCTTCACTTCGGCAGAATCAGTTTTGAGGTCTTCATTTAAGGTTTTAAATTGTTTGAGATCGCTTTTAATGTCGTCGCGCAATTGCTTGGCGCCTGCGATGCGCTCGATCATGTTTTTCGTTTTAAGCTCATTCCAGCGTGTTTGGTAGGCTTCTATTTGGGCCTGTTCGGGCAGCTCGGTGGTTTTGGTTTCCCAGCGATTTTGGATAGTGCTAAAGCCGTTTTGAATCGCGTCGACCTCAGCTTGAATGGTGGCCTGCTCTTCGGCGAGTAGCGCGCTGGGGTCAGGCATCGTAATGCCGGGCAAACCGCTTTCGCTTTCAGGTTTTGCTGGCGGCAGCTTGCCGTCTAAGGTGCCGGGTGTGCTGCGCTCGGTGTACATTTGCAGGCCAGACAGCACAACTTGGTCGGCAATAAACTGCATTTTTAGCAAGGCCTTGGTGTCGACGTCGGCAGATACCTTGGCGCTTTGCAGTAAATTGCGCATGGGCTCTTGGGGGTTGGCGACGGTGAGGCCATTGAGAGCGACATGGGTGGGGTAGAGCTTAATATCGACGCTGTCGACATCGACCCGCGCGCCAACTTGCTTGCTGCCCTCGTGCTCAATCATAAATTTGGCGATGGGTTCCAGCGCGAACACCACGCCAATAACGGTAACGGCCAGCAGGGCGATAACGCCGCGAAGAATCCATTTGAACATACCAGTTTGTCTCCAGGTTTATCATTGGTGCATCAGATTGTAGCGCTGAGCGCTACTTGAGATATTTTTATACCTGATCAGAAAGTTTCAGACCAGAATAGTGTTGAAAAGTGCAATTAGCTATAAAAATTAAAGGCTTACTATGAATTTAGCTTGCGCAATTGGTAACCGTCGCGATGGCTGGCATGGCGGTAGGCGGCCTGTGCGGCGAGGCCGGTCGCCTGATTAATGCCGCACCAGAGCAGCCTAGTGTGGTCATTGCTATTGCCATGGCGCCATAAGGCGAAGTCGCCATGGTGTTCACGGTCTATGTTGAGCAAGCCAATACTACGCCGCTTGTCTTTGTGCTGTTCAATGTCTGGGCAAGGGTCTTGTAGGGTGATGATTCTGCCAGCAACCGCCACCACGCTATTAATCAATACGCTATTAGGCAGTAGTAGCGCGACCATATCACCGCGCTGGGGCGGGCTTTGTCGCCCGGCGGGTAACTGTAATTGGCGGAGGTTCAAACCCTCACAGCGCCAGTGCTGGGCAATGCTGTTTAGCGGCATTTTTGCAATGCGCAGATCACTGCGGGCGTGGCTGATACACAGTGCGATTGTTGCGGGCGCGGTGATGACCTTGCCATTGCGCAGGACTACCGTGCCGGATTCAAGCTGGCAGTCACAGCGGCCGCAATTGCCGTTGCGGCAGCTGCGGGCAACCGGTAATGCTGCGGTGAGGCATTGCTTTAGAAGATCGTCGCTGTCGTTGATATTTAGGCTAAGCGCGGTGTCAGCCACCGTTAAGCACAAACTCGCCATTAGCCTTTGGTCAGGTATTCGGCATGCAGGCGAGGCAATAATTGCTGCAGCGCCAGCGCGCGGTGACTGATTTGGTTTTTTTCGGCCTTATTGAGTTCAGCCGAACTTTTAGCGAGTTCGGCAATAAAAAACAGTGGGTCGTAGCCAAAGCCATTGTCGCCGCTTGGCTGTTCAAGAATAGTGCCCCGCCACTGACCTTCGCAGACGATAGGGGCGGGGTCGTCGGCGTGGCGGACAAAGGCCAGCGCGCAGTGGAAGTGAGCGCGACGTTGGGTGTTGCCAGTGAGCGCGAGCAAAAGCTTGGCATTATTGCTAGCGTCGTCAGCGTTAGTTCCGGCGTAGCGGGCGGAGTAGATTCCCGGTGCACCGTCGAGGGCGTCGACACACAGGCCCGAGTCGTCGGCCAGCGCAGCGCAGCCACTTTGGCGGGCAGCATTGCGGGCTTTTAAAATGGCATTTTCGATAAAACTGAGGCCGGTTTCCTCCGCCTCTTCCACCTTGTAGTCGGCTTGGCTGCGCAGTTCAATACCAAGTCCGCTAAGAAGGTCATTCAGTTCTTGGAGTTTGCCCCGGTTGCCGCTGGCGAGAACGACGATGTGCTTGGCTGTCACTTTGTTACTCCGCCTATTTGTCTAGGTATAGCATTTTAATGAATTGAATGTCGTAGCTGGGCTTGTCGTCGACATTGACTTGGAGACGGAAATCCCGGCGCTCGTCATTGCTAATGGCGAACTCGGCAATATAGTAGACGGCGTCCTGCTCAATGACTTCACGAAAATCCAATGGGGTTCGGTGGATCAGATCCGACTGGGTGCCACTGATGTTGGCGCGCAGGGCAATATTGTCGGGACCACTCTGGCGGCGCACCGACACGTTGATCAGGAATTTGTTTTTACCGCGCACAATGCCATAGCTGCGCGCGACCTGGGGCGTGAGGAAACTGGTGTTCAATACGCTGAAATGGACAGTGTCATTGCCAAACTGCTTGCTGGTTTCCGTCACCGGTGGGGTTTCTTGGGCTTGGCTCGCTGCACTAAAGCACAGTAGCAAGCCAAGGCTGACGGCGGAGAAAAAGCGATATGCAAAACTCATAGTGAATACTCTATTGGACGGTTCATTTACTAATGTGATAGACCGCGGTAACGCCAAGCAAGTTCGGGAAGCGGTCGGCGAGTGGACTTTGATTATTGTCGGCGCCGATCACTGCGCTATTTAGCACGCGGATCTGCTTGTCGGCACACAGTGCTTCAAAATCTTTTACGGTACAAAAGTGAATATTGGGGGTGTCGTACCAAGTATAGGGTAAGAATTTTGATACCGGCATTTTGCCGCGCTGGCTTAAATACCAGCGGCTGCGCCAGTGGCCAAAGTTCGGGAAGGTGACAATACATTCACGGCCGACACGGAGCATTTCGTCGATGACCAAATGCGGGTAGCGCAGGGTTTGCAGGGCGAGGGTCATCACCACCATGTCAAAACTGTTGTCGCGGAAATTGCCGAGTCCAACGTTGAGATCGTGTTCAATGACATTCACACCTTGAGCCAGAGACTGAGTGATGTTGTCGGGGTCGATTTCAAGACCGATGCCGGACACGTTCTTCTGTTTGGCGAGGGTTGCTAGCAGCGTACCGTCGCCGCAGCCAAGGTCGAGTACGCGGCTGCCTTCATTAATCCACGGCTGAATCAGGGTAAGGTCAAAGCGCATGGCCGAGCTCCTGTTTAAGGCGTTTCATATACGCGTGGAAAACATCCATATACCGCGGGATCGGGATTAAAAACGCATCGTGGCCGTGGTCGGCTTCGATTTGGGCATAGCTCACGGGTTTATTGGCAGCGACGAGCGCGTCGACTATTTCCCGCGAGCGGGCCGGGGCAAAACGCCAGTCGGTGGTGAAGGAAATCACCATAAAAGAACACGTGGCGTGACTAAAGGCTTCGGCGGGATCGTCGTTATATTCCCGGGCCAAGTCGTAGTAGTCCAAGGCCTTGGTCATCAGCAGATAGGTATTGGCGTCAAAGCTGCCGGAAAAGGCCTCGCCCTGATAACGCAGATAACTCTCTACCTCAAATTCGACATCGCTGTCTGAGCCAGAGCCGAGCGTCAGATTGCCGGTTTTTAATTCCCGGCCAAACTTCTGCTTCATGCCATCTTCAGATAAATAGGTGATATGGCCAACCATGCGCGCCAGTGCCAAGCCCTGACGAGGCAGGGTGTTGTGTTCTAGATAGCGGCCCTCAAAGAAATTGGGATCCGAGGTAATCGCGCGTCGGGCAATTTCGTTAAAGGCGATATTTTGGGCTGACAACTTCATGGCCGATGCAATGACAATGCAGTGGCGCAGGGCGTCGGGGTGTTCTAGCGCCCAACGCATTGCCTGCATGCCGCCGAGGCTGCCACCGATTATCGCCGCCCACTGAGTGATGCCAAAGTGCTGCATCATCAGGTACTGGCTCTCTACCCAGTCGCGACAGCGCAGCGGTGGAAAGTCTGGCCCCCAGGGTTTGCCGGTCTCTGGATTGATGGCCGTGGGGCCAGTAGAGCCATTGCAGCCGCCAATATTATTAATGCTCAGAACAAAGAACACATTGGTGTCGATGGGTTTACCGGGGCCAATACAGCTGTCCCACCACCCCGGTTTGCGATCGTCGGGATGATGAATGCCCGCCGCGTGGTGATGACCGCTGAGGGCGTGGCAGATCAGTACGCCATTGGATTTGTCGGCGTTTAGCTGGCCGTAGGTCTCGTAAATAATATCGTGTTCGGGCAGCGCGCGCCCACAAGCCAAGGTCAGGGGCGTATCGAAATGCAGGGTTTGCGGCACCACAATGCCGACGCTGCCATTTTGTTCCTGTGTCATCTAGACCATTTTCCTTATAGTGCTTGGGCTTGGTACTGGATTGCGCCGTTTATTTTACGTTGTCGGCTAGGGCTTCGGGAATACTCGTCGGCGCCTGAATTTTCAGCGTTTTTTGACGGCTTTGACTGCCCGCGCGGAGGCTTACACGCTGCTTGCTTACGCCAAAGGCGGCGGCAACAAATGCGATCAAACTTGCATTGGCTTTACCGTCTGTTGCCGCTGCGGTAATTCTGATTTTGAGCCGATCACCGTGCTGACCTGCGAATTCATTGGCGCTGGCTTTGGGCTGAATATGGCAGAATAAAATTAAATCGTCATCCTGCCATTGGTAGTACTGCGCGCTGACCACCGTGTTGCTGTTTTATAGACCCATGACCAGTGCCGGGTGCAAGCCGGCGCTGGCCGCCATATGGCGCAGTAGCACCTCAAGCACATTGATAATTAAAAACACAAATATCGGCGATAAATCGAGACCGCCCATTGGTGGCACGAGTTTGCGAAACGGCGCCATGACCGGCTCGGTGATTTGAAAGAGCAGGCGTGCTGCGGGGTTGCTGCCGCCTTGGGCAACCCAACTCATAATGATATTGCCGATAATGGCGAAGAAATAGAGGTTGAGCAGGGCGCTGCAAATGCCGAGTACCGACCAAATAAGTAATTGGCCTATATTGGGCAGGCGGCCGCCGTAAATCTGAAACAGAATGGCAATACCAACCGCTTGCACCAGCAGGGCTAACAGTAAAGAGGCGGTGTCGACTTTACCGACACTGGGAATGATTTTCCGCAGCGGCAGCACCAAGGGGTTGCTGACTTTCACCACAAACTGCGAAATTGGGTTGTAATAGTCTGCTTTCACCAGCTGTAAAATCATGCGTACTAAAAACAAGGCAATACCGAGGCTGACCACGGTATTGAGTAGCAGTGTCGTAATTTCGTTAACAGCACTCATTAAAACTATTCTCCATCCAGTTCAAGGGCGAGTTCTTCGGCGCGAAGGCGAGCGCCTTCTAAGGCTTGGCTGAATAAACCCTCCAAGCCGCCGTCTTGCAGCAGCTTAATAGCACGCTCAGTTGTGCCTTTGGGTGAGGTTACTCGGCGGCGTAATTCAGCCGCGTCGACATCGCTGCTTATGGCCATTTGCGCGGCGCCTAGCGCGGTTTGCAAGGTGAGCTGCTTGGCAACCTCGGGGCTAAGCCCCATTGCCATGCCTTTGGCTTGCATGGCTTCCATCACTAAAAAGAAATACGCCGGCCCGCTGCCAGACAGGGCGGTAACCGCGTCTAATTGGGCTTCATTGTCTACCCACAGTGCCAGTCCTACCGCTTGCAGAATTTGCTCCGCTTGTGCGCGTTGGGTGGCGTTGACCTTGGCGTTGGCAAATAAACCGGTGGCACCGCTGCGCACGAGCGCTGGGGTGTTGGGCATGCAGCGCACAATGGCGGTATTGCCCCCTAACCAGCCGTTTAAACTGCCGCTGGTGACACCGGCGGCAATGGTGATGATGAGCGGTTGCTGTTCCTTCACACTCGCGGCGATGTCGCTGGCAACGATTTTCATGATCTGTGGCTTTACTGCCAAAATGACAATATCAACCGCCGCAATTAAGGCGTGATTGTCGCTGCCGGTGTGCACGGGAGCGACCTCGCGGAGTTTATCTAAGCTTTCGGTATTTGGGTCACTGGCCCAGATTTGCTCGGCTGGAAAGCCGCTGGCCACAAGGCCGCCAATGATACTGGCGGCCATATTGCCGCCACCGATAAAGCCAATACGCATTGTACTCACCACGTTGATCCTTGTTTTCTGATGCACGCTGTCAACCGCTTAAGGGTGACGCGGGGAATTTGCCGACGGCAGTATATCAGCCCTGTTTTGATACTGGCAGTGAATGCGCCTTCAATCGGGCTTTACCACTGCTCGCGGGCCAAAAATATCGCTGCCAATGCGCAGTATGGTGGCGCCTTCGGCAATCGCCGATTCCATGTCCCCAGACATGCCCATCGACAAGGTGTCCAGTTGCGCCTCGGGGAAACGCTGGCGCAGGGTATGAAGCAGCTCGCGCACCGCGGCAAAATTGCGGCGTTGCTGCGCCGGATCGCGGGTATTGGCGGGGATCGCCATTAAACCGCGTAAACGCAGGCGGGGCTGGTTTAGGGCCAGTTCTGCCAGCGCCGAAATCTCATTAATGGCGGCGCCCGCTTTACTGGCTTCGTCATTAATATTGACCTGTAGGCAAATATTGAGTGGTGTGAGCTGTGGCGGGCGCTGGTCGTTAAGACGGCAGATGATTTTTGCCCGGTCGACACTATGTACCCAGCTGAAGTGTTCGGCAATATCGCGGGTTTTATTGCTTTGGATGGGGCCGATGAAGTGCCAGCAAATGTCGTGATCTTGAAGTTCGCTTTGCTTGGCTAGGGCCTCCTGCAAATAATTTTCGCCGATATGCTGGGCTCCCGCCGCCAGCGCTAGCCGGATTTCGGCCGCGCTGCGGGTTTTGCTGACGGCCATCAAGGTGGGTTGCGGCGTGTTGGGGTGGAAAAGATTATGGGTGGTCGCTATCCGAGCCTGAATCGCTGCTATATTACTTACTATGGTATTGGCTGTTGTCATAGGGAGATTATGCCCGATCTCTGTCTAAGCGTCGCTTTTCAGGACCTTGGACGGCAAAATAAAAACATTGTGCTGTACGCCAGCGCCGTCGCATTATAAGGTTTTGAATCTGGTGCTGCCTGCGCAGGCGGTGCTGTGCGGTTTTGATGTGTTTGAGGAATTTCATGGATATTACCGAATTATTGGCTTTCAGTGCGAAACAAAATGCATCTGACTTGCACCTTTCGGCGGGTTTGCCGCCGATGATCCGGGTAGACGGCGATGTCCGTCGTATCAATTTACCGCCTCTTGAGCATCGTGAAGTTCACAGCCTGATTTACGAAATAATGAACGACCGGCAGCGTCGGGACTTTGAAGAATTTTTGGAAACAGATTTTTCCTTTGATGTGCCTGGTGTGGCCCGTTTCCGGGTAAACGCCTTTAATCACAATCGTGGCGCCGGTGGCGTATTCCGGACGATTCCGTCTAAGGTTTTGTCTATGGACGACCTTGGCATGGGACAGGTGTTTAAAGATATATCAATGTTGCCGCGGGGGCTGGTTTTGGTCACCGGGCCAACGGGCTCGGGTAAATCCACCACCTTGGCGGCAATGATCGATTACATCAATGACAATAAATTCGACCATATTTTGACCATTGAAGACCCGATTGAATTTGTGCATGAATCTAAAAAATGCCTGATTAACCAACGTGAAGTGCACCGCGATACCCACGGCTTTAATGAGGCCTTACGCTCGGCGCTGCGCGAAGACCCTGACATTATTCTGGTGGGCGAATTGCGTGACTTAGAGACCATTCGTTTGGCCCTGACTGCGGCAGAAACAGGTCACTTGGTGTTTGGCACCTTACACACCACCTCAGCAGCCAAGACGATTGACCGGGTTGTCGATGTCTTCCCTGGGGATGAAAAATCCATGGTGCGTTCGATGCTGTCGGAATCTTTACAGGCGGTTATTTCGCAAACCTTGTTGAAGCGGCCCGAGGGCGGTCGAATAGCCGCTCATGAAATCATGATTGGTACCCCGGCAATTCGTAACCTGATTCGGGAAGACAAAGTGGCGCAGATGTACTCGGCAATTCAGTCGGGCGCCGCGCTGGGTATGCAGACCATGGATCAGTGTTTGAAAGAGCTATTGGCTAAGCGCAAGATCAACCGCGATGCGGCTCGTTTGAAAGCGCGTTTCCCGGAAAACTTCTAATGGCGCGAATAAAACGACGTAGCCTGGGGATGGCAAAGTGGAAATAGAAAAACTGCTAAAGATTATGCAGGATAAAGGTGCCTCGGATTTATTCATTTCGGCGGGGGTGGCGCCGTCGATTAAAATTAATGGCCAAATGATTCCCATGAGCAGCAATGCTTTGAGTCCCGAGCAAGCGCGAGAAGTCGTACTGGGAGTGATGAACGATCAACAGCGCCGGGAGTTTGTGCGGGACAAAGAATGTAATTTTGCCATTAGCTCTCGGGGCATTGGCCGCTTCCGGGTTAGCGCATTCTACCAGCGCAATTTGGTGGGCATGGTGCTGCGGCGTATCGAGACCAAGATACCGACTAGCGATGAGTTGGGCTTGCCAGAGATTGTTAAAGAACTGGCAATGACCAAGCGCGGGCTGATTGTTTTTGTTGGTGCTACCGGCACCGGTAAGTCGACGTCACTGGCGTCAATGATTGGTCACCGTAACGAGAACTCGCGTGGACATATCATTACGGTAGAAGACCCTATTGAGTTTGTGCACCAGCATCACGGCTGTATTGTAACTCAGCGCGAAGTGGGTATTGATACCGAGTCTTTTGAAGTTGCCTTGAAAAACATGCTGCGCCAAGCGCCCGATGTCATCATGATCGGCGAGGTTCGAACCCGAGAGGCCATGGAGCAAGCGATTACCTTTGCTGAAACCGGGCACCTCTGTTTGTGTACTCTGCATGCCAATAATGCCAACCAGGCATTAGACCGGATTATCCATTTTTTCCCCGCGGACAGGCATCCGCAGTTGTGGATGGATTTGTCGCTAAACCTCAAAGCAATGATCGCCCAGCAGTTGGTCCCTACCCGTGATGGTCAGGGGCGACGGGCTTGTGTTGAAGTGTTACTGAATACACCGCTGGCCTCCGACTTGATTCGTAAAGGCGATGTGACGGGCATTAAGGACTTAATGCGCACTTCCACCGAGCAGGGCATGCAAACCTTTGATCAAGCCCTCTATGACCTGTATCTGGCTGGCGAAATCACCTATCAGGATGCAATTGCCCACGCCGATTCGGCCAATGATTTACGCTTGTTGATTAAGCTTGGAGCGGACAATGACCCAGAAAAAATGAAGTCGCTAGCCGGTGGTTTAAGCATGCAGGAAGACGAGAACGACAATCGTCCGAGCTCGGGCAATAATGTTAGGCGGCGCTAGCCCCGCATCCAGCTTTCTAAAATAATCACTGCGCTGCGGCTGTCGACGCCTTGTCCTTTGAAGTCGCGGGAGCCGCTGTCGGCAATAATATCGCCTTTGGCTTCGAAGCTAGATAGGCGTTCATCGGCAAAGTGCACTGGCAGACCAAAGCGGCCGTGAAGGCGGTTGCCAAATTTGCGGGCGCGGTGAGACATCTCTGATTTACTGCCATCCATATTCAGTGGCAGGCCAACCACAATGGCATTGGGTTGCCAGGTTGCAAATAAGTTGTCGATATCTTCCCAGCGGGGAATCCCGTCTTTGGCGGTGACGGCGCCCTGTGGTGAGGCGGTGCCCGTTAGGGTTTGACCCACCGCACAGCCGATCCAGCGCAGGCCAAAATCAAAGCCGATAAGGGTTTGGGGTTTTGCTGTCATGGGTCGCTGTTCCTAAGAAGGGTGGCGTTCTGGTCATATTTCAGTGGTGAGAACACCCGCTAGGCGTGACCGCTGTCCGAGCCAAGTTGGCTGAAGGTAATTCCCAGCGCCGCCAGCGCCGCGTCTACTTTCTGATCTGAGGGCACATTAAATAGCACTTCTTCACTGGCAGGTAGGGTCAGCCAGGTATTGTTTTGAATTTCCTCTTCTAGCTGGCCAGCGTCCCAGCCGGCGTAGCCAAGCGCGATTAGGCATTGGCTGGGGCCACGGTTAAGCGCAATGGCCTCAAGAATATCCAGTGAGGTCGTCAGCGCGACGGTGTCAGTAACTTCAATACTGGCCTGCCAGTGCTGATGGTCGCGGCGGTGAAGGACAAATCCGCGATCAGTGTGCACCGGACCACCGGCGAATACGGGTTCGCGATGGTCAAAAATCTGACCGTCAATTTCAAGTTGTTCGAGTATTTCGTCTACCTCCATACCGAGAGGGTGATTAATGACAATGCCCATGGCGCCTTGATCATCGTGTTCACAAAGATAGGTAATACTGTGGGTAAAGATGCCATCCCTCAAGCCGGGAAGGGCGATAAGGAAGTGGTTTTTGAATGACGGGAAGGCACTTTGGTTCATGTTACTGAGTATGGATTAAGTTGTGGTAAACACAAGAATAAAGCCCTTAGTTCAGGCTGGCCTTTAGCCCTTGGCGCTCAAAACGCCAGGTGCGAACGATACCGAGGCGATTTTTTCCATCTAAAACCTCGGCGGGAATGGCCTCATAGGGCGCGGCTTTCCGGACAATACGATGGGCCGCTTGGTCGAGTACCGCACTGCCCGAGCTACTGAGAATACGCACTTCGTCGATTCGGCCGTCGGGCATCAGCATCAGTAACAAGCGCAATTCGCCCTCTATGCCTTTGCGCCGTGCTTCCTCTGGATAATTGGCGTTGCCAATGCCTTCTATTCGCTGTTCCCAGCGATTGAGGTAGAGGGCGTCCGGCGAGCCTTTGGTGGCTACTGACGTAATGAATTTTGGCCTCGGCATCCGTGCATAAGACTGATTAAGCTTGTCGAGTTGAGCCTCCAAAGACGCAATATTGTCGCTTAACTCAGTGCTGTCGTCACTGCCCTGCCATTGCTGCTGTTGCAGAACCATGCGGGTATTGCGCTCGGTGCTGCTACGGGTGTTCTTCGCGGTACTCGTCAGCTCCGGCGACGGTGCGTGCTGAGGGGTATTTTTGGCAAGTTTAAGCGCACTTTCGCTGGCGGTGGCGTCGTGAAAAGCGCTGTCGGACATACTGCGGAGTTCGGCTTTTTGGTCGAGGCTACCACTGCCGATTTGATCGTATTGGGCAAGATAATCGGCCTCGGCAGGTGCGTCTTTGCTGCGGTATTGCGCTAAGGTGATCTCCAGACTGGGTAGTTTTATACGGGCATCTGCTGGGGCGAAGTTTAAGCCCAAGATAACGGCCAAATGCATGGCAGTGGCGACGATAATGATAAAACCAAGCCGCTCTGGTGGCGGCTGATCCTCAATAAATACAAGCTCATTACCCATGCGTTGGGGCCGACACAGCTAATTTGGCGGCGATGCAATCCATAAGCTGGCCTGCGATATCGGTGCCGAATTGATCGTCTATTTCCCGGATACAGGTGGGGCTGGTGACATTGATTTCGGTGAGATATTCGCCAATAACGTCCAAGCCAACAAAGAGTAGGCCTTTTGCCTTGGCAATGGGGCCGACTTCAGCCGCAATGCGACGGTCGCTGTCGCTGAGGGCTTGGGCGCGGCCGGTACCGCCAGCGGCCAAATTACCACGGGTTTCACCCTTGGCGGGGACGCGGGCAAGGCAATAGGGTATGGGCTCACCATCAATTAACAAAATACGTTTGTCACCATCTTTAATTTCCGGCACATAGACTTGGGCCATAATGGTGGTTTGGCCGTGATTGGTGAGGGTTTCCAGGATCACCCCGACATTGGCGTCGTCAGCGCGGAGCCGGAAAATAGAACTGCCACCCATGCCGTCTAAGGGTTTCATGATCACGTCGCCATGCTCGGCATGAAAGGCGCGCAGGCGTTTTTGATCCCGGCTAACCAAGTGGACAGGCCCGAGCTGTGGAAACTGCAGGGCAAATAGTTTTTCGTTGCAGTCGCGGAGGCTCTGGGGCTTATTGACCACCCAGGCACCCTGCGTTTCGGCCAGCTCTAGGATATGGGTAGCGTAGAGAAATTCATTGTCAAACGGCGGGTCTTTGCGCATCAGAATAACGTCGAGTTCGCCGAGGCTGATATCTTTGCTGTCGCCTAGCTCGTAGAAATGCTGGGGGTCTTTAAATACCTGGAGTGGACGGCTGGTGGCACGGGCCTGGCCACCACTGACGTATAAGTCGGCAATGGTCATGTAATGTATTTGCCAATTGCGTTCAGCGGCAGCCCACAACATGGCGAGTGTAGAATCCTTTTTGTACGTAATATGATCAATGGGATCCATTACAACACCCAAACTAATTGTCATTTTGATACCTATGTCGAAAACTTCGCGGAAAGGGGTTTCTTATACGGGCCTGCTGAGCTAATAATTAGCCCTCACAGAATACCGCTAAAATAGCGCATTATCGCAAGTTCAGGCAATTTTGCATTAGTGATCTACTTTGCGATGATGGTGTTGGAGCGGATTCCGTGTAAAAATCAAATGAGTGTGCGCTCGAATAAGGAAATGTTAGTGCATAAATTGAAACCTGCAAAAGGTTCGCATTACCTATGGAAGTCAATTTTTCTAGTTTAAAGGTTATGATTATTGATGACAGCAAGACTATCCGTAGAACCACTGAAACCTTGCTCGCTAAAGAAGGTTGTACAGTTGTTACTGCGGTTGATGGTTTTGATGCTCTGGCAAAAATAGCTGATACTAAACCTGATATCATTTTTGTTGATATTATGATGCCGCGTTTAGACGGCTATCAAACCTGCGCCTTGATAAAAAATAATACTGAATTCAAGTCGACGCCGGTCATTATGTTGTCGAGTAAGGACGGCTTGTTCGATAAAGCGAAAGGCCGTATTGTTGGTTCAGATCAATACCTTACAAAGCCATTTAGTAAGGGCGAGTTGCTCGAGGCAATTCAGACCCACGTACAGATTGCGCAAGCGCAATAATTGTTAGACTCACTGCTGGAGCTGGGCTATACGCCACTGCTTTTGGCCGTGTTATGTGCCGTATTCGCGCGGTGCTAGCGAGGGAAGCAATATGCCACGGGTTTTAATAGTCGACGATTCGCCGACTGAAATTTTTAAAATATCGCAAATTCTCAATAAGAGTGGTTACGAGGTATTGACGGCTGAAAGCGGCGAGAAAGGGATTGCGCTTGCTAAACAAGAAATGCCAGATGTGGTCTTGATGGATATTGTCATGCCCGGTTTAAATGGCTTTCAGGCGACTCGGCAGCTAAGTCGCGATCCCGAGACCAGTGGTATCCCCGTTATTATTGTCACGACCAAAGATCAGGAAACAGATCGGCTATGGGGCCAGCGCCAAGGTGCCAAGGGCTACCTGACAAAACCGGTGGACAGTAAAGGCTTGTTGAAGGCGATTGATGCCGTACTTAATTAAATGCGCAATTAACTACGGTGAACGGAAGTATGTCTGACACCTCGTCGTTTGATTATTTAGTAGAACTCTCCCGTCGCTGCCAATTAGGAATAGGTGGTTTACCCAGTGGCCGAGATCGCGCGGCGGCGAGCTGGAGTGGCGTTGGCTTTTTATTGGGAGAGCATTACTGCGTGGCGGCCATGGATGATATCGCCGAAGTGCTTACTGAGCCCGCGAGTACTCGCTTACCCGGGGTAAAGCCTTGGGTGAGGGGCGTCGCCAATGTTCGCGGCCGATTGTTGCCGCTTATCGATTTAACTGTTTTTCTTGGTGAGTCCAAAGCCACCGAACAGCGTCAGCGTCGCGTTTTGGTTATTGAGAAAGGCGATACCTATCTTGGTTTGATCGTTGATAATGTCTTTGGCATGCAGCATTTTCCTGTAGATCAATACCGTCTTGATTCGGTTCATGCCAGCGCGCGGCTGGCGAAATACGCTCAAGGTGCGTATGAGCACGCAGATCGTTTCTGGGCACTGTTCAGACCAAGCCAATTAATTAATGACACAGACTTTTATACGGTTGCCGCTTAAATAAGGCAGCTATTAACACATCTATTTTAAATGCTGGGAGTTGGGGTAAATGAAAGCAGGTAATCAAGGAGCGATGGCGCGACTACGAACCAGCCGTGCAGTCAGTGTTCTCGTCTTATTTATGCTGGTAGGTTTTGTTGGCGCGGGCTTCAACACGTATATCATCCTACGAGACGCCGATCATGATCAGCGTTATTTAGAGCTCACCAGCGAAATGCGGCTTTATGCTCAGCAGTTGGCCAATAATGCCCGCGAAGCGGCATTGGGCGATCAGAGTCAGTTTGACTCTTTGGCGCGGGCGCAGCGAAATTTTGAAACAGCGCGCAGCCAATTGGTGTCGGGCAGTAAAAGCCTGCCATCTCCTGCTGCACTGTTAGGCAGTAATGTCGATGAACTCAATCGCCTGTGGGCGCAAGTGAATAGCGCAACGGAAACCATCGTCAACAACCGCGAGCGGATTGTTTTTCTCTACGAGGTCGCCGAAAACCTCAATAGGCTGATTCCTCAGCTGCAAGTGGGCAACAATAAACTCGTTGAAATTTTTCTAAAGACCGGCGTGTCAGCGCAACAAGTTGCCATTGCCCAGCGCCAGTCTTGGTTGGCAGAGCGTATTGCGCGTAATGTTGACAAAATGATTGGCGGCACCGATGCCGCGACCTTAGCCGCAGAGCAATTTACGATTGATGCCAGTGAGTTTGCCACGGTACTGCGAGGCATGCTCGGCGGCAATAGTGCGATTGGCGTTGATAAAGTCAGTAATAAAGATGCGCGGTTAATACTCACCGAAATGTCGACCTCCTTCCAAATGATCAGTGGCTCGATGGAAGAGATCTTTCAGGTCTCGCCTGAGCTCTTAAAATCGTCGGAAGCGGCTGCGTTGATAGCAGCGAACGTGCCACAAATCACCTTGGTCACCAGTAAGTTATCTGCCGAGATTGCCACGCTTGATGAACAGCGGTCTTGGTCAGTTGCGACGGCAATGATGTTTGTCGGTTTAATTCTTGTTGCCTTGAGCCTTTTGGCTTGGCAGTCAATGCGCAGCACTAATTTACGCTTGCGTGAAACAGCCGACGCGAATGAACGCAATCAAACGGCGATTTTGCGCTTGTTAGATGAGCTCGCCGATCTCGCCGACGGCGATTTGACAACCTCCGCCACGGTAACCGAAGACTTTACCGGTGCCATCGCCGACTCGATTAACTACACCATCGACCAATTGCGGGTATTGGTATCGCAGATCAACGAAACTGCGGTACAGGTTTCTTCGGCCGCGCAGAATTCCCAGTCTACGGCCTTGAACCTGGCTCAGGCGTCTGAAAGCCAGGCCAAGGAAATTGCTGGTGCTTCCGCCGCGATCACCGAAATGGCGCTTACCATTGACCGAGTCTCTTCCAATGCGCGGGAATCTGCCGCGGTGGCGCAGCGCTCGGTAGCCATCGCCAACACGGGTGCAGAAGTGGTACAGAACACCATTAAAGGCATGGATAATATTCGTGAGCAGATTCAAGAAACCTCGAAGCGAATCAAGCGGCTTGGTGAATCGACTCAGGAGATTGGTGATATTGTTTCCTTGATTAACGACATTGCCGATCAAACCAATATTTTGGCACTGAACGCCGCGATTCAGGCCTCGATGGCTGGTGACGCCGGACGCGGCTTTGCGGTGGTTGCCGACGAGGTTCAGCGCCTCGCTGAGCGCTCATCTGGCGCAACAAAGCAGATTGAAGCACTGGTTAAAACCATTCAGTCGGATACCAGTGAAGCAGTTATTTCAATGGAGCAAACGACCTCGGAAGTGGTTCGCGGCGCGCGCTTGGCTCAAGATGCGGGTACAGCCCTGACCGAAATCGAAGCGGTATCTCAGGAACTGGC
The DNA here is from genome assembly GCF_014202945.1 of Zhongshania antarctica. Lineage (GTDB taxonomy): Bacteria > Pseudomonadota > Gammaproteobacteria > Pseudomonadales > Spongiibacteraceae > Spongiibacter > Spongiibacter antarcticus. The sequence goes on along the minus strand of NZ_JACHHW010000002.1, from coordinate 302,980 downwards.
AGAGCTAATTGAAAATATCTCCAGCGCTGCTGCCGATCAGGCAACGTCAGCCGGACAAATTTCCTCGACCATGCGGGTTATTCAAGAAATTACCTCGCAGACCTCGGCGGGTTCAACGGAAACGGCTCGTTCAATTGGTGCGCTGGCTGAGATGACTAACGACTTACGTAGCTCAGTTGCCGGTTTTACCTTGCCAGAGCAGCAGGCTTAGCGCCCAGCCAGGCGGGCACTGAATATCAGAGTTTAATGACATGACGGATCGCCGAGATTATATCGCGCTGGAATGGGTTTCCGGAGAAATAGCGGAATCCCTAGGCCAGTGTGTACTGTTGCTCAAGGACGTGCTGCTCACCGGAAATGAAGCGGCTCTGGAGCGTGCGACGGCAATACTGCACCAAGTGCAGGGCAGCTTGCGGATGATTGAATTCAGCGGCCCGGCCTTGTTATTGGAAGAAATGGAGGGGGCACTGCTGTCTTTGCAAGATGGCAGCATGCCTCGCTCACAAACCGATATCGTTCAAGCTGTGTTGAACAGCGCCCGTGATTTACCCACCTATTTGCAGCGTTTAAGTGATTCTCAGCGCGAGCTACCGGCATCCTTAATTATTATTTTTAACGACTTACGCGCGGCCACTGGTAACCCGCTCTTATCGTCATCAGTGTTATTTAACCCGCGCTTGGCACTGGCGGCTGACGATGGCGAACGGCATCAACAGTTGCCTGAAGCAACTTTTTTAGAGTTGGCTGGCAAACTGCTGAAAATGTACCAAATTGCCATGGCAGCCTACATCCGTGGCGGCGACGATCAACAAAACCTCGTTTACCTCGGTAAAGTGTGTGGTCGAGCGGCAAAGCTGTGTGCGGGCAAGGAACAAAAATTTCTTTGGTTAGCGGCGCTCGCATTAATTGAAGGCTTGGCCAATAAGTCGATAGCGCGTCACTTTGCTATTCGGGATTTAATGGCACGCCTCGAAATTGAACTTTCGGCCTTTGCTCAGCTGGGTGCGTCGGCCAGTGATCGCAAAATAGGTCGCTCTTTATTTAAAGATATTCTCTTTTATGTGGCCAGTAGCAATGCCGAGACGCCGTATATTGCCGAGGTATTCGCAAGACACAATTTGCAGGGTGTCTTTGATGAGCAAGAGACTACTGGGGCAGTGTCACTTGCCTTTACCATTGAGACACGAAGCGTGGTTGAACGGGAGTTGCGCAGTATTGCCGAGCTGCTCTCAGGCGATGCTAACCACGTAGAAATTAGCCAACGCTGCAAGCAGCTTAGCGATACCTTGGCTGTTGTGGGCATGATCGAACCACTTTACTCCCTAAGGGCAATTGCAGATGGCTTAGAACAGGGCTTGAGTGCCGGGGGGAGTCAAAGTCTGGCGAATTCTCTGCGCCGGCTTGCCGAGCGCCTAACCGAGAAACCTGAGGCGGAGCCTTCTGAACCCAATGTGGCGCCGTCGGTTACCGATGACGCCCATGCTGCGGTAGCCAAGAAAAGTAGGGCGGTATTATTTGATGCTCAGGAAGCAATTATTGTCTATGTCGCTGAGCAGTGGCAAAGCAGTCATTTAGTCAGTGTTCCCGGCCAGCTCAAGGACTTGGCAAACGAGCTAACTGCGGCGGATTACACTGATTCAGCCGCGATACTTGAAAGCTGTGCGGATTACATCGCCAATGAAATCATTGCTGGGCAGACCGTGCCCCAGTGGCAAATGTTGGATGCACTGGCCGATTCGCTAACGGCGGTCGATTATTATTTAGAGCGCAGTGCCAAGGGGCGGCAGTACGCTGATCAGGGCTTGTTGACAGGTGCTCAGCTCGGGGTGGCGCGCTTAGGTTACCCGGTTGCGGGCGCAGATACTGCCTTATCAGCAAACGTGTTGAACTGGCCTAGTCAACGCTCAGGTGGCAGCCCTGATGTTATTGGCAGGCATTCTGCAGCCAAGGCCCAAGAAGCTGGCACCACTCTTGAACTCGACCCAGATATTCTTGAGGTGTTTTTAGAAGAAGCTGAAGAAGTTCTTGAGCTACTAACTGAAACCTTGCCTCAGTGGCACGCCGAGCTTGGTTCTACTGAGCACTTGGTTACAGTGCGCCGAGCTTTTCACACCCTCAAAGGCAGTGGCCGTATGGTGGGGGCTGAGCAGCTCGGGGAATTGGCTTGGTCAGTGGAAGCGATGTTGAATAAAGTCGTCGATGGTCGTCTGAATATGGACCAAGCGCGACTGGTGTTAATTGATCAGATCATTGATTTACTGCCAGAGATGACCACGGCCTTGGCGGCAGGGCGTGAGATTTCTAGTACGGTTGTGAATGGTTTGATGAGCTTGGCCAAGGCGCTCACCGATAGCCAGTTACCACGTGCTGTCGGCGCTGGCGCGAGCGGTGATGACGAGGGTTTGATTGCTGTTTTCATCGGCGAAGCCGATAACCATCTCCGCGTTCTAGAAGCCTATATTGAGAGTGTCGACAGTTATCCGGTGCGGCTGACGGACGATGTGCAGCGCGCTTTACACACCCTCAAGGGCTCTTCAAAAATGGCCGAGGTTGGGCCGATAGCGGCCATCATCACGCCGCTTGAGGGCCTGGTAAAAGAACTGCGTTCAATGCGCGTTGCCGCTGAACAGCGCTTAATTGCGTTGATGTCTGATGTTATTCGCGAAGTGCGGGCGACGATTGCTGAGATGGCTTCTACGCCGGTCGCGGACTTAAACACCGCCGATGAATTAGTCCGCCGTATTAATAGTTTGGCTGTGCAGCTGATTCATGAAGCTGAGTTCTCAGCAGATCGAGACAATAGTGGCGAGTTGGCACCAGGTGCGCTAAACGCGTTTTTGGCAAGTAATAGCGACAGCATTCAAGCCCTAAGTGATTTATTGAGTGAGCCGGCAGAATTGCGAGCGGCAAAATTAATTGATTATGCGCCAGTGATGGGGGTTTTTGCTCAGCGTGCGGAAGAGATTAATAGCGAAGCGATTGCTGAACTTGCACAAGCAGTGCAGGTCTTGCTTAGTCATGCGCAAGACCCAATTGCGCAGAACTTTATTGCGCTGTTGGACGCTGCACTCGATCAATTAATGGAATACCTGAATCAATTGGCCGGTGAGCAGACCGTGCTAGAAAATTCCGGCCTTATTGACCAAATACGCAACTTTGAGGCCGGTGCCAAACTGTCCGTTGTGGAACCGAATGCGTCTGGAGAGGAGACTCTCGAGGACGTGTCGGTGTCAGTTGCGCCGCAAGCTGCATCAGTATCGGAGCCTGCGTCGGATTTCGAGAGTGATGTCGATCCAGAAATAATCGAAATATTTATGGAAGAAGCCCATGACCTGATTGAGGGCATGGACGAAGCCATTCAGCAGTTTTCGGAAAACCGCGAAGACCAGCGTCAGCTTGACGATATTCAGCGCTATCTGCACACCTTAAAAGGTGGCGCACGCTTATCAGGCATAAAGAAACTTGGCGATCTCAGCCATGATTTTGAAACAGCGATAACGACGGCAGTGACAAAATCTGCCAGCGGCAGCGATGCGTTTTTCAACACCCTACAGGGTTTTCAAGATCAGCTCGTTAAAGAGCTTGGCCGTATTGGCGCGGCCGATGCGGCTGCGCAGAATACCGTAGAAAATGAGCTGCCTGCGCTTGTCAGCGATGACGATGTGCTGGGCCAAGTAGCCGAGCTATTACCCGGTAATGTCACTGGTCGCCAAGTTCCGCCGGTAGAGAGTGACTCGGCGAGTGGATTGGCCAATAGCGGCGGCCGTGCTCCGCAAGAAATGATTAAAGTGCCTTCGATTTTGCTGGAGCGTTTGATTAATCTTGCTGGGGAAACCTCGATTGCCCGTGGCCGAGTTGAAGAACAGGTGAGTGAGATCCATTACTCTCTTGAGGAAATGGAAATCACCGTCGAGCGTTTGCAAGAGCAAGTGCGACGTTTGGACATTGAAACCGAAGCGCAGATTGTCTTTCGTCAGGAGCAGGTTGAGAGCGAAGGCGCCGATGGCTTTGACCCCCTAGAATTTGACCGCTACTCCCAGCTTCAGCAGTTATCGCGCTCCTTGCTTGAGTCGGCATCGGATCTCACCGACTTGCGGGGCACCTTGGTTGAAAAAAGCCGAGATATGGAAACCCTGTTGGTACAGCAGTCTCGGGTCAATACCGAGTTACAAGAGGGCCTGATGCGCTCGCAGATGGTTCACTTTGCGCGCATGGTGCCGCGCCTGCGGCGTGGCGTGCGTCAGGTCGCCAGTGAACTTGATAAGCCTATTGATTTTAAAGTGTATAACGCCGAAGGCGAGATGGACCGCCGGGTGCTTGAGCGCATTATTCCGGCCCTTGAACATATGCTTCGCAACGCGGTTGACCACGGCATAGAATCCCCTGCTGAACGAGTCGCGGCGGGTAAAAACGCCGAGGGTGAAATTACTATGCGTTTCGACCGTCAAGGTGGCGACGTAGTTATAGTCATTAACGATGACGGTGCGGGTATCGATTTGGCCGCGGTGCGCACTAAAGCTGAAGCCTTGGGCTTGGTGAGCACGGATGCCGAACTCACTGAGCGGCAGTTGTTGGAGTATATCTTTCACGCGGGCTTCACTACCGCCAGCAACGTCACGCAGATTTCTGGTCGCGGTGTGGGCATGGACGTGGTGCGCAGCGAAATTAAACAGTTGGGCGGCGCGATAGACATTCAAACCAGTCGTGGCCAAGGCTCGCGGTTTGAAATTCGCCTGCCCTTTACCGTCTCGGTTAACCGGGCCCTGATGGTCAGTGTCGGTGGCGAAATCTTTGCGGTGCCCCTCAATAATATCGAAGGGATCGTGCGGGTCAGCCCCTATGAACTAGATGTTTACTACCAGGATAACGGGCCGGATTTTGAATACGCGGGTCAGGACTATAAATTACGCTACCTCGGCAATTTACTGGGAGCGTCCAAAGTGCCTAACTTGGAAGGACAGACCGAACCTCGGCCAGTGCTGCTCATTCGCAATGCCGAGCCTGCGACGGCGGTACAGGTCGACTCTCTATTGGGTTCTCGTGAGGTGGTAGTAAAAACCTTGGGGCCGCAATTTGCTGCGGTGCCGGGTTTGTCTGGGGCGACGGTGCTGGGCGACGGCAGCGTGGTTGTAATACTCGATATGTTGGCCAGTATCCGTGCCGATACCGCTAGGCAGTTACTAACGGATAATACCGAGTCGGTAGCGCAAGTTGAGCAGAGCAATAATCGATTGGTGATGGTGGTTGATGACTCAGTGACCGTGCGCAAGGTTACCTCACGGCTATTGGCTCGCCAGCAAATGGAAGTTGCCCTCGCCAGAGATGGCCTAGACGCGATGAATCAGCTGCAAGACAGTGAGCGTTTACCGGATGTTATTCTGTTGGATATTGAAATGCCCCGTATGGACGGCTTTGAAGTAGCAAATCGGGTGCGCAGTAATCCCCGTCTTAAGCATATCCCGATTATTATGATTAGCTCGCGAACTGGGCAAAAGCATCGACAGCGTGCGTTTGGCTTGGGAGTGCATAATTTCCTCGGCAAGCCTTATCAAGAAATCCAGTTATTAAAGGCAATTGATGACGTGACGTCCACAGTGGTGGCGGTATGAATACCCTAGAGTCGACGTCTACGGTACTGGCGAATATTGTTTTGCCCTTGATGGATGGCGCGCTGTTAGTCCCTAATGCCACTGTGGCCGAGGTCACGATAGCGGGGGGCTTGAACTCGGCTATTGCCTCGCCGTTTATACTCGGCACTGTGGCGTGGCGAGAGCAAGATATACCAGTATTTAGCTTTGAGGGGCTGCGCGATGGCGTGCTGCCAAAAGACTTGAAAATTCGTCATATCGCGGTGCTTTATGGCATTAGCAATCGTGCTAAGTTACCGTTTTTTGCGGTGGCGCTCAGTGGCATGCCCTCTATTCAGCGCTTGATTAGTGCCGATTTAGAGCCGCTGGAAACTCCGCCGCAAGCTTTGATTCACAGTGTGGTGCGCTTGGTGGAACAGTCTTTGACGATACCTGACTGGGATTATATGGAGCAGCAAATAATTGCCGCCCTAGCGACACCCGATTAAGCCATATCGCCCCAGCGGTATTGCAGAATACTGATTGCCGCAATGGGGGCAGTTTCAGTGCGTAGCACTCTAGGCCCAAGCTGCAGCGCGGCGAAGCCTTGCGCTAAGCAGTGATCGATTTCGCTATCACTCAGACCACCTTCAGGGCCAACCAAGAGCGCTATGCTTTTGGCGGTGTCACCGGCAATGGCGCCAGCAACAGCGGGGCACAACACCAGTTTTAACTCTGCAGTTAAACCGCTGCGCCATTGCGCGAGCGCTTGGGCTGGCTTGATGGCGACTAAATCATTGCGACCGCACTGCTCGCAGGCGCTGATCATAATTTGCTGCCAGTGCCGCTGTTTTTTCTCTAGTCGTTCGCCACTGAGTTTGACGTCAACACGCTCGGTAAACAGCGGTGTGATACTGCTCACCCCCAGTTCTGTGGCTTTTTGAATGACCAAATCAAAACGGTCGCCTTTGGATAGGGCAATGCCCAATTCAATTTTGAGCGGTGAGGCGGCGATGGCTGCTTGAGGCGCGGTGTCGAGCTGACATAAAACGTGTTTTTTAGCGGCTTCAATAATGGTCGCCGCATAAGCATTGCCGTCACCATTAAAGAGTATTAGCTCCCGTCCCGCGCGCATCCGCAAGACTTGACCGACATAGTGGGCAGCGCGCTCATCTAGGCTCAGCTCGCCACCAGTGAGTGGCTGGTCGACATAGACTCTGGGCACCCGCATCTTAATTGAGCGCCTTTAGGAAGGCCTTGGAGTTACGCTGAAAATTGTACAGCTGCTTTTTAGCCGGGGGCAGGTCGTCAATTTTACACTCCACATAGCCCTGTTCTTGGAACCAGTGTGCGGTCTGTGTCGTGAGCACAAACACCGAGTCTAGGCCCTGCTGGCGAGCTTCTTTTTCCAGTAATTCAAGCAGACGCTCGGCGCGATCGGCGCCGCGATAATCTGGGTGGGTGGCGACACAGGCAATCTCGCCGCTGCGCTGTTCCGGATACGGGTACAGCGCAGCACACGCGACGACCATGCCGTCGCGAACCAAAATTTTGAAATGGTTTATTTCGTTTTCGAGAAGTTCGCGTGAGCGTTTTAATAAGACGCCTTTGGCTTCCAGCGGCTCAATAATGGCAAGCAAGCCACCGACATCGTCGATATCAGCGGTCATAAATTGCTCGTAATGCTCCTGAGTAATCAGTGTGCCGGCGCCGTCGCGGGTGAATAATTCTTGCAGTAGTGCACCGTCTTGCTGGAAAGACACCATATGGCAGCGATTGATGCCGATATCTCCGGCTTCGACCACCGCCTGCACAATACTGTCTTGTTTTAGTAGCGGCTGCTTAATCAGTTCACTGTCGACATCGCGGTATTCACACTGGCGAATTAGCTGGCCATCGCTGTTGAGCAAGCCCTCATCACAGGTGAATAAAATTAGCTTGTCGGCCTTGAGGGTGGCGGCCGTATGCACAGCCACATCTTCAGCCGTGAGATTAAAGACCTCGCCGGTAGGGGAATAGCCTATCGGTGACAGGATCACAATATGTTGATTATTTAATTGCTGCTGGAGCGCCGAGGCATCAATTTTGCGCACCATGCCGGTGTGCCGGAAATCGACGCCATCGACCACGCCAATCGGCCGCGCGGTGACGTAATTACCGGAACACACCCGAATGGCTGCGCCGTGCATGGGTGAGTTAGCCACGCCCATCGACAGCAGGGCTTCAATATGGGCGCGCAGTGAACCCGCGGCATCGGTGACACAGCGCAGCTCAATATCGTCGGTGACCCGCAAATCATTGTGGTAACGGCTCTCTATGCCCGCGTCCATGACCCGCTGCTCAATTTGCGGACGGGCGCCGTGTACCAGAATTAGACGCACCCCCAGGCTATTGAGCAAGGCGATGTCATGCACAATATTGGCAAAATTAGGGTGTGCCACGGCTTCGCCGCCAAACATCAATACAAAGGTTTTACCGCGATGGGCATTAATGTAGGGCGCAGAGTTGCGGAACCATTTAACGTAATCGGTTTGTGCAGACATGGCAGTGGCGTATGTTATGGCTAATGGCTTTATTTTGTTTGGAATGTCATAGGCTTACAAGCCATTTTTACACTGCTTAGTTTACTAAGGGATTTCCAGGTCACAGGGTATCGCGCAGAGCAGCAAAATAAAAAGGCTGCGCTAGCAATTAATAGATGACAAGGTGGCGCATTTGGCGCTACAAAGGCGCTTTTTTGTGGGAGCAGTGCGTGACGGCGGAATTATTAGTATCAGCCCCAGATGCGGAGCTGATCTTTGATCAAATAGCGGATGCTTTGGTCGAGACTGGCTACGCAGTTTTGCCGCTTGCACTGCCGCCTAGCATCACCGAGGCCATGTTTCTGCGGATTGCGTCTTTTGAAGATGAGGTCTTCCAGGCCGCGGGGGTGGGGCGCGCTGAAGAGTTTCAACTTAACCCTTTTGTACGCAAAGATGAAATTCGTTGGTTGTCGAACCAAGACCCTGTTGAGGCCAGTTATTTAGCGTGGATGGAGCAATTGCGCCTAGGCTTAAATAAACGGCTTTTTATGGGCTTATTTGATTACGAGGCCCATTTTTCGCGCTATTGCGAGGGTGCATTTTACAAAAAACATGTCGATGCTTTTAAAGGGCGTACCAACCGAGTTTTGTCTACGGTGTTCTATTTAAATCCGGGCTGGGCTTTGGCTGATGGCGGCCACTTACTCATGTACAGCGACGAACAAGGTGCGTCGCTAGAGCCCATTGCGAGAATAACGCCGCTGATGGGTAGCGTGGTGGTGTTTCTCAGTGATCGCTTCCCCCACGAGGTCACCGCGGCTAATCGCCTGCGCTATAGCATTGCGGGTTGGTTTAGGGTGAATGCGAGTCTTGGCCCGCATATTGACCCGCCACGCTAGCGAGCGGTGGGCCGGTGGCGACTCATCTGCGCCGCACGTCTTCCTAAAAAGCCTACAGCCGGCGGAGTAAGCCTAGGGTGTTAACGCGAGCAATCTCCTCAAATAGACCCGAGGCCAAGGCCAATTTGTAAATAGCATATGGGGCTTGGCCACCTTCTTCTGGCGCTGGGAATAAGTCGTGAATGGCGAGTATGCCACCCTTCATAATGTGTGTGGCCCAGCAGCGGTAGTCGCAGAGCGCGGCGTCGAGGCTGTGGCCGCCATCAATAAACACCATTGCCAACGGAGTCTGCCAGTGGCGGGCACTCACTTCAGAGGTCGCGACGAGGGGCACAACCGTATCTTCTAATCTCGCGCGGCGGATATTGCGTCGGAACGCGTTAAACGTATCAAAGCGCGCTTCGCTGGTGTCATAAAGTTCGGGGTCGTGGAACATCTCCCCGAGCTGATGCTCCTCTGAGCCAATATGGTGGTCGACGGCGTAGACAACGCCCTGCTTTTGCTGGCAGGCGAGGCCTAAATAAATAGTGGATTTACCGCAGTAGCTGCCCACCTCCAGTACGGCCCCGCGTTCAGCCACACTCAGCGCATAACGATACAAAGCCTCGGCTTCGTCGTCGGCCAAAAAGCCTTTGATGTCGGTCATATCTAGGGGGAGCGCAATGGTCATGGTTTACTCGGTGTGGCGGTAAAGGGGTGGCGTAAAACACCTTAAGCTGGGCACCTTAGCCAATATAAGGCGCTTGAGCAAATTACCATCTTGTCAGCTTGGCGATGCTGCGCTGGTAGTGGCAATGGTGTATGTTGCTGGTGGTAACATTGTCGCCTTGCCGGAACGGGTTGGATCTAATTAAAACGAGAGGGGAGTGCCATGCTCAAATTATACGGTTTTGCAGTAAGCAATTATTTCAATATGGTCAAACACGCGATGCTTTATAAGGGGCTCGCGTTTGACGAAGTTACGACTTTCCCCGGTGCAGATCCTGCGTACATTGATAAAAGCCCCATGGGTAAGGTGCCGTGTATTGAAACTGAGCAGGGTTGTCTAGCAGAGACCAGCGTGATTCTGAGCTATTTAGAGGCCGCTTACCCAGAAAAGCCGCTCTACCCTGCGGACGCGTTTCAGCGTGCCAAAGTAAATGAAATTATGAAGGTAGCGGAGTTGTATATTGAGCTGCCTGCGCGGCGCTTATTTCCCGAGGTGTTGGCGGGCAAAGTGGTGAGCGATGATATTAAAGCTGAGTCGCGGGAAACCCTGACGAAGGGCTGTAAGGCCTTGGCTGCGCTGATTCAGTTGCCGGAAAGCCCCTATGTGGCGGGTGATAGCGTGAGCATGGCGGATATTGTGCTGCGTTACGCCTTAATTCCCGCGGGCATGTGCGCCCATGCTATTTATCAGTGGGACCTTGTCGCCGAGGTGCCGGGCTTGGCGCAGTGGAGCAAGCGTATGGCCGGTCAAGATATTTCACAACAGCTCGACAAGGCCAATCAAGAAGGTATGGCGGCTTTTTTGCAGGCGATGAAATCTAAGTAACAAACTGAGCCGGGGCTTAAACCCCGGCTTCTAGTAGTTCTAACTCTTCTTGCAGTGCTAGCCACTGCTCCTCGGTGTCATCGTTCTTCGTTCGCAGCTGCGTTTGCTCGGCGAGTACCTGCTTAAGTTTATTCTTATTTGCTTCATCGTAGAGGCTTATATCGGCAAGTTGCGCTTCAATTGCGGACATCTGTTCGCCGAGCTTACTCATTTGCTGTTCGAGTTTTTTGATTTTTGAGGTTAGTGGCGCGAGTTGCGCCCGGCGGGCGGCGGCGTCTTGGCGAGCTTGCTTTTTGTCGACCAAGGGCGCGCTGTTGTCTAGTTCGCTTGCAGGTGCGCTTTTATCGCGGTTTAGCAGCCAGTGGCGGTAATCGTCCAAACTGCCGTCAAAGGGCTCCGCTTTGCCACTGTCGACCAGTAAAAATTCGTCCACGGTATTACGCAGTAAATGGCGGTCGTGGGACACGAGAATTACCGCGCCCTCAAAATTTTGTAAGGCGCTGGTGAGCGCGTGACACATTTCCAAGTCTAGATGGTTGGTTGGCTCGTCAAGCAGCAAGAGGTTCGGTTTTTGCCAAACAATGAGTGCCAGTGCCAGTCGGGCTTTCTCGCCGCCCGAGAAATTTTCGCAGCTCTGTTCGGCGTGGCTGCCGTGAAAATTAAAGCCACCAATGAAATTGCGAATTTCCTGTTCGCGGGCAGTCGGCCGCAGACGTTGCAATTGCAGTATCGGGCTGGCGGCCAAATCCAGTGACTCTAGCTGGTGCTGGTTAAAATAACCCATGTACAGGTGCTCGCCCTGTTGGCGTTGACCATGCAGAGGCTTGAGGCTGCCAGCCAGGGTTTTCATCAGCGTCGATTTGCCCGCGCCGTTGGCGCCGAGTAAGCCGAGACGCGTATTGGGGTGAATACTTAAATTCAGCTTTTTAACAATGGCGCTGTCGTAGCCAAGATCGGCTTGCGACAAGCTCAGCAGGGGGTCTGAGAACTGGGTTGCCTCGTAAAATTTAAAGTGAAAAGGTGAGTCGATGTGTGCTGGTGCAATATCGGCCATGCGCTCTAATGCTTTAAGGCGGCTCTGAGCCTGTTTGGCCTTGGTAGCTTTGGCGCGGAAGCGACGAACAAAGTCCTCCATATGGGCGCGTACGACTTGCTGCTTCTCAAACGCCTGCTGTTGCTGGGCCATCCGCTCGCCGCGTTGGCGCTCGAAGGCTGAGTAGTTGCCGCGATAGCGAGTCAGGGTTTCGCGCTCAAGGTGAACAACGTGGTCGCAACAGGCGTCGATAAAGTCACGGTCGTGAGAAATCAATAACAGGGTGCCCTCGTAGCGGTGCAGCCACTGTTCTAGCCAGAGGCTGGCATCAAGGTCGAGGTGGTTAGTGGGTTCGTCTAGCAGCATTAGGTCTGAGGGACACATCAGTGCCTGGGCTAAATTGAGACGAATACGCCAGCCGCCAGAAAAATCAGTGACGGGATTTTCTAGCTCATTCAGTTTGAAACCGAGGCCGGTAAGTAGGCGCTCGGCGTCGCTGCGAATCTGATAGGCGTTTATCAGATCGAGTTCGCCGTGAAGCTCGGCCAGTTGGTGGTCGTCGTGGCAAGCGGCAATACTCGCCTCTATTTCACGGAAGCGGTGGTGCCCGTCGATCACATATTCAATGGCAGGCTGATCGCTGGCATCGACTTCTTGGCGCATTTGGGCAATCTGCCAATTGCTGGGCAGGCGCAGTTCGCCACTGTCGGCGACAAGTTTGCCGCAGAGCAGTTGAAAAAGGCTGGATTTTCCGCTGCCATTGGCGCCAACTAGCGCAATATGCTCGCCGGGATTCACTCGGAGGTCGACGGCCTCTAATAATGGTTTGCCGCCGCGTTGTAAGCTGAGATTCAGGAGTTCTATCATGATGGGCCGCGATTATAGCGTGAGTAATTCCTAATGGATGAAAAATTTGTCGATGATCGACCCCAGGGCGCGTTGCAAGATTACCCGCTCTGGGATTATGCGCTGGCAGTGTACTCGCAACCGGCGATCCAAGCCCAGTGTTTAGTCCTGCAAGATCGTTATGGCTTGGATGTAAATTTGCTGTTGGCGGCCGGTTATTGGGCCTGTGCCGAGCGTTGTTGGTCGTCGACCCAAGTGACTGAGCTGGTGGCGGTATCGGCAGAGTTGCGCGAAAGCTATGTGCTGCCGCTGCGGGAATTGCGTCGTAAAGCCGAAGGGTCTAAGCGGCAAGATTTATACCGCGCCTTGAAAAACGCTGAATTGGCGGCGGAGCGCTTGCAGATTGAGGCGCTGGCCCAGCAATTAGGTGGGTTTTCGGGCAACGCCAAGCCTAAGAGCCAAAATCGCTATTTGGCCAATTTAACGATGTATGCCAAACGCTATAAAGGCAGCGAACAAATTAAGTTGGCAGCTTGCCTTAGTGAATTGGCGTCGTCCTTGGCGGCTGCGACCTAAAAATCATCAAATAAGCTGGCTAAGCGATCTGCCGCTTTATCAGGGTGGCTGGGTATATCGCTCATACGTCGAACTCGACGCTTGGGCTTTGGCAGATTTACCGATGTTTTGTCTGGCACTGTCTCGAGCGTGATTTTGGCTAACTCGGCCTTAATTGCGGGCATAGCGCCAGTTTCGACTGATTTAGGCGGTGATTTTGGCTCTGTAGGTTTTGCTTTTGCCGTCGCCTGGGACTTGGCTTTGCGTGCGGCGGCTGGTTTAGCTGCAGCTACTTTTGCTTTTGCCGGGGCGGGTGTTTTTGGTGCAGGCGCCGCGACTTGCTTAGCTGGACTTGCTTTGGCCGCGGGCTTATTGCCTGTTTTACTGAGTGATTTGTCGGTCTCAAGCATGGCTTTAAGTACGGCTTTTTCTTTGCGAAGGGTTAAGCGCTGCTCAATGATATTGCCACGCAGTTGAGCCAGAGTGGTTTGGTCGCTGTCAAAATTGCGTTGGGCACTCGCTAAACTGGTTTTTAGCCGACCTTGGGCGCTGGGCTTGGCATTTTTTGGGTCTTTTAGCCGATCTTGGTATTGTTTAAGCTGCGCGCGGGTTTTGTCGAGTAATGTTTTTTGCTTGTCCTCTTCCTTCTCCAGTGCAGCAAGTGCTATTTCAAGGGCGTGAATATGCTTCTCTCTCAGTGCATATAGCTCAGATTGGAGTTGGTTTAACGCTATTATTGGGCTGCTTGTGGACGCGCCCTTGTTATTATTACTACTGGCCATGAGTTTAACCCTGTAAGTGGTTAAAATAACATCAATCTTCATTATACAAACTTGTCGCGGAGAATCTATCTCTGTAACGTTCAGTGCTGTTAAGTATTTATTGGTGTTGCCACTGTGTCTGGTGGAACGCTTGTGGCAGACTATGGTCTGATACTCCATGTCGAATCCACGACGGTTTTTTTTACCCATAAAATTAAGGTAGTTACATGAATAAAACACTGGTATGTGCGGTGGTAATGAGTGGTCTGCTGACAGCTTGCGGCGGTGATAAGTCATCAAAAGCTGATTTAGGTAGCGAAATTGGCAAAGTAAGTTACGGTATTGGCGCGAACATTGGCGCTCGTTTCGGTGATGATCTGCCTTTGGATGTTGACGCCTTTAGTGCTGGGGTTCGTGATGCCCTTGCTGGTGGCGAAATGCAAATGACTGAAGAAGAGATCATGAGTACCCTGCAGGCTTACCAACAGAAGCAGTTGGCCGAGCGTCAGGAAGAAGCCCAAGCTGCGGGCGGTAAAAACAAGGCTGAGGCAGACGCCTTTTTCGCCAAAAATGGCAGTGTTGAAGGTGTAGTGACGACTGAAAGCGGCTTGCAATATCAGGTTTTGGTTGAAGGCAAAGGTGCCAAGCCAACAGCAGAAGATACCGTTGAAGTGCACTACCATGGCACACTGCTCGATGGCACTGTGTTTGATAGCTCCTATCAGCGTGGCGAAACCGTGAGCTTCCCAGTGGGTGGTGTTATTCCGGGTTGGACTGAAGCCCTGCAACTTATGCCAGTAGGTTCCAAGTGGAAGTTGTTTATTCCACCATCACTCGCTTATGGCGCCGGTGGTGCAGGCCAAATGATCGGCCCGAATGCCGCGCTAGTGTTTGACGTTGAGTTGATTTCGATTGCTGGCGCTGAGTAAGCTGCTGGTAAAATGAAAAAGCCCCGCTAGTCGGGGCTTTTTTTCGTCATCGCATAACTAAATCCGCTACTGCTACGCTCTGCCGAAAGAATAAGTGCCGACTCAATGAGTCGGCGAGTGGTGCCGTACATCCTTGTATGCACCAATGTCATCCTTGACGAAAATCAGTTTACTCCCTTCACCGTACTTAGAAACTGGAGATCTGCACTCTGTTGTGTAGGAAATTGCCCATGCTCTTTTGGTTTAAGGTACTTGAATAAGACGTCATTGCTCCATTGCCGAAGTTTTTCGATGTCGCTCTTAGTACTGCCGGTACCAGGTAGCACGGTATCGGTATGGATTTGGCGGTCAAACCATAGCCTAGTATGCCGAAAGTTGGCTAACTCCGGCGCTGAGGCCAACCACACCATGGTGTCTGCACCCATTCGACTGTCTCTGAGGAGAGGGCGGAGGGCTTTGTTAAATGCCGGCAGCGATTTTGCCAGGCCTGGTGTCGCCGCCCAGCCAGGGTGCATGTTGTGGACAATCGCTGTCGTTTCTGTGTGCTGGCTCATAGTGAGGAGTGCGCGCTTGGCGCGGGCGTAGGCTTTGCTGCCATTGTAAGGTGGCTTGCAAAACTGCATATCGTCGAGCGCAAGCCCTTGGGTATAAAGCCCCCCAGACACCACATTAATTACGCGGCTGTCTTTGTGTAAGCTGGGGCTGAGCACGTTTGTGAGTAGGGTGGGCGCCAAAAAATTTACCGCAATACTGCGTTCAAAACCTTCATCACTCACTTCCCGCGCGTTAAACAATGCACCCGCATTGTTTATTAATACGTCAATACAGGGATGTTCTGTGCTAATGCGGCGGCCCAGATTGGCGGTGTTTTCGAGATTCGA
Organism: Zhongshania antarctica; assembly: GCF_014202945.1. Classification (GTDB taxonomy): domain Bacteria; phylum Pseudomonadota; class Gammaproteobacteria; order Pseudomonadales; family Spongiibacteraceae; genus Spongiibacter; species Spongiibacter antarcticus. The sequence goes on along the minus strand of NZ_JACHHW010000002.1, from coordinate 287,453 downwards.
GAAATCGATTTCATAGCAGCTAAGTTGGTTTTCCCTACAGCCACTGAACCCCATTATGTGCTTGGCTGATTGGTTTAAGCGGGATTTGTCTCGGCCGATTAAAATAAGGTCGGCGCCAAGGCGGGAGAGTTCGCTCGCGGCACTAAGACCCAGGCCGGCGGTAGGGCCGGTAATCGCAATGACTTTGCCGTCAAGCCGACTTGCGTGGGATTTTCGCGGTTGCCGTAAGTAGCCGCGACGACCAAAGTTCAGGGCGGCGGGTACAAGAAGGTGGTCGCCGATGCGGTCTTTTAGCCTTTTCTTAGGCATGTCCGGAATTTCAAGCGCCTGTTTTAAGCCCCGCGCGGCATTTTTTCCAATGCGATTAAGAATAGGTTTAAGCAATAAATATGCAGGCGAGGATAAACCCTCGAAATTTAATTCTGCTCGATAATGAATTTCGGTGGTATTAGCGTTCAGTGCCTTGAAGTGTAATGTGTCTAGGGCCGTAAAATTGGTACCGTGCCCTTCTAATACGAGTAATTCTTGTTCTTTAATGGCGAGTTGAGTGTAGTGCATTGCGATGTGTTGGGCGCCGGGCATTTTTAGCTCGAGCTGGTACTGGCTGCCAATAATAACTGAGCCGGCGGTGATTTTATGAGCGCTGAGTACGCTCGGATCCCATTGCTCAATGGTCGAAAAGTCGCGTAGGTATGCGAAGCAATCGGCGAGCTTGCGCTTTACGGTAATGCGTTCATCTAGCGTATGTAGCATGGCGAAATATCCTGTGTACTTCGCTGCCGTTCAAGACGCGGAGTTTATCTCAATGTACTCCTTGTACGCGTAATGAAAAGACTCCGATCAATAAATAGTCGGTTTAGGGAGGGATTTACTTATAGAGATAATAGACTGATAGCAACACGCATTGGCGGTGTTAGCTTAAGCGCCAAATAGTTGCTTATGCGTTTCTAATACAGCTAATAGCTCAGGCGGTCGGCGTGGCGGGCAGGGCTATTCCGGCTTAGCGAATTTCCGGCATAAAGAGCATTAAGATCGCCATCGTGCCCAGTAATAGTGCAATGTGAGTGTTGAACAGATCGTTATTGCTGCTTGGGGTCATAGCGTCATCCTTGCTATTAATCATCGCCTTCTCTCCTGTTGACGTGCTGTAAGTATAGTATTGGAAAACTGGTGGTGCATCGCCAGAAAATGTTTTGGTAGTAATTCTCTGCTGCCAATATATCTTCGCTCGTGACTTAGTGCTTCGCTATAAGGGCAAGCCGCATCTTGTAAATTTGGAATATGGACACAGTTTGATTTACACCGCTTAGGCCGGAAAAATACGGCTTCAATTTTGATTGGGAAGAATATTTTCTTGAGGGTATGGCGAGGGGTTTTATTCCCGATGGCAATTGCTCAACGCGATTAAGCCAATATAATAATGCAAGGAGCTTAAGTTAATAAGGGAATAATAATGAAGCTATTTTTAATCATTATATCCTCTTTTTTATTTTCGGGTGTGGCAACCCGACATGCTTCGATGATGCTCGGAGGGAAGGAAGAATTACTTTTTATAACTGAAGTTGATGAGGTGCTTTCTACCCGAGAAAATAAACGTCGGGTGGAAGCTGTTGAGCGGAGTGACATCATCCTTACAAAAATAATAAAAATATTGAAGTGATCGCAATTTTTATTGATGGTAATGAAAAATGGTGGCGCGTAAAAAAGGCCTAATGAATAAGGTATTCATTGCTATTTAATTTTTTGAATCGGGCAAGCGCGAAAGGGTATGCCCGATTTTTAATGCATGTTAAAAACTAAACCTTACATCCATTTGGTAGGTTGTTTGGTCGGGTAATGGGGCTTTTGTGTAGTTACCCGGAATTAAGGGTTGATCGAGAATTAAAACAGAATCTTGCTCTCGGCTTAGGTTGCGCGCTTGAAAATTAACAGACCATTGATCGCGTTCTGAGCGCAGCCCCAGGCCGGCATCAATACGTGTAATTTCATCCTGCAAGGTGTTCGGGTCAATATCAGAGTCTTGGTAGCGTTCGCCAGTGTACGAAATATTCATGCGAATGCTGCCGAGCAGGTGGTCGCTACCAAACAGCGGTATTTCCCAGCGCGGCGACAACGAGCCTGACCAGCGCGGTGCGTATGGTAAGGGCCTGCCGCTGAGGTCTTGGGTTTGATCTTGTTCAGGTGTGAACAGCGGTGGGCCCTCTGGAAAGTAGACGTAGTTGGCGTCTAAATAGGCGAGACTCCCTGCTAAGCTTAAACCGTCGATGGGCGGCAGCCAGAAAAAGTCCATTTCGGCGCCGCGACTGGCCGACTCTGGGGCATTAAAGGTCGTGAGGGTAACGCCAGAGAAGGTGCGGATTTGTAGGTTTTTAACATCACTATCAAAAACCGCCATATTGAGCGTGAGCGATCCACCAAGCAGGCGAGATTTTATACCTGCTTCATAGGTGAGCGTTTCTTCACCGTCATACTGTAAATGATCATCATTGAGTGGCGCGGGATCAAAGCCGCCGGCCTTAAAGCCTTTAGCCGCGTTCATATAGACATTCACATCGGGCAATACGGCGTAGTTTAAAGCGAACTTGGGCGAAACATTGGTTTCTTTGCGTTTGAGGTTCGGCGCGTCAAAATTGCGCTGATTGAGCGAGCCGCCCGAAATGCTGTTGCCGTCAGCAACTTGGGAAAAAGACGCGCCACTGGATTCGTCTGCGCCGTAGCGCAATCCAAACGTCGCTGTTAAGCGTTCGGTGAAAGACCAGTTGAATTGCGAAAATAGCGCAAAGGAGTCGGTTTCGGCATCTGTTCCAGAAATATAGCGCTCCCGCTCTAAGCCGCCAATAATGAGGCCGCTGGTATCGACCGGGAGACCGATCAATATAGGATCAAGGGGGAACTGGATGTTTTGCACTATGGCCCCCGCGCGGCCAAAGGCAATAAGGCCGTTCAGGTCGACATCAATTTCTTGAAAAACACTATTGGTCGAATGCTGGGCGAATACCCCAACGACCATGTCGAGGCTTTCGCCCAAACCAAATGGCGGTGCTATTTCACCTGCGAGTCTCACTTCCAGTGAGCTGGATGAGTAAGGGTTTCCATCGGGCGGCTCATTAAAGGCAACTAAGTTTACTGGGGAGTAATCAACGTCTAACGAGTAGGGAATGATGACTTCAGACCAAGCTGCAATGGCGGTGAGTTCCGGAGCTTGAATGCCAATTAAACTATCTGGTCGCCAGATGAGACTGAGTGATGCCGCTTGAACTTCGCGATCTGAGCGAGTCGGTGAGTCAGTGGAGGTATTTTGGTCGTAGGCGTCGGCTTCAACTTTAGGGTCGTATTCGCGAAATACCCGCAGGCTGCGTTCGCTAGCCTTGGTTAACGACTGGGTGTAGCCCTTAGTCATTGACTCCGCGTAGAGGCCGGTAAAGTTAGCCGACAGTGAATCGCTAATGAGCCATGCTAATTTTAAGCGCAGCGCCTTATCGTCTTGGGTCTGTTGCTCATTTCGTGTGCTGTTAAATTCCAAGGTGTCGGCGGCACTGACACGCATTGCGACGCGGGCGAGTAAACTATCGCCTATCAGGGGGCCGGACAAGGCGGCCTCTGCAGTGCTGCTTTCGATGTTTTCGCCACGCCCGAGCTTAATAAAGCCTTCAGGTTCTGCGGTTGGGTCCATAGTGTGGAAATTTAATACGCCACCTAAGGTGTTTTTCCCGAATAAGGTACCTTGCGGGCCGCGTAATACTTCGAGGCGATCAATATCAAACACCGCATCTTGGGCGAAGGTCGATCGCCCATAGGGTACATCGTCTATGACTAAACCAATCGACGGCTCAAACCCAACGCCCAATGGCGGTGTGCCAAAGCCGCGTATGGTGATGGTGGTGTAAAGGGCCAAGGACGCATCAAAGGTGACATTGGGGATGTAGCGGGTAATTTCGCTGACGTCGGCAATGCCCGATTCCTGAATGAAATCAGCGCTAATAACCGATATCGATAAGGGTACGTCCTGCGCGCTTTCGGCCTTCTTGTTGGCCGTCACAATCACTTCTTCGATCATTCGGGGGGTAGCTGCCCACGCCGACACACCTACCACCGAAATGAGTACACCAAATAGGGTGCTGCGGGCCTGTATAGAGCGCGACATTTTCTCGTGCTTGCTCATTAAATTCCCTATGTATTTTATTGTGGGGTATATAGCAGTTAACGATAGTGTGGCGTGCTAGCTAAGTTATTAGCTTGCCCCGCCATTATTGTCCGCAGACGACAAAATTCGCTCGGGGCAGGTTTTCTTGTTTTGATTCGTCTTTGGCTGGATATGGGTTTAGGGCGCAGCGGGATGAAATAAGCTATCACCGCGCCATATTTCAGGTGGCAGGCAAGGGGGTAGCGCCTCTTCTCCCGGCATGATCCATATCGGTGCGGTGAAAACGATTGGTCGGTTTTGTGCAGCGGTATCCACAATGCGCAAAAACAAATAGGTTTTGGTGTCGGGGGCGGTGACCTCGGTCTGCAATATTCCACCTCTAGATTCTGCGAATACTTCATTGCCTGGGCCAACCAGCTGGATCAGCGCGGTTGTCATGGTTTGTCCCGCGCGTAAAGCCTCTGCGTGAATTGGCATCGCCGTCCCGCTACTGCGCCGCAAACGAGATCCCATAGGTTTATTGTCAATATAGAATGTGGCCCTCACATCGTCGTAATTTTGGGCGAGAGCATAGGCGCGTCGAGCGAGCATCGCTTCCCGCAAATCGTCGAGGCTGCGTGAACGAGATATCAGTACGGTTTTAGGCAGGCTTTTGTCTCCCCAGGCTAAGCCGTGGTGGTCTTCCGAGCTGATGGGGGCGAGATGCCACCCTTTGTCCAAGGCGTAAGCTAGCCAGCTGCCATTGGGGCCGTCGCTATCGTATTCGCTGCCCTTGCCGAAAACCTCCAGCCCTATTGTGCGGTAGTCAGCAGCCGGGACGTAGCGAAAGTCGTTAAAGGTGTATGCGGGGTCGCCGCCTAAAGATTCAAAGACACTTTCTATCGAGTCTTCACGGCCAGGGTGGTTAAAACTTAACAAGCCGTCATTGCCGCCGCCAAAGGCTGCGGGGTAAGAGAACCACTGCCAGAAATCAAGCATACTCACGGCATAGCCCATCCCCGTTTTCGCGTTGATAAAATTCTGCGAGAAAAACACATTTGCATGTCCAAAGCGGTCAGATGTCCATTCAAAGCCACGAATGGCTGTAAATTCAGGGGTACTTGCTGTGGTGGTTTGGTTTAAGGTTGCGGCCCACTTTGCGAGTGCGTCCTGGGGGCGCGTTTCATCGACAAGAAACACACAGTATAGAAATTTTTCCGGTGGGCACTCAGCGCGACCCAGACCTACAGAAAGGGGTATTTGCAGTGTGTCTGAATGATCGGATGCCGCCGCAAAGTCATAGCCTTTTTGGTGCACTTCACGAAATACGTCAGCAGGCTTGGTCATGGGCACGCCGTCTGAGTAACCGGTATGTTCATGCAAGGCGCCGATATAATGCTCAAAACTTTGTTTATCATAGGCTGGAGTGCAGGCGTCTGCCGGATGTTCGGTGCCCAGTTGTTCCAGAACGTAACTTGGGTCATAAAGTTGCTGAAGTCCGTCACGGCAATCACTGGGGTCGTTTTCATTTAAACACTGTCGCAGTGCGGGGCCAATCAGATCGCCAAGTAAACAGCTCTCGTCTAAGGGGTTACGGCAGGATGTAAAATTTTGAGCATCCAAAAGTGCCGCGACTGGGTATAGCGGACAACCCTGTTGCAATGGCGCGATTAGGCAGGACACGGCATCAGGCTGGGATTGTTGACGGGGAAGTAATTGAACATTGTAGGTTTGGCGGCTGATGGCGCGACCGTCGCTGACGTCGAGCACTACCTCTGCGTTGTAGGCATTATCGAGTTGCGGAACAGTAAAGCTAGCCTTGGGGGTATGCTCGTTGCGCAGCGCGATCGCGGCGCTCGCCCCGTCATGGAGGATCTGCCATGAGAAGTGCAAATCATCGCCATCGGCATCGTTGGCGTCGGCGGACAAGTGGACGATTTCGTCATTATACGCGACGCCGGGATCTACTGAAAATACCGTAATTGTCGGGGCCGTATTGGCGCCAGGCAGGATTGTGATAACGGTATCGGCTTCGCTATATCCGTTCTCATCATCACTTGCTCGCAATCGCAGTGTTAGCTCAGTGGCTTCTGCTACGTTAGGCGCAATAAAGCTCGCTTGAAACTGGTCGGCGTTTTCAATCGCTATGTGCGCAAATGGGGCAAGTACACGCCACTGCACACCCACGATATCGCCATCAGGATCAATAGCCTCACCATTGAGGTGAACACGTTCTCTGCCCATTGCTTGCTTAGCAGGACCGGCATTTACTTCGGGAAGCTGATTGGCCAGGCTGTTGCGGATGAAAACCACTGCTCTTGCTTCACTGCGAAAGCCCCCGCTATCGCTGGCAGTGAGGCGGAACTGTATCTCGTCAGCGACTCGTACTTGGGGTAGCAGTAATGAAAGTTGATCTTGATCATTTGCGCCAATAATTTGCGCCTGTGGCCCGGAAATTTGCTGCCACTGGAGTCGTCGAATACTTCGCCCCCCTTGGGCTTGGGCTCGGCCCTGAAGTGTGGTCGCGCTGGCTTCATCGGCTGTGAATGGGTCGCCTGCGGATACTAGAGGCGCCATCGTCTCGTCATCGGCGGGATGCAAGAATAGTGATTTGCTGGCACTTATGCGGTCTGTGCTCTCTTCATATATTACGGAAAAACGAAGCCGATGTACGCCGTCTGTCTCAAACGGTGTAAAACGCAAAACGTGGCCATCCACCTGTAAGTTTTGTATTAGCGATTCGCCCTGATCAACAGACCAGACCCATTCTCCCGGAAGTGGCTTCGTTGATTCCGTGTTGGCATAAAGCCGGTGTTCAAGTGCTGGGGCGATGTGATCTTCACCGGAAATGATTATGTGATTACTGGGCGGCGCAGAAACATTTTCACTGTTTTGCGGAATTGCCTTTGAAGTACCGCCCCCACACGCATAAAGCAGTAAGCATGATAGTAGCGCAATTGGTTGTAATTTATGCATGGTACACCCCGACGAAAATGCAGGCGGCGAGTTTACACAGATTACATGACGGTAAAATGACGCGGGACTTTGTTAATTTTTTCATGTGTTCATTAACCAGCTATTTGTTATTTTTATTTTGAATAATTACTTAAACGAAGGTGATTCAACCGATACGTCAGTGATTCGCGCCTTGGTAATGAATTTGTCAGCGTAATACTGTTTGGCGCTCTAACACTATATACGAATCATTTTACCAGCTCTTCCCTCAGTTTTTTCCGAACACCCATCAGCATCTTCCCAAAGGCGTTCTCACCGCGCAGGTCGCGACCGCTGCCCCAGAAGTAGTCGTACTGACTCAGGTCCTTAATTTCCATGTCGCCGGATTCCAATAGCATCTGAGCAACCTCTGCATGGGTGCGGGCCTTAATATAGGTAGCGCGGGTCATGTAGGTTACGCTATTTTTCTTCCAGTCTTTGCGGCGTTGGTGTCGTTTACTTTTACCGAGTTTAGCTGCATCCGCTGGGTGAGCGGCTAGACGAATCTGTTCGCGATATTCGGCGTCATCAAATTTCATCGCTTGGTAATAGTGCTCTACCGAAGGCCACTCGAAGCCATCCAGCTTGAAATATTTTTTCGCATAGGATGCTAATGGGTGACTCGCATCGTCCCTTGTGAGCGTGAGCAATTTCTTCTCTTTTTCATCAAACAGCATCTGGTTACTCCAAATCAAACAACGGTAAGGCCAATAGTATAAAGGCTTTTGTCCATGGGGCCTGTTGCTAATGCTGGCGTATTGTCGGCGTCGATGGCATTGCGCTAGTTTTTGAATTATTTTCGCGGCGATTTTGCGGGCTAAGTTGAGCGGAATACTCGTGTGAAATTTAATACGGAATTAGCGTGGTGTCATTCATTGGGTAGTGCGATTGTGTAGGGGCTTGACTAGACTGACCGTGATATTCTATCCAAAATTTATAACCGCTAAGGAGCGAGACCTTGCTCAAATGTGAAGTAATAGAACCGAAAGGCGCGCACGATGCGACTGTAATTTGGCTGCACGGCTTGGGTGCTAGCGGCCACGATTTTGTGCCGATAGTCCCTCATCTCGGTTTGCCAGACAAGCACGGGGTTCGTTTTGTGTTTCCCCACGCCCCAGAGATACCTGTCACGATAAATGGCGGTATGGTGATGCCGGCGTGGTACGACATACTGGCTATGTCGATAGAGCGGGAAATTGACCTGGTCCAGATAGAGTCATCGGCCGCCGCCGTGGGCGAATTAATACAGCGCGAATTGGATGCCGGTATAGCGAGCGAGCGCATCGTATTGGCGGGTTTTAGTCAGGGCGGCGCCGTGGTGTATCACGCGGCGCTTTCATACCCCAAGCCCCTGGCCGGTTTAATGACCATGTCGACGTATTTCGCCACTGCAAAGGAAGTGACGCTCTCGGAAGCGAACAAAGCACTGCCGATTCATATTTTTCACGGAACCCAAGACCCAATGGTGCAGGAATCGATGGGACATACTGCTAATCAAATTTTGCTAAGCATGGGCTATAAGCCAAAGTACCGCAGTTACTCCATGCAGCACGAAGTCTGCAACGAGGAAATAGTCGATATCGGTAACAGCCTCAAAGAGTGGCTTAAGCTGGCTTAAACCGGTGCCTAGGCAAACTGATCGCATTTTGGCTGCTTAGCCCATATTCGCCCAGTATTAGTAAGTAAATGGCCGCGGCCGATTGAGGCGGGAAACCCTCTCTGTTATAGTGTCGCGCTTCGTGAAGTACCCATTTCGCGCCCGTAGCTCAGCTGGATAGAGCGCTGCCCTCCGGAGGCAGAGGTCAGAGGTTCGAATCCTCTCGGGCGCACCAAAACCAAAAAGCCGGCCTTGTGCAAAGGGAGTGCGGCTATCTGTTGATATTCCAGCCGCCTCTGCTACAATCCCCTTACACTGTATAGATATACATGTAAGGGGATATGCAAATGCCGCCGGTAAAATCTCCGACAGATCATCAGCCCATAAAAGACCCGCGTGTCCCAGAAGCCTGCCAGGGCATTCAAGTAAACTTCTGTAAAAACCCTCAGTGCGCTAACTTCCATATCCCTGCTACGCAGGGTGAAAGAGGTAGTAGTCGTGGTAAAAAGACGGGCGCAGACCCATGCTATACCTTAGTTGCTGTTGGCAAAAGAGCGCCAGCCTATAAATGTAAGTCGTGTGGCGAGGTCTTTGCTGCCAAGTCGAATATTGGCATAGCATCGGAACTTAATCGTATCGCCGGCTATATTAGGCGTGATGAACCATCATGCAGGAATGAGGCGTGCGCTCATCACGCGCTTGGAATCTACACGCACCCTAGCGCGTATCGTAAATTCGGAGTTACCGATTCCGGTTCGGCCAGATATCAGTGTAAAGCTGAGGGATGTGGAAAAACCTTCTCCATAAGAATCCGTCCAGTAAGGCGACAGACAGATACTCACCTTAATATCATCCTATTCAAACTTTTGATGAATAAAATGCCTTTGGGAAGAATTTTAGAAATAACAGATATTGATAAACACACGCTCTACCGACGCATCGATTTTTTTCATGATCAGTGCATGCGATTTATCGGAGATCGAGAGCGACGATACTTGAGCGGAGAAATATCGCATAAGAGGCTTTATCTCAGTACAGATAGGCAGATGTATCATTCCAACTGGCGAAGCGCGAAAATTCGTAGGCACGTTCAATTCATGGGTGTTGGTACCGCAGATAACCGATCGGGCTATGTCTTCCCGCTTACTGTTAATTATGATGATACGTTCAAGCCTGCTGATATCAATCAAGAGGCGAAATTATTAGGTGACCTTGATAAAGATCAGGCTTTCCGTCAATGGGGGCACTATTGGCTAGAAGACGATTATAATTCGGCTGTTGCTGCATCTAAGAAAAAGCATAGGGAAAAGCTTTCAAGCCAAAAAGAGATAGATCGTGATCGGCGCATGACCTCGCTAGAGCAGATCATTAGAGATTTAGAATATAAATACGAGCTGTCATTTTCACCGGAAGATATCGAAAGAATCTTTTCATCTCAAGAAGTTACACCTGCTGAGCAGGTCGCAATTACAGAAGCTAAAATATCAGCCGAAGACTCGGAAAGCGGAAATGTCATTGATGAGGTTTTAAAAGCATATAACCGTGTTCTTGAGCGGCTGGATACTGAAGTGAGTGAATATTTTGAAGAATCAATGCAGCTACCTGTTAACGGTATGCAGGTTCACTCTGAATACACGATGTATGGCCACTTCTTCTTTCTAAAAGAAATGTTTAAGCATACCGAGAAAGTTAGATTTTACATGGATCAAGAATCTGGAATCAGGGCTGCATTTATGGCCACATTTGGCGATAGAGTTAAAGATCGAAGCGCTGACGGCTGGTACGTAAAATACTTAAAAGATCTGATTATAGACAGGAAAATTGAAGCTACCAAAATGACGGCAGCAAGAGTCCGGGCCTACCTTCTTGTCAATCCTGAAGCAACTGAAAAGGAGGCGCACCTGGCCCTAATTCGAGACGAACTTGAACGGGTTGAGGAATTAGGGCCATGGAGGGATCGATGGGTTTTGCACCCGATCGCTAAACGATACGAACCAGAAAAAGCAGTATGCTGGCTAACTGACATGGGGGATTACGACTTAGATCATCAGGCTCAACTTTTTTATATGGCAAGCGCATTTGGAATTGATCGATTTTTTATGCAAGCTAGACGTCGCCTTAGCATGATTGAACGCCCCATCAAGTCAGCATCAAGTGGAGGCCGAACTTGGTATGGCTATAGTCCTTACAATCCAGCAATGATTCAGAAGCTACTCGATATTTTTCGTGTTTATTACAACTATTGCCTTGTCAGTAAAAAAGACGCTAAAACACCGGCAATGAAGTTGGGGCTGGCTAAAGGTAAAGTGCGAGTAGAAGATATAATCTACTTCTGACATTTAATTCCACGCCTGAATACGCTGAAACTAGCATCACCGGCGCGCACTCTTGGATATGCGGCGGCTTAACAACCGAATGAATATATCTAGTTCGGTGGCAGATAGTCGTTCAAAAACACCGAACTCGATGAGGGTCGCAATCTCCATACAGTATTTATGGATTTTTCGGCTGCAATGCTTGCCTAAATTTTTCGGATAACCAATTAGATATTGAGTTCTTGGCAAGGCCTAAAATCAATTCATAATTTGGAAGAACTGCTTCTTTTATATTATAACCGTCATACTCTCTGACTTCTTGAAAGAAGCGATTAAAAGAAGAATTTGGGTCAGTGTGAGGAGGTTGTTCCCCCCTATGAACAAAACATGAGCGGTGGGCATAAGCATCAGCCAATATCGAATCTATCTCTTCGGCAGTCAAGTCCTCTGGATATTTCTCAAAAAAACTCTTACGAGTTAAGTGTTCTAAGTTGTGAGACGGATTTGCCTCTTTGATTGAATCAGCCATATCTTGCATCGGATGTTGAATGTATTTTTCCCACTCCTCGATAGGTGCATATTTTTTTATAAACCTTACAAATCGCTCTTTCAAATACTCATTTTTTCCCCGTGACTCCAGATACTCGCTAAGAAGCGTTTGAAATAGTGGGTCGCCCTCTGCCTTCTGCTTCCATGCGACTTCATCGGGATGCTTTTTCTTAACTTTATCTCTTTTAATTGCTTTTTGAGCGATTGACTCAATGGAGGAGACTGCCAAAAGGTAAGCAAGGCCAAAATCATCTCTCTTTGCTAATAATGAAAGATGTATGAGCCGAAAGCTTTGCATGACAGATCGGTACGTCTTGTATTCTAGAGAACGTAAAATATTAATAATATTTTCGACCTCAGCCCGCATCATGTCTTGTTTTACCTTGGGAATCCTTGGATTTGTTGCACCTGGGCCAGCAACTAGTACTGGATATAGTATTGCAAGTTGATTAATGTCGTCACTTGATAAATCATCGCGCCTACACAAATAGTCATCTCTTGTAGACTTGCATAATTTAAGAGATATTGCCGAAACGATTGTTGCTAAAGCTATCCCAAAAAGGTGTGAATTATGATTATCCACCCAATCAGGATTTTTTACTTTGCTAATAAATGCCGAATAAGCTCCAGGTAAACCAACTGTAATCGACGAAGATACCTTGCATATCCCCAAATCCCACTCGTCAGTTAATTCAAATGGTGTCAATAAAAATGAATAGCTTTCACCAGGAATAAATGGACGGTAGTCAGCTCGTTGCATGCGAAAAGAGTCTATACATTCATCAAATAAGACATGATCAGCGGTTACGGCACGGGACACTCGTTACTCCCAAAATTTAACTGTTAGTTATAGAAACTGGGTTTCGCTATCACTTGGGTCTTGTTAACAAAGACCGGATTACAAAAATCAGGTGAATTCTTTGAGCTGGCGACTTCGCTATTAGCGGGCGCAGGTCAAGCGGAGGCTAATTTTATTTATTTCCGACAAACATATCATTTCCCTCATCATATCGCGTTATTTTTATATTTCAATGAGTTAAGTAGCTCTCCAATATAGGAGAGGGAGAGGGAGTGAAGCGGTTCCTCACGTGCCTTGTCGACGTGAAGTAGGGGGTTAAGGGTTTATTGAATTCGGTTGATTGCCTTTGTTTGCGGGCTGACTTTATGGTCAGAAATGAAGGGGTAGCCCTCAAATATGACGTAGCGGCCACTGCCTCAAGGTTTTCTAGTAGTGAGGAGGGGTTGATATAATAGGGAGAGACTTATATATCTACTGTTGTATACTTAAATAGCGGTTTAATAACTCATGTAACTTATTGTTAGTAAAAGAAAAGAGGGGCTTTCACTTGGAGAGCCCCTCTTTTTGTTTTCTCCGCTATGCAAGATCAAGGTTATCAACAGATAACCGCACTGCCTTTGCCTTGTGCCGGCTTTTTGGTTTTGGTGCGTTTGATCGGTGAGAGCCTCTCTAGGTTCGATAAATTGTGCCCGCGGCGCAATTTAAACAAGGAGTGAAGCGACGCGGCCCCGCAGGGGTCAATACAGCCCAGAGGCTGTTTTGATTAATCCTCTTTACAGTGTTCAGGCCAAATTACGTTGAAGTAGCCGGCCTTGCGCCGGTTTTTTGATTTTGGTTTGCTTGATCTGCGAGAACCTTTGGCAATACAGTCTTAAGGCTGGATTGGTTAATCCTTATTGGCCGCGAGCGCAAATCTCAGCTGCTCCCGCCCCTTTGCTCGCTTTTCCGTTTTAATTCATCCTTTCTCTGTGTAAATCCCACCTTCTGTCGCTGCGCCTTGAATTTTAGGCGCTTAATACACAATTCGACAAATTAGTGGTGTAGTGCAATACTCGAATTGTTTTCCCCATTCGCATGCCAATAATGAATAACAGCGAGGCTAAACAATGCAAAGAACGCTTGTCAGTGTGTTATCCCTTGGGTCACTTTTGAGTTTGACGATGCCTGCTCTGGCTCAGACCGAAGCGAGTACTGGAAAAAAGCTCCAGTTGGAAGAGGTGCTTGTTACGGCTCAGAAGCGGGTTGAGTCGCTTAGTGATGTGCCGGTGTCGGTTACCGCCTTAGACGGTGATAAATTACAGAAGGCGGGAATATCAAACCTGAGCGACCTGTCTGATTACACGCCCAATTTCAAGATGGTTGAGGGGGGGCTATTGCCCAATGTGTATATGCGGGGTGTGGGTTCGGGCTCCAATCAGGGCTTTGAATTGTCTGTAGGTATCTTCTCTGACGGCGTTCATCTAGGGCGGCCGCATCAGACTCGCGGCGCGTTTATGGACCTTGAGCGGGTGGAGGTTTTGCGCGGGCCGCAGTCCATTCTGTTTGGTAAAAACGCCATTGCTGGCGCCTTGAGTCTGATTTCTGCCAAGCCCGGTGACGAGGTCGAGTCTCATTTTAGCGGTATGACTGGCGGCCCTGATGATATCCAGGAGTTTAATGCCATGGTGTCGGTCCCATTGACGGACACCTTTGGGGTGCGGGCCGCTTTCCGCAGTCGTGACGAAGCAGGTTATATGTTTAATGAAAACCCCGCGCGAGATCGAAACGAGCCTGCGGTGGAAGAGTTTTCAGCGCGGGTTACGCTAGGATGGGACCCAACGGACGCGATTGCCTCTACCTTGAAATTGGAGAAAACCAACCGTGAGCAGCGCGGCCGGCAGTTCGAGACCACGCATGCTAGCGCGCTCACGGGATGCAGCGGCGAGAATGTAAAACTCGACGGCATTAAAAATGCGGACACCGACGAATACGCGGAAATAGACAACTACAATGCCACATTGAACGTGGATGTTGATGTGGCTGGCGGTACCTTTAGTTCGGTGACGGCGGCTACCGGATTTGATTCGGAAGATTTGTTTGACGGTGATTCCAGCAGTTTTAATACGGTGCCGTTACTGGGTATAGAGGAATATGACCAACTTAGTCAGGAGTTCCGCTTTACCTCTCCAGGCGGCGAATTTATTGATTATATCTTTGGCGTATTTTATCAGCGCGGAGAGATGGTCTTTGATGAGTCTACACCGCTGACTATCCGTAACGGTGCGCTCGCTGACGCCGGTCGCGATCCCATCGGCTGTTTGATTAATATGCAAACCAATGTGACCGCTGATCTTGAAAAAGATTTTTATATGAACAGCGATGCTTGGTCGGGTTTTGTGCAGTTGACGTTTAACTTAAGTGAAACCTTGCGAACTACCTTAGGTGTTCGCTATGTGCGCGAGGAAAAAGAAGGCTTCCGAGAGTTATTCCTATACCAGTCTGGTACCAAGAATAATGTCGATCCGGTGACCGGCGCTATTTTGGGGGCATTGAACATAGAGGCCCACCAGCTCGACCGCATCCGTGATGTAGGCGTCACCTTGCCGTCGGTCAATGTGCAGTGGGATGCTACGCCAGATGTGATGACTTACTTTACTGCCACACAGGGCGCAAAATCAGGTAGTTTTGACGCGCGTAATAACAATGCGAGCTACGGGCCTGGCGGCGGCGGCAGTAATTTTGAGTTCGAAGACGAACTGGCCACAGCTTATGAACTGGGCGCAAAAATGACACTGGCGGATGGTGCAGCCGAACTCAATCTTGCGTTGTACCACGTCAAGTACGAGGAGATGCAGGTAAGTGTGTTCGACGGCGTGGCTGGCTTTGTGGTTTCCAATGCAGGTAGTGCTTTGACCCAAGGTGTCGAGCTCGACAGCCGCTGGCTACTGAGTGAGTGGTTTATGTTGAGTGGCTCGCTAGCCTATCTCGATTTTGAATGGCTGGACTACCGCGAAGGTCCTTGTATAGCAACGGACGACGAGGATATTTGCGATTTGAGTGGCAAGGAAAACCAACAAACGCCGAAGTGGACGGCAGCGTTGTCGGGCACGCTTAGCTACCCTTTGAGCGCCAATATTATGCTCGACTTCACCGCCGACGCCTCCTATAAAGATACCCATTTCACGTCGGGGGATCTTGATCCGCGCGGCATTCAAGAAGCCTATACCAAAGTGAATGCGCGCCTTGCTGTGGGCGAGACTAATGGCCGTTGGTCGGTCGCTCTGGTCGGCAAAAACTTGAGCGATGAAATGACGATTGGTATTGGCTCCCCGACCGTATTAGATGTGGGCGGCTATCGGGGCACACTTGAGCCACTGCGCTCATACTACTTAGAGGGGCGAGTACGCTTTTAAATAACGGAAATGATCACTTCGAAGTGCCGGCGATGACTCGTCGCGCTTCGGAGTGAGAATAAAATCGGTAATGTAGGTAGGGGCCCGTCTCCGACAACTTGCGACTTATCTTAATAGTTATTTTCAGGCTCCTTGTCTGAGAGTCGCCAGTTCTACAATGAAGTAAAACTGTTCTGGTCAAAGCTGATTTGAACAATTAAGCAATCTTCGTTTAACTGAACAAACCCCATTTCGATATGAAAACGGGCGTGTTCACCTGCGCGGATATTGTACTGGCGAGCAATCGAATTGGCGGGCAGGACTTAGCCTGTTGAGGCGATATTCGCGGCGTACGAAATATAAATTCTGCGTAAAGTACGTATAGACCTTTCTTTGGCCTCCAGTAACTCCTTGTTCTGTATTTGAAAAATCGAAATTACGCAATTTTTAACACCCTTGCCTGTTTCTAAGTTGCCTCCTATATTAACTAACATAGTAATTGAGTCGCGTAGTGCGGCTATTTCAGCCTAGGGCTTGTCGGGCTGAGGCGGGGCTATATGCCAAGATTGCGTAATAGAGAATAAAGGTAGGTGATATATGACAAAGCTAAGCGAGATCGAGGGTATTGGCGAGACGTATTCAAGCAAACTGGTTAGCGCAGGTATTTCGTCAGTTGAGGGTTTGTTAGAAAATTGTGCGGCAAAGCCCGCTCGGAAAAGTCTTGCAGAAAAATCGGGTATTAGCGAAAAGCGGATTTTAAATTGGGTAAATCGTGCCGATCTGGCGCGAATTAGCGGTGTGAGTACCCAGTATGCAGACTTATTGGAAAGTGCGGGGGTTGATACCGTGCCGGAGTTAGCCCAGCGCAACGCGGAGAACTTGCAGGAGAAAATGGCGCGTTGTAATGAGGAGACTCATCTTGTGCGCAAAGTGCCGTCTCTGTCTCAGGTGCAAAGCTGGGTAGCGCAAGCCAAGGAGTTGCCGCGTAAAATTACTCATTAGCACGATGGTTGAGGGCATAGGTTCTTGGGGACTTCCTAAGCGCGAAGTGTGACTCGCTTTACAACAGCGCGCTGCGCAGTTCGTCTATTTCCTGCTGAGCTTCGCGTAAAAACGCGAGGCCTTGCTGCGGGCCAATTTCCCCTAGTTTCAATTTTTGAAACGCAGGGAGGGTGCTCAGTTGCGGCAACGTTTTATGGCTGGGTTCGCCGAGGTAGCTATGGTAACGAGCGACAAGTACGAGGTCTGCTAAATCGGCAGGCCCCGGCTTGTCTCGTAGCCAATTGCCGCGTTCAAGCCCCACCGCCACGAGCTCGTGGTCAAATTGCCAGTGGTTTAGCACTAGAGCGCTAATCTTGCCGGTGTAATTATTCAGTAAGTCGTCTATAGCTACTTGGTCGTCTAGCAGTGCGGGGTATTCCTTTAAATTAGCGAGTATAGGGAGGGCGCCAATATCTTGTAGTAGCCCAGCTAATAGGGCGCGATCAGGGTCAAAGCCGCAGTGACGGGCCATTACATGGGCAAGAGCGGCGGTGTAGACGCTGCGTTGCCAAATCTCGCGCAGACGACGCTTGATTTGCGCGTTGTTAATGCAAAATAAGGTTTTAAGCGCGTAGCTTGCGGTGAGGTCGCGGGTCGCATTTAAGCCGAGGCGGCGTAGCGCGCTGCCGAGGTTATTGGTGGCGTGGCGTCGTTTGTAGTAACTGCTAATACTTACTTTGAGTAAGTACGCACTTAAGCCGGGATCTTGCTGAACTAGGCGAGCGAGGTCTTCAATATTCAAATTGTCTTGATTGGCAGCAACGCGCACGTCTAGCGCAATATCGGGAAGGCTCGGCAATTCGAGGGTGCCCGACTTTAGCGCGGTGATAATACGCTTTAGCAGCTGTTCTTTGTCGGTAGGGCTATTTCCTGTCTGCCCTGTTGAGTGTCCCGATACCATAGTGAAGCCGCTTGGGTTGCTTGGCTACTCAGCTTCGGGGTTGTGGTGCTAATGGTCAATAGGGGCTTGTCGCGATTGGGCGGGCAGGGAAGAGTTAAATGTTAAAAAGGCGCCACGGCGAATTCATTACCGTGGCGCCTCTATGAGCCGATTAAAGGCTTGCAGCCAGCTCCGCACCTTCGCGTATCGCGCGCTTGGCGTCGAGCTCGGAGGCAATATTCGCACCGCCGATGAGGTGGTAGCGCAATGCCGAATTGCCACTTTGCTCCGCGTCAGGGTTGTACAATTCACGCAGTGGTTCTTGGCCAGCGCAGATCACCACGTGATCGACGTCTAATACGCGCTGCACACCGTCTTGGTTAATGTGCAGGCCGTCGTCGTCAATGCGGTCGTAGCTGCAACCCGCAAGCATGTCTACGCCTTTGTTCTTAAGCGTGGCGCGGTGCACCCAGCCCGAGGTTTTGCCGAGATCTTTGCCGAGCGCGGTGGTCTTGCGCTGGAGTAAATAGATTTGGCGCAGTGATGGCTCGGGTTTGCCCGCTACCAGGCCGCCACGCTCGGCGGTGTGCTGGTCGATACCCCATTCAGCTGACCAGCTAGACACACTTTGTGGTAGCGCGGTGCTGGGGTCGTGTGCGAGGTATTCGGCCACATCAAAGCCAATACCACCGGCGCCAATAAGGGCGACGCGCTGGCCGACAGTGACGTTGCCTTTTAATACGTCGATATACGACACCACTTTGGGGTGATCTATGCCCGGGATATTCAGTGCGCGGGGGCTAACGCCGGTGGCAACGATCACATCGTCGTAGCCGCCGCTCAGTAGCTCGGCTTTTTCCACGCGGTGGTTGAGCTTGAGCTTTACCCCAGACAGCGCTATTTTCTTGCCGAAGTAGCGCAGGGTTTCGTCAAATTCTTCTTTGCCGGGAATGGTCTTGGCTAAATTGAACTGGCCGCCGATTTTGTCGGCCTGATCAAATAAATGCACTTCATGACCGCAGTCTGCCGCCGCGGTGGCGAAAGACAGCCCCGCCGGACCAGCGCCGATTACAGCTACTTTCTTGGTTTTGGACGCCGTTTTAAAGATCAGTTCAGTTTCATGACAGGCGCGAGGGTTAACCAAGCAGCTAGCGCGCTTCATTTGAAAAGTGTGATCGAGGCAGGCTTGGTTGCAGGCGATACAGGTATTGATCTCGTCGCTTCGATTGGTGGCGGCCTTGTTCACCCATTCGGAATCGGCGAGCATCGGTCTGGCCATCGACACCATATCCGCTTGGCCGCTGGCCAAAATGTTCTCGGCTATGTCCGGCATATTAATGCGGTTCGAGGCAATAACAGGGATGTTGACGACTTTTTTAACGGCGGCGGTGGCTTCGCTAAACGCGGCGCGGGGTACCGAGGTCACGATGGTTGGTACTCGTGCTTCGTGCCAGCCAATGCCCGTATTTATTAGGGTGGCGCCAGCGGCTTCAATTTCCCGGGCGAGGTCTAATACTTCTTCACGGGTACAGCCGTCAGGAATTAAGTCGATCATTGATAGGCGGAAGACAATAATAAAATTGGGGCCGACTTTTTTGCGTGCGGCTTGCACTATCTCCACCGCAAAGCGACGGCGGTTTTCAGGGCTGCCGCCGTAGCGATCTTTGCGCTTGTTGGTGGCGGGGGCTAAGAATTGGTTTATTAAATAGCCTTCGCTGCCCATGATCTCGACACCGTCGTAACCTGCCTTTTGTGCCAGCCATGCGGTGTGGGCAAAATCTTTAACGGTGCTGGCCACGCCGCGTGTACTTAAGGCGCGGGCCTTGAACGGATTGATTGGTGCTTGACTTGTCGAGGCGGTTTTCGACAGGGGGTGATAGGCGTAGCGACCCGCGTGGAGAATCTGTAGGCATATTTTACCGCCCTCTGCGTGCACTGCCTTGGTGACTTTGCGATGGTTGTAAACATCGAGGCGGGAGTTAAAGGTACTCGCGCCGGGATACAGCCAGCCGCTGCGGTTGGGGCTGTAGCCGCCGGTAATCATAAGGCCAACCCCACCTTTGGCGCGCTCGGCAAAATAGGCGGCCATTTTGGGGAATTGCCAAAAGCGGTCTTCAAGGCCGGTGTGCATGGAGCCCATTACAACGCGGTTTTTTAGGCTGGTAAAACCTAAATCAAGGGGGGTAAATAGGTGCGGGTAGTGTTGGTTTTCAGTGCTCATGGCTCGGCTCTCGCTTATCTAGACGGTGTCAAGATAGCGATTTAAGTTAACGGTGTCAATATTTGAGCCGGTCGCGGGAGGGTGTGCGGGGTGGTACTGGTGGACGTACTGAAGCCTAAGAAGCGCTTGAGCGCTTCTTAGGCAAGCGAGATCAGCTCGCTTTGCTTAGCTCGTGGGCAAGGAACTCGTCGTAAGTGCCTTGGAAGTCATTAAAGCCTTGGTCCTTGATTTCAAGCACGCGGGTCGCGAGCGAGGAAACAAATTCCCGGTCGTGGCTGGCGAAGATCAAGGTGCCGTCGTAGTGTTCCAGCGCTAGGTTAAGGGCTTCGATGGCTTCCATGTCCAAGTGGTTGGTGGGTTCATCCATGATCAAGACATTGGTGTCCATCATCATCAGCTTGCCGAACAACAGGCGGTTTTTCTCACCACCGGAGCAGACCCGCGCTTTCTTATTGAAGTCGTCTGAAGAGAACAACAGGCGACCCAAGGTGGCGCGCACAATCTGGTCATCGTGGTGGGGTTTGCGCCAGCGGCTCATCCAGTCGAACAGATTGAGATCATTGTCGAAGTCGTCAGTGCTGTCCTGAGGGCAGTAGCCGAGGCTGGCGTTCTCGGCCCATTTAACCACGCCTTCTTGGGCTTCTAGCTCTTTCATTAAACAGCGCAAAAAGGTGGTTTTACCTGCGCCGTTTTCACCAATAACCGCAAGGCGGGTGCCGGCGTCTAAGATCATGCTGCCTTTAGCGAACAGCGGCTCATCAAAACCGTGGCCGATATTTTCAAGGGTTAGCGCGGCGCGGTGCAGCTTCTTGTCTTGCTTGAAGCGAATATACGGCGAGGAGCGGCTAGACGCCTTGATCTCATCGAGCTGGATCTTATCGATCTGCTTTGCTCGCGAGGTGGCCTGTTTCGCTTTAGACGCGTTAGCCGAGAAGCGGCTTACAAACTGCTGAAGATCGGCGATTTGCGCAGACTTTTTGGCATTCTGTGACTGCAGGCGCTCACGGGCAGCGGTGGCAGCGGTCATGAAGTCGTCGTAGTTGCCGGGGTAAACTCGCAGCTCGCCGTAGTCGATGTCGGCCATGTGGGTGCACACCGCGTTTAAAAAGTGGCGGTCGTGGGAAATGATTACCATGGTGCTTTTGCGTTGGTTGAGTACGTCTTCCAACCAGCGAATGGTGTTGATGTCGAGGTTGTTGGTAGGCTCGTCCAGCAGCAGTATATCTGGATCAGAGAACAGCGCCTGAGCCAGCAATACTCGCAACTTCCAGCCAGGTGCGACTTCGCTCATAGGGCCAAAGTGCAGGCCAAGCTCAATACCGGCGCCCAGTAAAAATTCCCCTGCGCGGCTCTCGGCGCTATAGCCGTCCATTTCCATGAACTGAGTTTCTAGCTCGGCTACCTTCATGCCGTCTTCTTCCGACATCTCGGGCAGAGAGTAAATGCGGTCGCGCTCTTGTTTAATTTCCCACAGCTCGGTATGGCCCATGATCACGGTATCGATGACCGAATACTGCTCAAAGGCAAACTGATCTTGGTGCAATTTACCAACGCGCTCATTGGGGTCGATAGACACGTTGCCGGAGCTGGGCTTCAGGCTGCCGTCGAGAATCTTCATGAACGTGGATTTGCCGCAGCCATTCGCGCCAATAAGGCCGTAGCGATTGCCGCCGCCAAATTTAACCGAGATGTTTTCGAATAATGGCTTGGCACCAAATTGCATGGTGATATTTGCTGTAGAGATCAAGAGGCTATTCCCGGACGCGTTAAACGTAATTTGTGATGGAGCGTGAAAAGAAGGGGGCCGTATTGTAAGGGTTTCGGGCCAAAAGGTCGAGGACACCGACCGTGTTCTGGCCCACCTAGGCCGCTTAATGGGGGCCTTTGTGGAAAATTTACTGAATATTTCAGAATGTCTTGGAATTCAGGTATGTTGTGTAAAAAATGGCGTACACCCTATTGAGAAGCGTAAGCATGTCCGAAAATAGCGAAATTAAAATGTCCCCCCTGTGCAGAACCATTGAAAAAGACGGTAAATCCGTGCGCGTTGATATTTATCAAGACGGTGATGGCAGCTGGGTTCTCGAAGTCTTCGATCAATTTAATAATTCCACAATCTGGGAAGACGCCTTTGAATCAGATGCCGACGCGCTATTTGAAATAGAAGCCACGATTAAGGAAGAGGGCATAGACTGCCTGATTGGTCCTGTTGATGGCGGTGTATTTTGATTGCAGTTTTCGCTAAGCGAATACAGTCGAGAGGCGCCGGGTAATGGCGACAACCGCTCAACCTGTTGCCCTAGTGACCGGCGGCGCCCAGCGCATTGGCGCCGAAATTTGCCGCCAGCTTCACGGTCGCGGTTATCGCGTTATTATTCATTACCGTCACTCTAGTGCAGCGGCTGAGCAGCTGCGTGATGCGTTAAATAATCTGCGGGCAGACTCGGCGGCGACAATGGCCGCCGACATGACTTCCTTCGCCGAGGTGCAGGCGCTCGCTAAAAATGCGATTGGGGTTTGGCAGCGGTTGGACGTGCTAGTGAATAACGCCTCGGGTTTTTACCCCACGCCGATGGGCGAGGCAACCGAGGCGGATTGGGATGCGCTAATGGGCAGCAATCTCAAAGGCCCATTTTTTCTGTCACAAGCCTTGGCGCCAGCACTGCGGGATAGCGCTGGCTGCATTATTAATCTGGTCGATATTTACGCCAAAAACCCCCTGCCCAGTCACAGTATTTATTGCATGGCCAAGGCGGGGGTGGCGATGATGACCCAGTCTTTGGCGCTAGAGTTGGCGCCCGCTATTCGCGTGAATGGCATTTCGCCCGGCAATATATTGTGGCCCAATCACGCCTCAGCCTATTGGGAGCAAGAAAAACAAGCATTAGAAGAACGAGTGCCGCTTAAGCGCGAAGGGGAGGCTGGCGACATCGCCAAAACAGCGGTGTTTTTGGCGGCGGATGCCCCCTATATCACCGGCCAGATTATTGCTGTCGACGGTGGTCGCAGCCTAGCAATTTAGGCCTATAGCGGGTACAAGAGTGGGTTAAAACAAAAATAGGTGCAGAATCCAATTGAATCTGTAAACCCAGTCTCCATATCTAGGTTGCTGGCTAATTATACTAACGAGGTGTGTCCATGCTTTACGATCTAACTGTCGTGCAGTTCAGTACTATGTTGTCTAATTTAAGCGTAATTTTAGATAAAGGCGCCGCATTTGCTGAAAGCAAGAAAATTGATGTCGACGCCTTGCTGACCTCGCGTTTGGCGCTGGATCAATTTAATTTAATCCGCCAAGTGCAAATTAGCTGCGACGCGGCCAAACTGAGCGTGGCGCGCCTAACCGGCAAGGCCGACAGCGCCCCTAAGCATGAAGATTTTGAAACCACCATGGCTGAGCTTCAAGCGCGAATTAAATCGGTTCAGGACTACTTGGCGGGGTTTAGCGAAGCCGACTTTGACGGGGCCGAAGAGCGCAAGGTGGTATTGCCGTGGTTTGAGGGCAAGTACTTGCTTGGTAAGGATTTTGCCCAGCGCTTTGCGATTCCCAATTTCTATTTTCACGTTAGTACCGCCTACGCGATTCTTCGCCATCACGGTGTAGAGTTGGGCAAAATGGACTACCTTGGTGCAATCCCCTTCCAAGATTTGTAATAGCTTTTCATCAGGTGGGTGGCGTGTACGCTGCTCACCTGCAAATCAAGTATAGCTAAAACCTATCTATTCTATAATAACGATTGATTGGAGCTAATCTCACTATTTCCCTAGTATGGTCACTGAGCTTAAGGCGCGCAGCCTTTTTTACTATGACTACACAAGGAATCACAGCATGTTCCCAACGATTATCAATACCAAGGTCCAGCCCTTTAAAGCCACCGCTTATCACAATGGTGATTTTGTCGACGTCAGCGATGCTGATCTCTTAGGCAAGTGGTCTGTGCTGGTCTTTTACCCCGCCGACTTTACCTTTGTTTGCCCAACCGAACTTGGCGATATGGCCGACCACTACGCGCAGCTGCAAGAAATGGGCGTTGAAGTCTACTCGGTATCTACCGACACCCACTTTACCCACAAAGCGTGGCACGACAGCTCCGACACCATTGGCAAGATCCAATACCCAATGATTGGTGACCCAACGGGCAAGATCTCGCGCAATTTTGGCGTAATGATCGAGGAAGACGGTCTGGCACTGCGGGGCACGTTTGTTATTAACCCCGAGGGCGAAATTAAAGTCGCCGAGCTTCACGATCTTGGCATTGGCCGTTCAGCGAAAGAGTTGGTGCGTAAGGTGCAAGCCGCCCAGTACGTTGCCGAGCACGATGGCGAAGTTTGCCCCGCAGCATGGCAGCCAGGTGAGGCAACACTGTCTCCTTCTTTGGACCTGGTTGGCAAAATTTAATACCCCATGTTGGCCCCGTTAGCGGGGCCTTTTTTACCACTCGAATCTGTAAATTAAAACCGAATTCTAAGGTTCACGGGAGTCACCATGTTAGACGCGAAAATGAAAACCCAGTTGGAGGCTTACCTCCAAAATCTAAAAACACCGGTAGAGCTGGTCGCGTATCTCGATGGCCAAGATAAATCCCGGGAACTTGAAACCCTGATGAACGAGGTATCTGCGCTATCGCCGCTGGTGTCGCTGGTTCAGGGTAACGATCAAGATGCACGTCGACCCGCTATGGGCGTCCGTTCCGTGGCCAGTGGCACCGAGATGCGGTTTGCTGGCGTGCCGCTTGGTCACGAATTTACCTCATTGGTGTTGGCGGTGCTGCACAGCGGCGGCCACCCCATGAAGATAGATAAAGAGCTGATTGAACAAGTGCGCAATCTTGACGGCGAATACCGCTTTGAGACCTACATTTCTTTGAGCTGCCAGACCTGCCCCGAGGTGGTTCAGGCGCTAAATATGATGGCGGCGATCAACCCGCAGATTCGCAATGAAATGATCGACGGCGCGATGTTCCAAGACGAAGTGGAAACGCGCAAAGTGCTGGCGGTGCCAACCGTATTTATGAACGGCCAACAGTTTTCTCAGGGCCGTATTAGCTTGGCCGATATCTTAAAGAAGATGGACAAAAACGCTGGTGCGAGAAGCCTTAAAAAACTCGCCGAGAAAGACATATTCGATATGTTAGTGGTTGGCGGTGGCCCCGCTGGCGCGTCGGCGGCAATCTACGCCGCTCGCAAAGGTATCCGCACTGGCGTGTTGGCCGATAAATTTGGCGGCCAATTATTAGATACCGTGAGTATTGAAAACTTTATCTCGGTTAACGAAACCGAAGGTCCAAAACTAGTCGCCAATCTGGAGGCCCACGTTGGTGCTTACGATGTGGATATTATGGCGGGCCACCAAGCTAGCGGCTTATCGGTAGCTGAGGATGGCAGCATCGAGATCAGCGTCGAGGGTGGCGCGGTATTGCGCAGCCGTTCGGTGTTGCTGGCAACCGGTGCTCGCTGGCGCGAAATGAATGTGCCCGGCGAACAAGAATACCGTGGTAAGGGCGTGGCCTACTGCCCGCACTGCGACGGCCCGCTGTTTAAAGGTAAATCGGTTGCGGTGATTGGCGGTGGTAACTCGGGTATTGAGGCCGCCATCGACCTTGCGGGAATCACCGGCCATGTCACCGTGTTGGAGTTTGACAGCAAGCTGCGCGCCGACGCGGTTTTGCAGCGCAAGGCACGCTCACTAAAGAACGTCGATATTATCACCAGCGCCCAAACCACCGAAGTGCTAGGTGACGGCGACCGAGTGATTGGTTTGGCGTATACCGACCGCCAAAGCGGCGAGACCAAAACCATTAGTCTGGCGGGTATCTTTGTGCAGATTGGTTTGGTGCCTAACACCGAGTTTTTAAAAGGGGTGGTAGACCTTAGTCCGCGGGGCGAAATTGAAATTGGCGCGCGCGGTGAAACCTCGGTGCCTGGTGTGTTTGCCGCCGGCGACGTCACCACCACGCCCTTTAAGCAGATTGTGATTGCGGTGGGCAGCGGCGCAACCGCCGCCTTGGGCGCCTTTGACTACTTGATTCGCCTGCCGGTGATGGAAAACAGCGCCGAGCAAGTTGCAAGCCAAGCCGCTTGACCCCTATTTGATATGAATACCCTGTTGCCCCTCACCGAGGGGCTTTTTTTTGCCTGAACTTCACCAAAAATATTTTAGCGAATACCCTGACAATTGCCTTGGCGGCGCGTTTATAGATATGACGATTAGCAAACCCTATCTTGCGACACATGGAGAGCCACATGAAATACGCCGCCAGCTTGTCACTACTTATTATCTTTGCGATAGCTTTTATATTTTTACGAGGGCCACAAGATTCACTCTTAGAAAATCAGGGCACTTCAGAAATTCCAGCCCGAAATGAATTCGAACACCACGCGATAAACGAGCTCGCTGAGCCGCAGCGGAATGCGGTAAAGGACGACGCTTATACATCCGCTATTAGCCTGTCAGCCTCCAATCCGGTATCTGAACAGAGACTTGAGGAGCACTTTGCTGGCGCTCAGGCGGCAGCTGCGCATGCTAAGCAAATAAAGGAGTCCGCCATGCTGGTAAGGCAGCGATCTCATTTTATCGCGGATTCGGATGCCTCAATGACCATCCCTCTTCGAGACAGAGAAGGCTATGCCGCCAAAACCGAGAACCGCTTTTTGTCGGTGGCGCTATCGCCGCTATCTACCTTTGGGCTTGAAGTAGATTCGGCGAGTTACGCTAATATGCGTCGTCAAATCAATAACGGCCAAATCCCCGTGCCCGCCAGCGTAAGACTAGAGGAGCTGGTGAATTATTTTGACTATAACTTCCCTGCGCCAACAGGTAAGCACCCCATTGCGGTGATGTCAGATTACGCCATAGCACCTTGGAATTCCGCGCACCGCATTGCCATGATCGGCGTGAAGGCGGTGGACACCACCGCTACTAGTGATCGCGGCGCACGTATTACCTTTTTGCTCGACACCTCGGGCTCTATGAACAGCCCCAATAAATTGCCGTTACTGATTCGCAGTTTTCAAACCTTGCTCTCGAATTTAAAGCAAGATGATCAGGTTGCGATTGTGACTTACGCGGGGAGTGCCGGAGTGGTATTGCCGCCCACGCCAGTTACCGAATCTAATCGCATTCAGCGGGCCTTGGCCAATCTTAGCGCAGGTGGCTCTACCGCCGGTGGTGCAGGCATCGCCCTGGCCTATGATGTTGCCCGCAAGCAGTTTGATAGCAAGGCCACTAACCTAGTGATTCTCGCCACCGACGGCGACTTTAATGTTGGCGCCAGCAGCGACGGCGAGCTAAAAGCAATGATCGAGAAGCAGCGCGCCAGCGGCGTATTTCTTTCGGTGATTGGCATGGGCACCGGCAATTACCAAGACGCGAAAATGCAGGTCTTGGCCGAGGCCGGTAACGGCGTTGCGCATTATTTGGATTCCGACGCCGAAGCCCAGCGCTTGTTTGGCTCAGAGCTAAGCCGCACCCTACACATTGCGGCTAAAGACGTGAAAGTGCAGGTGGAGTTTAATCCGGCTGCGGTAGCGGAGTACCGGCTGTTAGGCTATGAATCTAGAGTAATGAACGCCGAGGATTTTCGGGACGACAAAAAGGATTCTGGCGAAATCGGCGCAGGCCACTCGGTGGTCGCGCTTTACGAAATCATTCCCACTGGTAACGGCACCGCGCCAGATATTGAGCGCCGCTACCCAACAGTTCGCAGCGCGGGTACTCAGGCAATGGAGTTAGGCTTTGTGAAAATTCGCTACAAGCAGCCAGATGGCGACAAAGGCATTGAATTTGCGCATGCTATGACAACACAGGCTAAGGCGATTGAATCCGCTACCGCTGATTTGCGTTGGGCTTCAGCCGTCGCGGAGTTTAGCTTGGTACTGTCGCAGTCTGAGCATGCAGGCACAGCCAACTACGCGGAAGCCTTGCGCCGGGCAAGAGCGGTATTGCCGCTTATGTCAGATGACAAACGCAGCGAATTTATTGGCCTGATCGAAAGGCTTACCACTACTAGGACCGTCCAAGAGTGAAAGAGAAAAATATCGAAGACTGGCTCACCCAGCTTAAAAATCCGAGCGAGTGTGAGTCAGATCGAGAACAAGCGATTATGGCCGCGATCAAGTCTGGGCTGAGCGCGTCGCAGCAGTCTATTGAAGTAGACCAGCTGGCTCTGCAGCGCCTGCATCGACGTATCGAGCAAGAAGGCCTTTACCAGCAGGCTAAGTATCAGCAACCTAAGGTGAAACGTGGCCGAAATTTACATCGCTATGGCTATGCCGCGGCGGTGTTAGCTGGCTTAGCGATTATGCTCGATCTGTCTGTTTTCAACGGGCCAACACGGCAGGCATTGCGCAGTGCAGGCGATTCCGACTCTGCGCAATTTAAGATGATGGCCGCGTCGCAACAAATGCGTAAAGACATAGCGGAAGAGGAGATGATCGAATCTAGGGCCGAGGCAATGTCTGGCGAACAGTATCTGGCGGACGCTGCTAAAAATGAAGCGGCTGAAATGAGCAGCGCGATGGCAAAACGCGATCGCGTTGCCGCGGCGCTGCTAGCGAATGAGCAACATCAGGCTGCGCGCCAGAAAGGGGGTGTCGTCGCACATCGCCTAGTAGTAACTGAGAAGCAGTGGCAGGCGCTAAGGGAACTTGCCGGTGAGGGTATCTCGTTAAAGCAGGGCGCCAACGTTGGCCGTTGGATATTGCAGCTTAATAGTGAAGCAGATGCGCAGCGCTGGCGGAAAGCCTTGCCAGAGTCCGAGCGGAATAAACCGTGGCCAATTGCTCAGCGAATTGAATTTAAATTAGAGGTAGTCGAAACGCTGCGCGGTGACCACAATGAATAATGCCGAGGTCGACGCGCTTATTGTGGATCTTCAGGCTGGAGGTGCCCAGCGCAAACACGCCGTAACCCAGCTCTATTCAGAATTTTCTGGAAAATTTACCCGCTTCTTGCAACTCCGTGGTGCACCAGAGTCGGAGTCAGAAGACCTGATGCACGATATCTTCCTCGCTTTTATTAAGCGCTGCGATGGCTTCACCCCAAGCGGGCAGGGGCGGGGGTGGTTGTGGTCAGTAGTGCGCTCAAAACTTGCAGATCGCTACCGCCAAACAATTAAAGAGAATACCGAATCCTATGAGGATAACTGGCAGGTAGAATCTGGAAGCTACGACGAAGCGCGATTGCAAGCCTGTATCGCCGGCCAAATGTCGGTGTTTACCCAAGATTACCCCGAAGGTGCCCAAGCACTATCGTGGGTGATTGATGATGAGCTAGACCTGCGCTCAGTAGCGGAGTTGCTCGGCCGCAGTTACGGCGCTACCCGAGAATTTATGTCGCAAATAAGGTCGCGGTTACGAGCCTATATAGACCCGTGTTTGTTGGGGTGATCTTCCCAGAGTGTTTTGAAGTATATGTGAGTTCGTCTTGGCGTTCATTCTGAATTCGATTCAGAATCCAATGCCGCCGAACTTGCTCCCAGACACGCGATCAGATGCCGTGACAAGTCCTGGATGACGGCTATTTTCACAATAGCGGACGTATAGCACCGCTGTATATCGGTCTCGTGGTTAGCTTAATAAAACGGTGTTTTTTTGTCGCTAGGATTTATGCTCGGTTTATCGGAGCGCTTGTTTTTTCAGCTCTCTCAAGAAAAAGGTTTGTAAGTTCAGCCACATAGGGAGTAGGGGCAAGACATATGAGACCTCGCCAAAATTACATATGCACGGACTGTGGTGGTTTTCATTGGCATGATAATCACATTTGCAGATCATGACTGGACTGTAAGGGGTGTCTTTCTATCGGTGTTGTACTACCATTAATTAAGAAAGCCTAACTGAGTGAGTTAGAGGATATCAATTCAAGGTAGATTCGCCCTGCGAGCCGGACGCCCTAATGTGCGTTCTTTAGTTGCGGAGTAATATTTCAAACGAACCAAAGGTAACGGGATTATGAATAATAATATTTTAATAGCAGGCCTGTGTGCCCTGCTAATGGCGTGTGGGGGAGGTGGCTCATCTTCAAATGGCTCAACCAATACGCAAACAGGCCGATTCTTAGATAGTCCCGTTGCCAATATTGGATATAGAACGGAAACCTTGGAGGGTGTTACGAACTCCCTTGGGGAGTACGACTACGTTGAGGGTGAAACGGTCACTTTCTTTATCGGTGATCTTGAATTGCCACCTGTTAACGCAGCAAAAACAGTGACACCTCTAAATTTAGCTGGTAGCGACGACACATCTAACTCAACGGTTGTAAATATTTTACGGTTAATTCAAACGTTAGATGAAGATGGAAATCCTGAAAATGGGATTACGATAAGCGACACGGCAAAAGGTCAAGCTGCTCAGGTAAATTTTGACTTATCAATAGCCGATTTTGAATCGTCGCCTGCCGTGACAAATCTGGTGGCAAACTCGGGCTCATCGAATTCTGTACTCATATCGGAAAATGATGCAATAGCGCACTTTGAAAATACATTGAAAGATGAGGGCTTGGTAGATGATCTGAACTTTGATGCGGATACATTGCCAGGCGCATATGACGTTGTTGGGGAAGAAGGTGGTGACTTTTCTGGTACTCATCGATATACATTTAAAGAAAATGGGACTGTTGATATTGTTTACGATGATGGCACTGCTGACACAGAATCATGGTCGGTTAATGACGATGGACAATTAGTTTTTTCTGGCTCAATTGCTGACGTATTTACATTAACGTCTGGTAGCCAATCTTTGGGCAATATGGATCTTGTCATTGATGACGCAGATGGGAGCCCTGTGTTAAATACAACGGGAACCATTGAGCGTCTTGACACACTGTTTGATGCTGCGACCTTGCCTGGAGTCTATGAAGTAGTTGGCGCAAGTGGTGGTGACTTTTCTGGTACTCATCGATATACATTTAAAGAAAATGGGACTGTTGATATTGTTTACGATGATGGCACTGCTGACACAGAATCATGGTCGGTTAATGACAATGGACAATTAGTTTTTTCTGGCTCAATTGCTGATGTATTCACCTTGACGTCAGGTAGTCAATTATCAGGAAATATGGAACTTGTTATTGATGATGGAGATGGGAGCCCGGTGCTCAACACTACAGGAACCATTGAACGTATTAGTGCATTGTTTGAAGCGGCGACCTTACCTGGAATTTATGAAGTAGTTGGCGCAAGTGGTGGTGACTTTGCCGGTACACATCAATATACATTTAAAGGAAATGGCACTGTTGATATTGTTTACCATGATGGTACTGCGGATACAGAATCATGGTCGGTTAATGACGATGGACAATTAGTTTTTTCTGGCTCAATTGCTGATGTATTCACCTTAACGTCAGGTAGTCAATTATCAGGAAATATGGATCTTGTTATTGATGATGGAGATGGGAGCCAGGTGCTCAATACTACAGGAACCATTGAACGTATTAGTGTGCCATAGAAACTTAATAAGACGCTCGAATCGACCGAAAAGGCTCCAGTCCAGCCGCAAATACGGGCGTTGAGACTGTAGGAAAATCCATTCGATTTGTTTTTTTGAGCGTCCGCTTATTACCAATACCTGCCTGCGGTTTCGCACTACAATAAGTGCTATAGGTATTGCGGCCATCTTTAATGATCTTTTTGTTTCTATGAGGTTTGTCCGTGACCACTTACATTCACGCTGATTTCGAACAGCGTATTGTCATTCGTCCAGGAGACTATCGCTGGGTCGATTCGCCCATGCCCGGTGTCGAACGCATGATGCTCGACAGAATCGGCGATGAAGTCGCTAGAGCCACGTCGATTGTTAGATATGCGCCCTTTAGTGAGTTTTCACCACACCTTCATGCAGGTGGTGAAGAGTTTTTGGTGCTCGATGGCGTTTTTTCAGACGAGCATCAGGATTACCCTAAGGGCAGCTATGTTCGTAACCCAATAGGGACCTCACACAAACCTCGTATAGGAAAAGATGGCGCAACTATTTTTGTTAAACTACACCAGTTTAGTGATACTGACACAGAGCAAAAGGTGATTGATACGCACACAGCATCTTGGCGGCAGGGCCTTGTAGACGGACTAACAGTCATGTCATTACATGAATTTGAAGGCGAACACGTAGCCCTAGTAAAGTGGGCACCCAATACACAATTTAGCACTCACCAACATTGGGGGGGCGAAGAAATCTTTGTTATAGAAGGCACTTTTCACGACGAGCACGGCGCTTATCCAAAAGGCTCTTGGTTACGCAGCCCGCACCTGAGTCGGCATACTCCGTTTACAAAGGAAGACGGTGCGCTTATTTATGTAAAGGCTGGGCACCTGGTTCCGTCGCAATAATACTACCCCTCAGCCCCAAAACACCTTGAATGCGGAGCCGTACAGTGCGCCCGCCCGCTTATTACCTAGCAGCAATGTATCAATCTGCAGCAGCACTGATTTCAAACCGAAATAGCCACTCTGCGGGGCTATAACTATATCTCCAGGCAAACAAAAAAGGCGAGGGCCCGAAAGCGCTCGCCTTTTTAATAACTAACCGCTTAACTTGCTTTTTCAATGCTGATTATTTCTTGGGTTTTGGCATTGATAAAGCATTCGGCGCGATAGGCGGATTGCTCTGGAGACTGAATCAGCAATTGTACTTTACGGGAGTTTGATGGTCCGCTAATGCCTTTGAAGCGCGCGCGAACGGCGTCGCCATTTTCACTGAATTTCTCCACGGTGCTGTCTTTGCAGGCGGCGACTAAGTCTTTGGTGGCTTCGCCGGCGTGGGCGCTATTCAGTGCGCCGATGACCAGGCCAAAGGTAAGAATGATGTGTTGGAATGCGTTCATGATGGCGCTCTCTTGTCAGTGTGGATTCTGCCGAGGCAGGTAATTTGGTAACAAATTGCTTTGTGTTGGTAACGTGGTCAGTGTAGGTTGTGCGTATATAATGGTAAATGACCAAAAATACACATGTATGGTGCAAATATGCAGGCGATGGATTGGAGTGATGTGCATTACTGCTTGGCAGTGATCCAAGAGGGCTCGGTGACAGCCGCGGCGAAGAAGCTGGGTGTTAACCACACCACGGTGTCTCGGCGCATAAGTGCACTGGAGAAAACGTTGCACGCGTCCTTGTTTGATCGCTCTACCTCGGGCTGGTCGGTGACCCCGGTGGGGGAGTCTATTTTGCCCAATTTGGAGCAGATGCAAGAGGCCGCGAGCGCCATAGAGCGCAGTGTGCACGCCGATCGCAAGGACCTTAGCGGCACGCTGCGGATTACGGCGCTGGATGTATGTATTCAGCGCATTTTGTTGCCGGGCCTGAAGGCCTTTAGCGAAAAATACCCCAGTATTCATGTGGAGTTATTGGCGTCGGACGAGGCTTTGGATTTGTCGGTGCATGCGGCGGATATCGCCTTTCGCACCACCAATAATCCGCCGCCGAATGTGGTGGGCAAGAAAATAGCCAATTTCAATTATGGGGTTTATGCCACCAAGCGTGTTTGGGAAGACTATATGGCAGGGCGCAGCGAGGTTGGCGCTATTTCGTGGGTGTTAGACGGTAAGGCGATTCCTGAATGGCTGCGGCAAAGCTACCCTGACATGCCGATCCGCTATCGCTCTAACTCCTTGAATGTGATTTACGATTTGGTCAGACAGGGCAGCGGTTTTGCTGAAATCCCCTGTTCACTGGGCAATAGTGATCCCGATTTAATCAAAATCCCAGCGCAGGGTGTCATGGAGCCGATGGGCTTTTGGTTGCTGACGAATCTCGATTTACGCACTACGGCCAGAATTAGAATCTTTCGCGACTTTATGCTGGATTACCTGCGGCCCATAGTGGAGAGGTTCGAGTCGCAGTCTGCCTTGTAAGGTATTTTAATTAAAAAATAATGTTAAACGATATCTATTTGGGTTCTTGCTAGCGAAGCCATGACTTTACTGAGCAACTCGGGTTGTGAGCGCACGCCAAGCTTTGAGTAAACCGCTTTAAGGTGGGAGCGTATGGTACTGTCTTTTACGCCCATTGCCTCTGCTATTTCTTTAACCACTAGGCCCTTACAAAGTAAGCGTGTTACACCGGCTTCGGTACTGGTCAGTTCGTATAAAATTTCCAGCCCCGCTAGGTCAATATTTACATTAGCATCGCTATTCTTTATTTGCAGGAGCACGCCAAGCTCCTGGGTGCCAGGCACGAGGCTCGGTAGCAGATGGGGCTCTACACTAATTTGATATTGCTCGGTACGGGCATAATTTCGGCAGGAGGCTGCACGATTATGAGTGAATTCCTGTAACTTATTTATAAGTTGGGCTACGGTGTTGCGCAGTTTATGGGGCCGAAAAGACAGTTTACCCCCAGTTATACACGCCACGTCTTGGCGTAATAGGTCTTCTGCCAGAGCGTTTTGCGAGACAATTGATGTGTCTTGGCGTAGCAAATAGGCCGCGCTGTCCATAATGTTGGTGATTGAGTCGAAGCCACTTTGCAGTGACTCTAAGGCGATATTGCGTTTGTAAATGGCCAATGCGTTTTGTAAGTGGGGAACAAAGAGGTTGAGGGTTGCAAGTTCTTCGTGACTAAATGGCTTGTGCTGATGGCCGCGCTGAATAGTCACACGAAAGGCCTGGCCGATTTTGGGGTTTTCTATATAAGCGCCGCATGCATAGCGAATATCTAGCGGCTTGGTGTAGTCGGCATAAAATTCAGATGATAAAAAATGTCGATCTGAGATGGCATCACTGCTATGAAATTGGAATAGCGGCATATCGGCCATCGCCTCTGCCCAGACGTCGGTGTGAATATAATGCTCACCGTATACCTGTAGTTCGTCATCGTTCAAATGACGCGATAAAACCATGTCGGTCGCGTGGGTTTGAATATCCTCAAACATTAGCGTTGTGGAGCGCGACGGAATTTCGGTTTCG
Source organism: Zhongshania antarctica (assembly GCF_014202945.1). Lineage (GTDB taxonomy): Bacteria > Pseudomonadota > Gammaproteobacteria > Pseudomonadales > Spongiibacteraceae > Spongiibacter > Spongiibacter antarcticus. The sequence goes on along the minus strand of NZ_JACHHW010000002.1, from coordinate 252,670 downwards.
AGCATGGCAAAAAAAGCCATCCAGCCGTCAGCTTGGTGGGCGTGTCGATAAAGCTCACCGATCAGCTGAGATAATTTACTGCTTTGCATTGAGTAATTGTTGGCCGTACCCACAACTTTTGACTCACTTCCTGTGGGTCGCTGCAGCTGCTGTCCGTTGCATCTCCCCAATCTAGGGGAGGCGTTAAATAAACTATACCGTTAGATTACATGCTGAGCAAATCTAGTAGGTGCTATCGCCGCTCGGTGGCTCGCAGTGATGTGGATGTCTGGCGTGTTGGTGATACCGCACTGGATTTGTGTATGGAGAAGCATCTGTTTATTCAGTGCCACTAGCAAGGAAGCTACCTATTGTTTGAATAGTTAACGCACCAGATATTGAGCGTTGTGGTCGCTAAAATTTATGAAATTCAATTAGGGTGTATTGTGAAAAGGAGAAATTTCATACTGGCTATTTCTGCGCTGCCCGCTGCATTTTTGCCCGTTTCAGCGGTCGCTGGCTGTTTGCAGTATCGAACGTCTACTGTGACTTGCGGCACCTGCGGCGGTGATGGCCGAGAAGACTCCGGCAATAGAATTGGGTCGCCTCGCAGTGAATGGAAAAACAAGCATACCTGCCGAGCCTGCGGTGGCAGCGGGACTATCCAGAAAAGAAGGTGTGTCAGCTATGATAGGCCGAAATCTTCAGGTGGCTATCAAAAATAGATGCCCTTAAAAAGGCAGCGCACTAGTCTAACGACTGCATCGCTGCCTTTTTAAGTCTCTGCACGTACACCCGCGGCTTTTGATAAGTGCGGATCAATGTGTTGTCTAATCATTATAAAGCGCTATAAAAAAGTGCTTTTAAATGACCGCTTTCGAACTTACCCGGCAATTGGTGGATGGTCTTCCGTGTCGTCGGATGTAGAGTAAGGCTCGGGCTCAAACTCTTCTCTAAACGCAGTAACGTGCTCTAGGGCTTCGCCGATATTGGCTTTGTATTTAGCCACGTGAAACAAGGCGTCGCCTTCGTATACCAGCGGTAAAAACGTGCGTCCAATAACGATGCCGTCATCGTTGGCGAGAATCTTGGTATCGGCGTTGTTATTCCCCATAGGGTCAGAAATCAGCGCGAGAATATCGCCCTTGGTGACAAACTCGCCGAGCGGTACCAGCGCACGCAACACGCCGCTGCTCGTTGCTCGTATCCAGCTCGATTGGCCGGTGATCATGCTTTTGCGTTTCGGCTTTTTACTGCGTGACGCCGGCAGCATGCCGATATGGCGCATCACATTAATAATGCCACTGACGCCTGCTCGAATCGCAATTTCATCAAAGCGCAGCGCTTCGCCAGCTTCGTAAAGCAGTACCTGAATATTGTGATTGCTGGCGATTTCGCGCAGTGAGCCATCGCGGGTTGCGGAATGCAGAATGACTGGTGCGGCAAAACTCTCGGCCATGGCGCGGGTCGACTCGTCTTTAATATCGGCGCGAATTTGGGGTAGATTGCTGCGATGCCGAGCGCCGGTATGCAGGTCGATTCCGTGGGTGCATTGCAGCACAACTTCATTGAGAAAGGTGTGCGCCATGCGTCCCGCGAGCGAGCTTTTGGGCGAGCCGGGAAAGGAGCGGTTAAGGTCGCGGCCATCGGGCAGGTAGCGGCTATTATTGAGAAAACCGTGCACATTCACAATGGGGATCGCGAGCAAGGTGCCCCGCAAGGAGCGCAGTGCCTTGTGCTGTAATAAGCGTCGTACGATCTCAACGCCATTGATTTCGTCACCATGAATCGCCGCGCTCACAAACAGGGTTGGCCCGTCTTTGCGACCGCGAATTGCTTTTACGGTCATTGAAAGTTCAGTGTTGGTGTACAGCTGCGCAACCGGCAGTTCTATCTGGGTGCGGCAACCGACGGGAATGTCGGTGCCGGCAATGGTTAGTTTTTTCATATTGTGGTCTTAACCGGTACCTCTGGTTTTATTCTTGTTCGGGCCGGCATTTTCTTCAATGAACTTTACAATTTCTGCGGCAACATTTTTCTTGCTGGCAGTTTCTATGCCCTCTAGGCCGGGTGACGAGTTCACTTCCATAACCAGCGGGCCCCGTGATGAGCGCAAAATATCCACACCCGCTACATTCAGGCCCATGATTTGCGCGGCTTTAACTGCCGTAGCACGCTCTGCTGGGGTGAGGCGAGTGAGTTCGGCGGTGCCACCGCGGTGCAGGTTCGAGCGGAACTCGCCGCTGGCGGCGGTGCGCTGCATGGCCGCGACCACTTTTTTGCCGATGACCAAACAGCGTACGTCGGCGCCGCCGGCTTCTTTAATGAATTCTTGTACGAGAAAGTCTGCCTTTAACTCGCGGAAGGCGTCGATAACGCTCTCTGCGGCCTTGGCAGTCTCGGCCAATACCACGCCGCGACCTTGGGTGCCTTCAAGGAGTTTGACCACCACAGGGGCGCCGCCAACCAGTTTAATAAGTTCTTTGGTGTTGTGGACGTCGTGGGCAAAGCTGGAGATCGGCATGCCGACGTTTTTGCGTGACAGCAGTTGCAGAGCGCGCAGTTTGTCGCGTGAACGGCCGAGCGCGACGGATTCGGTGAGGCTGTAGGTGCCTAACATTTCAAACTGACGAATAACCGCGAGGCCATAGGGCGTGATTGAAGCGCCTATACGGGGAATAATCGCGTCAAAGCCCTCGAGTCGTTCGCCTTTGTACCACACCACCGGCTCGCTGGAGTTTAATTCCATATAGCATTTTAACGTGTCTAAAACACGCACTTCGTGGCCGCGTTCAGTGCAGGCTTCTACAAGGCGGCGTGTGGAGTAAAGGCGTCTGTTCCGGGACAGTATGGCAATTTTCATTGTAGGGTATTCTCTTTGTTATCGGCTGCTAGGCGGATTGTTCAGATTGGCGTGGCTAAGATTTAGTTCCGCGAATTAGTCGGGGCTAGCTTGGTACTATTTGGCTAGGCGACTTTGCGGGTTTTTGACTGGCGCAATAGGATCGGCTGGGGTCAACAATGTAGCGATTCTTCATGGCGGTTCGTCCTAATAACATACGAAATAGCATTTGCGAGCGGTCAGCGAGGGTCATTTCGGCAAGAAACTGTTCGCCGCCAATACAAATGCTCGTCTCTATAACATAGCGCATGCTGCGGTGACCGCCAGAATCGGTAACCTGTCGATAGTCTTTTATCGGTGCACGGCAGGCAACGAGCTCGGTGGTCTCGTGTTGTTGGGGGTTCACTTTAAACTCTACCCACTGCTCGCCGTTTACTTCAATTGCCTGGATGTCAAAGGCGTGAAGTGAGGAGCTACGGGCGCCAGTATCAATTTTTGCCTTAATACCGTTTATGCCCAATGCGGGTAGGGTGACCCACTCTCGCCATCCTAATGTTGTCTGTGGCAAATGTGGCCTCGCAATGTCATTAGACTAAGTTTGGCAGCATAGCCGCTATGCGGCTTGGGGAGTAGCTTTTAAGTGGCTTATTTTTGCTGAAGAAATTGGCTGACACGCCCCTATTGCAGGGGCGTGGTGGGAATTAGCAGGCTAAGTGCTATTTCCGGATCATGGCTTTTAGGGTTTTATCGGCCTTGTCGCCGTAGGGGGGAATCATGCCGCCCAGTTTCTGGAAGTTAATATTGCTTTGTTTATAAATCGCTTTGGCATGGCTGAAGGTTTTGAAACCGTCCGCACCGTGGTAATTGCCCATGCCACTAGGGCCAATGCCGCCAAAGGGTAGATCTTCGCAGCTAACATGGAAGATAACATCATTGATGGTAACTGCGCCGGACACGGTGTGATCCAGTATGTGTTGCTGCTCGGTTTTATTCTTACCGAAGTAATACAGCGCCAATGGTCGAGGGCGGGCATTGACGTAGGTAATGCAATCGTCGACTTGGCGATAGGTTTTAATGCAGATAATCGGGCCAAATAACTCTTCTTGCATTACTAGCATGTCGTCGCTGGGGTTTACCACCAAGGTGAGCGGGATCTTGAAGGTGCCTTGTTGCTGACTGAAATCTTCCTTGGCGGGGTTAAGTTCGCGAACATCCGCACCTTTTTCCCGCGCGTCAGCCAGGTAACTTTGCAGGCGCTGATAGTGACGTTCGTTAACCACCGAGCTGTAATCTGGGTTGTCACGTAGGGTGGGGAACATAGTGGCGATATAGGCGCTAGCGGCTTCGGTAAATGCCGCCAATTGATTTTCCGGCACAAACACATAATCTGGTGATAAGCAGACTTGGCCGACATTCAAAATTTTGCCACCGAAAATGCGCTCTACGGCCTCTTGAATTGGGTAACTCTCACTGACAATTACCGGTGATTTGCCGCCGAGCTCCAAAGTGACGGGGGTTAAGTTGTCGCTGGCGGCGCGCAGTATATGACGGGCAATGCTGGTGGCACCGGTAAAGATAATGTGGTCGAAGGGCAGTGCCGAAAATTCTGCGCCGACGTTTGGGCCACCATTGAATACGGCAATCTCGTCATTGGAAAAATATTTGGCGGTTAGGGTGGCAAGTAATTCGCCGGTTTTAGGTGTAACTTCAGAGCACTTAATCATGGCGCGGTTACCGGCCGCCAACACGCCAGCCAGTGGTGAAAAGACGGTGTTCAAGGGGAAGTTCCAGGTGCCGATGATGCCGACTACGCCTTTGGGCTGAAACTCTACCCGCGCTTTAGCGCCCATTAAATTCATGGGGAAGGGCGCGCTGCGCTTCTCGGCTTTCATCCATTTTTTGACGTGTTTTTTACTGTGTTTAAGGCACTCAATGGTTGCGTAAATGTCTGACATCAGAGATTGATGGCTGCTGCGGTGGCCAAAATCTTGGGTTAGCGTGTCGACAATGATGTCGCGATTATCAAACACTAAGTCGATTGCCCGGCTGAGGCGATCGATACGCAGCTCTGCGCTGACTGCACCCTCTTCGGTGCACAGTTGCCGTTGGCGGTCGAGCGTAGCGCGCATACTGTCTAATGTTGGGCTGCCTGGGGCGTTATTGAGATTGGTCATTGAGCTCTCCTGGGTTTGTTGTTGTTATGTTGAAAGAAAAAAGTGTTAAAAAGCCGTTTGGGCATTAAATCAAAAGGAATCAGATGATGAAAAACGCGAAAAGCCTCATTTTGAATTGTGCGGCGGCCTTTGTATTGTCCGCCGCGCTGCCCATTTTTGCCCATGCCGCCACCTTGCCAGAAGCGCCTCATGTGGTGGTTGCCGCCCGGGGTGAAGTGGAGGCCATGCCGGACATTGCGCGCCTGCAGCTGCAAATCTCCGAGACGCAAGACAGCGCGGTAAAAGCCAAAAGCGCAGTGGATCAGCGCAGCGCGCAAGTCCTGAATGCCGTGGCCGAGCAAGGTGTGCCCGAGCGTGATATTCGCGCCTCGCAGATTCGCATTTACCCTGATTACGAGTGGCAAGACGGCAAGCGTGTGCTGCGTGGTCAGCGGGTTGAGCGCACGATTGACATTACCTTGACGGATTTGTCGCGCTACGGCGGCCTGCTTGACGCCTTGGTTAACGCCGGCATTAGTGAGCTGGGTAATGTCAGTTTTGATTTGTCGCAAAGAGCGGCGTTGCAGGCTGAGGCCGTAGAAGCCGCCATCGCAGATGCCAAGGCCAGAGCTGAGGTGCTCGCGGCGGGTTTTGGTCACAAGCTCGCTGGCGTTTATCACATTGACGAGGGCGCTAGTGCACCGGTCGTCTACGAACGGGCTATGATGATGGACGCGAAGGTCGGCGGGGAGGCGCCGATGCTGATTGGCAAAGAGACCGTTAGCGCAAGTTTGACGGTGGTGTTTTTGTTGAAATAATGCGCGCCTGGCACTCAGTTTTGGGGCATAAAAAAAGCACCCAGAGTGTGGGTGCCAAGCGGGGGTGTTACTCCTGGGACCATTGTTAGGAGCAAGGGTCAATGAAACTGTTGCCATAGTAGCGCTCATCTGACCAGGTATATATTCGTAATTGTGCGTATCACGGGGCTGGTAGGAAAAAGACGGCATTTCTAGTTAACTTCTTGAAATTTAAGAAGAAGCTCTGGGGTATTGCTGAAGTCGCGGGTGCTGTCGGCGGTGCGTGTAGCGATCTCAATTTGCGGTGTGCTGTAACTGAAGCAAACGCCGAGCATAACGTCACGATCTTCATTAGCGGCTTTGCCGACTTGAGCGTCAATGTTATAGCGACGGGCGCTCGCGACAAAATAGCCTTTTTGCAGGATAAAGGCGGCCTCGCGCTCCTCGCCTGTAAAGCACGCTGAGGCCCATTTGCTAAAGCCTTTGTAGAGCACCTTATGTTTAAGCTCGTCTGGTCCGGTAATTTCCCAATTACAGGTTTGCCAGCGATGGAGGAGCTTGCCATTGGCGTAGACTTCAGCCGCCGCGGGGCTGTTGTCATCGGCCTGATCTTCTACACAGATATCATAAATTAACTCAGCTACGCTGCGCCTGCTGTGGCGAATGGCCAATAGTGCTAAATCGAGTAGGTGGGTGCAGTTGGATGACGAGTCTGTGAGCGGGATCAGTGTTTGAATATCGTCGCACAGTGCTAAGCCGATTAATTTGCGCAGAGGCTCTACCGCGCCAGGGCAAGTGTCAAAAGGGATGCGCAGCACTTCGCTTTGGATATCAGTGACTTTTTCGCCATCGTGAAAAATAGTGCAGCGAAAGCCATGGTTGGTGTCTTCAAGTTCGCCGTGAACCTGGCCCGGTTCAGATGTGAGGCGAATACGACGCCGATAGCGGCCGTGGCTATAATCAGGGTTTTTCGGGTAGTCTTCCACAGTCGACATATCGCTCTCCACAATGAACTAGAATAGTAGCGAGTTTGTATTGGAAGAGTATGACCTTAGCGGTCTAAATGAGTGACGGTTTCGGTCAGTCTGAATCGTTCTACACACAGCGTGGGTATGTAATGCGACTTTTTTTGAGTTATTTGGCCTTGGCGTGGTTAGGTATTGGTGGCTGGCTCCTGCTAGAGCCCGCTGCGTTAGACGCCTACGCGGGGGTCGCGGCGACGTCGGTTGATGGCACAATTGAATTGCGAGCAATGTATGGCGGTATGGAGCTGGCGATAGGGCTAAGCGCGCTTTGGGCGCTGTGGCGCCCCCGCTGGGCCTGCCATGTCTTATTTTTGAACGGTGTTATTGTCGGCGGTATTGGTGCTGGTCGGTTATTAGGTGCAGTGTTGGCAGGTAGTGCTTCGGGCTACACCTTGTCTGCGCTGTTATTTGAGTTGAGTGCGGTGGCGTTATGCTGGGTATTTGCCAAGCGCTTGCGTAGCGGAGATCAAAGCAGTGGATGAGTATCAGCAGCTAATTAGTGTGATATCCCTAACGATGGGGGTAGCTTGGGCCAGTGGCTTAAATTTATATGCGGCTATTTTGGTGTTGGGTCTAGGTGGCTCTGTTGGTGGCATTGATCTGCCTGAAAGCTTGGCCGTGGTGCAAGACCCTGCGGTTATTTTAGCGGCGGGCTTAATGTATGCGGTGGAGTTTTTTGCCGACAAAATTCCAGGGGTGGATACTGGCTGGGATGCGCTGCACACCTTTATTCGAATTCCTGCTGGCGCCTTGCTTGCAGCGAATACGGTGGGCGACGTCAGTCCTGCCTTGCAGCTGGCGGCGGGCATTGTTGGCGGTTCGGTAACCTCGGTTACCCACGCGGCAAAGGCGAGCACCCGAATGTTAATCAATACCTCGCCGGAGCCAGTGAGTAATTGGCTGGCCTCGATTAGCGAAGATGTCGCCGTTTTTGGAGGCTTGTGGGTGGCGTTAAATCACCCCGTGCTGTTCTTAATCGGCTTTATTGCGTTTTTACTGTTGTTAATTTGGTTGCTCCCCAAATTATGGCGGGGTATCGCGCGTATTTTCCGCAAAATTGGTCAGTGGTTGGGCTTAAGTAAAGAAACCAACGCGGCGTTGGCGGGCGCCGGGGAGGCGACATCCGAGTTGGCGAAGCCGAGCTCCCTCGTCGATGCATTGCAGGGTTTGGATTCGCTTCATCAATCGGGCGCGCTGAGTGACGCCGAGTACGCGACGGCAAAGGCGTCGGTTATTGCCGAGCACACCAGTGCAAGCGCTAGGTAGTATGCACTACTGAAAACTGTGCGGTGTCGGGCGTTCTCAGCACAAACCCGATGCGCTGGCTGAACAAATGCGTTTTAATCTGCAGGCAGATAAGCGCGGCAGGTCAGCCTCGCGCCTTGTAATAGACAATTGAGTGGCTAAATACGTGCGAATAATGGATTTTTACAGGTGTTAGTGCCAATGAGCTTTGCCCGAAATATGTGTCGTTTTGTTGTGTGTTTGTCGCTAACCATGAATGCCGCACACGCCGGACTAGTGCAAGATTTGCTTGAGCAGACGGGTATTTTGGCCGTTGTTAGCCCGGTTACAACGGCTGTTGGTATTGATCTCAACGACAGTCTGGGTGCGCTTGATGCTGGTCTGACTGGCAATATACAACCACTGGCAGACGAGTTGACTAGCCTCGCCGTGACAGATGATTTATTGGCGATGGATCAAGGCATATTGGCCGCGGACGAGGGTGGCGGGGCTGTGGCCATCGATGCGCTCGGTTCAGCCAAAGATCAACCCGCGTTGATACCCCTCGCGAATATCGATCCGGTTTTTACCGCAGGCCGAATGCAGGCCGATGCCTACGCCTGCGCCGATGGCGATGGTGACGGCGTCTGTGATCAAGATGACCAATGTTTAAAAACCCCCCGTGGTATTAAAACCCTGGCCAATGGCTGTTATATCGATGGCCCTCAGGCCCAGCCACTGGACGGGGTGTTTTTTGCCCACGATAGTTCGCGGCTGAGCCTTGCCGCCAAAGCCGTTTTGGCTATGGTGGTTCCGGTTATTCAGCAATCCGATGCCAAGCGTATTGAAGTGGGTGGTCATACCGATTCGCTGGGGGCCGATGAGTATAATTTGCGTTTGTCTGAGGCCAGAGCAAATGCCGTGCGAACGTATTTATTGAGTCAGGGCGTGAGTGCTGAGCGTTTGGTAGCCAAAGGTTATGGTATGTCGCAGCCCCGTGCCGATAATAGTACTGAGGCCGGTAGAGAGACGAACCGCCGCGTTGAGTTAAAGCGTCTGTAGGGCGTGTATTCCAATAAAAACCCGACACTACGATTAGCCGAATTGCCGGGGCTGATGCCCCGTCAAATATTTGAGGAGAGTTTGAATGGCAATTGATCTGCCACCGGTAATGCCCCCCCAGCTTGCGAGTCAAATACAAATAGAGGCCTCGGCGCGTGTTGAGACTGCGGCGATAGCGGCGGTGATTGGCGGAATTAATGTTCGCGTTATTGGCAATACGCAGCTCTCTACCGTGCAAGTTGAGGCGCTCTTAGCTGAATCCGAATCACCCTCAGAAGCCATCACGTCGCTGACGCGGCGGTATTATAATGCTGGGCATTTGCTGGTGAGTGTAAGCTATTACCGTGTTGAGAATACCGTCACGGTACTGGTGAATCAGGCTGCGGTGAAAGGTGTGCGCGGCAACCCGCAAGTCACCGCGCATTTCGCGAGTTTGGTTGGCGACCGCGATTTAAGCTTGGCGGAGTTTGATCGCGCGCGGGTTTTGGCCGATTTGCAAGCTGAGCGCGCGGGCTTGGCTTACAGTATTGCCTATGAACAGCACTATGATAATCAGGTCATTCTGGATTTTCGAGAGCAAGTGCTTGTCGATCACGATGCCACCGACCTTGTTCTGGAAATGAGCAATAAGGGCAGTCGATTCCTTGGCCGTTATTTTGGTCTTGCGGGCGTTAAGCATCAATTTGCCAATGGCACAGAACTGAATATTGCCTACCGAACTATTTTTGACGAGCTGGGCGAGGCGGGAGATGGCGACGATTATCAACAGCTTGATTTCGGTGTTGAGCATCCCTTTCGCTTTGGTCTGTACGGTATTGAAGTCAGTCATATTGAGTATCAGCGCCGGCCCCAGTTCACGAGCAGCAGGACTGGTGCTGGTCTATGTTTGCCGCCGCTACTGAACTGTCCTGTTGTGACGAGCAATGAAACACTGCATTTGGATGCAGAGATAGATAGTGTTGCGCTGTCGGGTGAGCAGCTGCTGTACAGTAACCCGGTGCAGCGCTGGACGGTATTTGAGCGGCTGGAACACGTGAGTTCAGAGCTGCAGTCGGCGGCTCAGGGTGCACCATTATTAGAGGAACGCTACCAAACGCTGGAGCTGGGTGGTAAGTATTTCGTGCGGGGGCATTTGGCCGATGCCCCGTCTTATCTCAAGCTTCAGCTGTCACTTAAAAGCGGATTTGGCGGCGGTGGCAGTTTTGCGACCGACACCAGCGAGGGCGTGAGTATCGGCAAACGCGAAGCGGAATTTATCTTGCTGCAGCCAAAGCTGGGTTATAAGTTTGCGGTGGCGCAGGGCTATGAAGTGGCCTTGAATTTCAACGGTCAGTTTGCCGACAACACTCAGCTGCCTCAGCAACAACAGTTTGTCCTTGGTGGTATGAGCAGCATGAGCGCCTACTTGCCCGGCGTATTAATTGGTGATGACGGTTACTTTCTACACCTCGCTGCCAGCGCCAAGCCCCAGTGGTGGGGTTTGGCTTGGGAGTCGTCTTTGTTTGTTGAATACGCCGCGACGCATTTCAATAATGCCAGCGGTGACTTGGCGTCTACTCAGCGCTTGGCCGATGCCGGGTTCCGGCTCGTCTTGAAGCCGGGTTATGGCTTTGAGACGGAACTGCTGGCCGCAGTGCCGGTTATGGATGAAGTCATCGATGAGCCGCGTTTAGCGGCATTAGAAGCGGATTTCTTTTGGCGTCTGCGCTGGGTTTTTTAGGCGCGGGAGTTTGTAATGCGTCGTGCTTAATCGGCAAAGGCTTTTTCTAATAGCTGGGTTAGGCTTGTCTGTTCTGCGGGGCTGAGCTTGGTAAGGCGCTCTTGGTGCAGTTCGCTAATGGTAGCGCATAATTTTCCCGCCAAAGAGATGCCCTCTGGGCTGAGTTGCACAAGTAGGCTGCGGCCGTCGTTAGGGTTTTCTGGGCGTAGAATTAAATTGGAATTTTGTAAGCGATAGAGCACTTTTGTTAAACCCCCGGAGCTGAAGAGCATCGCTTTACACAGCTCTGTTGGGCTGAGCTGGTAGGGAGGGGCTTGGCGGCGCAAGGTCGCCAGTACATCAAACTCGGCGCTCGTTAATTGGTGGGCGTGTAAGGCGGCGCCCGACTCTTTCATGAAGCTGTCTGCTGCGCGAATAATATATAAGATGGCGGGACTTGCGGCTCGGTGCATTTCTGGCCAGTGCTGCTTTTGCTGCTGGCGCAATTCTTTAATACTGATGCGTTTGTCATCCATGGCAGTAACTTATTTGCGGGCGAAGGTTTGGCTTCATGTTTGGCGCTGCGGTTTGAGGTGGTGATTGAATATTATCTTGCTAGCAAGGTAATTTCCAGCTATTATCTTGCTGGAAAGATAAAAGGTGTTTTATGTCCTCCACGCTTCCTCCCTTGCGGCTAATATTGCTGCTGGCTTTGATTTTTGCGCTCTCGCCCTTGGCAATTGATATGTATTTGCCGACGATTCCTGCGATTGCGGCTGAACTGGGTGTGCCAGCCCAAGACATTGCCGTAACGGTAAGTCTGTATATGCTCGGTTTGAGCTTTGGTCAGTTTTTTGGCGGGCCGATTAGTGACTATGTGGGGCGCCGCCCGACACTATTCTTTGGTTTGGCACTCTTCGCGGTCGCGAGTTTAGTTATTGCCTCTACTGAGTCGCTGTCGGTGTTTTGGGCTGCGCGGTTTTTTCAGGCCTTGGGCGGCGGCTTTGCCTCAGTAGTGGTGCCGGCGATTATTCGTGACCACACCGAGGGGCAGGATACGGCGAAACTGTTCTCGCAAATCATGTTAATCACCATAATTGCACCCGCGCTGGCGCCCAGTATTGGCACCTTGCTTTACAGCTTGAGTGGTTGGAAACTGGTGTTTTTAGTCTTGGCTGCCTATGCGCTTACGGTCTGCTTTCTGGCGAGTATTATTATTAAAAAGCGCGGTTCTGATCCGCGTCCACCGCTAGTAGACAGTTTGCTCACCCGCTATAAGTTTGTGCTGACCAATCGCACCGCAATGGCGTACCTAGTGGCGCAGAGCTTAGGTTTTAGCGTCATGATCACCTTTGTCGCCAATGCGGCGCTGGTGTATATCGACTTGTACGGCCAAAGTGAGACGGTTTTTTCGATGTTGTTTGCGGGCAATATTGTCACCCTGGCCATTGCTAATCGCATTAATAACCGTCTGCTAAATACCGTTCCCGCTGAGCAAATTTTGCCTCGGGCGATGCTACTTTTGTTTGTTTTTTGTACGGGTCTTTTGTTGGTCACCGCTTTTTCACCACCGCTCTGGGTGGTGGTGCCCTTGGTCATGTTGGCCGTGGGCGCGCTCGGCGGCGTAATGGGGAACTCTCAGGCCTGTGCCCTGCAATTTTTTCCCCAGCACAGCGGCATTGCCTCGGCGTTAATGGGGAGTGCTCAATATCTTATTGGCGGTCTTATTAGTGGTTTGTCGACGCAGTTCCACAGTGATTATATGTGGCCAATGACGTTGACGATGTTTCTTGCATCGGCTTTGGGTTTGTATTTTGTGCCAAAGTGGGACAAAAAATCCTTAGCTGTTTCGGCATAACTCCAGCCACCGGAGTATGCCCTCACTGCGGTATTTTTGGCGGTGTAAAATAAAGTAAAAGAAGCGTTTAAAATCTCGAGACTTTGCGTCGAGCGCAACAAGTCGTTTAGTTTCTAAGGCTGATTGCAGTGAGACTTTAGATAGGCAGCCTATTCCTAAGCCTGTTTCTACCGCACGCTTTATGGCCTCAGTATGCTGCAGTTCTAAACGTATATTGAGGTCGGGTAACAGATCGTGCAGCGCGCGGTCAAAGGCCTGTCTGGTTCCCGAACCGGGCTCTCTTAGTATCCACTGGGCTGAGAGTAAATCGGCATTGCTGAGGTTTTTCTTTGTTGCCAGAGGGTGGCTTGGGCTACAAAAAATTTGCAGCTCATCTTCGCGCCATTTTGTGACCTCAAGGTCGGGGTGGTGTAACTCACCTTCAATTAATCCCACATCTAAATCAAAGTTAAGTACTTGCTGGCTGATGGCGGCGGTATTGGCGACATTGAGCGCGACCTTGGCCGCAGGGTGACGGCTAATGAACTCTGCCATGATGTCGACCGCAAGGTAATTACCAATGGTGAGGGTGGCGCCAATTTTTAGCTCGCCGACTTGATCGTGACGGCGAAAACCTTGTTCTAGCGCTTGGGCCTGATCTAACAGGGCCTCGGCCTGGGGGCGCAGTGCCCTACCTAGCTCATTGATTTGCAGCCGTTTGCCAATACGGTCAAAAAGTTGGATGGAAAATTGCTGTTCCAGGTCTTTTAGGGCGCTTGACGCCGCCGACTGCGACATCGACAGTTGCTCTGCGGCGCGAGTGATGTTCTCGGTATGGGCGGCGGCGAGGAAAACTTCAAGTTGGCGAAGGGTATAGTGCATATTTATAAAACCGATATGAAAAATCATAATAAGTCATTTTGCCGATAGCATAGCGCTCCCGTAGACTATTGGCAAATCGGGATTAAGGGGACGGCGCCCATCGCCGCAAGAGAGGTTAGCAGTGAGCAATATTATTCGTGAGCGAGTGACCAGCGTACACCATTGGAACGAGACTTTGTTTAGCTTTAAAACTAGTCGCGACCCATCGTTTCGCTTTGAAAATGGCCATTTCACCATGATTGGCTTGCAGCAAGGTGATCGCCCGCTAATGCGTGCCTACAGCATTGTCAGCGCAAATTACGAAGATGAATTGGAATTCTTTAGTATCAAGGTTGCCGACGGCCCTTTAACCTCTAAATTGCAGCAGATTAAGATCGGCGATGAAGTGTTGATTAGCCGCAAACCAACCGGCACCTTGCTGGCCGATAATTTACTGCCGGGTAAAAACCTTTATCTGCTCAGTACCGGCACTGGCTTGGCGCCATTTATGAGCATCATCAAAGACCCTGAAGTGTACGATAAGTTTGAGAAAGTGGTGCTGGTGCACGGTGTGCGTTACGAGAGCGAATTGGCCTACCAAGGCTTTATTCGCGAGCATCTGCCCAGCCATGAATATTTTGGTGAGGTAGTCCGAGAAAAATTGATTTATTACCCCACCGTGACGAGAGAGAAATACGCTAATCAGGGGCGTTTGACGGATTTGATTCGCAGCGGGAAGTTGATGCAGGACGTGGGTCTTCCCGCACTGAATACCGATGATGATCGCTTTATGATTTGTGGAAGCCCAGGCATGTTAAAAGACAGCTGTGCTTTACTGAATTCTGCCGGGTTTCACGAGACCCGAGCAGGGGTTCACGGCCACTATGTTATTGAACGGGCGTTTGTTGAGCATTAATGATGTAAATGTCCCGTGGTTTTAGCGCAAAAAAGCTCCGAAACGGGGCTTTTTTTGTTTTGCGCAGCCTAAAGTACTTATTTTTGATCTGGGCGAGCGCTAATGGTGGAGTCCTAGCGGCGGCCTTGTTAAGTTAGTGCTCTTGAAATTCTATTTGTAATTGAGCGCCCAAGATGATCAAAAAAATTCTGTTGCTAATCGTCGTATTGATCGTAGCAGTGATGCTGTATCTACAATTTGGTAATTTACCAGAACCCTTGCCTGCCGACTCCCAGAGTAGTACATGGCTGGAAAAGGGGATTTACGATGTTGATTATTTTGACGTGGATCTGGTCGATACAACGCGGCCTAGCCAGCCCAATGGCGACTTTGCAGGGAGCGATGAACGACTGCTTAAGACACGTATTTGGTATCCTGAGGGTATTGCTGCGCCAGCTCCTTTGTTGATTTACAGTCATGGCTTTATGTCGACGCGAACCGGCGGCAGCTATCTTGCGGAACATTTTGCCAGTCACGGCTATATCGTTGCCGCAATGGATTACCCATTAACCCACATGGGGGCGCCGGGCGGCCCCTTGGTCAAAGATGTGGTGAGTCAGCCTGGTGATATTAGCTTTTTAATCGACCAGTTTTTGACGTGGGATAGTGATAGTAGCAGTCAGTTTTTTGAGAAGATTGATGAAAACCATATTGGCGTCATGGGTTTGTCGCTGGGAGGAATGACTTCAACTTTAGCCGCGTTTCATCCTGAAAACGCGGACTTGCGGATTGCGGCTGCGGTCTCTATTGCCGGGCCGGTATTTGTATTTGGGCCGAGTTTTTATGAGTCGCGGGATATTCCCTTTATGATGATTGCTTCACCTATCGATGCAATGATCGACTACGACACCAATGCCGCCACTATTCCAAAATATGTCAAAGGTTCGCTTTTGGTGACCATGCAGGACGCCTCGCATACCGCCTTTGCTACCCCTGGGCGCTATTTCCGCTGGCTGGACAATGCCGACATGGTCGGGTGCAGCATGGTGACTCGTGGCCTTGCCAAAACAGATGATGAGGTATGGTCTGATGCTTTGGGTTCACCGGAACAGGGCATTGTCACCGTCCCCCAGACCGCGTTGTGCACTATGGACCCTTTGCCTAAGGCGATGAATCCAATTCGCCAACAGTGGCTGACAACACTGTCGGTATTTCCCTTTTTTGAGGCGCAATTCGCGTTGAGTGAACTGCGCCGTCAAGAGGCTCGCGAATATTTACGAAAAACATTGGCGACCGAGATTCCAGAGATTAGCGTGCAGCGCGGCTCAAAATAATGCTCGTCTCGAATACGCGGCGATAGGCTATCTGCACGTGGTATAGCCGGTTATATTAGAATGGCGAATAAAAAAACAAAAACATAAAGGGGATAACAGAATGACAGTGGCTTTTTGGTGCGTCTTTATTGCGTGTTTACTACCAATTGTGAACGCTTGGATTTGTGGTTATTTTCGCGCCAAGCAATTGGGTAGTGTTGATAATAAACATCCACGAGCACAGTACGCCCAATTAGAGGGTGCGGGCGCGCGTGCTTACGCGGCTCAGCAAAATGCCTGGGAAGCACTGCCGATTTTTATCGCAGCGGTTGTGATTGCTCACTTGGCAGGGGTCGCTCCCGAGCGCTCGGCACTTGCCGCTGAAGTGTTTATTGTGGCGCGCGTGCTGTACCCTATTTTTTATATCGCCAATAAAGATATTTTGCGTTCTTTAAGCTTTATGGTTGGTATCGGTGCCTGTGTTTCGCTCTTTATTATGGCGGCGTGAACGGTTTATGGCGTTAGCAAAATGGATGTATGGTCTGCCGTTAGTCCTAACTATGGCTACCATAGTAATGGCGGCACCGAAATCAACAAAAGCTGAAGCGGATGAAGGTTTCACGCCTCAATTAGAAGAGTTTTTGCCCGTTGTGGAGGTTGCGCCACCGCCGTCGCTGCTGCGCGCTGAGCAAATCAAACGGGAGACCCTCGACAGCTTTCCCCGGGGAGGGCCAGATAGCATTGCCGGCTTGGGTGACTGGTGGTTGTCGAATGGCAAGCTTTGTGTCGCCGTAAGCGATGTTGGCCACGACGCTGGTATTGTTGCTGGGGGTGGCACATTGATCGACGTGGCGCACTGCGACGCAGCGAATGATCAGTGGACGTACGCGAATATTCTAACTGGCCTTGCGAAAGAAACCGCGATTCCGGTGGCGAAGGTGAGTGCGGCGGTGCGCGATGGCAATGGCGAAATCACCACGGTAGGTGAGGCTGACGGCATTCGCCAAACCGTTATCTACCGTTTGCCAGAAGGTGCCGACAGCCTTGATATAGAGGTGGTCATTGAGCGCCTCGGCAAGGGCAAGGCCGTGCGTATGAGCGGCTTATTTACTTTGTATTCCCAGCGCTCGCTGACCCCATTTAGTTTGTCTAGCTATGTTCCCGATGCGACCTTGGGTTTTGCTCACCCTATTATTGATCGGAATAAAGTGTCGTCGTTGCTCGCCGGAATGCTGCCCAGCGACTGGAATATTCTGGTCGGGGCAAATAGCTATGACAGCGAGGTGAGTTATGGCGTGCAATTGCAATCTGCCGAGCTCATTACCAAAAATGGCAGCCGTCAGCCCTTGCCGCGCTTTTTAGCGGTGTTTCCTAATTACAGTTTGCATGGCTGGATGAGTCGACCGCTGTGGATTCAGGGTGAGCGGCTGAGCTGGCTGTCTATGCTGCAAAATCAATTCATGGATATTGAGCCAGGTGAAAAACTACTGTCAAAGTTTAGGCTTATGGTGGGTGCCCGCAGTGATGTCGCGGCGATCACTGATCAAATATACCAGGGACCATTGCTGCGCGGTTACGTTAATGACAATGCGGTGTCGGTGGCAATTTGGGATCAAGATGATCGCCCGGTAAGCCAAGGTCGGGTTGCTGCCGACGGCAGCTTTAATATTCGACTACCCAAACATGCTCAGTGGGTAAAAGTGCAAGCCAGTTCGCCCTGGGGGCAGAAGATAACCCGCGAGCTCTCTTTAATTGATGCCAAGAATGACAGTGGTCGCTGGGTATTTAGAAAGAAAGGTTTGCTTAAGCTGCCCAGTGGCAGTGCTCTGAGCCTGCATTTTTTTGGTATTGGTGATACTGCGAATCCGGAGTTTGGTAATGATTTACTGGGTTTTACGCAGGCTGGGGTATCTCAGCCTGGCTCACTGCGGCGCAATAGAATTGATTTGGCGGGGGTGGCTTCTGATCCCAGTCAAATAGATTTGCCGCCGGGTCAGTATCGGGTATTGGCGAGCCGGGGCTTAGAATACGATGTTAAAGAGTACTTGCTTACCATCGTTGCCGGAAAAACCAGCCAATTACCGATAATTCCGCCGCGACGAATTTGGCGCAGCGACGACTGGCGCTCGGCAGACTTGCACGTGCACAGCGGCGCGAGTTTTGATGCAATTTTACCTTTTGATGAGCGGCTGCGCAGCTTTGTTGCCCAAGGCGCCGAGATTCTGGTCGCCAGCGAACACAACCGCGTGGTGGATCATCGGGACCGTGTCGGGGCACTGGGTTTGACTGGGCAGGTGCAAGTCATTGTTGGCGCTGAGTTGACCGGTATGGCGCGCACAGCCAAGGCGCCGTTTACAGTGGGACATAGCAATGCCTTTCCGCTGGATGCTCGGCCAGAGGCGTTTGCTGGTGGTATTCCCGGGATCGAGAATCGCAGCTTACGTGAAGTTATTGCTGGCGTGAAACAGATGGCGCCCAAGGCCTTGTTCCAGCTCAACCACCCTCGCGCGGCAGACCCGTTAGACGCCGACCTCGCTTTTTTCGATCATTTGTCAGTGGGGCGATCTTACGACCCGACACAAGCCTTGGACAGTACAAACAATGAAAGTCTACTTGGTCCAGACCCTGTTACTGGGTTTCGCGACATTGATTTTGATGTGGTAGAGGTAGTCAATGGCGCCGAGTTTGCTGTGTATAAGCAAATTCGCGACGATTGGTTTTCGCTGCTGAGTCAGGGTGCCCGCCGCGCCGCTACCGGCAATAGCGACTCTCACGGTTTGCGCAGCGTGGTCGCTTCCCCCCGCAATTATGTGTATTTACCGGGGGCAGGCCCGCTCCCCTTGGATGAGCACCTGCTGACAGAGGCGATTCGTGGCGGCAGAAGTTTTATTAGTACCGGCCCGTTTTTGGCGGTGACGCTGCGCAGTGATAGCGAAGATATTGGTTTAGGCGGCTTGTTTCGCGGCGGGCGCGGCGAATTGCACGTGCAGATTGATGCCGCGCCTTGGGTGCCGATAGAAAAACTGACGGTGTGGGTGAACGGTAAAGTATACCGGCAGTTAAAGGCCTCGGCGGGAGATCATAAAGTAATTGATCTAATTACCGATGGCGACGCGTATGTTGTCGTCGAAGTGGAAGGCGCGCCGGGGGCAGTATACCGAGCGCTAATGCCGGGCTTGGCGCCGCTAGCTTTGAGTAATCCTATTTACATCGATGGCGACGGTGATGGCCAGTGGCGGGCGCCCTTACCAATGAACTAGTCTATGCTTGATACTGTCATAGTCGTCATGTTGAATACAAAGTAAGTTCATAGCAGGCGTGATTTATTGCCGTGAATAGTGGCGTTTTTTTTTGTCTGATGCCTGTGTCATCATAAGGCAATAATGATTTGACCATAAACAAGGGGGTTCACTGATGAATATTTCTATTAAGGCTGGCCGTTGGAGCGCATTGTTAGTCGCGGCAGTCTTTGCCACGGCGTGTAGCATTGACCCATATACTGGCGAAGAAAAAACCAGTAATACCGCCAAGGGCGCAGGTTGGGGTGCCTTGGGTGGTGCAGTGTTGGGCGCAGCCGTTTCCAGTAAAGACGACCGTAAAAAGGGCGCATTGCAAGGTGCCGTTGTTGGTGCCGCGGCTGGTGGTGGCTATGGCTACTATATGGATCGCCAAGAAGCGAAATTGCGTGCTCGCCTTGAAGGCACGGGTGTTCGCGTTGAGCGGGTTGGCGACAGTATTAAGTTGATAATGCCTGGCAATATCACCTTTGATACCGGTAGCTCTGCCATTAAAGGCGGCTTTCACAGTGTCTTAGATAGCGTGGTTTTGGTAGCGAAAGAGTTTGATAAGACGCTGATGCAAATCAATGGCTATACTGACTCTACCGGTTCATTCCAGACTAACCAGAGCCTGTCTGAGCAGCGCGCCAACAGTGTCGGCCGCTACTTTATGAATCAGGGTGTGGCTGCAAGCCGAGTTCGTACCACTGGCTACGGTCCGCGTGACCCTATTGCTGACAACAGCACTGCCTCAGGTCGCGAGCAAAATCGCCGCGTAGAAATCGAAATGCTGCCAACGCAATAAGCGCATTTTGATGAAGCAGGGGCGCCGACTGGTGCCCCTTTTTTATGTCAATAAATCGTGTTTTTAAGGTGCTTAGTGCATGAGACTTACAACTGTTATCACGGTACTTTTCAGCCTGCTGCTCTCGGCCTGTGCGGCGTTTAACCCTATTGAGAAGCCTCAGGTGGCCATTACCCATATCAAAATGGCACCCGGCAATGGCTTCCAGCAACAGTTGCTGGTGGGTTTGCAGCTGGATAACCCGAATAGTTTTGCGGTGAATTTGGGTCGCTTACGCTATCAGCTGAGTTTGCAGGGGCAGGCCTTGGCGGGGGGAAGCTTAAATGAGTCTTTCAGCTTGCCGGCCAATGGCCGCACCCAGATCGTGGTGCCTGTTGATGTTAATTTGCTTAGTGGTATCGGTGTGTTACGGGCCGTAATGAACAGTATGCAATCTGAGTTGGATTATCAGTTGAGTCTGACGGCGGCAGTTGAGAATTTTGGCTTGGGTGATATTACGATAAACAAAAATGGCAAGGTGGGTATGGGCGCCGCAGCGCCCTAATTCATCCCGTTTGGCTGGTCTCAGGCCGTGAGCGCTGCGCTGGCGGAGTTGGTGCCGCCTAGGCTGTCATGCAAACAGAGCAGCTGCTGAGTGAGCTTGTGGGAGGGCGCAAAATGAATCATTGGGCTCTGCCTGCTGCGGGACTCTTTCATTTTTACTGAACTGCTCAGGTACTGCGCAAAAATGGGCAGTCCATTTTGCTTCATGCTTTCAATCAATTGGGTGGGCAGGGTGGCTTGCGCTTGGAATTGATTGACGACAATGCCCTCGAGCTTGAGGTTTTCGTTGTGATCCTCGCGGATTTCCTCGACGGTTTCCATCAGCCCCATTAAGGCGCCCTGGGAAAAACTATCACAGTCAAAGGGGATCAGCAGGGCGTCAGCGGCAATGAGTGCTGAACGGCTGTAAAAATTCAAGGCTGGCGGAGTATCAATATAAATATGCTCGTATTCGGCCTGTAATTTATTCAAGGCGTCCCGGAGTTTGTATATTTTATGGCGAGTTTCCAGCTCCCGTTCTATTACTGCGAGTTCGGGATGTGAGGGCATCAGGTACAGATTTTCAAATTCGGTTTCGTAAATGCAATCCGCCGCTTCTTTGCTTTTGCCGAACAAAGACAATTTCTGTTTAAAGAAGTCGGCTGCGTTGTCTTCCAGATCGCGAAACTGGGCACCAATCAGGTATTCGCTGCTATTGCCCTGAATATCGAGGTCGATAACCAAGGTTTTGAAGCCTTTCCACGCACTGATAGCCGCTAAATTACACGTGATACTGGTTTTGCCAACACCGCCTTTTTGATTAAAAATCACCCGCTTCATGAGTCTGTCCTGACGTGTATCGCTGAAAAGGGAATCCTAGCAGTTCTCGTGCCACGGTGCTATGACCGCCAGTCAGCGAGTAAGCTGCCGTTGGGGTCATTGCACTATTTGGGGGATATTGCCCTGAGGTTGCTGAGGCTTATGCCTTTTTGCGCATCCATTCTCCGGTGCGCAGTGCGCCAAACAGCATAACGATGGCATAGCCTTCGACCGGCGCGGTGTAGTTCGCGTGGATCTGTTTGCGAAAAATAATACACTCAATCAAATGGGCGGCGACAATAGCTAATCCGCCCCACTGCAGCCAGAGACTGTATTCGCCCAACAGCGGAAAGAAAAAGTTAACGGCGAAACTCAGCCAAAAAGCGAGCATAAATATTTTGCCAAAATTATTCATAGTAAGGGGAGCCTTTGTCCTTATTGTTAATGGGGGCATAATGCGGCATTGGCGGCAGCGCTTCAATATAAGTTAATGTCTTGTAACGCAAAAACAGGTAGAAAAACGATGTATACGGGAATTGTTCACGGTGCTTACCCACTGACGTCGGTAATACGAAAGACCGGGCTCAGCCAGTTGTCGCTAGAGTTGCCCCAGGCCTTATTAGAAGATCTCAGTATTGGTGCCAGTGTCGGCTTAGACGGCGTGTGCATGACGGTGACTGAAATAAAGGGCCAGCACCTTAGTTTTGACGCCATGCAAGAAACTCTCACGCTGACCACCTTGGGGGGCTTGGATGCCGGCGATCTCGTGAATGTTGAACGCTCAGCAAAGCAGGGCGCGGAGATTGGTGGTCACAATATCTCGGGGCATATTGATGGCTGTGCGGAAATTATTGCCGTTGAGCAGACCGAAAATAACTGTAGTCTGCATTTTCGCATACCGCCGCAATTGACAAAATATGTGTTTAAAAAGGGTTTTATTGGCGTGAATGGCTGCAGTTTAACCGTTGCCGATTACCAGCGCAGTGAGGCGTGTTTTAGCGTGTGCCTGATTCCGGAAACGCTGCGGGTGACCAATTTAGGTCAAAAAGGCGTCGGTGATTGGGTGAATATTGAGGTCGATCGTCAAACCCAGGTGATTGTGGATACAGTAGAGCGGGTATTGGCTGAGCGGTATAGTGATTAGCGGCGGCTGTTGACCAGCGATCAGGGTGATCGCTGGTCGGTAAGGCCTGAATCTTAGCTTTCAGGCATTAAGTTATTGAGCCGCTCAAGGGCGTCTACGTACTCATTGATCAGTCTGAATATCACGCCACGGGTCGATTCAACGTGATTCATCTGCCCGACCACTTGACCGACGGGGTTAAACGCGATTTTCTGGCAATCGCCAACCGACGCGTAGCGAGCGGTGCGGCGAATACCATCGCCACTGACTAAGCCCTGCAGCGGCATGCCGAGTGGGTCTGGGGTGTCAGCGCGATCCCAGGCTTCAGTCCATTCATTTTTTAACATGCGACAGGTTTTTCCCGTCCATGAGCGCGAGCGAACGGTATCTTCACTCGTTGCTTTGAGCAGTGATTCTTTTTGTGCGGGCTCAGCGTGCGCTTCTTCAACTGTCAGCCACAGTGAGCCGGTCCACACCCCTGCGCAACCCATGCTCATCGCGGCAAGCATCTGCTGGCCACTGCCAATACCGCCAGCAGCGAGTACGGGCACGGGCGAGGCCGCTTCCACACACTGTGGCCAAAGCACAACAGAACCAACATCACCGGCGTGACCGCCACCTTCGCCACCCTGGGCAACAATAAAGTCTAAGCCCGCTTCTTTATGGGCTTTGGCCTGTTTAACCCGGCCGCAGAGGGCGCCGACGAGACGACCGCTGTCCTGAATCATTTTCACCTTGTCTGCGGGCGGGGTGCCTAGTGCGTTGGCGATAAGCTTGCACTTTGGCCGGGTGAGCGCTTCAACGAGCAGTGGCGTGGCGGTGGCTTCGGTCCAGCCGAGTAAGCCCATGCTGTGACTGCCGTCCGGCCACTCTGGCACGCCAGCATCGGCGAGTAATTTTTGGGCAAAGTCGATGTGCTCTTTTGGCACCATTTTCCACAATTCTTTTTCAAGGTCTTCGGGGCTCATATCGCCCATGCCTTCGTACTTTTGCGGAATTACGATGTCAACGCCGTAGGGTAGGTCGCCGATATGCTCATCTATCCAGTCGAGTTCCGCCTTCAGTTCTTCTGGCGAAAAGCCTACTGCGCCAAGAACACCAATGCCACCGGCCTTACTGACGGCGACGACCACGTCACGGCAGTGAGTGAATGCGAAGATGGGATACTCGATGCCAAGCTTTTTACATAAATCGGTATACATTATTAGCCTCTGCCTGCTAGCGGGCCGCAAATTGAGCGCACCCTAAATTGATGGCATCAGTATTGCGGAGGGGGTGAAGGGTAACAATGGCGGAAGCAATCAATTGCTAATGACGAAAAAGATCAGTCTAAATCTCTTTGGCGGCGGCGAGGGGCTTGTGTATAGCGCTTGCGCAGCGTAAAAAGTGAGAAGTAGGCTCTTTGTTATTTTTACTGGAATACTGCTAAAAATGGATCATATTAAATCTACTAGCGCTCGTATTTTGCTTTTGCAAATTCGCCATCGGGCATTAGACGAAGAAATAACGCAATTGGCCGCGAACCCCTATCAGAATCAGTTACTACTGCAGCGACTTAAAAAGGAAAAGTTACGTATTAAGGATGATATTGAATTACTGAAGGATGATCTGATTCCCGATTTAGATGCTTAATAGCACACTAATACACATTTTAATTGTTTTAGTTTGTTGTTGTGCGATATGTCGCACGTGCCGTACTGGTGTTTTCCCCTATTGAATCTCTCAAATAGGGGGATAATAGTCCTCGTCTGGAAGACCAAGGCATTCAACGGATTGGGTGCGACATCGGATGTCGAAATTCTAAAAACCGGAGCAAGTAATTGCTCCGGTTTTTTTATGCGTTGAGCTTTGGTCTGGGCTTGCTTATGCTCGGCATCTTTTCTTTAGGCTTGGGTCAATATGAGCGACCGCAATTTCGACGGCATCGCAGATCGTTTTCGCAAAAATATTTACGGCAACGCCAAGGGTGAGCTGCGGCTAGCGTTGTGTTGGTGTGAATTATTGGCTCAGCTGCCGGCGCTGGGTCAGCCCTCAAACTTGGCAGTGTGGGACGCGGGTGGCGGCTTGGGGCAGATGAGTATCCGGCTGGCCGAGCTGGGCCACCACGTGCTGTTAAACGATATCTCGGCAGATATGCTCGCTATTGCCGAACAGGATATTGCGGTGGCTGGGGTCGCGGATCAGGTTTCTTTAGCGCTGGCGCCAATTCAGCAGGTGGTCGTGAATCCGGCCAAGCAGCAGGCGTTTGATTTGGTGCTTTGCCATGCCGTATTGGAGTGGGTGAACGACCCAGAAGAGGTGATTGCTGCGCTGGTCGCGGGAATGCGTCCCGGTGGCTACCTGTCGCTGATGTTCTACAACCTCAATGCCTTGATTATTAGCAATATGGCGAAGGGCAATTTGTATAAGTTGCGCGACCGTGACTTTGCCGGTCACCCTGGTGGGCTTACACCGCCAGCGCCTCGGCAACCCCAAGAAATGATTGCTGCACTCGAAGCAGCGGGGCTGGAGCTGGTCGCCAAGCGCGGAATTCGCCTCGTTTACGATTTAATGCCACGAGCGGTGCGGGCCGAACGCAGTGTGGCGGATGTATTGGCGCTAGAGTGGCAATACGGCGACCAAGAGCCTTTTTGGGCGCTGGGTCGCTATGTGCATTTACTGTGTCGATTGCCCGAGTAAACTTAAGCAGTCATTAAGCGTTGCGAAATTGAATTCCGAGCTTTTGGTAAACCGAACCGAGTATCCACAGTGGGCCAATCAGTAAAAATAAAATATTGGTAAAAAACGAGGGCTGCTGGGCTTCGGCTTTGTGACCAATAAACTGCATGACCCAGGCAATAATCCAAATTGCCCCAGCGGGAATCCACAGCGCTAAAGGTA
The DNA here is from genome assembly GCF_014202945.1 of Zhongshania antarctica. Classification (GTDB taxonomy): domain Bacteria; phylum Pseudomonadota; class Gammaproteobacteria; order Pseudomonadales; family Spongiibacteraceae; genus Spongiibacter; species Spongiibacter antarcticus. The sequence goes on along the minus strand of NZ_JACHHW010000002.1, from coordinate 227,556 downwards.
CATAGGCCTGGTAAAGCATAATGCCAGCGGCGAGTAGTATGACAAAGGGCAGCATACCTAAGGCTAAACGGACAGATAGATAGCCGTAGAAAAACATCGCGGCGATGAGCAATATTTGGCCAAGATTTACCGCGGTGTAAGGAATATTGACTAGCCACAGTAGGGCAACGGTACACACTGCGATGGCCGGTACACACCAAATATGGATACTTTTGTTACGGGGATTTTGGTGAGAGGCGTCGTATTCGTCTAGCCACTGATTCAGGGTGCGCACAGCGGGAATCTCCAGAAGGGGGTTAAAAGCCGTAAGTTAGGCCAAGCGTTGCACATCGTCAATGGCCGAATTGACGATGTAAAATGGCATTCCGATTTAAGTCTTAAAATATTAGCTGGCGGCGTGCAGCCTAAGCGAGCTCAATACGTATGAACGCTCGGCTCTTTTTGCGACCTGCTAAGCTGGCGCCTAGGTCCAATAGACGCATTTGCAGTCCATATTTTTTCACAAGACTGCGGTGAGCGATCACGCTTTCTTCTGCGTTAAGCAAATAGGCTGTGGCACTGTGATCTTCACCAAGACGTTTACCTAAAACGGTGCAGGCAGCAATTTTGCACTCGCGGAAGTTACGTAGACGCTTTACTTTACCGGCATCGCCAGCTGAAAAAGCGTAAATGGCATGTTCATCACCCGCGCACCACACCGGCGTGGCAACAAAACTGCCATCGCGTTTTTTGGTACTTAATAAAATATAGTTCGCTTTGTGTAGGGGCTTCATTGTGTTTTTCACGGTGATAGAAATGACACTAGTGTGGCGTGTGCCACTAAGGCTGGCAAGAGCGGCTGTAGTATGAATGGCTTCGTTATTATTTGCCGCCAATGTTGGCGGCAAATAGGGCATCTAATTTAAGTAAGCGGTGCTGGAGTTGTTTTCCGGCAAACTTAATACAGTGCTGCGATACAATAAAATAGCCCGGTAAGTACGATGGATATTAGGCTAAATTTTGCACCCTGTTGCGCGATCTCATTTAAGGTGTCGGTACCTGTGCGCATTTCGGTATTCATAGTGTTCTCCATAGAAAGAGATCGTTAATCAGCTCAAACCGGCGAAGCTGGCGATAATGCCAACGGTAACAATAGCTAGCAGACTGTATTTGGCAGCGAGTTCAGCAAAAGAATTGAGGTCTTGGCTTTCGATAGCGGCTTGTAAATGGCTCATGGTGTTTCTCCGGTATATGTTTTGTTGTTTGTCTTGATGACGTAGTCAGTATACGAAGAATCAATCTTTTATTGGGTTACTGATGAGGCGGGCGTTTCGCGGGTGTGGGGGAGATTTAATGGCTTTTTTAATTTATTGGTCATGTGTCTTAGCGTGGTAATACAAGGACTTAGCGCGTGTATTACCTATAGTTTAGCTGGCGGTTAAGGCGCGGTAATCATGGCGCTGGGGTTAAATCCTTGTAATACAGTGATTTTTTCTGGTTTCCGGTTACAAACTAGGCGTAATTCACATGGGCGTTGTCTGCTAAATTAAAGTCTCGGAGCATCTCGCCCACTAAGAATGTTTCAATCGCCACGGTGCCGCGAGCAAACCAATCCTTGGCTTCTTGCAGCGTGCCCACCTCGTAAACTAATAGCGGCCAGGGCAGGCAGCGCAAATCTGCCTCGGGTGGTACGCAGTGTTTATCGCAAAAAATAACTTCGGGCTTGAGCGCGGCGAGGGTGGCTAGCTGCCAGTCTGGCCAATAATCAAAGACGGCTGCAAAGCGCTGCCAGCCCGCTTGCTGGGCATAAATTAAGGCATCTAGCTCAAAGCTAATGAGCAGGCAGCGGTCGGCCACCGGCTTCAGTACCTTAGTGACGGCATCTACAACTTTTGCGGTACCAAAATGGCTGAGGCTCTCGGCCTTTATTTCAACGTAGGCATTCGCGTCGGGGTAGTTGCGTAATAAGTCGACGATGTCCGCTAGCAAGCACATTGGGTTATTGTGAAATTTGTCGCCAAGGCGTTCTGCTTCTGCGGCATTTAAACTGAGCAAGGTCTCGGCGCTGAAATTCCAAATCAAGCCTTCGCAGCCACACATACGGTCTAAGTTAGGGTCGTGGAATACAAAGGGTACACCGTCGGCGCTAAGCTGAATGTCTAACTCAATATTGAGGGCACCAACGGCAAGCGCCTCTTGGAAGGCAATGAGCGTATTCTCGGGGTAGTGTTGGCGCCAGCCGCGATGGGCAATAAAATTAGTGGCTTGCATAAGGTCCCCATTGGTGTGCCATAACGATGGCTAATGGTTTTTACTGTAGCGCTAAATTCAGCTTTGTGGGAGAGCATTCTGTGTTTTAAATAGATGAAGACCTGCTAGAGAAGTAGCGATTAAATGCTTGCTGGCCGCCGAAGTGATTCCAACGGTTTGGAGTCGTATAAGACCGAACAGGTGGCGTAGATCCTACCCCTGCCGAGACAGGGGTAGGAGCACGGTGAATACGTTTGGCGCAGGCGTCCAAGCTTCGTAGGCGGAAATAGACTCCTGCCTGCGCAGGAGTGACGTTAAATTATGGTGAGGGTGACGTCCAATCTTCGCAGGAGTGGCGCTGAGGCGGCCGATAAGGTGCCGCCGTCCCTGCGCGTCATCTCTGAGTAGACAGGGACGGCTATCCTGTTACGCGTTCGACTTCAGGCATTCTCTTGCGCGAATATCTTGGCATTTTACTAACTTTCGGTCAGGCCAGGATAAACATCAACTTACGCTGAAAATCATCGAGCTCAGATACCTTTACATTCACAATCTGCTCTAGCTGATAATTGCTGTGGGCACTGTGCAGGCGCAGGGTGTCGGCGTCGAAGCTTAATTTCTCAGTAATGGTGCGGGCCTCTACAAAGCCGCTAATACCGTAGTTGACTAATTCTACGGTGAAACCACCGCCATTGACGTGGGCAATGCGCGCGCTGTATACCGTGTCGCTGGTGTTAGTGGCAAGGTATTGGTACTGCAGCCATTGTTCCATTTGGTTGCTGGCTTGGCGCCCATTGCGCAGGGCTTCTTGTAAGCTAGTTGCGGTTTCTTCGTCTGGGCGCTGAATGGTTTCGCCGCGAAGCTTGGCGCGAATGCAGCGCTGTACTATAAGGTCGCTGTACTTGCGCAGTGGCGAGGTAAACGTGCTGTAGCGTTCTAGACCAAGGCCGAAATGGGGCTTTGGCTCAGCACTAATGCTGCCGGGCTGAAGCATGCGGGCAAATATGCTGCGCAGTGGCAGACTGGATTCGCTCGTATCACAGGCTTTAATCAGGGCTTTATAACCCTCTAGGCTGCTTATGTCGCAGTCACCCAACTCGGGTAATTCTTTTGCAATGACTTTGCGAACATTATCTAAGCGGTCTTCCCGTAGCCCTGCGTGACTAACAAATAGTGCGGGGGCGTCTCCCAGCCACTGGGCAACACTGCGATTGGCGGCGAGCATGCACTCTTCGACTAAGCGGTGAGCATCATTGCGTTCAACTTTGACGATGCTTTCAATTTTACGCTGCTCATTGAGCTGAAAGTGAAAGTCAGGCTGCTCGGGCATCACGATGTGATGTTCCCGGCGGTAGCGATTTAATGCTTGGCTCGCAGCATAAAGCTCATTTAGTGACGGGTAGCCTAAATCCATTTCGCCGTGGATGTGGGTGTGAACGTCGTTGTAACTCAGCTTGGCGTGGGAGCGGATCAGCGCCTCGCTGAATTGAATGTCGCTAATGTCGCCATCAACACTCACCTGGAGGGTGCAGACAATGGCGGCGCGATCTTCGTCAGCGAGCAGTGAACAGGCGCCCTGCGAAATGCTATTGGGTATCATCGGCTGGGTAAAGCCTGGCAGGTAAACGCTGCTGGCGCGCTGCTTGGCGGCGATATCCGCCGGGCTGCCTGGCGCTATTACCGCGCCGGGGTCGGCAACGGCAACTTTTAGCAACCAACCTTGGTCATTGCTTTGGGCCCATAGTGCGTCGTCTAAGTCACGGGTTTCTGCCGAGTCGATAGTGACAAACGGTAATTCTCGCAGATCTTCGCGGCCGTCTAGGTACGTATCTTCGGTTATACCGCAGCTTGCCGGCCAGTCTCTAGGCAGTTTGAATTTACGCTGAGTGTATTTGCCTTCGATACCGGGCTGATCGGGGCTGCCGATACTTTCAAGTACCTTCACTTGAGATTTGCCGTCTTTAAAGGGGTGCTGTGCCACCTGGCAGTACAGTAGATCGCCTTCAGCGCATTTTTTCCGTTGTGACGGTGGAATAAACAGCAGTTTGTTAAAGCGCGGTAAGTCGGGTTCTACAAAATGGCCTTGGCCCCGCACCACATAGCGACCGGTGAAGCAGTCCAGCGGGCTGTCGATCAGTTTTTCCAGCTCGGCTTTAAACTTGCCCTTGTCGTCGGTGTGCACCGTAATCTTGACGCGATCACCGGGAAACACCCGCTGCATATCGTCTGGCGCCAGAAATACATCGCGGTTGTCGTCGAGGCGAACAAAACCGAAGCGGCGTTGACTGCCGCGAACTTCGCCCTCACCTTGGTCTTTGGTTTCAACAATATGAGTTTTGAGTTGGCGGAGTTGCTGCAGGGCATTTTTGTCGAGCATGGAGGCCTGGTACCTGTATTCGGGTCGCTAAAAAGGGGTACAGGGTAGCGGAAATGCGCTGCTGAGTCTTCCGATATCAAAGTAATAACGGTTGACATTGACGGCCATCGCTTTTAATAATCAAGCTACGCTGTGTTGTATGGAGCGGGCTGTTGCCGCCAAACTCTTATAGCCTACGGGCTGACAGTAACAAACCTTTCGCGCTTCGCGTCTACGCTGCGCCGTCGCTACCGTTTTACACCCTTCTTTTTGATGCCCTTGTTTATTCCCGGCCCCATTGTGTTCAAGGTTCGAAGACGATGATGTGCCGATTTTTCGCTATGTTGCCAACAGAGAGTCCCCTATGGAAAAAATCTTTGTTCTTGATACCAATGTTCTATTGCATGACCCGATGGCGCTAAGCGCCTTTCAAGAGCATCGGGTCGTTATCCCGATGACAGTGCTGGAGGAACTCGATCACATCAAGGACAGGCGCGACAAGGATGTGAGTCGCGAAGCGCGAATTGCAATCAACGCCATAGATAAAATTTTATTCAACGCCAGCCCCAAGGCAATACAAGAAGGGGTGCCTATTCCCTCAGCCCGCAATGATGATAAAAACGGCAGTTTAGCAATATTTCCCGACCAGCTAATTAATCACGACACCGCAGCCCCCTATTTGGACGGCAGTCAGCAGCAGGCCAATGACAATCGGATTATTAATGTCGCCCTGCATCTGCAACTTAAAAACCCCGACGCCTATGTTTGCTTGGTCACCAAAGACATTAATATGCGCCTCAAGGCCAAAGGCTCCGGCTTGGAAAACGTCGAGGACTACCGCAAAGATCGAGTTCTAGAAGACATTCAGTACATGGCCAAGGGCTACGAGCATTTGGCGGGAACATTGTGGGAGTCGGTCGACAAGGTCGACACCCTGCGCGAGGGCAGTCAAACCATCCATGTGCTCAACCGCGAGTTGTTACCTAAGGCCCATATTAATCAGTTTGTTTACGACGACAATGATTTTGTCGGTATGGTGCGCTCACTTGATGAACATAAACTGGAGCTCCTCGACCTCAGTCGCGATCAGTTGATGCACCAGCGCATGTGGGGCTTGAGTCCGCGCAATTTTGAGCAGGCCATGGCGTTTTTTCTCATCGCGCAAAGTCATATTGATATGACGGTGATGACGGGCCCTGCTGGTTCCGGTAAAACGCTGATCGCGCTCGCGTATGGTTTGCACGCGATTTTAGAAGAAAAGCGTTATGACAAAATGATTGTGGCGCGCTCTACGCCGCCTATGGCTGAAGACATAGGTTTCTTGCCTGGTACCGAAGAAGAGAAAATGGCGCCCTGGTTGGCGGCTTTTGAGGATAACTTAGAAGTCTTGCACGGCAGTGATGAATCGCCTTACAGCAGTATTGAGTACGTAAAAGATAAGGCGAATATTCAATTTAAGTCGCTGAATTTTATGCGGGGCCGCTCCTTTAATAATGCCTATATTGTTATTGATGAGGCTCAGAGTCTCACCCAGTTTCAATTAAAATCCATTATTACCCGGGTGGGGGTGAACTCAAAAATTGTGGTCTTGGGCAATTTAGCGCAAATCGACAATAAGTATATTTCGCCGCTGACTTCAGGATTAACCTATCTTGTTGAGAAATGTAAGAATTTTGAACATGCGGGAATAATGCACGTCAACGGTATTGAGCGCTCGCGACTGGCGGCATTCGCTGAAGAAAATCTCTAAAGATGGGCTGCTTGGGTAGTACTAATGTGCTTGGTGTGGTTTTAACGATGTCAATACGGTGAATCCGAGCTAGAGCTTGACGCGACTTAAGACTAACGTTAAGTCGCTAAAGACCGAAACTTGGAGGGCTGTTTGTGGACATGACACACGATAAGCGTAAAGCCGCCCTGGGGGTGCCCGATAATGCCTTGAGCATGCTGACGGATTTGCAAAAAATCGCTTTGCGGCGCATCGAAAATTTTGGCTGGCAGTTGAAGTTTATCCGCCACCCTAGCTTTGAGCCGCCATTGGTGGTGGTTGAAAACTCGACCGGTGTCAATATCGGCGTTTTAGAAGAAGACGGTGGGGTAAACTTAAATCCGCAAATTATCTTGCGCGATTAATCCCTTTTGTTGCTTAACCAAAAAACTTAACCACCTGCTGGTCTGGGTCGCGACTGGCCTTAGCATCGTGAAGCTTTTGTAAATACGTTTCCCATTTAGCTTCTTTGGTTTTACACAGCTCCCGCAGATAAGCCCAAGAAAAAATACCACTGTCGTGGCCATCGCTGAACACCAGCTGCAAAGCGTAATTGCCCACCGGAATTAGCTCGGTAATCTTCACGTGCATTTTGCCGGTTTGCAGGGTTTCCTGTCCTGCGCCATGGCCGCGCACCTCAGCCGAGGGCGAATGCACCCGCAAAAACTCAGCGTCCAAGGCAAATTGCTCGCCGCTGACGTAAGTGAGTTCCAGCTGTTGGGACTGCTTGCGAAATTTAATGTCGGTAGGCGCTTGGCTCATGGTGTGATCTCTGCCTTTGTGGTGGTGTAGAGCTGGGCATGCGTCGGACGCCAGACGTCTGATGTCCGACGCGAAGCCTAGAGAATAAAGCGGCTCAAATCTTCATCCTTCGCTAATTCACCTAACTGCTCATTCACGTAATCGGCGTCAATTTTCACCGCGTCTTTGATGTCGCCAGCGTCAAAGGAGATTGTTTCCAGTAGACGCTCGAGCATGGTGTGGAGGCGACGGGCGCCGATATTCTCAGTGCGTTCGTTCACTTCCCACGCGGTTTCAGCAATGCGGCGAATGCCGTCGGCAGTAAACTCAATGCTTAGGCCTTCGGTTGCCAGCAGCGCTTGATACTGCTCGGTTAGCGAGGCATGGGGCTCGGTGAGAATACGTTCAAAATCTTCAGGTGTTAATGCTGAGAGCTCTACCCGAATCGGCAAACGGCCCTGTAGTTCTGGGATTAGGTCCGATGGCTTGCTGAGGTGGAACGCGCCTGAGGCGACAAACAAAATGTGGTCGGTGCGAATCACGCCGTGTTTGGTGCTGACCGTACAACCTTCTATCAGCGGCAGTAAATCACGCTGCACGCCCTCGCGGGACACATCGGCGCCACCGGTTTCTTGGCGTTTGGCGACTTTGTCGATTTCATCAATAAAGACAATACCATTTTGCTCGGCGGCTTCTACCGCTCGGGCTTTCAGCTCTTCTTCATTAACTAGCTTGGCGGCTTCTTCGTCCTGCAATTGCTTGGCAGCGGCTTTAACGGTTAGGCGCCGGGTCTTTTTGCGGTCGCCGCCCATTTTGGAGAACATGCCTTGTAGCTGATTGGTCATTTCTTCCATGCCAGGGGGGGCCATGATGTCTACGCCAACCGGAGCCATATTGAGCTCTATTTCAATTTCCCGCTCGTCGAGTTCGCCTTCCCGCAGTTTTTTGCGGAATAGCTGGCGAGTTGTGGTGTTGCGTTCTTCTTCGGTGGCTTCGCCGCGAGCTGGTGGTAATAAGGCGTCGAGAATCCGCTCTTCGGCGGCATCGGCGGCGCGGTGCGCAACTTGCTCCATAGCCTGTTCGCGATACAGTTTAATCGAAACATCAACTAGGTCGCGGATAATGGATTCTACATCCCGGCCAACATAACCCACTTCGGTGAATTTGGTGGCCTCTACCTTAATAAAAGGCGCGTTGGCGAGTTTGGCCAAGCGGCGGGCAATTTCGGTTTTGCCGACGCCGGTGGGGCCAATCATTAAAATGTTCTTGGGGGTGATTTCGTCGCGCAGATCTTCGCTAAGCTGCATGCGGCGCCAGCGGTTGCGCAGGGCAATGGCCACGGCGCGCTTGGCATCACTTTGGCCAACAATGTGTTTATCTAATTCGTGAACAATTTCACGGGGTGTCATGGTCGACATGGAGACTCCGAGGGCGCCCTTGAGCGCTAGTATTCCAAAGATTCAATGGTGCGGCTGTGGTTGGTGTAGATGCAGATATCACCCGCAATGGTCAGACCTTTTTCAACAATATCACCGGCGCTAAGCTCGGTGTTGTCCATGAGTGCGCGGGCGGCGGCGGTGGCAAAGGAGCCGCCAGAGCCAATGGCAATCATATTGTCTTCGGGTTCGATGACGTCGCCATTGCCGCTGATCACTAAGGTGGTTTCTTTGTCGGCAACAATCAGCAGGGCTTCAAGCTGGCGCAGTGAGCGCTCGCTGCGCCAGGCCTTGGCGAGTTCAACGGCGGCTTTGGTAAGCTTGCCTGAGTGTTTTTCGAGTTGAACTTCGAAGAGTTCAAACAGGGTGAAGGCATCGGCGGTGCCGCCAGCGAAGCCAGCGAGTACTTGTTCTTTATACAGGCGGCGGACTTTGCGGGCGTTGCCCTTCATCACCGTGTTGCCCATGGTGACCTGACCGTCGCCGCCGATAACGACCTGATTATTCCGGCGAACCGAGAGAATTGTGGTGCCGCGAAACTGTTCCACGCGGGACTCCTTATAATTGATAGGGAAAAGCGAGTGTGAACAGGGTTAGTGGGGTTGGCCCTTGAGGTTTTCAAGGGCGCGGCGAGCTTATACTTAGTTCTTTTGGCGAATAACCAGAGTATCAATACTCTCATTAATCAGCTTGCTGCGGGCATCGCTCAAGGTGTTGTGCGATTGGAAGGGGCCAACATAGACGCGATGCCAACGCTCGCCATTGGCCTCAACAGATTCAACCTTGGCGTCTAAGCCTAGCAGCAGAATCTGGGCGCGGCGGCGATCTGCATCGGCGCCTTGGCGGAAGGAGCCAGCCTGCAGAATATACTTTTCCATATTGGGGTCGGGCTTGGCATCAACCGGTGGGCGGTCATTTTTGGGTGCGCTTGCTGCAGCTACCGGCTTGGGTGCGGGGCGTTCGTCATTGACAATAACTTCGCGCTCAGGAAGCAATGTGAAGAAATCGAATTTGGTATTTGTGGTCACTTCTTTGCGGTCAGCTTTGACCTTGGCCTCGGCGGCGCTCTTGGCAGCGGCCACCTTAACGTCATTATTGGGTTGCTTGCTCAGCGCGCTGAACACCAGAACCGAGCAAATTACCCCGGCAATAAAGCCTGTGCCCAGTAAAACCGACGCAGGTAGGCCGCTACTGGCGGGGCTGCGAGTGGCGCCGCGGCTGGTCCTTTTGGGTGCTTGTGCCATGCCTTACATTTCCTCTGGTGCTGACACGCCTAATAAGCTCAGGCCGTTGCGCAAGACTTGTTGTACAGCGCAGGCTAGCGCAAGGCGGGCGTCGCGCACAGCGACATCTTCGCCGAGCATTTTGTGTGCGTTGTAATAGGTGTGAAAGTCGCCAGCCAATTCTCGCAAATAATGCGCCAAGCTGTGGGGCTCAAAGTGCTCGGCTGCGCTGGCCAGTGTCTCAGGGTAGCGTGACAATTTTACTAACAGGTCTTTTTCGGCCTCATTGTCCAGCTTGGCTAAATTGGCAAGGCCGGCTGCTGGCGTCCATGTTTCGCCCTGCTCAGCGAGTTTGCGCAGAATGCTGGCAACCCGAGCGTGGGCGTACTGAATATAGTAAACCGGATTGTCCTTGGTTTCGGACTTTGCTAATTCCAAGTCGAAATCGGTGGCTTGGTCGGCTTTACGCATAATGTAAAAGAAGCGCGCGGCGTCGTTGCCGACATCTTCACGCAATTCACGCAGGGTCACAAAAGAGCCCGAACGAGTCGACATTTGCACTTGCTGGTCGCCGCGATACAGTGACACAAACTGCACCAGCCGCACCACGAGTTTTTCAGGGTCTATGCCCATGGCTTCCAGCGCTGCTTTTACCCGGCAGATGTAGCCGTGGTGATCGGCGCCCCAAATATTGACCACAGTGTCGAAGCCGCGCTCAAATTTATTGAGGTGGTAGGCAATGTCTGAGGCGAAATAGGTGGTTTGACCGTTGTCGCGCTTCACCACGCGGTCTTTGTCATCGCCAAAGCGGGTAGACATAAACCACAGTGCGCCGTCGCGCTCTTCAATAAAGCCGTTGTCTTGCAGTTTGGCAATGGCGCGGCTGACCTGGTCAGGGTTCTGAGTTAGGCTGCGCTCAGAAAACCACTGCTGATATTCAATGCCGAATTCCGCTAAATCGCTGCGAATATCGCCAAGAATGGCATCTAAGCCCTTATTAAAGGTAATTTGATAATTATCGCCGAGCAGAATCTTGGCGCGATTAATCAGGCCGTCGATATGCTTTTCTTTGTCGCCCTCGGGGGCGTCGGCGCAAACATCGGCAAAGGCTTCGGCGGCGGAGTGGCGCAAAATTTCGCCGTGCTCGGCCAATAGCTCGCGACCATAGTCGGCAATATAGTCACCCTGGTAGCCATTGCTGGGGAAGGTGATCGTTTCGCCGCAGGCTTGTAAATAGCGCAGCCATACACTGGTACCGAGGATATCCATCTGGCGACCGGCGTCATTCACATAATATTCACGGCACACATCGTAGCCGGCCGCTTCCAGCATATTGGCAACGCTGGCGCCGTAGGCTGCGCCGCGACCGTGACCAACGTGCAGCGGGCCAGTCGGGTTGGCAGAGACAAATTCAACCTGCATTGATTTATTGCGGCTGGCGTGACGGCCAAACTGCTCACCCTGGGCAAAAATGTCGTGCAAAACCTGATAGTTGCTGGCTTCGTCGACGAAAAAGTTAATAAAGCCGGGGCCGGCGATGTCGACTTTAACAATATCGCTGGTCTCGGGCAGGGCATCGACAATCAGCTGGGCAATCGCGCGGGGGTTAGACTTTAGTGGCTTGGCCAAGGTCATGGCGATATTGCTGGCAAAATCGCCGTGGGCCTTGTCGCGGGTGTGCTCCACTTGAATATTTGCCACCAAATCTTCTGGCCAAGCGTGAGCGCTGCGTAGGGTTTGCAGGGCCTGATGGATATGTGCGGCAACTTTCTCTTTCATGGCGTGAGGCTAACTCTCTGGCGCGAAACAAGGCCGCGTATTATCCCTGTTTACGCCTGTCGGGGCTAGTGTCGGAACGGCTGGCGCGGCCTTATTCCCCGCAATAGTGCCTAAAACAAATCGATCGGGTCTACATCGACCGACCAGCGCAGGCTTTTATGTTTCGGTAGCTGGTCGCCAGTGCGGCAGGCAGTAGCGAGTTGCCGGTGAAGGATGGGGCGGCGCTCGGCTTGGAGAATGAGCGCGGCGCGAAAACGTCCGGCTTTGCGAGTCATAGGCGCGGGCAGGGGGCCAACGATGCTCCAGTGGTTATCGCCAGGGGCGAGTTCGGCGCGAATGGCCGCTAAAAAGTCTTCGGCGCAGCGCAGACTGCTGGCGTCGGCGCGAATCACCGCGCTAAAACTCACCGGTGGCAGGTTCAATAATTGGCGCTCCGCCAGCAATTGTTGGGCAAAGGGTTGGTAGCCCTCGCTCACCAGTGCCAGCAGGGCCGGGTGATCTGGGCAGTGGGTTTGAATATAAACTCGGCCGGGTTTGTCGGCCCGGCCAGCGCGCCCGGCAACTTGCACTAGCAATTGGCCGCTGCGCTCGGGGGCGCGGAAGTCGGCGCTGAACAAGCCGCCGTCTATGTCGATAATGCCGACCAAGGTCACGTCGGGGAAATGGTGGCCCTTTGCCAGCATCTGGGTGCCAACCAAAATACTGGGTCGGCCGTCGCGAATGCCGTCTACCAGACTTTGCATGCTGCCCTTGGCGGAGGTGGTGTCGCGGTCGATGCGAATCACGTCAACCTCGGGGAAATGGCGTTTAAGGCTTAGCTCTAAACGCTCGGTGCCCGGCCCCTGAAAAATCAACTGGCTGTTATGGCACTGGGGGCAAATGTTCGGCAGGGCTTCGCGGGCGTCACAGTGATGGCAGCGCAGTTCTCGGCGACCAAAGTGGGCGGTCATTTTGGCGTCGCAGGCTTGGCAATTGGCGATCCAGCCGCAGCCGTGGCACTGCAGCAGCGGTGAAAACCCTCGCCGGTTGAGGAAAATTAAAACCTGATTGCCTGCTTGCAGGGTGTCGTGGGCGGCGTCGAGCAGGGTCTTGCTTAGGCCTTCGTCTAAGTTTTGTTGGCGAATATCCAAGAGCCGAATATCGGGCTTGCTGGCGCGACCTGCGCGTTCGCGCAACTCCAGTAATTGATAGCGGTCTTGGCCCACGTTGTGGAGGCTGTCGAGGCTTGGCGTGGCGCTGCCGAGCACCACGGGGCAGTTGTGGTCGGCGGCGCGCTTAACCGCGATGTCGCGGGCCGAGTAGCGCCAGCCCTCCTGCTGTTTGTAGGATGCGTCGTGCTCTTCATCGACAATGACCAGCCCGAGTTTTTGAAATGGTGTAAACACCGCCGAACGGGTGCCAAGCAGAATTCGGGCGCGGCCGCTGCTAATGTCCTGCCAGCTGCGATAGCGCTCGCCGTCACTAAGACCTGAGTGCAGGGCGCGCACTTGGCCGGGAAAGCGGCTTTCAAAGCGCTCTAAGGTCTGCGGGGTTAGGCCAATTTCAGGAATCAGAGTGAGTACTTGCTCGCCCCGTGCCAAGCACTCGGCAATGCTGCGCAAATACACTTCGGTTTTACCACTGCCGGTGACGCCGTCAAGCAGGTAGCGCGCAAATTGGCCGAGGCTATTGCTGACGGCTAATACGGCTTGTTGCTGTTCGTCATTGAGTGCGAGTTCTGTGTTGTTGGCGTCGATAATTGGCGCCACGGGGGTGTCGGCTTGTTGTAAATAGCGGCCATTAATTAGGGCGTTGAGCACCGCATTGCTGTAGCCAAGATCTTTGATTTGACGGCGAGACAGTTGCCCCGCTTGCCGAATTACCGCTAACAAACTGATCTGCTGGTGGGCGCGAGAGGCCGGTTGTGGCAGTTGCTCCCAGTTGGTGCTGAGTTGCCAGTACTGGGCGGGTCTCTCTTTCGGGGGGCTGGCTTTGCGCAGTACTACCGGAAGCATTTGCGCAAAACAATCACCAACAGGGTGGTGATAATACTCAGCGGCCCAGCGCCCGAGCTGGACTAAATCGGCTGGTAGGCTAGGCTGTTCTTCGAGTACCTTTAATACGCCTTTTAATTTATTGCTCGGTATGTCGCAGATGACATCCAGCGCGATAACAACACCCACTAATTGTTGGCGGCCGAAGGGGATGCTCACGCGCAAGCCAATTTCCGCGTCGCGCCCCAAACTCTCCGGCCATAGGTAGTCAAAGCCTCGGCGCAGAGGGCAGGGGACGGCGACGGTGACGAGTTTTGGCATAAAGCGGCGGCTATTTGGGCGTGTGAAAACGCCAGTGTATAAGAATTATGGCTTGGGGCGGAGCGAAGTTTTTGCGCAGCGGCGCGCTCGGCTTGCTTATTGAGATAATTCTGTTAACATTCGCCGCCTGAATTTCAAGCTAATTTTGAAAGTAGCAGCCTGCGCGGTGCCCGGCAAACGATCGGGTGGCGGCGTCCATTGAGGAAAGACCCATGAAAGCAGATATCCATCCAAATTATGTTGCCATGAGCGTGACTTGCAGCTGTGGTAACGCCTTTGAAACGCGTTCTACTTTGGGCGATGCCCTGCACGTTGACGTTTGTTCATCCTGCCACCCGTTCTACACTGGTAAGCAGAAAATGCTTGATACCGGCGGCCGTGTTGATAAGTTCCGCAAGCGTTTTGGCGCGCGTGGCGCAGCAGCGGCAGTACCTACCGAGTAATTTCCCGGTAGTGCTTAGTGGCTGCGCAGGCAGCCACCATAGAAATGCCCGGTACTCATCTGACCGGGCATTTTTGTTTGTGGGCTTTGGGTTTAGGTCGAGTCTCGTATTAATGCGCTAGGGTTTTCGTTACCCGCGGTGACAGCAAATGTTGTCATTGAATACAAAAATGCCTTTAAAACCCAGCTGTGACGGGCTTTGTCACATACAGTGACTTGTTACTGCAAGTTCTTTTCTATATGCTTTCTCGCCTCTCTGAGAATGCATTCATATTGGGATTAATCGAATGTCCAAAGATGTTAAGCAGGCGGCTCTGGATTACCACTCGCTCCCGACACCAGGCAAAATCGGCATCATGCTGACTAAGCCTGCCGAAACCCAGTACGACTTATCGCTAGCCTATAGCCCCGGTGTGGCCGAGCCAGTGCGGGAAATTGCCCGCGATCCTGCCAATGCTTACAAATACACCAGTAAGGGTAATTTGGTCGCGGTTATTTCCAACGGCACTGCTATTTTGGGTCTGGGCGATTTAGGTCCCTTGGCCAGCAAGCCGGTAATGGAAGGCAAGGCGCTCTTGTTTAAGCGCTTTGCCGATATCGATTCCATTGATATTGAAGTCGATGCCGAAGACAGCCAGGCATTTATTGATACCGTTAAGCGCATTTCCATTACCTTCGGCGGCATAAACCTTGAAGATATCAAGGCGCCAGAGTGTTTTGAGATTGAGCGAGTTTTGAAAGAGCAGTGCGATATTCCCGTTTTCCATGATGACCAGCACGGCACCGCAATTGTGACGGCAGCGGGCATGTTGAATGCGCTGGAAATTCAGGGCAAAAACCTAGAAACCGCCAAAGTAGTTTGTCTTGGTGCAGGGTCTGCAGCGATTGCCTGCATGCGTCTGCTGGTTAGCTTGGGCGCTCGTTACGAAAATATTTTTATGATTGACCGCAGCGGTGTGATTTATCCCGGCCGCGAAGGTGTTAACGAGTATAAGAAAGAGTTCCAGAACGATACCGAGGCTCGCACTCTGCAGGATGCGATTAAAGACGCCGACGTATTTGTGGGTTTGTCTGGTGCAGATCTGCTCAGTGCTGAGATGCTCTTGTCGATGGCGCCAAAGCCGATTGTGTTTGCTTGCTCTAATCCAGACCCAGAGATTCAGCCGGAGTTGGCGTTGTCAGTACGCAGCGACTTAATTATGGCAACAGGACGTTCCGATTACCCGAACCAGGTTAATAATGTCTTGGGTTTCCCCTTTATTTTCCGGGGTGCTTTAGATGTGCGTTCCACGGCAATTAACGAAGAAATGAAAATTGCTGCGGTACACGCGCTTCGTGAATTGGCGAAAGAGCCGGTTCCCCAAGTTGTTGTGGATGCCTGTGGCGTGACGGAATTGTCGTTTGGGCCAGATTACATTATTCCTAAGCCGGTAGACCGTCGCTTGCTAGGCAAAGTGTCGGCGGCTGTTGCACAGGCGGCTGTTGACAGTGGCGTGGCGAACTTGCCCTACCCAGCGCATTATCCCTTGTCTTGAGGTGAGCTTGAGCTAGAGGCAAAACGCTAGACGCAAAAAGTAAAACCGCCGTAATTTTGATTGCGGCGGTTTTTTTATGGCTGGGCGTTTGATCTAATTTCCGTCGCCGCTCTGGGCGATAATCTCTTGAATACGTTCCCTTAACCATTGGTGAGCTGTGTCATTATTGGCGCTGCGATGCCAATACATCTGCATTTCCAAGGCGGGCAGTTTTAGTGGCAGAGGGTAGCTTTGCAGGGGTAAAAACTGTTGAAAACGCAGTGCCAAATGCTGGGGCAGGGTGAGTAATAAATCTGACTCGGCAACGATGTGGCTGGCTGAATAGTAACTTTGGCCACGCAAAATAATATTGCGGTTGAGGCCTTTGCGGTTGAGTGCGGCATCTTCAATGACGCTGCCCCGGCTGCGACCAGACACCGAAATATGTTGGGCTTGCAGATAGTTTTTAAGGTTTAGCGCCGCTGCCTCCAGTGGATGACCCTTGCGCATCATCACCCACAGATCATCTTTAAATAAGAATTGCTGTTGAATACTAGGGTCGACGGCTTGCGGGATATCGACCGCCATTGATATTTCGCCACTGATTAACTGTCGGCTGAGTTGATCGCGAGCTAGGCGCTGACTTTGTAGGCGTATGCCTGGGGCATACTGCTGCAATTGCTTAATTAGGCTAGGCAAAGCCACGAACTCCATTGGGTCGCCCATGCTAATAATAAAGCGGCGCTTAGACGTGGCGGGGTCGAATTGTTGGCCGCGGTGCAAACTTTCTTGTAGTGAAATTAATGAATTACTGATGTCGGCGGCAATACTGTCGGCTAGTGGGGTGGGGGCTATGCTCCGGCCGCGGCGCACAAATAGTGGGTCGTCAAAGTGCTCGCGCAGGCGCGCGAGGGCATTGCTTACCGCGGGCTGGGTGATGTGCAGGTCTTTGGCTGCCTCGGTAAGCGAGCTGGCGCGGTAGACGGCGTCAAAGACTTTAAAGAGATTGAGATCCATGGATTCGACTGCTTCAGTACATTCACTAGAATGATGATATAACATTTATAAAATAAATTAGACTGATATTTAATCAAGCCGTATGTTTGATGCAATAATTGAGGAGAGTACGTCATGGATTTTAGTCATAGCCCCCGTTGCCAAGAATTAATTGATCAAGTGCGGGCGTTTATAAAAGACCGTATAGAGCCCTTAGATGCCGAGTTGCTGCCGGCAATGTTGGCGAGTAGCAATGGCGGCGATTGGACTAAGTGGCAGGTCGATCCAAGAATTGAAGCGCTTAAGGCTGAGGCTAAGGAGCTGGGGCTGTGGAACTTCTTCCTGCACGACGCCGAGCGCGGTGCAGGTTTGTCCACCTTAGAATACGCGCCGCTGGCCGAAGAAATGGGCCGCTCGCATATTGCTGCGCAGATTTTTAATTGCAGTGCGCCCGACACCGGTAATATGGAAGTGCTGTGGAAGTACGGCAGCGATGAGCAGAAGCAGCAGTGGTTGGAGCCCTTGCTGGAAGGCAAAATTCGTTCAGTATTTTTTATGACCGAGCCTGACGTGGCATCTTCCGATGCAACCAATATGGAAGCCACGATTATTGAAGATGGTGATGACCTCATTCTTAACGGTAAAAAATGGTGGTCGTCGGGGGTGGGTGATCCGCGCTGTGAGATCGGTATTTTTATGGGGGTGAGTAATCCCGACGCCGCGCGCCACAGCCAGCATTCCATGGTGCTTGTGCCAATGAAAACGCCGGGCGTGGTGATTAAGCGCATGTTGCCGGTATTCAATGCCTATGACGAGCCAGAGGGTCACGGTGAAGTGTGGTTCGAAAATGTGCGGGTGCCCAAAACAAATATGATCTTGGGTGCGGGGCGCGGTTTTGAAATTGCACAGGGCCGGCTTGGGCCTGGTCGAATTCACCACTGTATGCGGGCAATTGGCGCCGCAGAGAAAGCGCTGGAATTGATGATTAAGCGCGGTAAGTCGCGGATCGCCTTTGGCAAGCCACTGATTAATTTAGGTGGTAACCAAGAGCGCATCGCCAATTTACGTATTGCGATAGATCAGGCGCGCCTGCTGACCTTATATGCGGCATGGAAAATTGACAATGTTGGCGCCTTGGCGGCATTGACTGAGATCTCGGCAATCAAAGTGGTTGCACCGAATGTGTTGCAAGACGTGGTCGACGCCGCGATTCAAATGCACGGCGGTGCCGGGGTATCAAACGATACGCCGCTCGCCGGTATGTTCGCGATGGCGCGGGTGCTGCGTTTGGCGGATGGTCCAGACGAAGTGCACCGTGGCTTGATTGCCCGAATGGAATTGGCTAAATACAAGTAAGGCTGCTGTACAACTACATTCAGCATTAATGTCGCCTTAGGCGGGAGCAAATATAAGATGAGTGCAAAGAGAGTTTTTATCACCGGTGGAGCGTCTGGTCTGGGCCGGGCGTTGGCAAATCGTTTCGCCGATGCGGGTTACTGGGTATGCATTGGCGATGTCGACGATGGTCGTGGCGCTGAAGCCCTCGCTGAATTACAGGCGAAAACCACTGCCCATTACTGCAATTGCGATGTCACCAAAGAGAGTGCACTGCAAACGGTTGCCGACTGGTTGCTCAGTGAGTGGGGCGGCGTGGATGTGGTGGTGAATAACGCTGGCGTGGCATCGGCTGGCGGCATTACCGAGTTCCCGTTGAGCGATTGGGAGTGGATTGTCGATATCAATGTCTTGGGCGTAGTGCGGGGCTGTAAGGTTTTTGCAACGCTGATGAAAGAGCAGGGCAGCGGCCATTTGGTGAATATCGCCTCGTTAGCGGGTTTGATTTCGCCGCCGAAAATGGCTTCCTACTGCGCGACAAAGGCGGCAGTAGTGGCAATTTCTGAGGTGCTAACCTTGGAGTTAGACCCAGACAATATTGCGGTGTCGGTGGTTTGCCCGAGTTTCTTCCGCACTAATTTGGCGGAGTCGGTGCGGGCGTCTGATCCAGATTCGCAAGCGGCGACTCAGCGCTTGGTGAACAAAGCCAAGCTCGGCGCTGACGAAATTGCTGGGCGGGTATTTAAGTCGATTGAAAAACGCGAATTTTATATCCTGCCTCATCCTGAGGGGCGCAAAATCTGGCGTCTAAAGCGTTGGTTACCCTTTCCGCAATTCCGCGCAATGATGCTAAAGCAAACCAATCGCATGATGAGTAAGCGTAATGCCCGAAAATAACGCCCTAATTGATATTGCTGGTGGTGTGCGCAGCGGTGAAGAGTTGGATATCGCTGCGGTAGATGCGTGGCTTAAGCCGCGGATTGCCGGTTTGCTTGGGGAGCCGGTGGTTACCCAGTACAGTGGCGGTGCATCGAATTGGACTTATCGTTTGGAATACCCCAGTCATGATCTGATTCTGCGTCGGCCGCCAAAGGGCACCAAGGCCAAGTCTGCCCATGATATGGGCCGCGAATACAAAGTGCAGGCGGCCTTGGCGCCGGTGTTTCCCTATGTGCCAGAGATGCTGGCGTTTTGTGACGACCCTGCGGTAATTGACTGCGATTTTTATGTGATGCGCCGTATTCCGGGATTGATTCCCCGCGCCAATATGCCCAAGGGCTTGGTGCTCAGTACTGAGCAGACTCGAGATTTGTGTTTGTCGGTGGTCGACAAGCTGGTGGCTTTGCATCAGGTGGATTACAACGCGGCAGGCTTGAATGATTTGGGTAAGGGCGAAGGTTATTGCGAGCGTCAGGTCAAAGGCTGGAGCGGCCGCTATAGTAAGGCCAAAACGTGGAATGTGCCGTCGTTTAAAAAAGTCATGTCATGGCTGGATGCGAACACATCGAAAGACGTGCAGAGCTGCGTAATTCACAATGATTTTCGTTTTGATAATGTGGTGCTCGACCCGGCCGACCCGAGTTCGGTGCTGGGCATTCTCGATTGGGAAATGGCAACCCTCGGCGACCCGCTAATGGATTTGGGTAGCGCCTTAGCCTATTGGGTTCAGGCCGATGATGATCGCTTTATGCGCTCGACGCGACGTCAGCCGACGCACTTGCCCGGCATGTTAAGTCGCGACGAAGTGCTTGAATATTATAGCGAGAAGATGGGCCTGAAAATCGACAATTGGGCATTTTACGAAGTGTTTGGCTTATTCCGGTTGGCTGGAATCATTCAGCAAATTTACTACCGCTACTACCATAAACAGACGAATAACCCCGCGTTTAAAAACTTCTGGGTGGTGGTTTGGTATCTCGACCGTCGCTGCCGACGCATCATTAGAGAGCAGCGCTGATGCCCGCGTTGTATCTAATTCGTCACGGTCAGGCCTCGTTCGACGCAGAAGATTACGATCAGTTGTCCTCGCTGGGCGAGCAACAGGCGGCGCATTTAGGTCGTGCTTTTGCGGCGACGGCGCTACACCCTCAGCATATTGTATGTGGCGGCATGAAGCGCCATCGGCAGACGGCAGAGCAGTGTTTGGCGGGCTTGGGCGGAGGTTCTGTTAGCGAGCTGGATTGGCAAATAGATCCCGACTGGAATGAGTACGATCATCTCGAATTACTGAACGCCTACACTGCTCAGCCCGGTGTGGGGGAGCAGATGGTGGCCGATATGGCAGGTGATAATCCCCGCGCCGGATTTCAGCGCCACTTTGCCAAGGCAATGCAACGCTGGGTCAGTGGTCAATACGATGGCGAATACGCCGAGAGCTGGGCGCAGTTTAGCGCGCGTATTCGTCGCGGTTTAGACGCAGCGAGTCGCAATGCCAAAGGCAATGTCTTTGTTTTCACCTCGGGTGGCGCGATCTCGGCAGTGTGCGGGCAAGTGCTGGGGTTAAGTGCTAACGCCAGTGCCGAGTTGAGTTGGCAATTGGCCAACGCCGCCTATAGCAAAATTCTCAGCGGTCAGTCGGGCCTGAAATTGCTCAGCATTAATGAGCACAGTCACTTCGATGGCCGTCATCGCGAACTCCTTAGTTATCGTTAACACGGAAATTTATTATGCGTAAAAATATTCTTATTACTGGTGCTAGTTCAGGCTTGGGTGAAGGCATGGCCCGTGAGTTTGCTGCCAAGGGTTGTAACCTCGCCTTGTGTGCTCGTCGTATTGAGCCCATGCAAACCTTAAAAGCGGAGCTAGAAGCTGCGCACCCCGGCGTAAAGATTTTCATTCGTGAGCTGGATGTTTGCGATTACGAAAAGGTTTTTGAGGTTTTTCGCGCCTTTCGCGACGATCTTGGCAGCGTAGACCGGGTGATTGTGAACGCGGGTATGGGTAAGGGCGCATCCTTGGGCACTGGCCATTTTGCGGCGAATCGGCAAACCGCAGAAACTAATTTTATTGGCGCGCTGGCGCAGTGCGAAGCGGCGCTGGAAATATTCCGCGCCCAAAACAGTGGCCATTTAGTCACAGTGTCGTCCATGAGTGCTGTGCGCGGCGGCGCACGCGCATTAAATGTTTACGCCGCTAGCAAAGCGGGCCTGCGCAATATGACCGAAGGTATTCGCGCCGACATGATCGGTACGCCGATTAAGGTTAGCTGCATACTGCCGGGTTTTATTCTTACACCGATCAACTCGGGCCTTAAAAAAGCGCCGCTGCGGGTGGATTTAAAAACCGGTTGTAAAGCAATGGTTAAGGCCATCGAAAAAGAACCCGCCGAAGCCAAAGTGCCAGGCTGGCCGTGGGTTGCAGTGGGGCTTGCGATGAAGGTGTTGCCGCTGAGTGTCGTGGCGAAGATGACCTAGCGCGGCGGTTGCCGCGCTAGTCCGACGTCGGGTGTCTGACGTCGGACGGAAAAGCGAAACGGATGAGTCGGGAGTCAGGTGTGTGATGTCAGACGAAAAAATCAAAGGCGTGCTTGACTGTACATTGCCGGTGCACGGTAATTTCCCGACATCCGACATCCGACATCCGACATCCGACATCCGACATCCGACATCCGACATCCGACATCCGACGCCTTACTTCAACTTCTTATACTTCACCCGCTTCGGCCCCGCATTCTTCCCTTTACGCTGCACAAAATCTTCGTGGTATTCAGCGTAATTGCCTTCAAAGAACACAATATCGCTATCGCCTTCATAGGCAAGGATGTGGGTGGCAATGCGGTCGAGGAACCAGCGATCGTGCGAGATCACTAGTGCACAGCCAGGAAAGTCGAGTAGAGCGTCTTCCAGTGCGCGCAGGGTTTCTACGTCCAAGTCGTTGGAGGGTTCATCGAGCAGTAAGACGTTGCCGCCTTCTTTTAGGGTGCATGCCAAATGCAGGCGGCCGCGTTCACCACCAGACAATTCACCAACCCGCTTTTGCTGATCGCTGCCTTTAAAGTTGAAACGGCCAATGTACGCTCGTGACGGCACTTCATAGCTGCCAATGCGCAAAATATCTTGCCCTTCGGATACGGCTTCCCAAACGGTTTGCTTGTCGTCGAGGTCGTCGCGCATCTGCTCAACCGAGACCAGTTTTACGGTCTCGCCAATCACAATTTCGCCGCTGTCAGGCTGCTCTTTGCCGGTCATCATGCGCAGTAAGGTCGATTTACCGGCGCCGTTACCGCCGATAATGCCGACAATCGCACCCTTGGGAATGGCAAAGCTCAGGTTGTTAATCAGCAGGCGGTCGCCATAGCTTTTACTTACGCCGTTAACCTCAATCACCTTGTCGCCGAGGCGGGGTCCTGGTGGAATATAAATTTCGTTGGTTTCGCTGCGGTTTTGGAATTCCTGCGAGTTTAGTTCTTCAAAACGAGCGAGACGCGCTTTGCTCTTACTCTGGCGACCTTTGGCGTTGCTGCGTACCCATTCCAATTCGGCGGCAATGGTCTTTTTGCGTGAGGCGTCAGACTTGGCTTCTTGGGCAAGGCGGGCATCTTTGGCTTCTAGCCAGTCGGAGTAATTGCCCTCGTAAGGAATGCCGCGACCGCGATCCAATTCCAAAATCCAGCCAGCGGCGTTGTCGAGGAAGTAGCGGTCGTGGGTAATGGCCACTACGGTGCCGGGGAAATCGCATAAAAAGCGTTCTAGCCAGCCAACCGATTCTGCATCCAAGTGGTTGGTGGGCTCGTCCAGCAGCAGCATATCGGGGTTCGACAAGAGCAGGCGGCACAGGGCAACACGGCGGCGTTCACCACCCGACAGCGTCGTTACATCGGCGTCCCACGGGGGTAGGCGCAGAGCGTCCGCCGCCACTTCTAATTTGTGGTCGAGGTTGTGGGCGTCGGTCGCTTGAATAATATCTTCGAGCTGGGCTTGGCGTTTTGCTAGGGCATCAAAGTCGGCATCGGGTTCAGCGTAAGCGGCATACACCTGATCCAATTCGGTAAGCGCATTTTTGGCTTCGGCTACGCCGTCTTCAACATTGCCGCGCACATCTTTAGCGGGATCTAAGGCCGGCTCTTGAGATAAATAGCCAATCTTGGTGCCAGGCTGGGGGCGGGCTTCACCGTTAAACTCAGTATCTACCCCGGCCATAATCCGCAGTAGGGTGGATTTACCAGAGCCATTGAGGCCGAGAACACCGATTTTAGCGCCGGGGAAAAAAGATAAAGAGATATCGTGCAAAATTTCGCGCTTGGGGGGCACGACTTTGCTGACACGGTTCATGGTATAGACGAATTGCGCCATGCTGACTCCTGAAAATAGCGGAAAGCCGCAGTATACGGCGGCTTAGAAACAGGGAAGAAAGGTACCGAAAGCGACGATATTGCGCAAGGTGGTATTAGCGCGGGGCGATGGTATGTGCGGGCCGTCCTGACGATAATATTGCTAGACAAGCTCGCTAGCGTTATTCTGCGCGGGTATCTGCTGTGACCTGTATGCAGTGGATAGCCATGGAATGGCGTGCATACTCCTTGTTTTATGTTCCGAGAGTTTTCCTGCTAGGCCCTTTATTTGTTGTTGTGCGCTATTTGCATCGCACAATTTCGGGGGCGATTAAAGCTGCGTTTCGTGGGCTTGGTAGGGGTTCGTGCCGCTTGTATCTTGTTTGATTGTTGGCGTGTGCCGTAGAGGAACTTGATGAAATTCAATGTCAGTGTTTGCTGTGATAAATGCGCATGCACCACCAATTGTCGGCTCGCCCTGTTTAATCGCCCGCAGCAGCCTTGGACGTTTCGCTGCGCCGCCTGTGGCGCCCAAATCGACATTACCATGACTGCAAATGTTGATAACGCTAAGGTTGTCACGCAGGTGCGGGGTGCCAGTAAACTCCATGAGCGCTGGCTTTGAACGCATCAGCTATCGCCTAAAATTTATTTCTCGTCGCCTCCGAATTTAGCCCAATAATAATATTGGGCTTTAATGTGCCTGCCGCGCTTGGTGCCCCGCCATTTTCAGGCGCGCGAATGTAATCGTTATGCCAACATTAAACGGTGCCGATAACGCGCATTTATTGTACAATGCGCGGCTTTTCAGAGCCTGTGTATGCCTCGGGGGTAGTGATGTTTAGTAAAGAGATGACAATAGCCGGATTTGACGCTGAAATTTGGTCTTCGATCCAAGAGGAAGAAGTGCGTCAGGAAGAGCATATTGAACTGATCGCGTCGGAAAACTACACCAGCCCGGCTGTAATGCAGGCGCAGGGCACGGTGCTGACCAATAAATACGCCGAAGGCTATCCCGGGAAGCGCTACTACGGCGGCTGCGAGTATGTGGATAAAGCTGAAACATTGGCTATTGATCGCGCTAAGGCACTGTTCGGCGCCGATTACGCCAACGTTCAGCCGCACTCCGGTTCACAGGCCAATGGCGCGGTATACCAAGCCTTAGTGCTGCCGGGTGAAACGGTATTGGGCATGAGTTTGGATGCGGGCGGTCACTTGACCCACGGCGCCAAGCCCAACTTCTCAGGCAAAACCTATAATGCGGTTCAGTACGGTTTGAATAATGAAACCGGCGAAATCGACTACGCCCAGGTTGAAGCCTTGGCCTTAGAGCACAAGCCTAAAATGATCGTGGCGGGTTTCTCTGCCTACTCCGGTATTGTTGATTGGGCAAAATTCCGCGAAATCGCCGATATGGTTGGCGCCTACCTGATGGTCGACATGGCACACGTTGCCGGTTTAGTTGCCGCTGGTATTTACCCCAACCCAATTCAGTATGCGGACGTGGTAACGACCACCACCCATAAAACCCTGCGCGGTCCACGCGGCGGTTTGATTTTGGCCAAGGCCAATCCTGAGATCGAGAAAAAACTGAACTCGGCGGTATTCCCCGGTGGTCAGGGCGGCCCGCTGATGCATGTTATTGCGGCTAAAGCAGTTAGCTTTAAAGAGGCGATGACCCCTGAGTACGTTACCTACCAAAAGCAGGTAGTGACCAACGCCAAGGCGATGGCAAAAACCTTTATTGGTCGCGGTATTAATATCGTCTCTGGCGGTACTGAAAACCACCTGATGTTGGTCGACCTCATCGGTAAGTCCTACACCGGTAAAGACGCCGACGCCGCACTGGGCGCCGCAAACATCACCGTTAACAAAAATGCGGTGCCAAACGATCCGCGCTCACCGTTCATCACCAGTGGTTTACGCGTTGGTACGCCTGCGGTGACCACGCGCGGCTTCAAAGAAGCAGAGTGCGTAGAACTGGCTAACTGGATGTGCGACGTGCTTGAAGCATTGGAAGCTGGCGATGCCACGGCCAAAATCGAAGAAGTGAAAGTGAAGGTTCTGGAAATCTGTAAGCGCTATCCCGTATACGCTTAATGCTGGACGGGAGGCGGGAGACGCAAAACAGTTGCGGCGCATCGCGCCGTTTTCTTAGCGTCTTCCGTCTCCCGTCAAGCGCCTCCCACACTGTGCTAAACTTTGGCAATATTAAACGCCCCTGAGGCAAAACCATGCGCTGCCCGTTCTGCAATTTTGACGACACCAAAGTAATCGATTCTCGGCTGGTTGCCGAGGGTGGACAGGTTCGTCGGCGGCGGGAGTGTTTGTCCTGTTCTGAACGTTTTACCACCTACGAAAGCGCTGAGCTATTGATGCCCAAAATCATCAAGAGCGATGGTTCTCGCGAGCCCTTTGATGAAGCCAAAATGCGCTCTGGGGTGCTAAAGGCCTTAGAGAAACGGCCGGTCAGTGTTGAGCATATCGAGGCGGAAATCAGTGGCATCAAGCGTCGTATCCAAGCAACCGGTGAACGTGAAATTGGCAGCCGCGATGTCGGTGAGCAAGTGATGGAGGCCTTAAAGGCGCTAGATCATGTCGCCTATGTACGGTTTGCATCGGTGTACCGCAGCTTCCAAGATTTAGATGAATTTCGCGCCGAGATAGACCGTTTGTCGGCCGAACCTCGGGCAGGAAAAGCGGACTAGTAATGAGTTTCTCAGATATAGATCGTGAGATGATGGCGCTTGCTTTGCAATTGGCAGAGCGCGGCCGTTATAGCACCAGTCCAAATCCGAGAGTAGGTTGCGTCATTGCGCAGCATGATAAAGTCATTGCACGGGGCTGGCATATTCGCGCCGGCGATGGCCACGCCGAAGTGAATGCCCTCGCGCAAATAGCGAGCGCCGAAGATTGCACTATATACGTCACACTTGAGCCCTGCAGCCATTTGGGCCGTACGCCACCCTGCGCCGACAAACTGGTTGCCGCCAATGTGGCCCGTGTCGTGGTTGCCGTTGAGGATTCCAATCCGCTGGTGGCGGGGCAGGGCATCGCGCGTCTGAGAGACGCAGGTATTCAGGTGGATGTCGGTTTAATGGCCGCGGCGGCGGCGGAATTAAACAAAGGCTTTATGCGCAGGATTAACGGCGGTTTGCCGTGGTTGCGTTTGAAATCGGCCAGCAGTTTAGACGGTCGCACCGCGATGGCGTCGGGTGAAAGCCAGTGGATTACCGGCGCGGCCGCGCGCCAAGATGTGCAGCGTCTGCGCGCACAGAGCTGCGTTATTGTCAGTGGCGTTGACACTATTTTGCACGACAATGCCCAGTTTAATGTTCGGCCCGAGAGTTTTGCCCCCGAGCAAGTGAATGAATTTTGGCGGCAGCCTTTGCGGGTTATTGTTGATTCGACGCTACGTACCCCAGTTAACGCCAAGCTGTTTGACGAAGGTGGCGAGGTTATTATTGCTACCGTGGTGCAAGACCCGGAGCGCTATGCGCCCTTGTCTGCGGCGGGCGCAATTATCCTCAGCCTTGAAGATGACGGTAACGGCCGCGTGTCGCTGCCTGCCCTGATGCGCTATTTGGCGGACCTGGGCTGTAATGAGGTCTTGCTCGAAGCGGGGCCAACATTGACGGGTTCGGCGCTGCGCGCGGGCCTAGTAGACGAGTGGTTTGTGTATATGGCGCCGAGTTTGATGGGCAGCTCAGCCAGACCCCTAGTGGATTGGCCGATGACCAAGATGGCTGGCCAGCAGGCACTGGAAATCGTTGATATTCGCGCAGTGGGTAAAGACTGGCGTATCCACTGCCGTCTACCTGCATTACTAGGGGGCGCATAGGTGTTTACCGGCATTATCGAGGCCTGCGGTAAGATCGCCGCCACTGAACTGCGCGGTGGCGATTTACGTCTGCGCGTGCAAAGTGCTGATTTACCCATGCACGAGGTCAAACTTGGCGACAGTATTGCCACCAACGGCGTTTGCCTGACGGTGGTAGAATTGCTGGCTGACGGTTACTGGGCTGATGTGTCTAGAGAAACCTTGGCCCACAGCAGTTTCGCGCAGGCCAGCGTTGGGCAGGCGGTAAATTTAGAGCGGGCCATGCTAGCGAGCAGCCGGTTTGACGGCCATATTGTCAGTGGCCACATTGATGGCGTGGGCCGGATCGTGAGCTGCGAAAAAGATGCGCGCTCGGTTCGACTGCGGGTAGAGGCGCCAGCAGAGCTCGCACGCTATATTGCGACCAAGGGGTCAATTTGCGTCGATGGCGTGAGCCTGACCGTAAATCGTATTGAGGATCAGGTATTTGATCTCAATATCGTGCCGCACACCGCAGCGCAAACAATTATTCAGCACTACCGGCCCGGCGCCGCAGTAAATTTAGAAGTCGATGTTGTCGCCCGCTATTTAGAGCGTTTATTACAAGCGCAAAATAGCGAGGCGGGGGGCGCACGTGCACAAGGCGTGTCGATGGCCACCTTGGCAGAAAATGGGTTTTTGACAGCGCGCAAATAAAGCGTGCAAATAAAGGCAATGACTATGGCGTTTAGCAAAGTAGAAGAACTGGTTCAGGACATTCGTCTGGGTAAGATGGTTATTCTCTTAGACGACGAAGACCGCGAAAACGAAGGTGATCTGGTGATGGCGGCAGAGTGTGTGCGCCCCCAAGACATCAATTTTATGGCCAAATACGGTCGCGGCTTGATTTGCATGCCGATGACCAAGGAACGCTGTAAGCAGTTGAACCTGCCCTTGATGGTTGACCGCAATGCCTCGGGTTTTGGTACCAAATTCACCCTATCGATTGAAGCGACCAAGGGCGTAACCACCGGTATTTCGGCGGCTGACCGCGCTCACACCGTGCGCACTGCCGCAGCCCGCAATGCAGTGGCTGGCGATATTGTGCAGCCTGGCCATATTTTTCCGCTAATGTCTGAGCCAGGTGGCGTATTAAGCCGCGCTGGTCACACCGAAGCCGCCTGTGATTTGTCGCGTTTAGCCGGTTTTGAAGCCACTGGCGTGATTTGCGAAATCATGAACGAAGACGGCACCATGGCGCGCCGCGAAGATTTAGAAATATTTGCCGCCGAGCACGATTTAAAAATGGGCACCATTGCCGATCTCATTCACTACCAAGTGTTGAACGAGCAGACCATTGAAAAAATTAGCAGTGGCACCATCGCCACAGACTTTGGTGATTTCGAACTGCATGCCTACAAAGATTCCGTCGCTGGCGAAATCCATTTTGCACTTCAAAAAGGCGCTATCGATGCCGCTACGCCAACACTGGCACGGGTGCATTTGGGTTCCACCATTCGCGACTTACTGCAAACTCAACCGCCGGGCTCAACCACCGGTTGGAATATGCACCGCAGTTTGGCCACCGTCGCCGCAGAAGGTGGTGTAGTGGTATTACTCGCTCACCGCGAAACGTCAGAGTCGATATTGGCTGACCTCGGCATTGCCCAAGGTTTGACGCCGCCGCTGCAGGGTGACAGTGTGCAATACCAAACCACCTACTTTAACGTTGGTCTGGGTTCGCAAATATTACGCGATGTTGGCGTGGGCAAAATTCGGCTGATGGGTGCGCCGGTTAAGTACAATGCTATCTCTGGTTTCGACCTAGAAGTAGTGGAATTTGTCAGCCCCGAAGACGTTGGCCAAGCCTAATTAATTAAGACTTTAAGGAACGACTATGAAAACGATTGAAGGTACTTTCACTGCGGTTGGTGGTAATTACGCGATTGTTGTGGGCCGCTGGAATAGCTTTGTGGTTGAGAGCTTGTTGGAAGGCGCTCTAGATTCACTGCGCCGTCACGGTGTTAAAGAAGACAATATTACTATTGTGCGCGCCCCCGGCGCCTTTGAAATTCCGCTGGTATGCCAGAAGGTGGCAGACAGTAAAAACTACGACGCCATCATCGCCCTTGGCGCAGTTATTCGCGGCGGCACCCCGCACTTTGAATACGTTGCCGGCGAGTGCGTGAAAGGCTTGGCACAGGTTTCTATGCAATACAGCGTGCCGGTATCCTTTGGTGTGTTGACGGTAGACAGCATCGAGCAGGCCATTGAACGCGCGGGTACTAAAGCGGGCAATAAAGGCGAAGAAGCGGCCATGTCTGCCATTGAGATGGTGAGCCTGCTGAAGCAGCTCTAAGTTTTGTCGTGTTAGTTTTGGTAAATGATTTTCGCGTCACCCATTCAGTTTCTGGTAAGCGGTGGCGCGGTTTTTTAAATGTGGTTTTATCCACTGTGAATGAGTAAATTTTTGTGGCTAATCGTCAGCAAAGTCCGTCCCATAATCAGCTTGCCGCAGGTCGTCGCAAGGCCCGTCACTACGCGATGCAGGCACTGTATCAATGGCATATGGCTGGCCAGGCCCTGAGCGTTATTGAAGCTGAGTTTCAAGCTGACTACGACATGAGCAATGTCGATAAAGAATTTTTTCACGATTTGGTGCACAGCATTCCCGCCCAGCTCACCGACTTGCACGGTCTGTTTGAAAAGCATCTAGACCGCAAACTTAGCGATCTCGACCCCATTGAATTGTGCCTGTTACGCATGGGCAGTTATGAACTGCTACGCCGTATCGATGTGCCGTATAAAGTGGCGATAAACGAAACCATCAACCTCGGTAAACGCTTTGGTGCCACTGACGGTTATCGCTATTTAAACGGTATTCTAGACAAGGTGGCAATGGAGTGTCGCGGGGTTGAAGTAGCGGCAGAACGCGGTAAATCTCCCAAACCAGCAAGCGACGCCGAATAAGTCGGCGCTTAGCGAAGCTTATGCCGGTATCTGAATTCCAATTAATCCAACAGTATTTTAAGGCAGGCGCCGCTGCGGCGCAGGCCTGCCCCAACTCACCGGTGCGTTGCGGTATTGGTGACGACTGTGCGGTTCTCGCATTGCCGGCAGGAGACGAGCTACTGGTGTCAGTCGACACCTTGGTGGAGTCAGTGCATTTCCCTGCCAATTATCCCTCAGACTTACTTGCCCGTCGCGCCTTAGCCGTGTGCGTTAGCGATTTGGCGGCTTGTGGTGCAACACCGCTTGGCTTTACCTTGGCCTTAACACTGCCCAAGGTGGACGAGCCTTGGCTGGCGGGCTTTGCGGATGCCTTGGCCGTCGCCGCCGCGGAATTCGGTATTGTACTGGTGGGCGGCGACACCACGCGTGGGCCGCTGTGCTTAAGCCTGCAAGTTATGGGCTCGGCGCCAGCGGGCACCGCTATTTTGCGCAGTGGTGCGCGTCCCGGTGACCTAGTGTTTGTCTCTGGCCAGCTGGGTGATGCGAGAGCGGCACTGGCTTACCTAGATAAACCGCTGGCGCAGCTAAGTGCGGCAGAGACAGCCTTGCTGGCCCGCTACCACTCGCCAGAACCACGCTTGGCCCTAGGTCAACAGCTGCGAGGCCTCGCCAGCGCAGCGGTCGACATATCTGACGGTTTGGCCGCAGACCTTGGTCATATTCTCAACGCCAGTGGCGTGGCGGCGGTGCTGTATACCGAGCACCTAGCCTTGTCGGCGGCGCTCACTGAAACGAATTCCGAGCGCGCCATTGAGTTTGCCCTTAGCGGCGGCGACGATTACGAACTGTGCTTTACCGTGCCCGCTGAACACCGCGAGGCAGTGGTGGCGCTCAGTGCTGAATTAAATTTGCGCCTCACAGAAGTCGGTTATATCGACATTGGTGAAGGCCTTGCCTGCTATGCAGCCGACGGCGGTGTGATAACGCCTGCTGCTGGCTACCAACATTTTTGAGTGGTACACCCAATGAAAATACCCGTCTCATTACTTAAAAACCCAGTGCATTTATTGTCTCTTGGTTTTGGTAGCGGACTGGCGCCTAAAGCGCCGGGCACCTTCGGTACAATCGCCGCCCTGCCATTTTGGTATGTTTTGCAATTTTTGCCACCGGCCTATTATGTGGTGGTCTTGATCTTAGCCTTTATGCTTGGTGTATATCTCTGTGGCGCCACTGCCGACGCCTTAGGCGTGCACGATCACGGCGGCATCGTCTGGGATGAATTTGTCGGCCTGTGGATTGCACTGTTTATGGTGCCAATGCATCTTGGTTGGATCCTTTTAGGTTTTGCTTTATTTCGCTTATTTGATATTTGGAAGCCCTGGCCAATACGGGTGTTGGATGCCAAGGTGCACGGCGGCTTTGGCATTATGATCGACGATGTGCTGGCCGGTGTTTACGCTTATCTAACGCTGCAATTATTGTATGTGTTGAGTTAAAAAATTAATTATTAAGTATTTGCGAGGACAATCATGGTTTCTTTAGGCACGCCGTTTAGCGACAGCGCTTGTAAGGTTTTACTGTGTGGCGCGGGCGAACTCGGCAAAGAAGTGGCCATCGAGTTGCAACGCCTAGGGGTGGAAGTGATCGCCTGCGACCGCTACGCCAATGCCCCGGCAATGCAGGTTGCCGACCGCAGCTATACGTTTTCCATGCTCGACGGCGCCGAATTGCGCCGAGTGATTGAACTAGAAAAACCCGATTATATCGTGCCAGAGATAGAAGCCATTGCCACCGACACCTTGGTCGAGCTCGAGCGCGAAGGCTATAACGTTGTACCTACTGCGCGAGCAGCACAGCTCACCATGAACCGTGAAGGCATTCGGCGCCTGGTTGCCGAAAAACTGGAGCTGCCTACGTCAGCCTACCGCTTTGCCGACAGCAAAGACGAGTTCGATGCCGCCGTGGCGGAAATTGGCCTGCCCTGTGTGATCAAGCCCATCATGAGCTCCTCGGGCAAGGGGCAGAGCTTGGTGCGTCGCCCCGCTGAAATCGACGCGGCGTGGACCTATGCCCAAGAGGGCGGCCGTGCCGGTGCAGGCCGAGTGATTGTGGAAGGCTTTGTCGACTTCGATTACGAAATTACCTTACTCACCATTCGCCATCGCGGCAGTGATGGCGTAGACACCGCAACCAGTTATTGCGCGCCGATTGGCCACCTCCAAAAAGACGGAGACTACCAAGAGTCGTGGCAGCCGCAGCCCATGTCTGAGACCGCCTTGCAGCGCGCTCAGCACATGGCCGAGCAAGTCACCACCGCACTAGGTGGCTGGGGTTTGTTCGGTGTAGAGCTATTTGTAAAAGGTGATGAAGTGATCTTCAGCGAAGTTTCGCCGCGTCCCCACGACACCGGCTTAGTAACATTAATCTCTCAAGACCTCTCAGAGTTCGCCCTGCATGTTAGAGCCATACTGGGCCTGCCCATCCCCAATATTCAGCAGCACGGCCCCTCGGCCTCGGCGGTCATTTTAGTCGACGGCAAATCAAGTCGCGTGCGTTTTGGCAATCTCGACCACGCCTTAGATGTAGCCGACACCCAGCTGCGTTTATTTGGTAAACCCGAGGTGGACGGCAAGCGCCGCATGGGCGTGGCACTGGCGCGCGGTAGCGACATCGACGAAGCCCGAGCCAAGGCCTTGGCGGTGGTTGAAGCCTTAACGGTGAGTTTATGAGCTCCGCTTTAAAGAGGTTTTTTTGGTTTTAATGCATCTAAAATAGCTATGCAGCGCCATTGTCAGGCTTGTTTCATCAATAATATTGATTGATACATGTACGGCGATAACATCTGTTTTGGCAGGTGAAAATCGGAATTATGATTGCGCGAAGCCCTTTAGCTCTGACGAATTGTTGGTCGTGACTATGCTATTGTTGCCGGAAGCTGGCGCTGCTTGTTCCAGCCTACGTTTTGTCCGTGTATATGCTTGTGACGCTGATATGTAGCCGCCCATGATGGGCGCCTTAAGATTTAGTTCCGTTGCTTGCTTTGGGACGATCTGCTAGGATCGCGCTGGAAATTTGTTGCTGGCCGTGCGGATAATGGCGTTTTTTAGTTTCAGCATTCAATAGCGAACGAGCTTTTGCCTGTATTTACAGGTAGCCAATAAGGAATATTGGTTTGCTCTAGGTAGTACGCACAGGGAGGTGCAAGTAATTGACTTATAATGCTTTAAGTTCGGGCGATGCGTTTCTTTCGCCGCCAATATTCCGAAAATTCGATTCTCGTGCTACCTCGTTCATCAGCCACCGCAAAAAGACGTTGGTGGTATGAGCAGATTTGCCTCAATCAGCGATAAATACGCCTTCCCCTGCGCTAGGATTGGTCATACTGCTGCGTATATGACTTTGGTAAGCGCTGCATTCGTTCTCGCTGCCTGCTCCTCGAATAATATCAACTCCACCACTACCTCTACGCCACCATCTGTCCAATCTAATCCAAGCAGAGATTATTTGTATTCCGAGGTTTTGGTGGACTCTGCCTCAGATTCAGCAAATGCCGCGCAGCGTTATGGCTTGCGGAGTGAGTCTTATCAAGATGTTGATGTATTGGATTTGGCCAGTGATCAATTCATGCAGCTTTCTAACGATCAGTCGTATGAAGATGGCGTCTTACCGCTCGGAATTACCTTAGCAGAGGTGTGGCGCAATCACCCTAATGTGGTGAGGGCGCTGTCGGAGGTTACTGCGACTGGTTTCGAAATTTCTGGCGCCAAGACGGGGTATTACCCTTATGTGTCAATTAGCGCTGCGCAGGCGAGCAACGATGCATCGCAAACTACGCTAAGTGTCGTGCAGCCGCTGTGGTCGGGGGGGCGAACCCGCGCCGAAGTGAAGGAGGCGCAGGCGAATCAGAGTAAAGCATTAGCTGAATTGAATTCCCTCAGGTTAAATCTCGGCTTGGAAACGGCTGATGCCTACTTGAGTGTCGTGTTGGCAGAAGAGCAGGGCATGCTGTGGGTAAGGTATATAAAAAGTCTTGAGGGATTGCTAGGTACCATATCCCGGCGGGCAGAGCAGGGGGTGTCACCGCCAGCCGATATCCAGACAGCGCAAACCCGCTTGAGCCAAGCGCGAGCTGGGCTGGCCGCAAGTAACTCGGTGTTGCTTCGCAACCGCTTGCATTTGGAATCCTTAATCCATCGCTCAACAGTGCATTTGGCATGGCCGGATCAATCTTATGCGCTGACGCCTGAGGAAAGTTTGCGGGTATTAAATAATAACGCTGTGAGCGCTCACCCGAGTGGTCAGCAAGTATTGTCAGAAATAGAATTACAGCGCGCCAATGTACGTTTGGCGAAGTCCTCCATATTTCCTCAGCTGAGTCTTCAATACACCACCCAGCTCGACCAATCGGCGGGTGATTTTACCCCAGATTCCTCTACCCAATTAGTATTCCAGATGCAGTCTAATGACGGCCTGCGCGGCATAAATAGCTATCGTGCTGTTTTGCAACGGCTGCATGGCGCTGAGCAGGATCTAATCTACGCAAGGCGGGATGTAACTGACGTGCTCAGCACGGCATACGCAGAACGGGCAGTGGCAGAAAACCAGTTTTATGCGCAAGTTGAAGCGGCGGGGGCAGCGGTGAAACTGGTCGATAGTTTTTTGCGGCAATTTAAGGTCGGCCGCAAAGCGTGGTTAGAGGTGTTGAATGCTCATCGCGAAGCGCATGAGGCACTGCTCCAAATATCCACTATAAGAAAAAATTACTGGTCGGCCAATATACGTTTAGCGCTACAAGGGATGCTCTGGACACGTTTGAGTAAAAATGCACCGCCAACACATATCGCAATCAAGGAAGAATAAGTCTGTATGTTAAATGCGATACCAAAAAACGATATTAAAAAATCAACGGGTGTTAACGCTCTGATTGAAATGGCTCATCGGCGCGGTCTGCATGCGTCCTTGCTTGAAGCAGAGTTAGCGTGGGATTTTGTAACCGTAGCGCATGAGCACGATCGCTTGGTTGCGGCGTGGAAACATTTATTCCAAGGCCACACTGCAACAGAGACTCGGCTAAGTTTGTTGTCGAGTGCGCAATTACCCGCGTGGGTTGTGGTAGATGACAATATTGGGGTTGTGCATAAAGTCGCTACGTCCGAGTCGGGGGCAGACATATTTTGGCTGGACAGTACGCAAAATAAAACGGACATCGATCCCACGACGAAAGTGTTTACACCTGTAGTACCCTTTGCAGAATCGCAGGACTCTTATCTTAAAAAGGTGCCAAAAGGTCTGGCATCGAGCGCAATTTTTGCAGGCATAAAAGCCCACGCACCGTTATTTCGGCGTATGGCGGTAGTGTCGATATTCATAAATTTAATTGCAGTTTTGGCGTCACTTTTTGTTATGCAAGTTTACGACAGGGTAGTGCCGAACTTTGCTTACGCCACCCTTTGGTTTTTGTCGGTGGGCATGTTACTGGCTTATATCTTTGATGTGGTGTTTAAATTAGTGCGTTTAAAAATGATGGAGGCCATGACCAAGCACCTTGATGAGGCATTGTCGCTATTTGTATTTGAACGACTACTGGGGTTAAAGCTAGATCGTCGCCCGTCTCGGCAAGGTTCTCTGGTTGCACAGGTTCGCGATTACGAATCGGTAAAGGCGTTTTTTACATCGTCGACCATGTTCTCCCTAGTTGATCTTCCCTTTATTTTCCTTTTTATTAGTGTGATATATCTCATTGCAGGACCGGTAGCGCTGGTGCCCACTGCCTTTGTCGTGCTGAGTTTGTTGATGGGGCTTATTGCTTATCGCCCGATAGCACGCTTACAGCAAACTAATAATGACGCTGTAGTGCGCCGCCAGGGTCTTCTGTTTGAAGCCGTTGCCGGTGGTGAGATTATCAAATCTCAGGGTGGTGAGGCGAAGTTCAGCGATGCTTGGCTAGCGGCGACACGGGAAACCTGCGACCGGGGTGAGGAGCTTAATTACGTAACCTCAATAGCGCAGATCGCGACGAATTTTTTCCAGCAAGCGTCGTATGTCGGTATTATTATTGTTGGCGTTTATGTTATCGAAACAGGTGAACTGACCATGGGGGGATTAATAGCGTGCTCCATTTTGGGTGGGCGCACGCTGGGGACAATCTCCAATATTTCGTCGCTATTACTACGCTGGCATCACGCGAATTACTCCATGAAAATACTCGATCAAGTACTGGCCTCGCCTAGCGATGAGCACCCTTATCGAGAAGCCAATACGCGATCTTTGCCACTTGATCTACAGCTGAATGAGCTTCATTACCTTTATAGTGGTGCGCAAACGCCCCAATTTAGTGCTGCCGATTTACAAATACCTGCAGGCACAAGAATAGCGGTACTTGGTCGAAACGGCAGTGGTAAATCCACGTTGTTAAAATTATTGGCGGGCATAGCCACACCCTCTCAGGGGCAAATTCGAATCGCTGGTTTAGATTATGAAGTGTGTAGGCAGAGTTGGCTGCGTGAAGTAATTGGCTACCTTCCTCAAGACCCTCGCCTGTTCTCCGGCACATTACTCGACAATCTTACCTTGGGAATGAGCATGCCGAGCGAGGAACAAGTCATCGCTGCGCTCGAAAAAACCGGATTGCTAGACGCGGTAAAGCGTCACCCACTTGGATTGCAGCTGCCCATTGCCGAGGGTGGCGCGGGTATGTCTGGCGGGCAACGACAGACCGTTGGCTTAACGCGCTTGGTGTTGCAAAACCCCAAAATCTGGCTGTTGGATGAGCCCGCGGCGAGTTTGGATTCTGTGTTAGAGCAGAAAGTAATCGATATTATTCGCGACTTGCCCACTGACCACACGGTGATTTTTACCACGCATAAACAATCCTGGGTGGAACTCGCTGACCGAGTGCTACTGATTGAAAATGGCGAAATAAAGGCGAATCAATTGATCGACCCTGCAAGCAAGAAAAAGGCTGCGCCATCGAATACGCGAGTTGGTGTGGTTAATGTTGGAGCGGCGCAATGATTTTGGCCGAACAATTGTTTTCTAGAACCCGCCCCATTGATGTCGGTTTTGCTGGCCGCGTATTGTGGTTAATGGCAGTTGTTATGCTGGCGTCTATTGGTTGGGCAAATTGGGCCGTGCTTGATGAGCAGGTGCGTGCTGTAGGCGAAGTCATTGTCTCCAGTCGTTCGCAAGTCGTGCAGGTTGTCGACGGCGGTGTGCTCTTGGTGTTGCACGTAAAAGAAGGGGATATTGTCGAGGCTGGTGATGTTCTTGCCGAGCTCGATCAAGTTCGGTTTGCGGCAAATGCAGCTGAAACGCGGTCCAAGGCTATCAATCTAAAAGCCAATGTCGAGCGTCTAAACGCCGAGTTAACTAACGTTCCGCTGTATTTCTCCGATGATGTTGCCGCCGAAGCGACGGTGATCGCTCGGCAAAGTGATTTACATCGCCGTCGCTTGCGTCAGCAACGGCAAGAAAGCGAAAGCATTAACAAATCCTTAGCGCTGGCCAAGGAAGAAATGGTCGCATTAAAAGACTTAGCGTCAACCGGTGATGCATCGCAGTCAGAACTCCTTAATGCGAGGCGGCAGGTGCTTGATTTACAAGCAGAGTTAATTAACCGCAAGAATGAGTATCGTCGCGATGCGCAAGAGCAGTTGGCGAATACCCAGGCCGAGCTTGAGCAGACCATGCAAATTCTTCGTCAACGGGAGGAGGCGCTGTCGGCGACTACTATCACGGCGCCGATGTCCGGTGCGATCAAAAACGTACGAGTGACCACGCTTGGCGCAGTGCTAAAGAGTGGCGACGAATTATTGCAAATTGTGCCGTCTGACGAGCCTTTGCTGATAGAAGCTCGCATTTTTTCCAAAGATGTTGCCTTTGTTCGGCCCGAGCTTCACGCAAATGTAAAACTTGATGCCTATGATTTTACGGTTTATGGCTCCCTAGCAGGTGAAGTCAGCTACGTTAGCCCAGATACTATTGACGAAGATTTAAAAAATAACGAAGAACCGTATTATCGCGCGCTTGTTAAAATAAATAAAATTCCGGAGCGGCCTGGAGTGGACCCAATGCAGGTTATTCCGGGAATGACGGCAACGGTAGAAATAATCACCGGCCATAAAACGGTGGCGCAATACCTAATGAAGCCCCTGCGAAGGGGTAGTGCTGAGGCATTAACGGAGCGTTAGTCAGTGATTTATTTGATTTTATAGAACCTTCGTCGTTGATATATTGTGATGCTTCAACATGACTGATCCGTTTAGACGGGATTAGTATTTAAATTCTAATTAAGTGCGCGTTTAGAGTTAATGAGAAGTCTTAGGCTATGCCGCTAAGCTCTTTGAAGTAAATAGGCAATGAATGTAGTAAAAATTTTAGAAAGGTGTTGACGTCTATAAAAGGCTGACGTACCTTTTGCGGAAGTGATATAAGAATATGTCAAGTTGGTATGTGTACGTACCAACGTCACACGGAGCTATCTACAAGGATTGTGATGGTGTGTGATACGGCAGGCGGAGCCTGTTATTGACTTTATTTATGGCCTGTTTTTTAGCAGTACCCGTAAAGAAATTCCGGCAGGATGCCGGATAGCAATCGTACCCAGGAGATACAAATGAAAAAGCAAGGAACGCAAGACCAATCAGTAGTGGATGTGGATACGACGGCTGTCGAAGCATTAGCTGCTGAACAAACTCAAGCCATTGCCCTCGACGATGGTGCCTCCCTCGAAATTGAAAATCTCTTTGAAGACGAGAAAAAGCTTGAAGATGAAGCTTTGCTCGGCAAAAACACCAGCGAAGAACAATTAGTTCAAGTTGCTTCATCTGACAGCGGCATGGCGGCTATGCTGCTTGCCGACGTCAATGCTCAAGCTGCAGGTGGTGCAGCCGCCGGTGGCGCTGCGGCAGGTGGAGCTGGCGCAGCTGCTGGTATATCGACTACCGCTCTGTATGTTGGTGGTGGTGTTTTGGCAGTCGGTGGCATTGCAGTGGCGGCCGACGATGACGATAGTAAAAGTGCGCCACCAACACCAAATACAGCGCCTGAATTTGCCGCTCCTCAGCAAGTGGTAAACGCTACAGAAGATACACCTAAAACTATTACCGTTGCTGCAACTGACGTGGATGGAGATACTTTGACATACACGGCCGCTGCAGCTAGCAATGGTGTAGTCGTCAACAATGGCAATGGCCAATTCACCTATACTCCAAATGCTGACTATAACGGCTCCGACAGCTTTGTTGTGACAGTAAGTGATGGCAAAGGTGGTAGCACCACGCAAACGATTAATATATCGGTAGCGGCCGTCAACGACGCGCCCACCACTGCTGCAAGCCAAACCGTAAATGCTGTTGAAGACACTGCGCAAACTATAACCGTGTCAGCCTCAGATGTTGATGGCGATGCCTTAACTTATACTGCGGCTACACCAACAAATGGATCAGTAGTTGCAGGCAATAGTGCCGGTGAGTTTATCTACACACCTAACGCGGACTTTAACGGTCCCGATAGCTTTGTTGTGACAGTAAGTGATGGCAAAGGTGGTAGCACCACGCAAACGATTAATATATCGGTAGCGGCCGTCAACGACGCGCCCACCACTGCTGCAAGCCAAACCGTAAATGCTGTTGAAGACACTGCGCAAACTATAACCGTGTCAGCCTCAGATGTTGATGGCGATGCCTTAACTTATACTGCGGCTACACCAACAAATGGATCAGTAGTTGCAGGCAATAGTGCCGGTGAGTTTATCTACACACCTAACGCGGACTTTAACGGTCCCGATAGCTTTGTTGTGACAGTAAGTGATGGCAACGGTGGTAGCACCACGCAAACAGTTAATGTAAACGTGGCAGCGGTTGCTGAGGCTTATACTCTTACTGTAGCGGCGACAGATTCAGTCGAGGGTAATGTAGGTTCAAATAATAAGTTGAACTATATTTTGACTTTAGATAAAGCGCCGCCAGCTGATGAAGCCGTAACTATTACAGTCGCTACAGCTCCTGGCGATACTAACCCCGCGTCGGCTGGTTCCGATTATGTCTCTGGCTTGACTCAAATTACGTTTGGTCCGGGCGAAACACAAAAGCTGTTTTCTGTTGATATAAATGGCGATACTGCATTCGAGCAAGACGAATCTGTTAAGTTGGTTATTACTGCGCCAAGTAATATTACCGTTGCTGGTGACTTAGAAGCCTTGATTCTAAATGATGACTCGAATCAGCAAAACGCAACTTTGGCTGACGATACTATTGTTGGTACAGACCAAGATGACGTGTTTACTGCCGGTACTGTTAACAGTGGTGGTTTTGGTGGCACTCAGCACACCTTAGGCTCTGCGGATAGCTTTGACGGTAAGGCCGGCAGTGATACATTAAAGCTCTCGGATAATACCTTCGGCAACTTGGTGTTGAACTCGGTAAGTGTTGAAAATATTGAAGCGCGTATTTTAGGTAATACCTTGACGACCTTGGATTTTGCAGGCGCTACAGATGTTGAACAAATTACCAATACCTCTCAAGCGGGTAACTTCTTTACCGTAAATAGTTTGAATAATGATGCGAAATTTATTCAAAAAGATGGCGCAGCTGTAACCACTATTAATTATTCACAAGTTGGTACCCAGAATATCGATAACGTGCTTGATGTCGATATGAACAATGCCAACGGTGCGGTATTTAACTTCAATGCTGCTCAAACTGCGGGCATAAACACTCTGAATCTGACTGTAAATGGTCCTGTAGTTGGAAACGCTGCGGCAACCACTACTATTGGTAGCGGCACCATTACTGGTGTGAATAACCTCACAACAGTAAATCTGTCAGGTAATGCAAATGTAGCTGGTGCGGGTAACCTCGCCGAAGATGCAGCTCCTGCTATCTTCAACGATGTGACTACCTTCAATGCTGCAGCCTTAACTGGTAATCTGAACATTAACTTGCTGGGTGATGCCTTAGCTGGGCCAAGTGCAGCAGACCGTAATATCGCATTTAATGGTGCTGCCGGTAATAACTCCTTGGTAATTGGCCAAGGCAATAACGCGATCGTAATGCAAGGCGGCAACGATCTGGTTGTAGTGTCTTCTGTCGGCTTAAATGGCAATGACTCATACGTTGGCGGTGCTGGTAATGACACCTTGGAAATCCACTTCAATGCCGCGGCATCGGCAGCGACAACTATAGACTCAGTTAGTGATACTGTGGCTCAAGCGTTGGCGAAGACCACTGGGGTTGAAACCTTGGTAGTAGATGTTTGGAATGAAGCTGCTGAAAATGTAAACCTAAATGCTTCTTTGGCCAATGGCTTCAGCACTATTGTATTCGACGATACATTTACTGATGCCGGTGCGGTATTCCCAGGAGTTCCTAACCAACCAAATGTGCAAGATCTGGATATATCTGGCCTCGTGACTGTAACTCAAGTCAGCGATGCTCAGAAATTTAGTTTTGTAACAGACGATGTTAACTCTGCTACGTTCACTGCCGCTGCAGGTCAAAGTGTTTTAAATGTGAGCTATGCAGGCAGTGATGCTGTAGAAGAGGGTGGCCTTGATGATGACGCATTCGGTGCATTAACGGCAAACGGCTTCAGCCAAGTTAATTTGGCTGTGCAAAATACCGTTAACGGTAATGTTGCTGGTAACCCTTCAACGGTAAACATTAACAATGTCTTCTTAGACGATTCCGCCACATTGACCCTGACTGGCGCTACCGACTCTATATTCATTAACATAGAGCAAAATAGCCCAGGAACTACTCTGTTCAATGGCACAGTAGATGCGTCAGGCTTGACAACAACGGCAACTCTGGGAGCGCCGAACGCCTTCTTGTTTGAACAAAGCAACGTTGGCTTGACCATGCGTAATGTTACCTTCACTGGTACAGGCCAAGCTGATCAGGTATTCGCTACAGCGGGTGATGACGTTCTGAATGGCGGAGCAGGTGCAGACCTTTTAATCGGTAACGCTGGCGATGACAAGATTTTCGGTGGTGCTGGCAACGACATTATTGCAGCAGGCTCAGACAATAACCTAGCGGCTCCTTTGGTTGGGGTTTCAGAAGGTATTGATTACCTAGATGGCGGAGATGGCAACGATACATTCCTGTTTACTTTCAACGCCACAGCTGGCCAAGAAGGTATTACGTCTGCTGATACTGTTATTGGTGGCGCAGGTAATGACACCGTGCAGATATTGACCCCAGGTGCTGTGCTGAACGACCAGATTTTCTTCAACTGGAATGGTGTAGAGAATTTGACTTTGGCAAATGGTGCCGGTAGCCAAGTTACGATCAACTCAATTGGTTTGGCCGCAGGTTTAAGCAGTATTACTGGCGGCAATGGCAATGATATCTTTAACGTTGGTGAAGGCTTCACTGGTCCATTACGAATCGATATTTCTGCAGGTGGATCGGATACATTGGTTGGTGCGACCGCTAAGGGTGCAATCACTGTATTTGGACAAGCCGCAGATATCGATGCTGGGGATTTGTTGACTGCCGGTATCAACGTTGCTGACCGCCTGGTTTTGGAAGCTGATAACTCAGTACCTGCAAACCTTGATAACCTCAGAGGTGTAGAATTTATTGATCTTATTTCTACTGCTGCGCCAAATGGAGCAGACGTGAGTATAGTATTTGGAGCGGTAACTGGCGATGCAGTGTTAAATAGCTTAAGTGCAGGGGTTAACTCCTTAACTATCGATGCGTCCGGTTTGGTGAATGTTGTTGGTAATACTGCAAATGCAGCAGTTGATGCAAGTGCGATTTCGGTTACTGCCAAGAATATCGTATTAACTGGTGGTGAGGGTAACGATACTTTGTTGACTGGTGCTGCAGACGATATCATCAATGGCGGCGCTGGCAGCGATACTATTACTGGCGGTTTGGGTAAAGATTTGCTGACAGGTGGTGCTGGCGCGGATATCTTTGACTACGACGCTAAGGCGGAGTCATCAACTGGGGCTGCTACTATCGATCAAATTATGGACTTTGTAAGCGGAACTGATGTGATCGACGTGGACTTTGCAGCAATGTTTGCTGGTATAGCAGTAGCTCCGGCTCCGGCTGGTGGGTCAGATCTAAATGGCCTTAACTTTGCGGGTAACCAAGCAAGTTTTGGTCAGGCCCAAGGTGCGCTCACCCAGAACGATGGTGTTATGGATTACGTCTTCCAGACAGATACCAACACTTTGTGGGTAGATGTTAACGATGATGGAACGTTGAACGGCAATGATTTGCAGATCACTCTGGTAGGCGTGAGTTCCATTGCGCAATTTGATGTGGTTGATTTCGCCGTTTAATTTGAAATGCCATCTGACTTAGATGGCATTTCTTTGGTGAACTCCCCTCGGCCTCCATGACGAAAGTTGTGGAGGTCATTTTTTTACATAAAATGGATGATTTATGAATCAAGAACAAATGATTAAAATCGACGGTAAGGAGTACCCGCTCGAAAGTTTGGATAACGAAGCGAAAAACCAACTCATGAATCTAAGGGTCGCAGACCAAAAAATTGCAGCTGTGCAACAGGATTTGGCGATGCTGCAAACTGCACGCAATGCTTATGCAAAAGCCTTGGCTGAGAGTTTGCCCAAAGTTACTCAGTAATATTTTGCCTGTTTATGGCACTGTTAAAAAAGTGCCATGCTCATTAGTTTTTATGCAATATGCCGTTCGTGTACTTGCACCTCTATTGCCAAACCTAATCTTGCAGCCTACACTAGCCGCTCTTGTCGGGGTGCCCGCGTATGAAAATACGCAATGGCTGAGATCGTTTTCGAATCCCGTAGACCTGATCTGGATAATGCCAGCGTAGGAAACAAGATCTTCTCAGCAGGGGTCCCTCTGCGTTGTGTTCTTCTGAGAACCGGTCTTATTTTCCTTCTTTGGTTTTATTTTTAAAGTACTTGAATCAAAGACTTGCGCTGTGTTGCGCGCAAAAAGGGGAAATAATGAGTTCTGATTATCCGCTGCTTCGCGATACCGCCCAAGTAGATGCCGCCTCAGTTGAGCCATTGCCGGGTTCGTCAAAGATTTATGTGCAGGGTAGCCGCGCCGATATTCAGGTGCCAATGCGGGAAATTAAATTGACCCCGACCCCAGTGCAGGCCAGAGATGGCACTACTAGTCTCGAGCCAAATCCACCGGTGCGGGTTTACGATA
Organism: Zhongshania antarctica; assembly: GCF_014202945.1. Lineage (GTDB taxonomy): Bacteria > Pseudomonadota > Gammaproteobacteria > Pseudomonadales > Spongiibacteraceae > Spongiibacter > Spongiibacter antarcticus. Next base: position 183,261 of record NZ_JACHHW010000002.1, on the reverse strand, counting down.
CCTCGGGTGCGTATACCGACCCCAAGGCCAATATTGATATTCGTAAAGGCTTGGAGCCGATTCGCGATCAGTGGATTCTCGACCGTAATGACACCGAATTGCTCGCTGGTGACAGCTCCGAATACAGCCGCAAACGGGCTGCAGATTTAAGCCTGCAACAATTGCGTTTTGATTTAAAGCGCAACCCCCGTCGGGCTTTACCGGGTAAAAATGTCAGCCAGATGCACTACGCGCGCCAGGGGGTTATTACCCCAGAAATGGAATACATAGCGATTCGCGAGAACATGGCCTTAGCCGCCGCAAAAGAAGCCGGTGAGCTGCCGGGGCAGCTCGGCCATCAGCATCCGGGTAACGCCTTTGGTGCCAGTATTCCCAAAGAAGTGACCCCGGAATTTGTGCGCGACGAAGTCGCCCGCGGCCGTGCAATTATTCCTGCCAATATTAATCACCCCGAATTAGAGCCGATGATAATTGGCCGTAATTTTCTGGTGAAGGTGAACGGCAATATCGGTAATTCGGCGCTGGGCTCGTCCATTGAAGAAGAAGTGGCCAAACTCACGTGGGGTATTCGCTGGGGCGCGGACACCATGATGGATTTGTCTACTGGTAAAAATATTCACGAAACTCGCGAGTGGATTGTGCGCAATTCGCCGGTGCCTGTAGGCACGGTGCCGATTTATCAGGCGCTGGAAAAAGTTGATGGCGTGGCCGAAGACTTAACGTGGGAAATTTTCCGCGATACCTTAATTGAGCAAGCCGAGCAGGGGGTGGATTACTTCACGATTCACGCTGGGGTATTGTTGCGCTATGTTCCGCTCACTGCCAAGCGCGTTACCGGCATTGTATCTCGGGGCGGCTCAATAATGGCGAAGTGGTGTTTGTCGCACCACAAAGAGAATTTTCTCTACACCCATTTCGACGACATTTGCGAGATCATGAAGGCCTATGATGTGTCTTTCTCGCTCGGTGATGGCCTGCGTCCCGGTTCGGTGGCCGACGCTAATGACGAGGCGCAATTTGGTGAGCTGCGCACCTTGGGTGAATTGACAAAACGCGCTTGGAAACATGACGTACAGGTGATGATTGAAGGCCCTGGGCATGTGCCCATGCAAATGATTCACGAGAATATGACCGAGCAGCTAAAGCACTGCGACGAAGCGCCGTTCTACACTTTAGGGCCGCTGACCACCGATATTGCCCCGGGCTACGATCACATTACCTCGGGTATTGGCGCCGCCCAAATCGGCTGGTATGGCTGCGCGATGCTGTGTTATGTCACCCCCAAAGAACACTTGGGCTTGCCCAATAAAGACGACGTTAAAACCGGTATCATCACCTATAAAATTGCCGCCCACGCCGCAGACTTGGCCAAAGGCCATCCCGGCTCTCAGTTGCGCGACAATGCCTTGAGCAAAGCGCGCTTCGAATTCCGCTGGGAAGATCAATTTAACCTCGGCCTCGACCCCGACACTGCCCGTGCTTACCACGACGAAACTTTGCCCAAAGAATCTGCCAAGGTCGCGCACTTTTGCTCGATGTGTGGCCCCAAATTCTGCTCTATGAAAATCACCCAAGACGTTCGCGACTACGCCGCCAAGTTAGAAGAAGATGAACTGGAAGCCGAGATGCAGAAAAAATCCGCGGAGTTTAAAGAGCTGGGCAGTGAGATATATCAGAAGGTGTAAGGGCGAGTCGGACGTCGGACGTCTGGGGTCTGACGAATGAACGACGCGTCCGACATCCGACATCCGACGTCGGGCTCGCTTAATATCGGTATCGCCGGTGCAGGCCTCCTTGGCCGCCTCCTCGCGTGGAAGCTCTTGCAGCAAGGGCATCATGTGAGTCTTTTTGACCGGGGTAGCCGCGAAGGAGAATTGAGTGCAGCGCGGGTGGCGGCATCGATGTTGGCGCCCTATAGCGAAGTGGCCAGTGCCGAGCGTCAGGTGTTTGATTGGGGGCTAATGGCATTGCGCTGGTGGCCGGAACAGATTGCTTTATTAGAACAGCAAACTGGGCAAACCATTCACTACGGCATGGCCGGCAGTGTGGTGCTGGCCCACGATTTAGATAAGTCCAGCTTGCGACATTTTGAACAACAGTTACAAGCGAAAGTCCCCGATCATCTTGATGGGGTGGAGCGAATTGACCGTGAGCGACTGCGGAGTTTAGAACCGGAATTAGCGGACCGCTATAGCTCGGGCTTGTTTCTTGCCGACGAAGGTTATCTCGATAATTGGGCTTTGCTGTTGGCGCTAGAAATCGCGATAAGCAAGCTGGGTGGCAAGTGGTATGAGCATCGTGAGGTCGTCAGCGTTGCGCCAAAGCGTATTGTTTTAAGTGATGAAACGCTAGCGTTTGACTGGGTGGTGGACAGTCGTGGTTTAGGTGCTAAAGCTCAGCTGCCGGGTTTGCGCGGCGTGCGCGGCGAAGTGTTGTGGGTGCACGCGCCGGAAGTGAATTTACAGCGGCCGGTGCGGCTGATGCACCCGCGTTATAAATTGTATATTTCGCCGCGCCCTGGCAATCGCTATGTGATTGGCGCAACTGAAATTGAAAGTGAATCGATGCAGCCGGTTACCGTACGCTCGACCTTGGAGTTGATGTCGGCGCTCTACAGCGTCCACAGCGGCTTCGCGGAGGCGAGCTTGCTTCACGCCTTTGCCCACTGTCGCCCGGCGATGCCCGATAATCTGCCGGTGCTGAATGGCGAGGTGGGTTTATTAACGGTGAACGGCCTATACCGCCATGGTTACTTGCTCAGCCCACAGTTGGTGGAACAGGCGTTGGCGATGTTGGCGGAGCAAACTGCAGATAGTGTTGCGGTATAAGTGGAGAGATTGATGGATAGAGCGCCCAAATGATTTCAATTAGTTTGAATAATGAACGCCGTGAATGCGATGCGAATTTAGCGCTAGCTGAGCTGCTTCCGCTATGGGGTTTTGAGTGCGAGAAAATTGCGATAGCGATAAATGGCGACTTTATTCCGCGATCCCAGTATGGCGATCTGCGTTTAAATGCTGGTGATCAAGTGGATGTATTGGCGCCAGTGCAAGGCGGTTGAATGACGGGAGAAGCGTGACGGGAGATGGGAGACGCGAAGGAAAAAAGATTAGTGCGGGTTTTAATTTTTTAGCGTCTCTCGTCTCCCATCCAGCGTAAAGCAGGAATTAGCAATGAAGCAAAATCAAGACAACTTGACCCTCTACGGCCAAACCTTCCACAGCCGCCTCTTAATTGGCAGCGCGCTGTATCCGTCACCGGCAATAATGCGCGAAGCGATTACTGCCTCGGGTTCGGAGATTATTACTGTGTCGCTGCGCAGGCAGTCGCCGAGCGAAGCTGGCGGCGAGGGCTTTTGGCAGCAGTTAAAGAGTTTGAATAAAACCCTACTGCCTAACACGGCGGGTTGCCATAGCGTAAAAGAGGCGGTGACCTTGGCGCAGATGTCACGGGAGTTGTTTGAAACTGATTGGTTGAAATTGGAAGTGGTGGGCGATGATTATAATTTACAGCCTGACCCGCTTGGCACTGTTGAGGCCGCTGAGCAGTTAATTAAACTCGGCTTTAAGGTATTTCCGTATTGCACGGATGATTTGGTGATCTGCCAGCGCTTGCGCGATGTGGGTTGTCAGGTCTTGATGCCCTGGGGCTCGCCGATTGGTACTGGGCGGGGGCTGATGAATCCCTATAATTTACAAACTATTCGCGAGCGAATTCCCGAGCTGCCGCTCATTGTTGATGCCGGTATTGGTAAACCCTCTCACGCGGTGCAGGCCATGGAGTTGGGCTACGACGGTATTCTGCTGAATACCGCAGTTGCCCAGGCGGGGGATCCGGTATTGATGGCGCGAGCCTTTCGCGATGCCGTTACGGCGGGCCGCCAAGCTACCTTGGCGGGGGCAATGCCGGAGCGACAAACCGCTTCGCCATCCACTCCAACCTTGGGTATGCCCTTCTGGCATCAGCAATAAACGCGGTTTGATCGCGCATTAATTGCCCAGCTCTTCTAATAAAAATGCCGAGGTTTCATTTAGTATTGTCTCGGTTTTTCCGCTTATGCCATCTCATCAATGTGAGGTATAGCTGCAACGACGCGCTTGCACCTAGACTAAGCGACTACACAGCAATAATAAGATAGGACGCGACTATGCATCTCGGCTTCAGTTCGATGAATACGGTAAACGATCCCAATCCGGCGGAATTGGCAAAAACACTGGAAGACGCAGGCTTTGAGTCGTTGTGGTATGGCGAGCACAGTCATATTCCTCGCTGCCGCAGCACGGCATATCCCGCAGGAGGGGCGTTGCCAGAACCGTATAAAGAAATGATGGACCCGTATATTTCGCTGATGGCGGCGGCCGCGGCGACGTCAACATTAAAGCTCGGTACGGGCATTGCCCTGCTGATGGAGCGCGAACTATTCTCCCAAGCCAAGACAATTGCGACGCTAGATCGCCTCTCGGGCGGCCGGGTGCTGATCGGCAGCGGCGTGGGTTGGAATCAGGAAGAGTTTGAGAACGTCAGCCATCAGCCTTGGCAGCGACGCTATTCGGTATTAAAGGAAACCGTGGCGGCGACTCGGGCTCTGTTTGCCGATGAGGCGCCGGAATTTCACGGTGAGTTTATCGATTTTGATCCGGTGTGGTTTGAGCCAAAACCACTGCGCAGTCCGCCAATGATTTTTGGTGCAATGGGGCCGTTGGGTATGCGCCACACGGCGGAGTGGGCCGACGGCTGGATGCCGGTCGACGTGGCTTTGCCGGATGTAAAGGCCGCCATTAAGGCGTTTCACGATTTGCTCGCTGAATTTGGTCGCAAGCCGAATGAGGCGGAGATTACCTTGGTGGTTATGTCCGAGGTGACCCCAGATTTACTTAAATACTATCGCGATTGCGGCGTAGACCGCTGTAATATCGGGGTGGGCATGCAAAATTGGGACAAGCCAGAAATTGTGATGCCCATGATTGAGCGCTTCTCTAAGATCATTGCTCAGTTGTGAGGCTTGCTGCTAGTCTTTGAGGTCTAATGCGGAAAATAGTGTCTACTTCATGGAGATATTATGAGTAATCAGCAGCATGATTCAGAGGCTTCGCAGTCTTCAGATTGTCCACGCCACTTAGACCCCATTCAAAAGATTAGCGCTCGCAGCGCGGAAATTGGCGGCGGTATAACGGTTAATCGCGTTCTCCCTTCAAGACAGCGGCGGATGATCGGGGCTTGGTGTTTCCTTGACCATGCTGGCCCGGCTGTTTTCCGCGATGGCACGGGCATGAAGGTGGGGCCCCATCCTCATATTGGTTTGCAAACCTTTACCTGGATGGTAGCGGGGGCGGTCTTGCACCGCGACAGCCTTGGCAACGTGGCAGAGGTTCGTCCTGGTGAAGTCAATTTGATGACAGCGGGGCGTGGCATTAGCCACACCGAGGAGTCTTTGGCCGGTAGCGAACAATTGCACGCCGCGCAACTCTGGATTGCGCTGCCCTATCAAGATCGGGAGTGCGAGCCCGCTTTCGATCACTACCCCGAGCTGCCAGTCTGGTGGCAAGGACATAGTCAGCTTACCTTGCTAGCCGGGCGCTATGAAGGCGAGCAGTCTCCTGCAAAAATTTACTCGCCGTTATTGGCGGTGGATGTTGTCAGCCGCTCGGGCGATGAGCTTCATTTGCCCTTGGACACGCGTTTTGAGTACGGCATATTGGTGCTGCAAGGTGACGTTGCGGTCTGCGGTCAGCGCTTTGTAGAGAATGATTTGGCGTATTTTAGGCCTGGTGCTAATGAGCTGCGGGTAACGCTAAGCCCCAATAGCCAAATTATCTTTTTAGGCGGCGAGCCTTTTGCGGGTGATATTACGCTGTGGTGGAATTTTGTTGGCCACAGCCGCGCGGAAATTACTCAGGCCCAGCGAGATTGGGAAGCAGGAGGTTCTCGTTTCGGCAGTATTTCCGGCTTTGACGGCGCGCCGCTCATTGCACCGCCGCTCCCGTGGCGGGAATAGTGATTAGCCGATAAAACACTTAGGACGCCAGCTTTTATCGTGTAAAAATAACGCCGTCATCAACTTGCGGCGGGGCGTTGCTATGCGACAAACCCGCACCTCGTAATTTATTCCGGAGATTTCAATGCCCCATGAAAGCAGCCTGCTCCAGGCAATGGTGGTTCTATTGTTAGCGGCAGTACTCGTTGTGCCATTGGCTAAACGTCTGCAATTGGGTGCGGTATTAGGCTATTTAATAGCCGGTGTCGCTATTGGCCCGGCGGCTCTGGAGCTGATCCACAATCCTGAAAATATCGCCCATTTTTCTGAATTTGGGGTGGTGTTGCTGCTGTTTATTATTGGCTTGGAATTGTCGCCGAAGCGCTTGTGGCTTATGCGTCGCGCGGTGTTTGGGGTGGGGCTTGCGCAGGTCGCGCTCAGTGGTCTTTTAATCGGCGGCGTAGCGTATTTTAGTTTTGATCAGCCAATTCGCACGGCAATTGTTTTAGGGCTGGGCTTGGCCTTGTCATCGACCGCGTTTGGTTTGCAGATTCTGGCTGAGCGTAAGCAGTTGGGTAGTCCCCATGGGCGCTTGGCGTTTGCTATTTTATTATTTCAAGATATTGCCGCGATTCCACTCATTGCGCTGGTGCCACTGCTCAGTGGCAATAGCGGCGCAGACGGTGCCGAAACCGGCACATCGGTCCTGCGGATACTGCTGTGCATAGCGGCAGTGGTCGTCGGTGGTCGCTATTTGCTGCGACCGGTGTTTCGTATGGTGGCCAGAACGGGGCTGCAGGATGTCTCGACCGCGACCGCATTGTTGGTGGTGATTGGCACTGCTTGGTTAATGGACATGGCTGGGGTGTCGATGGCGCTAGGGGCGTTCCTCGCGGGATTGCTGCTCGCGGACTCGGAGTATCGCCATGAGTTGGAATCGCAGATCGAGCCTTTTAAGGGACTGTTACTCGGTTTGTTTTTTATCAGCGTGGGGATGACCGCCGATGTTCATCTGTTGTTACAAGAACCCTTAACGGTACTTGGCTTAAGCGCGCTGTTGATGATTATCAAACTGCCAGTACTGGCTTTGGTTGGTAAAACATTAGGGGGCTTAGACCGCAGTAGCGCCTTGAAATTGGGCATTGTGTTGGCGGCGGGGGGCGAGTTCGCCTTTGTTATTTTTCAAATTGCTCGTCAGCAGCAGTTATTCAGCGCCGAGTTGCACAGCATGCTGATTTTGGCCATTACGGTGTCGATGGCATTAACGCCATTTTTGATTATTCTCATTGCCAAGGTGTTACAACCCAAGGCTCAGCCGCAAAGCGTGCCGCCAGAATACGAAGAAATTGAGAGTGACCAGCCGAGGGTAGTTATTGTCGGTATGGGCCGCATGGGGCAAATTGTGGCGCGTATTCTGCGCGCCCAAAGGGTGCCTTTTGTGGCATTGGACTTGTCGGTAGACACGATCGAATTGTCGCGGAGTATTGACAGTATGCCCGTGTTTTACGGCGACCCACTGCGGCCGGAAATATTGCGGGCGGTCGACGCCGACAAGGCCGAGTATTTTGTACTGGCGGCGGATGACCCCGAAACCAATATTAAAATTACGGAATTGGTCAGTCGTTTATACCCCCACATTAAGTTTATTGCGCGGGCTAGAAGTCGGTTTCACGTTCACCGCTTACTGGAGCTGGGTGCTACTCCAATTCGGGAAACGTTTCACTCAAGCTTGGAGATGAGTCGTATAGCTCTGATGGGGCTAGGTTTGAGTGAGGCGCGGGCGCAGGCCAGAATTAGCCGTTTTCAACAGCATGATGAAGAGTTGCTGGCCCAGCAGCACCAGGTATTTAACGACCGCGAAGCGCTACTGCAAAGTGCCCGCGACGCACATGATGAGTTGCAGGCGCTGTTCGATGCCGACGTAATTGAGGAACGTGGGCTGTGATCGAAGATCCATTTTTTTACTTATGCGCGATACCCGCTATTTTGATTTTTGGTATGGCCAAAGGTGGGTTTGGCGGTGGTATTGCCGTGGTGTCGGTGCCGTTAATGAGCTTGGCAATATCGCCAGTTCAGGCGGCCGCAATTTTACTGCCGATATTATTGCTTATGGATGCGGTGGCACTGTGGAGTTTTCGTGGACAGTGGAGTAAGCCCAATTTAAAAATTATTTTGCCCGGCGCAATGATTGGCATCGTCATTGGCAGTATTGGCTTTCGTTATTTATCAGAGGACATGATTCGCATCTTAATTGGTTTTATTGCCGTCGCCTTTTGTTTAAATTATTGGTTTAAATCTCAGTCAGCAGTTGAACGTGGACCAAGCAACATTCGCGGCGGTTTTTGGGGTGCGGTCGCGGGGTTTACCAGCTTTGGTATTCACGCCGGAGGGCCGCCAATTAATATTTATTTGCTGCCACAACGCCTAGAAAAATCGCTGCTGATGGGAACCATGGCGATATTTTTTGCGGTGGTCAATGTAGTGAAGTTAATACCCTATAGTCTGCAAGGTAGTTTTGATCGTACTAATTTACTCACGGCGGCAATATTGATGCCGCTTGCACCGGTTGGGGTGCGGCTCGGCTTTTATTTGCTGCATAAGGTCAGTGAAACCACAATTTATCGAATCTGTTATTTCTTTTTGTTTGTGGTTGGCGTCAAGCTTTTACTTGACGGTGGTCTTGGCGTGCTTGGCTGATTTTATTCAGTAGCTCAGAGCGGCGCCGGGTTTAGGCTTAGTCTCGCGGCGGAATGGCATAGGTTCCGACGGCGTGAGCGACTGGTCGGTCGTCACCCTCGGAATAGAGGGAAACTTCGCCGATAATCAGTAAACGGCCAGTTTTAATCAATTTGCAAACCCCGATAATATCCTTGCCTGCTGCGGGCTTGCGTAAAAAATTGATATTGAGATTCGTGGTGACCGCCAGTGGCACAATACCAATTTCGCCGAGTATAGCCGCGTAAAGCCCGAGGTCTGCGGTGGTCATGAGTACGGGCCCGGAGACTGTGCCACCGGGTCGCAGCGCGCTGATGTCGACTTTGTGGCGAACAACGGCAGATTGAGGGCCAATCTCATCGACCGTGCATGGACTTGCGGGGAATTCTTTGGCGAGGAAAATGGCGATTTCTTGTTGAGTTGCCACTGCTGACTCCATAAAAAGTGCATCATTGTATGCCGACCATTTAGCGCCTAGGTTTGTGTGGCGATGCTAATCAATATCCGGTGCTAATTATTTTCTGCGTAGTTCTTTTTCAAGTGCGGAGACCACGCCGCGAAATTCCTGCCAATTTTGTTCGTTGAGCGCGGCAAGGTCGCGATGGGCATTTAAAATCATTTCCGCTGTTTCGCGGTCTGTGCCAATATTTTCAGGTAATTCGTTTTCTTGAATCGCCAACTGTGGCTTTTGTTTGAGGATGATAAATATGTCACTGAAACCGGCGGTGTCTAAGGTGCGAGTAATGTCGGGGTTGGTGCTGAAAATAGCAGTTTTGTGCTGAAAATCGGCTTCAATATAGTTGTTAATTTTGGCGAGTAGACCAAGCCCTGTACTGTCTATGCTAATGGCGTCGGTGAGATCGATAAGCACATTTTTTATTTTCCCGCGCGAGAACACATTATCTAATAATGTATTTAATGGGCCGCATTGGGTGTAGCGTACCTCATTGCCGAAATGCAGTACCAGGGTGTTGTCAGTCTCCGCATAGCGAATCATGTGCCGTTACCGTTTCAGTAATAAGAATGTAATGTCGTCAGGTAAGTCGCTGCTCTCAATAGAAATGCCTAGCGTTTGAATGAGATCATCGAGATTTAGCGCTTCGCTGTCAATCATTGCGAGTAGTGCGGCTTCTTTTTCTAGTAGGCTTGGCTGGGGCATGATTTCCAAAATACCATCTGAGATCAGCAACAGCGCAAAGCGTTCATGCAGTACGCATTCGTGGCTTGGGTAGTTTGCTTGGCTAAATAGCCCTGCGGGCGGGCTTTTATAGCCCTCGTAGCGTGCGCTACCTTGTTCAAACAGAATGGCATGGGGGAAATGGCCAGCGCTGCTATAGGTCAGTTTATTCTCTGTTAAGGCGATGACGCCATAAAACATAGCGACGTGCTTGTGCAGTCCGCCTTCGAGAAAGAGATTGTTTAGTCTGCTTAAGGTTTGCTGGGGGTCGAGCAACAGATGGTCACCTTGCTGCCAGCAGTCGTTTAAAAAACGGCCCATGGTGTTTTTTAAGATGACGGTCACCAAGGCAGATGGAATACCATGGCCGGCGACATCGGCTAAGTAAAACCCAATGTGATTGCCGTCGATGCGAAAATAATCGACAAAGTCACCGCTCAAGGTTGATGAAGATAATAAGCGGTAACAGAATTGGAGCTGATCGAATTGCGCGCCGTTCTCGGGGAGCATTTGAAATTGCAACTCCCGCCCGGCTTGCTCATCCGCGCTCATATGCTCGAGGGCTTGCTGTAGTTTTACATTGGCTGTCTCAAGATTGCGCTGGTACGCGCAATTTTCCTGTATGAGTTTGGCCCGCTCGAGGCAGCGTTGCATCGCGCGCTCAAGCATTTCAATGTCGATGATGGGTTTGGTCACATAATCCCAAGCGCCAAGTTTGAGCGATTGAATAACGTCGCTCATCTCGCCCTGTCCCGATAGCATCACCACAGGTAGGTTTGGAAATTCTTTTGCCATGATCGCCAACACCTGCAATCCATTCATGTTCGGCATTTGTAAATCGCAGAGCATAAGTTCTGGTGGGTTTAGGCGGCAGTGTTCAATAGCCGATATCCCATCCGCCGCCTGAAATACCGTGTAGCCGCTGACTTCTAGCCACGCCGCCATTGATTCGCGCACCGCGAGATCATCGTCAACGATGAGTAAGGTGGTTTGCGGATCCTGCGGCATGCTATTGGCCATGAGGCGCCCCTGGGCATTTGTGACGATGAACTGAGTATGGTGGAGTACGCATTAAAAATCCAAAACGAGCGGTAGCTCGAGAATATGCAATTACAGTGTTGCCTTCTTTCTGTGGCGGCTATACTGCATGTTAGTTGACAAAAAATATTGAGAAATTATGGCCAGTCGTAAAAAACCAATTGTGTGGAGTATCGCGGGTTCCGATTCTGGTGGTGGTGCAGGCATTCAGGCTGATTTAGCGACATTTCATGACTTTGGCGTGCACGGCTGTACGGTTATTACGGCCATTACAGCGCAGAATAGTTTTGCTGTTGGTCATGTTTCTGTCACACCGCGGCGGACCTTGGCGGCGCAAATTAACGCGCTAGACAGTGATTTGCAGGCTGATGTCATCAAGCTCGGTATGCTCGCTGACGAAGATGTGGTTGGCATGGTGGCGAAATACCTGGATACCTACCGCGGTTTTGTTGTTTGTGATCCAGTGCTGACCTCAAGTACCGGTGGCGATTTAACGGATGGAAATCTTGGTGAGTGTTTAATCGAAAAGCTCCTGCCGCGCTGTGACTTGCTGACGCCCAATTTAAGCGAGGCGGAATCGATATTAAATCGTGCGATCAAAGGCTTGGATGATGTTGAGCGCGCGGCGGCCGATATTGTCGCACTTGGCGCCCGTGCGGTACTGATTAAGGGCGGTCATCTTACCGCTCGCAATAACCAGCGCCATGATTATTGGACCGACGGTGTCGACGGGTTTTGGCTCAGTGGTGCCAATGTGGACACCTTAAATACCCACGGTACCGGCTGTACTTTATCGTCAGCTATTGCTGCGGGCCTAGCGCGAGGCTATGCCCTGCCAGATGCGCTAGTAATTGCCAAAGCCTATGTTAGTCAGGGTTTGCGGATGGGGGTGCAGCTAGGTGGTGGGCCGGGCCCCGTTGCCCATGTTGGGTGGCCTCAGCAACTGATTGACTTCCCAAGCCTGAGCCGGCGCCTCCCGCAAAGTGGGCCTCGGCCAGTATTTCCCTCATGTGAGGGGGAACTTGGTTTATACCCCGTAGTTGATAGTGCCGAGTGGATTGAACGGTTATTGGTTTGCGGGGTAAAGACCATCCAACTGAGGGTTAAAAACCTTCAGGGTGAGGCGCTTCGCAAGGAGGTGGCGCGCGCGGTGGCACTTGGCCGGGAATATAGTGCCAGAGTATTTATCAATGATTTTTGGCAGCTGGCCATTGCGGAGGGAGCCTACGGGGTTCACTTGGGGCAAGAAGATCTCGATATTGCCGATATTGAGGCTATTGCCAATGCTGGCTTACGGTTAGGCGTGAGTACCCACACTTATTATGAAGTAGCGAGGGCGCATGGTTTGCAGCCCAGTTATATTGCTATTGGGCCGGTGTATCGAACCACGAGCAAGGACATGCCCTACAGTCCTCAGGGGCTGATGCAGTTGCGGCGCTGGGTAGGGGTTTTGGGGGACAATTACACGCTGACTGCGATTGGCGGAATCGACATAAAGCGGGCCAAGGAAGTCTTGCTTACCGGCGTAAAAAGCATCGCAATGATCAGTGCTATTACGCAAGCTGAAAACCCTGAGGCCGTTGTCGCGGAGCTAATGGCGATGATCGACGACGCGCCATCGCAATGAGATTGATACTTGCGGGCGCACTCCTGCTTTTTGCGGTTGTCGCGTGGTCTGAACCGGCGAATATCGTGGTGCGGGGCTTGTTTGATAAAGCGGCCTTATTTGAAATAGATGGTCGTCGGCAATTACTGCGCAATGGCCAACGTGACAGCTCTGGTGTGCGGTTAATCTCGGCGACCCCAATGCAGGCTGTGGTAGAGATAGATGGCCAGCGGCAGGTGCTCGGTTTGAATAAGCAGGTAGGCGCGATTTATGAGCAAGCGCCTATTACCACCGTGGTGCTGCGTAAAAATAGCCGCAACGAATATCGGATGAAGGTCAGTGTCAATGGTCGTGGGGTAGATGCGGTTATTGATACCGGCGCTACAATTTTGGCAATGAGTTCTCAAGAGGCGCTGCGGCTAGGTATTGCGTATAAGCAGGGCGTGCCGACAGTCGTCGCTACCGCGAGCGGAATGAGCGATGGCTACGCTGTAACACTGAATAAAGTGCAGTTGGGCGACATTGCCGTTTCCCATGTCAATGCGGTCGTTATCGAAGGCCACTATCCCCATGTCGTGCTGCTGGGAATGAGCTTTTTAGAGCATGTAAACCTGCAGGAATACAATAATATTCTGACTCTAACCCCTCGTCATCACTGAATACACCAACAATGGTCGCCTCGCGGGCATCCTACTGGTAAAATGCGCGACCGGTTTTGCTCGTGGAGATACCCGTGGCGGTTAGTTTTATAGAATCCTCTAAGCTTCCCACCCCCTGGGGCGTGTTTGATATACACGGCTTTGAGGACACAGAAAACAGCAAGGAACATGTCGTGCTCACTCTTGGTGACGTAGGCGACGGTGAACCTGTGCTGGCGCGGGTGCACTCTGAGTGTTTAACAGGTGATGCCCTATTTAGTATGCGCTGCGACTGCGGCTCGCAGTTGCGTGCGGCGCTGGAGGCCATTGCCACGGAAGGGCGTGGCGCGCTGTTTTATTTGCGCCAAGAAGGTCGCGGCATTGGCTTGGTCAATAAAATCCGTGCTTACAAGCTGCAGGATGCCGGCGCGGATACCGTTGAGGCGAATGAGCAATTAGGTTTTGGCGCCGATATGCGCGATTACAGCTTGCTAGCGGTCATGTGTGAGCATCTACAAATCAGTAAAGTTCGCCTGATGACCAATAACCCGCGTAAGGTAAAAGCCCTTACTGATCAGGGTGTTGATGTGGTTGAGCGGCTTCCCCTGCAAACAGGCCAAAACCCCCATAATGCCAAATACCTCGCAACAAAGTCAGGTAAGCTGGGGCATTTGTTTTAAGTGGTTAGCCGTATTCTTTAAGCTGACCATTGCGGCAATGCTTTTATTGTAGCAATGGTTGGTGTTGCATCATCGGGCTGAGCTTAGTGGGTGTTCTTGAACTCGAGTATTTGCGCTACCCGCTGACGAATGCTGGCAACTATTCCCACGTCATCCAGACCGATATCACAGAGTAATTGGCCGTGTTTGCCGTGATCGATAAACACGTCAGGTAGGCCCAATTGTAACACCGGCATCCAGCGATTTTGCTGATTTAGGTATTCGCTTACCGCGCTACCGGCGCCACCAGCAATGACATTTTCCTCTAGGGTGACGAGAAGGTCGTGGTCGTCAGCTAAGGCGTCAATTAAGTCAGTGTCGAGGGGTTTTACAAAACGCATATCGGCAACGGTGGCATCGAGCTCTTCTGCGGCGTTTAGCGCCGAAGCGAGTAGGGTGCCGAAGCTGAGAATGGCGATTTTTTGGCCTTGGCGCTGAATGCGACCTTTACCAATTTCCATAAGATGCATGTCTTGTTCAATGCTTACGCCCGGCCCAGTGCCGCGGGGGTAGCGCACGGCTGCTGGTCCGGGGTAATGGTATGCGGTGTGTAACATTTGCCGAGTTTCGTTTTCGTCGGCAGGTGCCATAACGATCATGTTTGGAATGCAGCGTAAAAAGCTGAGGTCAAAGGCACCGGCATGGGTGGGGCCGTCTTCGCCAACGAGTCCGGCGCGGTCAATGCCAAAGGTCACGTCGAGGTTTTGCAGGGCAATATCGTGAATTAGCTGGTCGTAGGCACGCTGCAAAAACGTGGAGTAAATCGCGACAACGGGCTTTAAGCCGTCACAGGCCATGCCTGCGGCCAAGGTTAGGGCGTGTTGCTCGGCAATGGCAACGTCGTAAAAGCGGTCGGCAAAGCGCTCTGAAAAATCGAGCATGCCTGAGCCTTCACACATGGCCGGGGTTATGGCGACGAGCTCCGGGCTTTGTTCGGCTTGGTCGCAAAGCCAACGACCAAAAATATCCTGATATTTCGCTAGAGTGGGTTTCACAATCGGTGCTTGGCCGTTGCCGGGTTTAGGCTCGATTTTAGAGATGGCGTGAAAACCGACTGGGTCTTCTTCGGCGGGGCCGAAGCCCTTGCCCTTTCGGGTGCGGATATGGAGCATTTGCGGGCCGGGTAGCTCGCGCAAATTGCGCAGAGTAGGCACCAATACATCGAGATCGTGGCCATCAATGGGGCCGATATAGTTGAACCCCAGCTCTTCAAATAAGGTGGCTGGCGATACCATGCCCTTCATATATTCTTCGAGTCGGGCGGCGAGATCCGTTGCTGAGCGTGGGAATTTCTTCAGTACGGATTTGCCGCCAGAACGTATCTGGTTATAGGTCTTAGAGGCCCACATTCTGGAAAAATAGGTGTTTAGCCCGCCGGTGCTTTTGGAGATCGACATTTGATTGTCGTTGAGTATCACCAGCATATTGGCGCCGGTGTGGGTGGCGTGCGTAATGGCTTCAAAGGCCATGCCGGCGGTCATGGCGCCGTCGCCAATGACTGCGACGGTGTGGCGGTCGATATTTTGTTGGCGAGCGGCAATGGCCATGCCCAGTGCGGCGCTAATACTGGTGCTGGAGTGGCCCACACCAAAGGTGTCATAGGGGCTTTCTTCGCGCTTTGGGAAACCTGCCAAGCCCTTGGCCTTGCGCATACCGCTCATTCGCTCACGGCGACCGGTGAGTATTTTGTGGGGGTAGCACTGGTGGCCAACATCCCAAACTAGGCGATCTTCCGGCGTGTTGTAAATATAGTGCAGGGCGACTGTCAATTCGACCACCCCGAGTCCCGCGCCAAAATGGCCGCCGGTTTGGCCTACTGTGTAGAGCAGGAATTCCCGCAGCTGGAGGGCCAGTGTTGCTAGCTCAGCTTCGTCGAGACGGCGCAGGTCTGCCGGGCTGCCGATGCGATCGAGCAGTGGCGTGGCTGGTCTTGTAAGGGGAATTTCCTGAAACATTAAGCGCGGGGCCCTGAACCGATGAAAGGTCGAGATTGTAAACGAATTTGCGGTGATTTACCTATTTAAAGCGGCCTGCGTATCAGTGCTGGCGCGCAATGATGTAGTGGGAAAGATCCCGCAGTGGTGCGGCGCGCTCGTCGAATCCCGTCAAGGCTTGTAGCGCTTCGGCATGGAGGTCTTGCGCTAGCTGCTTAGCGCCGTCTATACCTAGCAAGGCGGGAAATGTGGGCTTGTTTAGCGCTTGATCGGCGCCTTGAGTTTTACCTAAGGTCTCGGTATTGCTCTCGATGTCGATAATGTCGTCTTGCACCTGAAAGGACAGGCCGATAGCTTTACCATAGCGGTCTAGCGCAGCGAGTTGCTGCTGGTCAGCCTCGCACCAGGTGGCGCCCATCGCAATGGCGACGCGGATTAAGGCGCCGGTTTTTAATTGGTGCATGGTTTGTAGCGCGGCGAGATCCAACTGTTGATTTACGGCAGCGAGATCAATTGCTTGACCGCCAACCATGCCCCTGGGGCCCGCGGCGGCACTTAATTGTTGAATTAAGGCGAGTTTGGCCTCGGCATTTGTGCCGGGCAAGGTGGCGATAACTTCAAAGGCGCGGGCTTGCAGCGCGTCGCCAACCAGTATTGCGGTGGCCTCATCATACGCAATATGACAAGTGGGTTTGCCTCGGCGCAAGTCGTCATCGTCCATGGCGGGAAGATCGTCGTGAACAAGGGAGTAGGCGTGGATCATTTCTATTGCGCTGGCAATGTCGTCCAATCCGGCGCGGCTGTCGTGGCCGAGGGCCTGGGCTGTGGCGTATACCAAGCTTGCCCGCACTCGTTTGCCGCCGTTCAGTACGCTGTAAATACTGGCCTCGCCCAGCCTTTGTAGGCTGCTGCTGGCATCTGCGTCTGCATATTCGCTGCCGATATTACCAAGTAGGCTGGGCAGTGCTTGCTGGACACGTTGTTGGCAGTGCGCGAGGAAATTGGCGAAATCTGGGGTCATTAATCAATCTTCCGCAACGAGGGTTTTACTAACGATTTCTCCGTCTTTGTTCATTAGTAGCTGTACTTTCTGCTCGGCGTCGGCCAAGGCTTGCTGGCAGTCTCGACTTAATTGCATGCCGTCTTCAAAGGCTTTTAATGAATGTTCGAGACTGAGATCCCCTGATTCCATGTTTTGCACGAGCTTTTCCAGCTCAGAAAGGGCGGTTTCAAAATTCACTGTTTTTGCCTTGGCCATGACATGCTCCCTAAGTGTTGCGATGATTGCGTATTGAGCTCGGCTATTCTAGCAGTGTCGAGGAGATGAGGGTAATTGCGAACTTACTATGGTTGCCTAAAGAGGGCTAAGGTATGCTGATGAATCGTTAGGATGGGCGAAGGCTTTAATGCATTTTCAAAAAATTATCGATTTTTGGTTTAATGAGCTGCCCGCTTCGGCGCATTTTCGTAAAGACCCAGATCTTGATCAATATATAGCCAATCAATTTGGCCGGGTTCATCAGGCAGCCGTTGCTGGCGAATTGTATTCTTGGCGCTATAAGGCAATGGGCCGCTTGGCCGAAATCATCGTGCTAGATCAGTTTTCACGCAATATCTACCGCGACCAGGCCAAAGCGTTTGCTGCCGACGGGCAGGCCTTAATTTTAGCGCAAGAAGCAATTCGGGTTCGCGCCGACGAAGACTTGAGTCAACTGCAGCGGGTGTTTATGTATATGCCTTATATGCACAGTGAGTCAGGGGCTATTCAAAATGCCTCGCTTCGCTTATATGAGGGACTGGGCTTGGCTGATAACTACCGTTTTGCGATAAAGCACCAGCAAATCATAAAAGAATTTGGCCGCTACCCCCACCGCAATGCTGTTTTAGGCCGCGAATCGACGACCGCCGAAATCGCCTTTTTGAAAACGGCAGGTTCATCTTTTTAAGCGCGCCGATTCTGGCTCGTGCAAAGTAAATGGAGATATCAATGCGCGCATTATTGCCGCTGTGTTTAGTAGTTTGTTTCATTGTGAGTGCGCCGGCGCATGCCGAGTGTGGCTACCCAGATAGTGATCGCGGGCAGGCGCCAGATTGGCTGTGTGGTAAAGGTGATTTTGAGGGCGCTGGATTCTTGGCTGTTGGCGACAAAAGCCGGATGCCGTCGATTTCATTGCAAAACCGCTTGGCGGGTAAAACCGCAATGACCGCTGTGGTATCGAAAATTTATGCTCACGCGGCTGCCGAACTACAGGCGGAATTACCGGAGAGCCTGCAATTATCCGTGACTAACCGTGTCGACTGGGCGCAAGTTGCGCGCTTTAAAGGCATTAGCGTGCTTGAGAAAGCGGTGAGTCCCCAGCGCCACCTCTATGTCTTGGCTGGGGTGGAAGCTGAACTTCAAGCGGGCATGGTTTACACCGCAAGACGAGAAATATTAGCGTCAAATAAAGCGCAGATAATTGCTTCGTTGGGCAAGGACGTCTGGCGCAAACTCAATATGCCCATGGATAAACCCATGACTGATGCTCAGCATTAGCATTTAGTCGCTGACTACCATGCATCTCCTAGGGCGTTAGCGTTGAGGTGCAGTGCGGGCACCGGCTGGCCTTAATCGCAATTTTAGATAGGCATTGCGGGCAGTCTTTGGTGCTTGGCGCCGCAGGGGCAGTCTCCTCCGCTTTTTGCATATTGTTCATGCTTTTAATCAGCATAAAAACCGAAAAAGCGACAATAACAAAGCTGAACACCGCATTGAAAAATACCCCGTAATTGACGGTTACTGCCCCGGCAGCTTGAGCTGCCGCCAAATTGGCGTAGGGGCCGGCAACGGCGCCGTCTTTTAAGATGACAAATAAATCAGCAAAGTTGACCCCGCCGAGTAATAGCCCGATGGGCGGCATAATGACGTCAGCAACTAGGCTTTTGACAATGGTGCCAAAGGCGCCGCCGATAATAATACCCACGGCCATATCTACAACATTTCCGCGCATGGCAAATTTTTTAAATTCAGTCAACATGGCTTTGGTTCTCTTGTTAATTGAAGGTTGGTTTTACGAGGTTTTTCCACAGCGGTCGAGTTTACTTATAGAAGTAAAGTTCCGGCGATGCCAGAAAATGCGCAGGGGGCTGTCCATTTTGGCGCTTATCTTGAGGGGGTGCCCTTGGCTCTGTGGCGTATTTTGGTGCGTGGCAATGGTGTTGTGATTAGTAAAGCAGGTTAGGCGACTGCAAAGGCTTGGTAGGCGCGGCGCTCGCGTGAATTTAGGTCTGGGGTAAATCTAGGCTCCATTTTTGCTTGTATGGTGTTAAGCCATCCCTGTTGATTTTGGAAAAGTAAATAATGATGTTGATATCTTCGTCAAACCTACGTCGAACCCTAGCGATAGTGCTTTGCTTTACTGCGATGGCAGTGCATGCCGCCACGCCACTTTCTGAACTGTACAGTGCAGTACCAAGGCCGCCAGCGGATGTCCCCGAGGCGCTTACGTGGGTCAGCGATGGGGAAATAGTGCACGGCAAGTTTGTCGCGGTAGCGGCGGCCTTGGCGGCTGAACGCGCAAAAATTGCGACACTGAATGGCGGCACAATGCCGAGCATACCGATAACAGTAGCGACTAGTGTCCCAAATAGTGTTGAGGTGCAGGCGGCGGCTCGCAGTTTTGCTGATTACTTGGCGCACGCCCAGGGTGATGCAGCGCCTAAGGCTGTGCTTGGCAAGCGCAAGCGTTGGCTACAGGCGGCGTTTGGGCGAAATCAAATGGAGATCAGCAAGAGCATGGCGCCCTGCGACATGCCCTGTACGGATGTGGCGGTCATTGAAGCGAATAAGCGGCTTATTAGCCGCCGAGACTATGAGTTAAAAACTGAAATTCGGGCGTGGAACGCGATGTTCGACGATTGGAAAACAAAGCAATTTGGCGTGCTAATCGCCGGTGATGCTCGTATTGAGGCCGCGGGCGGCGGTGCGGCAGCAACAGTGCAGGGGCACTCGATAATAGCGAGTTATCAGGCGGCGATGCTCGATGAAATTGAGTTGCTACTGTCGATTACGAAATTATGTGTACTGCGCGCCGAGGCCATCGTTAAGGGGTTGGATGGCTCCGAGCCAGATGCAATCAGTGGTGCGACCAAAAAGGCCGCTAAATAAAGTCGCGGCGCAGCACCGTCGCGACGGTGCTGGCTGATTTCTCTGCAACTGTTAGCGGGCGTAGCGAATCGTGAGTGCCGTTGTTGCGCCCCAGACCCCATTGATGGCTAACACAAGAATCGGGGTATATAGGCCTAGCTCTAGGCCGCCTAAGCCTTTCTGAGCTTGCGGGAAAATGAGGAATAGTTGAACAGCTGTTGGGAATAGACTCAGCACTAAGCCCTTGCTAAGTGGGCGTGATGTCAGCATTGGTAGAACAAACAATAAACCCCAAATACCTCCCCAGACAATGCGTGGATAAAGCCAGCTTGGCGTTAGATTGGGCGCAATGGCAATACCTAGGCGAGTGGTTATGCCTTGGTCGCCAAGCAGCCAAATGGCCAGGCTATTAACAAGAGCGCCTAGGCAGCCTGCGGCAAAAAAGATCAGAAATTTTCTCATGTGGGCTCTCTTTAGATTTAGGTATTGCTGCGCACGGCCTAGCTTATAGGGTGCGGCCAATATAGTAGCTGATATTTTACCCCGCTACGTGGTGATCTTGCGTCTTACGAATTAGTAATAGCCTGGTGGTATCCGCGTGGCGCAATAAGGGGCAAAATGACGGCCTTTACACAAGTTTGTAACAGTGCCGAGCTTAGATTGTTGGCCCAGCTGTTGCGGTGGTGAATAAATAAACATAATGGCTGTAGCGATGACGACTGAACAGAGAACAGAGATTGCCTTAATTACCGGCGCCTCGGCGGGTATTGGCAAGGCCTATGCTGAGCACTTGGCGCCGCGTTGTAAGGCAATGGTGCTGGTGGGGCGCGATGAGGCCAAATTGGCTGCGCTGACCGAGGATCTTACGCAAAATGGGTTAACGATTTATAGTCTCGCCCTAGATTTAAGCAGCAGTATTGGGGTGGCGAGGGTGATGGAAGCAATTCGCCAGAAAGGCCCCATCAGTTTGCTGATTAATAATGCCGGCTTTGGCACTAATGGCCGATTTGCTGAGTCAGATTTGGATGAGCAGCAGGCCATGGTGAATTTGCACTGCAACGCGACCTTGGCATTGTGTCGTGCAGCCTTGCCTTATATGAAGGAGAACGGCGGCGGTCGGATCATTAATGTGTCGTCACTGGGTAGCTTTTTTCCGTTAAAGAACGCTGCGGTATACGGCGCCAGCAAGGCATTTCTTAATGCTTACTCCGAGGCTCTGCAATTAGAAGTGCGTCGCGATGGGATTAAAGTGCAGTGTCTTTGCCCAAGTTATACTCATAGCGACTTTCATCATCGGGCCCCCCTGAAAGGCATGGATAATAGCGGAGTGCCCGCAGAAATGTGGTGGACTGCAGAAGCGCTTGTGGCGTTCAGTTTGGGCGAGCTCTATAGCGATAATGACGCGGTTATCTGTGTTCCTGGTGAGGATGGCCGTCAATTGGCCCATCAGGCGCTATGCGCTTCTGCCGAAAAATTCAAATAAGAAGAGTGTTGTAATAATGCTGTGGTCGCCCAAGCTAGAACGCCAAGCCATTCCCGCTTTGCCCGATATGACGATTGACGCTGACATTGCCAAGCTGTCTTGGGCGGAGAATTACAGTGCCTATTACGGTATTGATTTTAGACGAGAATATAGTGGTCTGAGGCATTTGATCGGTGGTTTTGACAGCGCCGGTGAGCGTATTGCTATGCAGGTTTTTATGCTGCCCGGCGCCCATAGCACAGCCTTTGTCTACCATGGCTACTACGACCATGTTGGTTTATTCGACAACGTAATCAATTATTTTTTAAAGCATGGTTACTCGGTGGTGGCCTACGACATGCCGGGCCATGGCCTGTCCAGTGGCGAGCCGGCCGCGATTGACGACTTTATGCGTTACCGCCAAGTGCTGAGCGATGCTTTTACGGTGGTCGCCGATTTTGGCCTGCCAGCGCGACGTATTGGCTTGGCGCAGAGTACTGGCTGCGCCGTGCTCATGTCGCATTTACTCAGTGGCGGCGAAGGTGATTTTGAGCGAGTGGTGTTAATGGCGCCGCTGTTAAAGCCCTGCGAGTGGTGGTGGGGTAAGCCTGCGCACAGCATTTTAAAATATTTCATTCATAGCCTGCCGCGCAAATTCGCTGATAATTCAGACGACCAAGCGTTTTTGGAGTTTCTCCGCGAGCGCGACCCACTTCAGGCCAGGACCTTACCCGTAAGCTGGGTTGGCGCGCTGAAAAAATGGCAGCCGTGGTTTCTCAAGCAGGGGCCGGTGAAGAGTTCTATTTTAATACTGCAGGGTGATGCCGATGAAACGGTAGAGTGGCGTTATAACCTGCCGCGTATTAAACAGAAGTTTCCAAATGCAAAAGTCGTTTTCGTAGCGGGTGCGCGCCATCATTTGGCGAAAGAGAGTGAAGCGTATCGGGAGCAGTTGTGGCAGGCCTGTGATGATTATCTTTGAATGAGTCGGCCGTCGGGGGTCTGACGTCTGACGTCTGACGCAGTAGTGTGTTCGTTAGATAATTGCGCGTGAATTAAAGTAGCTGTAGGCTGCTTTTGAACTTTTCGTCCGACTTCAGACGCCAGTCATCCGACGTTTACTCAACCTACCGACGGCGGCGTGGTATTTGCCACCCACTCCCACCACTGGTGCTCACCTTCTGGCTTGTCCATATCTTGGCAGCGATGTACGTCCCAGGTGACTAAGTAGTCTGGGTCGCTAATCGCTTCGCCGTCGCCGGTTTTGTAATTGCCCGTAGGGGCAATAAACCACGGCGAGGTTGAGGAGGGGATAGTGAATTCGTCTTTATTACTCTGGCGCAGGGTAATGCCGTCTTTGGCGGTTACCCGCACCACAGTGCCAGCGAGCATGCGCTGCTGCAGGGTGTCGCCATTGATGTCGTAATAGCTTATACCGACCAGTGCGCGTTTATCGAGCAGCGCGGCGAGTTCGGCGTTTAAAATATCAGACATAAATGACGTTACCTTTGCTTAGAACAATACGCGGCAGCGTATCGTACCTTTCACATCGAGCAGCTTTTCTACCGCAAATTCGCTAGAGGCTTCATCGATATCGATAACCACATAGCCAACCTTCTCGCTGGTTTGCAGATACTGGCTGGCGATATTGATGTTGTTTTCAGAGAAAATTTGGTTAATCGCGCTGAGTATGCCGGGCACATTGTGGTGGATATGCAGAATACGGTGCTTGCCGGGGTGAGCCGGTAGCGCTACTTCAGGGAAATTAACTGAAGAGGTGCTGGTGCCGTTGTCTGAGTATTTTACCAGTTTGTCGGCGACTTCCATGCCGATATTTAGCTGTGCTTCAACAGTAGAACCGCCAACATGGGGTGTTAAAAACACATTGTCGAATTCGCGCAGTGGGGAGATGAATTCGTCATTGTTGCTACGCGGCTCTTCTGGGAATACGTCAATGGCGGCGCCAGCGAGCTTGTTGTCGCGCAGGGCGTTAACAAGGGCGTCGATGTCGACCACGGTACCGCGCGCGGCGTTAATTAAAATCGCGCCAGTTTTCATTTGGGCAAATTGATCTGCGCCCATCATCATCTGGGTAGATACGGTTTCAGGCACGTGCAGGGTGACAATGTCAGAGGTCGCTAATAGTTCGCCCATGCTAACTTGGTTGGCATTGCCCAGCGGCAACTTATTTACCACGTCGGTAAAGCACACTTCCATGCCCAAGCTTTCGGCGATAACAGATAACTGCATACCAATTGAGCCGTAACCGATAATACCAAGGCGCTTGCCGCGAATTTCGTAGGAGCCTACGGCGGTCTTCATCCACTCGCCACGGTGGGCAGCGGCGTTTTTCTCGGCTAGACCACGCATTAGCAGAATCGCTTCGGCAATCACGAGCTCGGCAACTGAGCGAGTGTTAGAGAAGGGCGCGTTAAATACCGCAATACCACGCTCGGTGGCGGCTTGCAGGTCAACTTGGTTGGTGCCTATGCAAAAACAACCTACCGCAATCAGCTTTTTGGCTTCATCTAGCACTTCAGCGGTGAGCTGGGTGCGTGAGCGAATGCCAACAAAATGGGCGTCAGCAATTTTTTGCTTTAGCTCTTCGTCAGGCAGGGCCTTTTGGTAGTAGTCGATATTGGTATAGCCGGCCGCGTGTAGGGCATCGACAGCGGACTGGTGAAGTCCTTCCAACAGCAGGAATTTGATTTTGGCTTTGTCGAGGGATGTTTTTGCCATGAATTTGCTCGCCCCACTCTGAGGTAAAGTGAAAGCGCAGTATGTTATCATATTACACTTTCCCAAGTGCGATTCTGAGAGGCATTTTTACCATGTCGGCGAGCCAAATACCGTCCTCTGCTAGCGTAATTAAAGACTTACAAGCCATTGTCGGCGAGGACAAGGTCCGCAGCGATGCTGAAATCCTCCTCAGCCACGGTCGCGACTGGACCAAAGTCCACACTCCAGCGCCCTTGGCGGTGGTTTTCCCCCGCACGGTGGCCGAGGTGCAAGCCATTGTTAAACTGGCCAATAAACTGGCATTTGCGATTGTGCCCTCGGGCGGCCGCACCGGTCTGAGTGGCGGCGCGGTTGCGGCCAATGGTGAAGTCGTGGTGTCTTTCGATTATATGAGTCACATCAGCGACTTCGACCCCATCGACCGCACGGTGGTTTGCCAAGCGGGGGTAATTACTGAGCAATTGCAGGATTTTGCTGAAGATCGCGGCCTGTTTTACCCCGTAGACTTCGCTTCGGCGGGCTCTTCTCAGATTGGCGGCAATATTGCCACCAATGCCGGCGGCATTAAGGTTATTCGCTACGGCATGACCCGCGACTGGGTGGCGGGTTTGAAAGTGGTTACCGGCAATGGCGATTTGTTGGAATTGAATCGCGGGCTGTTGAAAAACAATGCTGGCTACGACCTGCGTCAACTCTTTATTGGCGCAGAGGGCACCTTGGGGCTGATAGTTGAAGCTACCATGCAGCTGACTCGGCAGCCCAAAAATCTCACTGCCTTTGTGCTGGGGGTCGATGATTTTAACGGCATTATGAATTTGTTTAATCGCTTTCAGGCCGAAATGGACCTGACCGCCTTTGAGTTCTTCTCCGAGCAGGCACTGCAAAAAGTGGTCGCCCACAGCAAAGTGCCGCGGCCCTTTGAGTCGGTCTGCCCGTATTACGCTCTGCTGGAATTCGAATGCCTTAACGATGAAGTTGAGGCACAGGCTATGGCCTTGTTTGAAGCCTGCGTGGAAGAGGGTTGGGTTAGCGACGGCGTGATGAGCCAAAGCATAGAGCAGCTTAAGAATTTGTGGCGCCTGCGCGAGGATATTTCCGAGACCATTTCTAAGTGGACGCCCTATAAAAACGATATCTCCACCGTGATTTCAAAGGTGCCGGATTTCCTTGAGGCCGTCGAGAAGCTAGTAACGGCACAGTACCCCGATTTTGAAATTATTTGGTTTGGCCATATCGGCGACGGTAATTTGCACCTGAATATTCTTAAGCCTGATGATTTGGATAAAGAAACCTTCTTTGCTCAGTGCGCCAAGGTCAGTGTTGGGGTGTTTGAAATTGTTGAGAAATTTGGCGGCAGCGTGTCGGCAGAGCACGGAGTGGGCCTGCTGAAAAAAGACTATTTGACTTATTCGCGCTCCGAGACGGAAATCGCCTTAATGCGCCAAGTGAAGCAGATATTCGATCCCAAAGGCTTGATGAACCCCGGCAAAATATTCGACTAAGGCGGAGCGGCCCCAATGAATTTGTATCGTCACCACTTTACCGACGGCAGTGAGTTTGCCGCTGTGCCGGGCAAGCAGGTCTGTGTTGGTCGCAACTATGCCGAGCACGCCAAAGAGTTGGGCAACGAGATCCCCGACACTCCGCTGTTGTTCATGAAGCCCGCCACCGCCATGGTGGCGATGGCGGAGCCTTTGGAATTGCCCACTGGCGATGGCAGCTGTCACCACGAGCTGGAATTAGCCTTGTTGATTGGGCAGCCCCTGAGTCGCGCCGCGCCAGGTCAGTGCCGAGCTGCCGTCGCCGGTATTGGCTTGGCCTTGGATCTAACCCTGCGTGATTTGCAGAGTGAGTTAAAAAAGAAAGGCCAACCCTGGGAGCGCGCCAAGGCCTTTGATGGCGCCAGCCCGCTGTCGGCGTTCATTGCCTTTGAGCAAGACTTGGATTTTGCTTCGTTAAAGTTGCGCTTAACGCGCAATGGCGGCGTGCAGCAGCAGGGCAGCTGCGCCGATATGCTGTTTTCGGTCGAAACCCTGCTCAGCGAAATTAGCCACAACTTTAGCTTGATGCCCGGCGATGTGGTGCTGACCGGCACCCCCGCAGGGGTCGGTCCACTGTGCAGTGGTGATCATTTGTTGTGTGAGTTGGAAGGTTTGCTGAAGGTGGAAACGGTAGTTCTTTGACGGACGTCGGAAGTCTGGCGTCTGACGTGAAGGCGGCGGTGTGCAGTTTTTGAATTTAGCGTCGGACGTCCGGCTTCTGGCGCCAGGCTAAGTTTTTCCGTCTGTCGTCAGACACCCGACGTCCGACTTTTCAGGCCTTCAGCGTTTTCACGCCTTCTGCCGTTCCCAGCAGCAGCACATCCGCAGGCCGACAGGCAAACAAACCGTTGGTGACTACGCCGGTTATATTATTAATCTGCTCTTCGGTTTTTTGCGGGGTGGCAATCATAAAGTCGTAAACATCTAAAATGATATTGCCGTTGTCGGTGACGACGCCTTCGCGGTAGACCGGATTGCCGCCGAGTTTAACCAGCTCCCGCGCTACATAGCTGCGCGCCATAGGGATGACTTCTACTGGCAGCGGGAAAGCGCCGAGGCGGTCGACCAGTTTGCTGCCATCGGCAATGCAAATGAATTGCTTGCTCGCGGCGGCAACGATTTTTTCGCGGGTCAGCGCGGCGCCGCCGCCCTTAATGAGCTCTAGGCGTTCATTCGCTTCATCGGCGCCGTCGACGTACACCGCGATAGTGCCGCAGCTGTTTAATTCCAGCACTTCGATGCCGTGCTTACGCAGGCGCTGAGCTGAGGCTTCGGAGCTGGCGACGGTGCCTTTGAGCTCATTTTTGAAATCAGCAAGCAGGTCAATAAAGAAATTGGCGGTAGAGCCGGTGCCAACACCGATGATTTCGCCATCTAGAATAGCGGGCTTGATGTGGTTGATCGCGGCTTGAGCTACCGCGAGTTTTAGCTCATCTTGTGTCATGGTTGGGCCTTGCCGTGGCGTTGTGCGAGAGGTGTTTGGGTCACGATTATAAAATTTGCAGCGGCCAATTGCGAGGCGGATTTCAGTTTGGTGATCGCGAGTGCTGTCATAAGGTGGGATTGCGCGGGCTGGGTGAATCGCGGCTAATGCTGCGCTTTGCACTGAGACGCGGTAGACTTGCCCGCTGGAATTTTAGCGTTGCAGCCACGGCTGGCGTGTTAATGGAGACTGCGTAAAGCGATGCCCCAAAGCTATATAAAGAAAATCCTCAAAGCCCGTGTCTACGACGTGGCCATTGAATCGCCCGTGGATGAAATGCCGCTGCTGAGCAAGCGCTTGGCCAATAACGTATTGCTTAAGCGCGAAGATTTACAGCCGGTATTCTCTTTTAAGTTGCGCGGCGCCTATAACAAAATGATCAGCCTCAGCGAGGAAGATCGGCGCAAGGGTGTCGTGGCCGCCTCGGCGGGTAATCACGCACAGGGTTTGGCCTTGGCGGCATTAAAACTCGGAGTGAAGGCCACTATCGTTATGCCCAAAACCACGCCGCAAATAAAAGTGGATGCGGTGCGCTCTCGCGGCGGCAAAGTGGTTTTAGTTGGCGACACCTATGATGAGGCCTCGGTATTCGCTAAAAAGCTGGTTGAAGAAAAAGGTATGGTTTACGTCCACCCTTATGATGACCCAGAGGTCATTGCTGGCCAGGGCACCGTGGGTATGGAGATTTTGCGTCAGGTAACGGGTCCCTTAGATGCGGTGTTTGTACCCGTTGGCGGCGGTGGCTTGGCGGCTGGTGTGGCGGCCTATATTAAATATGTACGCCCAGAAGTGAAGGTCATTGCTGTCGAGCCAGAAGATGCCGCCTGTTTGAAATTGGCGATGGAAAAAGGTCGGCGAGCGATATTGCCAGAGGTCGGTATATTTGCTGACGGCGTGGCGGTGGCGCAAATCGGCAAGGAAACATTTCGGGTCTTGCGCAAAACCATCGACGGTTGCATGACCGCGACAACCGATGAGATTTGCGCGGCAATAAAAGATATTTTTGATGACACGCGGTCTATAGCCGAGCCTGCGGGCGCATTGGCATTGGCGGGTTTGAAAAAATACGTCGAAGAGAATGACTGCCGCGGTCAAACGCTGCTGGCCATCGACAGCGGCGCCAATACCAATTTTGATCGTCTGCGCTATATCGCTGAGCGCACTGAGATCGGCGAGCAGCGCGAGGCAATACTCAGTGTCACGATTCCTGAACGTCCGGGCAGCTTTAAGAAATTCTGCGCGGCATTAGGGCGACGCAACATCACTGAATTTAATTACCGCTATAGCGATGATCGCGATGCCCAAATTTTTGTTGGGGTGTCGGTGGCTGCCGGTGGTGGTGATCGCAATGAGCTCGTGGCGGCGCTGCAGCAGTTAGATTATCCGGTGGCGGATTTCACCGATAACGAAATGGCCAAACTTCATATTCGCCATATGGTGGGTGGTCATCGCCCAGCTGCGATTGAAAATGAGTTGTTGTACCGTTTTGAATTTCCGGAGCGGCCCGGCGCGTTGATGAATTTTCTGACCAAACTGGGGAATCGCTGGAATATCTCGCTGTTCCACTATCGCAACCACGGTGCAGCCTATGGCCGGGTGCTGGTCGGTTTGCAGGCAACAAAAGCGGAGCGTAAGGAAATAGAGGCCTTCCTCGATCAGCTGGCGTACCCCTATAACGAAGAAAGCGATAACCCTGCGTATAAGTTGTTTTTGAGCTGAGGCGTGCTGCTAAGCTTTACCCCGGCTGCGCTTAGGAATGATTACCGCGCGGTCGGTAATAATCATGTCTAAGCCGATATCCCAGTCGTCTACTGGCAGCGCCGAGACCTCTTGGCAGTGATGGGCGATGCCAATTAATAATGGCTTTTGCTGCGCGCTACGCTTTTTAAAGGCAAAACAGCGGTCGTAAAAGCCACCCCCCATACCTAGTCGCCCGCCGTTTTTGTCAAAACCCGCCAGCGGAAGCAAAACAATGTCTAATTGCGCCGGCGCGATAGCGCAATAGCGCAGGCCTGCGGGTTCGCCAATGCCGTAGCGGTTTAGCTGTAGGGCTTGGCGGGGGTGGAAACGCTGGAAGCTCATACGTTTTTGGCCCGCGCCACCCAAATGAATGCGTGGCAAATAACAGCGCTTTTTCTGCAGGCTCGCGTGGCGCAATAGGTATTCTGGGGAAATTTCGCCATCACTGGCCATATAAGCGGCGATATGACTGGCGCGGCGGTAGACGCTGAGTTTGATGACGCGTTGCATTAATTGCTGGGCAGCCAGGTGTTGCTGATCGGGTAAAATCTGCCGGCGGCGTGCTCTGAGGCTTTGGCGTAGCTGGTTTTTAAGCGCTGAGTTCATGAAGCCATTATAGCGTCAGAAGGGCTAGTCTTGATAAGTGTTTAAGATTGGGAGCGCGCGATGAGTGTCGTAAAAGCCCCAAGATACCGCTGGCCGCGTGGCCCTTGAACCCAGCGGTTCAAGGTGGAGCACTCCGCGAGATCGTTAGGCTTTCCGACAAGCGGACATGCACACAGATCTCGGCTAAAGCGCTCCGGGTATAAAAGCATCGGCTCAGGGGTCTAGACGGCCTAGCAAATATCCCAGGGTGGAGGCCAGTATACCGCCAGCGTTGGCCCAATAATAGGCCGGGGAAGTAAGGGGATTAACTAATATCCATTTGCCGGCAGCGATGAAGGGTCTCTTCCGCTTTGTCGTTAATGCGCTTCACCGCTGCGGTTTCGGCCTCGCTAGGCGTTGCATGCTTTTTATTTTGCAGCATTTCGTAGCTGATATTCAGTGCCGCCATTACCGCAATCCGCTCTAGGCCAACAACCTTGCCAGAGGTGCGAATGCCGCGCATTTGCTTGTCTAAATACTGCCCTGCCTGCATGAGTGCGCCCTGTTCCTCTAGCGGGCAGGCAACTTGGTATTCTTTGTCGAGAATTTTTAAGACGACGGTTGGGGTGCTCACGATTCTTTCTCCAGTGCGCGTAGCCGCTGAATCATGGATTCAATCTTGGCGCGGGCAATATCGGTTTTTTCGATCAGTTGTTCGCGCTCGGTTCGCCAGTGTCTGGCGTCGGCTTTTAGAGCACGATTTTCCTTGTCTAATTGTTCACACAACTGGACAAGCTCATCCACTTTTCGTTCCACAAGTTGCAGCTGTCGCTCATCCATATTTAGATCGCGTCCGTACCCAGAAAAAGATCGGATTATAGTAGAGTGTGGCTCGTATGTGGGTCAATGCAATTAAGCTGTGCCGTAATTGCCCCTGCTTCGCCATAAATCTTTATTATTCATCCCATTAGATATTCGATTTTAGTCCTGTGCAGCGCTACCATTGCGGGCTTACCCGTATTAATGGACGTTTATCATGGCCGCCAGTTTAGAACACGACGATCTCGCGAATCTTTTTCTCAGTCTCGGTGCATTACAGCCACCCGCTGAGCTGCACGGTTATGCTGCAGGCTTTATTTCGGTAGGTGGTCGCTTAGAGCAGGATGGCTGGTTGCAGCACTGTGTAGACCTGCTGGACTGCGAGGCGCCAAACCCAGAGCAAAGTGATGCTCTGTATACCGTGTATTGTACGGCGCTGCTAGGCTTGGAGTCTGGTGAAATGGATTTAGAATTACTGCTGCCTGACGATGAATTTGACCTGGATCAGCGTATTGCCAGTCTCGGCCAGTGGTGTCAGGGTTATTTAACCGGCTTCGCCATGGCGGGTAAGCAAAAAGTCGATGGCGACAAGAGTTACTCTGAAGAGTTGACCGAGGCGATTAGTGATATCGCCGCGATTGCCCAGGTTTCGGCTGATGAAGGTGACGACGAAGAGGGCGAACAGGATTATTTCGCCGTCAGCGAATATGTGCGTATCGCTGCCATGACGATATTTGCCGAATTTAATGCGCTGTCGCCAAACTACGGTGATGAGGATGCCAGCGGCCGACTGCACTGATGTGAGCGGCTAATTGTTACGCTTGCCCTGTGATAAGCTCGGTGCTGAGTTTTGCACGTAAGCCGAGTGTACACTTAGAGCGATTTTAGCGATCTATATTGCGAACAATGAGATAAACATGAGCATAAGCAAGCAGGAATTTGCCCGTCGTCGTAAAAACCTAATGGCCTTGATGGAGCCCGGCAGCATCGCCATTATTCCGGCGGCTAAGATGGTGAGCCGCAATAGCGATACTGAATACCCCTTTCGTCAAGACAGTGATTTTTATTATCTCAGTGGCTTTGACGAGCCAGACGCCGTGTTGGTGCTTCTGCCGGGTCGCGCCAACGGCGAAGTGGTGTTGTTTTGCCAAGATCGCGATCCGGCGATGGAGTTGTGGACCGGTTATCGCGCTGGGCCAGACGGTGCTTGCGCAAACTACGGCGCCGATGATGCGTTTCCCATTGCCGATATCGACGATATTTTGCCGGGCTTATTAGAAGGGCGGCAGCGGGTGTATTACGCCATGGGTCGGCACACTGAGTTTGATCAGCAGGTTATGCAGTGGGTGAATGTGATTCGCTCCAAGGTGCGCACCGGCGCTCAACCGCCGGGTGAGTTTTTGGACTTAGATCACCATCTGCATGATCTGCGCTTGTATAAGTCGGCTGCTGAGCAAAAAGTGATGCGCCGCGCCGGTGAAATTTCTGCTGCGGCTCATTGCCGCGCGATGCGTTTGTGTCGTCCCGGTGTTTTTGAATATCAGCTGGAAGCCGAAATACTCCACGAATTTGGCCGCAATGGCGCCCGTTATCCTGCCTACAGCAGCATTGTTGGCGCCGGTAAAAACGGCTGTATTTTGCATTACGTAGAAAACAGCTGTGAGATTCGCGATGGTGACCTAGTGTTGATAGACGCGGGTTGTGAGCTGGATTACTACGCCGCCGATATTACTCGCACCTTCCCGGCCAATGGTCACTTCTCTCCCGAGCAGCGCGCCCTCTACGAGGTGGTTTTGGACTCGCAAAAAGCGGCGATAGCCACGATTAAAGCCGGTAATCACTGGAATCAGGCCCACGATGCGACGGTGCGGGTAATTACGACAGGCTTGGTCAATTTGGGTTTATTGGCTGGCGAGGTTGATGCCTTAATTGCCAGTGAAGCTTACAAGCCCTTTTATATGCACCGCGCTGGCCACTGGTTGGGCATGAACGTACACGATGTCGGTGACTACAAAGTCGGCGGCGAGTGGCGGGTGCTAGAAGAAGGCATGGCAATGACGGTCGAACCGGGAATTTATGTTGCACCAGATAACCTTAATGTCGACGCTAAGTGGCGGGGTATCGGTATTCGTATTGAAGATGACGTGGTCGTCACCAAAACCGGCTGTGATATTTTAACGGCGGCGGTGCCCAAGGAAATTGACGAGATTGAAGCGTTAATGGCGGAGGCCCGTCTTGCCGCGCACTGATTACGATGTAGTGATTGCCGGGGGGGGCATGGTTGGCGCGAGCTTGGCCCTGAGCCTTTATGGGCATAGCAAGGGCGATTTGCGGGTGCTGGTGGTTGAAGGTTTCCCGCTGCCGCCCGTGGCGGAATCGGGTGTGCCAGCCTATCGCCCTAGCTTCGACGCACGCTCTACGGCGCTGTCTTTCGGTAGTCAGCAGATTTATCAGACATTGGGTGTTTGGCCTTTGCTGCAAGAACACCTGAGTACTATCGCCAAAGTCCATGTGTCGGATCGTGGTCATTTTGGCAGTGTATTAATGACCGCAGAGAGCCAGGGCTGGGAAGCGCTGGGTTATGTAGTGGAGAATATGTGGCTGGGCAATGTACTGCTCAACCATTTGCGCCAGCATAGCAATATTGAATTTTTGTCTCCCGCCAAGGTTAGCGCTATTCATGTCGGGGATGGTTACGCCACCCTGAGTTTGCAAGAAGGCGAAAATCAGCGTGACATCACAACTCAGCTTGTTGCCGTGGCCGATGGTGCAGAGTCGGGTTTGCGCAATCAATTAGGCATTGCCGCCACCGTTGCGGATTATCATCAGCTCGCGGTCATCGCCAACGTGGCCACTGAGCAGCCTCATAAAGGCTATGCTTACGAGCGTTTTACCGAGCGTGGCCCCTTGGCGCTGCTGCCATTGGTTGATGACGGCAGTGGCCAGTCGCGTTCGGCCTTGGTGTGGACCTTCCCTGAAGCAATGGCAGATGAGGTTATGGCGTGGTCTGATGAGGCGTTTTTGGCTGAATTGCAGCGCAATTTTGGCTACCGGCTGGGGCGACTGCAAAAAGTCGGGCAGCGGGCGTCGTTTCCCTTGCAGCTAATGCAGGCCGAGGAGCAGGTGCGCCGCCAAGTGGTGGTGATGGGCAATGCTGCCCATTCCCTGCACCCCGTCGCTGGGCAGGGTTTTAATCTCGCGTTGCGCGATGCCGACAGCCTCAGTCGCCTCCTGGCGAAAGCACATAGCGAGAGGCGCGCCTTGGGCGACTTGAATTTATTGCAGCGTTATTTGGCGAGCCAAGAAGTGGATCAACGTTTGACCACTGCCTTCTCGGACCAGCTTACTGGCATATTCAGCAATCGCCAGCCGGTGCTGAGTGTGGTGCGTAACTTGGGTTTATTGTTATTAGATGTCACGCCCGCGGCAAAATCGCGTTTTGTGGCTCGGGCCGCCGGTATAATGCCGGGTTCGTCAGCGGAGTCTTTGTAATGCCGGCAAGCGTCACCGAATTTGATCTGATTATTGTTGGCGCTGGCTTGGCCGGCGGCGCATTGGCGGTAGCCCTGGCCGATTTGCCTTTGAAAGTGGCTTTAATCGAGGGGCAGGCGGTGCGCGAAGGCTGGCCGCCGCTGGAGGAAAGTGTTTTTGATTACGATGGCCGAGTTAGCGCGCTTACTGAAGGCTCTCGGGAGTTTCTCGAGCAGCTCGGGGTGTGGTCAGATATTTGTGATCGGCGAGTCTGCGCTTATACCGATATGGAAGTGTGGGACGGCGAGGGCACCGGCCGTATTCATTTTGCAGCCAGCGAAGTTAAGCGTGCAGCGCTGGGGCATATTGTTGAAAATCGCCTGCTCAATGCCGCGTTAATGAATCGCCTGCGGGATTCGGCGGGGGTGAAATGCTATTTTGCCAATCCCGTTGCCAGCTTAGAAAAGCAGAGCGGCGGCGTGGCCTTGACCTTGGCCGATGGCCGAGTGTTGCGCAGCCCCGTGGTGGTTGCCGCCGATGGCGCTAACTCTCGTATTCGCGATTGGGCGGGCTTTGTGACGCGCGAGTGGGATTACCACCACCACGCGATAGTGGCGACCATCGAAACCGCCGAAGCCCACCAAAATACCGCGTGGCAGCGTTTTCAGCCCGAAGGGCCGCTGGCGTTTTTACCACTGCCTGATACGGCTGGAGAGCAGCGTTACTGCTCCATTGTGTGGTCAGCCTTGCCAGAGCAGGCCGAGCAATTGATGGCACTGGATGACGAGGCGTTCTGTCGGGAGTTGGGTGCAAAATTTGAGCATCGGCTTGGCAATATTATCGCTTGTAGTCGGCGGCTGAGCTTTCCGCTGCGCCAGCGTCACGCAGCCGACTATGTGAGTGATGGCGTTGTTTTGCTCGGTGACGCGGCGCATACCATTCACCCTCTTGCTGGGCAGGGTATTAATCTCGGTTTTCAAGACGCTATGGTACTGGCTGAAGAGTGTCGTCGCGCCCATGATCGGGGCTTGTCCTTGATCGAGTCCGGTATGTTGAGTCGTTACCAGCGCCGTCGCAAAGGTGGCAATTTAGCGATGATGGCGATGATGGAAGGTTTTCAGCATCTGTTTGAAACCCCCGTTATGCCGCTGCGCTTGTTGCGCAATAGCGGTATGAGCTGGCTGAATAAAGCATTGCCCCTAAAGCGGCAGATTATCGCGAAAGCGATGGGCATTTCTGGGCCGCTGTGATGTTGCAGTAGGCAGCCATACCTTCTTAATGTTGAATAATCCGCGGAATGCATTGAGAATTTGAATGATAATAATTATCATCTACGCCCAGGTTTGATATGAGAGGCGTTGATGATGTTTAGAGTCGCGGCACGGCTAGTGGCAATTTTGGTAGTAGTGGGTTTAGCCGCCTGTGGTCGCAGTACGCCTCCCGCCGATAGTGCGACGGGTCCTGAGCTTGTTGTTTATAGCTCGCGCATTGAACAGCTCATCAAACCCATCTTTGACGACTTTACCAAAGAAACCGGTATTCGCATTCGCTATGTCACTGACGATGCTGGCCCGTTGCTCGCGCGTATGCGCGCCGAAGGCGAAAACTCACCTGCTGATATGCTTATAACGGTCGATGCCGGTAATTTATGGCAGGCCGCTGAGCTTGGGGTGCTAGAGCCTATCGAGTCAGCCATTCTTGCTCGTAATGTGCCACCGGCATTGCGGGATGAGCAGGGGCGTTGGTTCGGCGTATCGATTCGTGCGCGGACCATTGTCTATGCCACCGATAGAGTTAAGCCTGATGAGTTGTCGACCTATGAAGACCTCGCGAATCCTGAGTGGTCGGGGCGCCTGTGTTTGCGTACCGCAAAAAAAGTGTATAACCAATCTCTTGTGGCTAGCCTGATTGTGGCGTTGGGCCAAGAAAAGGCAGAGCAGGTTGTTGCCGGCTGGGTCGACAACTTAGCTGTTGCTCCTTTTGCCAGTGACAATAAAGTGATTGAAGCGATTGATGCTGGGCAGTGTGACGTTGGTTTGGTCAATACGTATTATTTGGCCAGAATGTTGGCCGACAATCCCGATCTGCCTGTGGGCTTGTTTTGGGCCAATCAGCAAGGTGCGGCGCCCGCAGGCCGTGGCGTGCACGTTAATATTTCTGGCGCAGGTATAACCAAGGCGAGCAAGCATAAAGCCGAGGCGCTGCGTTTGCTGGAGTGGATGTCTGGGCCAACAGCCCAATATGACTTCGCGAGTTTGAATCAAGAGTATCCGGTCAATGACGCGACTGCGCCGTCGGAACTCATTCAGCAATGGGGCAGTTTCAGTGCTGATACCATGCCAATGAGTGAGGCGGGCCGCTTGCAGGGCGAGGCCATTAAAATGATGGACCGGGCGGGATACCGCTGAGTGCAGGCCTCTGTGCTAGTGGCGGCGACATCGCGCCGATCTGCGGCGGCGATATGGTTGCTGCGGGCCGTTGGTTTGCTGGCGGTACTGTGTGTGTTAGCGCCAATTTTGGTTGTTGTATTCAGCTGGTCTTCTGAGCAAACAGATATCTGGCAGCATTTAATAGCCACCCAGCTGGGCGGCTTGCTCGCCAATACATTGACCTTGTTAGTGGGGGTCGGAATACTGGTGAGCCTGCTGGGTATCGCCCTCGCCTGGTTTACCGTGATGTGCGACTTCCCTGGGCGGGGTTGGTTTGAGTGGCTGCTGATGCTGCCAATGGCCGTGCCCGCTTATGTTATGGCGTTTGTCACCTTGGGGGTGTTCGATTTTGGTGGGCCCCTACAGAGTTTTTTAAGAGACCATGTTGGCCAAGCCTACGGTAGTATCGATGTGCGCAGCGAACCCACGGTAATTGTGGTGTTCTCGCTGGTGCTTTATCCCTATGTTTATATGTTGGCGCGCAGTGCGTTCTTATCTCAGAGTAGCGATACCATTGAGGCGGCTAGAGCGTTGGGTTGCAATGCGTGGCAGGCGTTCTTTCGGGTAGCGCTGCCAATGGCGCGGCCAGCTATTATTGCTGGGGTGAGCCTGGCTTTAATGGAAACCCTTGCCGATTTCGGTACGGTCGCCATTTTCAATTACGATACCTTCACCACCGCAATTTATAAGTCGTGGTTTGGTTTTTTTAATTTGCAGGCGGCCGCTCAACTGGCGTCGATTTTATTGTTATTTGTTGCACTGACCTTGTTCGCTGAACGCCGTTCGCGGGGTGGGCGGCGCTTTGTACAGGGCGCTCGGCTTCAGCACCGGTTTCGGTTTGCGGTATCACCATTAACCGCATGGATGATGACCCTGATCTGTTCAGTGGTCCTGTTCATGGCGTTTGTGCTTCCGGTACTGCAACTAATTCTTTGGGCGCTAGGCGCGGGCGCGGAGCAGCTCAACCGTCGATTTTTTGAATTATTAGCGCATTCACTGTGGTTGGCGGGTATTGCGGCCGTGGTTACCGTTGTATTGGCCTTGGTGCTGGCCTTTAATCGTCGTCAAAAAGGGCGTTTTAGTTCGGTCTATGGTGCCGCACATCTTGGCTATGCGCTGCCCGGCTCGGTATTGGCGGTGGGTATTATGCTGTCGTTTACCTATATCGATAATCAGTTTTTTATTCCACTACAGCGCGTGTTTGGGATGGCGCCCACACCAATATTAGTGGGTTCGTTATTGACGCTTTTGGCCGCTTATTGGATCCGCTTTCTTGCGGTGGCGTCGGGCCCCGTGGAGTCAAGTCTTGAGCGCATTCGCCCAAGCCTGCCTGAGGCAGCGAGAACCTTGGGTGCGCAAGGTGCGACACTGGTATGGCGAATTTATCTGCCTATGCTGCGGCCGGGTCTATTAACGGCGGCGGTACTGGTTTTTGTCGATGTCATGAAGGAAATGCCGGCCACCTTATTACTGCGGCCCTACGGTTGGGATACCTTGGCGGTACGGATTTATGAAATGACGGCAGAGGGCCAGTGGCAGCTGGCGGCGTTGCCTGCATTGGCACTGGTTGCGGCTGGATTAATCCCGGTGATTATCAGTATCCGCCAAAGTCGTCACTGAGCACTTTGTATTTACGCGCAGCGGCGTTAAAATGCGCCCATCTTACGCATACGTTTGTAGAGGACGGCCTTAAATGAGCAATACCCCCAGCGAATTGAAATACGCTAGCACCCATGAATGGGCACGTCTTGAGTCTGACGGCACCGTGACTGTGGGCATCAGTTACCACGCTCAAAATGCCTTGGGAGATGTGGTTTTTATTGAATTGCCAGAAGTAGGAGCTGAGTACTCAGCTGGTGATGAGGCGGCCGTGGTGGAATCGGTAAAGGCGGCATCGGATATATATGCGCCAGTATCAGGTGAAATTATTGAAGTTAATGAGGCGCTTGATGAGAGCCCCGAGACCGTCAATGAATACCCTTATAGTGATGGTTGGTTTTTCCGCATACAGCCTTCGGATTTAAGCGAGCTAGATAATTTGCTCGACGCCGAGGCTTATGACGAGCAGTGCGACGAGTAGTATAGTCTGCTCTCAGGCGTGACCGGGCAGCCAAGGGCGGCTCTGTCACGCTAACAAACTACTTAGTCGCTTGTTTTGCGACTAGCGCAAACTGATTACGGGCCAGCCTGCTGTTTCCGCGTATTGTCTAAGTTTCTCATCTGGATCGACGGCACAAGGTTTATCGACTATCTTGAGTAGCGGTAAATCGTTGTGAGAATCACTGTAAAAATAACTCCCATCGAGACTTTGCTTATTGGCGGCAAGCCATTCTTTTAAGCGCTGAACTTTGCCGTCTTGAAAACAGGGCGTGCCAGAGGGCTTGCCGGTGTAGCGCCCGTCGATAATTTCGGCGTCGCTGGCGAGCAAGGTGTCTATCCCAAGGGCGGCGGCAATGGGTGCCGTCACGAAGCTGTTGGTTGCGGTAATAATCATAAGAAAGTCACCTGCCTCGTGATGCTGTTTTATTAGCGCATCGGCCATAGGGAGTCGCAGTGGCGTAATGTATTTGCTCATAAAGCTTTGGTGCAGTTTGCTGAGCTCTGCACTGGAAAAACGACTCAATGGCGTTAGCGCAAAACTCAGGTAGGCTTGTATATCTAAGCCTCCGTGTTGATATTGGCGGTAGAACTCGTCGTTCTGCTGTTGGAATTCACGGCTGTCGACAATGCCTTCGCTGACTAAGAATTCACCCCATGCGTGGTCGCTATCACCGCCGAGTAGGGTGTTGTCGAGGTCAAAAATTGCCAAGGCCATAGTAAATCTCATGAAAGATGTCGAAGTGGGCGGCTAGCATAGCGCCAGTAGCGTGCAATTTCATCTTTCCCGCCCGGACTTCATTTGCTGAATTCCCAGCGTGGTGAATTTGTGGAACAATAGAAAACAGACATAAAATCAAAACTATAGGTGAGCTAGTGATCGATTCGGATGGATTTCGCCCAAATGTTGGTATCGTGCTCGCGAATGAGCAGGGCCAAGTTTTGTGGGCGCGCCGTGTTGGTCAGAGTGCTTGGCAATTTCCTCAGGGCGGTATTCATGAGGGCGAAACGCCTGAAGCTGCCCTGTATCGGGAGCTCTATGAAGAAGTGGGACTGCGTGAAGACGACGTAGAATTGCTCGCCTGCACCCGTGGCTGGTTGCGTTATCGCCTGCCTCAGCGCTTGATTCGGCGCGAGAACAAACCCCTGTGTATTGGCCAAAAACAGAAGTGGTTTTTGTTGCAGATGAAAACCGACGACGCCAAAGTCAGTTTTGATTGCGGTGATAAGGCGGAATTCGATCACTGGCAGTGGGTGAGCTATTGGTACCCCCTTGGTCAGGTTGTGGCGTTTAAGCGTGAGGTGTATCGGCGGGCCATGAAAGAGCTTGCGCCACGCCATGCACGCTTAGTCAAAGATAGCGGCGGGGATCTTTGCGCAGGTGATTTGCGATGATGCTAGAAGCGCTACGCAGTATTGTTCAGGCGGTTAATGCCGCCGGTGACTTGCAGTCTGCTCTGGATATTATTGTTAGCCGTATCGCCGAAGTAATGAATACTGAGGTGTGTACAGTCTATTTGCGCGACCCGGATTCTAAACGCCTGATCTTTATGGCTAACCAAGGCTTGAACCCAGAATTGATTGGCAAAGTGAGCCTAGGGCCAGATGAAGGCTTGGTGGGCCTAGTCGCTCGCCGTGAGGAGCCGGTTAACCTAGACCACGCCGAGAAGCACCCTAATTTCTTGTTTTTGCCGGGTATCGGCGAAGAGCATTACCACTCCTTCCTTGGTGCACCGATCATTCATCAGCGCTCGGTGATGGGAGTGCTGGTCGTTCAGCAAAAAGACAGCCGTCGCTTTGATGAAGATGAAGAGGCTTTTCTCGTCACTATGTCTGCTCAACTAGCTGGGGTTATCGCCCACGCGCGGGCGACGGGCTCAATTAATACGGCGCAGAATACCGTCGGTGCCACCGCGTCATTTAAGGGCATTGCCGGCGCGACGGGGGTGGCGATAGGTCAGGCCGTGGTGATCGTGCCGCTGGCTGAATTGCACTCGGTGCCTCGCCGCCAGAGCGACGACCCGCAGGCAGAACTCAAAGCCTTTGCTGAGGCGCTGGACGCTGTTCGCGTCGATATTCGCGCTTTAAGTGATAAGTTGCTCACGCAATTGCCCGCGGATGAGCACGCTTTATTTGATGTATACCTGCGCATTATTGATGACGGGGCGTGGGCATCTGAGGTCGTTGCTAAAATTGAGGCCGGCGAGTGGGCGCAAGGTGCCTTGAGCCAGGTGATGTCGAGCCATGTTCGCGCCTTTGAAATGATGGAAGATGCTTATTTCAAAGAGCGAGCAACGGATATTAAGGATTTGGGGCGCCGGGTTTTGTCGTATCTGCAAGCCAGCGATGTGGAGCCTACGGAATACCCTGAAAAAACGATTTTAGTTGGCGAGGAGCTCACGGCTTCTATGCTTGGCGACGTGCCTCGGGACCGCTTGGTTGGTATGGTGTCGGTGCGGGGCTCGAGTAACTCCCACGTAGCAATTTTGGCCCGCGCTATGGGTATTCCAACAGTGATGGGTGCTAGCGATTTACCCTATACTCAAATTGAAAATGCCAATCTCATTGTCGACGGCTACTCAGGGTATGTGCACTATAATCCAACCGCCGACGTCTACGAGCATTTCCGCTCGGTCTCTGAAGAAGACCACGCGCTGAATCAGGGCTTGGAGGCTTTACGCGACCTGCCTAGTGAGACACTTGACGGTCATCGCATGCCGTTGTGGGTTAATACCGGCTTAATGGCTGATGTTGCCCGCTCACTCGATCGGGGCGCTGAAGGTGTTGGCTTATACCGAACAGAGATCCCCTTTTTATTGCGCGAGCGTTTCCCCAGTGAAGAAGAGCAGCGCATCATTTATCGCGAGCAGTTGCTTGCCTTTGCGCCGCTGCCCGTTACGATGCGGACCTTAGACATCGGTGGCGATAAGGCCTTACCTTATTTCCCAATTGAGGAGGAAAACCCCTTTCTTGGTTGGCGGGGGATCCGGGTAACCTTGGATCATCCGGAAATATTTCTCGTGCAGGTTCGGGCGATGCTCAAGGCCAGCGAGGGCTTGAATAATTTGCGCATTATGCTGCCGATGATCAGTAATGTGCAGGAAGTTGATGAAGCGCTGGAGCTGGTGCGCAGGGCTTTTGACGAATTGCTTGAAGACGGCTGGGATATTAGTCTGCCACCTATTGGGGTGAT
This sequence comes from Zhongshania antarctica, assembly GCF_014202945.1. GTDB lineage: Bacteria > Pseudomonadota > Gammaproteobacteria > Pseudomonadales > Spongiibacteraceae > Spongiibacter > Spongiibacter antarcticus. The sequence goes on along the minus strand of NZ_JACHHW010000002.1, from coordinate 141,775 downwards.
GGTTGAGGTGCCTGCTGCGGTTTATCAGGCGCGGCAGCTGGCGCGGCGAGTCGACTTTTTGTCGGTAGGCTCAAATGATTTAACGCAGTATTTACTGGCGGTCGACCGCAATAACACCCGTGTTGCGGATCTTTATCACGCTTATCATCCCGCAGTCTTAAACAGTCTGCAGCAGGTTGTTGACGCCGCTCACGCGGAAGGTAAGCCGGTTGGTATATGCGGTGAACTGGCTGGAGACCCCGCGGCGGTCTTGATTCTTATGGCTATGGGTTACGATATGTTATCAATGAACGATAACAGTCTGCTGCGGGTTAAGGCGGTTATTCGCAGCTGCCGCTTTGAGGATTTGCAGGGCTTACTCGACGGCGTGATGGTGGTCGATACGGCTGACGAGGTGAAAGCCCTTTTGCGCAAGGCAATGATTGGTGTTGGCATGGAGCGTCTACTGCAGCCGATTGGCAGTGCATAGCGTCGATATCGTGTTTTAGGCCTGAAAATGGTTTAGCGCGTTTACTTGCAGGAAGTTTGGATCTGCTGAGTTGGTATTATAGCGCTGCTCCCAGAAATCCCAGTGGCCATTTCGGTGGCGACTTACCACGCTACTTGAACGAGTGCCGTAGTTGAAATCGGCGACGCTTACGAAGCGACAAGACAGCGCATGATGAAACGCATCTTGGTGCTGTCCGTTCGGGCTTTTATCTTGCAGCATGGCGAGTAGTGCTAAGTGGCTGGCTTCACTGCTAATCGCGGCGTTCATATCGATTGTGCCTTTGGCGGTTTTGTCATTCGTGCTGCTCAGCGGAATATTACCAATTGCGTGGCTGCCCGGCGACAATAGTTGCCAGCCCGCTTCGCTGTTATTGCTATAGCCTAAGCGGTGGCCGTCAAAGCCAATAAAGTTAAATGGCCGGTAGGTGTCTTTTTCTGCCTCAAGTTCCGCTAAATAATCAGACGCTGAGTTTTCGCTCAGCAAAAAATGTTTAACGAGGTCTCCGCGACTTTGCTCGCCGCTGTGCTCGACTTCCCGGAGGTTGGTAACGGCGGCAAAGCGGCCGTTGCGACTAATGCCGAGCCAGCTGCCGCCATGTTCTAGATCACGTCCCGCCAATATTTGCGGATGATCCGGCCAAAAGTCAGCGGCTAGGCTTGGTCGCGAATAGAATTCATCGCGATTTGCCGCAATAATCAATGGCCGGTCGGGCTCTTGCTGCCATGACAATAATATTAAACACATGGAGTCATACGCTGTTGTTTGCCGGTAGAGGCCGTCATAATAGCAGCTTTGATGCGAGTCTACTGTGTGATGGTATTGCTAATATATCTTGGGGTAGGCGCGATTGCTGGCTTTGCTGCGGGCTTGTTCGGTGTGGGCGGTGGCCTTGTTATTGTGCCTGCTCTAGTGGCGTGCTTCGCAGTGCTGGCGGTGTCCCCCGATATTGCGATGCAGCTGGCCGTGGGTACGTCTTTGGCGGCGATTGTGGTCACATCACTTAGTTCGGTGCGCGCCCATCATCAACTGGGCAATATTGACTGGTCGAGTTGGCGAGGCTTGGCGCCGGGCATCGCTGCTGGTGTTGTTTTTGGTGTGGGGACAGCGAGTTACATGGAGGCCGAGAGCTTGAAGCTGGCCTTTGGTATTTTCTGTCTGGTTATTGCCGCCTATATGGGGCTTGCCATTGCACCCGCCGCGAGTAGAGCGCTGCCCGGAACGCTTGGGCTGGCGTCGGCGGGTGTGGGCATTGGTTATTTTTCAGCCTTGTTTGGTGTCGGCGGTGGCTCGTTAACCGTGCCTTATTTAAGTTGGTGCAATATGCGTATGCAGGGCGCCGTTGCAACCTCTGCGGCTTGTGGCTTGCCCATTGCGATTGTGGGCGCGTCGAGTAATGTTGTTGCTGGTTACGGTCATAGCAGCCTGCCGGACTACAGTACCGGGTTCGTGTATTGGCCTGCATTGCTGGGTTTGGTTTTGTTGAGTGCGCCCTGCGCGAAGTGGGGTGCGCGTCTTGCGCAGCGTTTATCTGCGACACATCTGCGTCGTGCGTTTGCCGGGTTTTTGTTAGTGGTTGGTAGTCAATTTATTTGGGGAGCACTATAGAGCATGTTGAGACATCCGGATTTCGATCCAGTCGCCGTGAGTTTGGGGCCGCTGTCTATTCATTGGTATGGGCTTATGTACTTAGCCGGATTTGCCGCTGCGTGGTTTTTGGCTAAGCGTCGCAGCCACCAGCCTTGGAGTCCTCTTAATGAGGCTCAGGTTGAAGATTTGATTTTTTACGGCGCGGTTGGGGTGATTTTGGGTGGCCGTTTTGGCTATGTTATTTTTTATAACTTTCCCCAGTTTTTGCAAGATCCGCTGTGGTTGTTCAGGGTCTGGGAAGGTGGCATGGCCTTTCACGGTGGCTTGCTTGGGGTGATTGTCGCCGTCGCCTTGTATGCTCGCAAAATTAAAGTGCCGGTGGCGGCGTTGTGGGACTTTATTGCTCCCTTGGCGCCCATTGGTTTGGGCCTGGGCCGCATTGGCAATTTTATCGGCCAAGAGTTATGGGGGCGTCCTACCGATGGCCCTTGGGGTGTGTTGTTCCCCCGCGACCCGTCACAATTACCTCGACACCCATCGCAGCTATATCAGTTCGCGCTAGAGGGCGTGGTATTGTTTGCAATTTTGTTTTTCTTTACGCGTAAGCAGCGGCCTCCGCTGGCAGCGGGCGCCTTGTTTTTACTGTGTTACGGTAGCTTCCGCTTTTTGGTGGAATTTGTACGTGAGCCAGATAGCCATATTGGTTTTGACGCCTTGGGCTGGCTTACGCGGGGGCAAGAATTGTCGCTGCCGATGATTATTATTGGCGGGTTTTTGTTGGTATGGACTTATACCCGCAATGAATCGGCGCCTAGTGGTGCAGCAACGGCTGCTCCTGTGAAGCGCAGAACAACGAAGAAAGCAGGGAAATAGTATGCAACAGTATTTGGATTTGCTGCGGGATGTTCGCGACAATGGCACTGATAAGGGTGATCGCACGGGGGTGGGTACGCGCTCAGTATTTGGTCGTCAGCTGCGCTTTGATCTGCAGCAGGGCTTCCCCCTGCTAACAACTAAAAAAGTACATTTGCGCAGTATTATTTGCGAGCTGATTTGGTTTTTGCAGGGCAGCTGCGACAATAACTGGTTGCAGGAGCGTGGCGTTTCGATTTGGAATGAATGGGCACTGGAGAATGGTGACCTAGGTCCGATTTACGGCAAGCAGTGGCGCAGTTGGGCTTGTCCAGATGGCAGTACGATTGACCAGATTAGCGAGGTCGTTGCGATGATTCGTCGCAAGCCGGATTCTCGGCGCTTGCTGGTAAATGCCTGGAATCCTGCTGATCTTCCCGATGAGTCTTTGAGTCCCCAAGAAAATGTTCGTCGCGGCCGCGCAGCGCTGCCGCCATGCCATACTTTGTTTCAGTTTTATGTGGCAGACGGCAAGCTGTCGTGCCAGCTCTATCAGCGCAGTGCAGACCTGTTTCTTGGTGTGCCCTTTAACATCGCTAGCTATGCACTGCTGACCCATATGATCGCTCAGCAGTGTGATTTAGACGTCGGTGATTTTGTGCACACCTTTGGCGACTGCCATTTATATCAAAATCACCTAACCGACGAGATTGTTGAAGAGCAGTTGCGTCGCACGCCGCGAGCCTTGCCAAAGTTGCTGATAAAGCGTCGTCCCGAATCGGTTTTTGACTATGATTTTGAAGACTTTGAATTTGCTGGCTATGAACCTCATCCGGCCATAAAAGCCCCAATCGCAATCTAATTTGGAGATTTCATGACGGTTACTGTTTCTTTGATTGTTGCCATGGCAAATAACCGAGTTATTGGTGTGGAGAATCAATTGCCTTGGCATTTACCTGCGGACTTGAAGCATTTTAAGGCGACGACCTTGGGTAAGCCGATTGTGATGGGGCGTAAAACCTGGGAATCGATCGGTCGCCCGCTGCCTGGTCGCAAGAATATTGTGATAAGTCGGCAGTCTGGATATGTCGCTGAGGGCGCGGATGTAGTGTCCAGCTTAAATGCGGGCTTGGCGCTGGCGCGTGAGCATGCCTTGGCGGAGGGTTTGGCTGAGATTGTCGTGATTGGTGGTGAAGCAATTTATCGAAGTGCGCTCAATGAGGCGCAAAAAATCTATCTTACTGAGGTAGATATTAGTCTTGATGGCGACGCGTGGTTCCCGGAATTGGTGGCTGTGGAGTGGTGCGAGACGGCTAGAGAGTGTTATCCCGTAACAAGTGTCGGAGGTTTAGGCTACAGTTTTGTAACGTTGGAGCGGGTTTCGGCTGAGTGTTAGGTGGTTTGTACAAATAACAATCAGGTATTTCGCGTAATAACAAAATCACGCCAGCTATAGGCGTTACTTATAATATTTATATTGTTACCTTAATTCTCGAATCTGTAACACATTAACCCAGCCGGAAGGCAAACGATTTTATATTACGAAACATTTAGTTTTCTCGTTGATTCTTATGATTGCTCGTGATTAAAATAAGCTCCGCTGTATGAAAGCACGGTCTTACGACTGGCCGTACGGCTGAACAAGATAATAAGCTCTGCTTTCACTAAACGTCCCAAATAGGAAAAGCAATTCCCATGAAAACGCAACGATTGAAAACAATCGCGCTAGCGGTCGGTATGGCTGTTGGTATGCTGGCTGCGTCGCCGGCCTACTCAGCTGACTCAACTGCTGGACAAGATGCGGCAGCACAACTGCCACCCCCTAAACCACTGATCCCTGTTAGTAAAGTTCTTGAAGTAGGTCAGAAGAGAACGAAAGCAGCTCAGCAGTCACAAGTCAAAATTGACCGTCTGGCGGCCGAAACTGGTGATTTGCTCCAAGACTATAAAATTGTTATGAAACAGGTAGATGGTTTACGCATCTACAATGCTCGTCTAGAAAAACAAATTGCCGGCCAGTTGCGCCGCATTGCTGGTCTGGAAAAATCTGTTGATGAAGCAACGATTATTCAGCGCCAGATTACCCCTTTATTGATTCGTATGATCGACGGCCTTGATCAGTTCGTTTCTCTAGATGTGCCGTTCCATATCGATGAACGTAAAGAGCGTGTTGAGTTCCTGCGTAGCAACATGGATCGCTCGGATATCACGATTGCTGAGAAATTCCGTCAAGTTCTTGAAGCATATAAAATTGAGAACGAGTACGGCCGTAAAATTGACAGCTACAAAGGCGTAGCGCTGGTCAATGGTTCTGAGCGCGACGTTAACTTCTTGCGTATTGGTCGCATTGGCTTAATGTACCAAACCACCGACGGCGAGAAGTCTGGTGCTTGGGATCAAGACAAGCGCAGCTGGGTTGAATTGGATGCTGGCGATTACCGCGGTGCGATCCAAAAGGGTCTGCGGATTTCGAATAAGCAGGCTTCTATCGATATTATGAAACTCCCGATTCCTGCTCCGGAGGCTGCGAAATAATGAAACGTAATCTATTTAAAGCCGCAGTGCTTGCCTTTGGCGGTATGATTGCCGTTGCAGCGATGCCCGCTATGGCCGAAGACGCTAAATCGCTAGATGAACTGCTTAAAATGGTTCGTCAGGGTTATGCGACCGACGCCCGTGAAAACAAAGAGCGCGAACAGCGCTTTGTTGCCGCTCGTTACGACCAGCAAAAAACACTGGATGAAGCGAAGCGTACCCTGGCTGCAGAAGAAAAGCGTTCTTCCGATCTGGAAAAAAGCTTCGAAGCAAATGAGACAGTGATCACTGAGCGTCAGCGTACGCTTAAGGAACGTCTGGGTACATTGACTGAGTTGTTCGGTCACCTGACGTCTACTGCTGGTGATCTGCGTTCAAACTTCCAATCGTCACTCGTTAGTATTCAGTTCCCACAGCGTGAGCAGTTTATCGACGACTTGATTGCTAAGATGGCTGGTGCTGAAGAGCTGCCAAGCATTGAAGAAATCGAACGCGTATGGTTTGAACTTCAGCGTGAAATGACTGAGTCTGGTCGTGTTGTTAAATTCCGCACCACTGTAACCAGTGCTGGCGGCGAGAAGAGCGAGCAGGACGTTGTCCGTGTTGGTACCTTCAACGCAGTCAATACTGAAGGTGAGTATCTTCAGTACATCGCAGAAAACGGCACTCTGGCTGTGTTGTCTCGTCAGCCTACGCGCTACATGGATTGGGCTGAAGACTTGGCTAATGCAACTTCAGGCATGCATCCTTTTGGTGTTGACCCTACAGGCCCTACTGGCGGCTCTTACTTGGCGGCATTGATCGACAGCCCGACTTTAACTGAACGTTGGCATCAAGGTGGCGTCGTTGGTTATGTCATCACCGCAGTTGGTGCTCTGGCTTTGCTGATCGCGTTTTGGCGCTTGGTAGTTCTGACGCTGGAAGATATGAAAGTTAACAGCCAGCTGAAGACCAAAAAGGCCAATAGTAATAACAGCCTTGGTCGTGTACTGAAAATTCATGAAGATAACCCAAGCATGGATCCGGAGACCTTGGAGCTGAAGCTATCAGAAGCAATTCTGAAAGAAACGCCGCGCCTTGAGAACTCATTGAACCTGCTTAAGATTATCGCCGCAGTTGCCCCGCTACTGGGTCTGCTGGGTACCGTAACCGGTATGATTATCACCTTCCAGGCCATCACCATCTTTGGTGCTGGTGATCCAAAGGCAATGGCTGGCGGTATCTCTGGTGCACTGGTAACTACTGTACTCGGTCTGGTGGTAGCGATCCCAACAGTTCTACTGCACACCTTTGTGAGCGGTCGGGCCAAGAAGATTATCCATGTTCTTGACCAGCAAACTACGGGCATCATTGCCGAACACACGGAAGGTCACGCGGGGAATTAAGCGATGTACCTACTGAATGAATGGGCGGAGATAATTCGACGATTCATGGATGCAGGCGGCGACGTACTTTGGGCCATCGCCGGCCTGACATTTTTGATGTGGACTCTCGCTCTGGAAAGACTTTGGTATTACAAATTCGAGTTGTCGAAAGACGTCAACGGTGCCATTGGTACCTGGGAGAATCGCACAGAGCGTAAATCCTGGAATGCCAAGCGAATTCGCGAAAAATTGATATCTGAAGTATCAATTAAGATTAATGCGAGTTTGCCAATGATCCAGACAATGGTGGCACTGTGCCCACTGTTAGGGTTGTTGGGTACTGTTACCGGTATGATTGAAGTGTTTAATATCATGGCGGTAACGGGTGGCGGCGATGCTAAATCGATGGCCGGCGGTGTTTCAAAAGCAACAATCCCGACAATGGCGGGTATGGTTGCGGCTTTGTCAGGCGTTTTTATCAATACCTATGTTAAAAGTATTGCAGAGCGTGAGAGCGAGCTTTTGGAAGACCATCTGACAACAGATCACTAAGAGAGCTAACATGAGAAGGAATAAAAGAGGCGGACAAGAGGATAATCCCTCTGAAATAGACTTAACGCCGATGCTCGACGTTGTGTTTATCATGTTGATCTTCTTTATTGTAACAGCATCCTTTATTAAGGAAGCTGGCGTTGAGGTGAACCGACCAGACGCATCAACATCAAGTAAAAAAGAGAATGTTAATATCCTGATTGCGGTAACAGCAACTAATGAAATCTGGATTGATAAGCGCCGGGTAGATAAGCGCGCAGTTCGCTCTGTTGTTGAGCGGATGCACGCCGAAAATCCAAAAGGTGCCGTGGTTATTCAGGCTGATAAAGCCTCGAATACCGAGACGGTTACTGCGGTTATCGACGCGAGCCGATCGGCTGGTGTATACGATGTTTCATTGGCCACTGAAGACAGCTGATCAATATGAATATTCGACTTTTATATGGTGCGGTATTGGCATTTATGGTGACAGCAGCGCTGTTCATCATAATGCCGTCGCTTATCGAGATGGCTGATAAATCGCTGGATGAAAAGCCGCGGACAAAGCTGGCCGATATCCAAATGCCCGACACCAAAATTGAGACAATGAAGGACAGCAAGCCCGATAAGCCGAAGGAGCCAGATGAGCCACCGCCGGATATGGAGCAGCCTGAGATGGAAGACATCAATCCGAATATGGATGTTGTCAATATGACGCCAGCTCAGAGTGTCGATTTGACAAATACCGCCGGGGGGCTTTCCGCCTCTGATGGTGAATATTTGCCAATCGTCAAAGTTGCACCAATATATCCACGTCGTGCGCAGAGTCGAGGTGTAACGGGTTATTGTACGGTCGAATACACGGTGACAAAAGCGGGTACTACCCGTGATATCGTGGCAGTCGATTGTGAGCCGTCCGGCTATTTTGAGCGAGCTTCTGTAAAAGCCGCAGAAAAGTTTAAGTACAAACCGCGTGTGTCCGACGGCGAGCCTATTGAGGTGCCGGGCATTCAAAACCGGTTCACTTATGAGTTGGAAAAATAATGTCTGATTATCACTCGAGCACTAAAGCGATGCGTCCGGTGTTGGTCAAGCTGGGTTGCTCCCTGGTCTTAGGTGTTGCCACTGTTCTTGCTCTGCCGGTGGTAAGCACCGCCGTGCAGCCGCTGGTAGGTGAGCTTAGCGTGGGTGTCGCCCACGCCGCCGACAGATCAGAGAAGCCCAAGCGTAGCACACGTAGAACACCAGCAATCCGCGCTAAAATTTATGAAAAATTAAATGAAGCGCAGATGGCTGCGGACGAGAAAAAATACAGTCAGGCGATTAACTTATTGAATGAACTTCGCGATAAAGAAGGGCGAAATTCACTCAATAGCTATGAGCTTGCCAATCTCTACAATATGTACGCGTTTATTTACTTTACGCAAGAAAAGTACAATTTGGCTTTGGATGCATACCGCAACGTGGTTAAGCAGCCGGATATTCCGGAGGCGATGGAGTTAAATACCAAGTACACCATTGCCCAGCTTTACTTCGTAAAAGAGGATTACCGCAACGGGGTAAAAACTCTTCAGGAATGGTTTAAAGCAAAGCAAGAGATGCAAGAAGATCCGGGCGCTGGTGCTTATGCCTTACTGTCGCAGGGTTACTACCAGCTTAAGGACTTAGATAAAGCGCTGAAGTACATTGAAGTTGCTATCAATGATTACACCAGTCGCGGCAAAGTTCCTAAAGAGCAATGGTGGGGTTTGCAGCGCTATTTGTACTATGAAAAGAACGACATTAAACGTGTAACTGCGATTCTTGAAGAAACGCTGAAGCACTACCAGAAGAAGGCCTATTGGCTTCAGCTTTCAGCGATGTATAACGAGTTGAAAATGGAGAGCAAGTCGACTGCAGCAATGGAGACGGCTTACACCGAAGGTGTTCTGGATAATGACAAAGAGCTAATTAATATGGCGTATCTCTTCCTGTCTCAGGAAGTGCCCTATAAAGCAGCTAAGGTTCTGGATAAAGGGATTAAGAAAGGCGATATCCCCGCTACGTCTAAGAATTTGGAGTTGCTGGGTAACGCTTGGCGTCAGGCTCAGGAGTTAAAGCGCGCGATTCCAGAAATGGAAAAAGCGGCTGCCAAGTCTGATAAGGGTGAGTTGTGGTCACGTTTAGGGAATATTTACCTCGATAATGATGAGTTTGATAAAGCCGAGAAGGCGATTGAAAACGCATTTAAAAAGGGTGATCTCAAGCGTCCAGATACCGCTTACCTCGTGCTCGGTATGGCTCGTTTTAACCTGCAGGAATACGAAGGTGCTAAAAAGGCCTTTAAAGAAGCAGCGAAAAGCGAGAAATCCAAGGACTACGCTAAGCAGTGGATGCAGTTCATGGCAAAAGAGCTAGAGCGTCAAGAAGCGTTGAAAGACGGTTGATCTAGAGTTGATGTTCCGAGAAAAGGCACCTGCGGGTGCCTTTTTTGTTTGTGTATTTTGCACTGTTTAGTGGACGTTAACAGCCGCCCTTTCTATAGTCTTTAGACATCAATGAAGTTGGTAGCAGTCATGGGTTTGAGTTTTTGCCGGCAGTGCAGATACATAGTGATGCTGTGCTGTGCTGTCGTCTTGCTTTATGTTCCCCCTGTCTTAGCTCGCTCCCTCGATGCTGATACGCCTCCGCCGAGTTTCATTACCCGATCGCTTTTAAGCGCTGAAGAGACCCGTGATGAATGGTCGGAGTCTTGGGTCGATTTTGCCGAAGGCGTCGACCGTTACTTCAGTAAAGAGGACGCCCCTCCCGATTATAAGAATGAAAGCTACGTGAAACTCCAGTTTAAGCAAACCTGGGAGGAGCGCGGCGAAATTCAGACTGACGTAAGGGTGAAGGCAAAGTTTGATTTACCCAATACCCAGCGCAAAATGAAGCTGTTCTTTAGCAGCGACGAGGCGAGTGAAAACTCGCTAGAAGAGCGGGTGCGGAGCAATTCCACCGGCGAGCGTTTTAACCGCAAAGAGTCTGTCTCGGGCATCGAGATTAGCCCTGATAGTGAGTGGCATAAATGGAAACGATCCGCTCGTGTCGGTGTCAAACTGCGCGCGCCACTGGTTGGTTTTGGTCGTTATCGTTTACGCCGACCCTTTGAAAAATGGGGCGAATGGACGCCTGAGTTTTTGCAGGAAGTATGGTATTTCAGTGATCGAGGCTGGGGTGAAACCTCAGAGTTTGAGCTGACGAGACCTTTAGGTGAACGCATGGGCTTGCGCTACTGGACGGTGCTTGAGTACGAAGATCAGTATGACTTTTTCCAGAATGTGCATGTCTACTCCTTAACGCAAGGGCTTTCGGATCGGACTGCCATGGAGTACCGCGCGGGCTTGGTTTTTTCAAATGAGTTTCAAGCTCAATTGACGGCCTATTTCGTTGGCACCAGTTACACCTACAAACTTTATGAGGAGTGGGTGTTTGTAACAGCGAGCCCAGAAGTCTTTTTTCCAAAAGCGGATGGATGGAACGCTGAGGCGAGCTTTACCATTAAGCTGGACGTTTACTTCTCCCATTAGCCCAGCTTTGGTTAATATTCACGCCGTTCGTTGTTTTTGAAAAGCCCATTAAAAGGCTTTGTATAGAATGTGGCGCGAAATATGCTTGTTTCAACGTGTCGACGTTGTAAAGAAATGGGTGGTGTCACACTAATGCAGTAGCTATTGCATAGGGTAGGCGTATATTTTGCTGGGTCCACTGCTTCTTTATGACAAGGCGCTATAACGGGCAATTGCTTGGCTAATTAATGATCAATCAACATTGATTGAAATGCGGTTTCCGCAGGAGATGTAATGACAATTCGCGTGGCAATTCACCACAAAACCTATTACAAGTTTGATCGTTTGGTTAACTTGTCGCCTCACATCATTCGCCTTCGGCCAGCGCCACATAGTCGCACCCCAATCCACAGCTATAGTATGAAGGTCGTTCCGGAGACGCATTTTTTAAATTGGCAACAAGATGCCTTCGGGAATTACCTTGGCCGCTTGGTGTTTCCTGAGAAAACCGATAAGTTTTCTATTGAGGTAGAAGTTATCGCCGACATGACGGTGATAAATCCCTTTGACTTTTTTCTTGAAGAATACGCTGAAAACTTCCCTTTTTACTATAAGAAGCAGCTTAAAAAGGAGCTTGCTCCCTATTTGGAAAAAGAAAAACAAGGGAAAATTTTTAATAAGCTCGTGAGGTCGATCTCTAAAGCGCCACGGAGAATGAACGACTTTTTGGTTGAAGTGAATCAGATACTCGAAAAGAAAATAGAATATTGCATACGCTTTGAGCCAGGGGTGCAAACACCAGAAGAAACGCTAAGCCTTGCCAAGGGTTCATGTCGCGACTCGGCATGGCTGTTGGTACAAATTTTCCGTCACTTAGGTTTAGCTGCACGTTTTGCGTCTGGCTATTTAGTGCAGCTGAGCTCTGACGAGAAATCCCTGGATGGCCCCAGTGGCCCAGAGACGGATTTTACCGATCTGCATGCCTGGTGCGAGGTGTATATTCCTGGCGCAGGGTGGATAGGGCTAGATCCTACTTCAGGCCTGTTTGCCAGCGAAGGTCATATCCCGCTGGCGTGCACGCCAGACCCAGTCTCAGCCGCGCCTATCGAAGGCTACACCGATGAGTGTGAAGTAGAGTTCGACTACTCCAATGAAGTAGAGCGTGCCCATGAAGATCCGCGGGTCACCAAGCCCTATAGCGATGCCCAATGGGCGGATATTCTTTTGTTAGGGGATGCGGTTGATCGCGATCTGGTGGCAAAGGATGTTCGCCTAACAATGGGGGGCGAGCCGACCTTTGTGTCGGTAGACGATATGGAATCCGCGCAGTGGAATATTGACGCCCTTGGCGCCGATAAGCTGCGTTTGGCGAAGACATTATTATTGAAATTGCGCAATCATTTTGCGCCCATGGGCTTATTGCATTACGGCCAAGGCAAGTGGTATCCCGGTGAAGAAGTACCGCGCTGGGCGCTGGGTCTATTTTGGCGTAAAGATGGTGAGGCGCTTTGGACTAAGCCTGAATTATTAGCGCGGGTTGATCAGGATTATGGCCACACGGTTAAAAACGCGGAAAAATTTGCCGTTAAATTGGCTGGATTATTGAGCTTGCCCAAGGACTATGTGCAGCCCGCGTACGAAGATGCTCTGCACTATCTTTTACAAGAACAAAAGATTCCTAAAAACATTGATATTCTCGCCGCCAAAATTAGTGACGATTTAGGTCGCCGCCGTTTGGCTAGGCTATTAGAACAGGGTTTTAAAGACCCTAGCGGCTATATAGTGCCTTTGGCTTGCGATCCCGCCAGTGGTGAATGGACGAGTAGTATTTGGAATGTAAAACGTGAGCGCCTTATCCTTACACCGGGTGATTCGCCAATGGGCTTACGCCTGCCGTTAGGGGATCTACCTGAATCAACAGCACCAGATATACCAGCTGATCGCGACCCCTTCGATCCTCGTGGTAATTTACAGGCTCGGGAGGATATTCATTTTCCGTTGGAATCGAACCCGCCTACCCCCCAGCAATTACAAGGTGCGAGTAGGGCTATTGCTGACGCAGTCGACGACAGTTTGCCACTGGTTCGCACTGCGATGTGTATTGAGGCGCGGGGCGGCAAAGTCCATATCTTTATGCCGCCCTTACACAGTTTAGAACACTATATTGAACTGGTAGCGGCTATTGAAGAAACAGCCGATGAGCTGGCTGTGCCGGTCATCATTGAGGGCTATGAACCACCTCGTGATCCACGTATCCAAAAGTTACTGGTCACGCCTGACCCTGGCGTTATCGAAGTGAATGTACACCCGACATCGAATTGGCAGGAGCTCGTTGCAAACACAACAGAGCTTTACGCTGCCGCGCGAGAATGTCGCTTGGGCGCCGAAAAGTTCATGCTTGATGGTCGTCATACGGGTACCGGCGGCGGCAACCATATCACCCTTGGCGGCGCCACTCCGGCCGATAGCCCGGTGCTTCGCCGCCCGGATTTACTGCGCAGTTTGGTCACGTTTTGGCAGCACCATCCAAGCTTGTCGTATATATTTTCTGGCGCGTTTGTTGGCCCAACCAGTCAGGCGCCCCGCGTCGATGAAGGGCGGGACGAAATGCTCTACGAGATGGAGATAGCCTTTCAGCAAATGCCCGAAGGATTGGCGGATCAGCCTTGGCTGGTTGACCGGCTAATGCGGAACTTGCTGATTGATATCACCGGCAACACCCATCGCGCTGAATTCTGTATCGATAAACTGTATGCGCCAAATAGCGCTACCGGCCGTTTGGGTTTGTTAGAGTTTCGCGGATTTGAAATGCCTCCCCACAGCCGCATGGCGCTTGTTCAGGCACTATTGATTCGCACCTTGGTCGCACGATTTTGGGCTGAACCTTATAAAAAGCCACTGGTGCGCTGGGGTACGGCATTGCACGATAAGTTCATGATGCCGCATTATTTGTGGCAGGACATGAACGAAGTCGTCACCGACTTGCAGGAACATGGCTACCCGTTCAAGGCGGAATGGCTATTACCCTTTGAGGAGTTTCGCTTTCCGCATTATGGCCGAGTAAAGCTCGACGAGATTGAAATTGAACTGCGCTGGGCGGTTGAGCCGTGGAATGTGCTGGGGGAGGAAGTGGGTAGCTTCGGTACCGCTCGCTATGTGGATTCATCGGTGGAGCGTTTGCAGGTGAAGGTCACTGGGCTAACCGATGGCCGCTATATACTTGCCTGTAACGGACGGCGCGTGCCGCTGCGCAATACCGCCACGCACGGTGAATATGTTGCCGGCGTGCGCTACCGCGCGTGGGCGCCGCCATCCGCCTTACACCCTACCATTGGGGTTCACACGCCGCTTATATTCGATCTAATCGATACCTGGACTGGGCGTTCCATGGGTGGCTGTAGCTACCACGTATCTCACCCCGGCGGGCGTAGCTACGAGACCTTCCCCGTGAATGCAATGGAAGCGGAGGCTCGGCGTGGTAATCGGTTTGGCACGCTAGAGCATACCCCCGGTCCCTATACGCCACGACCGGATTTGGACGCAGTGCGGGAGTTCTTTACTGAGCCGCCGCGCCCCTTGGCGCCGCCGCCGGAGGAAGCGCCCGGGGAGTACCCTCATACATTGGATCTACGTCGTAAGCCAAACTGGATCGGTTAACAGTTGTAAGCTTTGTCCGAAACATTAAGGCCGTGTAGCTAGTGAGAAAATGCACTAGCGCATGGCCTTTTTTGCAACTGGCAGCTGGGTCCTTAAGTGGTAGATTGGTGTGGGCAGTGCCAAACTCAAGATTGAGAATAATAAAATGACGAACAAATTTGATTACGTCAAAACCCGTCGCGACGAAATCGACGCTATCCCAGTTAAATGGCAGGCTACTGTCCAGCGCGTGATGAAGTATTTCACCCGCTTTAATGTCTGGGTATACAAGACAAGTAGCGGTCGCTTAATGAAGCATTTCCCCGGTGGCTTTCCAATTTGTATCGTTGGCATGACGGGTAAGCGATCCGGCGAACGTCGGGAAATAGCCTTGATCCACCTCCCTTGGGATGACAAAAAACTGCTGGTTGCCTCGCAAGGCGGAATGGAGAAACACCCGCTGTGGTATTTCAATATCGCCGCTAACCCCAAGATCGATATTATGGTTGGCGGCACGACCCAGCATTATCTCGCGCGTCAGGCCAGCGCAGAGGAAAAGCGTAAACTGTGGCCCCATCTGCTGAGTTTATATCCCGATTTTGACCAGTATCAAGCTCGGACTGATCGCGATATTCCTGTATTTATCTGCTCACTTACAACTGATTGAACAAGGGATCGACTATGTTGGACTCACCTTTGGCGCAGGATCAGCAGCGTCGTTTGGCAATGCACGGTTTTATTATTCTATTTCTAGGTTTGCTGTCGGGCATCGGTTTTGCCTACGCTGCTGCCACGGTGGACACTAGCGATTCAAGCTACGGCGCGTGGCGATTTGCCCATATGGAAGGGATCATCAATGGCTTGCTAGTCTTGGCCGTGGCCGGTATTTGGCTGCGTCTCAATTTGCGCGGCGCGCTCATTGACGTGGCCCGAATCGTCTTAGTCTTGGGCTGTTATGCGAATATTATTGGGCCGATAATCAATGCCTTGTTTATTGGTAGGCGACTTGTTACGCCAGAAACGGCCCTAGAGGCACTCGTGGTTTATGGCTTCTATATTCCCGGCACACTGCCGCTGCTGGCGTTGCCGGTATTTGTAATGAATCTTTATCGTCAGCGTGCCGATTTAGTGTGAACTGTACCGCGTCAACGTGCGCTGGGTGTATGTAATATCAGTATATTAAATCAGCCCCTGCCACGTCGGGGCTATCGCGGGCAAATGGATTGCATGCATGAATAATAAAGCGCGATTGTTTTTCGTACTCATCACGGTGCTTATACTTGCGGCAGTCCTGCCGAGCTGCAAGAGCAATGGCCGGTCTGCGCCGATACCAGTGAGTGATAATAGCAATGCCTGCGCGGCGCCAGCGCAAAGTCCAGATGCTGTGCCGCGTTTGCAGCGTGACGGCCGTTGGTTGGTCGATCACTACAATCGAGTGGTTATTAGTCACGGCGTAAACCTCGTTTGGAAGCTGACGCCGTATTTCCCGCCAAATAGTCTTGACGGTTTTACTGCCGCTGATGCTGACTGGCTTGTGGAACATGGTTTTAATACCGCGCGTATTGGTACTTTGTGGATTGGTGTCTCGCCCGATGCGCCGGGGCAAATCGATCAAAGCTATCTCACGGCGTGGGATCGCGTTGTGCAGTTGCTTGCTGAGCGGGGTATTTGGATACTTTTCGATTTTCATCAGGATATGCTCGGTGAGCTATATCAGGGCGAAGGTGTCCCAGAGTGGGGCATTCCCAGTGGTCTAACAACCACAGTTTTGGGCTCGCCCGCATTAGGCTTCCCCTTTAATTATTTCACGCCTCAGGTCTCGGAAGCTTTCGATAATTTATGGTCCGAGCAAGGCCAGATTTGGCAGGGATTTAGTGCAGCCTGGCAGGCGGTGGCCAGTAAATGGGGCGAGCAAAAATATTCGATGGGTTACGACTTGCTGAACGAACCTTGGGCCGGCTTAGAGTGGGCGAGTTGTATTGTGCCGGAGCTGGGTTGCCCAGCATCTGATCGCGAAATTCAACCGTTTTTTGAGCAGGCGATCTCTGCTATTCGCGGTGTTGACAGCAAAAATATGGTGTGGATTGAACCGCAGTTGTTGGCGGGTGGCACTGGCACACCGACCGGTTTTACACCAATTGCGGGGGAGTCTCAGCTCGGGTATTCGGTTCATAATTACTGCCCTTTGACCGCATTTTTGCAGGCTGCGGATCTCGGTCTACCTATTCCAGATCTGCTGCCCGATACCTGTGAAGACTTCGAGGCCAAGGTCTTTGAACAGGCGCGAATCACAAGTGAAAGAATTGGCGCGGTGGAACTGGTGACCGAGTTTGGTGCGAGCGATGATCCAGTGCTCTTAAATAGGGTGGCGAATTTGGCCGACAGCCATTTAACCGGATGGCAATATTGGGCTTACAAGAATTGGAATGATCCTACTACCCAATCACAGGAAAGCGGCGCCCAGGGTTTGTTTACCGATGACCGAGATCTGAGTACGGCAAAGCGCGATAAACTTAAAGAATTAGAGCGTGGCTACCCTCAGGCGACAGCGGGTATTCCTCTGGAGTTGTCCTTTAATACCATCAGCGCTGATTTTCATTATCGCTACCAAATTCGCCCAGCCAATGCCGACACCGAAATTTACGTGCCCAAGCTCCATTATCCTAATGGCTATAAAATAGAAGTCAGTGGTGCGACAGTAATCTCAGCGGCTAACGCAAGCCTGTTAATTCTCCAGAACAACAGCTGCGAAGGCGAAGTCGACGTTACGGTTAGCAAATTACCTTAGCGGTTTGCCCCACGTTAATTTTAAGCTGACTTTCGCCACAAATAATAAATGGCGGGTATCACCAGCAGGGTTAATATCACCGCGCTAATCATGCCGCCGACCATCGGCGCCGCCAGCCGACTCATAACCTCGGAACCGGTGCCGCTGCTCGACAAAATCGGTAGTAGACCCGCGATAGTGGCGCCTGCGGTCATTATGATAGGTCTAACGCGCAGACCGGCGCCACGAATAATCAGGGATCTTAAGTCCTCATCATTGATACCTGCGCTGGCTGAGCCTTGCCATGCTTGATTTAAATACACCAGCATCAGCACACCAATTTCTATGGCAACGCCAGCAAGGGCGATAAAGCCGACACCGCTGGCGACCGAAAAGTTATAGCCCAATAAGTACATTAGCCACACACTGCCAACCAAGGCCAACGGCAGACTTGCCAGAATAATTGCGACCTCGGTCATCCTTCGGAAATTGAGGTACAGCAGTATTATGATAATGGCCAAGGTCAGTGGCGCTACATAACTGAGTTTCGCTTTGGCGCGCGCCATGTATTCGTATTGGCCAGCCCAAGTCAGTGCATAGCCCGCTGGTAGCACCAATTGATCTTTAAGCCGCTGCTGGGCACTGGCGACATAGCTGCCAACATCCACATTGTTTACGTCGATATAGGTCCAGCCATTGATACGCGCATTTTCACTTTTAATGCCGGGTGGTCCGTTTTCGATTGCAATAGTCGCGACGTCACCAAGGGCAAT
Organism: Zhongshania antarctica; assembly: GCF_014202945.1. Taxonomy (GTDB): domain Bacteria; phylum Pseudomonadota; class Gammaproteobacteria; order Pseudomonadales; family Spongiibacteraceae; genus Spongiibacter; species Spongiibacter antarcticus. The sequence continues at coordinate 123,710 of NZ_JACHHW010000002.1, read as the reverse complement.
GTATTGGCCACCTGGGGTGATGATGGGGAGCAGGGCTATTTGCTCGGGAGAGTCTCGGTACGCTTGGGGGTAGCGTAAATTAATGGGGTAGCGTTCTCGGCCCTCCACGGTTTGGCCAATATTCATACCGCCAATGGCGGTGCTGATAATCTGTTGGATATCGGCAATATTTAATCCGTAACGAGCGGCCTGTTCGCGCTGGATATCGATGCTCAGATAGCGGCCTCCGGCGACTCTTTCGGAATACACCGAGGTGGTGCCTGGTAGGTCTTGCAGTAAGGTTTCAAGGCGCTGACCAATATCCTGAATAGTTTGTAAATCTGGCCCAGAAACTTTAACCCCGACTGGGGTCTTAATGCCGGTGGCCAACATATTAATACGGGTTTTTATTGGCATAACCCAATTGTTCGTTACGCCGGGTAGCTGAACTACCCGATCGAGTTCGGCGCGTAAGTCGTCTTTGCTTAAGCCCGGCCGCCACTCACTCTGGGGATGAAACTGAATATAGGTTTCTATCATGGTGAGCGGGGCGGGATCGGTTGCGGTGTCGGCGCGGCCAATTTTGCCGAACACGGTTTTCACTTCGGGTACCGTGCGAATGAGCTTGTCGGTTTGCTGTAGCAGCTCCCGCGCCTTACCGATAGAAATGCCGGGGTAGGTGGTGGGCATATACATCAGGTCGCCCTCGTCGAGGGACGGCATAAATTCGCTGCCAATCTGGCTAATGGGCCATAGGCTAATCGCGCAGGTAATGAATGCAACGCTCAGGGTCTTCTTGGGGTGTCGTAGTACTTGGCGCAACACTGGAATATAACCGGCGATTAACGCGCGGTTAATAGGGTTCTTATTTTCGGCTAAAATCTTGCCGCGAATAAAATAGCCCATTAACACCGGCACCAAGGTAATCGCCAGGATTGCCGACGCGGCCATTGCATAGGTTTTGGTGTAGGCCAGTGGCGAGAACATTCGGCCTTCCTGGGCCTCTAGGGTAAACACCGGTACAAAGCTCACCGTAATAATTAGCAGGCTAAAGAAAAGCGCTGGACCAACTTCTGAGGCGGATTGGCTTACAATCTGCCAGCGATTTACTGGGGTGAGGGGGGTATCTTGAATATGCTTATGCATGTTTTCGATCATGACAATGGCACCGTCAATCATCGCGCCAATGGCAATGGCAATCCCCCCCAAGGACATGATGTTGGCGTTGATTCCCTGCACTTTCATCACGATAAAGGCGGCTAAAATAGCCACAGGCAAGCTGATGATGGCCACTAATGCTGAACGCACATGCATTAAAAATACTATGCAGATCACGGCGACCATGATTAATTCTTCAAGCAGCTTGTGGGTCAAGTTTTTCACCGAGCGCTCGATGAGGGCCGACCGGTCATGCACGGTAACGATTTCTACACCGGCTGGCAGGCCACTTTTTAATGTCTCAAGCTTGGCCTTTACCCCAGCGATGGTTTTCTGGGCATTTTCGCCGAAGCGCATGACTATTACGCCACCGACGGTTTCCCCCTCGCCATTGAGTTCGGCAATGCCCCTGCGCATTCGCGGGCCAAGGTGTATGTTGGCAACATGCTTGAGTAGCAGCGGCGAGCCGTTTACAGATTGGCCTAGTGGAATATTGCCGAGGTCGTCGACACTGCGGATATAACCGCTGGCGCGAATAATATACTCGGCCTCGCTCATTTCGATCACTGAGGCGCCGACTTCTTGATTGCCGCGCTGAATCGCCATTTGAATATGGGCGAGGGGGATGTTGTAGGCGCGTAATTTATGCGGGTCTACTTCTACCTGATACTGCTTAACCATGCCCCCAATCGTGGCGACCTCAGAGACCCCGGCTACAGTTTGTAATTCGTATTTTAAAAACCAATCCTGCAGGCTGCGCAGCTGACTGATATCGTGCTGGCCAGTCGGGTCGGTCAATGCGTAAAGATAGACCCAGCCAACACCGGTGGCGTCGGGTCCGAGTTGCGGCCTCGCGGTGGCGGGTAAGTTTGGGCTGACTTGGCTTAGGTATTCGAGTACCCGGCTGCGTGCCCAATAGGGGTCGGTGTCCTCATCAAAAATAATATAGACATAGGAATCGCCAAAAAAGGAAAAGCCCCGCACGGTCACCGCGCCGGGTACCGCGAGCATAGCGCTGGAGAGGGGGTAAGTGACTTGATCTTCGACCACTTGCGGGGCTTGGCCTGGGTAGCTGGTTTTAATGATGACCTGAACATCAGATAGGTCGGGAATAGCGTCGACTGGGGTGGTTTTAACGGCGTAAAGACCTGCACCAACTAAAACTGCGGTGGCGAGTAGGATGAAAAAGCGATTCGCTACCGACCAGTAAATAATGCGGCTAATCATGGTGCAACCTTAGTCGAAGGCGCGCTGCTGTGATTCATGCGTATAAAATCAGAATCCTTGCTGGATTCCGAATCTAATAAAAATTGCGCAGAAACAACCACCTCGTCGTCGGCCTCGACACCGTGAATGATTTCGGCCTCGCGGTTATTGAATTGTCCTGCACTGACGGCGATGGCTTTGAAGCGGCCACTGCCTAAAGCGAGTATCACGCGGTCTTGGCTTTCGCTACGAATTACAGCTTCTTTGGGGATGATAACGCTGTTGGTTTTAGCCTTTTGCGTTAAATTAACGTGGGCAAACATATTGGGTTTGAGTATGCGCTCATTGTTGTCGAGCTTTAGGCGAAGTCGTTGGCTACGATTAATCTCGTCCAGCGTTGGATAGATATAATCTACGGTGGCAGACCAAGTGCGATTGGGAATACCGTCAATGCTCACGCTGGCATGGTCGCCAATGGTAACGCTGCTGCCTTGGCCGCCAATAATGTCGGCTATCACCCACATTGAATCCAAGGTGGCGATGGTGGCAATGGCCTTGCCGGGCATAACGTAATCGCCTTCGCGAATATTGAGTTCGCTGAGCACGCCGGTGCGCGGCGCCAAGATAGTAATGCTGCGCAGGGCTGTGCGAGTTTCCTTAATTTTTTGAATAATTGAAGGGTCTATCTCTAAGCTAATTAAGCGTTGTTCGGCGCCCATGATGAGTTCGTGATTGTTGCGCTTTAGTGCCAGCAGGAACTCTTCCTGGGCGGTGACCAGTGCTGGTGAGTAAAGTGTATAAAGTGGTGTTCCTGCGGTGACAGCGTCACCCTCGGCGTGGGCGTAGAGTTTTTGAACCCAGCCCTCGACCCTTGGCTGAACACGCTGAAGTTGATCTTCATTAAACTGAATAGTTGCAGGTGCCCTGATGGTTTGGGTGAATTTTCCGTAGCGAGCTTGTGCAGTTCGCACCCCTAAATTATTAACAATATCAGCTGAAATGCTAACGGTGCCGGGGCTGCTGTTGTTGGCGCTGCTGTCGGCGTAGACCGGTAGTAAGTCCATACCCATTGGCGACTTACCGGGGCCGGGGCGGCGAAAGTCGGGGTCCATGGGCGCGACCCAGTACAGTGGTTCGGGCGGGGCGTCGCTTTCCGTACTGCCTGTTATTGGCGGTGTGGTTTGCGGCGCAATAATATATACGCCCAATAATGCACCGAGTAAAAGGCCGCTGCAGACCGAGATAATCAAAATATTTTTACTGCTACTCATGGCGTTCTCCGGTGAGTAGATAGTCGATGGTCGCTCTGGTTTTCTTGCGGTCGATGCTGAGGTTGAGCGCGTCAATGTCGGCGTTGAGTGCGTAAATCTGGGCTTGTATTACTTCCCTAAAATCACCTTTATCATTTTGGTAGGCATTGAGGCTGGTGCGGACTTGCTCGTTGGCCTTGGGTAATAAGCGGCTGCTATAAAGTGTTAGGCGTTCGTCAATGCCTTGAAGCCGGTTGAACTGAGCTTTTAAACTGGCCATCATTTTGCGTAGGAGCAAGGCCTTGTCGGTACGGCTGGCCTCGGCGCGAGCTTGGGTAGCGCTCAGGTTTTGATCTTGGCGCTTGGCGGTAAACAGGGGTAGGTCGACACTCACTCCGACAGAAAATAAATCGGCGCGATCATTGCCCAGAGGGTCTTCTGCTCGGTGTGCATACTTCGCATTTACGGCCCACTCAGCCTTGTACTGCGCTTGGCGCAGGGCGACGTCGCTTTGTGCGGCGGCAATTGTTTGTTCAATAGCCAGAATCGCCGGGTGGGCCTGCAATGCGGAGGCTGCATGATGGTCGTTGATATCTCGAGTGCTTATACCCTGGGATGTGCCGGTGCTGAACACCGTAATTACTTCACTGCCGAGCCACTCGCCAAGTTGATCACGGGCCTTATCGCGCTGTTGTTTTAACATGAGTACGCGATCATCCAGACGGCTGAGTGCGAGTTCTGCGCCAATGATGTCCTGTTGTCCGGCGCGGGCGAGCCCCGCGCCGTAATTGCTGCGACTCAGCGTCAGCAATTGTTCAAAGAGCGGGCGGGTACGTTCAATTAAGGCCATGCTCTGCTCTGCGCGGTAACCCTCTAGCCAGAGTTGGCTAACGGTAGCGACCACCTTGGCTTGGCGGTCTGCGCGTAGCATCGCTTGCTGCTGGCCTAGCTGTCGCTTTTGCTTGCCCATGAGCTCGCGGCTATTACCTCGCGGCAGCCGCTGAGTAATACCAATACTGGCCTGCGTCATGCCCTCCTGTCGAAAATCGAAGCTGTCGGTCGGTAAGTTCGCGGCGCCAAAGTTCAGTATTGGGTCGGGCAGGGTAGATGCTGAAATTGCTTCGGCCGCCAGCGCACTTTCCCTGAGCTGGCTGCCTTGTTGCCAGGGATCGTTGGCCTGGGCAAGCTGAATGGCGCGGTCTAGGCTGAGGCCTACCGCCGCGCCAGATATGAGCAGGCACAGGCTAGCTAACGCCACTTGGTGGCGACGTCGATTTGCGCTGCCCATTACTGCTGCGCTTTGCTATTGATGGTGGCGTAAACCTCGGTGTTGCCGTTGTCTAATAGCAGCAAAATGTCGTAGGGCTGAAAGCCGCGGCCCATGTCCATACCGGGGCTGCCCATGGGCATGTTCGCGACAATCAAGCCACGGGCGCCGCTGGGTTTTTCGGCTAAAAACTGGGTGATATAGCGAGCTGGGATATGGCCTTCAAACACAAAGCCGTCGCTAGAGACTGAGGTGTGGCAGGCTTGCAACCCGACGGGAATGCCAAGCTCCGCTTTTAGGATATTGAGGTTTACATGGTTTTGAACCGTGGTGGTGAAACCGTGCTGCTGGGCATGCTCGATCCAGACGCCACAGCAGCCGCAGTTGGGATTTTTGTGTACTGATAATGCCGTGCTAGGTGCAAGCTGGGTTGTCGCAGCTGCAGTTTCGCCGTGGCTATAGGTGCTTATTGAGGCACCGATTACAAAAAGAAACAGATAGGTTTTAAGTTTAGAAATAGTCATGATCGCTCCGCGATAAACATAGCTTTTAAATCAATAAACCAAGGCGGGTATATAGACGCGTTGATGCTGCCGTGCTCTTGGTCGATTAACAGAAGTTAGCGCAACAAATAGGCGCAAGTGTCCTGTGTTAGCTGTATATGGGCGGGCGGTACAGGCTGGGGCGTGGGGCGGGTTTTGGGTGCCGGAGGCTAAATTGGGCGTGAGTCAGAGATGTTGAATGAATGCCAATTACATTGCTGTTAGTCAGTAGTGCAGCGGTGGCGCAGCTACTTTTCGGGCAGTCGCTTTGCTGGGTGTCGCAGCAGTTGTGACTGGTATCGCTTAGTGTTTGTGTTGTCGTGGCGTGGACCATGTTCATGCTGCGGTGATCGGCAGGCATCATTAGCGCAGACGATGAAGTCATATCCATCGGTTCTGGGCAGGGTGCATAGGCATAGGCAAAGGACTGAGCCAGTAAGCTCAGTAACAGCAAAATAATTTGAATATGCTTGGTTCGCCTATGTGTCATCTAGGTAGCTACAGCCAAATGCGTAGGGGTAGTTCGGCTATTCTCGACTTGCTTTGCCAGCGCGTCAAGCTAGTGGCGGTTCTTCCATAACCGATATCAGTCGGTAAACCACCTGCCCTGCCTTTTTCTCTTTGTCGATCTGCCAATTGGCGGGTAGCGCGGGTAGTGCCTCGTCGCTGGCGGTTTCTATGTAAATCTGGGTGTGGGGCTTAAGGGCATGACTAGCTAAGGCGCCGATAACGGGGGCGAGCAAATCCAAGTGAAATGGCGGATCTAGGAAAATGATGTTGTAGCTTTGCGCGCTCTTATTCAGGAACGCTAAGGCCTCTTTGCTGTGCACGGTCGCGTGGGGGCAGCGCAAATTCTCTAGCTGCTGGCGAATTTGCTGGCAGCTATTGCGGTCGGTGTCGACAAAATCGCAGTGCGCGGCATAGCGCGACAGCGCTTCCAGGCCCAAGGCCCCAGAGCCGGCAAATAAATCGAGGCAACGGGCGCCGTGAATAGTGGGGTTGAGCCAGTTAAACAGGGTTTCGCGTATACGATCACTGGTCGGCCGCAGACCAGCGGCGCCCTCAAAATCGAGCTTGCGGCTGCGCCACTGGCCACCGATGATTCTCAGGCTGCCTTGTTGGCGGGTGCTTGTGGTCGTTTGGGGGCCTGAATTGCGAGGGGTTTTGGGCATGGTGTTTCCGGTGCCAGTTACTCAGAGAAATGGTAGGATACGGCTTTTATTTACACAGTAAACCTTACCCGGAATATAAATACTCGCATGACAGAGAATTCAAAGCTGCCCGAGACCGACGCCGACGTAGTCAAGAAGGGCTTATTCGCCCGTTTTAAGGAGTCTTTTGTTGGCTCAGCAGAAGATCAAGCGGCGCTGGCGGCGGCGGAAGGCTTTATCGACGATAAAGAAATCGCGCCTTGGCAACACCTAGAATTAACGCCAGAAGAGCAGGCCTCACTGCTGGTGCGTTTCCGCGAAGGACTGAGTAAGACCGGCGCCCAGTTAGGCGAGGGCATGGCCAATCTTTTCCTCGGTCGTAAAGAGATCGACGACGAACTCCTCGAAGAGATTGAAACCCATCTGCTTATGGCCGATGTTGGCGTGGATGCCACCCAAGAGATTATTGGCAATCTTACTCGGCGGGTCTCTCGTAAAGAATTGGATAACCCTGAAACGCTCTACGTTGCCCTGCAGGAAGAATTGAGTACCTTGCTGGCGGCGGCAGAGGAAGAACTGGTGATCCCCGAGGGCCCCGGTCCTTACGTGATTCTTATGGTTGGCGTTAACGGTGTGGGTAAAACCACTACGATTGGTAAGTTGGCCAAGCAATTTCAAGCCGGTGGTCGATCGGTAATGTTGGCGGCCGGAGATACCTTCCGCGCGGCAGCAGTAGAGCAACTGCAGGTGTGGGGCGAGCGCAATGAGGTGCCGGTGATTGCCCAGCACACTGGCGCTGATAGCGCCTCGGTGTTATTCGATGCGCTGCAAGCTGCCAAGTCGCGCAAAGTCGATATTTTGATTGCGGACACCGCCGGCCGTTTGCACAATAAAGACAATTTGATGGAGGAGCTGAAAAAGGTGGTGCGTGTGCTGAAGAAGCTCGATCCCGATGCGCCTCATGAAGTCATGCTCGTGCTAGATGCGGGAACTGGTCAAAATGCCTTAGCGCAAGCTAAGCATTTTCAGGAGGCAGTCGGGGTGACCGGCCTGACCTTGACCAAGCTCGACGGTACTGCCAAGGGCGGTATTGTGTTTGCGATCAGCAAGCAGCTGGGCATACCTATTCGCTTTATTGGGGTAGGCGAAGGTATTTTAGACCTGCGTCCCTTCCGCGCCTCAGAGTTTGTTGGCGCCTTATTTGGCTGGACACAAAAACAGCAATGATTCAATTTGATCAAGTCAGCAAACGCTACGAAGGCGGTCATGAGGCACTCACCGATGTTAGTTTTCATATTCCCCGTGGCGAAATGCGGTTTTTAACCGGCCATAGTGGCGCCGGAAAAAGCACTCTGCTGAAGCTAATTATGGTGATGGAGCGCGCCAGCACCGGACAAGTTATTGTTGGCGGGCGTAATTTATCAAAATTGGCGGTGCGTCATATTCCGGAAGTGCGGCGGGAAGTGGGCGTGGTATTCCAAAACCACCAATTATTATTTGATCGCAGCGTATACGACAATGTTGCGTTACCACTGATTATTGCTGGCTACGGCCATCGTGACGTGGGCCGCCGTGTTCGCGCCGCGCTGGACAAGGTGGGCCTGCTCGACAAAGAGCGTAAAAATCCTGTTACCTTGTCTGGTGGCGAGCAGCAGCGGGTGGGTATTGCTCGGGCGGTTGTGAATAAACCGGCCTTATTGCTGGCCGATGAGCCCACCGGTAACCTTGATCCCCAGCTCTCAGCTGAAATTATGCATTTGTTTGAGCAGTTTAAGCAGGTTGGTGTCACGGTATTAATTGCAAGCCACGACCTGGCGTTGATTGCCCGAATGCCTTATCGCTTACTCACGCTGCGCAATGGTCGTCTCGTTACCGCAGGAGGGGCCGATAATGGCCCAGAATAAGCTTAATAAGCGGCGCTTGGGGCAATTGCAGTCGCCCGCCGCCCGCAAAGACGTTAAGGGCGCGCGCCGTCACAAAACCGGCTTGCGTGATCGTCTTGCCAGCTACCGCAGCCATCATCGCCAAGTTGCGCTGGACAGCTTGCAGCGCCTATTACGTCGTCCGGCGGCAAGCTTATTAACCAGCTTGGTCATTGCCATTGCACTTGCGCTGCCGACGAGCCTGTATATTGGTTTGAATAATATCGAGGCGGTGAGCAGTGGCTGGGAGGGTGCTGCCCGCATCTCTTTGTTTTTAAAGCCCAATGTTACAGCGAGTCAGGCCGAAAACCTGCGGCGTAGCATTGCCACCCGCGACGGGGTGCAGAGCGCCGAATATATCTCGCCGGAGGCCGCGTTAGTTGAATTTCGCGCCAGTTCAGGTTTTGGCGATGTACTTGACCAACTAGACAGCAACCCGCTGCCGGGCTTGGTTGTGGTAACTCCTCGCGAGGCCAATATCTCGGCGGTTGCGGTAACTGAGCTTCAGGCAGCTTTGGCAAAGTTGCCTGAAGTTGAACTCGCTAAGCTCGATATGGCGTGGCTGCAGCGCTTAAATCAAATTACCGAGTTGGGGCGTCGGCTAACGCTCGCGCTGGCGGGGATGCTCGCGGTAGGTGTATTGCTGATTATTGGCAATACCATTAAATTAGCCATAGAAAGTCGGCGCAGTGAGATCTTGGTCGTAAAATTAGTTGGCGGCACCAATGCCTTTGTACGTCGGCCCTTTCTGTACACCGGTTTTTGGTATGGATTGAGTGGCGGACTGGCGGCGTGGGTCTTGGTGCAAAGTGGCCTGTTATGGCTGCGGGCGCCAATTGCCGAATTGTCGGTGTCGTATCAAAGTGATTTTCAGCTATTAGGTTTGGGCGTGCTCGACAGTTTATTGTTATGGCTGTTTGCTGGAAGCCTAGGATTGCTGGGGGCCTGGCTGGTGGTTGGGCGAGAATTGCGGGCGATCGAACCGCAATAAGTGTTTACTTTAGTAAGTCATGTTATGGCATGTAGTGCGGAACTCATCATTTACCGGGCTTGGATTAGCAGCAACTTCAATGGCAGGTGGTGAAGAACTAGGTGGCTTAGTATTGGTGAAAATTAGGGCGCTATCCTGCGTATCATCAGCTTTTGAGCGCAGGGACTTGAACTTTGATTAGTTTGGGACTCTAATAAGCACCAGTGTTTTTTTATCCAAGTATTTAGGAGGAGTGCAATGAGCACCCATCTACAGCCGATACAACAGCTTGTACCGGGTGGCGATCTCTCTGCATATATTCAGTCGGTTGGTCGTATTCCGGTGCTCAGCGCCGAACGCGAACGTGAATTAGCCGAAGATCTCTTCTACCATGAAAGTGTTGAAGCTGCCCGCCAGTTGGTTATGTCCCATCTGCGCTTTGTAGTCCATATTGCTAAAAGTTATAACGGCTACGGTTTGCCTCAGGCGGACCTGATTCAAGAGGGTAATGTTGGCCTCATGAAGGCCGTTAAGCGCTTTGACCCCGAAAAAGGTGTGCGCTTAGTGTCGTTTGCCGTGCATTGGATCAAAGCTGAAATTCACGAATACGTGCTGCGTAACTGGCGCATTGTTAAAATTGCCACGACCAAGGCTCAGCGCAAACTGTTCTTTAATCTGCGTCGTGCTAAGAAAGAGCTCTCTTGGCTCAGTAACGACGAAGTTAACGCCGTTGCCGCTGACTTGGGTGTGGATGTGGCAGAGGTGCGCCGCATGGAAGGTCGCCTAAGCTCAGTTGATGTTGGTTTCGACGCCGATACCGACGATGAGCGTGGCCCGGTTGCTCCCGTGCATTATTTAGAAGATCGCAGTGCTGACCCGGCTCTGTTATTAGAGTCTGACAATCAGGAAGAGAGCAATCACCAGCACCTGAGTGTAGCCTTGGCTGACCTAGATGAGCGCAGTCGCGACATCCTTCAAAGTCGCTGGCTGACGGACAATAAGGCTACCTTGCATGACTTGGCGGCTCGCTACAGTGTCTCTGCTGAGCGTATTCGTCAGCTTGAACAGGCGGCGATGAAAAAGCTACGCGCGGTGATGGATGCCTAAACGCTATAACTGCCGTATCGAAACCGTTAAAAGCCCCGCAGAGCGGGGCTTTTTCGTATTTCAGTGTTAATTTCTTATTAATTCCGGTTTTTTGCCCTAATTTACGGCCAGTTTCAGTCCTTGCCCAGCTATGACGCTTTTGAAACGCGGTCTACATCCGTACAATAGCGCCTTTAAATGCAGGCAGGACGGCACTATGGCTTCGTTAGCGCTTTTTATGGCGGCAATACTCGGCTTCTTCGCGGTCGCTTTGGGTGCCTTTGGTGCCCACGGTCTTAAGGCAAGTTTGTCTGCTGAGATGATGGCAGTCTATCAAACCGCTGTGCAATACCACTTCTATCATTGCTTGGCGCTGCTAGTGGTGGGTTTGCTCATGCACAGTGGTGTGCAACACCTATCGCTGAGAATTGCGGCGGTTTTGTTCTTTCTCGGTGTGCTGGTATTCAGCGGTAGCCTCTACGCGCTGGCGATCACCGAAATTAAAATTCTTGGCGCCATAACCCCCATTGGTGGTCTGATGTTCTTAATAGCGTGGGCCTGCTTGGCCTATTCAGCGTGGAAAACAATGTAATGACTGAACAAGCGGCTCCGATGCGTCGTCGGATAAAAAGCTTTGTACTGCGCACTGGTCGGATGACCGACGGTCAAAAACGCGCCTACGATATCAATTTTAAAACGCTGGGTTTAAAGCGCGCTAACGGCCCCGTGGACTTTGCCGAGGTATTTGGTCGTCAGGCACCGACGGTGCTTGAGATTGGCTTTGGTATGGGCGATTCCCTCGCCGAAATGGCAATCCAAGCGCCTGAGCTGAACTTTGTAGGTATTGAGGTGCATACCCCTGGTGTTGGTCGCCTAATGTACCTGAGTGATCAAGCGGGGCTGGTGAATTTGCGGGCTTACTGCGATGACGCGGTTGAAGTGCTCGCCCACTGTATTCCCGACAATAGCCTCAGCCGTATTCAAGTTTATTTTCCGGATCCTTGGCATAAAGCGCGTCACCAAAAGCGACGCTTAATTCAAGCTGAGTTTGTACAGGTGTTGCGCAGTAAATTAGACATGGGTGGTGTACTTCACCTCGCTACTGACTGGGAAAACTATGCTGAGCATATGATGGCGGTGATGAGTGCTGCGCAAGGCTATCAAAACGACGCCGGCCCCCAGCAGTATTCGCCTAAACCTGATTTTCGCCCTAGTACCAAGTTTGAAAAACGGGGTGAACAATTGGGTCACGGGGTATGGGACTTGTTGTTTTCTAAGGTCAGCTAGTTTTCTCGAGCGGACTTCTTGGCGGCGCTATCGCCTGTTAATCACTTTCTGCGGCAAGCATTTCTGCGACGGCTTGCTGCATTAAATCCCACTGACTAAATAGCAATGCTCTGCGGTCATGCTCGGCGGCGGGGATATCTGCTGCCTTAATTCGCCAAAAACGCAGGTGCACAGTGGTGTTCATCCAGCTGCCATTAAAAAGATTGGCGAAATTTGCCGAGCCCTCAAACCCGCTGTGAGCCAAAAACAAAAGATCTTTGTCTGGGGCGCCCTTCATTAAAGCCAGGGCGCCAGCTGGCCTTATGGGGAGTAAGTTAGGCCAGGCCTCCGCGCGATGCAGTGCCTCGTCATCGCCCTTGTCAGCAAGCAATTTTAAAACGCGGCGCCGTTTTGTGCTGGAAAACCGAGTGCCCTCCATATAAATAACCAAGCTGTCTTGGTCGGTGGCGCTGGCAGCGAGGGCTTCTAGTTCAGCGAGCTCTGGCCCCATATCTTCGGCCACGCGATTTAGAAAGACATTGGCTAGGCGGTTACCGACAATATCTAAACAGGGGTCTAGCAATAGCTCCCGCTTCAACACGTAGCTCACTCTTAGCTGCTTTGCTTTGGCATAAAACGAGACGGGTAGTATGGTGTCACCAATGCTGGTGTGGCGAGGCAGTACAATAGCCGCAGGCCCCGCGAGGGCATTTTCACTCTCAATAACAAAATTCAGTCGAAATAATTTTTCAGCACCGCGGCGCAGTGTGTCTGCCCACCAAAATTGCAGTGTGCTATTCGCGTGTAGGTAGGCCTGTCGAGGCGTGCGCAGTACCACGTGTAGCAACCATAGCCACCCACTAGTTAAAACCCCCACTATTTCACAAAGCAGGAATAGACAAATAAAGCTAAGGCAGCGCAAGCTTGAATGGGCTGCTTTTAGCATGAGCCCTAATGCCCAAAAGAGCGGCAGCCAAAGCGGTGCCAAGCCCAGGAGGATTGCCGCTAGAGAGAAGACGAGGGAAATTGATATTAATCGTCGGGCAAGTGTGTGATGGGTAAGCCATATCATTAACGCACTACTCTTTTCTCTTGAATTTTACCGTCGTGGGCGAAGTAGACTCGTTGTGGCGTAGAGCCGCAAGCTTTCATTCTCGACGTCTATAGGGCCTCCCTTGGCGGGATGACCTGCGTTATTTTGAGTATAGTGTGCGATAGCGCCTGAGGTAAATTTTTTGGCGGTGAGAATATCGCCCGCAGGCACGGTAAGTCGGTATGATGTGGTTTTTGGTGGCCGCGCATGCAGACGTCTGCTGACATGTATTTGAATAATGTGATTTTGCTTAAGTATTAGGAAGGAATTGAATGACAAAGGCGTTTGAAGCACTGAGTTTCCCCTGCGGTAAAGCGATGGCAAATAGGATGGTGTTGGCGCCGCTAACGAACACTCAAAGCGAGGCGGACGGTCGCCTAAGCAAGCATGAAATTCATTGGCTGGTAATGCGCGCCAAGGGAGGCTTCGGCTTAACAATGACGGCTGCTGCTCATGTTAATCCCTTGGGGCAGGGTTTTCCCGGCTAGCTTGGCATCTTTAGTGACGAGCATTTGCCGGGGCTGACGACATTGGCAGGAAAAATAAAGGCGCAGGGCAGTCTTGCCGTAGTGCAGCTTCATCACGCGGGGTTTCGTGCGCCCAGAGAGTTGATCGGTGATATGCCGGTGGCACCCTCACCGTCGGAGAAATTTGGCGCTAGAGGCCTGAGTCATGGTGAAGTGCAGAGCTTAATTGAAGACTTCATTCGCGGCGCAGAGCGCGCCAAGCAAGCGGGATTTGACGGCATCGAAATCCACGGGGCCCATAACTATGTTATTTGCCAATTTTTAAGTGCAGAGTTCAATCGCCGCACCGATGAATACGGCGGTTCTTTGAAGAATCGCAGCAAGGTGTTGTTCGACATTATTAGCGGTATCCGCAAGCGTTGTGGCGCGGAGTTTTTAATTGGGGTGCGGCTGTCACCCGAGCGTCACGGCATTCTTTTGGAAGAGGCGGTGGGTACGGCAAAGGCATTGTTTGCTGCGCAAGAAATCGACTTTCTCGACATCTCTGCGTGGAATGTTTTCAAAGAGCCCGTAGAAGCTGCCTTCCAGGGGCGTAGCTTGCTGTCGTATTTTTGCGAGCTCGATCGCGGCGAAATTCGGTTGGGGGCGGCAGGCAAGGTATATAGCCCTGAAGATGTTTACTACTGCTTTGAGCAGGGCTTGGATTTTGCGTTACTTGGGCGGGCGGCCATGCTGCATCATAACTATCCGCATTTACTCCGCGATAATGCGAGCTTTATGCCCAAGCGCACGCCGGTGAGCCGTGAGCATTTATTGGCAGAAGGCTTGAGCGAACAATTCCTCGAATACATTGCCAGTATGTGGCCTGATTTTATTTCGGGGTAATTAAGTAGCGACAGCATTCAATATGGCGCGATGTTAACTGCTGCCGGTATTTTAGACGTAAATCACCATGCCATAGCGGCAAGGGTGATTTACGTTTTCTGCGTAGTGTAGCCCTTCTTTTCACCTGAGCTTTGGGCTCAGAGTAAACGGGAAGTGCTTACTTACGCCAAATTGTAATTTAGCGTTCAATCGCGATGGCTACGCCTTGGCCGCCACCAATACACAGTGTCGCCAAGCCTTTCTTGGCGTCTCGGCGTTTCATTTCATGGAGCAGGGTAACCAGAACTCTTGCTCCAGAAGCGCCAATCGGGTGACCTAGCGCGATTGCGCCGCCATTAACATTAATAATGCTGGTATCCCATCCTAGTTCGCAGTTTACCCCCAAGGATTGTGCTGAGAAGGCTTCGTTGGACTCCACGAGGTCCAGCTCGCTAATAGCCCAGCCCGCTTTGGCGAGGCATTTTTTTGATGCGGGCACGGGGCCAGTGCCCATAATCGCAGGATCGACACCAGCGCTTGCATAACCAGCAATAGTTGCGAGGGGGCTTAGTCCGAGTTCCTGCGCTTTTTGCTCGCTCATGATCAGTAGCGCCGCAGCGCCATCATTTAGGCCTGAGGCATTGCCGGCGGTAACGCTACCGTCTTTTTCAAATGCTGGACGCAGCTTGCTTAGCGATTCAGCGGTGGTGCCTTTGCGCGGAAATTCATCCGCAGTAAAGCGGATAGGGTCGCCGCGGCGCTGGGGAATTTCGACGGCCACAATCTCGTCGTCAAATTTATTATTGGCGATTGCCTGTTGCGCTTTTTCTTGGGAGGCGGCAGCAAACTGATCTTGTTGGTCGCGGCTAATATCGTATTTTTTAGCGACATTTTCGGCGGTAACGCCCATGTGATAATCGTTGAAAGCGTCCCACAAACCGTCTTCGATCATGCTGTCTTTCAAAACCCAGTTGCCCATTTTTTGGCCGTCGCGGGATTTAGGCAAGACATGTGGCGATAGGCTCATATTTTCTTGGCCACCGGCAATCACGATATCGGCGTCGCCGCAGAGAATCGCTTGCGCGGCAAGGTGCACGGCTTTTAAACCACTGCCGCAAACCTTATTGATTGTCATCGCTGGGCAGGTTTCTGGAAGGCCAGCGGCAATAACGGCTTGCCGAGCAGGATTCTGGCCCGCACCGGCAGTAAGCACTTGACCTAAAATCACTTCGTCAATCTGCTCGGCACTAATACCGGAGCGGCTAAGCAGCGCTTTTATTACCGTGGCACCGAGGACATGGGCGGGGACGGCCGACAGTGCCCCATTGAAATTACCTATTGCCGTGCGAGCTGCGTCAACAATGACGACTTTACGTTCTGGGGCTGCAATCATATTGCTTCTCCGGTGTTGAGTGATTAATGATGGTAATGTGATCCGGCTTAAAATGTCATCTCAGGTACAACGTCTGGTACAACGAGTTCACCCTCTGTGAGTCTGATAATATCGTCGACACTAACGCCGGGCGCACGTTCTTTTAGCCAAAATTTATTGTCGGCAATTTCGATATACGCTAAGTCCGTGACCACTTTTTTTATGCAGCCGGCGCCGGTGAGAGGGAGGCTGCATTTGGTTAACAGCTTAGATTCGCCATGCTTGCTGGCGTGAGTCATGGTGACGATAATATTGTCGGCGCCGGCGACGAGGTCCATCGCGCCACCCATGCCCTTGATCAGCTTGCCTGGAATCATCCAACTGGCGATGTTGCCTGCAACATCTACCTCGAACGCGCCCAATACGGTTAAATCCACATGGCCGCCCCGAATCATGGCAAAGGATTCCGCTGACGAGAAAATCGATGCGCCTTTGGCTGCGGTGACGGTTTGTTTGCCCGCATTAATCATATCGGCGTCGATTTCATCTTCTGTTGGAAAGGGGCCCATGCCCAGTAAGCCATTTTCCGACTGCAGCATCACTTCAATGCCTTTGGGTACGTAGTTCGCAACCAAGGTTGGGATGCCAATGCCTAAATTTACGTAATACCCGTCTTGTAATTCACGTGCCACACGTTGCGCCAGTTGTTCGCGAGTTAATGCCATGATGATTCTCCTTATGCGCTGCGTACGGTGCGTTGTTCAATGCGTTTTTCGAAGCTGCCTAGAATGAGGCGGTCTACATATATCCCTGGAGTGTGGATGTGGGCAGGGTCTAGCGCGCCTAATTCGACGATCTCTTCAACTTCTACAACGGTAATTTTGCCTGCGGTAGCGGCCATTGGGTTGAAGTTTTGCGCAGTGTGGCGAAAAACTAAGTTTCCATAGCAATCTGCTTTCCACGCTTTGACGATGGCAAAGTCGCCAGTAATGGCCTCTTCAAGGATATAGTTGCGACCATTAAATTCGCGAACTTCTTTGCCTTCGCCAATGGGTGTGCCATAGCCGGTAGCGGTGTAAAAGGCGGGAATGCCAGCACCACCGGCCCGCATTTTCTCGGCCAGTGTACCTTGGGGGGTTAGCTCAACTTCGAGCTCGCCCGCCAATAGCTGTTGCTCAAAAAGTTTGTTCTCGCCCACGTATGACGACACCATTTTTTTGATTTGCTTGTCTTCCAGCAGTATGCCCAAGCCAAACCCATCCACACCACAGTTGTTAGAGACAATCGTGAGGTCGCGGCAGCCTTTACGCTTGATCTCGCTTATAAGGTTTTCTGGAATGCCACAAAGGCCAAAACCGCCAGCGATGATGGTCATGCCATCTTCTAGGCCAGCCATCGCCTCACTATAACTACCCACTATTTTATTAAAACCAGCCATTGCCGCGCGCTCCTAGATAAAGGCTGGGTTCCTGAGCTCAGCGCTCGTGAAACCAGCATTCTGATGAAGGGCGTACGCCCACTACCTTGCTAACAATGGCGTGCTTCTATATATTTATCAAATGGATATATTTTATAGATTAATAGATTTATTGAATAAATAGGCAAAAGGTCATCACCATTAACGTCACCTTAAAGCAGCTTCGGGCCTTCGTAGCAGTAGTGCAGTCACGCAGCTTTGCTGAAGCAGCCGTTGTTCTGCATCTGTCACAACCAGCCTTGAGCAGCGCAATACAAGTGCTGGAGTCCACAGTTGGGGGGCTGCTGCTGGTTCGTACCACGCGCACCTTCGCCTTAACACCTGAAGGCGAGAGCTTTTACCCCGTGGCGCTGCGCCTGCTTGCCGATTGGGATGGCGCCTTGAATGATCTGCATAAACGTTTCGCACTTCGGGAAGGAAAGATCAGCATTGCCGCTATGCCGTCTTTTGCGAGTAATCAGTTACCCATTGCCATTCGCAACTTCAAAAACAATTACCCCGAGGTCCAAATAACCCTAAATGATGTTATTGCTGAAGAGGTTGTGGCCATGGTTCGCAGCGGGCGAGTGGAGCTAGGCATCAGTTTTGACCCAGGCGACGGCAAGCGCCTAGGTAATGAAGACCTAATCTTTACACCGCTGTTTGATGACTGTTTTGTAGCGGTGCTTCCCCCCGAGCACGCTTTGCTAAAACAGACCCAGCTGAGTGCCGAAGAATTGCTTGAATTTGACTTTATCAGCCTGCAAGCGCCGTCTGTTGTTCGCAAAGTGATATTCAGAGAGTGTGCCAGCCAAGGGCTTTCGATTTTACCCGCGTATGAAACCCATCAATTGGCCACTATTGGCCGGATGGTCGCCAACGGTCTTGGGGTGAGCGTGGTGCCGTCACTTTGCCAAAAGCAGATGCATGAACTTGGCGCACATTGTCGACCATTGTTAAAACCTATTATCCGCCAGCAAGTCGGACTGATTACCCATCGTAATTACCCTTTGTCGGTTGCCTGCCAAGCTATGGCTAATATCCTTCAGGAAAGCTTTGCTGAAGGTGTCGCAAGCGCTTATTAGTTTTCCGTCATGGCTTTTATTGGCGGGGCGGGGGATTTCTAACAATTGATGTTAGTTGCCATTAAGGGGCGGCCGATAGCCATTGATAAAGGCCGCTCAGCGGCTCACTTATCGCTACTCTTCCTTATACACCGCGATTAGTTAGGCTATGTGTGGTATATTGCTGCTCTTGTTGTTCTTTCTGCGTTTTTTCAGCGTGGCATCAATCGCGCGATTTCTATCACCGTCACCTCAATACTGGGCTCTGCGGTTCTCAAGATTTAGATTTTCCATCTACACCCTGTAAAGCTACATCCTATGTTGCCCGCACATTCTAGCGCTATGCTGGCGAATCTTTCTATCTTCTTGATATCAGTAATGATCATCAAGCGCCACTTATTGGAGTGTTATGACTACGGGCAATACTGAATTTAAAGAGCAGCAACCCAGCATACTTTCTTTTGTAAAAGACCTGCCGAATATCTGTTCATTGGCGGGATTGGCCTGCACCGTTCTTGCCATTTACTTCAGCATATTAGGTGTTTTCTACGCGGCAATGATCGGCATGATCTGGGCTGTAGCCTTTGATTGGGCCGACGGTTTGGTGGCGCGACGAATGAAAGGGCGCACGGGCAGTGACCGCATTTTTGGTGGTCAGCTCGATTTGCTAATCGATATTGTGAGCTATGGCGTTACGCCAGCGGTACTGCTGTTGAGTTTCGGCGGCTTTGCGCCAATCTTTCTGGTTGGTGCTTTTGTTATGCTCGCCGCGAGCGCGATACGGCTGAGTTATTTCAGCACGTTTGGGCTGTCTGGTGAGGCGAAATACACCGGGCTGGCCCTCGATAACAACAATATTATTCTGGTATTTATATTTTTGTTTGAAAGTTTTTTAAGTCAGGGCGTTTTCTCTGTTGTGCTTTACATCAGCGGTGTCGGGCTTGCAGCGCTTAATGTGTCTCAGATTAAGACACCTAAACTTTCGGGTGATCCGGCGAATGTTTATCGCCTAGCGGTGTATACGCTGGCAATTACCGCCATTTATGGCTGGAAACTCTTGTAGTCGAAAAACGCAAAACGAAATTGAGCAGAACAGCAGAAAACACTAATGTAATCGAGGAGTAAAATAGGGTAATGGTTGTATACACTGTAGGTACATTTGATTTGTTGCACGTAGGGCATCTTGCTTTGCTAGAGTACTGTAAAACCTTGGGTGACGTGGTGGCGGTGGGTGTTGCCTCTGATCGCGTGGTGAACTCCTATAAACCGAATACACCGGTAATTCCCCTCGACCAACGACTGGAAATGTTAAAAGCCCTGCGTTGCGTTGATATTGTGCAGCCTTACCACGAGCTAGAGTATGTTTCTGGCTGCAAAGCGGTAGAGGCCGATATTTTTGTGGTGGGTGAAGACTGGGGAAAAAAGCGCCACAACCTTGAAGTAGAGGCTTACTTGAAAAGCCAGGGAAAACAAATTATTCAGGTGCTTTACAATCCGCGTACTTCGTCCAGCAGAATAAAAAAGCACACCATCGCGCAAACAGATAATAGTCGTTACATTGAACAACATGTCGCCTAGCTAAGGCAGCTCGCTATCGCGTGTGATGTGAGGTCGTATTGCGCATCGCCGACGAGCATTCGATAATGTCCCTTGTGTAATACCGACTATCTTGAATAGCGCAAGGTCGGCACCGTTTGGCAATGACTCATCACTTGGACACCCCCCCATGAAAGCAATTGGCTACAAAAAATCACTGCCCATTAACGACGCTGCGTCATTAATCGACATCGAGCTTCCTCAGCCTATTGCCACTGGGCGTGATTTGTTGGTGAAGGTTAAGGCTATTGCTGTTAACCCCGTTGATTCTAAAATTCGTCAAAAGGCGGTAAACGCCGACGGCAGCTTTAAAGTGATTGGCTGGGACGCCGCGGGTGAGGTGGTTGCAGTTGGTGGCGCGGTAAGTAAATTTAAACCAGGCGATGTAGTTTACTACGCAGGCGATCTCACCCGCCCAGGCAGTAATGCGGAGTACCAGTTAGTCGATGAGCGCATTGTGGGCAGAAAGCCCAAGTCCTTGTCATTCGCTGAAGCGGCGGCTTTGCCGCTAACCACCATCACCGCGTGGGAGCTGCTTTTTGAGCATCTTGCGATAAAGCAGCAGGCCGCGAATTCGACAGAAAAATCTGACGAAGTGATTTTGGTGGTCGGCGCAGCCGGCGGCGTAGGCTCTATCTTGATTCAGATTGCCAAGGCAATTACGGGCGCCACCATCATCGCCACAGCCTCACGTGACAGCTCCCGTGCGTGGGTTGCAGCGCTGGGTGCTCATCACGTTATCGATCATAGTAAGCCGATGTTGCCGCAAATAGAGACGCTGGGGATTAAGCCGGTCACCCATATTGCCAGCCTAAACGGTACCGGCAGCTACTTCGACAGCTACCCAGAGATGCTGGCGACCTTTGGCAAAATCGCGATGATTGACGATCCGGCGATGCCATTAGATGTCATGAAGTTGAAAACCAGAAGTCAGTCCCTGCATATTGAGTTTATGTTTGCTCGGGCTATGTACCAGGCTGCCGATATGGGCGAGCAGGGTAAGCTGCTAACGCAAGTGGCAGACCTTGTCGATCAGGCGTATATCAAAACGACTAGCGGTAAAAACCTTGGTACTATCAATGCCGATAATCTCAAGGCGGCCCATGCCGAATTGGAGTCAGCTACGGCGATTGGCAAGATAGTCTTAGAAGGCTTCTAGCCCAGTAGTCCCGAACCATTGATGTGCGAAATATTTGAGCTGCGGGTTGCGTAAAGCCCGTTACTCAGCGGCACATTAATAATGCTAAAGAGCGCTTCAGATGCAGGCTTTTTTACACTCACTGTCCTTTTCATTTTCCATTACCGGGCCGATTTTTGTGGTCTTGGCCTTGGGCGCTTACCTCAACCGAATCCAGCTGATTAACGACAATTTTGTCGAAATAGGCACCAAGCTCGTTTTTAATATCACCTTGCCGGCGTTGCTATTTTTGAGTATCAGCCAAACCAGCATTGGCGAATCGGCGAATGTGTCGCTGGTGGTCTTCGGTTTAATTGCCACTTTGTTGGTGTATTTCTTACTGGAGTTGATGGCGCGATTCCTAGTGGCTACGCGGGAAGATCGTGGCGTGGTGGTGCAGGGTGGGTTTCGCTCGAACTTGGCGATTATCGGGCTGGCCTATTGCATGAATGCCTATGGCGACAGTGGTTTGATCACGGCCTCTTTATATTTGGGCTTGGTGACGATTTTATACAATATTTTGGCGGTCATTACCCTGAGTCGCTCATTGAATCGCGACGGCGGTCTGGCTGCGACGTTTCGGGGGATTGTGCGCAACCCACTCATTGTCAGTATTGTTGCGGCCCTGCTTTTTGCCGGACTAGATTGGCGTCTGCCGGCTTTGATTCAGCACAGCGGTGAGTACTTTGCGCAACTTACCCTGCCATTGGCGCTGCTGTGCACCGGCGCGAGCTTAAACTTTAAAGCTTTGCGGGCAGACTACCGGGGTGCGCTTATTAGCACCGTGTGTAAATTGTTACTGGTACCTCTGCTGCTCATTGCTGCCGGTATTGGGCTGGGTTTTCGGGGTGTTGAGCTGGGGGTGTTGGCATTGATGTCGTCGGCGCCAACGGCGGCAGCGAGTTATGTGATGGTCCGGGCTATGGGCGGTAATGCGACTTTGGCGGCCAATATTATTGTATTGACGACGCTGGGTTCGCTGGTCACGACCAGCTTAATTATGTTCTTGTTGCGCGGTTTTGCGTTGGTCTAGCTCGTGCGGGAGTGCTAGCGAACGCGCTGTTAGGCGCGTTCTAATTCTTGCTTTACCCAGGCAAACACTTGGTCGTAATTTTGCGGCAGCAAGGTGTGCAGTTCGCTTAATGCCGTTTGCACAACACTTTTCTGTGGGTGGTTAAGGTTGATATGGCCGAGCTTACGCCCCGGACGCACGTCTTTCCCATACCAGTAGCACTGAGTGGCAGGGATTTTTAGCCAGCCAATATTGCGCTCAACGCCAATCACATTAATCATCACGCTTTGGCCGCGGACGTCTGGCGCCTTAAGTGGCAGACCACTTACCGCGCGTAAATGCATTTCAAATTGGCTGACGCAGGCGCCAGCTTGAGTCCAGTGGCCACTGTTGTGAACCCGTGGTGCGAGTTCATTGACCATTAATGCGTCGCCAACCCTGAAACATTCCATGGCCATCACGCCGACATAGCCGGTGCTGTCCATGATTTTGCCGAGCATCGCTTCTGCTTGCGATTGCAGGTGAGCGACTCGGCTTAAGGGCGAAATCGACGCCATTAATATGCCGTTAACGTGCAAATTCAGCGTGAGCGGATAAAAGACTTTATTGCCGTCTTTGTCTCTAGCGCCAACGAGGGATAGCTCTTCATCAAAGGGGATTTTTTGTTCGGCTATGCCGGTGCCCAACCAGTCGGCGGGGATCGCGCCGCCATCATCTTTATGCAGCCAATGTTGGCCCTTGCCGTCATAACCACCTTCGCGGCGCTTGAGCAATACATGGGCGCCAAGCTCGGCGTGCATCTCCTGGGCGGTGCTGTCGGTGTTCACTACACGCCATGGCGCGGTGCTAATCGCCAAATCATCGAGCATGGATTTTTGGTGAAAACGATCCGCGATGCGGCCAAAGATATCAGCATTAATAAAGCCGGCTTGGCTGCTCAGGTGGCGAGTCACCGGGGTGTCTGGCCACTGCTCGCGCTCGACGGTAACGATGTCGTCAGCGGCAATGTTAGGTAAGTGCTCACTATCAGGCTCCACAGGCTCAACATTGAGCGCTAACGGATAAGCGGCCTGTTTTAGCATGGCGCCTAATTGGCCGGCGCCGAGTACCCATACCGTTGGCATTAGACTTCCCTCGGGTCCGGATTGTCGAGTACATCCTGAGTCTGTTTGGCGCGAAAAGCCTCGAGCTTGGTGGCTAGGGCTGCGTCATTCAGTGCAAGAATCTGGCAAGCCAATAGGCCGGCGTTAAAGGCGCCCGCGCTGCCAATAGCCAGGGTGCCCACGGCAATCCCTTTTGGCATTTGGGCAATAGAAAGCAAGCTGTCGACACCGCTAAGCGCACGACTTTGCACTGGCACACCCAATACTGGTAGCCGAGTTTTGGCGGCAACCATGCCGGGCAGATGCGCTGCGCCGCCGGCACCTGCGATAATGACCTCGAAGCCGCGTGAAATCGCCTGATCGGCAAATTCCATCAGTTTATCGGGGGTGCGGTGGGCAGATACCACTTCGACGTGGTGCTCAACGCCGAGTTCGCTCATGATCTCGGTGGCCGGGCGCATGGTCTCCCAGTCACTTTTTGACCCCATGATCAGGGCAACTTTTGCGGTCATTGCTTGGTTCTCTTCGCGTGAAAGCCGCGTATTATACGGGAATTATCGCCAGAGACCGAATCTGTGTGCAAATCGTGGTGAAAGTCGATTTATTACATGGCTAGGAGCTGATTTTATTTCCCGAATATTGCTCTAAGTAATTGTATTCATGACGTAAATTGAGAATCGCTGCTTGCCCTACAAAACACGCAAGGGATGAGTGCAATAGGGCTATTTTTGTACCTTCGTACCAATATAGCTTAAGGTCTGCTTTACTCTTGGCCACGTAGAACCCGCAGCGAGCGAATTTGTAACAAATGACCGCTGAGCGAGCCTAATAAATCCAGCACCTAAATATAGGGCCACTATGCACGATACCTTGGCATTATTGGAAGTGACCGACTTCCCCGCAATATCCCGAAAGCCCCTCGACACCTTGCAGGTGAATCTCGGCTATAAATGCAATCAGCGCTGCCTGCACTGTCATGTAAATGCGGGCCCAACGCGCACCGAAATGATGGCTGCGGATAGCATTGCGCTGATCCCCGAGGTGTTAAAAGCCCGGAAAATTAAAACCCTGGACTTGACTGGCGGTGCGCCTGAGCTGCACGAACAGTTTCGGGAGTTGGTGTCTGCGGCGACGGCGCTGGGCGTAAAGGTGATTGATCGCTGTAATCTCACTATATTATTTGAACCCGGCCAAGAGGGCTTGGCGGAATTTTTAGCAGAAAACCGCGTTGAGGTGGTCGCCTCTCTGCCGTGTTATTCCCTTGAGAACGTAGATGCCCAGCGTGGTGAGGGCGTGTTCGACAAGAGTATTGCAGGTTTGCAGCTGCTTAATTCATTGGGTTACGGCAAGGCTGGCTCCGGCTTAAGCTTAAATTTGGTTTACAACCCGCAGGGGCCGTCGCTGCCGCCAAATCAACAAGCGCTGGAAGCGGATTATCGTAGAGAGCTGATGGCGCACTTTAATATTGAATTTAATCAACTGTTTGCGCTCGCAAATATGCCCATAAAACGCTTTGGCTCAACCTTGATTTCCAAGGGCCAATTTCAGCCGTATATGAAATTACTGAAAAGCAGTTTTAGTGAACAAAACTTAGAATCTGTAATGTGCCGTAATTTAGTCAGTGTGGATTGGTTGGGTAATTTATACGACTGCGATTTTAATCAGCAACTTGGTATTTCGCTGCCGTCGGAAAAAGTGCGTCATTTGCGCGATCTACTCGTCGCCGATTTACACGACCACGACATAGCTATTGCCGATCATTGTTATGGGTGTACGGCTGGTCAGGGCAGTAGCTGCGGTGGCGCCTTGTAGTGCTAAATACACTGCACAGCAAATGTAGTTTAATAAGTGTTTTTAAAAAAATAATAAGGAGCAAGCATGGAATTAAAGTCTAGAGTATTGGTGGCAGTGTATTTACTAACGGCATTTCTGGCGCTACTGATGAGCTGGGCTCATTTGCCCGCGTATTTTGGCAGTGGTTTTGCGGATGCGAATATCCAGTTTTGGAATGACGCACTGTTTAATGCGAACCCCGCCGGCAAGTTTTTAGCAGTAGATGTTTTGTTTCTCGCGTTTGCCTGCAATGTGTGGATGTTTATCGAAGCGCGGCGTATCGGCGTTAAATATGTGTATGTCTATGTTATTGCTGGGATCGTTATTGCGATTAGCGTTGCATTTCCTTTGTTCATGGCCGCCAGAGAATTGCGGCTGGTTGCGACGGATAAGCACTTTACCGGCTATAAAATTAAGACGGTAGATGTAATTACCTTGGTGGCGTTATTTTTAATCGGTGTATTCGCCGCGTTCGCGATACTGTAACGGTTTTGTTTGTTTAATTGGGAGACGTCATGCACGACCTCGTACAAGATTATTACGGCAAACAACTGCAAAGCTCGGCAGATTTAAAAACCACTGCCTGCTGTGATTTCACTGCGATGCCGGAGTGGCTAAAGCCACTGCTGAGCAATATTCATGGCGAGGTGCTGTCGCGCTACTACGGATGCGGCTTGGTCTGTCCGCCGCTATTAGAAGGCTGTCGGGTACTGGATTTGGGCAGCGGCAGCGGTCGCGACGTCTATGCCCTGGCGCAAATGGTCGGTGCAAGTGGTGAAGTCGTCGGGGTTGATATGACCGACGAACAGCTCGCGATTGCCGAGGAGTATAAAGACTACCATGCAGAAAAATTTGGCTTTAATAATGTACGGTTTTTAAAAGGCTATATTGAAAAGTTAGATGAGCTGGATTTGGAGGCCGGTAGTTTTGACGTAGTGGTGTCTAATTGTGTAATTAATTTATCGCCAGACAAAGATGCGGTGCTGCGTAGCGTCAAGCGCCTACTAAAGCCCGGCGGCGAGTTTTATTTCTCCGATGTTTATGCTGATCGCCGTATACCTGAAACGGTCAAAAACGACCCCGTTTTGTATGGCGAGTGTTTGGGCGGCGCGCTGTATTGGAACGATTTTATTCAGCTCGCTAAGCGACAGGGTTTCGCTGATTCTCGCTTGGTTGAAGATCGACCTCTGGAGATTACCGATCCGGTACTTGCTGAGCGCTGCGGAAACATAAAGTTTTTTTCGGCAACCTACCGCTTGTTTAATTTAGATGCTTTAGAGAGTGATTGTGAGGACTACGGCCAAGCGGTCATTTACCGAGGCAGTATAAAAAATAGCCCGCACCGTTTTGTATTGGATAAGCACCACGATATTCAGGCCGGAAAAATATTCCCCGTCTGTGGTAATACCTGGCGTATGTTGCACGACAGTCGCTTTGCCGAACATTTTGATTTTATCGGCGATTTCAACAAACACTTTGGCATTTTTGAGGGCTGCGGGGTGGGGCTGCCCTTTGACAGCACTCAGTTTGGCGCCGATGGTGCGCCCTGTTGTTAACATTTAATGTAAATAGCTGATTGGAGGATAAATGGATTATCGTGAATTAGGGCGTACCGGCATTAAGGTCAGCGAAATCTGCTTAGGCACGATGACCTGGGGGCAACAAAATACCCAGGACGACGCCTTTGAACAAATGGATTACGCGGTGTCGCAGGGCGTTAATTTTTTTGATACCGCAGAGATGTATCCAGTGCCGCCCATTCCCGAAACCCAGGGGCGCACCGAGCAATATATTGGCGAGTGGTTTCGACAAACCGGCAAGCGCAAAGATATCATTCTGGCGAGCAAGGCCTCTGGTCCCGGTCATGCCCATATTCGCAATGCTAAGCCGCTGGATCGCGCTGCAATATTGTCGGCCTTCGAAGGCAACCTAGCGCGTCTGCAAACCGATTATATCGACTTATACCAAATTCACTGGCCAAATCGCGACACCAATTTTTTTGGCAAATTGGGTTATGAGCACAGCAGTGACGGCGACGATGACGAGATCCACGTTATTTTACAGGCCCTTGACGAGTTAGTGGCCAGCGGTCAGGTGCGGGCGGTCGGCATTAGCAATGAAACGCCTTGGGGCGTAATGAGCTATTTACGCCTTGCTGAGCAATATAATTTGCCGCGCGTTGCCAGTATTCAGAACCCCTATAGTTTATTGAACAGAAGCTTTGAAATTGGCTTGGCCGAAATGGCCATTCGCGAGCACGTAGGCCTTTTGGCGTACTCGCCCCTTGGCTTCGGCATGTTGAGCGGCAAATACCGTCATGGTGCGCGCCCGGCAGATGGCCGCATTACCTTATTCGAGCGCTTTAAGCGTTACAGTAACCCTCAGGCGGAAGCAGCTACTGAAGCGTATTTGCAATTGGCAGAAGAGGCCGGCTTAGCACCAGCGCAAATGGCCTTGGCATTTATAAATCAACAGCGTTTTGTGACCAGTAATATTATTGGCGCCACGACAATGGCGCAGCTCAAGGAAAATATCGCCAGCGCTGACATACGGTTAACTGATGAGGTGTTCTCGGGAATTTCGAAAATTCATCAGCGCTACTCTAATCCGGCACCTTGAGCAGTAGGTTTGAATTGGCGGGAAAATTAAAAATACTTAGGTGGTTTTCAGCGCACTTCATTAGCAGCTTATATTGCTTTTGTAGTGTCAAGGAGGACGGACTGTGTCAGGTCGAAATCTTAGCCCGTGATGTTTTTTTTGCTTAAGTGCAATCGGCCGAAATCAGAACTCTTTGAGTCGCAGCCGTTTACATTGTCTCGGTCGCGGCCTTTGGTGCCTAGCAGGAATGAAAATACCAATCGGTTATTTAGAGGCTATCTGCCAAAAGGCAAAGGTCGATCAGTTCACTCACAGTTAAAACTAAGCTCTATTTTTAGGCTGTTCAACGCATGTCCGAGCAAAAAAATGTACTACGATACACCAGCTGATCGATTTAACGTATGTGTTGCGCCTATCCGTTGAATCAATCGGTATAGGCGGGCGGTAAAAATCCTGACTGCTTTCATATATTAGACGTGCGCCAACTTTAGGCCGACAATACCAATAAAAATAAAGCTAAGACTAAGGATTTTTAGTGTATCAGTGGGCTCATTGAACAACATAATCCCTAGTATTGCCGTCCCGATAGCGCCAATGCCTACCCATACCGCGTAGGCTGTGCCAACAGGTAAGGTTTTCATTGCTATGCCTAGCAAAAAAACGCTCGCAACTAACGCTAGTATAGTTCCTGTTGTTGGCCAAAATTTAGTAAAGCTCTCGGTATACTTCAGCCCAATTGCCCAGCCAACCTCAAGCAGTCCTGCCACGAAAAGAATAAACCAGTTCATAACCACCTCTCAATTATAGGGGTCGTCCCCTGGGACTTGAGAGGTGAGGTCGTCCTCACTTCGGGATGCCTAGCGCCGTGCTAATGGACAACCGAAGCAAAGCGTAGGTTGTTCCGTGGCGGCCGCGTCTTTTGTGGCTGGAATGAATTGAATACCTTGTTAGACGGAATATCAAACATATGTCTTCTAATACGGTCGTGCGACCATTGCCAGTCGTTCCAGTATGAGAAATTAGCTCAACGCCTTTTTACGCATATGTGCATTTGCGTTACAGACTTTTCTTGAGAACCTATTGGTCTTCGCGCACAACACTCGTCAAGCAGAGCGCAAGAAGCAAGGTCGCGAGGACGCCCGATCCTCCAGCGACAGCGGAGGATAGAAACGCGTCACGCCCAAACACGATCATAATCGTATTAGCGAACATGGCAACAACGCCAACCAGCGCAGTTAAGCCTCCCAGTGCCTTAGCTCCGCCGGTCAGCTTTGCAATTCCGAAAACGAGTGCAGCAAGGCCGAGCAAGAGCTTTGCTGCGTAATAGATCATAAAGGACAAGGCTACGACTGCCCCGGCCAATGGGCCAAGTGCCTCGAGTTGACTGGAGGCCTCACGAAATGGCCCGAACATAGTGAGCCCAATACTAACTTGCACTACGTTGAGTACTGCACTGAACGCAATGGCAGACCATCCCACCTGATAGTTTTTGGCCTGCACCATCGCGGCTCCGGCAAAAGCTGTAAGAATGGTGAAGAGAAAGCCCTCCAGCCCCCATAGTAGTTGCCGTGGAACGTTTACCTCGGCTATGTGGAGAATGGTATAAAGTGCCTGGGTCACTGCTAGCGCCAACAGTAAATACGATGTGATTTGAGCAGTTCGTATTTTAGTAAATTCCATGGTTGCATCCTTTGTCTTTGTATTTATTGCACTTGGCAGCATTACACCCGCGAAATACGGCTCAACACCGCTTTTAAATATCGCGTTTCTGGAATGGCAGAGTGAACCGGATGATCCATACCCTGCATGCCTTCGGCAAGAATTTGCGCGTGGCGGTCAATGTGTCTTGCCGAGGCACGCACTAAATCCAGTAGCTCTTCTCTTGGCATATGCATGGAGCATGAGCCGGAAATTAGGAAGCCGCCGTCGTTGAGTAGGCGCATAGCCATTTCATTGATGCGGCGATAGGCGAGCATGCCTTCTTTCTGATCTTTTTTACGTTTAATAAAGGCCGGTGGGTCGACGATGATCACGTCAAAGCGTTCGTCTGCTTCCTTTAGTGATTTCAGGGTAGTGAAGGCGTCACCTTGCACGGTGCTGAGTTTGTCGGCCACGCCATTGAGTTCGGCGTTTTTGTGCACCATATCCAGTGCGCTTTCTGAGATGTCTGCGCACCACACATCGTCGGCGCCAAACACGGCGGCCTGCACACCAAAGCTACCGACATAGCTAAATACGTCTAATACCCGTTTGCCGGGCGCAATATTGCGCAGCCATTCGCGGTTGGGGCGCTGGTCGTAAAACCAACCGGTTTTTTGTCCGGCAGCGAGCGGTGCTAAAAAGCGTACGCCGTTTTCAATCAGCTCGACTTCGTCGGGTACTTCACCGTAGGCGGTTACTACTTCTAATGGCAGGCCTTCGAGCTTGCGAACGGCGGCATCATTGCGCAGTAATATGGAAACGGGTTGCAGCATTCTGACCAGCGCTTCAATAACGATATCGCGCATGGCATCCATACCGGCAGTATTGAGCTGCACACAGAGATGGTCGCCAAAGCGGTCGACCACGAGACCGGGTAGCAAATCGCTTTCACCATAGATGAGGCGATAGCAAGGCTGGTCAAATAACTGCTCGCGTAGAGCCAGTGCCGACTTAATACGTTTTTTGAGGGTGTTGAGGTCAACCGGGCGCTCGTCGTTGGTCATCATGCGCGCGCAGATTAATGACTGTGGATTGACGTAGGCGACGCCCATAACCTTGCCCTGTTGATTCTCAACGATGACTTGCTCACCGGCGGCAAAATTGCGCAGCGGCGTTGCGTTGGTGTCGACTTCGTTGCTGTAAATCCACAAATGGCCGCTGCGCAGACGTTTGTCTTCATTTTTGGCTAGGCGTAGGCGTTGGAGGCTCATAGTGTTTTCCTGGGCAGGGCGATGAATTCGGGGGGCATTATCGTCGATATCGGATGCGAGGTGAAACTTTTCGGGTTTACTGGCGCTTCTTGGCCTGAATCAGCAGGTTGCGCGGGCTGAGTGTGGGGCTACAAAACGCATTAAGAGTGCACTGATAGGCGTGCTCTTCTAAAAATAGCAGGCTGTCGAGTACGCAGCGCAGCTCAAGAGCGCGGCGAAACGCCATGCGGAGTAAGTCGACGGCTTCGGCGCGGTGCAGTTGCTGCCAGCCAGCCTGCTCGAAATCGGCTAAACCGCTGGGAAGCGCATGGCGTATGTTTTTATGGTCGAGCTGAACTTGAACAAACTCGGCAAAGCTGCGTTTACTCCAGTGCTGCGGCAGGCTGGGCAGGTTGGTGGTTTTGTCCGCGCCAAGTAAGGGGAGGAGTTCGCGTAGCCCTAAATGCCAGGCTTGCAGGGTTCTACGCGCGGAAGTTTCACCTTGGCGAGCGGTATTGGTTTGCCGCACCGCAGTGCGTAGATCACTGCTGGAAATATGCAGTGCGGAGTTTTTGAGCTGCTGCGACAAGGTCGTGTAGCTGCCATTGAAGCGGTGGTAGCAGCAGGGCGCTAAGCTGATCTGGGGGCTGTTGTGCGCTACCGCAATGCGGAGTAAACGTTGGTGTAAGCCCCCGCAGGCGTGAAGGGCAACAAGGTGCTGTGTTGGTGTTAGTTGCTGGTGGACGTCGTCGGTCAAAACGTCACAGCGAATGATTTGGCGCAGCGGCAAATCGCCTTTGGCGCGGGCATTGCCTGCGGCAACCAAGTGCGGGTCTATTTCCAATGCGGTGACGGGCAGCTGGTAGTGCTGGCTAATGGCCTCGCCTAAATAGCCCTTGCCGGCACACCATTCAAGAACGGGGCGGTGCATATTGGCTTGCGCGGCAATAAAGGCATTGATTTGCTGCCATTTGCGTCCGGGTATGCCTTTTGGCGGTTCCTGCGGACTTAGTTGTGGCCCTGCGGGCGTGATGTTGATGAGCTCGGCAAGTTCGGTGGCAGGTTCAAAATACGGGCGTAAGGCGGTGAGCAAGCGTTGATCGTCACCTTGTAAATCGTGTATGTCGGCGTGGCTGAGGCTGTGTAAATAGTCGCGTAGAGTATTGTGATTGTCGAGGTGTGTTGCTGCCGCGCCGGCGTAGACATTAAATCGCCACCACTGCTGGTGGCGCAATAGTAAGGAATCGAGGCGTGAAGCGCGGAGGGCGAAGTCCATAAAATTCCGTTGAGAAATATGGCTATTATAGCGGTCTACGCCGACTTCGCACTTATCTTTAGCTCACGGGATGAGGGCGCTTAATGGGCTTTAAGTCGGTGTCTTGATCTTGTAGGTAAGCACTGAAGCACGCTTTTAAAGCCTGGCACTCGGCGACAAAGCGGTCTTGTAATTCCTGCTGTTGCTCTGCGCTACTATGTTGATCGGCATGTTCGAGTGCTGAGGCACTGAGTTGTAAGCGGCGACCATGCAACTGTCCGGCGCTGCCTTTTATTGCGTGAGCAATGTCCTTTATTTGAGCGCTGTCTTCATATTGAACCGCTTGGGCAAAGTCGCTTAATTGGGTGTCGAGTTGGCTAATGAACATTTCCAGCAGTTTGCGTAGGGTGTCTTTGCGGCCCATGGCGCTTTCTAATGCCTTGGCGGCTATCCAGACTTCCGGCCCATTGCTTGGCTCTCCCTCTTGGGGGAAGGGCTGAGCTGTTGCTGACTCGGCAGTGGCGGACGTTTGAGGTGAGCTGTTTAGCCACTGCGTGAGTTTTTCGCGCAGGTCAGCGGCTTCCATGGGCTTGCTGAGATAGTCGTTCATACCGGCGTTAATACATTTCTCCTTGTCGCCACTCATGGCGTTAGCCGTTAGTGCAATGATGGGAATTTCTCGATAGCTGTCGCCTGCGCCGCCATTGCGAATCCGACGGCTCACAACATAGCCGTCCATTTTGGGCATTTGGCAGTCCATCAGAATTAACGAATAGGGGCTTCGACTGTCGTTATTACACAGCATTTGCAGAGCCATAATTCCGTCGTTAGCAATGTCTACCGAGATACCAAGTTCGTCGAGCATGCAACGACTAACCTCTTGGTTGATGGGGTTGTCTTCGGCGAGTAATATTTTGTGCCCAATAAATGCTGGCGCACTGTGGCTAATTGCTGAACTGGGCGATGTGGTGTCTTGCTTAGTCAACATGGGTGGCTGATGCTGTAATTTGTCACGATTTGTTAATAACAGGGCGGCAATCAGATCGTTGCTAGGCAGCGGCTTTAAATACCGAGCATTGATGTATTGCTCATCAAGGGGCTGGGCTGATTTTCTAAAGTTGGTGCCAAGAGCTGCAATGGCAGCGTTTTGAAATGCAGGGTGTTGGCGCAGCTGCGTCAACACCGCATTGGCGTTGCCGTTGGCAGCTTGCTCATCGAGTAGCACAAGGTCGCAGCGCTGTAATGGTGTCGAGTCTATTGTTAGTGAGTTGATTGCGGTTTGCGCATTGTCGCCCTCAATAACGGTGGCGCCCCAGTATTCTAATTGGCGGCGGCAGCTGTGTCTAAAACTGACGTTGCCGTCGATAATAGCGACGCAGCGGCCGTTGAGTTCAGGGGCCGGCTCGGGCAAGGTGCTACTTGGCGTTAGTTGCACAGTGAAGCTAAAGGTGCTGCCTTCATTGAGGTTACTGGTGGCCAGAATATTGCCCCCCATTAGCTCACAAAGCTTGCTACAGATAGAAAGGCCTAAACCTGAACCGCCGTATTTTCGAGTGGTGCTGCTGTCTATTTGTGAGAATGGCGAAAATAATTTGCCGAGGTCTTCCTCTGCAACACCAATACCGCTATCGATAATGGCGCAGCTTAAGGTTAGGCCATGGCTTTCTTGACGCAGGCTGGCGCGTAAAATCACCGAGCCGTGCTCGGTAAATTTAATGGCGTTGGCCAGTAGGTTAGTCACAATTTGACGAAGTCTGGAGGGGTCGCCAACGACACTGCCCAGCGGAACTTTGCTGAGATCAACCACTAATTCTAAGCCCTTGTCGTGGGCATAATGAGCAAGGCTCTCCGCAAACTCGTCGAGGGCTTGGCGCAAATCAAACTCAATCGTTTCTAGCTGCAGTTTTCCCGCGTCAACTTTGGAAAAGTCCAAGATGTCATCAATTAAACTCAATAATGAGCGCGCGCTACTTTTCGCAATATGGACTTTGTGGTCTTGATCTTGATTTAGCGGGGTGCTTTCTAGCAAATTGAGCATACCTAGCACGCCGTTCATGGGGGTGCGGATCTCGTGGCTCATGACCGCCAAAAACTCACTCTTGGCTCGCACGGCAGCCTCGGCTTGCTCTTTGGCCGAAATTAACTCGTCCCGTGCTTTGCGGCGACTGTCAATGTCCTGTACTGAGCCGTATAACCGGATACACCTTTTGTTACTGAACTCAGCTTGTCCGGTAATATGTACCCACGTTTCGCGGCCGGTTGCAGTGATCACTTTTAGCTCGTCACTGAACGGAATGCCTTTTTTGATCGCCTCTTTTACAGAAATTCTGAAGCGGCTAAGGTCTTGCGCGCTGCTTGCAAAGTTGTGTATTTGCGCGGCAACGGGAATGAAATTGTCGTCGGCGCGGAAAATTTTACGGGTCATTTTTGACCAGTAGAGTTTGTTGCTGGTGATCATGAATTCCCAGGCACCGACCCTCGCCTGGGAGCCCATTGAACGCATCAACGATTCTTGGCGCTGAACAATATCGCTGGCTTTTTTCTGGGCCGAGATGTCTTCGATAATCGACCAGACAAAGGATTGACCACTATTGTCTTGAATCAACACGCCATTTAAGAGGACGGGAAATTTACTGCCATCTTTGCGAATATAGTCGCGCTCGTAGGGACCGTAGCGGCCCGTTTTTTGTAAGGAACGCAGCTGATGCTGTTCGACTTCCTCGGCGCTGCTCGCGGTGATTTGCCAGTAATTTAGCGCGTCAAAGTCTTCTCTTGAGTAGCCGGTGCTATTCAACAAGGCGTTGTTAACCTGTAAAAACTTGCCGGTATTAAAATCACTTAAGGCAATACCGATGGGCGCCATATCGAATAGGCTGTGCAGCAATAAATTATGGCGCTGACGGCGACTTAGTAAGCGACCTACGGTCATAAATAAAGCGTAGATACAGGCGCCCGCTAAACTGAGTAAAATTCGCAGGCCGGTGGCGTTGTCGGCCTTGTGCGGCCAGCCATTTTTCGGCACGCCAGCCAGTTCCCAGGCTTCATTAGAAGGCAGCGAAATAGCCGTAATAACCGGCCGCGCCGCTGAGGTGAACGCGGCGGAGCTGCCTAAGAACGGCGTGGTGTCGGTGTCGGTTTGGGGGCTTGTTTTGCGAATAGCGATGTTAATGGGCAAATCGGTAGCGTAGAGGCCGATCGCGGTGTAGAGCTGGTTTAAATCAATGACCGCCGAAATGGTTCCCCAAAGCTCGTCCGACTCGGCGCCCGCTTTCGGCACAAAAACGGGAATGCGCGCGACAATACCTTGGCCACCCTGAATTAAGGTGAATGGCCCAGACAGAACGACCTCGCCGCTTTCTCTGGCGCGCAACAGGTCGCTAAGCTGATCAGGACGATCTCTGAAATCGAAATTGAGTGTTTTTTCGTTGCCGGTCAAGGGGTAGACGAACTTGATTTTAAGGTCTTGGGTGGCGGTAATGTTTTTCAGCTGGACACTGCCATCGAACAGCGGTGCCGCAAAAAAAGCGAAATCGGTTTCGTTCAGATTGGGATTGGCCCGCACGGCTGAAATCATGCCCTTTGAGGTTTGTAAATTCGCTCGAACTAGCCCCTCTAGTTTACTCGCCGTCAAGTTGAGCTGGTTTTGCATATTATTGCGGAACAACCATTTGTAATTTTTGTTGTTCAGATAATCAATGTAAAAGCCGCCGGCCAGCAGTGCGGCCGCTGAAATTAATAAGGCGCCACGCTGCAGCCATTTAAGCCTGGCGAATTGGCGACGATGGAATTGATCCACTGCGCTAGATTTAGTGTCGCGCTGATGGTCATTAGCGGGCGTAGGTGGCATGGACTGGGTCTCTTCGGCCTTTGGTAGTGCCTAGACAGGACGTAATAATAAGCTTCATCATAGATTGTTAGCGGCCAGCGCAATATTCGTACTTCCCCTAGGTCTTATCTTGTCGAATAGCGCGGTGTTCTTTGTTGGGCATTCGTTTGATAATAGCGACTCTATAGTCGTGGGGTGGCGGTAATGACAGTGTGGGTAGACGCGGACGCGTGTCCGGTAGTGATTCGAGATATGTTATTCCGTGCCGCAGAACGCACCGGGGTGGCTCTGACCTTGATCGCTAATCAAGCTATACGGGTACCTGCAGCGGCGAATATCACCGCGGTGCAGGTGAGCAGCGGGTTTGATGTCGCCGACAATGAAATTGTACGTCGGGCTGAGTCCGGTGATTTAGTAATTACCAGCGATATACCCCTTGCCGCTGAAGTGATCGAAAAAGGCGCGCTAGCACTTACTCCGCGCGGCGAACTGTTTGATAAAGACAATATTCGCGCCAAGCTGAATATGCGTGACTTTATGGATACCATGCGCTCGTCGGGTGTTCACAGCGGTGGCGCGGCCCCCTTTTCTCAGCAAGACAAACAGACGTTTGCCAATCAATTAGATCGCTACTTAAGCCGGTTGCGGAGTTAAATTATGCGGCGTGCATTGCTGGTTCTTGCTGTTCTGTTATCGTTTTGCGGCGGTTTGCAGGCCGATACTGTGCGGGTGGCGCTGGCCTCTAACTTTGCGGGGCCAATGCGGGAGATCGCCCGCTTATTTGAGCTAGAAAGTGGCCACCACGTCGAAATGGCCGTGTCTTCGTCGGGTAAAATTTACGCGCAAATAAGCCACGGCGCGCCGTTTGATGTGTTTCTGTCGGCTGACCAAAGTAAACCTGCGGCACTGGTGGCTAAGGGTTTGGCGGTGGCGGACTCGCAGTTTAGTTATGCGCTTGGTCGTTTGGTGCTGTGGTCGATCAATCCAGAGTTAATTGATAATAGTCCGAATATTCTCAACAGCGGAAACTTCCGAATGCTGGCCATCGCCAACCCGCTGCTGGCACCTTACGGTGAGGCAGCGGTTGAGGTTTTACAGCGGCTTGCTTGCTATGAGCGGCTAGGATCTAAAATGGTGAAAGGCGAAAATATTGCCCAGACGTTTCAGTTTGTAGCAACCGGTAGCGCCGATTTGGGGCTAGTCGCCTTGTCGCAGCTGCGCGATTCAGGATTGAGTGATGTGGGTTCGCAGTGGCCGGTGCCCGCCGCCATGCATAGCCCAATCCGCCAAGACGCCGTGTTGTTGAAATCTGCGGCAGAAAAACCCGCGGCCGTGGCCTTGATGCGTTTTATACAAAGTGAGCAAATCCGCCAACTTATTGTTGAGTCGGGCTATTTATTGGCAGACTAGCTCGGTCGGCGGACTAGCTGCGCAGTGGCTCAATGAAACAGCCAAACTCCTTGTCTAACTCCACACTAAAGCGGTAACGATTTTCCAAGGCTTTTACGGTAAAGCGTTTAAACTGCGGCTGCGCGCTAATGGCACTAATGTCCTGGCTGCTCGTGAGCGGGATGCTTAAATTAGTGTCTAACAGCGCGTTGTACTTACTAATTTTGATGTTCCCGGCGCGCAGTGCTTCGTTAAAACAGTCGAGTGCGTGAACGAGTTCGACTGGGTCGCCTTCGCTTAAGGTGTCGAGCAGCTGACCGCGATACTTAAGCCGTCTCGCGTCTTGGCTCTGGCATTGCAAGGTGCTGGTCGCCCGTTTTTCCTTGGATGGTGTGCAGCTAACAACGCGGTAATATTGGAAATGTTCATCTTCTTCGTGCGCTGCTAATGCCAAGTGCCAAATGGCGCCGGGCCCGGACGTGCATTTTTCTACTGGTTGTTTAACCGCGTCGGCTCCGTAGGTATTGAGCAGGTGCGCGATGGCACTCGTTAACAAGGTTTCGGTGTAAATATCGCTGTCTTCGCAAGACGAGGCGCTAGCCAATGCGGGCAGGCAAAAGAGTATTAGGCAGGCAAAATAGACGCGCATAGTAAAGCTCAGTTGGACAAGTCGTTGCTTGGGGCGGCGTTGACTCGTAAAAAACGACGACGAAAGAATACTAATATTATCAAGAACAGGCAGCCAATCCCAACGGCGACTGGAAATAAGAGCGTGGCGAGTGAATAACTGGCCAGCGCTAAAACGACCAGGGCATTGCGCAGGGCGAACAAACCGAAAAATGTCAGACTTTCGGCGTAGGGCTGGCGGTATGCCTTGCGCAGGGTTGGGCCAAAGCCGAGGAGGTCGACAGTAGTGAGCACGATGACCGCAAATACTGGGTCAGCGCTAACATACCAAATTGGCAGCGAGGACAGCGCGGCGCAAAAAAATAGCCAGTCGCTGCGGGTGATTTTGGTATCGCCGCGCCGTTGATACGCAAGCAGTGCAATATAAAGAGTGATGGTGCCAGACACGCCGATGGGCCAAGCGCCACTGCCGCCCTCGGCATCGAGCTGGGCAAAAAATACGATAATGGTGGTGATGCCCCAGATCACCCACGAGAACACATGGGCGTGGACTGTGCCGCGATGGATGCCGCGAATATAGGGCGCAAAGCCAATAAACGTCAAGGCAATAGCGGTTAAGCTGAGATAGTCTTTAAGATGCATAAGAATGGCTAGGGCTGAGAATCCGTTCCCATTGGCGGGGGCTCCCCGCCAATGGTGCCTAGAATAATGCGGTGCTATTTAGCGATCGGGCAGCACAATATTCAATTCTAATACCGAGCAGTTACCGTTGTTGTCGAGCTGAACTTCGACCTGATCCTGGTCTACGTCGACGTATTTGCGAATCACATCGAGTAGCTCCTGCTGTAATTTGGGCAGGTAATCTGGCTGGCTGCGCTGATTGCGCTCGTGGGCGACAATAATTTGCAGGCGTTCTTTGGCGATCGACGCCGTCGCTTTTTTACTATTGCGGAAGTAGTCGAATATGCTCATGCGCTCCTCCGAAACAGTCGCTGAAAGAGGCCTTTTTGTTCAACGCTCATAAAGCGGTGTTCTACTTCTTCGCCTAAAATTCGCGCTACGGCGTCGGAGTAGGCTTGGCCCGCGGGGCTTTCAGTGTCGTGAATTACCGGTATGCCTTGGTTAGACGCTTTGAGTACGGTTTCTGACTCTGGGATAACGCCCAGTAACTTGGTCGCCAGAATTTCTTCTACGTCTTTAACGCCGAGCATCTCGCCTTTTTCCACGCGCTCGGGGTTGTAGCGCGTTAGCAGTAAGCATTCTTCGACGCGCTCACCTTGCTCGGCGCGGCGCGACTTACTTTGCAGTATGCCCAAAATACGGTCTGAGTCACGTACTGAAGACACTTCGGGGTTGGCGACAACAATGGCCATATCGGCGAAGTACATAGCCATAAACGCGCCATGTTCTATACCCGCAGGGGAGTCGCAAATAATATATTCAAAACCGTCATCCGCCAGCTCTTTTAGCACCCGCTCAACACCGTCAATCGTTAGTGCGTCTTTGTCGCGGGTTTGCGAGGCGGGCAGAATATAGAGATTCTCGGCGCGTTTGTCTTTAATCAGGGCTTGGCGCAGCTTGGCCTCGCCATTGATGACATTGACAAAATCGTACACCACGCGGCGCTCACAATTCATAATAATGTCGAGATTGCGCAGGCCAATATCAAAATCGATAACGGCGGTTTTATGGCCGCGCATGGCAATGCCGCTGCTGATCGCAGCGCTGGTCGTGGTTTTACCCACGCCGCCTTTTCCTGAGGTAACTACTATTATCTTAGCCAAGGGTCTAATCCTTTTTAGGGCATGATGAGTGTAAGTGGTTTGGCATTAAACGAGTGGCGTAATGCACAGTGATTGCTCGTCTCGGCCAATTTGGACCGCGGTTTTCCAGTGTTCGTTGCGTAAATCTTCATCTACCTTGAAGGTGCCAGCAATGGAAACCAGCTCGGCCTCCAGACTTTGACAGAAAATTCGCGCACTAAGATCGCCTTTTACGCCCGCTAGGGCGCGGCCGCGCAGGGCGCCATAAACATGTATATTGCCGTCGGCCAGTACCTCGGCACCCGCTGACACCGCCGCCATAATAATCAGGTCGCCGCCGGGGGCGTAAACCTGCTGGCCAGAGCGGATTGGCGTGGTAATGATTTTACTGGGGTTGCGGTTGATTTCAACGTGGCTAGAAGGGCTTAATTCCAATTGCATTGATGCCGAGGGGGCTGGTTCGGGCGCACTCGCTTCGGCGCTGCCTGTCTCAGCCTGTTCATCGGGCTCGGTCTGCGTCTCAGCTAGTGGTGCTGGCGCCGGTTTGACCCGGGTCGCGGGCATAATCGCTAAGTTTAAGGCCCGGGCCTGTTGCGTTAAGCTTTCGACTCCGCTGCGCAGCGCTACTGGTAATAGCCCTTGGCTGCGGCATATGGCTAGAATATCAGCCAGGGGCAGGGTGCTTAACTCGCCGATAAAATCATCAAAACTTAGCACCACAGGGGTTTGCTTGAAAAAACCCGGCGCGGCGGCCGCCTTGTCGCGCAGTTGCTGCTCTAAATCTACCGCGTCAAAGCGGCTAATTTCCAAAAGTGTGAGGGGGAATAAACCACCCTTCAATCGGAAGGTGGCGGTGACGGCTGAACTATCGCTGGCTTTCGGCTTTAAACGTGGCAATCTGCTTTCCTAGGTGTGGCTAAACCCCCAGCACGCACGACGCGTATTGGAGTGGGCTATGGGTAATCAAAATTTCAGCCTCTTAGAGTAAGGCATCGCCACGATTGTTCAACTGTTTTTATGGGTTTAGCACCGACTTGTCGGTACTTCGCTGATTTTACGCGTGATTCAGTATAGCGGCACCTAGAAAATCACTTAGGCGTAGGCCCACTCCCGTAATAAATTATGGTACAGCGCAGATAAGCGCCGCACCTCCTCGTCGCCACTTCCCAGCTTTAGCGTTAAAGCTTGAATACTCTGATCTAGCTCAAATAGTTGCTGTCTGTGCTGGTGGCTGCGAATTAGGCTTTGCACCCAGAAAAAGGCTGCTAAGCGCTGCCCCTTAGGCACCGGCTTAACCTCGTGTAAGCAGTTGGCGGGGTAGAGGATCATATCGCCGGCGTCGAGTTTAATTTCTTGCAGGCAGCCGCCTATTTCAACGCAGAGCTCGCCGCCCTCGTAGTCCTGGGCTTGAGACAGAAATACGGTGGCCGACAGGTCGCTGCGCAGGTTGTTGCCGTCGGCGCAGCGCATAATCGCGCTGTCGATATGCTGGCCGTAGTGGCCGCCGTTTTGGTAGCAATTAAATTTGGGCGGGTAAATTTTGTCGGGCAGCGCCGCGCTGATGAACAGCGGGTGCTGGCTTAATCTAGCGCTGAGGCTTGTTACTAAGCTGCGGGCTTCGGTACTTGTGTCATCTACCTGCAAATTGGTTTTGAGTGGCGCGGCAAGTTGGCCAGCGCTCAGGGCGCCGTCACGCCAGTTGGCCCCGTCGAGTGTTTGGCGAAAGTGCGCTAACTCGCTGGCGCTGAGAAAATTATTGATAACAGTGAGCATATTGATCCTCAGCGGGGCGTAAAAATACAGTCGCGATTAATATCGGCGATGTGCGGGCAGCCGCACAGTGCCATGGTGATTTCGAGCTCTTCTTTTAGTAAACGTAACATGTGGGCAACGCCCAAGGCACCGGCAACCGCCAAGGCAAAGGCTTGGGGGCGGCCAATGAGTACCGCGTTGGCACCCAGGGCAATGGCTTTAATAATGTCGCTGCCGCGGCGAATTCCGCTGTCTAATAAAATCGGGAAGTCAGCGCCCAGCGCATCGCGAATGGCGGGCAGGGCGTCGATGCTGGCGGGCAGGCCATCGAGGCAGCGGCCGCCATGATTGGACACAATAATAGCGTCCATGCCCATGTCGGCGAGTTGCACGGCGTCGTCGGGGTTGATTACGCCTTTAATAATTATTGGCAGGGTGGTCTGTTTTTTTAACCAGGCGAGGTCTTGCCATTGGGGCGCTGGTGCCATGAGCTGCTGGAGAATCGAATTTTGGCCTTTTAACGTTGGTGCTGGCGTGCCTTGGCTTGGCGAAATATTTACCGCCTCTATCTCTGGCGGTATTTGGAAGCCCGCGCGCTGGGCGCGATTGCGCAGGCCGCTCAGTGGCGCGTCTACGGTGACGACGATCGCCGAATAGCCAGCGGCTTCCACGCGGGCTAAGAGCGCCGAGGTATCCCTGCGCTGGGGCTGAAAATACAGTTGAAACCATTTTGGCGCGTCGGTTTGCGCGGCAATGTCTTCGAGGCTGGCGGTGGCCAGTGTGCTGACGATCATGGCGGTGTCCATGGCATCGGCTGCTATTGCCGTGGCGAGTTCGCCACTGGCGTGGCAGAGCTGTTGATAGCCCAGTGGCGCCAGTAAAAAGGGGTGGGCCAAGTCGTGGCCGAGCAAGGTGGTCTGGGTTGACGCGGTGCTGAAGCTGCGCAGCAAGCGCGGTTTTAATTCAATATTGGCAAAGGCGCTGCGATTGCGATTGAGGGTGTACTCATCGGCGGCACCGGCAGCTATGTATTCGTAAATATCGTGGGCGAGAAAGTCTTTAGCGTAACGCTGGTAGTCATCGAGGCAGACAATATCTGCGGGGATATTTTGCAAGGGCGGGGTGTATTTCATCACTGTATTCCGTAATGGATAAACGCGCTGTGCTCATATTCTATGAGCACAGCGCAGGGCGAGCTTAGAACTCGTAGTCCACGCTGAGGTGGGCGTTGCGGGCTTCGCCAATATAGGTAAAGGCACCGCTGCGATAAGCGGCTAGGTAGTAGTCTTCATCGGTGACGTTGCCAATATTTACCCGCGCCTTAAGCTGCTCGCTAAACTGGTAGCTGGCAAAGGCGTCGAACACGGTATAGCTAGGCACTTCATAAGAGTACTCACCCGTTGCACTGCTGAAGCCTGCGGCTGAGTCTGGCTGGCCAGCGTAGAGTTCGCTGGAGTAGGTCAGTGTGCCGCCAAAGGAAAATTTGGGGCTGGCTTGGTAGCGCAATTGCAGGAACACACTGTCGTCGGCGAAGTTGCTCAGCACCTTGCCTTCGGAGTCGGTATTATAAGATTCGAGAATTTCCGATTCCATAAAGCTGGCGCCGAACTGGGTGCTGAGTTTGCTGCTGATATTGCCAACCAACGAAAACTCAATGCCCTGCACCCTGTTTTTGCCGGTGTTCAAGGTGCCGAGGGTGGCGTAGTCGTCGCCGACACTTTCCATAACATCACTTTTGGTGATTTGAAAAA
The DNA here is from genome assembly GCF_014202945.1 of Zhongshania antarctica. Taxonomy (GTDB): domain Bacteria; phylum Pseudomonadota; class Gammaproteobacteria; order Pseudomonadales; family Spongiibacteraceae; genus Spongiibacter; species Spongiibacter antarcticus. Next base: position 81,024 of record NZ_JACHHW010000002.1, on the reverse strand, counting down.
TAGCAGCGGTGGCCAAGAGCTTGTCATTGAGAATATTCCACTTGGTGCCCAACTCGATATTGGCGGTCATTTCGGGTTCACTATTGGCGGCCTGTTCAGGGTCACCACACAAACCGCCGTAGCCACAGCTGCCGCCGACATCAGATTCCCCGCCGTTAATGTTGGCCGAGGTGCTGTACGTTAGGTAGACATTGGCGTCGTCATTAATTTGATACACTGCGCCAATATGGCCGTTCCACAGGGTGTCGGAATATTTGAAGTTTAATATGGTGCCGCGGCTATTAACGGTATTGTCGTAGTCGAAATCATCCAAGCGAATACCCGTAAACAAAGACCAGTCTTCACTCAGTTCAATGGTGTCCATCAACGACAGCGAGATGGTTTCAATATTGTAGTCTGAGTCTTGCTCGCCCTTAGTAATACTGCGACCCATGATGGTGTTTATATTACTCGGGGTATTGCCATTGGCATCGGTGGTGCAATAGCCGGGACCAGCGCCGCCACGACCGCTGACAATACAATTGCTGGTGCCGTTGTTGTTGACGTTGTACACGCCGTTAACGACATTGTGTTTAGAAAGCTCGACGCCAAAGACCAGCTGGTTTTTCTTGCCAGCAATATCCATGTCGGTAAAGAAATTAAACTGGTTAACAACGTATTCTACTTCTTGCCAACCTTGATGGGTGCTAAGCGACGCGGTTGCCGCGCCGGGAGCGTCGGGGTCGGTGGCGTCGCGATTGGTGCCCCGCGCACCGGTGGTTACGTAGCCGTTGTCGGTGGTGCCGTAGCGCAGGGCGTTTTCAATACGGCTGCTATCGTTAATTTCGTATTTGGCGCGCAGTGTGGCAACGCTGACCGTCGACTTGAGAAAATCCTGTTCTTGTAAATAGACGGGGAAATCATCAACCGGTTTGCCGCCACCAGAAACGATGTAGGTACCTAAATCTGGGCTGTCTTGCGCATTGAGGTAATAGACATCGCCGAGTAATTGCAGTTTTTCTGTGGCTTTAAATAGCCCGGACACGGCAAAGCCGCGACGGCTTTTATCCGCTGGTTCACGGTCGGGAACGTCTTTAAAGGAATAGAGCAAGTTGACGCGCAGCGCGATGTCGTCGCTAACAGAGTTATTGCTGTCGAGACTAAGGCGCTGGTAATTATCTGTGCCGATACCGCCGCTCACTTTATTGAAGTCGTACTCGGTGCTCGCCTGTTTGGTAATGCTATTTACCGCGCCGCCGGTAGAACCACGGCCAGCAAAAGTGGAGCTTGGTCCCTTGGTGATTTCGACTTGCTCGGTGGCAAAGCTTTCGCGAGTGGTCATGCCGGGGTCGCTAAGACCGTCGACAAACACATCGCTACGGGCTTCGTGGCCGCGAATAATATAGCGGTCGCCAAAGGCGTTGCCGTTTTCACCGGTGCCAAGGGTAATACCAGGCTGAGCAGCTAATACATCACGCAAATCAGATTTGCCCGATTCTTGAATCTGGGTTTGGGTCAGCACATTGATGGTTTGTGGGGTGTCGGCCAGCTCTTTTACATGGCGACTATCGCCAGAAATCTTGGCTTTATAGGGCGCACCCGCTTCGGCGTAGGGGTTGGTGTCAACGGTGCGCTCCTCTATTTTAAGGGTGTCGAGCACAAAGGCATCTTCGTTCTGGGCAAAGCTGACGCTGCCCATTAATAGTGTGGGAATACCCAGTGCGATAGCGCTTGCGCTAGTCTTGAAGCGTGTCGGCGCTAGCCCGGATGACCTTAGGCTTGTGGGTTTAAGTTTAGCGTTCCTGTTCATGTTTAATCCTCATGGAAGTCATTGGTGATAAGGGAGTACTCAATAGGTATAACGAGATGGATCTCTTCTTTTTTTATACTTGCAGGTAGTGGCGGCAGCGGTGAGGCGTCGGCGAGCATTTGCAGCGCCGCGTCGTCGAGGGCGCCATGGCCAGAACTGGTTTTAATTGATGCGGCAAAAATTTCACCGCTGCGGCGGATGCCGAATTTAAGTGTCACCACGCCTTGGTTTTTGCGTTTTTTAAGCTCAGGCGGGTAGGTTTTGTAATGACTGAGCTGCGCCATGACTTGACTAAAATAGTGGCTGCTGTCTCCTTTCTTGCCGCCGGCGCTGCGTTGCATGCCCGAGCCACTGGCGCGAACCATGGCGTTTGTTGAGGTGTCGGCACTCGTGTTTTGGTGAGCTGTAGCCTCAGGCTTAGCCGTTTCTGCCTTGGCTTGGCGGCTTGCTGAAGGGTCGACGGCGCTTTGATAACCGTGTATTGCCGCCTCGGCTTTAACTTGCGGCTTGGTCGGCGGTTTAGCTGGTGCGGGTTTGGGTTTTAATTTAGGCGCTGGCTGATGTTTAGGCTTGGGCGCTGGGCTAGGCTCGGGCACGACCTCACTCTGCGCGATGTGTTTGGCGACGTCGGCATAAGAACCACTCATGCCGAGGCCAATTTCTAATCCGTCTCTGCCCTCGGCATCGGCGCCGATAAGCGGTGTTGGGCGCGGCGACTGCTCGGCGAGGTAAAGCAGCGAGGCGTGTACGCCAACTGCAAATACAAAGGCAATAATCCATGGCAGCAGGCGCATTAGTCTCGGCCACCGTTGCGGGTGTGCAAGTTAATGCTGAGCTGCGGGTAGTTTGCCATCGCGCCTAGCGCGAGGTGTAATTGCGCCGCGCTCAGGTTTTGATCCGCGTACAGCGAAACCTTTGTTGGCTCGGCGCTTGGCAGCTGATTAAAGTATTCGCTCAGAGCCTGTGGGCTGATAGCGTGCGATGTAGCCCCTGTTTGATTAAGAAATATTTCGCCTTGCTGGTTAATAATGATTTTGATGGCTTGGCTATTCTCGACCTTGCTCTGGCTGCTACTGGGCAGCTGCACCGCGCCACTTTGCGCGGTTTTAAATTGCCCCGCGACCATGAAAAAAATCAGCAGTAAAAAAACAATATTAATTAAGGGGATTAAATTTTCGTCGCCGCTAATTTTCTTTGCCGCGGGCAAAAGGTTTCTATTCATCGCGCTTGCTCGCCTCGGGTAGCGGCTCGCCCAAACTGACGTGCATAAAACCGTTGGACTTTAATTGCTCGAACAGAATAACAATGTCCTGTACGCGCAATTCAGCGGCGGGTAACAGGTTTACACCTTGATCTTTACTGGCAAGTGTATTGAGCTCAGCCAAACTACTGAGGGCGGTCAGCGAGTTATTGAAATAGGCAAAACTGCCATCCTTGTAAGCTAATAGTAATTGCGGCGCGGTGGAGCTGCTTGGCGCTGCAACGCCCTGCGATTTTTTAAGGCCGATGCTTTGCTCTTTGCTGAAGGTGGATGTCAGCATAAAAAACATTAATAAAATAAACACCACATCAATTAAAGCGGTGAGGCTAATATTATTTTTACGTCGCGCAGTGCTTAGCGCTGGCGCGCTTGCTAAAGAGAGTACTGCGCTCACGCCAGTTCACTCGCATCTTTGGCTGTCGAGTGAATTGCGCTTTTCGTTTGGCTATTCAGCGTAAAGGCGTACTCGATGGTATTTTGAATAGATTGGGTCTGGCGTTCAGTGCAGCGCTCTAGCCAGCTGTGCAATACCGAAATCGGAATTGCCACTATCAAGCCAGCGGCAGTGGTAAGCAGTGCCTGCCAAATACCGCCAGATAGAATCGCGGGATTAACTTGCTCTCCGGCGGTCTCCATCGCGCGGAAGGCTTCGATCATGCCCAGTACCGTGCCGAGAAGGCCAAGCAGCGGGGCGAGGGTGGCGATCACCTCTAACATGCGGAGATGGCTGCTGAGCTGCTCGGCTTGTAGACGCGCACCGCGGTAAGCTTCATCGCGGGCTTGCGGGAGGTTGAGGTATTTGTTGCTAAACAGTTGTAGGCAGCGGCTCAGCGCCTTGGCGCTGGGGTTTTGGTGGCCATTGATTAGCATTAAGGCCTCGGGCTTCCGGCCTTCTTCGAGTAGCTTAAACGCCCGTGCGGCGGCGTCGTCATTGAGCTTTAGTTGGCCAAATAGCTGCCATACTTTATAGCTGGCAACGGTTAGCCCGAGGAGTGAAAAAAGAGACAGCAACCAAATAACGGGGCCGCCGGTGAAAAGAAGTTGCAACATAGTAGGCTCAAAGTATATTTAATGGTAATCGTAATGAGAACGGTTATCATTAAGATATAAAAAGAGGCTGCTGTCAATCGTATGCGGAACATTTATGTAATTAGGCTGGCGTGGGTGAGCGAGCCCGGCGCCTGACGTGGTGCAGAAATCCTGTTCACGGTCGGGGCTAAGCAGTGACGTATTGTTTGCGACTTAATATAGGCGGCACTTAACTTTGCGGGGGGTTATTGTGCTTGGGTGCTAAGTTGCTCGGGACTGAGTTGCACATAGCTTAGCGCGCGATTGCTGTCGATGCGGTAATAAACTCTGAGGGAATGCTTGATACCAATTGGTTTTGCTAGCTGTGCGGAGAAGTTAAATTCCAAGTATTGCTGCTCAGAATTTATTGCGCAGAGCTTGGCGGCGCTAAAGCCGAAGAATTTTCTGATAAAAGGGTAGAGCGCTTTATAAATACTCTCTTTGGCTGAGAAGCACAGGCTTAGCCCGTAGTTCAGCTCGACGCTTGAGCCGGTGATGATGTCGAACTCGTTGCTGTCGAGAATTTTGGGCCAAAGTTTTTCGGCTTTGGCTGGACTGAGGATCTCTTGGCAATCTATGCCAATCGCGCTCAATTCGCTACTGGGGGCAAGGGCGCAGACGGCAAAATTGTCGGTGTGGCTAATGCTGCCAATAAACCCTGCGGGCCACTGGGGGCAACGTTTGTCGTCGGCGAGCAGGTCAAAATGTTCCACACCGTAATGATGTAGCGCCAGAGCGGCAAGATAGCGGCCGCAAAAATATTCGGCCTTGCGCTTGTCGCTGGCGCGGCTGATTGCGGCGGGTAAGTGGATAGCGGCGTCGCTAAAGAATACCTCGTCAAATTGATCAAGTTTGAATGTCCCTGACATTAAAACAGCGGGATTAAGGCGCTGGTCTACAGGGTCTATACAGATAAATTCTGTGAGTGCCTTTTGCGGCGTTTTGCTCATGGCCTTAACTGCGCACACTAAGTCGCTGGCGCAGGGCTTCGGCAGACTCAACACGCTCGGAGTAACGGTCGACCAACATATCTTTTTTGTTCCTGAGTAGCAGCGTGAATTTCACTAGCTCTTCAATAACGTCGACGACCCGATTGTAATACGCCGAGGGCTTCATGCGGTCGTTATCGTCGAACTCTAGCCACGCTTTGGCTACTGAGGATTGGTTGGGAATGGTAAACATCCGCATCCAACGGCCTAATATGCGCATTTGATTGACCGCGTTAAAGGATTGAGAACCGCCGTTGACTTGCATTAGCGCCAAGGTTTTACCCTGCGTTGGCCGCACTGCGCCGATGCTAAGGGGAATCCAGTCGATTTGCGCTTTCATAATGCCAGTCATGGCGCCGTGGCGCTCTGGCGAGCACCACACCATGCCGTCGCACCATTGGGCGAGTTCGCGCAGCTCGACGACCTTAGGGTGGTCATCGCCGCTATCGTCAGGTAGGGGGAGCTGTGACGGATTATATATTTTGGCTTCGGCGCCATAATAATTCAGTAACCGCGCGCACTCTTGGGCGAGCAAACGGCTGAATGAGCGGCTGCGCAGTGAACCATAGAGGATTAAGATTTTTATTGGGCTGTCATCGCTGACTGCGTGTAATAATTGATCTGTGTTGATGGGGCTTAGGGCGTCGGGGTCGCAATTGACGATATCAGTCATAGTCTAGGGCAGCGTGGCAGCAATAAAGGCCTAAGTTTGCCCTAGCCGAGAAGGTGGATCAACCGCCGTGCTAATGACGGTGGGAATTTACTTTACGATAATTTTCCCCGACATTTTGTTGCCGTGAATGCCGCAGATATAAGGGTATTCGCCGGGCTCGTCGAAACGGTAGGAAAAACTCGCATCGTGACGCAATCGCGGGCTGCGAATATTACCAGCTTGAATAATGTGATTGGAGCCGTCGTGGTTATTCCAGGTGACCTCGGTACCGGCGGTTACCGTGAGTACCGCCGGGGAAAATCGCATGAAATCGACAATGGATACGGTATCTTTTCCCGCTGAAATGTCGTTTTGAACGACTTTGGGGCGCGGTGTTGAGATGGAAGCAGACGACATAGTAGACATAGACTTCTCCATGACAGGACGAGGCTTAGGGCTAGTTGGTGTCGATTGAGATGCATTTTTCGCGCCATCATCCGCGATGATGATCGTGCCTTTCATCGCTGGATGAATACCACATTGGTAATGGTATTCTCCCGCAGCCGAAAAGGTGTAATGGTACTCGCTGCCTTTTCTTAAGCGCGGGCTTTCGTGGCCGTCGATTAGAATACTGTGGCTGGAACTGTCGTTGTTGATCCATACAATTTCTTCGCCTGGTTGGCTAGTTATCGTATTGGGACCAAATGCGTAGCTTTGAATTTTTATCGCGCCGCCTCTGGCTGCCATCATATCTGAAGAAATTGCTGCACCAGCAAACATGATTAGCGCGGCTAATGACGTAAACAATAAATAGACTTTCACTTTTACCTCCACATCGACTCTTTTGAATCGGCAATTATTTTTTCTGACGAGCTTTGCGCATGCGATTGGTACGCCATGTCATCCAAATGCCACTAATCGATAATAAGACGGCGGCGGCGCCTACTAAGTTAATTAGGCTGGAGCCAATTGAGCCAAACAAGCGACCGCTGTGTAGGTCAATTAATACTTGCTCTAGGGCAACGGTAGGGTGGGCATAGGGCTCGACGTCGGATTTTGCATCTTCGTCGAGCTGGGTAAGTGACGACCAGGTTATGGCTTCGTTGTTTTCAAATTCCTGCCAACTTAATCCATCGGCGCTAATATAAGTCCCTTCACCTTGAAGAGCCAAAAATGACGTGTCTTGCTGTTCCACGCTGCCAATACCGCGAATATGGCCTACGGGGAGCATATAGCCGCTGAGTTCTTCAATGAGCACACCTGCGGGCGATAACAAGGTGAGCTTGTCATTGGTCGCAACAAACAAGAGTTCGTCGCCGTTGTTTTTGATATCGACAAATCCCAGCGGTGAGGGAATATGCCGGTCGAGGGCGATATCGTTTAAAACGGTATTTTCTGTCGTAGTAACCAGCCAGTGCCCAGCAGAAAAATAGCCGTTTTCCGGAATCGTGGTATGTAAGCCATAAAGCGACATTAGTGTGCTGGACCCGACGCGAATAGCGTCGAGTCCCATGCTGACGCTTTGATTAAGTAAAATACCACTGAAACCTAACCAGCCCATAAACACAAAGGCAAATATGCCTAGGCGTTGGTGCCACTGGCGCAATAGTAATGACGTATTGCGCTTTGCGGCGGCCGGTTTTTTCTGCGTAGACGAGACGGGTTTGATAGCAATTTTTTTAACCGTTGGTGTTTGTGAATCATTGTAGGTCGCCCCGTCTGCTTCGGCGCGAAGGGCATGTTGAGTGTTCATAGAGCCTCCCAGAAGGCCATTTATTAGTGACTTAAAGTATCTAAGGTGAGAGCGGTTCGTGCCATGCGTTCCATCATTTGTACTGAAAGAGTAGCGCCGGTAATATTGTCCACCTTATTGCTTAGCATGTTTCCGGATGCCTTTGCTCCTTTTAATTGGTTAAGGAAAGACGGTTCTGCAACTTGTTCGCCACGAGATTCTCGGTAGATGAGGACGCGAGCAGTCTCGATAGCGCCGTTGCTCACAGCAAATCCTGAAGTGGTCGGCACATAGCCCTCTTTACCTATATCATCAAAAACCCACACGGTTTTATTCGCGTCTTTCCAGTAGCGCACTCGCTGAGATGGAAAAGGGCGATTAAATACCGCACGTATCTCACTTTGTGCTTTGGCGTCTAAATTAAGCACAGTGGGTGCGGGCACCTGGTTGTTAAACATTTCGGCGAGAAAGACATCCGGTGTCTGAAATGTTTTATACAGTTCAAACGCTTTTGCATTTCCTGAATAGAGGCTGCTAATAATAAGAAAAAACAATAATAAAATTATTTTTTCTGCATCTAGTGGGCGCCGCGCAACGGCATCTGAAGTAGATGCCGTGCCGCCCATTTTTACAAATGGATTGAGCATGTGTTCTCCGTAGTGCGACTAATTAGCGAGTTACAATCACGCGTTCATACGGCGCCAGAGCAGCGATTAGCTGGTTGCAAGCTTCGTAGGTTACGGTGACTCTTTCACAAGCCAGATAAGCTGCTTCAACAACGGCATTGAATTGCGTTACGGTAATGCCAAGGTCGGCGTGGGCCGCTGCCATGCTGGCACCCTGGTACTCTACTGCACCACCTAATACAAGCTGTGTTAGCTGAGTGTTTAAATATATCTGACGCTCAATATTGCCGAACTCGCGGAAAACATGATTGATCCGGTTGTCCAGCATAATGTAGTAAAACAAACTTTCCACCCAGTTACGGACCCCTTCTTCGCCGCCCCATTGTTGAACAGCGTCGTCGTCAAGGCCTGGAAAAGTGTTTGTTTCTGCAGTTTGGGCATAGCTCGGCAGAGCGGCAGTGCCTGCCAGTATTGCAATGGCGATAGTGCGAAATATCGGTTTCATGATGCTCTCCTGAGATCGAGTAGACTTAGCTAATACGGTTTTTAGAAGCTGGCCTGAAGTGAAAGATAGAATCCGTGCTGGTCAGGGGTAATCGTGATGTCGCCAAGCATTGCGTAGGCGAATGTCATCGACAGATTTTTGTTTGGGAAGTAGGCAATAAAGGCATCAAACCAGTCACTTTCGTGCTGAGTTAATGTGCCTGAAAGATTGCTCATACCTAAACTGTCTAATGTTGGTTGCAGCTCAGTTAAATTTAGGCCGCCAATCTCGACACTTTCCCCTTCTAAATTGTCTCCGTGTTTGGCCCATTCAATACCAATAACGGTGTCTTTACGGAGCAGATAAGCAAGGGATATTTCAGGCCGAATTTCCTTGTCGTCGCCGCCGGGGCCGCCAAAGCCGACAAGACCGGTTTGGTTTGCCGCGGTGTAACGCGCGGTGATATTAATTAGCGTGTTAATAGGAAAGAATATTTTGGTCGCCGAAATATAGGCTTCCCAATCTTTTGCCTTTGCTGCTTTCAGCGTTTTTAAGAGATCTTCATTTTCGTTCTTTTTGTAGAAGCCACCGATGGCAATCTGTGGAATAAGATTGTCTGAATCGTAAATGGCTTCACCAAAAACGCGTACCTTGGCGCCGACAATGTCCATGTCAATTGTGGTGTTAAAGGGTTCTATACCGGTGTTGATTGGGGTGCCTGCTAATTGCCCAGAAGGACCGCCAGCAGTGTCGGCAATTAGGCCAACTGTGTCGAAAGTAGAGCCCGTTGTGAGTGAGCTTTTGGTATATGATAACTCGAAGCGATCCCAGAATCCGACCGCTGCGCCGACCGAGTGCAGGGTGTAGTTTGCCAGTGGCGCATAGGTGTAATGAAGGTTTCCGTTAATACCGTCACGGGTTGCATAACCAGTGATAGTTGCCCATGGAGTGATACCACCACCGCCTGCGCCGTCGATCATGCTAACGCCGCCGGTCGCGAGTACCTTGCCGGTATTAAACATTTCGGCCTGAGTTATATTGCTCGCAAGGATTGCGGCAACAAGGGCTGCGCTTTTATAAAGACGCAAGCCGTTTTTTTTTGCTTCTTCCATCTTGATGCTCCTAATCAATAGAAAACTACCGTGCTTGAGTAACGCGCCCCGCGTTTTGCAGAAATGTCTAGTAGTAGTATCGGTGCAGTGGATTTTTATAAGAAATTGCCTTTCGACAAGCACTTATACGCTCCAAATTGTTGCCGATCTAAAACACGCTATCCGTCTTCTTAAGGGTGCATTACACACTTAGCAATGGGTGTGCCAGATGCTAATGGTCATGTTTTTAGTGCTGCGGAAGAAATTTTGGTGCTTTTTTTTGGTGCGTATTTTTTTAGGGGAAGAAAAAATATTGCTATTAAAGAGGGCGGAAATTGGGGTTTAAATTAGCGACGATTTATTTTGGAACAATTTTTTAAGTTAATGAAAATTTTCGGGCATTTTTATTTTTTTATTATTGGAGCTGTTTTTTGAGTTTTTGAGGATGCATTAAAATGGTGATTTCCGGTATTGCACAAAAATGTGGCCATTTTATGACGTTGAATTTCTTGTGCTTGGCACAATTTGGGGCGAAATACTTATTTATGCCTGTTAATGGCCGTAATCAGTTGGTTTTATGTAAATGGCTGGGCGCCGTTAAGTGTGATGAGTGTCGCTATTTTGAAAATGAACGCGGGATACGCGCCATGGGGTGTTGGCGGCGAAGCGTAATTAAGTAGGGGTGGTGCCTCACTTATTCGCGCGCATATCGAAAAGTACGGTCCGTACTCGCGACCTATAGGCAGTGAGTGAATTAATGAAAGCGTGTGCTGCATGTTCTACTTTGCTGATTACTGCCGACGCCCACCGTCGACAGTAATATGTCAGTATCCCGCGTATTGACGCTGAACGCATTGGGCACTGTTAAAAATATATACCCTAATTAACAATACAGATGGCTTCATTTATCGGGCTTGTCGCTGGGGAGTGGGTGGCTAAAGAGTACGATAGCCGTCGACGCTATGATCGCAACCACCACGGCAATGGGATTGCCGATTGCCAAGCCCTCTTGAGTAAGCCCCGTTGGGTTCAGGGAGAAAAATAGGTCGAATTTGGCAATATACATATAAAGGTGGCCTGCTAAGTAGAGCAGGGGGAATAGTATAAGGACATTGTCGCGGGATTCTGTTGGGCGCCGGTAGTTGAACAGAAACACCAGGCCGGCAGCAAAGAACGCAAGCGCGTGAGTGAGGGAGGCGAGACCAAAGTTGGCGGCCCACGGCGCCATGTCCCACGGTGGCATATTCTTGGAAAAGATATTGTAGGGAATAAATAACACCGCGCCGAGGATGATCGTGGCGACGGGAATAGCGGTAATGCCGAGATAAATTGCGGTGGTCGACTTGCCTTGTTGCGGCCAGTCCCAGCAGATTTTGCGCGCCCAAAAAGCGAATGCACCGGTAAAGAGAAAGAACCAATGGTAGCTGGTTAGCGGCACACTACTGACATAGGGCCATGTTGTTGGATTGCTGCGATCCCAGATCCACCAGCCTAATTGTGGCCCTAGATTGTCGAAAATCAGATAACTTAGGCCAGCAAAAAAGCCAACGCTAATGGCCTCGACGCTAGGTTTAAAATTGTAGCGCCTAATGGTCATATAGGCGTGGTACATAAACGTTGGGTAGAACAACGCGATATAGAGGGGGAGGCGGTTGTAGAGGAACATCACCGTGAACTCACCGTGCCAAAAGTTTTCGACGGTGTAGTAAGAGATGATGTCCATTACTAAGCCATACATAAATGCCGCCACTAGGGTGTATAGCGCGGCGGGGCTAGCCGTCTTTTTGCTGTGACGAATGGCGTGGACGACGGTTAAGATGAAGCCAATCAGCAATATCGCTTCAATGGCGAGAAAGCTCCAATCTTTGAGTGCCGACGGCGGATTGAAGTAAATAAAGCTATTGGTCGCCAGCTCGTTCTGCATGGCGTAAGAAATATGTTCGTTCATAGTGCTCTCTTATTATGTGGCGTTGGCTCAGTATTTTAGTGCGGGCCCCATGGCGCGCTCACCCAATGCTTCAGGTTTACGCACAATGCCTTGGCCACCATTAAAGGTCAGCTCGTCGTAGTGATGTCCCTCGCGGCGAGCCGTGTCGTGAATGCGGTCAAACAAATTGCAGGTGAAGCCAAAGTTTACATGGAAGTATTTGTGGTGATCGTCGTGGAATCGATTGGAGCCATGCAGGGGAATGCGTGGAAACTTGATGCCGCAATGGTCCCAGTAGCCCAAAATAAACGTCATTGCTACTACGCTCATATACACCCCGATATGCATGGGGATGATAAAGGCGGGAAGCGCTATATAAGATGCATGAGCAATCCACTCTAGCGGGTGCATTGCCGAGATTGTCCAGAAGGTTGGTGTGCTATAGCGGTGGTGTATGTAGTGAAAGCGTTTGTAGAACCAGGGTAGGTGTCCACCAGCATGCATGTAATAGGCCGCCGCCTCTATAAATAGCCAGCACAAGAACAAGCTCAGCACCGTGTAGTCCCAACCGTGTTCGGCAAAGTCGAAGTACAGGCGGGACCAGCCGTGTTCAAATACGCCCCAGGCCAGTGTTGCCATCACAACGGTGGCAAGATTGTAGTTGAAAATCCCCAGCCACATTGCCTCGCGATCAAGGCGTTTTGCTAAAAATCGCTCGGGCTGAATTTTCCAGCGTTGGCTGTTGTCGCGGTTGCGCACGTAGTACCACCAGTGGACTATGCCGCCCAGCCCGATAAAGAGGGCGTTGCCGCCTATTAAGCCAATTAATAGGTACTGCCACATAGCCATGCCGAGTTGCATAGAGCGCTCCACCAGATTGACTGGTTTGTCGTAGGAATTAAGTTACATCAAAGTAAGTTATTTGAATGTAACTTAATGCAGTGCGCGGGTTTTGGCAAGTAAGTTACATTGATGTAATTTGTTGGGTATTATGTGGCTTTGAATTATCCTGCGAATATTATGGCGACTCCTAACAAGCCAGTTACTGCTAAGACTAAGCCTGCGACCCTGGTTGGTCGGCCTCGTGGCAGTAGTAAAGAAGACACCATTGCGCGGCTGCTTCCGGCGGCGCGGCAGTTGTTTGCTGAAAAAGGTTATGCGCAGACCACGTTTAAAGATGTTGGCGCCGCCATTGGTATTAGCCATGCGGCGCTATACAGTTATTTTCCCGCCAAGCTTGACCTGTATCTTGCGACATTGGCCGATACTCAGGCACTGCTACTGCCTCGCTATTTAGATGCCATCGCCAGCGGTGGGTCACTACGAGAGCAAATTGTTGGGGTGTTGCTGGCCTCTGCAGACGCCCATGATTGCGACAGCTCCATTACCGGCCTGTTGGCCGCTGTGCCCATTGAAATACGCCGCCATCCAGAATTAAATCAGGCCTTGAACGGCCAAAATAATGATGTGATGGACGCATTGAAGGGGATTTTTGCCGAGGCCAAACAAAGCGGCGAAATTCAGACTGAGGCGTCGCTGGATAATTTGGTAACGGCATTTCTCGGCGGAGGGGTTGGGGTGGCGTTGTTCCAGTATGGGCTGCAAAGTAGTGGTTCACTTCGCGAAGCGATGGACGTTTATGTGACGATGATCGAAGGCCTTATTTTCCGCGCCGAGTAGAGCGTATTTAAAATTATTTTTTAAGAGAATGTTTATGTCAGTAAAGTCGAGATTGATCAATAGTGCGGGTCAGCCTGAGTTCGGGCTTTTCCCGAGTGGCGTAAGCGAAATTAATTACCTCGACTACGACTTGCGCAGCCCTATGGATCGCAAACTAAGCGCGTGGTCTAAAAAGTTTAAATTTAATCAATTTCAATTTGTCGCCCTAGTGAGCCCAGAGTTAATAGTGGGTATTGCGATTGTTGATTTGAAACTCGTCAGCAATGCCTTTGTATACCTCTACCGACCTGCAGATGGCGCGTTTGAGGAATTTAGTTTTGTGCAGCCATTGGCGCTAAGCACATCGATAGGCCTGTACCCCAATAATAGTGAGGCCGTATTTAGGAAAGGCGGTAACTCGATATCTATCATCGCGGACGAAAGTGCAATGCAGCGCCGAGTTTGTGTTTCCTTGTCGGCGGGTGTCGAGATTGATGCTTTGATAGATGAGTCGCACTGCGCGCCTTTGGCGATGTGCTCGCGTGCGGGCTATCAGGGGTGGGTGTACACGCAAAAGACCGCAGCACTGCCTTGTTTGGGGCGCGTGACGTGGCAGGGAAAGACGCTTGATTTAGCGGCGTTGAATACGCTTGCTTCAGTCGACTGGACTGCGGGCTATATGCGAGGAGAAACTTTTTGGAATTGGGCCAGTCTGTCGGCAACCCTTGCCGATGGTCGGCGCTTAGGTTTGAATTTGGCGGCGGGTGTGAACGAAACCGGTTTTACAGAAAATGCCCTTTGGCTAGACGATCAGCTAATTAAGGTCGATACGGTGGACTTTCAGTTCTCTCGGTATCAACCCGAAAGTGAGTGGCGAGTTCGCTCCACAGATGGCATTGTCGACTTAAGTTTTGCGCCCGCAGGTCAGCGTAAAGAAAAGTTAAATGCCCTCTTGATCGCGTCCAATTTCACCCAGCACTTTGGTGTTTTCCAGGGCCAGATTCGTCTGGAGAATGAAGTGATAGAAATACAGGGCCAATGGGGCTTTGCCGAAGATCACTACGCTCGCTGGTAGAACGCTATTGTGCGATAGTTGTTTGCTGAGTAATAGTGACTGACGAGTGACTTGCGGCGCGAAATATTGTTTTTGACCCCGCTCTTTTTACTTGCTGAATTAGAGCTTGGTCACACTTCGGGCTATTACTCACTATAATCACTTTGGTTACACTGTCATTACGTTCTTATTTCGCTATAGTCGCCCTTGCTTTAGCCTCGACACTAGTCGGCAAAAATAATTAATCAGAAAGAGGATGACTCGCCAATGGGTATTAATCTAAATCGACAGCATTTAATGAGTGGCTTTATGCTTCTGTCGCTAGCTGCATGCGGTGGCGGTAGTGGTGTAGATGCACAGCAAGTTGTCAATGACGTGGTGGCCAATACCGGCGCTATCGAAGCCTCGGTTTCCGACGCGTTAAGTTCTGGCGAGTTAATTGATGGGCAGTACATTGTACTACTCAATAAGTTAGATGTTGCGGGCGTAGTTCCGGCGCCGCTAGATGAAGTGATTTCGAGCTTGCTGGGCAGTGTTGACGGTAATTTGTTGACGACATTTCAGTACACTTTGCGTGGCTTTGTGGCTGAGCTAAGCCCCGAGGCGGCAGCCTTGTTGGCGCAAAATCCGCTGGTGAAATTAGTCGAGCAAGATCGCACAGTGGCAATCGCTACAACTCAAAATGGCGCGACCTGGGGCCTAGATCGCGTTGATCAGCCAAGCCTGCCCCTCGATGGCAGCTACCAATACAATGGCAATGGCAGCGGCGCACATATTTATATTGTTGACACGGGTATGCGTAAATCACATAGCGAGTTTAGCGGTCGGGTTGGCAATGGTCGTAACTTTGTTTCTAGTGGTGTGTTGTTTGGCAGCACTGACCCTGCGAATACCGAAGACTGTAACGGTCACGGCAGTCACGTAGCGGGAACGACAGCGGGCACAACCTGGGGTGTGGCCAAGGGCGCAACCCTGCACCCGGTACGGGTACTCGATTGCAATGGTTCGGGCAGTAATTCTGGCGTTATTGCCGGTATCGACTGGGTAGCGGGAAATCATATTAAACCCGCTGTTGCGAATATGAGCTTGGGCGGTGGTAATAGCGAGGCCTTAGATACCGCTGTGCGCGCCGCGATAAGTGCGGGTGTGACTTTTGTGGTTGCCGCTGGCAATGACAATACTGATGCCTGTACTGGCTCGCCAAACCGTGTTGCAGAAGCTGTTACGGTGGGTTCTACCAGTTCAAATGATGCGCGGTCTTCGTTTTCAAACAAAGGCAGTTGCGTTGATATTTTTGCGCCTGGCTCGGCAATTACCTCGTCGTGGTATCAGAGCGATACCGACACCAACACCATCAGTGGTACCTCGATGGCCGCGCCTCATGTCGCTGGCGCTGCAGCATTACTATTAGCGCAAAACCCGTCGGCAAGTCCCGCGTCAGTATTTGCGAGCTTAATAAGCGACGGCGTTAACGGCAAGCTGAGTGGTCTCGGTGCGGGATCACCGAATTTGCTGCTACAGGTCGCAGCCGGTGGTGGCGGCACACCTACTGATTTCCCGCCGAATGCAGCCTTCACGTATAGCTGTAGTGATCTGGCGTGTAGCTTTGACGGCGCTGGCTCAACCGACGATAACGGTATTACCCAGTATCAGTGGGCTTTTGGTGACGGCAGCGTTGCTAGTGGCGTTACCGCTAGCCATAACTACGGCGCAGCAGGGAGCTATAGCGTTACGCTCACTGTTAACGACAGCGCGGCCCAGCAAAACAGCGTAAGCCAAAATGTGGTAGTTGATCTGCCGGGTTCCGGGCCTTGCCCAGAGTGCGAGCAAACCAGTGGCACCTTGGCTTCGGGGGCACAGGCTTACACTCCTAACAGCAGCGGTTTTAGTAGCAATGGCGGACAATTTCGTGGCTTCTTACAGGGGCCTGCAGGCACTGATTTTGATCTCTATCTCGAAAAGCGCGGTGGCTTTTTAGTACAAAGCTGGTCGGTTGTCGCCAGTGGCGAAACCGCGAGTTCTGACGAAACAGTAAGTTACTCGGGCAATTCAGGCACCTACCGCTGGCGGGTAAAGTCGTATAGCGGGGCGGGGGAGTATATTTTGTATACCGATAATCCCTAAGCGAGTTCTTCTATAAATAAAAACGGGCGCTAATAGCGCCCGTTTTTATTTATAACTAATAAGGTGTGCCGATTAATTTACTATGCAGACACCGTTTTTGCATGGGAGCTGAGAACGCTAGTTTGGTGTTCATCTGCCAGCCAAAAATAAACACAGGGCAGTACCAGCAAAGTGAACAAGGCGCCAATAATCATGCCGGCGACCAAAATAATGCCGATGCTAGTTCGTGCCTAATTGGCAAGCGCTATAACCAATATGCCGTTCTTGGCGAGGAGTCCAGCAAGGGAGATGAAGCCAATCTGGGAGTAGATGTTGATGCTGGTCTAGCTTAAACGTGTGAGGGTTGCCTTGGAAATGTGAACTACTCCGCCAATTCTGAAATTTATGAAGGGGGGTAGATGCGATGTCGGCGCTATATATGCTTATTTGCGCATTGCTGGTCCACTGCGCTGTTGTTATAAAATCGTGGAGTAGAAGCGCTAATATAGGGCATCTACTTGGTGGCCTAGAGAGTCTTATTTCAGTGCTTGCACCAAGATGAAAACAAGTGTGGTTTCGACTGCGCAGGCCTAGAAAAATCGTCGGTTTTGAAGGCGTCCTCGGCGCGTTGGTGCTTTTGTTGTGTGCTAATTTGGATCGTTTCTCCCTGTGCCTAGACGGGTGGCCCTCAGCTGGGGCGTGGCGGGATTACTCATTTGGGGCAATTGCGTATTAGTCGCCAAAATAGCTGAAATTCCATAAATGGCGATGAAATCACCAGTTTTACGCCGGAAATTACCCCATTTGACGTATTGATGACGGTGTAAACATAGGCTAGTCTGAATTAATTCACACTTATCATAGCTTGAATATTAGGGTGCTAATGCGCTGTCGGCGGATGCGCGCTATAAGTCTCATTGCCGTGGCCGGTCGTTAAGGTCGAGTATCGATTGTATTCGGAGTTTAGGTCTTCCAAGGAAAATAGAGCATGAAATTAGCCATTTTACTTATGAGTCTTGCCTTAGTGGCGTGTAGTAGCGACCAAGCACCCAGTGCGAATAGTGAGCAGGCGGCGAGTGCCGCAGTCACGGCGCTGCAGAACAGCAGTTCGGCCTCAGGAAAAGAATTGTACTCGGCTTGCGTGGCCTGCCATGGTGTTAATGGTGAGGGCAATAAAGCACTCAGTGCACCGTCTTTAACTAATCAGCAGAGCTGGTATCTGGAGCGTCAGCTCCTCGGCTTCCGCTCTGGTTTGCGGGGCAGTCATCCCGATGACGCCTTTGGCGCGCAAATGCAGGCCATCGCCAAAACCCTGCCAAATGAGGCAGCGGTAAGATCTGTGGTCGCTTATATTGCCGATTTTAAAGCGAAGGTGGCCCCGGCAAGCTTGGAAGGTAATGCTAAGCGTGGTGCGGATTACTACTCGAACCTTTGCGGTGCCTGCCATGGGCCTGCTGCAGAAGGTAATGAAAAATTGCAGGCACCTGCACTGGCGGGGGTGGACGACTGGTATTTACTGCAACAGTTCGACCACTTTAGCAAAGGGATTCGCGGTAGCGATGAGTCTGATCGCTATGGCTACCAGATGTATATGATGGGTAAAACTCTGCCCGATGCCGACGTTGCCAAAGATGTAGTGGTGTATATTCAGAGCCTGGCCGACTAAGTGGGGCCAGTGCTAATGCGCGGACTATTGAGCATTTTATTGTTGCTGCCAGTATTGGCTCACGCGGAAGCGCCGTGGCGTTTGAGTGAGGTTTGCCCCGCCGGATTTCGGCCTGAGCAGGGCCGCTGCTACCTGCAGAGTCTTTATGGCGAGTACGCGTCGCTGCAAGACTCTGGGGTGGGTGGCCTGAAAACCGGTCTGCCCCCTCTGCGCGAAGGGTTTACTCCCCAGCAAATTGACTTGGGTCGCCTCATGTTTTTTGACCCGCTGTTGTCGGGTGACGGCACGCTAGCCTGTTCCTCATGTCACCAGCCCAGCAAGGGCTTTGCTGATGGCCGTGGCCTCAGTATCGGGATTAACGGCCAGCTAGCACATCGCTCAGCCCCTAGCTTATGGAATGTCGGTTTCTTAAAGCGGTTGTTCTGGGACGCTAGAGCGAGTTCGCTAGAAGAGCAAATGGAAGGGCCGCTGTACTCGCCAATTGAAATGGGCAATAGCCCCGAACAATTACTTAAAAGCCTGAACGAGAGTGCCGCCTACCCGCCTTTATTCAAACAAGCCTTTGGCGATAGCGCGATTAGCTTAGATCGAATTTATACCGCGATTACCGCCTTTGAATCGTCGCTGGTGTCTTTGAATAGCCGTTACGATTTATACGCCAATGGCGTGCATGAGGTACTGAGCAAAGACGAAATAGAAGGTATGAATGTATTTCGCTCCTTTGTCGCGCGCTGCGCTGAATGCCACACACCACCGGCATTCACCAACCAGCAAATTGCGATACTGGGCACTCCCGAGCCGGATGGTCACGCCTTTGACAGTGGTGTGCAAGCGGTGACGGGTGACGCCTCCCAGCGCGGCGGATTTAAAGTGCCAACACTGCGCAATATCGAATTCAGTGCGCCGTATATGCATTCCGGCCGCTTTGAAACCCTGCGTGAGGCAGTGGCATTTTATACCGGTGGTCGTGGCCACGCGGTACCGGAAGGCGAGAAACTCAATTTGCACTGGCATATTTGGGAACCGAATTTAACTGATCGTGAAGTCGATGTCTTAGTCGCCTTTTTAAAAACCCTAAGCGACGAAAGTTTTATGCCGCCGCTGCCGAGTGCCGTGCCATCAGGCTTGCGCCCGGTTATCGACGGGAAGTCGAATTAATTATTTTTGAGCCTGGAAATTGAGGAGTGTAATAATGAAAAACCCGATTAGATTGGGGCTGCTGTGTCTGGGCTTGCTGTGCAGTATGCCAAGTCTGTGGGCGGCAGACATTCCGGTAAAAGACGGCGAGTCGATTCAGGACGCGGTGAATAAAGCCAGTCCGGGCGACGTGGTACTCATTTATCCCGGTACCTATAAAGAAAGTGTCTACATCGACAAAGACAATATTACCCTGCGTGGCGTCGTTGAAGAGGGTAAGTGGCCGGTGTTAGAGGGTGAGGGCAAGCGCAATGACGCGATCCTATACTCCGGTAATGACTTTACTGTGGAGTGGCTGACCATTACCCACTACAAGGGCAATGCCATTATGGGGCAGTCTGGTAATAATTTTACCATTCGCTATAACAAGGTCATCGACACTGGGGTGTACGGGATTTTCCCCCAGTTTGGTAAGAACGGTTTGATTGAATACAACGTCTTAAGCGGTATCGAAGATGCGGCGATTTATGTTGGCATGTGCGATAACGTCGATGTCCGTCATAACGAAGTGTTCGACAATGTTGCCGGTATCGAAATTGAAAACACCCGCCACGCCTTGGTCGAAAATAATTACGCTCACGATAACACGGCGGGACTGTTGGTTTTCATTACGCCGGGTCTGCCAATTAAAACGACTTTTGATGTGATTTTGCGCAATAACTTTGTGGTGAATAACAATACCCCAAACTTTGGTGCGCCGGGTTCAATTGTGTCCAAGGTGCCGCAGGGTATCGGCATTGTGGTGATGGCCGCGGACGATGTGATTGTTGAGGGTAATATTGTCTCGGGCAATAAAACGGCGGGTATCGTTATTACCGATTTGGCTTTTATCACCGATATTTCCAGCGACCCAGAATCTGAACCCAACCCTGATCGCTTGGTGTTTCTCGACAATCTTATGTTCGATAACGGCGCAGACCCCGTTGCCGAAGTTAAAGCCCTTATGCTGACTCAATTCAGCCGCACTGGCCCGGATATTTTAGCGACGCCAGGTTCCGCCCAAGAGCAGGATAACTGCATTATTAACCGCGAGCGCTACACCAGCTTTGGCGTAAAGAAATGGTCTGAGTGCGAGCGTAAGAGCACCGCTGATGTGTTGAGCTACCGTATTCCCGGTGGCGCGCCGAGTGAGCCTGTGACGGCTACCAATCGTACCAAGCTGCTGTATCAGGGTATTTGCGCCGGTTGTCACGCTTATAATATGCGTATGATTGGGCCCCCAACCCTTGCTGTGCAAGCTCTTTATCGGAATGACGCGCAAGGTATTGCCGACTACATCGGTGAGCCACATAAGGTTCGCCCTGACTACCCCGCTATGCCTTCACAGGGGCATTTGTCTCCGGAGCTAAGAAAGGAAGTGGCTGAGTATATGCTGAAGGTCACCAAGTAATTTAGCCTGTATTTGATTTTGAACGCAGTGGGCACCGCGATGGTGCTCACCAGTATTGATAGCGAGAGAGGGCGGTTTATGACATCCAAAAGTAGAAGTCGCATAGCCTGTACCATCGGGCTGGCAGTACTGGGTGCGCCATTGGCGCATGCCGCTAAGAATCTGGCGCTGGAGGAGGTTGTGGTTACAGCCCAAAAGCGTGAGCAGAGCGCGATGACGGTGCCGGTCACGGTTGATACCTTTACCAACCAAGATTTAGAAAACACCGGCGCCCTGACCATGGAAGATATTCAGGCCTATATTCCCGGCCTGAAAGTGGGGGAAGGCGTGCGTGGCGGCGGTACGACTCAGTCGTCATTTATTATTCGCGGCATTGAAAGTTCTAATATTAGTACTGGCGGTGACCCATCCGTGGCGACTTTTCTCGACGGCGTTTATTTGCCGCGCGCGGCGATAACCGTGCCGTTCTCCGACATGGAGCGAGTAGAAGTATTGAAAGGGCCGCAGGGCACCCTGTTTGGTCGCAACGCGGCGGCGGGGGTGGTGAATTTTATTCCCAATGCCCCAAGTCTTGAGGAGCGCGAGGGCTTTGTGACCGCCAAGCTGGGTAACTATGATTTGTTTCGTGTTGAGGGTATGAGCAATATTCCGCTCACCGACAGCCTCGCTCTGCGCATGAATGTGATGCACAACCAGCGCGGCGCAGTGCTTGACAGCAAAGGCCCAGCTAAGCCCGATCCTGGCGAGCAAAATAATCAATATGCCCGCATGGCGCTGCGCTGGGAAACTACCGACCGGCTTACCGTGCAAATGGCCTATGATATTGACCGCGTTGATAATGGTCCTCAAGCGCGACTTAGCATCAGCGAGGAGTATGCGAGTTACCCAGATCCTACTGACCGCAAACTAGAGACCGATGCCATTAATGGTGGCGAAACACGGGATATGCAGGGCATCACCGGCAAGCTTTGGTACGACATTAGCGATGTCACTACCATGAGCCTGATCGCCAGTTACCGCGCGTTTGAAACCTATAATTTACAGGATGAAGATGCGACGTCAGACGAGTCGGTTTACGTCGATACCAATAATATTGAAGATTCCGATATTGCGTATTTTGAAGCGCAATTTAATGTGGCGCTAGATTGGGTCGACGCAGTATTTGGTGCTAACTACAGCAAAGAAGATACCTATCAGCAAACAGCGCTTACCTTTAGCTATGGCGCGGTGGTGGAGTTGGGGTCAGCTATGGTCGGGGTGCCAGCAGGTGTATTAAATACCTTGATTGGTGGTCCTGTAGCGGGCAACTATGTCACCGAGAGAATGACCAACGAGGGTGATTTTGAAGCCTATGGCGTATTCTCTGACCTCGATTTCACCATTAATGACTGGCTGAATATTATTACCGGCCTGCGCTACAGCAACGATAAAAAGGCCTTCAGCTGGGATGCGCCGCTAACGGACTTCCCGGTGTCTCAACTTCTGGGTGAGAACTTCTTTTTTAATTCCGACGGTCGCGAGCAAGGTTCTGCAAGTTGGGACAAAATTACTGGGCGCGTGGTTGCCAATGCACAAATTAGTGAAGGTGCTATGGCGTTCGTGAGTTATTCAACAGGCTATAAATCGGGAGGCTACGACTCCTTGAATACAAGCTCCCGCGAAGTGCCACTGGCGCCGGAAGTGGTAACGAACGTCGAGTTGGGGCTGAAGGGCGATTTACTCGAAGACAAAATACGCACTCAAATTGCCTTGTTTAAAATGGTTATCGATGACCGGCAAGAGTCGATCGAGTCGCAGGCGCCAGGTAGCAACGCCGCAATACCTACCGTTATTAACACTGATGAAGATATTCAGGGGATTGAGTTAACGGCAGATTGGCTGGTCAATGACAATCTGCGCTTTGGCTTGATTTACACTTATCGTGAGCAGGAATCCAGCCGCGAATCCTATTACGATGCTAATGGTGAATTTCAGGAGGCGAATCAGATCAATGCGACATCGCCGCAGGAATATACAGTGACCATGGATTGGTCTCCGGAGTTTGATTACGGCCTGCTGTTACTCCATCTCGATTATATTTACGAGGAAAATATCGAGCCTTCAAATGAAGATCATCAAGATAAATTCAATAGCGTAAATGGCTATGGTGACGACACCAGTTTGCTCAATGCGCGTTTGGCATGGACTACCCCAGGAGGCAGTTATGAGTTTGCCCTGTGGGGTAAAAATTTGCTGGGCAATGAGCGGGTATCTCAGCCCGGCGGATTGACCGGCGGCGAGCTGGGCACCTACCACGTGGGCATAATTGCGCCGCTGACCTACGGCGTCGATTTGAAGTTTGTCTTTTAAATCTGGCGCGGCCATGCGCCGCGCCTCATTCTGCTTAGTTATTTAATGCGCACTGGTTTTTTCGAGCAGCGCCTGCAGTAATTCTCGGGTGAAGGTCTTGGGCAGTCAGCCGTCAACGCCTGCGTCGCTGGCTTCTTTGCGGGCGTCGGTGGTGACATCGGCTGAGGCGGCAACAATCATCGGGGTCGCATCTGCAAATTTTCGCGAATGGCCTTCGCGGCGCTTAAGCCGCCCGTAACCGGCATGTGAATAGCCAGTAAAATTAAATCGAAATCGATTTCGTTTGCAGTGTCGACCGCGAGCTTAACGTCAAAATATTGCCGCCCATTGTGCTGCATATCTGCTGACAAACCGCAAAGCCAAAGCTGATACCAGCGCAGCGATGTGTCGTAGAGGTGTCGGCTTGGGTAAAGGCATTGAACAGGCTCCAAATGCACTCTTCGGCTATACCCGTGCCGAGAATAGCATTGAGCGTCGTGCTGATTTGGTGGTACATACCCGCCACAAAGCGGGCTCGCGATTTAGATAGTTCTTCGGCACCGGCCTTAGACTGTAAAATAGCTTGGGTTTGCTGCCAGCGTTCGTCGGCGTCGAAGTGCGCGCCAGTGAGGTTCTTGTTGAGTTTGCCCTAGAATTTCCCATGGTGGTGTCAGTACCACCACGGGGGAATACCACGCTAGTCAATCAAGCTTGGTTTGCGCTGTAGTATCGGACGTGCCGCCCACAGCAGTAGCAACAAAATGGTAAAGAGTCCCATTGAGCCGCCACCGCTAAATTGTTGCTCAGGTGGATTGCTTGGAACCATTTCGTTATTGTCTGTACTACGTTGAGTGGGGTGCGGACCGGTGAATACGGTCTTATTAGTATCCCATGGTGACTGGCCCCAGCCACGTTCAAGAATAGTTACGTCAGTGCCCTGAATTTCCACATAGGCGTAAGAGGTATTGTCGGTTTCGTCTTCTTCAATAACATTATTGTTCTCGTCGACCATTGACCAAATGACGTATTTTCCGTTTCCTTGGCCATAAAATTCAACATATTGACCAGGCCGCTGCCAGCGGTAAACATCACCCCAGCCAACGGATAATCCAACCACGCCGTTAGTTGGTGAGAAGCAGCTACCGCCGGGGCTGTCGCCGCCTGGTTTTTCGAAGCCTTGCTCAAATTTATCCCAGTTACCCCAGAGTTGGTCTGCCGGGCAAAATCCTGATTTTGAGCCTTCGCCAACCCGTTCCATAAGGCCGGTATCACTGTCTAAAACCTTATAGAGGTAATAGCTCAAAATGTAATCGTCATGAAAGTGGGCATGCGTTGGGTGGAATGAGTATGTGCCTGCATTCACAAATTCGACGCTACCATCTGAGCTATGAATCGCTTGCTCCATCGGCCCCACGACAATCCGTGACAACGCTTCCTCAGGATGAAGTTCCGCGTGGCCATCTTGGATGTCTTCGGTCAGTTGAAAGCGCATGTCATATAAGCCAGAACCGATGTTGATCGGGCCAGAGGTCAGTCGTAAACAAATTTTGGCTTCGGCACCGCCGGCAATTTTTGGCGCGGCTTCGTCCGCCGTGCAGCTATATAGACCATGACCTAGAACTGACGCAGGAGGATTAACCGTATCAGGTGGATACAGACCGTTTAGCGGATTCAACGGAGCAGTAAAAGTGAACTCATAGGGCGGTACTGTGCGTAAGTTGGGTAATAGCTGACGCACAGGGCCTTCGGCAACAGTTGCTTCTTGTGTTTTTGACTCAAGTTTCGCGCGTAAGCGATAACTTGCCCTTTCTGCGCCAGCTGGGCGAACGCGGATCGTCCATAGGCCTGTTTGTGGATTATCAACTTGGGCTTCTGAGTTGAATTGGTTGTCGGTGCTGTCACTTGCGACTAATTCTCCGGCTGGGTTTAAAAGCTCAATAGCAATGGTGTTGGTACGATAAGGCGTGGCAATACCTACGCGCAAGCGCGCGCCAGGTTCGGCGAGCTCTAACTCATAGACAGGGCAGGACATGGCGGTGCATGCTTCAGCAGGGACATTGCCATCTAGGGTTTCGGTGCCTTCCCAGAAGACCGTGTCATCTGCGCTTAGTATATCTGCGGAAAAGACGATTGAGCTAGCGGCCATTAGGGCGGCCATTGAAATCAATTTGATTAATGTTGGCTGGCGCATTTTGCGTTCCTTGATGGTTGAGTAACTAGGGGTACGCAATGATCACGCCAGTTAGATGTAGAAATTTTTTAATAATATAAATGTAATAATATTAATGACTTACCTTGTTTTTATCATCGTCTCTGCGGGTGTGATCGGAATAATGACGGTGCCTGAAACCAGTGCAATTGCACCAAGCGGGTCACCGTTGAATGAGTAAATGGGGCCAGTGTTGATGCGTGGAATATTGAGTATTTCATTATTATTGTCAGCGTTGGCTCACGCGGAAGTGCCGTGGCGTTTGAGTGAAGTTTGTCCCGCCGGATTTCGGCCTGCTGTTGCGGCATCTCGATTATATTTGCGAGGAAAATATCGAGCAGTCAAATGAAGATCATCAAGATAAATTCAATAGCCTACATGGCTATGGTGACGACACCAGTTTGCTCAATGCGCGCTGGGCGTGGACCACACCAAGCGGTAGTTATGAGTTTGCCCTGTGGGGTAAAAATTCTTGGGCAATGAGTGGGTATCTCAGCCCGGCGGATTGACCGGCGGCGAGCGGGGCACCTACCATGTGGGCATAATTGCGCCGCTGACCTACGGCGTTAATTTGAAGTTTGTGTGTTAAATTTGGCGCGGGAGTGCGCCGCGCTTTCTATTTCTTAGCTATTTAACTGCGCGCTGGTTTTTTCGAGCAGCGCCTGCAGTAATTCCCTTGTGAAGGGCTTGGGCAGCCAGTCGTCAAAGCCAGCATCGCTGGCTTCTTTGCGGGCGTCGGTGGTGACATCGGCTGAGGCGGCAACAATCATTGGGGTCGCGTGCTGCAAATTTTCGCGAATGGCCTTCGCAGCGCTTAAACCGTCCATAACCGGCATGTGAATATCCAATAGGATTAAATCAAAATTATTCCCGTCTGCGGCATCGACCGCGAGCTGACCGTTGTCAACAATAACGACGTGTTTGTACCCTAATTGCTTAAGCATCGCATCCACTACCATTTGATTGGGGATGGAGTCTTCGGCAATTAAGATTCGCAGCGCGGACTCGCGGCGATCGAGTTGCGGTATCGACGGTCGAACCGATTGTTTGTCTAGGGCTTGAAGTTTACGCAGCAGCCGGTTGGGTGTTAGCACCGCGTAATTCTGGGGGGATTTTAGACTCAGGATATTGCCGTCTGCGGATATCAAGCTGAGGCTGCTGCCGGTATTGTCGACGCGCTGTGCGTCATATTGATAAGCCATGCAGTGTGCCAGCGACTGGCTTACTTGTTGACCGCGCTCATCGAGGTTTATTCCGCGCAATGTGTTTTTGCTCAGCGGCGATGTAAGTGTGACGGCGTTAAGGGGCAACTGACAGCGAAATGTCGTGCCTTTGCCGACGGTACTGGCGATGCTTATATCGCCGCCCATCGCCGTGCAAATTTGCTGGCAAATCGCCAAGCCGAGACCGGTGCCGCCGTAACGGCGGGTTGTTGACGTGTCGGCCTGAATGAAGGCATTAAATAAACTGGATATTCGATCTTCGGGAATACCAATGCCGGTATCAATAATGTCGAGACGTAATCTACCGTGTTCGTTATTTATTGCCTGCCAATCGAGGGCAATGGTGATACCGCCCTGAGCGGTAAACTTCACGGCATTGCCAAGGAGGTTGATTAACAGCTGCCGCATGCGGTGGGGATCGCCAATGATGATTTGCGGGATGCCGGGTGCGCAGTGCATCGTTAGTGTGAGGTTCTTCTCCTCAACTCGCGCCGCAATAATATCGACGGCTTCCTCACATACCTCGCCGAGATTGAATTCGATACTTTCGAGTTGAATTTCGTCAGAATCTAATTTCGATAAATCGAGGACGTCGTTTACTAGCGCCAGCAATGCCTTGCCGCCATTGCATAGCGTGTCTAAATACCCTCTTTGCTCGGGGGAGAGATCGGTTTCCTGAAGTACTGAGCCCATACCAAGAATAGCATTGAGCGGTGTGCGGATCTCGTGGGACATATTCGCCACAAAGCGGGTTCGCGATTTAGATAGCTCTTCAGCGTCGGCTTTAGACTGTAAAATGGCTTGGGTTTGTTGCCAGCGTTCGTCTACGTCGAAGAGTGCGCCAGTGAGATGCTGGGTACGTCCGGCCTTCGAGTGACCGTTACTCGACAGCAGTAGCTCCACTCGGCGCCAGTTTAGG
The DNA here is from genome assembly GCF_014202945.1 of Zhongshania antarctica. GTDB lineage: Bacteria > Pseudomonadota > Gammaproteobacteria > Pseudomonadales > Spongiibacteraceae > Spongiibacter > Spongiibacter antarcticus. The sequence continues at coordinate 53,657 of NZ_JACHHW010000002.1, read as the reverse complement.
CGACTGTCGCGCAGGCGCACCTCCTGACGGCTCGGCGGCAGCCCAGCACAAATATGATCCCGCGCCTGCTGCAGTAATGGGATGTCTTCAGAGTGAATAAAATCGTGAAGGTTTTGTGGTGTATCAATGTCAAACACTTTGCCTGTTAACGCTTGCCAGGCCGGATTGGCAAAGTGAATTTGTAGGCTGGTGTCGCAGTAAAAGATTGGTTCGCTGACGGTGTTTAAGATGTTGCGGTAGTGTCGCTCGCTGTCACGGAGGGCTTGTTCGGTTTGTTTGCGCTCGGTGATTTCCCGCTCTACGGCAATGAAATTGACCAGCTCACCGTGTTCGTTGAGCACCGGGGAGCAGTCGATGGCCAGCCAATATGGGGCGCCATTTTTACTGAAGTTAATGATTTCTACGTTAAATCCCTTGCCTTGGGCTAGGCCATCACGCATCTTCTCAACGGCTCTGTGATCCGTTTGCGGGCCTTGTAAAAAAGACCCTGGTGATCTGCCGCGTACCTCTTGGAGGCTGTAGCCGGTAATGAGGGTGAAGCTTTCATTAACCCATTCGATACGCCCCTTGGCATCGGAGATAATCACTAAATTGTCGGTGCGGCTTGCGACCAGAGCGAGCTTTCTAGCTTGCTCTCGGCTTTCTTCTAAGGCGCCCATGGCCAGATGCAGTTCAGTAACGTCGTAAAGCGACCCGTACCAGGTATTGCCGCTGCGTCGGGCACGCATGCTAAACGTCTTAATGTCACCAAATCGACTGGCGATACGCAATTCGCTAATCAGCGGTTCGCTGTCATAGAGATTGCTGTTTAATTGCGTAATGGCTTCGCTGTCGTCAATAAACTCCACAAAGCGGCGGCCAAGGCATTCATCAACTGGCCAGCCGGTTTTTCGGGTCCATGCGGAGTTGAGCAGGGTTAGTTTTCCACTGTCGTCACAGCGGAAAACAATTTCTTCCAGTAAATCCGTTAGGGTTTGGAATTCTTGATGTTTCGCCGCCAGTTCTTCAACCATGCGGTGTTGGAGCAAAAGCTCGCGCTCGCTGTCGGTGGCGCTCATTTACTGCCCTCTGATTTTATTTTATGCCACCTTCAGTGTAGATGAACTACAGACGCTGCCATAGAGAGGGAACACATTTTCGCAGTAGAAATCCTGTTCAAAAATAGTGCGGCTTGAGGTGCAGTCCGACAGAATCGTCACTTTAAAGCCGAGGTCGGCGGCGTGGCGGCCGGTCGAGTCGATGCATATTGACGTTACGGTGCCGGCAAGCACGAGATGCTCAATGCCATTTTCCCGTAATAGGGCTTCCAAATGGGTGTTGGAAAAGGCGTTTAAGCCCCGTTTACCGGGTATCTCGGTGATAATGTCTTTATAGGCATCGAGTTCAGGGATTGTTTCAGAGCCGAATTGACCCGCCTTAAAGGCGCCAACATCTTTTATCGTGCGGAGTATGCCAACAGGATCGACTAATTCGCTATAACCGTCGGTAAACAGGATTGGTGTCGATATAATAAGGTCAAATTGCTCAGCTGATTCCTCAAGGAGCGCAAGGGTATTTTGCAATACCCCGCTAACCCGCGAGGATTCTTCTATTACCGAGTGCAAAATACCTTCTTTGGCGAAGTAATCGTTTTGAAAGCCGATAAGTAGCAATGCGGTGCGTGTTGGGTTTTTCATGGCTGCCTCCCTTGGGCTAATACTGAATGCTTTGATCTTGATTTTTTGTGAGTTGCATATGTAAAAGCAACTTGCATTCCAAGGGTGTTTTTGTTTTTTAAGCCATTGATTTTTAGTGTTTTATTGTTTTTTTGATGGTTTTTGGGGCATGCGGAATTTACGGTTTTGCAATATGCTTTTTAAATTGCTTTGCCGAGTGCGAAGATTTGCCAAATTGCCCGTTTGCAGCGGTGGGGAGATGACGCCTGCTGCTGAATCCTTTATTGTACGCCCCTTTATATTTGTGAGAGCACAGAGCAATGGATACCTTCGCTGAAATACGGCCCTACCACGACGACGAAGTGGCGCCGGTATTGGCGAAACTATTGGTTGATCCTGAAATGCTCAATATCATTGCTAGCTTACGGATGCCGCGCTTAAATAAGGCGTTGCCATGGCTAGTTCGACCACTGTTGCGCTGGTATTTGGGGCGTGAGCTGAAAGGCGTTGCCAATGTTGCCGATTTTCAGTGGGTCGTCAAAGGCTATATGGATGCCATGATTGAAGGCAGTACCACGAGTTTCCAAGTTTCTGGTCTAGATAACCTCGATTCAGACCAAGCCTATTTATACATTAGCAATCACCGCGACATTGCCTTAGACCCCGCCTTTGTTAATTACGCGCTATATCATCATGAGCGCGATACGGTGCGTATCGCGATTGGCGATAATTTACTCTCCAAGCCCTTTGCTGCTGATTTAATGCGGCTGAACAAAAGCTTTATTGTGCGTCGCTCTGCTCGCGGGCCCCGGCAGATGCTGGCCGCTTTTCGCCAATTGGCCAGTTATATTCGCTTTTCACTGTTAGACGAGCGCAGCTCAATTTGGATTGCCCAGCGCGAAGGCCGCGCTAAAGATGGCAATGACGCGACCGAGGCCGCTGTTATTAAAATGATTGGTATGGCGCAGAATAAGCCTGAAGAACGTTTTTCTGACTACGTGAATAAGCTCAGTATCGTGCCCGTGTCGATCTCTTATGAATGGGATCCATTGGATGCCGCCAAAGCCCAAGAGCTGGTGCATATTGCCCGTGACGGCGCTTATCAAAAAGCGGAACATGAAGATTTAAAGAGCATTGCCGCCGGTATTGTGGGCGACAAAGGCAATGTGCATGTTGCCTTCGGCGCGCCATTAAAAGGCGAGTTTAGTGATGCCGCCGAGGTCGCGGCAGCATTGGATGAAATTATTATTGATCAGTATCGCCTGCATCCGAGCAATATCATCGCGTATCAGCGGGTTTATAACGATGACAATTGGATGAGCTTAGCGCGCGTGCCAAAACTCACTCAAGCCGATCATGTTGCCTTTGAAAAGCGTTTCAGCCACATGCCGGTCGAGTATCGCGAAAAGGCCATGGAAATTTACGCCAATCCTGTCAAAAACCAATTGCGTAGCGCGGATCTGCGGATTGTTGACGAGGCGGTATAGGTGCTCACCGATGAGCTGAAAAAGACCATTCAAGAAGCGTATCGGCAGTTTCTGGATGTAAAAAACCTCAAGGCCCGTTACGGGCAGCGCCTAATGATTGCCCATATCGCCCGGACCTTGGGCGGCATTAAACGCAATCAGGAACACCAACGCGGCGGTGGCGACCATCTCTGTGTGATTGAGGCGGGCACGGGTACCGGAAAAACCTTGGCCTACGCCCTCGCGGCGGTGCCCATAGCTAAGGCCTGCGATAAAACCTTGGTGATCTCCACGGCCACCGTGGCCCTGCAAGAGCAAATTATCTACCGCGACCTCCCCGATGTGCTGATCAACAGTGGTCTGCATTTCTCAATTAGCCTGTCTAAGGGCCGTCGCCGCTATATTTGTTTGTCTAAGCTAGATCAGTTGCTGTCCGGCGCGGACGCCAAAGTGCTGCCCCTGTATATTGACGAGCACATGGCCGCACCAGATGCTGAGAGCTTGTCGCTGTATACTGATTTTGCCAAACAGATGGCCACTGGCAAGTGGGCGGGTGACCGCGATGACTGGAAGACCGTTATCGCCGACGATAAGTGGGCGCGGGTCACCACTGACCACGCCCAGTGCACTGGCCGACGCTGTAGCCATGTCAAGCAATGCAGCTTCTTTAAGGCCCGTGAGTCCTTGACCCAGGCCGACGTCATTGTTGCCAATCACGATTTGGTGCTCGCCGATCTGGCGCTGGGCGGAGGCGCAATACTGCCGCCGCCGGAAGAGTGTATTTACGTCTTTGACGAGGCGCACCACCTGCCCGACAAAGTGATTAATCACTTTAGTGCTAACTTCCGGTTGGCGGCCACCGAGCGGTGGATGGAGCAAATAGAGCGGGCGCTGAGCGCGATGATTGCGCTGCCGGCCATGGATAATAGTATCCGCAGTGAACTAGAAAGCTTATTGAGCCAATTGATTGCGGTGCGACGGGGACTTATTCCATTGCGGCCCGTCTTGGAAGACTTGCTTGACGGTGCGCAGGAGCGCCAAGGGATAAAGAGTGTGCGCTTTGCTGACGGCATAGTGCCCGCAGTATTGACGGAGCACGCCAAAAGCTTGTTGGCGGGTTTTAGCGAGGTTATTAAGCAGGCCGAAAAAATCATCGATAGTCTGCAAGACGGCATGGACAATAATGAGCTGAGCGGTAACCGCGAGGCCAACGAGCAGTGGCTAACCACGGTGTCGATGGCGCGTTTTCGGGCCGAATCTGCTGCCGCGCTGTGGCGATCTTATGCCAGTGATGCAACGAAGGAGAAGCCACCCAATGCCCGCTGGCTGGCGCTAGTAGAAACCGGGCAGGGGCTATTCGATGTTGAGCTAAACGCCAGCCCGATACTCGCGGCCAATGCGCTTAAATCGGCCTTGTGGTCGCGCTGCTACGGCGCGGTACTGACGTCAGCTACGCTGACTGCGCTAGGCAGTTTCGATCGCTTTAGTATGCGCGCGGGTTTAGATACAGACGCGAGCTTTGAAGTGGTGCCCAGTCCCTTTCGTCACGCGGAAGCGGCGGAATTGTATATTCCGGCCATGGATTGCGATGCCGGTAATGCCGAAGCGCATACCGCCGCCATCATCGAGATGCTGCCGACCTTATTAGATGCTGATGCGGGGAGCTTGGTGTTGTTCTCCTCCCGCAAGCAATTGCGCGCGGTGCGAGAAGGCCTGTCGGCTGACTGGCAGGGTCGCATTCTCGCGCAGGACGATTTACCCAAACATGAAATTCTCAGCCGCCATCGCGAGTGCTTGGATGACGGCAAAGGCAGTGTGATTTTTGGACTGGCCAGCTTTGCCGAGGGTGTCGATTTGCCCGGTAAATACTGCAGCCATGTGGTGATTGCGAAAATTCCGTTTGCCGTGCCAGAAGACCCAGTTGAAGAGGCCTTGGCCGAGTGGATCAGTCGCAACAAGGGCAACCCCTTTATGGATATCACCGTGCCAGACGCCGCGGTGCGCTTGATTCAGGCCAGTGGCCGACTGCTGCGCAATGAAGCCGACACGGGCCGCATTACTATTCTTGATCGCCGAATGGTGAGCCGCCACTACGGCCGTAAAATGCTAGCGTCTATGCCGCCTTACCGCCAAGTTATCGAGTAGTCGCGATGAGTCATTATCACCAAGTCGCGGAAGTGTTAATTGATATTGAAGCTGAGATGCGTCAAATCGGCTGTTGGGATGCGATTGCACCTGCGCCGCAGGCATTGCGGAGCGAACAGCCGTTTGCGGTGGATACGCTGAGTTTTGCCCAGTGGCTGCAGTTTATCTTTATTCCCAAGATGCATTTTCTCGTGGCGGAGCAGCAGGCGCTGCCCAATGCATGCGGGATTGCGCCAATGGCGCAGGAATATTTTCGCGGTCAACAGCTGCCGGTGGCTGGGCTGCTGAGCGCGTTGGTGCGGATGGACGAGTTGCTTGGCGGTAATCGCTAGCTGTTGCTCTCTTCTGCGGCCATTACCATGCGGACGAGGTGGGCCAATGAGCGCACGCCCATTTTTTCCATAACGCGGGCGCGATGAATTTCTACCGTGCGCTGGCTGATATCGAGGTCGTAAGCGATGACTTTATTCGCCTTGCCTTCAATCATCAGCTCCATGACCTGGGTTTCACGTGGGGTTAAATCGGCCAATTTGGCGCGAATTTTGTGTTTTTCTTCAAGATCGGCGCGATTTTCGATGTCGGCGGTAATAGCCTGCTGAATCTTGCCCAGCAGCTCTTCTTCGCGATACGGCTTTTGCACAAAATCGACGGCGCCGCGCTGCATCGCATCAACTGCCATGGGGACATCGCCGTGGCCGGTGACAAAAATAATAGGCAAAATGGAGTTGCGGGCATTGAGTTGACGCTGTAACTCCATGCCATTCATGCCTGGCATGCGAATATCCAGTACCATGCAGCCAGCCATATCAACGCTGTAGTCTTCTAAAAAGGCATCGGCCCGTGAATAGCTGGCGACCTTGTGGCCGACCGATTCCAATACCATTTGTAGTGAATCTCTTACCGCGTCATCGTCTTCAACGAGGTATACAGTGGCTTCTGCTGTCATGATTCCGTCCTGGCGGTTACCGTATTATCGTGTGCTTAGGCTATCATGAAATCCTAAGCTATTGCTGTGCTTAATTAATGTATTCACGTTTTAGGTGAATGGCACTGGCGATAAGTGTTAAGACTGGATAAGCTTTCGTCTCAATAAATCGCAAGAAACACTTGCGCCCGCTATACAACAACAAGGGTTGCGCATGCGTACTAAGCGCAGTTTAGTACAGATATATCTTATAAGCCTAGTCGCTTTGTCTGCGATCCCTTTGGCGATTCTCGGCTATATCTGGATTGCCAAGGAATACGAGCGCTATACCCAGCAGAGCGAGGCATGGCGTGACAGTTATATCGAGTCTCGCCGCGAGCTTCTGCGCCGTGAAGTCGATAAGGCGATGGAGTACCTGGAATTTAAGCGCACCCAGCTTAATCGCCAGCTCTATAATGATTTGCGTCAACAGGTTGCGGTGGGCTTGTCGTTAATCGAAACCACCCGCAAGGAATTTGTCGGCGAGAGCCGCGCGGCGCAAATTAGCCGGTTGCGGGCAACCATGAGCTCGCTGAGTTTTCTCGATAATAAAGGTTTTTTCTTTCTATTTGATAGCGCGGGTAAGCCGATTTTGGCGCCGAAGCATCCCCATGGTAGCCAGCGAATCTCAGATCGTGACGCGCTGAATGCGTTTTCTAGCCAGATTCGCAACTCGATTAAAGACAAAAATTACGACTTTTTAGAATACCGCTTTACTGACAGCAAAAATCGCGCAACAGAGCGTAATTTTAGTTTTGTTTACTACTACAAGCCCCTTGATCTCTATATGGGTGCCAGCGTTTATCTGCGCGATGAAGTGAGTCGCTTGAAGCGCGAAGTCGTTGAGCGAATTGCGGCGGTGCCCATCGATCCAGACAACTCCATTATGTTTGTGGTCGACAACGACGGGCGACAGCTGGTAAATGCCTATGATCCCGCCAGTGTCGGCGCACTGATGCCGAATATCGTGCAAAAGAGCACTCAGGTCAGTGGCGCTGACAGCAGTCTATTCACCGAACTGAGTTGGCTTGACCAAAATGGCGAAAATAAGCCGGTAATCTCCTATATTCGCCACTTTGAGCCCTGGGGCTGGACCTTGGGCTCAGGGGTGTTCTTAGACGAATTGAATATTAAGCTGGGGCAAGAGCATGCCGCGTTGCAGCTGCGCGTAAAAGAGCATATTCAATTTATTGTGATAATTGCGTTTGCCCTAATGGTGTTCTCAACCTTGACGGCACGTTGGTTGGCGCGTCGAAGTAAATCGGGTTTTACTATTTTTCAGCAGTTTTTTGCCGATGCGAGTAAGCGTTCAACCGCGATTGATGTTAACCGCCTGCCTTTTGCTGAGTTTCAAAAATTAGCTGAAGAAGCTAATTTCATGGTGGAGAAGCGCACTCAGACTGAGCGTGCTTTAAAGCTGAGCGAGCGACGTTTCCAGCTTGCCCTCGACGCCGCACATAACCACCTTTGGGATTTAGATTTGCAGACCGGCTTGGTAACTGTTGGCGAGAGCTTTTTTCGGATGCTTGGCTACGGCGTGCCCGCAAAGCCTTATCCAGTAGGTGCGTTTCAAAATATTGCCAATGATGACGATATGCAGATTATCGCCTCGGCGGTAGACAGCTGGCTGGGCTTGGCAACGGGGAATAGCGTCGAATTCCGGGTTAAAGATCGTTCTGGCAACGATCACTGGATATACAGCCGTGGTGATGTGGTAGAAAACGATGCCAACGATAAGCCGATCCGCGCGATGGGTATTATGACCGATGTCACTGATCGCAAGCGCATAGAGCAAGAGCTTGTGAACGCGCGTATTGCGGCGGAAGACGCCCTGCACGCCAAGAGTCAATTTTTGTCGAGTGTCAGCCATGAATTGCGCACCCCGTTAAATGGCGTTTTGGGCTATGCCCAATTGTTGCAGCGGGACGCCGGTGTGCCCAGTGGTAGCCAAGAATATTTACGGGCTATTGAAAGTTGCGGCAAACACCTGCTGACCTTAATTAACGATGTATTGGATTTGGCGAAAATCGAAAGCGGTAATATTGATATTGTTTACCGCGCCAATGACTTGAGCGAAATCGTGTCCAGCGTCAGTGATATTGTCGGTCATCGTGCTAAATCAAAGGGCTTGGATTTTGTTGTGAATGTCGCGGCCGACGTCCCTCATAGAGTGCAAGCCGACGAAGTCAAATTGCGTCAGGTGTTGGTTAATTTGCTTGATAATGCCGTTAAATTTACGGCTAAGGGCCGCGTTGAACTCAAGCTCGACGTTGATTTAGATCGTCACATATTGCTATTCAGTGTGCAGGATAGTGGCATGGGGATTCCCGACGAGAAACTGCGGGACGTCTTTGAACCTTTCCGGCAAGTGAACCCCCAAGACGGTAAAGGCACGGGCTTGGGCTTGGCCATTTGTCGTCGCCTAGTTGAAGCGATGGGCGGCAATTTAAATCTGAGTAGCGAGTTCGGCAAAGGCAGCTGTTTCTACTTTGAAATTCCGTTACTCGATGTCGCTACAGTCAGCGAGCCGGGTGAAAAACTTGAGCTTACTGCAGAACCTGAACCAGACATATTGGCGAAAGTGGCCAATAACCCGGCAATCATTGTCGCCGATGACGTCGCGGTCAATCGCCATGTTTTACTGGGAATGCTGGAAGATGTCAGCGACGACATCCGCGAGGCCGCGAATGGCCTAGAAGTGATCGCGCTGTTAAAAGAGCGCACTGCCCAATTGGTGTTGATGGACCTGCGGATGCCTGAAATGGACGGTATGGAGGCGACTCGGGTTATTAAACAAGAACTTAAAATGACGGGGGTGTCGATCATCATGGCCTCGGCCACAACCGATGAAGACATGATGGCAGAGGCTGTTGAAGTCGGTTGTGATGGCTTTTTACCTAAGCCCATTGGTATTGATGATCTATTAAAAGTCGTTGCGAGTACCTGCGGAACTGAGGCCCTTGCCAACGCCGCTGAAGTGGTTGTGCCGGAAGTGGAGGCGCCACGCTCGAGCGTGGTCTTGCCCCCAGATTGCGATTTGCAGGAGTTGCTAATGGCGGTCGACCTAGGCGATGTCACCGGAACTCGTGAGCTGCTAGGGCAACTGCGCCGCAGCCGGCCTGAGTGTCTTGGTTTTATTGAAGAAGCAGAAGAGTTTCTGAGTGAGTTTGATTTTGAAAATTTGGCGCGCCTACTTCGCCAAGCATCTGGTGAGGCAAGTCTGAATGGCGCATGAATTGGGTAGCGAGCAGGTTTTACTGGTCGATGATAATCCGACTAATTTGCAGGTTCTGTTTAAAACCCTAGAGGGCAGCGGTTACCGGTTGTTGGCGGCGCGAGACGGTGAATCGGCTTTGTATACCGCTAAGCGCGCGCACCCAGCCTTGATTTTGTTAGATGTAATGATGCCTGGCATGGACGGTTTTGAAGTCTGCGAGCGGCTTAAAGCCGACCCTGACACGGCAGACATCGCCATTATCTTTTTGTCGGCGCTCACCGATAGCCAATCCAAGGTTCACGGCCTGGCCATCGGCGGTGTAGATTATATCGCGAAGCCTTTTCAGACCGACGAAGTCTTAGCGCGGGTGCGCACCCACGTTAAAATACAGCGCTTAGAGCGCGCGCTCGCCCGCCGCAACAGCGAGCTTGAAGACGAAAATCAACGTATTTTGAATGCGGTTGAGGAAGGTATTTTTGGTTTAGATGTGCAGGGCCGAGTGACCTCGATGAATGCACGAGCCGCGGCGTTAACTGGCTGCGCCGTTGCCGATACCGTCGGCGAGTTGTTTGCCCAACTAAAACTTTTTCCAAATGATATCGGCTTAAATCAGGCGCTGACCTTGCTGTGTGAAGGCGGTGTTAGCCTGCGTAAAGAAAGTGCCAAATTGACGGCGCGTAATGGCGCTATTGTTCATGTTGCGCTCAGTGCGTCTCCGCGGAAAGAAGGCGGCGCCGTTTTGGTGTTGCGCGACATTAGCGAATGGCTGGCTAGCCAAGCGGCGCTGGATTCTGCGCGCGGCGAGTTAGACAGTCAGCGCCAGCACCTCGCCCATATTGAGCGCCTGAGTACTGGCGGTGAGATGGCGGCGGGTATCGCTCACGAAGTGAATCAGCCGCTGACCGCAGTGACAAATTACGCGCGCGTGGCTCAGCGGTTATTGGCGGATATTCCCGAAAACAAGCGGGAAAAAATGCACGATGTACTCGGCAAAATTACGATTCAGGCCGAGCGTGCCGCGGCGGTTATTCAGCGGATGCGCAGCTATGTTAAAAAGCCGACCGGTGAGCGTGAAGTGCTGGGATTAAACAGTGTTCTTGAAGATGTGCTGGCACTGGCAGAGGTCGATTCTCGCGTGAACGCGATACCGGTGGTTTTACACGGCGGGGAGAACCTGCCCGATATCCAGGTCGATGAAGTGCAAGTGCAGCAGGTCGCATTGAACTTGATTCGCAACGCCATGGAGTCCACCGCTAATGCCGGAAATGAGAGCCCGGTTGAAGTGCGAACCTACGCCAAGGGGGCAATGGTGTGCTTTAGCGTGAGCGATCACGGTGCGGGCTTGGCGCCCGAAATCGAAGCGCAGTTGTTTAGCCCTTTTGTGAGCTCCAAAGAGGGCGGCATGGGGATTGGTCTGTCTGTTTGCCAGTCGATTATGCAGGCCCATGGCGGCGGTATTCGTCACGAACATAATCCCGATGGCGGTGCGATATTTCATTGTGAATTTCCAGCTCACCAGTAATGCGATTTCCTTTGCGAGGCGCGGAAAATGAGCTCTTCGCTTAAGGATTTATTGCGAGGAAATACCGAGGAAAAGACGCAACGCAGCGTTTGTATCGGCGGCGAGCGTCTCAATGTTACCCTAATTCGCAGTCGGCGCCGCCGCCGTAAATTAAGTTTGCAGCTTGACGCCGAGGGTGGCTTGGTCGTGCGCGCCCCCTTTGCTGCGCGGCGCGTCGAAATCGACGGCCTAATCTTTCGCAATAGTGAATGGATTATGCAGCGTCGACGAGAATTGCAAGAACAGCCCCGCCATATTGGTTTTCGTTTTATTGACGGCGAAACGCATTTATTTTTAGGGCGCAGCTATGTTTTGCGCAGCGGCGCAGAATTGATAGCCAGCAGTCAGAAAGTCGCAATTGTTGACGGCGAACTGCTAGTTCAAACCCGATCGCCCGATGCCATTAGCCGCTTATTGCAAAAATGGTATTGCCAGCAGGCACAGCAGCATTTTCAGCAACGCCTGGTATTTTTTTCGGCTCAACTACCTTGGGTAAATACAATACCGGCATTGCGTTTGCGACGAATGCGTTCGCGCTGGGGTAGCTGCTCTAGTAGTGGTCGCTTATGCTTGAATACCCATCTGATAAAAGCCAGCGAGCGCTGTATTGACTATGTAATAGTTCATGAACTCTGCCACTTGCAGGAGTTTAATCACAGCCCCCGGTTTTACGCCTTAATGGACGCAGCAATGCCGGAGTGGCGAGAGCGTAAAGCCGAGCTAGAAGCGTGTGGTGGGGTGATCATTCGGGAGTGATGGTTGCATTGATAATGCATCTATTTATTGCGATAGCTCGCAGATTTAGGTGGAGATATTTGAGGGTTAGTGTGCGCTAGCATTGTTCATCCGTTGCTGAAGCTTGCTAAGAAGGCAGAAAGAAATGTATCAAAACCGAGATATTATTGCGCGACTGCGGGAGCGTATTCCGTCCTTTGAGTGCGCGCCTGGGTGTCATGATTGTTGCGGTCCGGTAACGACGTCTTCAGAAGAGATGTCGCGGCTGCCGGTAAAAACCGATGCTGAGCATGAAGCCGCCTTGGGTGAGCTGAGTTGTGTACACCTTGGGCCTCAGGGCTGCACGGTGTACGGCGAACGGCCTTTGATTTGTCGTTTGTTTGGTACCACCCCGCGTATGCCCTGCCCAAATGATCGCCGCCCAGTCGAGATGGTCGATCCCGAGGTTGAGCGGCAGGTTCATCACTACATTGCTAATACCAGGCAAGTTTTGGTGTAGTTAATTATTGGTTTTTAATGCTCCTTGAATGCGTATAGGCTTTTTACCGTCGATCAATAACGGCCACGCTGATTTGTGAGGGACGCTAATTTAATTTTTTGATAAAGCGATCTGTAGCATCGACCAAGGCGGCAATCATATTGGCCTCTTCTATGAGGTGGCCGGTGTCGGCGAGCTGAATAAATTCGCTATTGGTAATGCCGGCGGCAAGGGCACCGGAGGCGGTGGGCAAACAGGTTTTGTCTAATTGGCCGTGAATAATCGTTACCGGCACCTTGGGCAGTCGGTGAAGATTGTCGAGTATTTGGTTTTCGGCAATAAAATAGCGGTGCTGGGCGTAGTGGGTTTCTATTTTAATTTTGCGGACGAGGGCAGGATCGGCCTGCCGCTGGGCGCCGCTTGTCATGGCGTTGTTAGCTGAATGTTTGTCCGTACGCTGGCCTAAATTATGGGTGGCGACTTTGCCAGACCAAGCCGACCAAATAGCGGCGTATTTTAATTGGGTATCGTTGTCGCCGTGATGGAGGCGCTGGTAATAAGCGGCGACCAGATCGTGTCTTTCGTCTTGAGGAATGTCTTTTATAAATGCCTGCCACGCTTCTGGAAATTCTTCGCTCGCGCCGTGCTGGGCAAACCAAAATAAGTCCTGCTCTCTGGCCAAAAAACTGCCGCGCAGAATCATCCCGCTCACCCGCTGGGGGTGGGCTTGGGCGTATAGCAGCCCCAAGCACGCCCCCCAAGAGCCGCCAAAAACCAGCCAACGCTCAATATTAAGATGTGCTCGTATGCGCTCCATGTCGGCGATAAGGTTTTGGCTGGTGTTAGCCGCCAGCTCGCCGTGGGGCCTAGAGAGGCCGCAGCCGCGCTGGTCGAAGCAGGTAATGAAATAGTGCTCGGGGTTAAAATAGCGGCGGTGATTATTGTTGCAGCTCGATCCTGGTCCGCCATGCAAAAACACCACGGGAATCCCCAGTGGGTTGCCACTGGTTTCAATATAGAGCTGATGAACTGACTCGGTATTGAGGGTGAACGAGGTGCTGGCTGAGGCTGGATATAAGGTCGTTGGCATTGTGAGAACGCGTCGCTAATAGTGCGCTTACCTTGACGCTTGGCGACGCTGAATACAAGCCGTGATTGGCTCGCTACACGAGGATTTATTGCGTGGCTGGTGAGGCGTAATTCGCGGTTGCCACAAATAGAAAGAGGCTGCTGCCAATCACGGCGTCGACGCTGTCTTGGTAGCCGGTGAGTGCCCAGCGGCGGGCAATTTGAATTACTGCTCCCACTAAGCCCGCGTAAATAATATCTTGGTTGGGTGTGTGCGCAATATCCGCCAGCCCTAGCGAACTGGCGAGTGAGCGGATCAAGACCGCAAAGTCTTCCATTACCTCGTAATAAAGCCTGTCCATGGTGTCGCTAACACCGAGAATTTCAAATAATAATAGTCGGGCGACCGCCGGGTTTTGATGCAGGGTGTCAAAAAAAGCGTGTAGTCCGGCGTGGGCAAAGGCTTCGCTATTGCGCTCGGCGCGGGTAAACGCGGCCAGCATATTGGCTTTTAAATAATCTGTTTGCGCTTGATAGATTTCGGCCAGTAGTGCTTCTTTATTCGCAAATGACTCGTAAAAATAGCGTTCAGTTAATCCGGCTGCGGCGCAAATGCTGCGCACACTGCAGGCTTGGTAGCCGACATCACCAATAACGCTGAGGCCAGCGTCTAAGAGTTGTTGGCAGCGTTCGGCGCGGCGTTGGTCGCCGCTGGCACCGCGATAGCGACGAGGTTTGGTGGGGGAATCGGTCATTTTTTGATTTTGACATGAGGTGCTGTCAGATGTAAAGTGACACGAAGGCATGTCAAATTTGTCGGCGCGTCAGCGGGCAATGCGAGAGAGTGAATAAAACGTGGACTACGATTTTGATTATTTAGTAATCGGCACCGGCTTTGGCGGTTCTACGGCGGCCCATCGCCTGACCCAAAAAGGCTATAGCGTGGGCATGATGGAAATGGGCCGACGCTGGAGCGCCGAAACTTATCCGCGTTCTAACTGGCATTTTCATCGCTGGTTGTGGCGGCCCATGCTGGGTATGAAGGGCTTTTTCAATTTACGCTGGTTTAAGCACGTATTGGTTTTGCACGGCAATGCCGTGGGCGGCGGTTCAATTACCTATGCCAATACCTTGCTGGTACCCAAGCAAGAAATTTGGCAACAGGGCAGTTGGGCTGGCTTAAAAGACTGGCAAGCCGAGATGCCGGCGCATTACGCCAGTGCCCAGAAAATGCTCGGCGTGACCGAAAATCGTATTCTTGGCCCCGCGGACCATTTATTAAAAGAAGCCGCAGATGATTGGGGTTGCGGTGAAAGTTTTTATAAAACCCAGGTTGGTGTTTTTTTTGGTGATGAGGGTGCTGCGCTGGGTAAGGCATACCCTGACCCCTATTTTAATGGTGAAGGCCCTGAGCGTAATAGCTGTATCGCCTGTGGCGGCTGCATGGTTGGTTGTCGACACAATGCCAAAAATAGCCTAGATAAAAATTATCTGTATTTTGCCGAAAAGCAGGGCGCGCAGGTTTTTGCTGAAACCAAAGTGATTGATGTTGTGCCGCTAAATGGCAAGGCCGACGGCGAAGATGGCTATGAAATTACCACGGTATCGAGCACGTCCTTGCTGCGCCGCCATAAGCGGCGCTGGCGGACCAAGTCGCTGGTGTTTGCGGCGTCGTCACTCGGCACCCAAGACCTGCTGTTTAAACTTCGGGATAAGGGCTCCTTGCCCAATATCTCCGCGGAACTCGGCCGTAGAGTAAGAACCAATGCCGAGTCATTAATTGGCGTGCGCCTGCCCGGCGAGCAAAATATGGATGAGGGCATTGCGATTGGCTCGGGGATTTACCTCGACGACAAAACCCATATCGAGGCCACCCGCTACCCTCGTGGCTCGGATGCCATGGGCTTGTTGGTCACCGCCATGACACGTGGCAAGCCAAACTGGCGACGGGTGTTTGTGTGGTTGTACACCATGTTGAAATTGTTATTTAAGGCGCCTAAACAAGCGGTAACCTCGCTGATCCCCTTTGGTTTGGCGCGGCAGACCGTGATATTTTTGTGTATGCAAACCCTCGATGGTCATATTGATATGCAATATCGCCGAGCCTGGTATTGGCCATGGCGCAAGCGCATGGTCAGTGTTGGTGAGCCGATTCCCGCGCATATTCCCGAGGCCAGTGAATTTGCACTGCGCACTGCCCGCCGCTTGGGCGGCATGGCTGGCAGCTTGATTACCGAGGTCTTGTTTAATATCCCTGCTACGGCTCATTGTATGGGCGGTGTCGGGATGGGTAAAAGTAGTGAAGAGGGGGTGATCGACAGCCAAAACCGGGTTTTTGGCTACCGTAATATGTTGGTGTGTGATGGCTCGATGCTGTCATCGAATCTTGGCGTGAATCCCTCGCTCACCATTACTGCGCTAACTGAGCATGCAATGAGTTTTATTCCGCAAAAAGCTCAGGTTGTTGAAGTGGCGTAAACCTAAAGTGGCAGCTGGAGATTAATACTGCCACCCAGTTCACTATTGCTAATATAGCTAAACTCGGCATTGATATGCAGTAACTGGTCGAGACTGTAATGCAGGCCAATTGAGGGACTGTCGTCACTGTAGGGGTTGTTTAGCCAGCGGTAGCCCAGCAAGAGTGCTATCCGTTGGTTGAGGGGAATAGCGGTCTTTAGGTTATAAACGCGCTGTGCGGGCATTTCGCCAAAGCCGGCCTGTGGCGTGAGGTCGGCATCAAATCGCCATGCAGCCCACGTTGCTTGGTAGTCGATACTGGCATTAACGCGACTGCGTTGTTGGTAAACGGTGCCAATTGTGCTCTGCATTTCTTGCTGATAAATATCTTTTATTGCCAGGCCAAGTAGCCAGCTGTTTAGTCGATGGCTTATGCCAAGGTCGGCATTGAGCTGAAGGGTATGATCTACATCGCGGCCGGAATCGAATAATTTTTCTTCTTCGTATTCAGAAATGAGAATGCTGCGCTCAATGAGGCTGATATTTTGGATTTTGGGGGTGATGCCGAATTGGGTGTTGGCAAAACCATCGATTTTAAAACGGTAATTCAGGCCTAGATAATTTGACCACAGCGCCGAGACCTCCATAGACGACTGCAATTCACCAAAGCTGAATAAACTGACTAGCGTGGCAAAGCGCAGACGATTGGCGTCGTCTTCATCGTAATTAAAGCGTGCACTCCCGCTAAATTCTGAGCCGCCAATAACATGCCAAGCTGGCGATGAGGTGCTTAGGGTGAAATGACCGCCAGCGGCAAAGCTATTGGTGTCGTCACGCATTTCTTCTAGGCGTTGTACTAGCTCCGCCTCGTCGCCCGGTATCACCAAAATTCCCCGAGAGCGGCCCTCTAATGCGCGGCCTTCGTCGTTGGCCTTCTTAAGGCTGTAAATTAGCTCGTCACTGTCATCAATGAAAATATAGCCGTCCATCTGCATAACGGTATCGCTGATGTCGTCGCGGAGGCTGAGCGCCGCAGGGTTTTGCTGTACGGTGGCGAGTTGATGCGGTGGAGTGGTGGCCTGCGCGGCCAAGGCGAAGGTCTGCAGGCCCGCGACAAATAAGCCGGAATATAATTTGCGAAGTGATAATGGCAAAAGTGGGGCTCCATTCTTATTCGGGCCGTATGTGCCCGCGTTGGTATTGGCCTTGGATGCTGAAGGGCAGAATAGTGTAGCGTATTCCCCCGAGCAAGCGCATTAGGTTGATTTTGTGTAATATTCGACCGAATGCTATTTCGTCATAAGGCATGACTCCGTTGTGTGGTAGGTGAGGATTAACGAAATGTTGGTGACGGAGGTGGCTATTGTTCAGCGCAAAACCATTTGCAGTTACCCATGGCTGTTGAATTTAGTGAGGTGCGTCAGTGGCAAGATACTGACCCTGCGAGGCTGGCAATTACCCAGCGCCGCCGCGACACCCGCGAAATATGTGCTAATACTTGCTCCCCATACCAGCAATTGGGATTTCTTTATTATGGTGGGTGTGGCGAGTGCCTTGGGCCGTCAAATTCGCTTTATGGGTAAGCATCAGTTGTTTGTTGGGCCGCTGGGGATGTTATTGCGCTGGCTTGGCGGGGTGGCGGTGGAGCGTAGCCGCCAGCATAATTTTGTCGCGCAAATGGCCGGTGTGTTTGGCGACACCGATGGCATGGTGTTGATTATTGCCCCGGAAGGCACCCGCAGTAAGGTTGCCCGCTGGAAGGGCGGCTATTACCACATTGCTGCAGCCGCGGGGGTGCCCATTGTTGCGACGGCTTTGGATTACGCAAAAAAAACCATTTCCTTGTCCGCGCCTTACTTCCCCAGTGGCGATTATGGGGAAGATCAACGCCAAATTCAGGCGTTTTATCAGAATATAACCGCGAAGCACCCGCATTTGGATTGCAGTTTTCCGAATAAAACGTGAGGCCGCCCTGAAAAGTCTCCCAACGCCCGCGATGACTTTAAGCAATAATGCACTATTATGAAATTTGGTGGGTGTGGTGTTCATGGTTCATCTAGGTGAATTCCCCGGTTACTTGGCTTAGGGCTCCCTTGGTATAAAGGGGTCTGAGGGGGTAATTTCCCAAATTCGTAAATTGCGCAATTGAGCAATTGAGCGTGGCATACACGGGCTCGGTTATATTATGGCTAATGAGTTTTTGAACAAGTTGCTGGGGCCGGAAATGCCGCCCCATGGGCATTGCTATTTGTGGAATGAAGATTTGGTTCGTCTTCATGTTATCAGTGATGTGCTGATTAGCTTGTCTTACTTCACCATTCCTGTTGCCCTCGTGTATTTAGTACGAAAGCGCGATGACCTCAAGTTTAACTACATATTTGTGATGTTTGCGATTTTCATCTTCGCCTGCGGCGCAACCCATCTCGTCAATATCTTCAATGTTTGGTATGGCGCCTATTGGCTTAGCGGCGGCGTCAAATTAATTACCGCCATCGCCTCGGTGGGCACCGCGATTGTAGTTTGGCCGCTGATTCCCAAGGCCCTAGCCATTCCTAGCAATGTGCAGCTTATTGCTTTAAATCAACAGCTTAGAGAAGAGGCTGACGAAAATCGGCGCCAAAAGCAGCAGGTTGACCGTTTGACTAAAGACCTAGAGGAATTGGTCGCTGAGCGTACTCAAGAACTGGCAGAAACCCTAGTCATGAAAACCTTGCTGGAAAAAAATCATGCCTCATTGGAACGCTCTAATATTGCATTGGAGGAGTACGCCAAGGTAACGGCGCATGACATCAAGGAGCCGCTGCGCTCTATTTCGGTATTCGGTCAGCTATTGAATGAACGCCTAGGTGAAACCCTTCAGGAGGATGAGGCGAAGTGGTTGCAGACCATGGTTGGGGCAACCCAGCGCATGACCGAAATGATCGACGATTTACAGCTGTACTGTGCCCCGCAATCGCTGGTGCCCGCCGAGCCATTAGCCTTGGATGAGTATCTTGACCGCGCGGTTGTTGAGCACGGTGGCGCCATGAAAAAATACGCCACTGAGCTGCATCGAAAGCCACTGGGCACGGTGAATATGTCGCCGACACCCCTATACCAATTGCTATCGAACCTGCTCGATAATGCGGTGAAATTTAGTCGCGATCAAAAGCTGCCAGTAGTGGAAATCGGCCCCTTGGACGATGCTGGTGAAGACGAGGTGGGATTTTATATCCGCGATAATGGTATTGGCATTGGCAGTCACTATCAGTCCCGAGTATATGGCGTATTTGAACGCTTATACCGAGAGGGTGACTATGAGGGCACGGGCATCGGCTTGGCTATTTGTCGGCGCATTCTTGATGAGTGTGACGGCCGAATTGATGTTATTAGTGAGTTGGATAAAGGCTGTGAGTTTCGGGTGTATTTGCCCGCGGCATAGGCCAAATCAAGGCGTGCCGTCCCCGTTATTTTGCTTTGTCGTGGGCTGAATGCGGGAGAAGATGTGTTCGCTGGAGGCGCTGTCGATTTGCCAGAGTGTTTTCGCGAGCTCGGCGCCCGTGCGACGACTGCGGTCAAGATGACGATTGAAGCGGCGGCAGTGCCGACAAAGGAGCAAGTGCAGGCGAATATCAATACGCTTCCAGCCGTGGTACTGGGCGTCGAGGTTATCGCTGGCGAGATCGGTAAACTGTTTGCAATTTAGCATTCGCCGGTCTCCTGGTAGTGATTGATCGTCGTCATTAACCGTAATCTAGCGCGGTGTAGTAGTACCCGCACATTGGCCTGGCTGATTGCCAGTGTGTCGGCAATTTCACTTAAATCGCTCTGTTCAACATCACGTAATAAAAACACCGCTTTCTGGTTTTCTGGTAACACCGTTAACGTGTGCTCTATACATTGGCGCAGCTGATCTTCCTGCAGCATTAGCTCTGGGGTATTAATATCCCAATGCGCGGGCGGGTTGCTCCAATGCCCATTGCTGTCAAAAGCGTCGGGGTCGACACCCTGACCAATATCACTGACATCACCATAACTGCTGTGGCGTTTTTCTCGGCGCAGTCGTGATTTGGCTTCATTGCTCACAATTTGGATCATCCACGTCGACAGGCTGGAGCGCCCTTCAAATTTACCAACGGCCTTGTAAATAGATGCCCAGGCCTCTTGCGTGACGTCCTCTGCAAACACATCGCCAGCAATCGCCCGCGCGACGATCAGCAATTTGCTGTGGTAGGTGCCGATGAGCGATTTAAAGGCGCTATTGTCCCCAGACTGCAGGCGCGCAATAAACTTAGGATCATTGATGAGTTGTGACACAGAGGTTTCCAAACCCAGATTATGCCGCTAGTGTCACTGATCCCGAGGTGCTGGCGCAAGCTCGTCACCGCGTTTTCGCTATAAAGTTCTGCTCGCTCTTATACTTATACCTTCGCTGCGTGCTCAAATTTTCGCTTTAGCCAGTAGTCCGCGCTGACATAGCGGCCGCCACCTAGGGCCATTAAGGCCAGTAACATAAATAAATACGTCGCCGCGAACTCAATGCCGTTATTGAGAATAACAATATTGCCACTGGATGTTAGCCAGTCGTAGTTGCCGTGAGCTTCTAGCAGCGAGCGAGCGGCGGCGAGCTTGTCTACGGACTCGGCGACTCTCGTATTGGCAAAAGGCGCGCTGGCATCGGCAATCGCCTGCCAGCCAAATTGCCAGTGCACGCTTAAGGCGGCAACGACCATCGTGATGGCGAGCGGAATGGCGATCCAGCGACTTGCGAGACCAAGCAGCAATAGACCCGCGCCCAGTACCTCGGTTGCGGTGGCGAGAAATGCCAGCACATAGGGAAAGGGCAGTCCCAAGCCCCAGTCGCTATTGCCAAACCAGTCTGCCGTTGCCGCAAAATTGGCCATTTTACTGCTGCCGGCCATCCAAAAAACCGGCACCAAGTAGAGACGTAGGCCCAAAGCTGGAATACCATCAAGATGCGCCAGCGTCGCGCCCAGTTTGTGGTGGGCGCGGTGTAAAGAGCTAAAAAAATCTACCATGAACAGAACTCCGTAGAAGAGGGCAATGCGGTACTCGCCGATTGATTGGCAATGAGACGCAGAGCACGCAAACTTGTTACAGAAAAGGTCGATAAATTATTTGCATTGGCTTTGTAACACTCGGCAATAAGATTCCTCTAATGGCGAGTGTCGTCATTGGACGACCAATATAAAACTTCATTTATTAAGGGTGACGACAACATGAAAAAAACTGCGATGACTGCTTTTAGCGCCGCGATACTTGCTTCTTCAATGGCCTCTGTTGCGGTAGCCGATACCAACCCCTTTGCTGCCAAAGTAATGAGCAGTGGCTACCAGTTGGCCGACTACGCCAAAGACGCTGAGGGTAAGTGCGGCGAAGCCAAGTGCGGCGCTGACAAAGCGAGCAAAGAAGGCAAGTGTGGCGAAGCGAAATGCGGCGCCGACAAAGCGGCCAAAGAAGGTAAATGTGGTGAAGCCAAATGCGGTGCCGATAAGGCTGCCAAAGAAGGCAAATGTGGCGAAGCGAAATGCGGCGCTAAAAAGTAATACCGTCCGCTGAGTGCTCGCCCAGCTGCTTGGTTTTGGGCTGGGTGAGTACTGTCTCGCATCGATCTCGCTGGCCAATGGATCAAGGCCTCTTTATAGTGTGGCAGCTGGCAATATTGAGATCTGTCCTTGATTACTGTTTCTACCCCCAAAAAACAACTGCTCACTGGTTTGGCACTGTCCTTACTGACTGTGTTGCTGTCGAGCACCGTCGCGGCGGTAGGTAAACACGTCTCCCAAGAGGTCCATGTTTCCGCTATTGTTATGGTGCAGTACGGCCTGAGTTTCTTGTTTGCCTTGCCGTCGATTATGCGGGCTGGACGGGGGAGTTTGGTTACTCGTCGTCCCGGCTTGCATCTTGTGCGCGGTGTTAGTGGTTGCGCTTGTTTCTATTTGTTTTATCTCGCTCTAAGTCATATCTCCTTGGTGGAGGCGACCCTCTTGCGGGCTTCGGCCCCCTTAATGGTGCCAGTTGTTATTTTGCTATGGTTTAAACAGCGGGTAGGTCGCCATGCTTGGCCGCCATTGCTCATTGGTTTTATTGGGGTGGTGCTGGTGTTAAAACCAGGCTTTGCCGGATTCAGTGTCTGGCATGTCCTGGCCTTGTTGTCGGCCTTGGGTTTAGCCGTGTCGATGATCAGTACCCGTGAGTTAATGCAGGGTGAGCCGCAAAACCGAATACTGTTTTACTATTTTTTGATCTCTGTCATTGTGAGTTTGCCCTTCTTTTTGTTTCATTATCAGCCAATTCCCCTGTCGGCATGGCCGGGCTTGGTGTATATGGGCGTGGTCATTTATTTGGGTTTTGTTCTTTATACCTTGGCATACCGTTATATATCGGCCTCGGTATCGGCGCCGATAAGCTATTTTGCGGTGGTTTTCAGCGGGGTTATAGATTGGTTGATATGGGATCATATTCCCGACCACCTAACCTTGGTCGGGATAATTTGCGTGGTGCTGGGTGGGGTGTTGGTATTGCGCAGTCCACCAGAGCCTACGTCGACGGATACAGCGGGGCTAAAGGCGCGCTAGCGGCATTTTTTGGCTGCTTCGTGGCGCGTAGTTTTTTTACCGCATCTAACAGCGCCTTGGCGTCAATTTTCGCATCGCGACCAGCGAAAAGCTGGGCGTCCAACGCTTGGCAATAGTGTTCAAGTTCCTTGGCGCGTGCGCCTAACTGGCTAAGGCTTAGGGCTTGCTGGTAATAGCATTGCCCCCAGTTTACTAGCGCGCCACGCAGGCTGCTGGCGTCTGCATTCGCTTGGACGCATTTTTTGAGCTTGCTAAATGCGGCCGCCTCGCTCTCGTTTTCCGGTTTTACACTAACGCTATTGTTGGCGTTTATCGCTCCGTTGCGGCTGCGCAGCCATGCTAGAGCAAAGCCAATATTGCTCAGGCACAATGCCGCAATGACCATCCAAAGGCGGGTGTTAGCCGTTGTTTGTTCGGCACTGCTGGTGGTTGCCGGGGTATTCTCCGCTAGGTTTGACGCCAGGCTTTGATTTGGTGCTGAATTGCTTGTGTTGAGCGGCGTGGAATTCACATTGTTTAACATGCCGGGTGCAACGGTGATGCGGCGCTCTGGCAGCACTGCCACTTCGGCCTTATTGGTGGTCGTATTCCACCAGGGAATGCGCACTTCGGGCAACACCAACTCACCGGCCACGGTCGGGATAATCGCGACGGACTCACTGCGCACGCCGCTCCACTCTGACTGCTCGTCGCCCTGTTCAATTTTGGCTTGATCTGGGTAGAGTTTGGCCTTGCTTAGGGTATAGGTCGGCAGTGCAGGCAACTGTGAGCCGAGTAAACCCTTGGCCTGAATGTTCACAGTACGGGTAATAGAATCGCCTATTTGGATGCCGTCGGGGTCTTTGCTCCAGCTTTCGGCCAGGGCTAGTTTCTTGGCCGGCAACCACACCGCGCCCTTAAATTCTGCTGGTGGCGGCTTAATATTGAGGTGGTGCTCTTGGCTGCGTTTTACCACCAAGCGGCCGGGGTCGAGCATTGATGGGCGGTAGCCTTCTACTCGCGCCTGCAAGGTTAGCGCGGGAATGCTTAGCTCGCCGCTGGTTTGTGGGTAAATGGAATAGCGGCGCTCAATCACTTGGTAGTAACGGCCATCGACGAGGGTTTGGTAGCGCTGTTCGCCTGTGGCTTCCACCACGGCATTCTCCACTTCGGGAGCCTCAAGAGACGCGTCTAAAAAATTAATGGAGGTAAAAATTTTAACGGTGTATTGCAGCTCCGCCTGCACATAGGCAGAGCGGGGCGTGACGTCGGACTCTAAATACACACTGTCACCATTGGCGCCGCGAGTCTGGCGGTTGGCCTTGTCGACGGAAATGGTTAGCGCCCGAGTCTGAAATTTGCCCATTGGAATGGCGGGGATGGTTAGCGTGCCTTCGCGTTTTGGGGCAAGCGTGTAATCCCATTGACGGCTGCTGTTGACCTTGCCGTTGATAATATTTGTGCGGCTACTTTGCTGGCGATTAATAATATGAAAGTCTTTTTCTAGCGCGCTTACATCAGGTTCGCCAGAAAATAAAATACTGTCTGCGACCAGTGACAGCGTAAAGGTTTCTTCGCTAGAAATTTGTTGCCGATCTACGCTGGCGCGCACATTGGTTTCGGCAAAGGCGCTGGGTACCCAGCAGAGCAGGCTTAGCAGCAATATGCCAAGGGTGGCGGCTTTTATTTGGCGAAAGCCAACTTGATGAACATGCATGCTGGTGCCTGTATTGATTTTGTTCAGGGCAACTAGGCCGTGCTTAATAGGGCGCATAATTCTCTCGCTCAATTTGATTGCCACGTTGTTGACGCATTTGTTGCTGGTACTGAAATTTATTGCGCAGTAGATTGCCGGGGTTATCGGGAATCTTACGCAGCCACTGTTCTTTGGATTGGTCTTCTTCGCTCAGCGGTTGTTGGCTTTCAGCAAGCGCGGTTTGCTCGCTTTGCTCATCTGGGTTGGCGTCGTTTTTTTGCTCGGCCGCCGCAGCTTGTTGCTCAGCAGCTTGCTTGGCGTAGTCCTCGGCTAATTCGGTCTGGCGCTGCTCGGCGTCCTGCTGTTCTTTTTGCGCCTTCTTTTGCTCGGCGCTGGACTCGCTTTGCTCCTGCGGTGAGGAATCGGGCTGCTCTTGATTTGGCGGTGTCTGGCCCTCTTTTTGGTCATTGGAATTTTGTTGTTCGGATTGTTCTTGATCCGATTGCGGCTGACCTTGCTCGCCCTGTTGCTCTTGATCTGAGGGCGTTTGTTGGCCGTCTTGGCCCTGTTGATTTTCTTGCTCAGACGACTGAGATTGCTGATCTTTGTCCTGCTTGTCACCGTCGCCAGACTGGTCTTGGTTTTGCTGCTGTTCTTGTTGTTTTTTCAGGTCTTCGAGTATTTTTTTGTTGCGCAGGGCATCACTCATATCGGGCTCATGTTTTAATGCCTCGTCGAAGGCCGCTAGGGCCTCATCTAGCTTGCCGGCTTTGGCCAGGGCATTGCCGCGATTATACGCTGCGTCGCTGCCGGGGAGTTTGGCGTAGCTTTCGGCTGCTGCGGCATAATCGCCCGCGCGGTACTGGGCGCTGGCCTTCCACGCGGGGTCTTTAAATTGTTCCGCTGCCGCTGCCGGGTCGCTGTCTAATAACGCGGCGCCGCGTTGATCTGGGGTCTGCCACAGGGCGTCGAATTCAACGGCATTGGCCTGCGGAGTTTGGCCCAGCAACAATAGCGGCAGTAATAGGCTGGGCAGCCAGCTGCGCCGAAAGCCCAGTAAGGCCAGTGGCAGCAGTAATAAGGCCAGCCAGCCGCCAGCGTCTTTCCATTGGTCAAAGTGGCGATCTGAGGATGTGCTTGACGGATCTTGGCTGCTTTCGGCCAAGCTGGCGGCGTCAGGGTTTAAGGCGCGAATATCGCTGTCGTCTAGGCTTAGCTCCCGATACTCACCGCCACCGGCGCTGGCAAGGGCTTTTAGTTCGCTGCTGCTCAGCGCGGGAACAATGATATTGCCACTATTATCTTTGGCAAAGCCGCCGTCAGGCAGGGGAATGGGTGCGCCGTCGCGACTGCCAACGGCGAGCACAGAGAGCGTGTAAGGGCTGTCTTTGAGGAAGCTTTTTAAGCCTTTTAGTTGCGCCTCATTAACACCGTCAGTTATTAATAAAATTTTGCCATTGCCGCCGCTTTGATCCAATAAGTCCTTGGCCTGTACTAGCCCCGCCAAGGGGTTGCTGCCGGTTTGCGGCATCATTCCTGGGTGTAAACCGGGGATCAGCGTGAGTAAGGTGTTGACGTCGTCAGTAAGTGGGGCGACCACAAATGCGTCGGCGGCAAATACCACCAAGCCAGTTTGGCCGTCTTGGCGAAGCTGTAGTAGATCTCGAAGTTTAAAGCGGGCTTGGCGAATCCGCGAGGGCTGAATATCTTCGGCGAGCATCGACGGTGATAAATCCAAGACCACCACCATGCCCTCATTGTTCTTGTAGAGCGGTGTGGGAGCTTGCTGCCAAGCGGGACCGAGCAGTGCCAGCCACGCGAGTAGCGCCGCCAAGAGTAATAGCGCGATGGAGCGCGCCGGTTTGTCGCTGCGTTGACCGTCGAGCAAATAGGGCAGCAGACTAGGATCAATATGCTTGTGCCAGGCCCCCTGTTGACGACTTTGGCGGGCTAGAAGCAGCGCGGCAATGAGCAGCGGAATAATGGTCCACAGCAAGTCGGGGCGAATCCAGTGCAGGCTGGGCAGGTTCATTGCGCGGCCTCATTTTTCGTGTTTACGGCATTGCTGCGTACCGGCAGCGCAGGCAGATTACGGCCAAGGGCTAATAGTAGCCAAAGACCGGCGGCGGCCAATAGTGGCCAGTGCAATAGCGAGCGCTCAGGCCTGAGCATTTCCTGTTCTTGCTCCACTGGCTCTAAGGCGGCAATGGCCGCATAAGCAGCTTGCAGCTCGGCGGGATTGCGGGCGCGGTAATAGGCGCCGCCTGTTGTGTCGGCAATACTTTGTAAGGTGCCTTCGTCGAGATCGGCGGAGGGGTTAACGGTGCGGGCACCGAAGCTGCTGCCGAAAATGCCGGGCACGCGCATCTCCGTGGCGCCAACGCCAATAGTGTAAATTTTAATTTTTTCGGCAGCGGCTAATTTGCTGGCTTCGAGGGGTTTTAAATTGCTGGCGGTGTCGGCGCCGTCAGTGAGCAAGACAACTACGCGGCTATTTTCGGGCCGCTCGCGCAGACGTTTTATGGCAAAGCCAATGGCGTCGCCAATAGCCGTTTGTTTACCGGCAAAGCCGACCTGAGCCTCGTTCATTAAGGTGTTAACCGTGTCCAGATCAAAGGTCAGCGGCGACTGAATATAGGGTTGTGAGCCAAATAAAATAAGGCCGAGTTTATCGCCCCGACGCTGCTCCACAAATTGGTTTACAACGGCTTTTACCACCGTGAGGCGGGGTAGGGCCTCGTCTTGGATGATCATATCTTCCTGGGACATAGAGCCAGAAATATCCACCGCAAGCATTAAGTCGCGACCATTGGTGGGCATGGCAACGGCATCGCCAATCCAAATGGGTCTGGCGCAGGCCGCGAGCAACGCCAGCCACAGCAAACTGAGGAGCAATAAATGAAATTTGTTGCCGCTGACCGCGGGGGTGTTTTGTTCGCCACTTAGGCTGCGCAGCTGGGCAAAAAACGGGACCCGCAGTGCGGCGCCGCTGGCGCGGTTCTGGGCTTTTGATAGCCAGCGCACCAGTATGGGCAGCGGCAGCAGAACAAATATCCATGGCCATTGAAACTCAAACATACTGGCTCCGGTGACGGCGAATCCACAGCCGCGTTTGCCCTAAAAGCTGTTGACGATCTAGCGCAGGACATTGGCTTTGGTAGGCGGCGGCGACAAGTGCGTCGAGCGTGGTATTGGTAAACGCGGGCTTGGCGCCGCAGCTATTAAGCAAAAAATGCTGCCATTGCTCACCGCCTAGCCCCGCTATTGTCGGCGCAGACGAACTTGCCGACTGACAGTGAATAGCCACTCGGCGTAATAGTTGATTGAGTTGGCGAGCAAATTCGGCATCATCGGCGATAGCCTGAATACGCGTTAATTCTAATTGGGCTGCGCGGCGGTAAGCACTGCGCTGGCGATAGCGCCGCCACAGCCAAAAGCCAGTGGCAATGAGGCCAATGGCTAAAATCAGTAATGCCCACCAGCCGGGCGCCCAGGGAAAACTAGGCACCGCTGGCGGAAGATGGATGTCCGCTAGCTGGTCTAGGGGGCTTGCGCCGCCTGGTGGTATTGTTGGATTTGGCGTATTCATTTGCCCATCATGCCCCGCTGTAAAAGATCAAAAAACGGCGCGTCGGTTGTTAGGCCAATGTGATGAATACCGGCGCGGCGAAAGCTGGCCTTTAAGGCGACTTGGCGTGCTTCGCTGCGATCGTGAAATTGTTGACGGATGCCAGAGTTAAGCATCAGTTGCAGGCGCTCACGGCCATTGCTTACCGGGTACATGCCGGAGCTCGGCAGATTTTCTTCTAGTGGGTCGCTGATGGTAATCGCGATGACATCGTTGTGGCGCGCGATTAAATGCAATTGCCGCTCGGCGTCTTGATCGAAACCGTTAAAGTCGCTGACCACGTAGACGGTTGAGCCGGGCCGAGTGATACGTCGCAATTCTTCGAAAGCGGTGGCGAGGCTTTGCGGCGGTGCAATGCTGTCGTCGCCACTGGTTGAGGTGTCGGCCAGTTGCTGATTGTAGTCGGCGGCAGTGTGAATAAAATTCAATACCGCGCGGTGGCTGCGCCGAGGCCGAACTTCGCGGTGCCCGCTGTCGGTAAATACCAAACCGCCAACTCGGTCGTTATTGTCTAGTCCCGCCCAAGCGAGGGTGGCGGCAACGTGGCAGGCGAGTACCGATTTAAAACAGTGGCGACTGCCAAAGAACATGGCGTGGCGCTGGTCTAAACAGAGCACTACCGGGCGTTCTTTTTCTTCTTCAAAAATCTTGGTGTGCGCTTTCGCGGTGCGGGCGGTGACTCGCCAGTCGATGTGGCGAATTTCATCGCCACCCTGATATTCGCGCACATGGTGAAAGGCTAGGCCGCGGCCTTTGACTGGCGAGGCATGGCTGCCGCTCTGCTTGGCAAAATGCCGTCGCTTGGGTGTGGCGCGCAATTGCGCACCGGCAAAACGGGTGTGGATCAGCGTTTGCTGATCCACAATGGCGCCCTGTACGGGCGCGCTAAAATTGCCCCGTGGCAGGCTGCTCATGCCACCGGCACCACCTGCAGGAGGCGGTCGATAATATGGTCTTTGCGAATGCCGTCGGCCTCGGCTTCAAAGCTGAGAATTAGGCGATGGCGCAACACGTCGTGGGCGACGGCTTGGACGTCGTCGGGGCTGACGTAGTCGCGGTCGTTGAGCCAAGCGTGGGCGCGGGCGCAGCGGTCGAGGGCAATGGTGGCGCGGGGGCTGGCACCCACTTCTAGCCAGCTCGCCAATTCTGCGTCGAGACGAGCGGGTTCGCGGCTGGCAATCACCAGTTGCACCATGTATTCCTCAACGGCTTCGGCCATGTGCAAGTTGAGTATTTGTTCCCGCGCTGCGAATAAGATGTCTTGGCTCAGTGGCTCGGGCTGGTGAATTTCACCCTTGGCTTCGGCGCGCACCCGGCGCAGGATTTCCAATTCCGCCGCGGCGTCGGGGTAGGCGACATTGACGTGCATTAAGAAACGGTCGAGTTGGGCTTCAGGCAGAGGGTAGGTGCCTTCTTGCTCTAAGGGGTTTTGGGTGGCCATAACCAAGAACAAAGGAGGGAGTTGCAATGTGTTGCTGCCCACGCTGACTTGGCGTTCGGCCATGGCTTCGAGTAGCGCCGACTGGACCTTGGCGGGGGCGCGGTTGATTTCGTCAGCCAATACTAAATTATGAAAAATTGGGCCGGGCTGAAATTCAAAGGCGCCGGTCTCAGGCCGGTAAATATCGCTACCGGTGACATCGCCAGGAAGTAAGTCGGGGGTGAACTGAATACGTTGAAAACTCGCGGCAATGCCGTCTGACAAGGTTTTTATTGCCTTGGTCTTGGCTAAGCCAGGTGCACCTTCGACCAGTAAATGGCCGTCGGCCAAAAGGGCGATGAGCAGGCGGTCGACTAGGCTTTGTTGGCCAATAATCTGCGAAGTCAGCCAGTTGCGTAACTGGCCAATAGCGTTTTTTTCCGTCATTGCGGGCGGTCCCTTAGCAAGCGAGTTTAGTGTTGCCGATATGTGACACTAGAAATGGGGATTTGATCGCTTATTTCAAGGCCAAATTGGGATTATGTCTTATTAGCCTGTCGTTGCATGGCGTGATCCAGTGCAGAAAACGACGCCTCCAAGCAACACCGATAAAGCGCTGGGTCTTGTAGGGTTTTGGGGCTGCTAAGGACAGATAGGCTAAGTACGCCGTTGTAACTCATGGCGACATGAAATAAGCCCACATGATCCATGATTAGGCCAAGGCCAAGCATGTCGACCAGTTTGGCGTCGTTAAAGTACAGCGGTATGGGTGGCCCAGGTACATTGCTGACAAAGGTGCAGGCAGGTAATGGAATGCCGCCAGGCCAGTAGGCCAGGGCCGACAAGGTGCGCAGCGCCGCCGCTTCTAGGCTGCTGGGCAGCACGCGAAAAATATTGCTCAAGCTACTGCGGCCAATACTGTCGTTGCGCTTTTTGGCCGACGTGGCGGCGTCGCGTACCGCCACTAAACGTTGCAGGGGGTCTTCGATGTCGGTGCGCAGATTGCTAATCAGCATGCTGATGGCATTGCCGCAGGTGTCGAGATCTTTGCCGCGCACGTTTACTGGAACAAGGGATGCCAGCGGGTTATTTGGCAGGGCATTGCGTTGAATGAGGTAGTTGCGCAGCGCGCCGCCGACAATACAGAGAATGACATGGTTCACGGTGGTGCGTGGGTAAGCGCGGCGAATGGCGCGCAGGCGTGAAAAGTCGAAGCGCACCACAAACACCTGACGTTGGGCGTCGATGCGGGTATTAAAAGGCGATTTCTGCCAGCTGACCCCCGGTGTGTGGTCGCTAGGGGGCTCTTGTATTTCTCGACGGAGCTTGGGTAAGAGTTGGCGAGCTTGGCGATACAGTTGCAGCGGCTTTCGCAGATTATTCCTATACGCGTTGCGGCTTACCGCCCACTGGGATGGTGGGGCTTCGCCAGCCCACGTGTCGGTGAGCGCGCTGGGTTTAAACGCAAGTGGTTCTATACCGTGTAGCGCGGCGAGGATGTCGGTGCCAGAGACGCCATCCAAGGCGGCGTGATGCACCTTCATGTAAATGCCAAAGCTGCCTTTGCTGTAATTTGCTAGTCGGCCGAGGCCGTGAATTACATGGGCTTCCCACAGCGGCCGGCCCATGTCCATTGGCTGGGCGTGGAGGGTGGCAATAAGGGTGTGGAAATCCGCTTCGTTATTTTTAGCTGTTAACTCGTGGCTGTGAATATGATTGTCGAGATTGAACGTTTCATCTTCAAGCCAGTAGGGTTGATCAAGATTGTAAGCGACGGTTAGCAGGCGGCGTCGAAATACCGGCGATACCGATAGGCGCTGTTCAATGGTATTGCGGACTTCTTGTAGGCGAAATTTTTTGTGCTTGGTGGTTTGCGGGGTGTATACCATGAGCGCGGCAATATGCATGGGGGCATGTTGGCGTTCATTATGGGCGAAGAGGGCATCGAGACCATTGAGTTGCTGCATTGAGAGTCCATCCATTATTGTGTGCAAGCACGCCTTATTATTGCGCGGTGCGCAGGCGTTGATTGCCAGAATACAGGCAGAAAGTGACGGTGTTGTTTCGCTGTAAACGCGCGACTGGCTGTCACTAACTTAGTCCTTAAATGATAGCAATAACTGGGCCACGTTCAACGTGGCCTGGCGCTTAAGTTTGGTGACTGAGGACGCGTATGCAGACGTCGACGGTGAGCGCGAGCTGTTCAAGTTTGGCGGCGCGCTCCCGGCCGGCCTTGCTGGCGCGGTAGAGGTGAGGGGTCATGATTAGCAGTTGTTCAAATAACGCTGCACTGAGTATTGGGGTGCTAAAGCTTAGCGCGGTTTCGCTGCTCTGCTGCCACTCTGAGTTAATGCCTGCGGCCAAGCTTGCCGGGGGTGAGCGTCTGATCTCGTCGTAAATTTGCTGGCGCAGTTCGATCAAATGCTCGGGGCCGGGGTCGACCATAATAATATGACCGCCAGGCTTAACGACTCGCTGAAACTCGCTAAACACTGGAAAGCCAAAGGTGCAGAGTAGGATATCTTGGCTGTTGTCGGGCAGTGGAATTTGCCGGTTGCTCGCCACCAGCCCATTGATACCCGCATTGCGAATGCGGGTGGCGCGCACCGCCCATTTGGAAATGTCTAAGCCGGTGGCGGTGAGCGCAAGTTCAGCTTGGGCGGCGAGCAAGCTGTTGCAAACCGTGTTGAGGTAATAGCCCTCGCCGCAGCCGGCATCGAGAATGGCAAGGTCATTGCGGTCTTTGCATAAACCGGCAACCGTCGTCGCGAGCGCTTGGGCAAGGGGGGCGTAGGCGCCGCTATCCAGAAACTGACGGCGGGCCTGAATCATTATTTGGCTGTCGCCGGGGTCTAGGGATTTTTTGTTCTGTACTGGCAGTAAATTAACATAGCCCTGCTTGGCAATATCGAAGCAGTGATTATTGCTGCAGCGCCAAGTTTTACCGTCGCGGTGTAATGGATATTGCTCTAACGGGCAGAGCATGTGTTCTAGGGCGAGCAGGGGCATGGCTGGTCCAAGTTGAGGTGAAATGGCAGAACAGGCGTGGCGGGGTAAACCCAGCGGCTTGCTCGCTATTATGTCACTTTGCCGAGGTCGATGAGGCGATATTTCTCAGTCGGCCGCGACGGCGCGGGTTTGGCACCAGGCACGGAGGGCATCCAGCTGCTCGCTCATGGTCACCGACAGGGGCACGGTGGCGTCGATTTCGGCAATGATATGGGCGGTGCACAGCTCTTCATTGCGGGCCTTGGCGGAGTAACGAGCGGCGACAATTGCCTGTTCTATTTCGGCGCCGGTAAAGCCAGCGCTGGCAGCGCTGAGTTCGGCGCAGCGGAAATTGGCCAAGGGGTAGTTGCGCTTCTCAAGGTGAATGGCAAAGATCTGTTGGCGCACTTGCTCCGAGGGTAGGTCGACAAAGAACACCTCATCGAGGCGGCCTTTGCGTATTAATTCAGGTGGTAGGCGCTGAATATTATTGGCGGTGGCAACAATAAATACGGCGTGCTGGCGTTCTGCCATCCAAGTGAGGAGGGTGGCTAAAATCCGCTTGGAGGTGCCGCCGTCGTGGTCATCGCTGCCAATGCCTTTTTCAATTTCGTCTATCCACAATACGCAGGGCGCCATGGTTTCGGCCAGTTTTAGGGCCTCGCGAACATTGCGTTCAGACTCGCCAAAAAATTTATTGTAGAGCGCGCCCATGTCCATGCGTAATAGCGGCATGCCCCATAAGCCCGCGACCGCCTTGGCGGCCAAGCTTTTGCCGCCGCCCTGCACACCCACCATCATAATGCCCTTGGGCGAATCGGCGCCGCCCTGCTGAAAGGCCTGTTCGCGCTTGCCTAGCCAGTCCTTGAGCTTGCTTAAGCCGCCGACATTGGCAAAGTTTTCGGTGTCGTATTCAAAACTGAGTACACCGTCCATGTCGAGTAGCTCGAATTTGGCCTTGTTGACGCTGCTGAGATCGGAATGGGTAATGGCGCCGTCTTGAATAATGGCGCCGCGAGCGAGCTTGCGGGCGTCGTCTAAGGGTAGCCCGCGCAAATTGTTGACCAGCTTGTCTAGCGCGTTGCGGTCTGTTTTAACTTTGCGGCCCGTGGTGTTACTGAAGTTCTGCGCTTCTTTGTAAATGGCGGCGCGGAGCTTGTGATCTTCGGGCATCGACAGGTTAAAGCGGGCGCTGTGACGTTTGAATTCGCTGGGAATATTGAAGGCGTGGCTGATAAACACCAAACTCTTGCCGCTGTCTTCGGCTTGCATGGCAATTTCTTTGATTAAACGAATATTGCGAGGCTCGTCGTTGAGGTAGGGATGAAAATCACACAGGGCATATAACCCGGCACTGCCGGAGCTGCGAATATGTTTTAACACGGCCTCGGGTTCGGCGGTGAGAGGCTGATTGGCCGCCTGATCAAAATCGGCGCGGCGCAAACCGTCGGTCACCGACCACGAGAACACCGGCAGGCCCTGCTGAATACCGAGCTTAGTCAGCAGTGACAGTGCGCGGCGCTCCTCCCAGGTTTCAATGATAATCACGGGGATTCGTGACTCGATGATTAGGCGGAGATCGTGACTGTCATTCATGCCTGCGAGCTACTCCTTTAGCTATTGGTGTACTGAGTCTAATGCTGGGCTTGTCGTTTGGGTGGTGCCGAGGGTGGCCGCCTTTAGCTCGTCAAACGACGCCTGCAAGCACTCGGAATAAAATTCGGGGTCTGGCAGCATTTTACGGCAAGCGGTAAAGGAAATAGAAATACTGCCCACTTTATTCAGCACTGAACTGTAAACAATGTGAAACAGCCCAACATTGGGTAATAAGGGGCCGAAATTCATGCCGTCGACCAATTTGGCACCGCAAAAATACAATTGCTGATTGGGTCCGGGTACATTGGTGACCACGGTATTGAAGATCACCGCAGATTCGGTCAGGCCGGTGGACGAAGCGGCGCGCAAGGCCAGCGATAAGACGCCGCCGGGCAAGACGTCGGTCACATTTACCGCAACGCGGGGGCCGAGGGCTTCGGCATAGGCTTTGCTGCTCATGGAGGCGTCGTGAATTGCCGCCAGCCGCTCCTTGGGATCGGCGATATTGGAAAGCAGTGATACTGTCATAAAGCCCACCATATTGCCGCCGCCACTGCGCTCTGCGTCACTTCGAACATCGATTGGGCAGCCGCTCACAAGGGTCTTTTCGGGCAGGGCTTGTTTGGCGCTTAGGTATTTGCGTAGGGCGCCGGAAACCACGCAAAGCATGGTGTCGTTGATGGTAGCGCCGGGCACAGTATTTTTTATGGCGCGCAGCTCTTCAAAGGCAAAGGGTACGGCGTCGCAAACTCGGTGGGGGGATATTTTGCCTTGAAATAGGGTTTTTTGTTTGTCGTCGAGACTGACAAAATCTTGCTCTTTTTTACCGCGGCGAATGCGCTGCCAAGCGGGAATTAGACTGCCAGCGAGGTCAAAAAATTGCTTGGGTTTTTTTAAGTTATTGCCCACGGCGCGACTTAGCATATGCCAATTATTATATTGCTGTACGACCCGTTGGGGCGCTGTGCCAGCATCGCCAATATCCGGGCTTAGGTCGTGAATCATGGGAATAAACTGAGCGCCACTGGCGCCGTCCATGGCGGCGTGGTGGATTTTTATCATCACCGCAAAGCAGTTCTTAGGCAGGCCGCGAACGCTGTCGAGGCCCTCAATGACATACATCTCCCACAGTGGTTTGCTCAAGTCCATGGGCCGGGAGTGAATGCGTGAGGCCAGAATGCAGAGTTGGCGCCAGTCACCGGGCTTGGGCAGGGCGATATGGTGTATATGACTTTCGATGTCGAGGTTTTCGATGTCTTCCCAATAGGGTTGGTCAAGACCAAGGGGAACCCTGCGCAGCTGGCGCTTAAATATGGGTGAGAGGTGGGCGCGGCTCTCGATTAACTGCAATATTTGTTTGAAGCGGACAATACCGTCGGCACTTGTGGATTGATCGTAAATGCTGAGGGCACCGATATGTTGTGGTATACCGGTGGCTTCAGTGTGAATGAACATGGCGTCCTGACCAGAGAGCTGCTGCATATTATTCTCATTTTGTGTTGGTGGTCTTCAGACTATAAGAGTCTGTTAGCGCAGGCAATCATTCTTCTGCAGTAGGCACTATGCTGCGCTCGCGCTGCTGCATTAGCCACAAGTGGGCGTATTGGCCTTGCTGGGCCAATAGCGACGCGTGATTGCCTTGCTCAACAATTTCACCTTGATCGAGCACTAGAATATGATCTGCATCGACGACCGTTGATAGGCGGTGGGCAATCACCAGCATGGTGTGCTCCCGAGCAATATCTTTTATGGCCTCTAAAATAAGCCGTTCCGAGGCGCTGTCTAATGACGACGTGGCCTCGTCAAATATCATAATAGGGGATTTCTTGAGCAGGGCTCTGGCAATGGCGACGCGCTGTTTTTCGCCGCCCGACAATTTTAAACCGCGCTCACCCACCAAGGTGTCGACGCCCTTCGGCAAGCGCGCGATAAAGTCGCTGAGGTGGGCCATGCGGATGGCCTCGTAAATATCCTCGTCACTTGCGTCGATGCGGCCGTAGCGAATATTTTCAAGTATCGACATATTAAACAGTACAGTGTCTTGGGGGACGATACCGAGTGCGCCACGCAGAGATGCCTGACTGACCGTTTTGATGTCTTGGCCGTCAATGAGGATTCGGCCGC
This sequence comes from Zhongshania antarctica, assembly GCF_014202945.1. GTDB lineage: Bacteria > Pseudomonadota > Gammaproteobacteria > Pseudomonadales > Spongiibacteraceae > Spongiibacter > Spongiibacter antarcticus. The sequence goes on along the minus strand of NZ_JACHHW010000002.1, from coordinate 17,902 downwards.
TGCTGGCGTCGTAAAAGCGAAACAATAATTTAAGCAGGGTGGATTTGCCCGCGCCGCTGCTGCCAACAATAGCGACCTTTTGTTTTGCGGCAACCGTAAAGCTGATGTTGTTTAAAATGGGGCGGTCGCTGTGGTACTGAAAGTTGAGGTCTTGTACCTCAATGCAACCGTCCTTCAGCGCCAGCGTTGGGGCTTGCGCGGCGTCATTAATACTGGGCCGCTGGCGGAGTAGCGCAAACATGGCTTCAATATTGGCCATGGAGCCTTTCATCTCGCGGTAGACAAAACCGAGAAAATTAAGCGGCATAAAAATCTGCATCATAAAGGCGTTGATCAGTACAAAGTCACCGAGGGTCATTTTCTCGGCTTGCACTTGGCTGGCGGCGAGAACCATCGCCGCGGTCATGGCGGCAGCAATAATCAGGGCTTGGCCAGCGTTAAGAGCGAACAGACTCAAGCGATTTTGGCGGCGAGCCAATTGCCAGCTGGCCAGTTCTTCGTCGTAGCGTTGGGCTTCGTAGTGCTCATTGCCAAAGTATTTTACGGTTTCAAAATTGAGCAGACTGTCTACCGCGCGGCTGCTGCTGCGGGACTCCGCCTCGTTCGCGCGACGAATATAGGCCGTGCGGCGCTCGGTGGCGTAAATGGAGAACGCCACGTAGCAAGTGACGGCAATGAGCACGATAAGCGCAAACCAAATACTGTAGCGCCAGCCGAGCAATACCACGACCAAACCAATTTCAATAAAGGTGGGCACAATATTGAAAACCATAAAACGCAGTAAAAAATTAATGCCATTGGTACCGCGCTCAATGTCGCGGGACAGGCCGCCAGTGCGGCGATTAAGGTGAAAGTCTAAGTCTAAGGAGTGCAAATGTTTGAAGACGGTGAGGCCGATATTGCGCATGGCGCTCTCGGTAACCCGGCCAAAAATAGTGTCGCGCACCTCGCCAAACAACACATTGGCAAAGCGTAGTGCGCCATAGGCGAGTAGCAGCGCCAAGGGCAAGACTACAATGGCGGGCTGATCTTGGCTGTCGAGCTGATCGACGATATGTTTGAGTATAAATGGAAGGCCTACACTGGCAACCTTAGCAGCCACCAGGCAGAGTAGGGCAACACCGATACGTTGACGAAAGGCCAGCAAATAGGGAATTAGCTCTTTTAGGGTTTTCCAATTAACGTCTTGCTCGGGGTTAAAACTGGTGCCGTGGCGCATAAGGAGTTTCTTTTGTAAGGCGCTTTAGTGAGAGCCTAGTGAATAATGTCGTTGGGGAATCGGTGGGGTTCTAACTCAAAGCCCTCAACGCGATTGCCGAGGGTCACCACCTGACCTTTGTAGCGCTCATGGCCAGTGGCGGTAAATTCAAAAATATAACGGCGCCACAGTTTGATTTGGCCATTCGCGTCGCGTTTGCACCACACCGCGCGCAGGGCGACATGGCCGTCTAATAACTGCAGCTGTTGTTGCTCTAGGTGTTTTCGCGTGGCGCGCAGCGCGAGTTCGCGGGTGCCTTGGGCGCGCCAGAAATAAGCGAGTAAGCCAAAAAAGCAAAAACTTAGAGTGAGATCGCCGAGGTCAAACATGCGGTGCTTCCTGCGGGACTTGGCGCATTAAAATATCCATGCAATAAGCAGCCATAACACCAAAAAAAAGCCAAAGAAGCCGCTTAGCATAAATTGCAGCTCACCCAACAAACCGTCGCCAGCGGCCACGGCAAAAATAACAAGAGTGACTACAGTGGTGAAGAAAGCCACCACGGCGGCGTCTTTCAAGCCCATTCCTGCGCTAAAATGCTGATCGACAAAGCTGCCTAGCAAGGGCAGAAATAGCATCAGCGCGACACCGAGTAGGGCGAGAATGACCAACGACGCTATGGCAATTTTAAGGGCTTGGCGGTCGTCGCCTGAGTTTTGCTCACTCATGCTGTTAGATCCTTATCAGGCCTTAAGCCTGCGCAGCCTTGACCAATTCGCGAAACACCTCTGGTCGAGGCATTCCCGCCGCTTGAATTTCTGGGTTATCGCCTGCGGTGTAAATCGATACGGTACCCACTTTGAATAGGCGGTTAAAAAAGGACTGATTAATTTTAACGGTGCGAATACCACTGACCGATAGCTCGGTGCGCTCTTTGCTCAGCAGGCCTTGTTCCAATACCACTTCATTACCGTTAATTTCTAATTTGGTCGACTTACACCGCAAATACCAAACCATCAGAATAAGTATGCCGATGGCCGCCGGAATAAGGATGACGGCAAGGATGAATCCGAGGGGCTTGTTACGAAACATGGCGGGGTGTTCAGCGTATTGACTTGTCACCGGTGGCTACTCTCTTTATGGAATGTGGTTGGGGAGTTAGCTTTATTCTACACCTAATGGCGGAGCCTGCATTGACCTTGCTGATTTTTGCTCGAGCATTTGGTTTAAGGTGGCGTCAGAATTGTTGCGGTGTACTAACAACAGCTTGACCATAGCGATGGATGAATTCTGGCGGCATCCGTCTTGGTTTGCCGTTGCTCATGCGAACAGAGACCAGTTGCCAAGTGGCTCGCAATAGGGTTTTACCGTCGATTTTCCGCTGCAATTGGAACTGCCGCTCCATAATAAGCTTGCCGTCACTGGCGGTCAGCCAGGTTCCCATGACGCATTCCTGGCCAACGTAGGCCGATAAAATATAATCGTAATCGGCGCGCCGAATCACCATGGCGGCATCAAGTCTGCGGTAATCCTCGAGATTAAGATCCAGTGCCAAAGAGTGGCTCCAGCCTGCTTGCTGGCACCAGTCGACATAAACCGCGTTATTTACATGGCCAATGCCGTCGATATGGCTGCTGTTCACGCTAAAGTCCATGGTGAATGGCGCGGGTCTGTCCCAGTTAGGAGCTTGCGGCATAAGGCTGTTGTCCCAAATAAAACACCTATTATTCCCGACTGGCGAGCAAAGGGCGATTTAAGTTTTGACGCACTAAATTTCGCAGTGAGATTGGCGGCGTGGGTTTTGTTGAAGTTTGTGATGGAGTTCACGCCGTTTAGGTCTTGCTTATCGGTTTTCCCTTACTTGATTCAGTTGTAAATCTTGTTCTACTGCACGCAGCACGCTCAGAGCGCTCGAATAACTATAAATACTCTACTGCAGAGCTAGAGCTGAGTGATCGGACGTGTTTTCTAAAATGGGGTCCACCATTTTATTTAAGCTAATTAACGGAGTATTTAGTATGAAGTGCTTTTCAGGAAAAACCCTTCTTGCCGTGAGCTTCGGCGCCAGTTTGGCGCTGACCGCTTGCGGTGGTGGCGGTAGTAGTAAGTCTGGCAGGCCAGCGGCAGAGCAGCCAATTACCTCAGGTTATTCTGAGGTTGAAGGCCCGCTTGATGCGGTTCAACAGCCTTTGTCTGAGCAGGTCATTACTCAGCTGGCCGGAGCAGCGGCAGGCACACCGCTGGAAGGAGCGATAAACTGTGTTGGTAGTTTTGTTGTTACTGACGTTTTGGATATTTTAGATTCAGTGCTTGTGCAGGTAGACCCCGCGAGCCTGCAAGACCCTGCCGCGTTGCTGGCGAATTCAGCTTCGGGCCTACAGGCATCGGTGACCGAGTTGGCGACCGATCTGCCGGTGGCCTTGGCCTCCTTAACAGGCGCTAGCTGTACTGGTGGCAGCGCCGGTGAAAGTGGCAGTAATCCCTTGGCTGGCACGCCATTGGCGCCACTGGGTGATGCGCTGGCGCCCGTGTTTGCCGCCGCCAACGGCGGTGGTAGCAGCGGTGGTGGTGCACCTAGCGCGGCCGCGCTGATGCAGCAATTGAGCACGGCTTTCAGCGAGGGCCTCGCGACCGTCATTGCGCAAGATCCGACCGGCCAAGTGGCTGATGCACCGATCTTAGGTGGCTTGTTAGTCACGCTTAATCAGGCGTTTAGCGATCTTGCGGTTACCGTCGCGGCACTAGAAACAATGAACCCCGACGCCACCGGCGCTGCAGTTTCTGGCACTTTGAATAACGTGCTCGACAATGTCTTAACCAAGGTCGTACCCATTGCCTTTATTGAAGAGCAAGCGGGTCAGGGGCCGGTGCTCAGTAGTCAAATTGAAGCGGCAGTGGCAAGTCTAACGGGTCTGCTTGGCGGAGACCTCAGCGGCTTAACCGCAGGGGACTTTACGTCTTTGTTTGGTGCGGGTGGTGGTGATCTATTTGCGCCGCTGAGCGATACGGTACTCGGTGGTTTGCAGAGCGCAATTACTGGCGCATTGGCTGGTGGCGGTTCTTCGGGTACAACCGGTACACCGCTCGACGCAATTTTAGATCAATTGGCGCCAATTCAGGCCGCATTGTCTGCGCAGGGCGGCAGTGGTCTTACTGGTACGCCATTAGATGTCTTGCTGACGCCGGTCGCCTCGGTGCTGCAGGGTGGTGGGGCCTGCCCATTGGCAACGACACCACTTGCCGCCGTTTGCGGGCTGGTGAGTGATTTGCAAGCAGCGCTGACGCTAAATCCAAGTGCTGACCCACTGGCGGTATTGCAGGGTTTACTAGAATCGATACTGGGCATTTTTTCAAACAGATAACCCAGCGGTAACGAGTTATTACGCGGCCTACGGGCCGCTTTTTAGTTTAATGTGCCGCCAAATAATTTGGCGGCTTCTTCGACAACAATCGCGTGACGCTGAGCCAAGGCCTGCTGATCCCGGTCGTAACCGCCGCCAATCACGGTCGCAACGGCAATTCCTCGCGCTACACAGCTTTCTAAAACCAAGCGATCTCGCTCCCGGATTCCAGCGGCGCTGATATTGAGTAAGCCCAAGGGGTCGTGTTCATAAATATCGACGCCCGCGTCGTAAAGCACGATGTCGGGCTGAGCAAGACGCAATGCCTGGCTCAGGCCCGCGCCCACAATATCTAAATATTCCTGATCGCCACAGCCGACGGCAAGATTGATATCAAGGTCGCTACGCGCTTTGCGAACAGGAAAGTTTTTCTCACAGTGTACTGAACAGGTAAATGCCGCCTCATCGCCCTGCAAAATACGGGCTGTACCGTCACCTTGATGGACGTCGCAGTCGAAAATAAGCACGCGCTGGACTTTTTTCTGCGCCAAGAGGGTGCGTGCGGTCACCGCAAGGTCATTGAAGATGCAAAATCCGGAGGCAAAGTCATAGTGGGCGTGATGGGTGCCGCCAGCCAAATGACACGCCATGCCGTATTTCAGCGCCAATTGGGCGGTGAGTAAGGTGCCGTTCGGTGAAATTAAGCTGCGCTGGCGCAGGCTCTCACTCCACGGCAAACCCATGCGCCGATTGGCGCTGGGGCTGAGCGCATTGTTGCAGAAGGCATGGATATACTCTGGGCAGTGCGCGAGCGCTAAGACCTCGCTGCGAACCCGTCCTGGTCGGTAGATATTGGCTTGCGTGGCAATGCCAATTTCGCACAAGTGTTTAAATAATAAAGAAAATTTCTCCATGGGGAAACGGTGGTGGGAAGCAAATTGGTAGCTGTACAAGGGGTTGCTGACCAGCGGTAATTGTGCGCTCAAAGCGGGGGCTCCTCAGCCGTGGCGGGCGAAGTAATCATTACCTTTACGCGCCTCGCAATGGGTTTTACTCGGCCATGTAATAGCTTGAATTAGCTTACAATTTGCATCCATTGCGAACTAATAACATAATCCGCTCAGCTGTATTGACTTGGGCGCGATTTGTGCCCGCAAACATAATCGTTTGGCAGGACTGTTAGCGCTTAAATTAAAAGGCTTATAGCAGTGTTTTTACATCCTGAAACCACGAGAAATTGAATGCGCGAGCACTACGGAATTACAATAACAAGTTATAGCGGTGCCAGACACTATACCGTAACGCAATTGATGCGCCGATTTATGGCGGGCATTGCGATATTTATCGCTACGTGCTTTTTAGGCGGCTTCCTAGCGATTTATTTCCTTTCGTATCAGCTTAATAGCTTGAATGGCGAAGTACTTGAATTGCAAGAGTACCAAGCGCTGGTAAAAGACAAAAATGAAAGCTTGCTGCGACAACAAAAGCTATTGCAAGCCACTATAGAAGAAAAAGTCGCCGCCTTGTCAGTGATGAGTGATGAATTAGGCACCATTGAGACTATGATCGGGCTGAGCCCCGAACCTGATACAGCGCTTTACCAGCGCCTGGACACCGCAAGTCAAACCGCCTCCGAAAAACGCTTTATGCTCAGCACCATCCCCAGCGGCTACCCCCTTGCCGAAGCGCACGTCACGAGCAGATTTGGTATGCGTAATCACCCAGTACTCGGCCGCATGGCCTTGCACGGTGGCGCGGATTTACGTGCGAGTATCGGTACGCCGGTTTACGCCACAGCCGATGGGGTGGTGGAGTGGGCTGGCATGAACGACAGTGGCTTTGGCCGCTTAGTGAAGTTGGATCACAATTTTGGTTTTACCACCCTGTACGGTCATCTCAATAAAACTGCGGTTAGCATTGGCGATTATGTTAGGCAGGGCGATTTATTGGGCTACAGCGGTAACACAGGCATGTCCAGTGCACCTCACCTGCATTACGAGGTGCGGCATTTGCACCGGCGTTTAGCGCCCGGTCCGTTTATGGAATGGTCTTGGGAAAATTACGACGTACTTTTTACGCGCGAGGGGAAGATAAAATGGGATTCACTGGCAAAAACGCTAAGAAAACAGACGGTAGCCCCAGAACGACGGTGGTCGCAGCTGGCACCACCCTTGTCGGCGACGTCAAGCTAACCGATAACTTCCATCTCGACGGCACCATGGAAGGTAAATTGAACTCCGATGGTGATGTGACGATTGGCAGCAGTGGTCGCTATACCGGCGATGTTAGTGCCAAGCGGGTATTGGTCAGCGGCATTCTCGACGGCAAGGTTGACGCTGATCGCTTAGAAATTGTCGCTTCGGGGCAGGTCAGTGGCGAGATTAAAGTGCGCGAATTGGTGATTGAATCGGGTGGTCAATTCATTGGCGCCAGCCAAGTCAAAAAGCACGACGCACCGCAACTTCGATCAGTTGATGAGTCACCGTCCACAAGCACTGACACAGATGCCAGTAACAGCGATTGGGAAAATAAGACCGCCTAATAATGGCTGGTTTTTGGTGAGCGCTGGTGTTGCGGCGCCAGTCAGGCCGCACCTGCCATGGTGTCGAGTTGCGGCCAGTTGAAATTTAAGGTCGTTTCTCACCGTCATACGCCGTAAAATACCCCGCTTTTAGCGCGGACAAGCACTTATGAACACCGAACAAGCCCTTATGCAGCGCAGCGACTCTAAATGCGAACTGTGTTCTTCTGCCGAGCATTTGGCGGTGTTTCCGGTGGCGCCCTATGGGGATGACGACGCTGAGCGCTGTGTGATGAGCTGTCAGGCATGCCGAGAACAACTGGCTGACGGCAGTGAACTGGACGTGAATCGCTGGCACAGCCTGAATGACACCGTGTGGAGCCCGATTCCCGCAGTACAAGTATTGTCGTATCGTCTGTTAACGCGGCTAAGTGAACAGGCGTGGGCGCAGGACCTTCTGGAAATGGTCTATCTTGACGACGAGGTCAAAGAATGGGCTGTCGCAACCGAGGTTACGGCCAGCGATGATCGCGAACCGTGCCTAGACAGCAATGGCGTTCAGCTAGCTGCGGGAGATTCTGTGGTGCTTATTAAAGACTTAGATGTGAAGGGCACGAGCTTTGTTGGCAAGCGTGGAACGCCCGTGCGTAATATCTCCCTGACGAATAACCCCGAGCATATTGAAGGTCGGATAAATGGTACGCGTATCGTGATTATCAGTGCCTTCGTTAAGAAAACCAATTAAGCTTTGTCCGTACTCACTGTGAATATAGCGCTGATCGCCTAATTTGGCGTGGCCGTTTACAATGGCCGAACGGCGCTGATTTTCAGCTATTCTTAAATGGTCTTGATTCAGACCCCAAAAAGGGCGCAATGAAAACACCCAAACGTATCCAGCCGCTGATTGACGACGGCATTGTTGACGAAGTGCTGCGGCCTTTAATGAGCGGTAAAGAAGCCTCCGTCTATGTGGTGCGCTGTGGCGAAGAAATTCGCTGTGCCAAAGTGTACAAAGAGGCTGCTCAGCGCAGCTTCAAGCAAGCGGTGCTTTATCAAGAAGGCCGTAAAGTACGCAATAGCCGCCGCGCCAGAGCAATGGAAAAAGGCTCTAAATTTGGACGCAAGCAGCAGGAAGACGCCTGGCACAACGCCGAGGTTGATGCGCTTTATCGCTTAGCCAAAGCCGGGGTGCGAGTGCCGCAGCCCTATGGCTGTTTTGATGGCGTGCTACTGATGGAGCTGGTTACCGACGAAGAGGGTGGCGTAGCGCCACGCTTGAATGATGTGTCGATGCCCGCCGAACAGGCTATAGAAGATCATGCGGTGGTCATGCACTACGTAAAACTGATGCTTTGCGCAGGCCTGGTCCACGGCGATTTGTCTGAGTTTAATGTACTGGTCGATGAATACGGGCCAGTGATTATCGACCTGCCCCAAGCTGTTGATGCCGCTGGCAATAATAATGCCCACAGTATGTTGACGAGAGACGTCAATAATATGACCGAATACTATGGTCAATACGCCCCCGAGTTATTGCAAACCCGCTACGCCGATGAAATCTGGGCCTTGTATGAAGAGGGCGAACTCAATGAAGACACCGAGTTAACGGGCTTGTTTGAAGACAGTGGCGAAGCTGCCGATGTTGATGCGGTCTTAATGGAAATTAAGGCGGTCATGGCCGAAGAAGCCGAGCGCCGTGAACGGATTCGCGAGGCGAATGAAGAGGATTGAGTGTCAAGGCGCAAAGTAAAGGAGTCGGCGCCTATCTTATAAATTGCTCGCCATTTTTGTTTTTATTGTGATCATTCATCGAAAGCTTAAAACCGCTTCACAATATTTAAACCTTGTTGACCAAGTCGAAGGGTGAGCGTGCCATCGCTGCTGCGGCTTAACTCACTGAGGTCGCGATTTTTTATATTCAGCCTAGACACTTTTTCTGTGCCTTGCTGTCCCCACGTGTTCTTACTGTCTGCTGCTTTTTCTATTGTTAATTTGCCTGCGATAAATTTTTGCCAGAGGCTAGTTTTATTTTCGTCGGCGGCGACATTGCAACTGCCCGCCATCATCCAAGCCGCGACCGCGGCGGCGCTAATCAACTTCTTCTGCAGTTGCAGCCAGTGTGCTAGGCAAATTGGCGAAAGTACCTGCTGCTCAATTAAAACCTCACCAAGGCGACGATGCTGGCTGTTGTGCTCGGCTAGCGCTTTGTCCAGTTGTGATTGGGTGATTTCGCCATTGTCTAGCAATAACTGACCTAAGCTTAGCTGTAGAGCTTTGGGCATACTGCCGTCAGGCTTAAGCTCAAGTGCCTGCGAGGCAAGTTTTTTTTGCAAGGCGAGTATCGTTTGTTTTTCAACTGCGCAAAGTTCGTGGCGCTGCATCAGAACGTCGCCTAGGCGGCGACGGCTCCAGCGCTGGGTGCTCAAGGCCTGATTCAGTGTGCCAGTCGTAATGAACCCGCCTGATACCAGTAGTTGCCCCAGCGAAATCGGACTGGGTTGGGTGCGGCCAAGTATTGTAGGGTTCATAGACTTACGGCTCCTATTCCGGCTGTGTTGCGGAATGGATGAGTACACAGGCCACCATATTGCCTATATTGTTAGGACGCTTTCAATACGTAGAATGCGCAGCTTATGCTTAGTGTTTGCGTTGGAGCGTGCCGAGACAAGTCGCTCTTTTTGCGGGAAGTAGAGGGTGTTAATGGCGGTGCAACGTTAATATTCCGGTGCTAATTATTAGAAACAATAAGTCGTCTCCGCACCATAACTACTGGGTTGGTCGCCAAGGTTTTGTCGTGACCAAAACCCGCTTGCGGGTTGATACCGTAGACATCGTATTCTTCATCGGCGAGGTTTTTCCCCACACGGATACGGCGTAGCGAGTGCACGGCCTTCAATAATGTGAGTTTTGCTGAGCAGGAGGAGGGGCGTGGTAATGGTTGCAGTATATAGCAGGTCGCTTCCTTGCGTGACCTGCTATCGACAGAGGTTTAGCGTCAGCTGGCTGACGCTAAGGGATCAGAAGCGATACGTAAATTCCGCACCATAGCTCCGTGGTGGGCCGGCAAGGTAGTTGTCGTGCCCGAAGCCTGCTTGCAGATTAATCGCGTAGCTATCGTACTCTTCATCCATCAGATTCTTCACCCACAGCGACACAGAGTAGCTGTCGTCGGCGGCGTGCCAGCTGGTGCGTGCGTTGAACAACCAATAGGCGTCTTGGCGAATAGCGCCGTAGCCGTATTCATCGTTGTAGGCGCTATACCACTGGTCATCTTGGAAGTTGCCATTTAGGTTGGTGGTGAGGTAGCCCGCTTCGGTCACCAAAATATCGTAATCCAGCGAAATGCTGTAGTTCAGCTTGGGTGCTGAGATTAGCTCATTGCCGCTTAGGTCAACCCGATCATCTGCGTCAGCAATGGTTTCGGTATTGGCTAGGGTCAACTCAGAGAACTCGGTTTGCAAAAAGCCAAGACCAATTTGCAGGGTGAGTCTTTCCGTTATGCGTGCCCACAATTCTGCTTCGGCGCCAGCAATTTTTGAACTACCCGCGTTCTCAAGGAAGTTAGAGAAGCCGACGACGTTGATAAATTGCTGGTCGGTGTAATCGTAGGAGAACAGTGCTGCGTTCAAGCGCATGCTGTTGTCGAGCAGGTCGGCTTTGAAGCCAACTTCAAACGCGTCAATATATTCTGGTGATGCATAGGCGGTCTCGATAGGGCGGGCGAGATAGTACGCGCCGCCATTGAAACTGCCGCTGCGGTAGCCGTGGCTAGCGCTTACATAGACCATTACATCTTCGTTTATGCGGTAGTCAAGGCCAAGTTTGCCAGTCCACTCCGCTTCATTTGCCTCGAGCTCGGGCGCCGAGTCGAGTGTGTAGGGGCCGTGGGTATAGCCGATGTTTAGTAGGTTTAGCAATAGCGTTGGGTCGCCGAGAATATCAATTAGCTGCGACTGCGACAGTGGTAGCGAAATATAGGCGTCGTCAACTCCGGTGGTGTTGCCCGGTACATAAGTCCCTCGAGGGCTGCCGTCATAACCGACCCGGGAAATATTGAAGTAGGTTTGCTCGTTGCCGTCTTTGGTGTAGCGCAGACCTAAATCCATGCCGAAGCGGTCAGTAAAATCAAAACGCATCTGAGAGTAAGCGGCTAAACTAGTTTTTTGGGTTTCCATGCGCTGATCGAGCATGCCGTAATCGAGCAAAAATGGATATTGTTGAACTGTATCGGGTTTTGCAAGACCAACTCGTACATCTGGTGGTGTGTCAAAGATGTCGTAGATATTGTGCATATATTGGTCTTCATAGCCGAAATACACACCGGCAATGATGTTGAACATGCCGTCGAATTCCGAAGAGAAACGCAGATCCTGGCTGTAGCCGATGGTGTCTGACGACCAGGTGATGGTGAGCAAGTCGTTGGGCGAGCCGTCGGTGTCTGCTTTTTGATAATAGTCGGCGTCATAATAAGACGATACCGAGGTGATAGAGAAACCATCGCCAGCAAAGGTGACGGTTAAGCCGAGGATTTCAGTATTGGTGATCAGCGCGCCAACTTCATTGGCCTCAGTTTCATGGAAATCTAAATTGCGGCTCTGACGTGAGTAGGCGTTGTAATCTGAATTCGGGGCACCGAGAAGATCGGTGCGACCTTCATTTCGGGCTGGCGTGCTCAGGGCGTCGTTACCAGAGGTAGTGTATTTAAAGACGGCGTCCCAGGTGTCGTTGGGCGCAAAATGCAAGGCGAAGCGGCCGCCTTGAAAATCGGTTTGGGCGCCTTTTTCACTACGACCGACAATGTCGACGTAACCTTCGTCGCGCTTGAAACTTAATGCACCGCGTGCCGCGAGAATACCGTCAATGAGCTGGGTTTCTGCGCCCGCTTCAGCGCTGGTGGCATTAAAGCTGCCAGCACCGAGCTTGATGTAATTGCTGGGCTCGTCGCTAAATTGGGGGGTGCGAGTGATGATGTTGATCGCACCGCCGGTGGTATTTTTACCGTAAAGCGTACCTTGAGGGCCACGCAGAACCTCAAGACGTTCAATGTCAAAAAAGTTAGCGCCATGGCTGTACACCGGGGCTAAATACGTTTCGTCAACATACACACCAATTGGGCTGGCCTGGTTAGAGCTATAGTCAGACATGCTGACGCCGCGAATCGCAAAGATTGGTTGAATGTCGCCGTAGGGGCCACTGACCTGCATATTGGGAACCTGTGCAGAAATGTCGCTGGCATTTTCAAAACCGTATTTGTCGAGTTGAGTGCCCGTTAAGCCGGTGACCGCTACGGGTATATCCTGGGTGCTTTGACTGCGCTTTTGCGCGGTAACTAGTACCTCTTCAAGCATTGGCGCAGCAAAAACAGTGCTGCTTGAGCTGGCAATGGCAAGGCAAATACCGGCGCGTAATAGATTCCGGCGACTCTTATATGCGTGTGGGCGACGTTGCTGCATGGACTATTCCTTTAAAACTATGACAGGGCTGATCGGGTACGACAGTTTTACGAGCGTGGAGAATGCCGATATTCCTACGGCAATAATTGTCATTTGATGACATATGTTTATCATTTGACGACACTGAGCGTGGCTATTGTCCATATTATTTCTATTGGGCAATTACGCTATAACTGGCGGTAAAGGCTTACTCAGGTTTTGCGCCTGCAATGGTGTGTAGTGACTTACGGTAGCGGTTGGGCGTGACCCCGAACCAGCGCTTGGCCGCCCGATTAAATGAACTTTGCTCCTGGTAGCCGAGCAATGCGGCAATTTGCGCCATGGGCATACGTCGTTCGGCGAGGAAGTTTTGGGCATCCTGTTTTCTGATGTTGTCTACCATTTCTTCAAAGATATAGCCTTCGTTTTTTAAGCGGCGCTGGAGGGTGCGTTGGTGCATAAACAATTCGTTCGCTACGCTTTTAATATTGCAGCACTGGGTGGGCAGCAGGCGGCTAATAATGAAATTGGTTTGCTCGATGAAACTCAGCGGCGAGCCAGCACTTTTTTTGATGAGGTAATTCGCGATGATGTCGCGCTGAAACGCGTCGGCGGTGCGAATCGGAAAATCAAGTTGCTCCGGGGTTAGCACTAGGGCATTGCAGTCTTGATTAAAGAGCACTGGGCAGCCAAAGTGTCGTTTATAGACTTTTGGCTCTAAGATCCTGCTATGTCGAAACAATACGGCTTCAGGTCGTTTGCGATTTTCCGTTAACATGGCGTGAATATTGGCCGTTAAGCCAATCGCCATTTCTATTGTTTGGTGGCGGTATGGGAAATCCGTGACATTAATGTCGAGCGTGATCCGCGGGAATTGCGGTGCGGATGTGTTGTCTAGCCCCAGTGTGATGGCGGGGCTGTGGTGGGAGATATAGCGGGCAATGCAGAATAGGGCGTCGCCTGCCGTGTTTGAGGTGCGGGCCATAATTGCAATTGGGCCAAGGGTTTCCATAGTTTGTTTTGCGGATAAACGCAGGCCAAAATCGGGACATTGCAATTTTTCGGCCGAGGCTTCGAGCAACTGCATTAAGCTGTGGAAGAAAATAAGATAACTGATATCGTCGAGTCGTTCGGGATCAATATTAAATTGCCGTAGCAGTGGTTCTGGCTGTCCACCTAGTTCGCGAACGAGTTCGTTGTATCCGCCTAGGGCGGAGGTGCGTATTAAGGGGCGCATTGCTTACATCCACAAAAAAGAGTCGGCCTGACTGTCGTCAAATGCTAAATTTAGCATAGCGGTATTGCGGTAAATTGAAAAGCGATAACAATAAGAGGGTGTGTAATGAAACGTTTTTTTCGAGCGAGTGCCATTGTGGCTTTACTCATATTCGCTGGGGGTTTAGCGCTATATGTTCGCTCTCCTCTTCAGCCGGTGGTGTTTAGCGCTCCGGTTAGTGTTGGTTTGAGCGGCGACTTCGCAGCAAATGAACGTCTAGCGGCGGCAACGATATATTTGCAGAATATTGGCACAGGCCCAGAAGATATTGTAAAAGGCCCCGATGGTCATTTTTATACGGGTTACCAGGATGGTCGTATTGTGAACTTTGCTGTTCATGACGGCCAAGTTATCGGCGGTAGTGCTAAGGAGTTTGTTAACACCGGCGGCCGTCCCTTGGGTATGCAGTTTGATGGCGGCGGAAACTTGATTGTGGCAGATGCTTTCAAAGGTTTGCTGTCAGTTTCACCCTCGGGAAAAATAACCACGCTCGTCGATTATGCCGATGATCCCTCTTTACGTTTTATTGATGATGTCGATGTCGCGGAGGACGGCACCATTTGGTTTAGCGATGTCTCAACTCGCTTCGGTTTACACGATTATATTTTCGATTTAGTGGAGGCCAGCGCAACCGGCCGCTTACTGAGTTATTTACCCACTACAGGCCAAACCAAGGTGCATTTACAGGGTTTGTATTTTGCGAATGGGGTTGCCCTTGGCCCGGACGATAACTGGGTGCTGGTAAATGAAACGGGTGCGTCGCGGGTAAGCCGTCTGTGGCTAAAGGGGCCAAAAGCAGGCGTGAGTGATGTCTTTATAGCGGGTTTGCCCGGTATGCCGGACAATATCAGCTTTAACGGTGTTGATACCTTTTGGGTGGCGATGCCCGCGTTGCGAAGTAAAGAGATAGATTCTTTGGCGTCGTACCCTTTCATACGCAAATTACTTGGTGGCTTGCCCGCCGAACTGCTCGTGCCGTCTGATCACTATGGCTTTGTTATCGGTTTAGGTTTGGACGGCAGTGTTAAGTTCAATTTGCAGTCGGGGGCTGGCATTTACCATACGGTGACCAGTGTTAATGAGTACGATGGTCATATTTGGTTGGGTAGCTTGGCAATGCCTGCTGTGGCAGTGTTGCCGTTGCCTCGCACTAAGGCGCAGCGCGAATCCGTGAACTAGCTTGATGGGCTGCGCTCGGTACGCGATATTGCGAGGCCATTCGGTCATTTTTGAAAAATAACAATCGTTTCACGCTAGCGTCCGGTGACGCATCGCGAGAGAAGCTAAAGAACGCAAGTTGAGGATGACGAGTGTTAGAGAGTAATAAGAAAAAAATCATCATTATTGGCGCAGGCTTCTCAGGGATGGGCCTCGCGATTCATTTGCAAAAGGCGGGTATTCGCGATTTTGCGATTTTGGAAAAGGCCGACGAGGTTGGCGGCACATGGCGAGAAAATCATTACCCTGGTGCGGAGTGTGATATTGCGTCAGCGCTGTACAGCTATTCTTTTGAACATAATGCCGATTGGCAATATAAATGGGCTGAGCAGCCGCAAATATTTGACTACCTCAAGGGGACGGCCAAAAAATACAATTTGTATGAACATATCCATTTCGCAACGGAAGTTGCTAGCGCAATATTCGATGAACAAGCCAAATGTTGGCGCCTACGAAGCGCCGATGGTGAGGAGTGGCGCTGTCAGTTTTTAGTGGCCGCCGTGGGCCAATTGCATCACCCATTTACCCCTGAAATTCCCGGTCAGAGTGAGTTTAAAGGCGCGCAATTTCATTCCGCGCGGTGGCAGCATGATGTGGACCTTAGTAATAAACACGTCGCCGTTGTTGGCAATGCCGCCAGCGCCTTGCAGTTTATACCGCAAATCGCGCCAGCGGCGGCAAAGCTGACCGTGTTCCAGCGTGGCGCAAACTGGGTAATTCCCAAGTTAGATAGACCCTACGCGGCATGGGAGCAATGGTTGTCGGCTCGGGTCCCGCTGGTGGCGAGTTACTACCGCTTTAGTATTTGGCTGCGAAATGAATTATTGATATACCCGATAATGCAGGGCCGACGTTTACATTGCCGAATTGGCTTGTGGATGCATCGCCGCTATATTAATAAACATATTGGCGACCCAGCGTTGCGGGCCAAATTAACACCTGATTATCCCATGGGCGCGAAGCGCATACTGGTATCTGATGACTACTACGCGGCGATGGCTAGGTCGAATGTTGAGTTGGAGGTCGACGGTATTGTGCAATTGACTGAGCACGGTATTACCACCACCGACGGTCGCGACATCCCAGCTGATGTCATTATTTACGGTACCGGATTTAAAACCAACCCGTTTTTGGCGCCAATGGATATACGCGGCGTTGAGGGCAAGCATTTGCGTGATGCTTGGCGTAACGGTGCTCAGGCCTACTTAGGAATGATGACGAGCGGCTTCCCGAATTTATTTATGCTGTATGGCCCCAATACAAACCTTGGTCACAACTCCATTGTGATTATGTCCGAGTCTCAGGCTCGTTACATTTGTGATGCAATTACTGCCTTAGATCGTGACGGTCACTCGACGATTGAGGTAAAAGCCGAGGCTGAAGAAAAATATAACAGTGAAATGCAGCGGCGCTTGGGCAAGATGGCGTGGAACGCAATCGAGGCGAGCTGGTATAAGGACGGCAATAAAATTACTAACAATTGGCCGGGTTCGACGTATGAATATATTCGCCGTACTCGCGGGGTGTGTTGGGGTGATTACAGGGTGGTTTGATTGGATATACCAGTAAAACGCGTCCCTGCGTTTTACTGGTATTTAGGCGTTAAGGCTCTGGCGCAACCGGCACCTCACTAAAACTAACGGTGGTGGTTTGCCCTGCTGTGACGTCAACGGGGATCACTTCGGTAAAGCTGATGTCATCGTCAGATTCCGGCTCATCCAAGCTAGCTTGACACGTAAAGGCAATACTGTAGCCAGCCTTGGTAGCGCGAACAAAGCCAATTTCAAAAGTGTAAGCGCCAGTGTCATTCTGGCTGACTTCGGCACTACTAATTGGTCGTTGACCACTCACATCGCTGTCTACGACATCGCTGCCCGCATTGATGCCTGGGTCGTAAAAATCGTCGGGTAACTGTGCATTTTCGTTCAAGTCACCCTCGTAGAGATAGACTTTTCTGCCGGTGATGCCGCTGCAGGCATTACTTGCTATAACCGTGGAGTCGACACTGCCTGCGATTGTGCCAACCTCAACATTATTAAGTAAGCGCATCGCGGGCCGCAGCAGGTAGTAACCCTTGTCGTTGGCAGGCTTGGTTAAGCCTTTGTGCAATACAAAGTCGATGGTGAAATCGGCGTTGCCACCGGCAGGAACGGTAAAACCAGTGTTGAGCTGAAGTGAGCGCGGCGTGCCGTTATTACTGCTATTGCCGTTTTGTTGGCCGGGAATAAACAGATCGGCTTCGTTGCCGAGCTTGGGGAGTACCGTTGAATCTGGGAAGCCACCGGTAACAAATATACGCAGCCACTGGTAATTGCCGGCCGGGACTACCGCGTCGGATATGATTGGGCTGGCTGCGTTACCGGTGAGGCTGAGCAAATTATCAATTACTACGGGTTCATCAAAGGTTAGGCTAACGATATCGCCGTTTGTCGGTTTGAGGTCAATGCGGCTGAAGGTGATTTTTACGGCCTCGACATCATCCACCGGGGCGTCGGTGACTGAAAATGAGGCGGTTGAGGTTTTGGCTGAGCCGCCACTGGAGCCACCGCAGCCGGATAATAGTAAAAGGCTAAGGCCCGCAAAAATGGAATAACCGGCAAGCCGGTTGAGGCTAGTATTCATCATGCACTACTCCACGCAATTACAAGCGAATGGCCGCCTCTAGCTTATTGGCAAGAAGCGGTAGATTCGCAGGTGTTAGCATTTTTTGAATGAACTACTTCGACTCAGCCGCGCCTATTTAGTTCCCTGTCACTGAATGATCCGTGTGTTAAGCCCAAGTGCTGTGCGTGAAAGCGTAAATGAGTTTCAATAAAACTGGCCACTGCTGTCCCGTTAACTTTCATATGAGCTTTAACTGATTGATATCGGGTAGCCTGTCATTAGATGGGTCTCCCCTTAAGAGAGCCATCAGGT
>NZ_JACHHW010000001.1 GCF_014202945.1 Zhongshania antarctica | reverse complement strand
TAACATCTAATAACGATCATAAATCGCTAAGGATGGTGACCTTCCTACAGAGGACTTTCACCTCATTAGTTCATGCCCATGCTGGGCGTACACAAAGCGCTGCTGTCGGACAAATTTTCCGCTGCGCTCCAAATTTACCGCAGAGCGCGGCTCTATACGTAATCAAGTAAAAGCTCAAACCGATTAAGGCGCAGCTTTCCAATGTTATTTATAGCTGTATGGCGTCTGTCACGGGTGCACCTGTCGCCGACGGCAAAACGAGAAATTTCCTTGGCGCTGGCACGGCAAAGGTGTAGCGTCTACGAACTTAATTTACAAAGTAGGTGCGATATGAATGCATTAGAATCGGTCAGTCAGCGGTGTCCCTATTGTGGCGAGCGAATAGAGTTGCTGATCGACACATCAGAGGGCGCGCAGACCTATGTTGAAGATTGCCAGGTCTGCTGCCAGCCAATGGTTATTAGCGCTTGGCTTACCGAGGAGGACGATTTAAACGTGACGGTGTTTACTGAGAACGATGCGTACTAGGCTCTCAAGCCTCGCCATTTAGTTGTTTCTGCATTGCCCCCACAATTTCATATGACCGCAAGCGCGCGGTGTGATCGTAAATCTGTGAAGTAATCATTAATTCATCGGCGCCGGTTTTGGCGATGAATTGCCGGGTTTTTTCAAGCACGGTGTCAGGGCTGCCAATGGCCGAGCAGGACATTATGTTCTGCAGCAGGCTCTGCTCACTGAACGACAATTCTTGAAGGTAATTATCGACCGGCGGCTGAAGTTTGCCGGGGTTGCCGCGGCGTAAATTCACAAAGGCGCGCTGCATTGAGCTGGCCAGATAATTGGCTTGGGCGTCGGTGTCTGCGGCAAAGATATTAAAGCCGAGCATCACATAGGGCTTGCTGAGTTGGGCAGAGGGCTGGAAGCGCTCGCGATAAATTTCGATCGCTGCGAGCATTTGATCCGGCGCAAAGTGCGAGGCAAAGGCGTAAGGCAGACCAAGTGATGCCGCTAATTGGGCGCCGAATAAGCTGGAGCCTAATATCCAAATTGGGACATTCAGTCCTCTACCGGGAAAGGCGTGAATTTGCTGTCCGGGTTCGGCTTCACCGAAATAACTCATCAGCTCGACAACATCGTTGGGGAACTGATCTACGTCGGCGTGCAGGTTGCGGCGCAGCGCGTAGGCGGTAGCTTGGTCGCTGCCGGGCGCGCGGCCCAGACCGAGATCGATTCGCCCAGGGAATAAGGCCTCTAAGGTGCCAAATTGTTCGGCAATAACTAAGGGGGAGTGATTGGGCAGCATAACGCCGCCAGCGCCTACTCGAATGGTTTTGGTTCCGGCGGCAACATGGCCTATTACCACCGCCGTTGCCGCGCTGGCGATGCCCGCCATATTGTGGTGTTCCGCCAACCAGTAGCGCTGATAGCCCCACTGCTCGGCATGTTGGGCTAAGTCTAAGGTGTTGCGTAGGGAGTCGCCAGCACAGCCATCTGCGGTGATAGGTGAAAGGTCGAGCACAGAGAGCTGAGTCATAGCGAGTTCCTAAGTTTCGGTGTTTAACAATATTTGGGGCAAACCGGCGAATTTCAATGGGGCTTGGTGGACGCAGCGGGGAATCAGCATTGTGCATACTCAGGTATTGGCTAAGCAGGCAATTGTGGACTATACCAAATGGTCTCTGTGAGCTGCGCTAGCCCCTACTTAGGTGACGGGCAGGGGTGTGTTTGCGCGGCGGCGATTAGGCGGCATGAGGGTGTGTGATGAGGGGGTTAATGTGCTTGGCACTCACACTGTGTATAGGCGCCGCGGCATCTAAAGCCCTTGCCACTGATGCCGTCTTATCACTTTTGCCGATTGAAGCGGAGCTGGGTATTGGTGATGGCCTATTGGGGGGGGCGTCGAGTCTATTAGCGGGTAATCCGGGCTCATTGTTACCGCAAACGGTCGACAGTGCGTTTGCGCTGGTGTTGGATACTACCTTGGAGCAACTGAACTCGGTGTTTGATGAGGTTGGCGATATCCCCAATCTTTTTGGCCTTAGTTTTACCGTTGGTGAGTTTGAAGCCAACGGGGTAAAAATAAGCTATGTCACTATGCCCTTAACGTATACTTTTCGTTCGCAACGAATTTCGGGTCGACAATGGATTTTGAGTATGCCGCTTACCCAGGGCGAGGTAAACGACGCTAAAACCTATTCAATACAGCCGGGCTTGGCGTTGCGTATACCGGTAAGCGCGAATTGGGCCATTACGCCGGGTATGAGCGTGGGCTATGTCAAATCGAGTGATTTAGATCAAGAGGCTGAGCAGGCGGGGGTGTCGGTATCTAGCGCTTACCGTATTCCTTTGGGATCAACGCGGAACTCAATATATATTGGTAATCTTATAGGCTATTACAAAACCTTAAAAGTGACCTTGGCCGGTAACGAGTTTGATCCTAATATGGCGAATACGGTGTTTAGAAATGGTCTCTTGTATTCTATGCCTATGGCTTTCGCCCACGAATTACTCAGTGTTGAATTGAGTTTTGTGAACACGCTGTTTAAGGGCACAGACACTTATACACGTAGCCAAAATGAACTGGCGGTGAGTGTGGGGAGTACCCGCCGTCATATGGCGCAGCTGAGCTTTTTACGCTTGGGTTTAGCGGTGGTTCAGGCAGAAGATATTCGCGGTATACGCATAAATTTTGGCTACTACTTTTAGCGTGCAGAGGGTTTCGTCAGTGCCTAGGTCAGTGAAATAGCATATTCCACAGTTCTACCGACTTCGCTCGGCTGTCGCTGCGCTGGGTAATATAGCGCACGTGTTGTTCACTATTGTTTGGTGATAATTCAATACTCCAAAGTGCGTCGATTTCATTGGGGAGTAATGAGTAGCGTAAATCAATAACCCGCTTTGGGTTGTTTGCTGCTAGCGCAATATAATCTTGGGAAAACCAGCGGAAGCGTTCAAGGTCTTCGGCCTGCTGTGACCCTGCCTGCAGCCACGGTAAATCACGTTGAATATCCAGAGGCGCAATGGCAGTGCCTTCAATGACTTTTGGCTTAATACCCATGCGCACGGCGTCAACATAAAAGTAATCGGGTGTCCGGTAAATAACTTTCCAGAGCAGTAAATTGGCAAAGGAGGGCTTGGCACTCAAACTAAGCACTTGGTGCTGGCGACTCGCGGCGAGCTGGTAAGCAACACTTTCTGCTCGCTCACGCTGCCACCACCCCACCGCTGGGTAGGCAAACACCCAGAATAAGGCGATACGCGCCAGCCAGTGGCGCTGGGGGCTTAAGCTAAGGGCTAGTAAGGCCGCAATGGGCACGGTGTAGAGCGGGTCAATAATCGACATAATATTCCACGCGACCCGCTCATTGCTAAAGGGCCAATACAATTGCGTACCATAGGTTGTGCAGGCGTCGAGCAGTGCGTGGGTGGCGTAGCCGAGGGTGCAAAACAGAATGCTTTGCCAGCGGCTAAAACCTTTACGTTTGGCAAACAGGGCGTGCAATACCAGTCCGCAAAGCAAGCCGCCAAAGGGAATGAACACAAGGGAGTGGGTGAACTGGCGGTGAAACTCTAAAAACAGCAGAGGGTCGCTAGTGGAGCGGATCAAGACATCTAAGTCTGCGGCCATGCCACCCAGAAACCCGAGGCCGAGTGCCACGGCGCGCGGCGCCTTAGCCAGCCTGGAGTTGGCGGCAGCGGTGGCGCCGAGCAGGCCTTGAGTCAATGGATCCATAGATATTATTCCAATATAAAGCGCTATTGCGCAGTGTGGTGCCTAGCTTATCAAACTGCAGTGGCCATAGGTTGCGCTATTTACGCCAACACCATTTAAGCGCCGAGCTGTGACGAACATCGCACGCAGCGATTTTTTTATTGATTCGCCTTGTTTGTATGTGTTAAAAATATGTAATGTTGTCATCGATAACTTGGATGATTTTACACAGGACGTGTCGGCAACTGTTTAGTGCAAAGATGGCTGAAAAAAATAATAGCAAGCCTGATGTTAGCTCTAAAAGCTGTTCGCGTTTCCGCAGTAAGCCGTTACGGCTTTGGTTTCCCGGCTTTTATGCTAAGGCTTCCGCGTAGTTTAAAAAATAATACCGGAGAATATCTCTATGAAGCTTAGCCAATTACTGAGTATTGGAATTTTAATACTTGTGAGTACGACGACGTCGCCTGCATTTGCACGCGATGCCAATAAAACCCAATACCCGATTGTGTTCGCCCACGGCATGGCCGGTTTTGATGACATTTTAGGTTATGACTACTGGGGCGATGATTATGGCGTTTACGTTTTAGATACCTGCCAGTGGGGTGAGTACTATTGCAATCACGACATTCATTCTGGGCAGGAGTCTTTTGTGGCTTCGGTGACGCCCTTTGCCGGATCGGAGCAGCGTGGTTACGAGTTATACCAAGACATTGAAGGCTATTTGGCCAGCTCGGGTCACAGCTATGTCAATATTATTGGTCACTCTCAAGGTGGTTTAGACCTGCGTAAAGCGGCTAAATTACTGCAGGATAATCGCGGGTATCGGGTGGTTAAATACGGCATTAGTATTTCGTCGCCCCACCGTGGCTCGCCTATAGCGCAATATGTTTTAAATTTGCAGCCTGGCGTGCAGTCCGTTTTGGCGACCTTAGCTGACTACTTTGGCAACACGATTTACAGCGGCGGCAACGACGCTATCGCGGCGCTGAAACAGCTGGTGAATCATGACTTTGACCCCAACGATGGGGTGACAACGGGCACCTACGCGTTTAATCAGAACTACCCTGCCGGATCCGCGAATATCGAGCGCTCGCGGAGCTTTTTAACAGGTCAAGACAACGGCAATATGAACCCCGCCTTGTATTTGCTTAAGGAGCTTTGGACTGAGATTGATGGTGACGGCTACGCCAGCTATGACGCCAATGGCGACGGCGCCCTCGGTACTGGTGATGGCGATGCGAGTGACAATGACGACGATGGTTTAGTCGGTATTAACTCTCAGCAAATGGGTTATCGTCTTGAGTATTGGGAATGTTATGGCTGCCTAGATTACGTTTGGGCGCAGAGCAATACTGGCTATGTGGGTGACCTGAACGCACCTAACCAAACCCAAATGACGTCTCACGCATGGAAGATAAACCAGGATCATTTGGACGTGATTGGCGTGCCACCCGATACCTTTGACGAAATGGAATTTTACGCCGCGATTACCGATTTTATCGCCGACAATGGCTTTTAATAAAACGGGTGAGTAGGTGTTATGAGCGAGAAAACGATAAGCAAACCATGGGTAGTGTTTTTGTTGGTAGCGATTGTCGTTAGTGCTTGCTTTGGCCTGTTCTGGCAAACGCCAGAACAGGCTGTTAGCGATGAAGTACATGCGCCAATGTTAACTGCGACGGCGGTTGGGAATGTCGAGCCGACTGAGAATGATCGAGGAAGACCCGAATTAAATGAAGTTGATGAAGCGCAGTTTATTGCGGATTTAACTCAAAAATTTGCCAGCGTGATCGAGGTGAAACACGCGCAAATTCGCTTGCTAGAGCAGCTGATTTCCTATCTAAAATCGCGCTACCCAGAGGATTGGGAGAGTCGTGTTGAAGCACTGCTGGCGCAAATGTACCCCGACTTGGCTGCAGAATTACTGGCCAAATATCAGTCGTGGTCTAACTATAATGCATGGCTGCTGACCGAGCGCGATGTACTGCGTGCGATGTCGCCGGCGGAGCGTCGCGACGCCCTTTGGGCTAAACGCTTTGATGCTTTTGGCGCTGACGCAGAACAGATTTGGGCGGCAGAGCTGCGCAATCGCAAAATTGAAGAGGCCTTAATTGCGGTAGACGAAATGGCCGAAGGCCTTCCGGAGGAAAAATTAACGCAATTTGTGGCGTCGGTGCGCGATGCCTTGGGCGATAAGGCCGAGCCCTTGCTTGCCACGCGGCGGACGGAATTGATGGATCGCTTTCTAAGTTTAGACTCAGTGCAGCAGGAGCTGCGGAACCTTCCTGACTCGACGCGTTTGGCGTCACTTAGGGAAATTCGCAGCGGTTTGGGTATGGATGCCCAAGCGCTTGATCGCTGGACCGCCTTAGATAAGCGTCGGGATGAGTTGTGGACTACCGGCAGTAACTATATGGAACAGCGCCAAAGCATTTTGGCCGAGTACACTGGTGGCGAGCAACGTCGCCGCTTGCAGGCATTGCAAACAGCCTTGTTTGCCGAGCAGAGCGAGCTTATTCAGCGCGAGGAGCAATCTGGATTTTTTCGATTTGCCGGTGAACGTCGAATCGGCCGCGAGTGATTGCGGTTAGTTCTCATAATGTGCGGAAGGCTTTGGCCTTCCGCATGTTTGGATTTAGGCTAATTCTTTGTCTTTGCAGTTCAAAACCGTCATTAGGCTATCGAGGTGGCGAATGACTTCTAGGCCGCTATTGGTAAGATAGCCGCCATCAGCTTGAGTAATCAGTTCTTTGGCAAATAAACGCTCGGTCGCAGCGATGGTGGCGGGGTCGGCGGTGTGGTGAACCTTAATGCCCTCAAGCGCAGAGGCTGGGTTGAATTGGGTTAATACGCGAATTTCGTCAAGAATGTCTTTCGATAGCGGCATATCTGCAACCTTATATTGTTATGAATTGAGGATGTTGCCAGCCAACAGTGTGTCAGCGTTTGTAAGCTACTGTAGCGCGTATTGTGTCGCGCTGCCAAAGGCAATTTAGTTAAAGGCTAATTCCCTTTGTTTAGCTCAGTTTAGGTAACAGAACTGTTACTATTTGCAGCAAATAAGATCGCGGAGACGGGAATGTTTAAAGAATACGGTGAATACGATGCCCTTGGTCTGGCAGAGCTGGTTCGCAATGGGG
Source organism: Zhongshania antarctica (assembly GCF_014202945.1). Taxonomy (GTDB): domain Bacteria; phylum Pseudomonadota; class Gammaproteobacteria; order Pseudomonadales; family Spongiibacteraceae; genus Spongiibacter; species Spongiibacter antarcticus. The sequence continues at coordinate 644,860 of NZ_JACHHW010000001.1, read as the reverse complement.
CGGTAAGCCCTAAAGAGTTACTTGATGCTGCACTGGCTGTCGCCAACGAGCGTAACCCAAGTATAAATGCCATTATCCATCGCTTCGATGAACGCGCTTATCGCCAAATAGAACAAGGCCTACCGGACGGCCCGTTTAAAGGCGTGCCCTTTGTTTTAAAAGACTTATTGGCATGTTTTGCCGGTGAACCGCTGCGTATGGGCAGTCGGGGAATTACTGTAATACCTGACTATGACAGCGAATTGGTGCGACGCTACAAAGCCAGCGGGGTGAATATTTTTGCCAAAACCAATACCCCCGAATTTGGCCTAATAATCACTACTGAGCCCAAATCCTTTGGCCCCACTCATAATCCTCATAAGCATGGTTATAGCACTGGTGGTTCTTCTGGTGGCAGTGCGGCGGCCGTGGCCGCGGGTATTGTGCCAATGGCCCACGGTGGTGACGGCGGCGGCTCTATTCGCTTTCCATCCTCCTGGTGCGGGGTGTTTGGCTTAAAGCCCTCCCGTGGTCGCAATCCCCTTGGCCCCGACAATGGTGAAGATTGGCAGGGCGCTGTTGCTGAGCACGTACTGACCCGCAGTGTTCGCGACAGCGCAGCGATGTTGGACTGCAGTAGCGGACATGAAATTGGCGCGCCCTATAATATTGCCCCGCCCAAGGGCAGCTTTTTGGCTGCTACCCAGCGTGAAGCCCGACCGCTACGCATTGCCTTGAGCAGAAAACCCTTGGTGAATACCGTTGTTGATGCCGAGGTGCTAGCCGCGTTAGATGCCACTGCCCAAGCGCTAGAAAAGATGGGGCACGTGGTGGAAGATGCCGAGCCACAGATTGATGTTAATCAGTTTTGGCGAGATTTCTTTGTGGTCGTCTGCGCCGAAGTGGCAAGTATGGTTGACCGCTATCGGCGTGAGTATGGCGCCGCCTGCGTCGCTAAGTTTGAACCTGCCACCAAAAATATGGCGATGCTAGGTCGTTCATTTAGCGGCGCCGACGTTATTACGGCTAAGCGCGGCTGGGATGACGTTCAGCTGGCGATGGGGCGCTTATTGACTGATTTTGATGTCATGCTTTGCCCGACTGTACCTACCCCCGCAGAACCCCATGGCGTGCTGCCCAACTCCCGTGTCGAAGAGCTGCTGATGCTCGCGAGTCACCGGGTGAATATGGGTAAATTATTGTTTAATACCGGCTTGGTGGAGCAAATGGCAGGGCCGATCTTGGGGAAGATGGCATTTACCATTATGGGCAATGTTAGTGGCTTGCCCGGCATGTCGGTGCCGTTGCATATGAGCGAGAGTGGCTTGCCGATTGGCATGCAGTTTACCGGGCGGATGGGCGATGAAGAGACCCTGTTTAATTTGGCTGCCCAGTTGGAGCGGGAGTTGGGCTTCACCTGCTAAATTGCCAAGCGCACAATAAAAAGCCCCGCGACTAAGGCGGGGCTTTTTGGTTTTGGCTAAGTGATGGTAGGGCTATTCGGGATGCTCTTCCATTTCGTCATTGGGCCGTATGGACATAGCCGGTTCTTTGGCGCCCTCGGTTTCAGGCTCGCCGCCGCTTTTCTCACGCGGTGGTTCGTCTACCAAATGCGAGGTGTTTTTCGCATTGTCCTTAATCGCCTTGCGCACTGCGGCATCAACGGCCTTGGGATCATTGCTGGTTTTAGCGGCTTTTTGTGCCGCTTCTCTGGCCACTTCCTTCATGTTTTCGGCAACCGGCTCTAGGGCTTCGGCTACTACGCTGTCCGCGACTTTGTCGGCAGCTACCTTCTTCACATCGGCGGCGATGCCAACGTGATAGGCGGCAAAGCCGGGCATAACCATTTGGTTAAGCGCAAGGCCGATAATCTGACCGTCGACACTGGAGCGAATCACCGAGCTGCGGTTGGTGATGGGGTCGGTGACTGAGCCGAGAATATCGCCTTTTTTCACGTTTTGGCCGAGTTTGGCCTCGCTGAGAAAGACGCCGCTTTGGTCGGCGCGAAGCCACGTCGATTTATAAAAGACGTTTTGCTTAGGCGCGCGCTGGGGCTTGTCATCAATCATATTGAGATGGTGCATAACGGCCTTGATGCCATTAACACTTTGCTTAACTTCCTTTAGCTGCAGGCGCAAAGGTTCGCCTGCCTCTAGGATTACCGCCGGAATACCGGCGTCGACCGACGCGCGGCGCAGCGTACCTGGGGCACCAGCACCATCGATAACGGTTACGTCGTGAAACATGCGGCTGAATTGAGCCACGCTTTCTTTGCCTAAGTTACCGCGCAGCTGGGTGAGGTTGGTGCGATGGAAGGAGCCGGTGTGAATGTCAATGAGGCGGTCGCAATGGGAAATAACCTCATTAAAAAAACTGTAGGCAATGCGGCCCGCTGAGCTGCCCTTAGGGTCGCCAGGGAAATAGCGGTTTAAGTCGCGGCGATCTGGCAGGTAGCGCGATGAGCGGCGAAACCCGTGCATGTTAACAATAGGTACGCCAATCACGACGCCATTGAGCTTGTCGCTTTCGAGGCTGAACATCACTCGGCGAATTGTTTCTACGCCGTTGAGTTCGTCACCGTGTACCGCTGCGGTAAGGCACAGGGTGGGGCCGGGGTTGGTGCCCGCCGCAACCAGTACCGGTGTGGGCATGGCTAAACCGGCTACCGCTTGGCCAGCAGTCCAGTACAAACGCTCGAAGCTGCCTCGCAATATATCTTGGCCAAGCAGGGTGAGGGCGACCTCGGTATTGCCCGCCGCGCTGCCACTTTTGTCAAAGTCGATATTCAGGCTTGGGTTTTTACGGGGATTAGGGGTAAAAACCGGGTCTGCGGGAATGGTCGCGGAATCGCCAAGCGAGTTTGGGGTCTGCTCATTGGCGACGGCCGAGCTGATAAACCACTGTAGGCTGAGTGCTACGCAAAAAACTAAAGTGCTTCGCATGATAAAGCGGTTTGCTCCCTTAAATACGGCTAAAAATCATTGGGCTACTGCCCCATGGTTGACAAACTAATGCACAGAGGCAAATTGTATACAAATTCACCAATATAAACGCCCGAAACTTTGTGAAAACGGTGATTTTCTTCTCGCAGTGCTGGGTCTTTGACGGTATCCAGCAGTGAAGTTCAGTCTTTGGCCTTGGCATTTTTGCCAGTGGCGGGGACTGGTAAATGAATTTTCTTGTAAAAACAGCACCTTCGCCTGCAAAAGAGCCAAGAAGTCTGGGCCGTGTCCGACTATAATTGCGGGCAGAGTTTGCTAGGGCATCATGATGCTGCCACAAATAATGATTGTTAGGAGTTAGACATGGCCAAAGACCGCCTGATTATATTTGACACAACCTTACGCGATGGCGAGCAGAGCCCCGGTGCGTCGATGACCCGCGACGAAAAAGTGCGAATTGCCAAAATGCTGGAAAAAATGGGTGTTGATGTCATTGAGGCGGGCTTTGCTATTGCCAGTATCGGTGATTTTGAATCCGTGCGAGCGGTCGCCGAGACAGTGCAAAACAGCATAGTGTGCAGCTTGGCACGCACCGGCGCCGAAGATATTGACCGCGCCGCTGAAGCGCTCAAGCCCGCCGCCGCTGGCCGTATACACACGTTTATCGCCACGTCGCCAATCCACATGGAATACAAGCTGCGTATGGCGCCAGACAATGTGCTGGAGCGCGCGGTGGCTGCGGTTAAGCATGCCCGCAACTTAATTGGCGATGTTGAGTTCTCTTGCGAAGACGCCTCGCGTTCCGAGTACGATTTTATGTGCCGGATCATTGAACAAGTGATTAATGCCGGTGCCCGCACAATTAACCTGCCCGACACCGTAGGCTACGGCGAACCCGGTGAATACGGCGCCATGGTCGCAAGAATCATGAATGGCGTGCCCAATGCCGATAAAGCGATCTTCTCGGTGCACTGCCACAATGACCTTGGTCTCGCGGTCGCGAACTCCCTGTCGGCGGTAATGCATGGCGCCCGCCAAGTTGAGTGCACTATTAATGGTTTGGGCGAGCGAGCGGGTAATGCCTCGCTTGAAGAATTGGTCATGGCGATTCGCACCCGCAGCGATATATTTCCGGTGGAAGTCAGTGTTGATGCCACGCAAATTGTGCCGACCTCGCGTTTGGTGTCGTCGATCACTGGCTTTCCGGTGCAGCCGAATAAGGCAATTGTTGGCGCCAACGCCTTTGCGCATGAATCCGGCATTCACCAAGACGGCGTGCTGAAGTATCGAGAAACCTACGAGATTATGCGCGCCGAAGACGTGGGCTGGAACGCCAATAAATTGGTGCTGGGCAAGCATTCAGGTCGCGCTGCGTTTAAAGCGCGCCTCGCAGATTTGGGTATCACGCTAGATAATCAGGCCGCCTTGAATCTGGCGTTTACCCGCTTTAAAGAGCTGGCTGACAAAAAGCATGAAATATTCGACGAAGACCTGCAGGCGCTGATGAACGATGTTCAGCCTGATGATCTAGAACTACGCTACAGCTATGTGGCGCTGGAAGCGGTGTCGCGCAGTGGCTTTAAGCCTCGCGCCGATATTCAGTTGCTCATCGACGGCCAAGCCCAACAAGCGGCAGCGGAAGGCGATGGTCCTGTCGACGCCGCGTTTAAAGCGGTGGAGCTGCTGGTTAATAGTGGTGCCAATTTACTGCTGTACTCGGTGAATGCGATCACTGAAGGCACAGATTCCCAGGGCGAAGTGCAGGTGCGGCTAGAGAAAAATGGCAGCATTGTAAATGGCAATGGTGCCGACACCGATATTATTGTTGCCTCAGTTAAAGCCTACCTCGATGCACTTAACTTGTTAGACGCCGGGGTGCTTAAAGCCCACCCCCAGCACGAGGGCGTATAAAGTGAACGAGGCGCTGCGACTCGATTATTTGCAGGCGATGGGCGTAGACACCTATGTGCCGCGCTTTATGCTTGACGGTGCAGCGCCGTCACCGATTTTTGAGCTGGACATCGCCGTAGAGGACGAGTTTGCCGACGGCGAAACTGCTGAAGTGGCGAGCTTTGATGCCGATACTGAATACCAGCAAATGGCCGAGGCGCAGGAGCGCAATACACCGGCGCCGACCGGCGAGCCACAACGCGCCGGATCGCGTATCGCCTCAGCCTTGCAGGAACTGGGTTTTGAGAGCGCCGCTCCGACTCCCGCACTCGCCGGGCAAGCGAGTAGCGCTCCAGGCGCTACAACTGATGTGGCCGTTAGCCCAGAGTTTAATGTTGAGTTGGTGGCGACGGGAATTGGCTTGTTGATGATTGTAGAAACCACCACCGCGCCGCCGAGCCCCGCTGAAAAGCGCCTCATGGCCAATATTGCAGTGGCGGTGAGTCGTCATCATAAGCTGGCCAAAGCCCCAGAATTCGCGACGTCGCGCTTTCAGTGGCCGGTGTTAAAAACACCCGGGTTAACCATGGGTGGTGACGCTGCCAAAGAGGCCCTGCAGGCTAATGTCATGGCGCAGGCTGAGCGCCAGCAGGCCCATTGCGTGATTTTATTTGGCAGTGCATTACAGCCCTATATTGACGTGGCGACCCTGCAATCTGCCGGAATTCAATTGTTGTACGCAGCGGAGCCAGCAGCCATGCTCGCCGATGGCAGTTTGAAAGCGCCCTTGTGGCAAAATTTACGCAAGGTTGTGTTCAGTCTATGACCCGTATCGCCATGCTGGCTATGCATCACCTTGAACGATGTCTTTTGCTCGAAGCCCGTTCTGACCCTCATCCCTGGGGCAAGATGAACTGGTTGCGCAGCTTGCGCGACGATCATTGCTTAGGCTTGTGGGACGGCGACGAATTGCTGGGCATCAGCTGCTACACCCTTGTGCTCGACGACGTGAGCTTATTGAATATCGTGGTCGACACCAACAGTCGTGGCCGAGGCGCGGGACGACAGCTACTGAGCGAAGGGCTGGAGTGGATGCAGCAATTTGGTGGCGCGCGCTGTTTACTTGAGGTGAGGGAATCTAATACAGTAGCGCGTTCTTTATATACCAAGCTCGGTTTCGCTGAAGACGGCATTAGAAAAAACTATTACCCCCTTGGTGACGGCTATGAACACGCTGTTTTAATGTCGGCAGATTTACCCTTGGGCGAGTAAGCGCGAATTATGCTTCTAAAATTTACACAGGTAGCGGTCAATGTCAGACACTGAAATGCAAGAAGTTGAATCTGATTGGTGGTTTATCGGCTTGCCTGAAGAGTGGCGTACCGAGCAGGATGACGACAGCATTCTGATTTTTGATCAGGACGAATTAGGCTGTATTAGTCTGAGTACTCTGCAGGCGCAACACGGTAAACCGGCTACGGCGAATGACGTTCGCGAGCTCGTTTTGGAGGTTGGTATGCGCCTAGACGACGGTAAAGCCTGTAAAATTGGTGACGATTATCAGGGCTGGGAGTTTGAAACTGTCGAAGAAGGCGATTATATTCGGGAATGGTTTTTACACGCTGGCGATCATTTGTTACTTATTAGCTACGCCTGCGCTGAAGATGACCGTGATATGGACCGCGCAGCGGTAGATCAGATATTAGATAGCCTGCGCTTGAAGGTAAGCGAGGAGGCTAGTTAGTACGGGAAACACCGTATTTGTATAAAAATTGAACAGAGTCGACATTTTGGCTTTTTCGGCTGTGCTAACCTCAGCTTAATTATAGTGTTAGTTCACTTTTGCTAATTGGTATTGTAATGATAAAAATAATGCTCTCTTTGGTCTTGGCCTTGTTCATCTCGCCGGCTATGGCCACGGATAATGTTGGTCGCAATCCCGCTAACTTGCAGCTTGCCTCGGTTAGCGCCGTGGTTATTGACGCCGATAGCGGTGAGGTACTGTATAAAAAGTACGCCAATATGGTAAAGCCAATTGCCTCGCTAACCAAGGTGATGACGGCCATGGTGGTGTTAGACGCTAAACTGCCACTGAATGAAGCCATTCGCTTTAGTAACGATGACCGCAAGGCTATTAACTACTACCACTCCCGCATTCGGGTCGACTCCGAGCTGCCCCGTGGTGAAGTGCTGCGCCTAGCGCTGATGTCTTCAGAGAATCTTGCGGCAGCGGCCTTGGGTCGCAATTACCCAGGTGGTCTGCCTGCCTTTGTTGCCCGAATGAACGCAAAAGCTCGCGCCTTAGGCATGAAAAACACGCATTTTGTCGATAGCAGTGGCTTGTCTGGCAAAAACGTATCCACCGCCGAAGATTTGGCTAAGCTCGTCGCGGCGGCTGCTAAATACCGAGAAATTGCCACGTACTCCACCACCTCAATCTATACCGCTAACTTTAGTCGCCCGCGCTATCGCTTGGATTACGTGAATACTAATCCGCTAGTGCGCTACCAGCGCTGGGACGTGGCCATGAGTAAAACCGGCTACCTAGACGAAGCCGGTCGCTGCTTGGTGATGAAAACCAACGTCGACGGCAAAGATTTGCTCATCGTCATGTTAGACTCGTTTGGCAAAACCAGCCCCATGGGCGACGCTGGCCGCATTAAGCGCTGGCTGGCATCTGGCAACGGTGGCACCGTAGCCAGTGCAGCAAAAGATTATCAAAAGCGTAAAATAGCGACACATCTGGCGAGCCGTGCGACGGCGAGTATTCGTTAATCGCATTATTTTGTAGCGCTAACAGTTAAACCCATTATTTGGGCTGCCTCGCATAGCGACGCAGCCCTTTTTATTTAAGGAACCACAGTGGCATATCAGCAAGACTTTAAAGACCAAGCGTTAACGTGGGACGAAGCAGCCGTGCAAGGCAGTGGCACCGACTACTTGCTTCATAGCAGTGTTGTCACAGGCTCAGATAATTTGACCATCGAGGTCATACTCGCAAACTGCGTAGAACATGCTGTGGCGTTGTTGGCCGAGAATATTAACGACGATTCCCTCTACTTCATGTTCGAGTGGGATAATACTGCATCCACACTCGCCATCGTTGTCACCGACGACAGCAAAAGCCGAGACGCAAAACACCGTGTTCTATGCGATCTGTCTGCCATGAACGCAAAAATGAAACAGCTCGCCGAGTCAGATCAGTGGAAGTACCAAGGTGAATCTTTTGCCGATATTGTTAAACACGCTCTGCACGACTACCTAACCACCTGCACCGGCTTTATGCGTTACTCGCTGGTTGCCGTATTTCATCAGGGCTCAAGACAGCAGACCGAACTGCTTTAAGGCTGATACGTCTGCGTGGTGGCCTCGAATTGCTATGTGATGCTGGGCTACGGCTTAACTTGCTCACAGGAAGCCGGCGCTGCCAATTCAAGAGCGTCGCCGCAGAAACTTAATACTACGCAAGCCCGAGCCATACAACATGGCAACCATCAGTTTATGCATGTCTTCAAGTTCCGAAACAAGACGAGCCATTTCCTTCTGAGTTAACACCACGGGTAACTTGGCTTGCCGTTGTGAATACCTACGCCCGGTTAACTTTCCCAATGGCTGATCTAAGTATTTGTTATATAAAAACGCTATGGAGTTCAATGCTATAGCCTGAGTTGAAACAGAAACGTTACGTTGAACAATCAGGTGATTCAGAAATGCTTCTATGTTTAATTTAGGTGATTTGTAAATGCTTGATATGCCAGCAAGTTATTGGCCTTAAATGGCTTGAGGCGCGCTATTTACTCACAAACCAAGTATGGTGGTTCTGGTAAATCACCTTTGCTGATACTTAGGGTTTACTCATTATAGAAATGTTATGCATGTAAATGCTAAAAGAGGCAATTATGGAAGTAGAAAGTCATTCTTTAGACAAATTATTTAAACAACTAGGGCTAGACAATACAGAGCAGGCTATTCAAGGGTTTATAAAAAAGAATACCCCTCTGTCGAGTAAGGTAAAGTTGCATGAAGCAAATTTCTGGAGCGCCTCACAATCATCATTTTTGAAGCAATCAAAAGACGATGACGCTGACTGGGCTGAAATAGTTGATCAGCTAGACGCTATGTTACGAAAACCCAACGTAGAGTCATAATTTTAAAACACGTTTTAAGGTTTCGACCTCTGGTAATCCTCCCATTGTTAGCTTTGTGGGGGCGTTCATGATTGTAAAGCCAAAGCCACTCGGTTACATACTCCTGAACTTGCTCCAAGTTTTCAAATAGGTGTTTACTCACCCAACTATAACGGATCGTGCGATTGGCTCGCTCAATGTATGCATTCTGCTGTGGCTTACCAAGCTGGATATATTCGATACGGATACCCAGCGCTGATGCCTACTGCATAAAATCGTGACTGATGAATTCGGGGCCGTTGGCGCAACGAATCACTGTCCGCTTTTCCCGCCACTCTAACAGTTGATTTAGTACCCGAATAACTCTGATTGATGGCAATGAAAAGCCAGCTTCAATGGCAATTCCTTCTCGGCGGTAGTCATCAATGCCATTAAATAACTGATAGCTTCAGCCGTCGGATAACTGGTCATGCATAAAATCCATTGACCATACTTGGTCGGGACGTAAAGGTTCCTTCAGTGGCTCCGGTTTGTTGCGCTTCAGTCGTCGCCGAGGTTTGATGCGAAGGTTTAATGCTAGCTCGCCGTAAATGCGGTAGACCCGCTAATGATTCCAAGCAAAGCCTTTTACATTCCTGAGATAGGCAAAGCAGAGGCCAAAGCCCCAATCAGAATAATACTCCGTTAGCTGGGTGCCCCCTTTATTACCTTAAGTCATTGAGAAGTTTGTCAATTTTGAGCCTTGGAGTGGATCATATAATCCCGCAGATATTGCCGATAAGTGGTTCAAATTCCAATAAAATTTAACAATTCAACAATGCCGCGCCATCTCTGTTTTATCTTACCGAAAGGCCTAAGCGATCGAGAGCTGATCTGTAATCAGTTTTTAGAAGTGGCATTTAAACTAATTTGACTAAAGTCTAATTAATGATACTCTGGCAATCAAGGCTGTAGATTACTTCGACAGGTCTCGAAACGTAGTGCTACGAACAAAAATAACAAGAGAATTGAGAGTTCAATGCCCAGAATTCATTCAAAGATTGCTTTAGCGACATTGTTTTCCATTATTACACCTCATGTCCTCGGCGCGAATAACGGGAAGCTTGAGGAAGTGATTGTCACGGCTCAAAGAAAAGCCGAATCGTTGCAAGAAACACCTATATCTTTGATTGCTTTCGGCGAAGATCGCATAGAAAAAGAGGGCATCAATACGCTGATGGATTTAAAGGCCAACGTTCCAGGCATGACGATAGAACCTTTCCCGCTTGATAATTCTAATTTACGAATCTATATTCGAGGCATTGGCTTAATAGATACACAAGTCACCCAGGATACGCCAATCGGTGTATACATGGACGGTGTCTATATCGCTCGATCCGCGGGTTTATCTCTTGATCTAGCGGAGCTTCAGCGCATAGAAGTGCTGAGGGGCCCGCAGGGAACGTTATATGGGCGAAATTCTACTGGCGGAACCGTTAATTTAATTACTCGCCGAGCTGATACAGCCGACTTTTATTTTGAACAGAAATTTACCGCAGGCAATTACGGGCTCCTAACCTCGAAGACATCAGCGAACATGCCTCTGTCTGACAAAATAGCCGTCAAAGCAGCATTTTTAACGACTAAGCAGGGTGGTGTTATTGAGAATACAGGGCTCGGTGAGGATTATGGAAAACGGTCTGCGCAAGGATATCGAATTGACCTAAGGGCGGATCTAAGTGATCGCGCGACATTCGACTATAGCTATGAAAGCGCAGATACCGAATATACAAACTTGTCTTACCAGCCGTTCCGGCCACAACCGCTTTCCGGTGGTCTAGATGCCGATTCAGTGCTTAACGATTCGATACGGCGCGAAGCAAGCAAGTCGATGATATATTCCGATAAAAGGCAGAGCAGCATGTTTGCCGCGGTCCCTATCCTTGAGTCTTCAAACGGAGTGACTGGCCATAAATTCGATTTTCGCTACTCTCTTGATAATATTGAATTTCAATACTTATTAGGTGTTAGAGACTTAGAAAACAATACCTATGCTGACGTGGCAACTGGTTCACTTTCGGCAGATTTTCGTGTGGACACCAATGCCTATACCTCAAAAGATGGCGCTATCCAGACACCAGCAGTCATTCCCTCGCTAGTACAGGATCAGGTATCCCACGAATTCAAGCTAAATGGGACAGCGTTTGACGAATCTATTGAATATATTGTGGGGGTGTATTCCTTCCAGGAAGATGCAATTAATGATCAGCCCTACCATCTGGAGTTTACTGGGCTTATAAATAATCAGACGATACCGGGGGTGGGAGGCAATCTAAAAACGGGACTAGTACAGCTTGGAGAGCAACAATTCGGCATTAAAAATCGCGCTAAGGCATTCTACGCGCGACTTAGCTATAAAAGCAGTCTGTTGTTTGATAGAGAGCTGTTATTGACCGTCGGCGCCCGCCATTCGGCAGACGAGCGCAGGGCGGAAAAATACACATCAACCCAAGTCTACACTGAGAGCTGGACTGAGGACGCGAGTGGTAATGTACTGGCAGGATCTATTGCGCCGATTGAATCTTATGGGTATACCGCGACAGGCGATCGCTCATTCCGCGACGATTCATTTGACTATATTGCCGAATACCAACTAAACGACGAGCTAAACGTATATATAAAATCTGCTGAAGCTTACAAGAGTGGTGGCTATAACACTCGTGACCCAGACCCCGACTTCTTCACCAAGGGATTTAACGAAGAGAAGGCTTTATCCTACGAAATAGGCCTTAAAGGCGAGTTTTTGGATAGTAGCCTTCGCATAAACACGGATGTATTCCGGACTACGTTCACGGACCTCCAGATCAACTTTCAAATTGATGGCGCCATCGACAACACGCGCGTCCTAAATGTGGGCGAGGCTGAAATCCTTGGGTTTGAACTTGACGTTACTTACGTGCTATCAAGTGATCTCCTTGCTGTATTCAATTACTCATATCTCGACGCGGAAATGACGTCTGTAATGGATCCCGACACAGGTGAGAATGTAGCCGATAAGTTCGTATTTAGCTCTGCTCCTGAAAACTCGTATACAGCAAACCTCGACTGGACGATATCAGAAGGGCCTCTCGGTACCGTGGAGGCTACACTGAGTTACAATTTTATGGATTCTCGTAACGGCGGGCCATTGACAGAAAAAATTAAGAATGTTGAGCTTGAGTCATTTGGCTTACTAAATGGTCGGCTAGGTATTTCTGAGTTATCAGTGTTTGGTGGTACGGCTAGTATTGCGCTATGGGCTAAGAATATACTTGACGAAGAGTATGTAATAAATGCGTTTGATCACCTGCCTCAGGCGCAACGGGCTGGTATATGGGGCGACCCAAGAACCTATGGCGTTGACATGATCATTCGGTTTTGAGGCTACTTCTTTAACAAGCTTTCCACTAGGACTCGGGTGTAGAGCTTTCTATTGCGAGTTAGCCGATAGTTCGGAATGTTTGTCCAGTTAATGACTAAATTGCTCAATGTGCCCGCAATTAGCTCGATGCAAAAGTCTAGGGGTGTATCGCCTCTCAGGTCACCAGACTCTATCGCTGGCGTGATTAGATGCTTCAACTCATCATTAATAGCGAGCATATAAGGCGCAATTTTTTCCGGTGTTGCGCTAGCCAATAAGCCTTCTTTCATTAGTGCACGCTCTATATGCCCATCTTTTTTTAACGAGTTTTCACAAAGCTGAAAAAAACGATTTAAACGCTGATCGGCCATACTATATTTTGCGCACGCATCCTCTACATTCGTCTTGGTACGCTCAAAGAGCTCTTTGTAACTCAGCTCAACGTAAACGTCTTGCTTTGTTGCGAAGTGATTGTAATACGTCTGCTTTGCGACGCCAGAAACCTCAATGATCTTGTCGACTGTAATGGCTTCAAACGAGTATTCATTCAGTAGTGAGAGTGCCGCGTCGAAAATTTTCGCACGGGAAGTGGTACGGCGTTTCATCATGTAAAAAAGAGCCTAAGTATGGCTGACAGGAGAAAGCTATCTTACAGGAAGGGCAATCGTTGGCCCAGTTTTAGCTGGGCCAACGTAAATTACTTAAAGCAATCTTCGCGGAGCGGGCCGCCTTGAAAGCCTGGCCATCTGGATCCGCCTATTACGTCAGAGAACGGAGCAAAACCTTTTGGATCAAGCTCTCCCGCTATAGAGATACTGCGCTCTTTGAATACAGCCCACCACAGATTTGCTGAAACAAGTTCGCGCATTGGTAGTCGAGTTGCATACGGGTCCCACGGGCTCTCAAGAAAGCGTATTTTTCCCTCTACCTTTTCAAGATGAACAGTGCCATAGACTGATTTAACGTGAACGACGTGCGGTGGAAAGTCATACTTCACATTAGACATATCACTAAAGTCGGAACCAACTGCGCGAGATACTTTAATCCACCATTCGTTTACGGTGAAATCATCTAAATTGGGTTCAACACCAACAGATTTTCCTTCAAATTCAAAAAACGTATATCCGTTGTGAGTGCAACGGGCAACTACACGGTCTTGCTCCCTGTAGAAACTTGTATTGCAAGGGTACTTTGGTTGACCATTAATCTCCTGGCTTGAAAAAATTGCCGACTCCTGGTCGATACCATAGCCAAGTGCATACTCACCCTCAATGCCGTTAAAGTCGGCGTTAACTGTTGTTAAAATGCCAAGCTCAGGCTCGTCGGGAACTGGATAGTTATATATATTGAGCTTAACGAGAGGATCCTTTCCCGGTTTTATACCTGGCGGCAGCAGCGCTGCTAATTTTTCTGGGTCCGTGCGATACACGACTTTGAGAATCGGCCAGTTATGAATATCGCCGGGGTTACCGTTTGGTGTACTCATTCTATTTCCTCTTATTATTGATAAAAACGCTCTTTGTAAAACGTCTTTAAATAGACGATAGTCTATATTGAGGTGCTCGTCTAGGGTTATTTGGGTTCAATTTAAAGAATTTTTATTATCTGCGCACGGTCTGCTCATGACTGAAAAATACGTGTCTGTGTTGAATTGCGGGTTAAATTGATCGAGGGTAACTCGTGTAATAGAGACTCGGCGGATGCCGTATTTGAATTTTTAAATTAAGCAGATATTACCTATTAAGTGGGGCAATTTTTTTGCAAATATTTCGCTAAAATAGATAATAATTCAATGTAATTAAACACTCACGGGGAGCTGCCTACGCATTCGTTGTCCTACTAGATGCTATCTAGGTTGCACCACCGGACTTCCTCGGTGCTTGTGACGAGTTGATAGTCGGATATTTCCATGACAATCAACGCGCACTCCGGCGACGAAAAAAATTCCTCAAACTCAGGGTGGCGCTGGATGTGCGACTTGAGCATGGATTGAGCCGAGTTGATAGGGGCAGCAAAAACATTCCCGTGTGCGGTAACTATAAGGCCCGCACGTTGTTGTTCGAATGGCTCAATTCCGCTGCCAATAAGTAAGGCAGCACGACCGCCCTGAATGATACTTTCATACTTTCGAGTCTTGCGGTAGGTCGCAAATACCAGGCGCTTTATGTCATCCACAGGAGTAAATGCCATCAAACTCGCATGCGGCTGCCCATCCGACTGCGTTGCCAATACCGCAAGCTTTCTCGCAGCGAGATGGGCTCTGATTTCTTCGCAGAGCGTCATTGTGTCGGGCCCCGGCATGTCATTCATTTTGAGTGGCAGCCGTTACGGGCACTAGAACTTCGTTGCGCCGGAGAAACCAGGGCATGAAAGGTGGGTTGTATCTTGCCCAAACAGGTTCACCAGACACACTAAAGCCGCTTTCCGTAATCCAGTCCAGCAACTTTTCCAAGTTACGAAGATAGCCTTTTTCGCTCCAAAATCCCGAATATCGTACTGCGGCGATGTGACGTGCCGGAACCTCGCGAATATACACATTCGGGTCTTGCGGCTTTGGCGTATTTTCCAGGTTGAATGTCGCGGGCATCATGAAACTGACAACCCATTTCCCATCTATTTTTTGCTGCCCAACCGGCGAAGTCATTGCAATCTTCTTATTCGTTGATTCCTGCCCAACAGGTGATGTCATCGCGACTTTCTGCTGTTGCTCGTTGTTGCCAGAAATATACTTAAATAACCGACCAAATGCTTCGTTTCCGGCACCCTCGAAATCACCACTTACTGTCGTCTCAGCAAGAATGTGGGGATCGTATCTTCGTAATTCGAATCGGCCTTCTTCACGAATTACAGAGTATTTCGCTTCCTCAACGGCCATAGCATTTCCTGTCAAAAGCAATACGACAATTGTGACCCAACTCAATCGACCTGTCTGAAGCATTCTGGAAGTATCCCTTATAAATGAACATCGCTGGACCACAGTTCAAATTCGCGAGCTTTGCCAGCGTGCTGGGCTGACATCATGACATTGGCTTTGCCGCCCAACTACTTAGCGTTTATCTGCCGTGCGCAATGAAGGGCGAACACCGTAAGAGACAGTTTTATACGTTAACAAACCTAAATCATTACCAATTGAAAATCATTGTGTCGGCGGTTTGCTTAAAATTGCAATATAATTAAACGCGCTATTGTGGCAGCGCGGGCGGAGTAACTGGCGGCCACTGTACGACTGATAGATGTCATTGATTAACACTAAGCATGTTGCTAACAGTCTGTCTATTTAGTTATCTGTAGTGTAGCGTCCAACAGCGCCGGTTATTCGTCTGAGCAGCCATTTAGGTATTGCTCGGCCAGCCAGTATTGCCGCTAAGTTCATTGCGCCCGGCACCACAATCACCTCGCCTTTCATGCATGCTTTGTAGCCATCAGCAGCTACATCGTCTACATCCCCAATCAAAAAGTCAGGAATATTCAGGCCGCCGCTATTTTCTTGTGCCGTACTAACCATGTTGGTGGCCGTAATGCCTGGGCACAGCGCTGTAATACTTACACCACTGCCCTTGAGCTCTTCAGCCAATGACTCGGTCAAGGATAGCACAAAGGCCTTACTTGCTGCGTATATAGCCAAGCTCGGTATTGGCTGAAATGAAGCAATAGATGCCACATTAAGAACCCTTCCGCTGCCACGCTCTACCATGGCAGGCAAAAAACAATCTAACATTTCAGTTAGGCCGCTAATATTTAAATCGAGCATGCGTCGGTGAGCCTCGGTGCCAATATCAATAAACCTACCGTGCTCTAATACGCCAGCATTATTCACTAGTATTTCAACTTTGATATCTTGCCGAGCTAAGCTTGCCGCCAATGTTTTAGCCGCACCGGGTCGGGATAAATCTGCCGGCTCGACCCAAACTGTAATTTTGTACTCTGCCTGTAGTTGTTGTGCTAGTTCTTCAAGTTTCGTTTGCGAGCGCGCCACCAGTACTAGATTGCTACCGCCCTGCGCGAACAGCGCGGCTAGTGATTTGCCAATACCAGAAGAAGCACCGGTGATAAGGGTAGTCTTCATTTTGTGCTCCAAGTTGCGGGAATAAACGAAGCTAGGAATCTAGTTCTACGAAAGGCTGCCACAACATACTCTTCTGGTACTCGGATGCGCGTCCACATTGATATGACTAAAAGTCGAGTCCTGCATTGATGCTTATATTAGTCTTACATCGCGAATAGCGCCACTGGGCTCCTAAAGCTATCCATCGCTAGCCTAAACGGTATTGCATTGTCACCATCGGCATTGGGCATGGCATCGACAAGTTTCTGGTACTCGCTGCGGCAGAATTTGTGTTATCAATCTGTCTAAGTGCCAGCCACTATGATCAAAAGTATGTGATTTATATAAAACTTTATTTGATCTTCTTGATGATTCTGTCCCTAGGGGATAATCAAGTCGCAGGTATTTACGCGCGCTGGCTGAGTTATACTACTGCATAGCGTATCCCACAAACTTTAGGTGAAGTAGCATGGTACTGACCAGACCCGCATTAGTGATCATCTTCGGCTTGGTGTTAGCCGCCTGCGGCGGTGGAGCTAACAACAATAGCAATGCAGTTGCCGTCGAGCCCCAGACACCGCCACGGCTAGTCGATGAGCCTGCTGCACAATGTGTAGTGAATGACCTGCGTAGGTCTGTGGGTGAGGGATTAGATGCTCCGGGACGCTTGGAGGTGGACGTCATCGCAGCAATAGGTAGTCCCGCGCAGTGCTCAAGTAACGATGAGTATTTGATCGGAACCGGTCTACACGATGTCACTGGCCCAATTGCCGACACCGCCAGCCTCGCGTGGGTGAATCCCCAGCAAGTGTTCAGCGCACTGCACTCGCGCGTTTATGCCCGAGCGTTTGCGATCGCGTCCCCCTGCAATAACAAACGGGTGATGTTTGTTTCAATTGACACTGGATTGATGAGCGCGAGCGTTCGCGATGCGGTGCTAGCCGAGATTGCTGCC
The DNA here is from genome assembly GCF_014202945.1 of Zhongshania antarctica. GTDB lineage: Bacteria > Pseudomonadota > Gammaproteobacteria > Pseudomonadales > Spongiibacteraceae > Spongiibacter > Spongiibacter antarcticus. The sequence goes on along the minus strand of NZ_JACHHW010000001.1, from coordinate 627,543 downwards.
AACGAAGAGCTCAGCAGCCTCTATAACGCGAACAACGTCATGCTCTCGGTGACGCATACGCACTCAGATCCCGGCACTGGGCTGGCCGGCGTCGGTAATGGCTTGGCTATTATCGCTGGTGGCATTGTTCAAGCCATCACTAAAGCGCATGCCAATCTGCTGGCCAACCCGGAACCTGCCGCTATCATCTTGTCTTCGGGTGAGTTACTGAATACCAATATAAATCGCTCCAAACCTGCCTACGAGCAAAACACCGAAGCGGAGCGAAGCCTATTTTTAAACGCGCGCGGCGAAGAAACCAACGTTAATAAGCGCATGGTGCAGTTGGAACTGAATCGCCAAGACGGCACCGCTGCGGGCTTGATTAATTGGTTCGGTGTGCACCCGACAGTCATTGGTCCCGCTCAGCACTATGTCAGTGGCGATGTAAAAGGCTATGCGTCGATTGGCTTCGAGCGATTAATGGGCACCAACTATCGCGCAGACCCAGGTACAGGGACTTTCGTGGGCGCCTTCGCCCAAGCCGATGAAGGTGATGCCTCACCCAATATCGCCATTGAAGAGTTTCCCTATCCCAGTCCCAAGCGTGGTGGCGGTGAAAATGATTTAGACGCCAACGCTATTTCCGGCATTAAACAACTGGCGCGCGCGATTGAGCTTTATGGCACCGGCAAGCCGGTTACTGGGCCGGTGGATTATCAGTTTTTGCGGATTCCCATTACAGATATTACCGTCGACGATCCTGTCGTACTGGCGAGTTTGAAACACCCTGCCGAATTAGATGAGGCGGAAAAGAGAACCTGCGACGGTATTCTCGGCGCATCTTTTGGCGCCGGTGCAGAAGACGGCCCAGGACCTACGCAGGAAGGCCTAAAGTGCAGTGACGATCCGGCCGTTCTCGACGCGGCTCTGGTCGATATTGCGACGCTGACCGGATCACGACTCGAAGGCTTTCCCGGTGGCTGGCCCAAGGATTTAATTCCCGGTCAAACCTTGTCTTCCGTCGTTATGTGTAACTCGACAGAGCTGCTGGCATTTTCAGGGGACTACTCTTGCCAGGCCGAAAAACCAGTCTTGTTGCCACGGGGCGGCTCGGAATTACCGATTCAATTATTCCGTGTGGGCAACTTCGCGCTACTAGGTTTACCCTGGGAAGTCACTACCATGTCAGCCCGCCGTATTCGATCGCTGCTCCTCGAAGAGCTGGCACCGGTTGGTGTCGATACCGTGGTTATAGCCGGGCTAGTTAACGATTACGTTCACTATCTCACCACCCGCGAAGAATATTCATCTCAACAATACGAAGGTGCATCCACGCTCTATGGTCCATGGACACAGGCCGCCGTCGCGCAAGAATCTTTGAAACTCGCGCGCGCAATGCGCAGCCAAACCGCTGTATCTGAGCCACCTGCGCCCGGCGATCGCGCAGATTTAACACTGAAGCTCGGTCCTCGTGAATTACCTCATCCCAGTGGGGCTGCGGGCACGGTTGTCACTCAGCCGCCCAACTCCATTATTGCCGGTGAGGTACTTGAAGCTGAGTTTGTAGTGGGCCATCCCGGTAATGACCTGCGCATTCAGCAGAGCTACGTCTACGTCGAAAAGGAATTGGCAAGTGGGGAGTGGCTGGTCGTTGAGGAAGATCGCACACCAGAATTACTCTATGAATGGAAACCCCTAGTGCAACCCCCTGCTGCACTAGAGCGCCCGCAGACTAGTAGCGGCGGTACCGGTCTAGTAACTTGGACGACGCCAATCAATACACCAAGCGGTACTTATCGATTGCGGGTAGAGGGTGCATCCCTTGGTTTTATGGCTGCGGAGGCGCAGCCCTATCAGGCTATTTCAAACACCTTCACCATTGTGGGTACTGACAGTATCTGCCCTTAAGGTTTTACAGGGTCGTACCAATAGAATAATTGGAAGTAGGGGGCTTGGTTTTTCCTCAGATAATTGCCCCGTAATGATTGAGATATGGCATTACTGGGCTTTTTTATGGCTCCCCAAAGAAGTGAAACACCCAGCCAATTTTTCAAGCTATAGCGGACATCCGAGTTGTAGATTTGCATCTCATATTGACCGTCCGTGTAACACTTTCCCGCAGGAGGACTGCGGAGATGGGACGGCAATTACAAAGTTTAGGGCTAGCAAATATCTAGAAAAGCCAGGGAAGTGCAGTAAGCGTTAATCAGAATCATTAGTTTATTATAAATACTGATTAATGGGGCGGTTACCCATGTCTATGGCGGCGATAGCTGGCTATTAGCTATCGCCATGGTCTCAATGAGGTTAGCGCGAAGGGCAATTAGTCGAAAACCACCGATAGTTCTGCCGTTAGTCCATCCCAATCAGCGCCGATTTGCCCAGCAGAGGTATTTCCTTCCGATTGTTTGACGTACTCCGCTTTGAACAGGGTGTTGTCCGTTAGCCACCAGCCTAGGCCGAGCTGGATGCGATTAAGGTCCTTGTCGCCAGAAATATTATCACTTTTGTTGATAGCCGAACTAAAGCGCGATGCAATGTATAAGCGGTTGAGGGTGAGGTATTGTGTGGCCTCGATTGCATAGTAGTTAATTTCGCTAGCGATCTCTTGATAAGCAACGGCTTGACTGGCTACAGTTTGATCGCCATTACTATCAACGAAGCTGAATTCATCTTTAGCGATACCCGCCCAGCCACGGAATTCGGTGCCTGGGCGGGCTTGGTAGTGAGCGTTGATTTGAAAAATATTCGCGTCTAAGCCCGGCAGTAAGCCAGCGTGGGTGTCGCGTGAACTTGCACCCGACGCAGCGAAATTATAGTTGTCACCATCGCCTTGAATTAGCCCAGCGGTTTGCACGTCGGCAAAGAGTCGGTTAGTGACTTGGTCACCTAAACTGCTGATAAACCAGCCTAGGCCTAAATTTAAACCGAAACCCGTGTTAAGCGACAGCTGGCCGAAGGTGTTGAAACCTCGATCTCCACTGTAGTCTTCAAAGAACGTCGGTACTGTAAAGCCAATGTCGGCATTCACTTGCGTGATTACCGAATCAGACACCTTGTGTGACCACAAACTTTGAATTCCGGATTCTGCAGTTACAAAGTCAATAGGGGAATTCCCAATAAGTGGGTTGCTTTGTACAGCGGCGCCGTCCGAGTAGCCCCGGAACTCAAATACCGTGGAAACAATGTTCCCAGCACGAAATAGCCAACTTTGGTCTTGTTGAGCGCTTCCAGCTAGGCCGAAAATATCTAGGTCGATGTATCCTAAATCCTGGGAAATTTCAAACTGGTCATCAGTGCCGAAATCATTGGGTTCTTCGCCGAGGTCAACATAGACGGTAACGTGATCGTGAACTTTAACAACTAGCTCAATATTAAAGCGAAGCCGTTGGAAGCCCGGTGCCATATCGGTATTGGGTATTTCAAACGCACCTGGTTTTGCCTCTATTGCTTGGAAACCCTGCATAAGCATTAATTTGGCTTGAATTTTATCGTCGAAAAATTCGGCGGAGAAAGTTGGGCTTGCCAGTGCTATACAGGAAAGTCCTAGGGTTAAGCGACCATGGGCTAATTGACTCACGCGATTTCTTATCATGGTAATCACCTTGTTTTTTGCCTGACTTTGCAGGTCTGATTATTGTCTTGTCTTGTCTTGTCTTGTCTTGTCGTGCTGGTGTAGTGAGCTTACGCGGTAATATTTTTATCGTAGAAATTAAGTCTGGGCATTGGCCCTCATTACGGGCATATTCTCAGCATGCCTTTTCGTCGTCAAGTTTTCCAGGGAGTGCACGCGTATATTTTTGTGCTGGTTAAATTTTATTTAAATAAAATCAACACCTTAAGTCCGGTTGTTTGTGTTGTTTGCTATCTCGCTTAGGAGGGGGCGATAAACCCTCGGTCTTTCAACTAGCCAAAAGCAGGGGTCTCGGGGTGAAGTGATGATTGACATTAGGGGTGACTTGTGGGAATGTGCCCACTACTTGAGCTTTTGCTCATTTGAGCTCAGGCGATGGCCAGACCGAAGTTGTTGTGGTAGCAGATAGCTTTCGTTTAGCGAGTTTAATCATCGTAGCAGCACCTAGCTTGTGGTGTTATCGATGCGAAAAGTTATAGGTATGGCAATGAATAAAAATATAAAGTTGATTATTTTCGATTGCGATGGTGTGTTAATTGATAGCGAAATCATTAGCGCAACGGTATTGATTGAAAAATTACGCGAGCTGGGTGTCGATATTGATATTCAGTATGTTCAGCGTCATTTTCTCGGGTATAGCTTCACGTCAGTCAGAGAAAAGGTTCTTGGGAATCTCGGTGTCGATTTACCGAAGGAATTTGAGGCCGAGTATCGCGCTGTTCTGCTTGAGCGATTTAGGCGGGAGCTACAGGCGACGCACGGCGTTAAAGCCTTGCTGTCCGCACTTAAACTCGAGTTTTGCTTAGCAACAAGCAGTGGCCATGAACGTACGCGCGAAGCACTTCGTATTAGCGGTTTAGCAGAATTTTTCACTGCCAATGTATTTACCGCTGACGAGGTGAAGCAGGGTAAGCCCGCACCAGATTTATTTTTGTATGCCGCGAAAAAGATGGGCGTGCCGCCCAGCGAGTGCCTAGTAATTGAAGATAGTCTTGCTGGCGTTACTGCGGCGGTATCAGCCGGTATGCAGGTAATTCATTACACAGGTGGCCTTCATATTAGCGGCTCTATATCACCGGTTTTAGAAATATTTCCGCAGCAGCCAGTGTTAAAACACTGGAAAGATTTAGTAGAACTGCTGTCAGCGAATGGATGGTCGACCCAGATTATATAAGTGAAAGTGAAAAATAATTATTAGGGCATCACTATGGATAATAAATCAAATTCTGAACTAAAGCGGCTTGATGATGCTGCTCGTGCAGCATGGCTCTATTACGTTGCTAAAAATACACAGGACGAAATCGCGCAAAAATTGGACGTTTCTCGGCAATCAGCCCAGCGTTTAGTTGCACTTGCTGTCAGTGAAGGCTTGGTGAAAGTGCGATTAGAGCATCCAATAACGCAATGCATGGAGTTAGCTCAGCAGCTAAAAGAAAAATTTGGTCTGCTCGACTGCGAAGTTGTTCCAAGCGATCCGGCTTCACCCAATGCTAATCACGGACTAGCCCAGTGCGGAGCCGCAATATTAGAGCGCTATCTAAAGTCGGAAACACCAAAAATTCTTGCATTTGGTACAGGCCGGGCCTTAAAAGCCTGTATCGATGAGGTCCCGGCAATGCAATGCCAGCAGCACAAGATTGTTTCCATGCTGGGAAATATGATGTCAGACGGCGCCGCCTCGGCATTTGATATTGTGGTTTCTATGGCAAATCGCGTTAATGCCAAACATTACCCTATGCCCTTACCCGTTATTGCGTCATCTGTTCAAGAAAAAAAGATGCTCCATAGCCTGCAACCAGTAAAGAGTATATTTAGTTTAATTGAACAAGCCGACGCGACCTTTGTTGGTGTAGGTCAGATTTCAGCAAGTTCCCCTTTATTTATAGATGGGTTTATTGACGACGACGAACTGAATGCTGTCATAAATGACGGAGCAAGAGGTGAAGTCATCAGCTGGCTGTATGACGCTAATGGCAAACTCCTTAAGAACGAAACCAATAAAAGAGTGGTGAGTGCGCCCTTAACGGTAAACGCCACTAAGCCTGTATATGGAGTTGCTGCAGGAGAGGACAAAGTCGCTGCTATTCATGCCGCTCTGCGAGGGAAATTAATTAATTCTCTGATTACTAATGAGTATACGGCCAAAGCTTTGCTTAATCTATCGTCGAAATAGTCGTATCGGGAGGTCGAACGGTAAAGTTTGTCAACGATTTAACTAATGTCAGTTAGCAAAATAGTTGCAGATTTAACTCATTCGATTCTTATCTTAAAACGTTTATCACGTACCAGTTTTGCGATGGTGATAATTGGTGAATAGGAAAGCATGAAATGGCCGGTAATCAATTTAATAATAAATTTAGTGGCGTTAATGAAGAGCAGTTACCTATAGCAAGCAATAAATTACATGGTTGGAAGCATTTCGCTGGTTTATATGCTGGCGAACATGTTGCTGCGACGGAATTTGTTATTGGTGCAACCTTTGTTGCTTTAGGTGCCGCAACTAAAGATATTTTACTTGGTTTGTTGATTGGTAATCTGTTGGCAATGTGTTCGTGGTGGTTGTTAACCGCACCAATTGCAGTAGAAACGCGCTTGAGTTTATATAATTACTTAAACAAGATCGCCGGCAACTCGATGACAAAACTCTATAACTGGGCGAACGTCGCTATTTTCTCAGTGATATCTGCGGCGATGATCACGGTTTCGTCCACCGCTGTTAGATTTTTGTTCAATATACCTGCGCAACTCAATTGGTATCCTAGTAGTTTTTGGTTTGTTCTTATTGTTATCGCAATGGGTTCAATTGTTGTTCTAGTTGCTATGTACGGCTTCTCAACCGTCGCCGACTTTTCTAAGATCTGTGCTCCCTGGCTATTTGTCATCTTCATTGCCGGCTCTTTCAATCTATTCCCTGGATTGTCCTTCCATGTGCTGGGGGATACGACAATTACAAATTGGTCAGATTTTATTGCGATAGGCGATAGTTCCATTTGGACCGGGTTTACCGGAAGTGGCGAGAAGGGTATTGGGTTGCTAGAGGTTATCGGATTCGCTTGGGCGGCTAATTCGATTACGCATTTCGGCCTGATCGACATGGCAATATTTCGCTTTGCCAAGCGCAAGCGCTATGGCTTGCTGTCTGGTGTAGGGATGTTTTTCGGGCATTATATAGCGTGGATTTCGGCAGGAATTATGGGCGCTGGTGCCGCTGTTCTTCTGAAAACTACGATTACCAGTTTGGATCCGGGCGATGTTGCTTATCACGCGCTGGGCTTAACAGGATTTGTCATTATCATTATCGCGGGCTGGACTACCGCTAATGCCAACTTGTATCGCGCTGGTTTGGCTGCGCAATCCATTTTTGTTAATCATTCCAGAGAAAAAACTACCGCAGTTGTTGGTGTTGTAACCGTTATTATCGCCTGCTTTCCCTTTGTATTCTCGCAGATGTTACCGCTGTTGACGTATGCAGGGCTATTGGTTGTTCCTGTTGGTGGGATTGTGTTTGCTGAACACGTTTTGTTCCCAAAAATTGGCTTAACCAGATATTGGGCGAAATACCAGAATATTTCTCGAAGTGTGCCCGCCATAGGCTCTTGGGCTTTGGCACTAATTTTTGGTTTTGGATTGAATGCTCTCGACGTTATGTCTTTCTACTATTTGTTTATCCCAACGTGGATGTTCACCATTGTTACTTATACCTTGTTGGCTAAAAAATACGGTGCGGACAGGAATTATAGTGAAGAGATAGCAGCAGAAGCACTTGAGCAACAGCAAATAGTTGAGTTTCAAGATGCACAAGCTATTCATGATCAAGATTTTGTGGTTGATACCAGTGTCGTAAGTAAAGTTCTCAATGCGGTATCCGTAATTTCATTGCTTATTATTGCTGGATTCGCCTGCCAGGTTATGTTCTTTAGTTCCAGTATGGAAATTTACAGAATTAACAAATCTCAGTTTGAGACTTATTGCTTTATTTTCACTATTGCCTATTTTGGCAGCGCCTATACTTCATTGCGCCGTCAAAAAAAGCTTAATGCTTAATGCTTAATGCTTTCAGCGATTTTGCAATGTGCCAAAGAATGAATATTTGTTAGTTATCAACTTATTTGTAGAGCGTAGAATATGAATACTGCACCGCACGAACAAGTGAATAAAGGATTCTTGAATTCGTCGATATTGGCGAGATTGCCTAGCCATATTGATGTTCCGATATATGATCGCAGTCAGCTTAAGGCGGGAATTGTTCATATTGGTGTGGGTGGCTTTCATCGCTCGCACCAAGCTGCATATCTTAACGAGCTATTGAAGTCTCCGGGTTCAGAACAGTGGGGAATATGTGGCGTTGGTTTGCTGGATTGTAATCGTGACTTGCGGGATATCCTCGTCAAACAAGATTACCTCTATTCTTTGGTAGTTCGTCATCCAAACGGGACAATTGACAATAAGATTATCGGGTCAATGATCGATTTTATTTTTGCACCGGAAGATAAGCAAAAAGTAATTGATAAATTAGCGCATAGTGATACCAAAATTGTCTCTTTAAGCATTACTGAAGGTGGTTATCATATCCATCCCGAGACCGGTGAGTTTGATTTTGATAATGACGATGTTCGCCATGACATTCAGAATCCAAATGACCCAAGAACAGCATTTTCTTATATCATTGCGGCCTTGAAAAAACGTATGGTCAGTGGCCTAGGCGCATTCACCGTACAGTCTTGTGACAATATTCAACATAATGGGGCGATCACGCGGAAAATGATAACGGCGTTGGCTGAGCGGCTAGATCCTAGCTTAAGTCAATGGATAGAAGAAAACGTCTCTTTTCCGAATGCGATGGTGGATCGCATTACACCAGTAACAAGCAAGTTAGATATTGCTTACGTAGAAAACACCTTTCAGGTAATTGACCAATGGCCAATTACCTGCGAATCATTTTCGCAATGGGTCATTGAGGATGATTTTTGCTGCGGCCGTCCGAATTGGGACCTAGTCGGTGCTCAGTTTGTGAGTGATGTTACGCCATTTGAGAAAATGAAGATCCGGCTACTGAATGCTGGGCATTCTGTCCTTGGTTTGCTTGGCTCTATTTATGGCTATGAAACGATAGACGAAACGGTGTCTGATGTGTGTTTCGCTCAGTACTTACGTGCGTTTATGGATCTAGAAGTAACGCCTTTGCTGGATGATCTAGATGGAATCGATTTAGATGGTTACAAAGACACTCTTATTGAGCGCTTTGCGAACCCAAATATTAAAGACAGTCTGGTTCGTATTTGCTCTGAGAGCTCCGCTAAGCTACCCAAGTTTTTGCTGTCTTCTATTTTCGAAAACATAGACAAGGGGCGAGATTCATCTCTCGCGATTTTAGTCATAGCGGCTTGGTGTTTTTACAGCGATAAAGCGCTTAATCAAGGCCAGCTAGCGATAACTATTCAAGATGCAATGGCTGCAGAGTTGGCTGCGTATGCGCAAAAAACCGCTGAAGATAAGCTTTCATTTTTGAGAAATCGTCATTTGTTTGGAAATCTAGTTGAGAATAGCGAGTTTACTTTTAATTATACGAAAGCAATTGATTCCTTGTATTCGTCCTCGAGTGACATACGAGAAATCATGAATCGTGTTCTCTCGGAAAAACACAGAATTGTAGCTGAAGAGGTGAGCTGATGTCAGGTTTAATTGTTGACAGAAAATCATCTGGAGCGCTTGTCGTAAGTTGTTTTGGTGAGGTGCTCTGGGACTATTTTGATAGTGGCAAACGCTTAGGTGGTGCGCCTCTCAATGTTTGCCTGCGCTTAAAAGCGTTGGGAGTAGATGCACATATATTAAGCGCAGTTGGTAGCGATGCGTTGGGCGATGAGTTGTTAAGCGATATAAAAGAACGCGGCTTAGATTCTGGCTTAGTAATAGTTAATCCGAATAAAAAAACAAGTACTGTTGAGGTTATTCTCGATAAGGGTGGGTCGGCAACGTACGAGATTGCTACAGATACTGCTTGGGATAATATTGAACTAACACCTAAGATTGCCGAGCGTGTTGCGTCGTCAGATATATTTGTTTTTGGAAGTTTGGTCGCGCGCAGCGAGGTTTCCCTCAATACCTTGCGGCAGTTAGTCAAATGTTCTGTTTACAAAGTTTTTGACGTTAACCTGCGAAAACCACACTATGCGCTTGATACTCTAGTAGAGCTGATGAACGTAGCCGATTTTATAAAGCTTAATGATGATGAGTTATTTGAAATTGCGGGTGCAATGGGGTCGAAATTTAATTCCTTGGAACAGAATATTGAATTTATAGCGAATAAAACAAATACCTCTAATATATGCGTCACTAAGGGCCGGCACGGCGCCCTGCTTAAAGTAGGTGACAAAACCTACTACAACTCCGGTTTTTTAATTAATGTAGTGGATACCGTTGGCGCGGGAGATTCTTTTCTAGCCTCGTTGATTTATCAGTTAAGTGTTAGCAAAGATGCGCAATATGCTGTTGATTTTGCATGTGCGGTTGGTGCGTTGGTAGCGCAGAATCATGGAGCAACGCCCAAAATTTCAATTCACGAAATTCAGAAATTTATTAATCCTGCATAGATAGAGATGCCGAGAACGCTAACTAATAATAAGCATCCATATCTAAATTTAATATTATAGGAAATTACCCATATGTCGGTTTCGTTAGTTAATAGGGCGTTTTTACCGGTGCTCCAGCAGGATTTCTCGCGGCTGGAATCGATACATATGCGTGATTTATTCGCGCAGGATCCGCGGCGGGTTGAGCGCTATTCCCTTGCTGCGGCAAATCTCTTTCTTGACTACTCAAAAAATCGCATTGATGACGAGGCCTTAGATCATCTTTTTGAACTGGCGGCGGCTTCAGGGCTTAGTTCAGCGAGAGAGGCAATGTTTACTGGTCAGGCTATTAACAACACTGAAGACCGAGCTGTTTTGCACACAGCTTTGCGTTATAGCGGTCCGGATTCGATTGCGGCAGAGGGCGTCAATGTTATGCCAGCGATACGCGAGCAGCGGCAGCGCCTTGCTGATTGCGCTCGCGTGGTGCGCAATGGCCAGTGGCTGGGTGCCACCGGCGAGGTGATTCGTGACGTTGTTAATATCGGCATCGGTGGCTCGGACCTTGGCCCTGCGATGGTGACGCAAGCGCTAGCGCCTTATGGTCGCAGTGGCCCTAAAATGCACTTTGTATCTAATGTTGATCCGGTGCTGATTTGCGATATTTTGTCTGATTTAAACCCTGCCACTACTTTGTTTATTGTCGCGTCGAAGACCTTCACAACCCAAGAGACCTTGGCTAATGCGGGACTGGCAAAGCGGTGGTTGGCTGCGGGATTAGATTTGGCTGTGGACGATAATAGTTTGCAGCAGCATATGCTTGCCGTTACTGCACGCCCGAGCGTAGCCAAGGCGCTTGGTTATCTGGACGCGAACATATTCTGTTTTTGGGATTGGGTGGGCGGGCGCTATTCACTGTGGTCTGCAGTGGGGCTGCCAATCGCAATCGCGATTGGCCCTGAGGCGTTTGACGAGTTGTTGGCAGGTGCTGAGGAAATGGATGAGCACTTCCGGTCGGCACCACTGAAAGAGAATATGCCGCTCGTTCTGGCAGTACTGGGTATTTGGTACCGTCAATTTTTTAACTCGCAAAGCTATGCTGTGCTGCCGTATAGCCAGCGTTTAGCGCGCTTACCTGCCTATTTGCAGCAATTGGATATGGAGAGTAACGGTAAGTCGATTCAAAAAGATGGTGCTCCGGCAAGCTGGGCAACGGGACCGGTGATCTGGGGTGAGCCGGGCACGAATGGGCAGCACGCTTTCTACCAATTAATTCATCAAGGCCAGGATCTCATTCCCTGTGATTTTCTTGTTCCGACTTCGCACGAGGCGCCAGAACATGCCGAGCAGCACCAAATACTTGTCGCTAATGCAGTGGCACAAGCCGAGGCTTTGATGTGCGGTAAATCAGCGGAGCAGCTTCGAGCGGAACTTGCCGAGTGCTCGCTGGCGCCAGATAAGCTCGATTTACTTGTCGCGCATAAGACAATGCCGGGTAACCGGCCTAGCAATTGCTTGTTAATACCAGAGCTGAGTCCAAAAGTACTTGGCAGCCTAATCGCGCTTTATGAGCATAAGGTATTTTGCCAAGGTGTTATTTGGGGGCTTAACTCCTTTGATCAATGGGGTGTAGAGTTAGGCAAACAGTTGGCATCGCGGATATGTAGGGAGATGTGCGGTGAGGATTCAGTTGGCGAGCGGCACGATCCCTCGACTGAAGCCCTCTTGGCGCGCCTGTCTGCGGAGGTGTGTTAATTCAATATGCTAGTTACATAAGCTGTTTTGTAATAAAATTACATTTAAATTTTTTTAGTAGTTTTTCGTGTATATTAGTTAATTTAGTTAATTTAGATTTGATCCAGTGTAGCCTTGCCATATGACGATGGAAGGCTGACCCAGTGAGGATAAATAGCGTGCTTAACGAAGTTATCAACAAGGTCACCCAAGCGGTAATCGAGCGCAGTGCAGCAAGTCGGCAAGCGTATCTTGAGAAAATTCGTCGCGCCCATCGCCCTGGGGTGTCGCGGGGGCATTTATCCTGCGGTAATTTAGCGCACGGTTTTGCCGCTTCAGATGCTCACGACAAGTCTGCACTGGCGATAGATCGCGCGGCGAACTTTGCCATAGTCTCTTCTTATAACGATATGTTGTCGGCCCACCAGCCGTTTCAGGATTACCCCGCGCAAATTAAAGCGGCGGCTCGCGAGTTGGGCGCCGTAGCTCAGTTCGCTGGTGGTGTGCCGGCGATGTGCGACGGCGTGACCCAGGGGCGAGAGGGCATGGAACTGTCGCTTTTTAGTCGCGACAATATTGCGATGGCGGCTGGCGTTGCACTTTCTCACGATATGTTTGATGGCGTTTTATGTCTTGGTGTGTGCGACAAGATTGTACCTGGCTTGGCAATTGGTGCGCTGGCCTTTGGGCATTTGCCCTGTTTGTTTGTACCCGCAGGGCCGATGGAGTCGGGGCTGCCCAACGCCGAGAAAAGCCGTATTCGCCAGCTTTACGCCGAAGGTAAGGTAGGGCGAGCGGAATTGCTCAAGGCGGAAAGTGAGTCTTATCACAGCGCCGGTACCTGCACATTTTACGGCACCGCAAATAGCAACCAAATGCTCATGGAAATTATGGGCATGCAGTTGCCCGGCAGTTCGTTTATTAATCCGGGCACGCCGATGCGCGAAGCAATGACCAAGGCGGCGGTTGCTACGCTGAATACATTGTCGCCGCTATCGCCGGAGTTTTTGCCACTCGGTGAAATGATTAATGAAAAGAGCATTATCAACGGCATTATTGGCTTGTTGGCAACCGGTGGTTCTACGAATCACACCATCCACCTCGTCGCCATTGCCCGCGCAGCCGGGGTAATTATTAATTGGCAAGACATGGCCGAGCTGTCGGAAGTGGTGCCCTTGTTGTGCCGGATTTACCCTAATGGCCTCGCCGATGTAAATCATTTTCAGGCTGCCGGCGGCATGCCGCTATTAATTAAAGAATTGCTGGATAACGGCCTGCTTCATAACGATGTGAGCACGGTCGCTGGTGCAGGTGGCATGCGGCGTTATTGCAAAGAGCCCTTTTTAGATCAGGATGGTAGTTTAGTATGGCGCGATGGGCCGACAGTCAGTTTGGAGGCAGAGATTATCGCCACAGTCGAAAAGCCCTTTAGCAAAGAAGGGGGCTTGCGCTTGTTGCAGGGTAATCTTGGTCGCTCGGTGATTAAGACCTCGGCAGTCAAGCCTGAGTATCGAGTCTTAACGGCGCCTGCGGTTATTTTTAATGACCAAGATGAAATGAAGGCCCGCTTTGATTCTGGTGATCTTAATCGCGATTTTATTGCCGTAGTGCGTTTTCAAGGGCCCAAGGCGAATGGTATGCCTGAGCTCCACAAGCTAACGCCATTGCTTGGTGTGTTGCAGGACCGTGGCTACAAGGTTGCTCTGGTAACCGATGGTCGTATGTCTGGGGCGTCGGGCAAGGTGCCTGCGGCAATTCATTTGAGCCCAGAGGCCCTCGATGGTGGCCCAATAGCGCGGTTGCGTGACGGCGATATGATCGAGTTCGACGCCGAGCGCAGTGTCTTGCGGGTACTTGACGAATCTGTGTTCGAGCGGCCGGTAGCGATTTACGCTGGTGGCCATCAAGAGGGTATGGGGCGCGAGTTATTCTCTTGTTTTAGAAAATTAGTGAGTGATGCCGAACACGGTGCGTCGGTAATGGATATGTAGTTGCCCACGGTTGCTAGGAAGCCTTCGGTTATGCGCCCTTGTTGGTGACTGACCTCGTAAATAATTAGGAAATGGTATGACAGAGCCCTTTGATATTGTCATTTTTGGTGGTGCTGGCGATCTCTCGTTTCGTAAGCTTATTCCCGCGCTGTATCGCAGTTATTGCGAGGACAAATTGCCCGCTAGTTCAAGGGTGATTGCCTGTTGCCGAAATGCGCAAGAGCAGTCGGCATACCTGCAGCACGCTGATGAGGCCCTGCAGGAGTACTTAGCTGAAGGCGAGTACAGAACAGAGGCGGCGCAAGCGTTTATTGAACATGTGTATCCGGTAGAGCTTGATATTACTGAGTCGGGTGCTTTTTGGCAGACAATGGCCGAGCTATTAAACGAATATCGCCAGCGGGTGCGGGTGTATTACTTAGCCATTCCGCCCGCTATTTTTGGCGTTTGCTGCCAGAACCTTGCTAAGTATAAGTTAGTCGATGAGCGTAGCCGTGTGGTGGTGGAGAAGCCTCTGGGCTATAACGCGGATACAGCCAATGCGATTAATGAGGAGATTGCCCGCTATTTTGATGAATCGGCTATCTACCGCATCGATCATTACCTAGGCAAAGAAACTGTTCAAAACTTAATGGCGTTGCGGTTTACCAATGTTATTTTTGAACAATTGTGGGACGCCAAATCCATTGACCATGTTCAAATTAGCATCTCTGAAACCGTTGGCTTGGAAGGGCGCGCCGGTTTTTACAATGAAGCTGGTGCGCTACGCGATATGGTGCAAAACCATCTGCTTCAGTTACTGTGTTTGGTGGCTATGGAATCGCCCCACAAGATGAAAGCCAGCAGTATCCGCGCCGAAAAAGTAAAAGTATTAGAGTCTTTGCGACCAATGCGCGGTGACGACGTAAAACGGCATACCGTGCGTGGCCAATACGTTGCCGGCAACCATAAAGGGAAATTGGTGCCCGGCTATCTTGAAGAGTTGGCCGAGGCGCAGAGCAATACCGAAACCTTTGTGGCCCTGCGCGCCTATGTCGACAATTGGCGCTGGGCGCGGGTGCCATTTTACCTGCGTACCGGCAAGCGCATGAAGCAGCGTTGTGCCGAGATTGTAATTCAATACAAAGAAGTTTCTCATCGCGTTTACGATCGTGATGCGGGTGCCTTGGCGCCCAACCGCTTAGTTATTAGATTGCAGCCAGAAGAAAGCATTCAGCTCACTATGATGGCCAAAGATCTCGACACCTTGGATATGCGTCTGCAGCCCGCCACCCTCAATCTTAATTTTTCCGACACCTATAAAAAGTTTAAAAGCGACGCCTATAAGCGCTTAATTCTCGATGCGGTGTCGGCCAACCCGAGCTTGTTTATTCATCGCGATGAAGTGGCCCATGCCTGGGCTTGGATAGATCCAATTATTGATGCCTGGCAATCGGATGCTCAGGATCCTCATTTGTATAGGGCTGGAACGTGGGGGCCAGAGGAATCTGACGAGCTACTCGCCGAAGATGGTTTTAAATGGTTTAACGCTGGAGAGCAGCATTAATGGCGGCGGTCGAGTATTGCTTTAACGAGCGACAATCCTTAGTGACAGCCGTGGTGCATCACATTAGTGAGCTGCTTAATGAGGCGATTATCGAGCGAGGCTCAGCAAGTTTTCTGGTATCGGGTGGAAGTAGTCCACAAGCGGTTTATGAAGCACTTGCGGAGCGTCAGCTCGATTGGTCTAAGGTCGTAGTGGCGCTTGTCGATGAGCGCTGGGTGACGCAAGAGCACGCTGCGAGCAATGAGGCGTTTATCCGCCGGTCCTTGTTGCAGAGCTGCGCTGCAGCAGCGAGGTTTATTGGTATGAAAACGGCGGCTCACTCAGCTGAAGCAGGGTTGCAAGACTGCGAAACGTGGTTTGCTGCGCTACCGCCTAAGGCTGATGTGTGCCTGTTAGGAATGGGCAGTGACGGTCACACCGCATCGCTGTTTCCCTACGGCGCAGGGCTGGCTCATGCAATGTCGTCAGGCGATGCACGTTGCGCGGTAATACACGCGCAGCAGAGTGAAGTGACTGGCGCCCACACTGAGCGTATGAGCTTAACGTTGCCTTATTTGTTGGCGGCTCGGCAGCGAATTTTGCTTATTACTGGCAGTGAAAAATATGCGGTGTATTGCGCAGCAAAGGCCAGCAGCGACTTTATGTCGACACCGGTCAGCGCAGTGTTAAATACCGATGTGGATGTGGATGTGGATGTGTATTGGGCCCCGTAAATACCTTTTTTATTTTGAATAGTGGAAATTAAAAATGCGCAACTTAGATGAAATTATGGATCTGTGCCCAGTCATTCCGGTTATTGTTATTGATCGTGCAGAAGACGCAGTGCCACTGGCAACTGCGCTTTACAACGGCGGCCTTAAAGTACTTGAGGTTACTTTGCGAACAGAGTTTGGTTTGGCGGCCATTAGTGCTATTCGCAAGGCATTACCTGATGCAGTGGTTGGTGCCGGTACGGTAGTTACCGCTGAAGACGTGCGCAATGCCAAGGAAGCAGGTGCGGAATTTTTAGTAAGTCCGGGCTGTACATTGACGCTGCTTGAAGCCGCTCGCGCCGAAGGTATTCCCTTGTTGCCAGGGGTGAATAGTCCGAGCGAGGCAATGTTATTGCTCGAGCAGGGCCAGCGCCACCTAAAATTTTTCCCGGCTGAGGCTGCGGGCGGGGTGCCCATGTTGAAGTCGATATTAGGGCCATTGCCACAATTGCGCTTTTGTCCAACGGGCGGCATAAATCCCGATAACGTGATGGAATATCTTAGCTTGGCCAATGTTGCCTGTGTTGGCGGTACCTGGATGCTGGATAAAGCGGCGATAGCGGCGGGCGATTGGGCAGAAATAGAACGCCTGTCACGCATGGCTGCGGGACTGGCGGCGTAATGGATTTAGGGCTTACTGTTTTTTGAGGTTTTGCGCTCAGCGCTTGCCTTACGCTTGGTAGTATCGAGGCTGTGTTTCACTTTTGTTAGTTGGGCTTCGGCGGCGGGGCCCTGAGCGAGGGCTAAGGCCGTTGCTATTATATCGATGATGGTTAAGATAATAATTCGAGTGGTCATTGGTACGTAAATGGTAGTGTCTTCCAGCTCGTCACCGGAAGTAATGGTGATATCGGCCAGTTTGGCTAATGGCGAATCGGGATTAGTAATAGTGATCAGGGTCACTTGGCTTTGTTTCGCCAATTCGGCTATTTCAATCATCGCGTTGGTGCGGCCGGTTACTGAGAATATTAAAAAACAGTCTTTTGACGAAGCGCCAGCGGCAGCCATTCGCATCATTAGATGGTCGTCGTAGGCCACGGTGGGAATCCCAAGACGAAATAGTTTATGTTGCGCATCTTTGGCGATGGCGGCGGCTCCGCCCATGCCTGCAATAATAATTTGCCGCGCACCGCTCATGGCTTTAACCGCGGCATCTATCGATTGAGTGTCGAGGTGACTACGCAAATATTCAAGTGCCGCTTGATTGGAGTTAATGCGTTTTTCGATAACGGTATGGGCTGTATCACCTTTTGACACCGCTTCACTGATAAAGCTGGCGCGGTGGGCTAGGGCTTTAGCAAGTTGCACTTTAAGCTCTGGAAAGCTGTTGCAGCTCACGCTGCGGCAAAAGCGCGACACCATAGGGTCACTTACTCCCGCACGGCTAGCAAGCTCGGCGGTTGCCATATTCATCGCCTCTTCGGGCGCCGCCAAAATTTCATCTGCGACCTTGGCCTCGGCTTTACTGAGCTGATCACGCTGAACTTTGATTAAATGCAGAATGTTCATTATCTAAATTCCGGTGTTTGGCGGCGGTCGACCGCGAAGATAAATATGCCACGGAGCGCAGCATTACCTGAAACACTAATGTTTTCAACAAGCTGGTGATCTTATCCAAAGACTTCGAGATGCCTATACTATAATTTGTGTAATTGCATTACATTAAATTGTTTTAATTGTCTTTTGTAGGTGTTATCTTGTAATTAAATAACATTAACACGTTCGGTAAAGGTATTGGCTATGAAGATCCGCGCTGCAATAAATGGTTATGGCCGTATAGGCAGAAACATTCTTCGTGCTCTCTATGAGTCTGGCTATAGCGATTCTGTAGAGCTAGTGGCAATTAACGATCTCGCCGACAACACCACAAATGCTCATCTGACACGCTACGATTCTGTGCACGGGCGCTTCAATGGGAGGGTCGAAACGGCCGAGGGCGCCTTAATGGTGAACGGTGATCGAATCCTTACCTTTGCTGAGCGCGATCCCGCGAAATTGCCGTGGGACGATCTGGCCATTGATGTGGTTTTTGAATGTACCGGCTTGTTTACGTCTCGGGACAAATCCGCTGCACATATCCGTGCTGGGGCACGCAAAGTTATTGTATCGGCGCCCGCCAGCGGCGTGGATGCAACCGTTGTCTACGGCGTAAACGACCAGGTGTTAAATGCGCGCAGTGAGGTGATTTCTAACGCATCATGCACAACAAATTGCCTCGCACCTGTTGCCAAAGTGCTTAACGACGGCCTTGGTATTGAACGGGGCTCCATGACCACGATTCACGCCTTTACCAATGACCAAAACTTACATGATGTTTACCACGCCGATCTTTATAGGGCGCGTGCGGCGAGCCAGTCGATGATTCCGTCCAAGACTGGCGCTGCTCAGGCTGTTGGCTTGGTGCTTCCCGAGTTGGCGGGTAAATTGGATGGCATGGCGGTGCGGGTACCAACCATTAATGTCTCCTTAGTTGATTTCAATTTCCTGGCCAGCCGCGACACCTCAATAGAAGAAGTTAATAGCCTGATTAGAGCGGCGGCCGACGGCGCTATGTCGGGTATTTTGGTTTACAACGATGCGCCGTTAGTGTCGATTGATTTTAATCACCAGCCAGCATCGTCTATATTTGATTCATTACAGACTCGGGTAAATGGCCGAATGGTGAAAGTCATGGCGTGGTACGACAATGAGTGGGGTTTCTCAAATCGAATGCTGGATAACTGCTTAGCGTTGATGGCTGCGGCAAAACCTGCAGTAAACAGCAAAGGAAGTCACGCCGCATGATTCGCCGCACCAAGATTGTTGCCACCCTAGGCCCAGCTACCGACGGCGAAGGCGTGCTAGAAAAGCTAATACTTGCTGGTGCCAATGTGGTTCGGCTTAATTTTTCTCACGGCTGCCCAGCCGACCATCGTCGTCGCGCCGAAGAGGTTAGGGCGCTGGCAAAACAGCATCGTCGGAGTGTCGCTGTGCTGGGTGATTTGCAGGGCCCTAAAGTCCGAATATCGCGTTTTTCTGCAGGATCAGTAACACTTGAAAACGGTCAAATTTTTACTCTGGATGCGAGCCTGCCGAGTGACGGTGGCAGCATTGACGGCGTAGGTCTTGATTACACTAGCCTGCCTGATGAAGTCGCAATTGGTGACAGGCTACTGTTGGACGACGGTCGCATAGTGCTGGAGGTAGAGCGAAAATTAGGATCTAAAATTATTACACAGGTCATCGTGGGTGGCAGTCTTTCGAACAACAAAGGCATTAATTTGGAAGGTGGCGGTCTAGCGGCCAGCGCGCTGACTGAAAAGGATTTTGCCGATATTTTGCTCGCGGCCGAGATCGACGTGGACTATCTCGCCGTATCATTCGTGCGCAGTCCAGACGACTTGCACCGCGCCCGCAAAGCACTTATTAATGCTGGCGGCAAAGCCGGCATTGTAAGCAAGATTGAGCGGGCTGAAGCCGTGGCCGATCTCGATCTGCTAGACGATATTATTCGCGCCTCAGATGTGGTGATGGTTGCTCGTGGTGACCTTGGGGTGGAAATTGGCGACGCTGCCTTGATTGGTGTGCAGAAGTATTTGATAAAGCGCAGTCGCGCATTACAGAAAGTGGTAATCACCGCAACGCAAATGATGGAGAGTATGATCGACAGTCCGCTGCCGACCCGTGCCGAAGTATTTGATGTGGCTAACGCTGTTTTAGATGGTACCGACGCGGTGATGCTCTCCGGCGAGACTGCAGCGGGGCGCTTCGCTGTTGAGGCGGTTGCGGCGATGGATCGGGTTATCCTCGGCGCAGAAAAACATCCTGAATCGCGGGTGTCGTCGCACCGCTTGCATGAAAACTTTGTTGCGGCCGATGAGTCCGTTGCCATGGGGGCGATGTATATTGCCAACCATATGCAAGGCGTGACCGTGATTATCAGCTTAACGGAAACCGGAAATACACCGCTGCTAATGACCCGTATTTTCTCCGATATACCGGTATTTGCGTTTACACCGAACGCGAAAACCGAAAGTCGCGTGGCTTTGTATCGCAACGTTATACCAATAAGCTACCAAGTTGCCGATGTGCCCGCAGACAAAATAAACGAGAGTGTGGTTTCCGAACTGCTGCGTCGCGGCTTGGTTGCAGAAAGGGATTGGGTGATTCTCTCAAAAGGGGATTACAACAACGTTCATGGTGGCACTAACACCATTAAGATTGTCAATGTGGGTGACCGCTTGGGCTAGGGAGGTCCATTGCTGTCTGTCAGGTCTGTTGTCCCGCATTACTTTTCGCGCCTATGGCGCGTTTTTTTTCTCAAAATTTCCGTAATTTCTCTCGGTCGATGGAGTTATGTCAGCACAAAAATAACACTATTTGGCGATTATCTACTTTGCTGAAAATAACGCTTATGTAGTTGGTATAATTATGAAGGCCGCAAAATGACGACTATTTAGGCCTCTCATTGAGCGTTAATTAATAGTGGGAGTTGCTTTTTCCGTCTGTTGAGTACGTGTTTCGGCCTTGATTTTTATGGCTTTGCACCGTTGGCATACACTTCTCCGCTAGATCCAGAAATTCACAATATTGGTATATTTTTGCGGCAAGAGCAGGACATTCCGTTTTATTCACTAACGTTTCAACGCTCGATGTATTTTGACTATTCGCTACCTCCGACCTTTCCTTTAGCTAGCGGGCGCCCAGAGTCCGTTAGCGGCGTTTGTGAACGCGGCTGGGGCACGCCTGCGATTTTATACTACAGCGTCGGATGGCTTGATCGTTGGTTAAAATTGCCCGCCGAAGCTGGGTATTAAAGCGCCGATCAGGGTTTAAGTAACCAAGCGAGACCGTAGGCCGCTAAAAAATGAGCTATCTCTATCAATCTGCTTGAGACTACTCGGGTCGTCTAGGAAATTCTTAGCGCTGCGACAATATTCAGACAGGGTGTTTATAGTTAGTTTACGTAGAATTTTTTGGTGCCGGTACCCAGTGCGGTCTTGAACTCAGAGTGATTTTCGTTAAGTTTCAATTGGTTTTTGTATTAGACGCGGGGCGACCAATTCTCAATTTGATGTATTTCAGTGATATAACGGTTGAGAATTTTTCGACGTAAGTCAGCGCCCTCTTTTATTCCCATTAATGAACGGCTATAGCTGCTCATTAATGGGTAACTTCGTTCTAGTAATTTGGTTGTAAAGAGGCAATAGCCAAAATATCAATTGGCAGTGCATCTAGGCCAGGTGAACTGTCACCGCCAATCACAGAAAATACATCAATAGGAAGGACACTTAAGCCAGGTACCGGGCCGCCGCTAAGTATTGATACCACGTCAAGTGGCAGTGCATCTAAGCCTGGCAGGCTGCCGCCAAGTAGTGCGCCAGGATCAATTGGTAAGAAGGTTAAACCTGGTATGGTTGGCAAGCCAACATTCAATAAAGCCATATAATCAGTTACGTTGGGTAGGCCGCCGCTTAGCAGGGTGCTGGGATCAATTCGCAGGACGTCTAGGCTTGGTAAGCCTCCACCAAGTAATGCGCTAGGGTCGCTTGGCAGCGCGTCTAAGCCGATCAAGCTGCCGTCCAAGGCCGGCAGTGTTGTCAGTAGCACCATTGGGTCGAGGGGTAGTGCATCCAAACCGGGGAGTCCGCCTGCGCCGCCGATCAAGGCGCCAAGCTGATTGTCGACTTGAGTTAATACACCGATAACCGGCGCTAAAGGGCCAGCCATGCTGAGGGATGAGATCGAAGCGAAAGCGACTGCAGTCACCATTTTCTTGGTATTAGTCATTCTGTTCCCCAAATTCCATATTCTGAAAGTGAATGCAATGCATATTGCGCCACCGCTAACTAAAATTGTTGTAAGCGAGTACCATGGTACGGAGTTACACGCATATCGAGGTGTGACGGCGGTCGCAAAAATTGTCTGAGCTGGAGATGAAGTGACCGCTAATTCACGTAGAAACTCCTTTGATATTTTGCTTTGTTTTCTCATCTAAATACAAAACGCGGTTAAGCAATCCTAGTAAGACAGCTTGGTGAGCATGTGGGAACGAGTGGGGCTGAGAAGAGTTTGGCTCAGATCTAAACGGGCAGGCACCGGTAAAACACGGGTAACTGCCAGATCAAGTCTGAGCTACTGCAGGTAGTGGCCTAGTGAGGCTGGTCACTTTTTTGATTCGCGAAAATGTCATCACATCGATAACGATAAGCTTCGCTATGCGGAAGGATGAAAATAGTTCCAATACTCTTCACGTAAACTCAGTTTCCGAATTTTACCTGTCGCGGTCATTGGCATTTCAGTGATGATGATCACGTCGTCGGGAATCCACCAGCTCGCCATTTTGCCTGCGAGGTGATCCAGCATTGCTTTTTTGTCCAATGTTGCACCCTGTTTCAGCGTGAGAAAAAGTAACGGCCTCTCATCCCATTTTTCGCTGTAGCTAGCGACTACGGCAGCCATGTTGACCGCGGGGTGATTGCTAGCCACATCTTCTATATCTATTGAGCTGATCCATTCGCCTCCAGATTTTATTACATCTTTCGAGCGATCAGTAATCTTCATATAGCCATATTCGTCGATATGACCAACATCCCCAGTGGGGAAAAATCCATTACTGTCTAGCAGGTCGCCACCGTCACCATGTAAATAGCCTTTGGCGATCCATGGGCCTTTTACCCATATGTCGCCAGTAGATATACCATCGTGTGGGGCTATGCTGCCGTCATCTAAGACTATCTTCATTTCAACACCCCAAGGCAGTCTGCCTTGTTTAAGTAGCTGGGCATCTCGACTTTGTTCTGACATGGCAGCGACTTCGCGAGTTGCCCTGCCAATCGTTCCGAGCGGGCTAGTCTCTGTCATCCCCCATATTTGTACTGCACTTACGCCTTTTTCTCGTAGACGATTGCGAATATTCGTTGGCAGTGCGGTACCGCCAATCAATAAAGACTTAAGTGAGGCAAGGTCTAGCTGATTACTTTCCGCGTACCCAAGTACTAATGTCCAGATAGTCGGCACACCACAGCCGGTAGTAACCTTTTCATTGCGAATAAGCTCAAGTAAATGCTTGCCATCTAAATGGCGCCCGGGTAGTACAAACTTACTTCCGACCATACACGCGGCATATGGTAGGCCCCAGCTTTGAGCGTGGTACAGCGGTGCCGCAGGCATTACGCAGTCAAGTGCCGAGAGAGATAGATTGTCAGGCTGAGCAATGGCCATTGAGTGCAAAACGGTCGAGCGATGACTGTACAGCACCCCTTTAGGGTTACCGGTGGTCCCTGAGGTGTAACACAAGCCCGAGGCGGTTCGCTCATCAATATTTGGCCAATCGATTTGATCAGACTCGGCAGCGATTATATCGTCATAATAAAGTACGTCACCAAGCCGAGTAGGCGATTCTACACAGCCCTTTTTCCCCAGTATTATAAACTGCTGAACAGTAGGGATTTTATCTGAAATATTTTCAGCCAGCGCAACAAAGTCCTGGTCTACCATTAGCACCTTGTCTTGGGCGTGATTAATAATATAAACAATTTGATCTTCGAATAAACGGGGGTTAACTGTATGACATACCGCCCCAATTCCTGGTATTGAA
Organism: Zhongshania antarctica; assembly: GCF_014202945.1. Classification (GTDB taxonomy): domain Bacteria; phylum Pseudomonadota; class Gammaproteobacteria; order Pseudomonadales; family Spongiibacteraceae; genus Spongiibacter; species Spongiibacter antarcticus. The sequence continues at coordinate 603,756 of NZ_JACHHW010000001.1, read as the reverse complement.
TAAAAACATTCCATGTGCCAGTGATGATTCCAAGCCAGCGTACCTACAACATCCCCATACTCCACGCCTAACCGTCGTAAGGCATTCGTGGCCTGGCGAGACCGATTCGCTAAGTCTTCGTAGGTATAACGAAAAATACTTGTGTCTTGCAATCGTGCAACGATCTCTGTCGTCGCGTGGTTTTTGGCCGCATGCTCTAACAATGTTGGTATTGTTAAGCTAACCTCTTGCATTAGGCCGACGTTAATTTTAGCCATGAAGTAAATCCCTTTGGTTACCCGTATTATTTAGTTCTGTAGATGGAATGAATTGGTCAATTTTTATTTGGCTTAGATCCAGAAGACTTTTCGCTAAGCTTGGGAGTACTCCCTATCATATAGGTTACGTTCTGCTTCGCCATACGACTAAGGTATTAGACTCACGCGAATACTGGCATGTATTTGTGCAGTGGAACTTATGAGCAGCGCAGGCGGAGTCAGCTGTAGTGGCTATAGAAGGGCGAGATATAGTGGCCGCGTTGGTTGGGCTTCGGCGTACATCGCCGGCGGATGGGCCGAGAAACTGGAGCACACGCGAGGCTCCTGTCTCTGCAAATATCGCGAAGCGCGCCTTTATGATTTGTTGTTCCAGATATTAGAAACTGTGGAAAATCAGGCCGACGGTGGGTGCGTATACTGAGGGGTACTGAGCTTATAAGGAGACATTAAACGATTTTTCCCCCTTTGATCCGGCGCTTTCTGAGAGTCGTTTTACCATTGGCGCGCGTGAGCCGGTGGTGTTGCCGGTTATTGTGACGAGCCCCTTAGAAATCGCGATCGACATTTTACAACCGCTGTCGGGTAGTGTGCTTAATAGTAAGCTGCAAGACGATGACTTGGTTGTGGTTGCGCGCAAGGGCCAACCAGTGTTGGCCTAGAGTGCGAGTTTAAATTTGTAAAAATTCCTTAGTTTGGAACATATTCAGGTAAGTGGTCGTCGCGCGGGGCGGTGTATTGAGGATATCGAGTCAAATCGGCTCGGACATGAGTGGAATAGCCGCGTTCGCTGTCAAAATATGAACGCGGCACTTTCGGTAGTCGCGAATTCTACCCTTGTTTTGTCGGCTGGCTATGCCTATGCGCACGAGGCAGTGCGCGATGCTAAATGGGGGGCTTACCGTTCTCTATTGAGGTGCCGTGGTTGAACCTTTTCCTTTCTGGCAGCAGAATGTAGGCAGAGACTCAGGGAGCCTTTGGGTTGGAGATTTTATTTTTGCTTCGTGACCTTGCTCTGTAGTCGTATTTCGATATTTCCACTTGAAGCGCTCTGCGAGCTTTTGGATTTAAATCTAAACCTAGGCCAAAGGCGATTTTCTTGTTTTGAGGGCTGTGAGGTGTTCTCTCAACTCAGCCACAATAATGTTTCGGTGAGGTAGCGCATGCTGGCACTGGCGCGGTCAATGCGCTGCTCATTGGCTTCTGGCTTAGGATGAATTTTTTTCAATAGTTTAATATTACCGCTAATCGTCGCAATAAGTGAGTGCAACTCGTGGCTGGCATGGCGGAGAAACGGTTGTTCGCGCTCGAACGACTGGTGAGTTCGTAGCTATGCCGTTTGGCTTTACCACATGGCGCCGATTCAAATGTCGAAAATTTTGCTCCGATAAAAACTCGGTTTAAATATCGGGCTAGATTTAACCTGATATTTAAAATCGAAGTATGCCTTCAAGTGATACGTTGCGTGGCGGCTCTGTGGCAGCAACGTGCGCGCCAACGAACAGGGGAATGTCACTGCCGGTGGAGCGAGTTAACTCGTTAGTTAGGTTTTTAGCGATTAAGCCTAGTTCCCATCCCTGTCCCAGGTGCGATAAAGATATTCGGCCATTGATCTTGTAATACGCTTCTTGCATGTCCGCGTCGTCTCGATCCTGGGCGTAGTAGTATTCATCGCTGTAATTGAGGTCTAGTTGAATACCTAATTCCATCGCGTCGCCGATGGGTTGTAGGTATTGTGCGGTTAAGCTCGCGGTTATTTCTGGTGCATAATCGCCTCCTGCACCACTAAGATCCTGCGTACAGCTGCTGTTACCTGCAGCGAATGCGGCGTCAGTCTGCATGGCAGTACATGGTCCATCGACGAATGAGGTGAAGTAAGAATCCAAAAATGCCATTGATGCGCCGACGGTTAGGTTCTGGCTCAGAGCTAAGCGGAAATCGGTTTCAACGCCCTGAGTGATAGATTCCGCCGCGTTGCCCACCACAAAGCCGGTCAAGGTAAAGTTGCTGACTTGGCGGTTCATGAATTCGGTGTAGAACAATGCCGCATTAAATGTTGCCGCGCCGTCGAGTAAGCTTGATTTTAGGCCCAGCTCAAAGGTGTCGGCTTCTTCATCTTCAAAAGAAAAGGCTTCTAAGCTCGCGGTGGTATCGCTGGCATTGAATCCGCCGTCCTTAAAGCCTTTGGCGTAACGGAAGTAAGTCATCGTATCTTGTGTCGCATACCACTGGATGTTTAATGCTGGCGACACATTGTCGACCTTGCGAGAGCTAGCTATATTGTGGTTTTCTGAATTATTTAAAGATCCAGCGATTATCGCGTGAAGTGGATTTACCGTGCGTTCTTTGGTACGAAATTCGGCGACATCCAAAAACTTATCCGCGCGTTTTTCATCCTGGCCCCAGCGCAGGCCAAGGGTTGCACTAAACGATTCAGTGATATTCCAAGTTGCTTGGCCAAACACGGCGGCGCTATCGGCTGTCTGCGTAAACTCCGTGTAGGTCGCCAATTGCGAAGGTAAGGAAATGCTTTGTCCCGGCAGGGGTATGGCGCTGGGAATACCAAGCGCCGCAAAGTCTAAGTTGAGCCAGAGTGTACTTTTTAGATCTTGGGTGTGCAGGTAAACCCCCGCGATATAATCAATTTTTTCGCCTGCGCTACCGGTTATGCGCAATTCCTGACTGAGCTGTTTAAACTCTTCGCCATTTTCAGTGCCGATAAGTTCTAAATCGGTAAAGTCGGCGTCTAAATTAAAATGGAAATCAAACTGCGAGTAGCCGGTAATGCTGGTTATTGTAAGGGTGTCGGAGAGTTCGTAATCAAGGGTGAATACCGCGGCTTCGCTATTGTTTTGCGCCATTGCTGGCTGCCACGCAAATTGCCGATCAGACTTGCGACGATCGAATTTGCCATCTTCACGTGGGTCAATTTCATCTTCTAAGTTAAACGATAGGAGGGGTACTAGTAGTGATATCGGGAGGTCGATTGGCAAAATAATATTTGATTGGTATAAGTTAAACGTACCCGTTTTATCCGTTACTTGGAATGTTGATCCCTGTACGCCAAAGTCTGATTTTTCAACCTTGAGGTTTGCCTCAAGCTTTTCACTTGCGTCCCAGCGTAGCGCTAAACGTACGGATTCATCTGCTTTGGGCGTCTCTTCCTGGTCAGTGACAAAGTTCTCGAGGTAGCCAGATTCTTCCAGTCGCTTATATGCAACGCGTGCTGAAAAATATTCACCTATCGGTGTGTTCAGTATGGCGGTGACCTCGGTTGCACCTAACTCTGGATTGCTCTGATAGCCAAGCTCGCCGCTAAACTCCTCAGACGGGCGGTTGGTGGTGATGTTCACCGCGCCGGAAATTGTGTTTTTGCCGAAGAGTGTACCTTGGGGACCTTTTAATACCTCGACCAAAGCAATATCAAGAAATGGAGTTTGAAATTGTTGGCCGCGCCCGGCATAGATGCCGTCAATAAACATGCCAACAGACTGCTCAAATCCGCGGTTGTCCCCAGCGCCAACGCCGCGAATATAGATCGCATTTCCCTGTGCGGTTGCAGTCATTTTGAAATTAGGAATATAGGCGGCAAGTTCTTCTATACGTTTTATACCGGCGTCCCGTATTTTTGCACCATCTACTGCAGCAACGGCGATAGGCACATCTTGCAAACTTTGTTTTTGTTTTTGAGCCGTAACGATGACTTCTTCGAGTTTTGCGCGTGGTTCTTCGCTGGCGGCAAGTCCAGTTGCTGGGACCAAGGCTAGCGCCAATGCGCTACCCCATAGGTTGCGGTAAAGCATAGTTATTCCTTGTTGGTATTTTTTTGAAAATCATTAAGCTAATGGCTGCAGAGAATTGCGGTGCAATGTCTCGCGCCGACCGGTCAATATTCACTTTTTATACTTTATCGTTGCTACTCAATGTCCTGGACTAATGCTTACGGAGACATTCTCCGCACCGTTATTGGCTGCGATCACAAGTTGACGAGCGTTTGCTGGAGATCGCAGGGTGCCGCCGCTTATGTTTACTGTGTAGCCTTGGGGATATTGGATCTCTGGGACGAAAACAATCGATTCAGCGTCACCAGAAAATTGTCCTGTGCCATCTACTCGCTTGGGTGAATAGCTCATTTCAAATACTTTGCTGTCTGTGTCAAAGCTCCAATTGAGAGGCGTGCCGGCAACTATTTGTGGATAGGGTCGAGCAAGTGTTTCGAGCAGACTTGTATTGACGTTGTCGCCAATAGGCGGTTGCGTGGGATCGAATACCAAGCTCGGCGTGCCAGGGAAGTTAGTCGTACCTGTGTTGAAATAGGTCCAATGCATCCAGCCTAAGCGATATTCGTCGGCCTGTTGGGCAACACTGTTTACGGCGTCGAGATCGGGTACAGATCCGAATTCGGTTAATACCGCTGGGTGGCCCTGGTTCTGAGCTTGTGTGCTGGCGTTGTCAAAAGTGAGGGTTTCGAACTCTGGGCAAGTTAAGCCAGTTAGTTCTGGTGATGAAGGCAGGCCCGCGATTGCACCTACCACGGTAAGTATGCAGTAGTTGTGAAATGAAAGGACCGCATTTGTTTCACTCACTGGTATATCAATTGCCATCCCGCCGCCGGCCAATAGACTGCCTTCATAATAGAGGGGGGTGCTTGAATCTTGCTCGCGGATCATTGGAATGACGTGTTCGTAAAATTCGCTGAGTGTGCTGTTATGCGGACAAAAAATGGGGTTCAAGCAAAGTGGCGTTTGGAGGCCGGGCCAGGGCTCGTTCATTAGGTCGTAGCCTAGAATATTAGGATTGTCGCGAAAGCGCTGTGCGACATGCTGCCAAAAAGCCGCAAAATGATCCCACAGTGCGGTGTTGTTCACGCCCTGAATATTTCCCCAGAAATTATCCCAAACGCGTTGGTACTTGAGTTGTGCTTCTTTGGGTATGCCTGGAATCCAAGGAACGCTATCGTCAAATACCATCCAATCCGGAAATCCCTGACCTTCAACAGCTTCGTTGTAGGCGTCTTGATGAAAGTCCAAAAGACTCATAACACCGTGCTGCCCAATGGCTTGAACGGTGCGCTCAATACTGCTCAGGTAGGCGTCATTGAATTGCCCTGGTTCTGGTTCAGAAGCTTTCCACATGAAACCTAAACGTACGGCGTTGAAGCCGTTGCGAGCAAGGAACTCGCCGTCGTCTTCGTCAAAGCCGACAGATTCGAGTGTATAAGGGGGCTCCTTGGCTACCATGTTAAAACCATGGAATATAACAACACGACCGTCTGCATCGCTTATCCAGCCGTTGCTCTGACCAAGTGGCAGCGTTGGAGTTTTGGCCGCGCGTGGTGCGGAAGGCACCGTGTCATCGCTATTTTTATTACTATTGTTAATGTTGCAGCCTGACGAGAAAATTGTCAGGAGCAGGATTGCAATTACACCGGTCTTGGCCATTGTCGCTCCCTCTTGAAGAGATTGAATGGTACGCGGATGTGATTTTCTGTCATTACCGGATTGAGTCAGGCCTATTGTTCAATTCGGACAAGGGTGTTTTATCTGCCCCTTGCGCGATGGAGTCATCCTGAGGTGAGCGATGCGGTATTTGTGTGGCAGCGTTCTCAGCTTTCTTGGGGCTAGAGGAGGCGGTGATGGATGGCCAGTGCAGATTGTGATATGGGCTGCAGAGCAGTGTGGTGGATGCACTGGTTGCCATATTTACATGTAGTTTTGGCTGTAAATGGTTTGCTACATAGGCAAATGATCGCCCTTAGGTGTAAATTAGGCCTTATATAAAAATTATAGTGGCCGTTATGACCCTACATATGAACCGTGTCGACCGAGATGATACCGGCGTTGAGCGAGAGGCCTCGGCCTCTGCGTTGCTAAGGTATGTGCATGCCGTTCGGCAATATGGTGTCGACACCGAGTCCGCGCTAGCTGCGCTAGGGCTGCAGCAACAAGATATTCAAAATTCGCAACTTCGGCTGCCATCGAAAACGCATGAGCGCCTGATGCTGGAACTCGTCAGCTTGTCTGGGGATAGATTGTTTGGTTTGAATGCAGGATTGATAGTACAGCCGGATGCCTGGACGGTGCTGGGTTACATTCTAATTAATAGCGCCTCTGTCGGCGACGCAATGGCTCGGGTCGTCAGTTATGAAAAATTGATTGGTGAGTTGGGTACCAGCCATATCGAGCCGCTGGACGGGCAGATATGTATGAGTTGGCAGGCACACCTGAGGGACCCGTTGGCCAAGCGTCACATGGTAGAGAACGTGCTTGCGTCGTGGTTTTCATTTGGCCAATGGGTTGCGGACTCGAAGCATCCTCCTTGTAAAGTGCTATTTGAGCATGCATTGCCGGATGGCGTCAGTAATACTGACTATGAGCACGTTTTTGGCTGTTCGGTTTACTTCGATCAGCCCAAAAGCGGGATAGTCGTTGACGAGGAAATACTGGCACTGCCGCTTCGTCAGCCCGATGCGGCTTTGTTAACAGCTCTTGAAAACCATGCGCAAAAACAATTGTTAGGGCTTGATGCAAATGCGCAAAGTTGGACTGGCTTGGTACAAGTGGAATTGCGTCGACAATTGCAGATCGGGGTTATTAATAAGTCGGAGGTGGCTGCTCGCCTCGATATGAGCGAGAGAACGTTGCAACGTTATCTTCGTCGTGAGGGCACCCATTATCAGCAAATACTCGACGAGCTTAGGCAGAAACAAGCTATGCAATATTTGGCTGATCCGGAGCATTCACTTACCGATATTGCGCAGGCGCTGGGCTATATCGAAACCGCATCGTTTTTCCGTAAATTCAAAACCTGGACCGGTATGACACCGGGTGAATACCGGGATTCCATGCTGTCCGAATTGAACAATGGTCATGACTTTATTGGGTAATGACTGCCAGTCTTAGATCTTTATGATTGCAGCTCGTGTTTAGAGTTGCGTCATGATGAAAATAACCAAATTGGCGAGCTTGTTTACGGCCTTGGTATTGGTGGCCTGCTATGAGCCGTCGTCAGATAAGCAAAATAATATTAGTGAAACACTGCCTCGGCTGCACGCCGAAACGGGCGAGCGAGCGGGAATCTATGACGAGTTTAACCGCGAGGTTTTGCTGCGCGGGGTTAACTACACGTCATTAGGCGACTATTATCAGGCGCACCCTGACTTGCCTGCGGCAGTTGAACCCAGACCGGATGACTTCGCGAGGATAGCGAGCTTGGGATTTAACGTGGTGCGGATGATCGTGCACTGGTCCCTTCTTGAGCCTACGCGTGGGGAATTGAATCAGGCGTATATTGAGAAAATTCGTGAGCAAGTGAATGCGGCAGCGCAACAGGGCTTATATGTTGTGCTAGATATGCATCAAGACGCTTGGGGCAAGTACATTGCGACCGGCGCGGATGAGGTGTGTCTGCCGCCGTTGCAGCCAGCAATAGGTTGGGATGGTGCGCCGGCTTGGGCGACGATTACTGACGGGCTCTCGACCTGCCGAGTGGCTCTGCGGGAATTGTCTCCTGCGGTTACGCAAGCCTTTACAAATTTTTGGTTAGACCGCGACGGTATTCAAAGCGCCTTAGTGGAGACTTGGGCTAGATTTGCCGCAGAGTTTGCGGCCAATCCGGCAGTGGCTGGTTACGACCTTTTGAATGAACCGCACCCCGGATTTTTATTGGGCGTGTCAGAGTTGTTCTTATCCGGTAGCTTTTATGATCGCGCCATAGAGGCGATTCGGGCTGCGGAGGCTGGGGTTGTTGGCGGTTTTTCGCACATCGTTTTTTTCGAACCCACCGTAGATTGGTCGGCATTCGGTGCCACACTTCCACCGCGCAATGGCTTTACGGCAGACAGCAATATTGTGTTTGCTCCCCACCTTTATGCTGATTCCATTTCGGTTTTTCCACTGAGTATTGAGCAAGGCTATCAGCTTGCGGATGCGGCGGCTCGTTCACTGGGTACGGCGTTTTGGTCAGGTGAGTGGGGCTGGTTTGGCGATCCAGAAAACAACGACGCTAAGCTCAGAGAATATGCGCGCTTTGAAGACGAGTATCTTATCGGTGGCGCGTGGTGGGTATGGCGTCAGGCCTGCGGTGATCCGCATTCACTTAATGAATCCGGCGGTGATATTCCGGGTGACCAGTTGGCATTGCTAATCAACGGTTGTCCCGGTGACATTGAATTGGGAATGGTGCCGGAGTACGCGCGAACGCTTTCACGAGCTTATCCACGTGCTGCGCCGGGACGCTTAGTGTCACTTGTGGCAGACATCGATTCCGGCGCGGTTGAGGTAAGTGGCACAACAGACGCCCCAGGCACACTTGAACTTTGGCTGCCCAAACGTATTGGCAAGCCTCAGATAAAGGGCGGCGCAACGCCCGTTGTTAAAGATGTTCCCGGTGGATATTTAGTACAAGTGACAGTGGTCGGTGATTACGCGGTGAGTGTCACCTCAACGCCTTAAATATATGCACCACGGCGGGTGCTTCGACGAGATGTATTATGAATAAAGGTAAAATTGCAATAATTGGTGCGGGTGTGTCCGGCGCAATGTCAGCGCGCTTATTACAGCAGGCGGGCTATAGCGTACAAGTCTTTGAGAAAGCGGCTGAGCCCGGGGGGCGTGCGAGTAGTTGGCGAGATCCAGAGCGCGGTTTGGTGCTGGATAGCGGTGCCGCTTTCTTTACCAGTTTCTACGCGCGACTCTTAAAATTACTGCCTGAATTGGGGTTAGAGAGCGGGGTGCACCGTTTAAGCCGGCAGATCGATTTCGTCTCGCCTGAGAGGATCGCGCGGTTCAATGCCACGAGTCTTTGGTCGTCGGCATGGTCGTCCATGCGATTGCCGACCCTAGGTTGGGGTGATAAATGGCGTTTGGCTATTTATCTGGCGAAAATAAATTCGCAACGTAGGCATTTGGACTGGGTGTCGCCAGAGTCATTGCGTCAGCTAGACGATCGCAGCGTGGCTGACGACGCATGTCAGCAAGTGGGCGAGCGGGCCTACCACAGCTTTATACGGCAGACTATTGAGCCCTTTTGGTTTCTGCCATCAGAGCAGGTGTCACGCGCGATGTTTATTGGCATGATGTCTAACTCCGCTGGTGCGGGGTTTTATAGTTTTCCTGAAGGTATTGATCAATTATCACGTGCCTTGCTGTCTGGTGTTCCTTCATATTTTGGTGCAGAAGTACAAACCCTGCAGGACAACACCGGAAGTACAAAGTTAGCGTGGCGCGATGCCGACGGCGATCACGAAGAAATTTTTGATGCGGTGATATGTGCGACCACGGCGAGTGTTGCCGCGGCGCTGTGCAAGGATTTACCCGCGTCGCGTTATTGTCAGGGTCAGCGCGAATTTCTTGAGAGCCAGCGCTACTGTGCCAATTTGCATGTGGCCTACTTAATCGATAGAGAAGAGGCTCATCCAGTGAGCATGGCGGTGCCTGCTGGTCCCGGAAAACGCGATATCGTTGCCGTTGGTTTGTGTGGCGAGCGTTACCCCGCGCTGCGTGCAGAAGGGAAAGAAATTATTAGTTTGTATTTCTCGTCTGAAGCGTCGCAGGAATACGCTGGCCAGCCAGAAGCTACTATTTATGCAGATGCCTGGGCTCGCGCTGTCGCATTTTATCCAAGCCTTCCGGCGCATGCCACGCCACTGCATTTGGCCATGCGGGAAGAGGCGATTCCTGAGTTCGGCGTAGGACGGTATGGGGAAATCGTCGAGTTCCGCAAACTGCAAAAGCCGGGTTTGGCGTTTGCCGGAGATTATCTCAACGGCGCTTGCATTGAGGGGGCGCTCGCATCTGCCGAGCAGGCCGTTGCATTCGTACGTGGTTCGCTTTTGTTGGTTTGAATATTGACCAAAACAATCACCTTATACAATATTCAGAATATGCGTAGTGGGCTTGTTGTGCTCGATCTTCGTTGCCTTAGCTGAGCGATATAGGGCCTTTACTGTCTGCTGTTTAGGGACGACGCTCTGATTTCTTCACGGCTGGGCCGATGTGAGTATTATTTTAATATAATTCTATAGCTTATATTTATTTTAGGTGAATCCGAAAGGCGCACTATATGTCGCGGGCTTTATCGAATTTATAGCACTTGCGGTCATTGCAGTCAATTCCCCGAGCGTTATGGTCAATACTCGCGGAGGTCGGTGCATTATACTATAGATAGAAATCGTCACTATGCCGAAATATTTTGGATTAAATACTACTCGATTATCGAGAAGTGATGGGTCGGATCTTGTAAACAAACAAGTATTCGGTACAGCCCCCGGAAAAGTTACTGGTATGCTGATATGAAGCGACGTCAACTGCTATCCGTGGCATATTGGTGCGATTGGCCTTAGTCGGTCACGCGATAATGGGGCCCCGTACACAGAGTACTTTCGAAGCCTTAATCGAGAACTGAAAATGCATGGGCCGAAGCGGTCAGTTATGGTGATAGACCTCGATCGCTTTGATCAAAACCTTGACCTCGTTAAATCTAGCCTAAAGCAGGCTGAAAAGCACTATCGATTCTGCTGGGCGCTTGCAAGGATATTTGGTCCTAGCTAAGGGCTTAGGTACTAGGCTGTTGGTTAATATTGAAATTGACGTAGGCTTACATCGGGGCGGAGTGGAGAGCACGGCTGTCCAGTTGACCACCGATGTCGACCAGAAGAAGGTGCCGGCACTGGCTAAACAGCATCGCCGCAGTGTAGCTGTGCTTGGCGATTTGCAGGGGCCTAAAGTGCGGATATCGCGTTTTGCCGCTGGACCGGTAGAGCTTGAAAACGGTCAACTCTTTATGCTTGATGCGAACCTGTCGAGTGATGGTGGGAGCAGCGGTGATTGGGTGATTTTCTCAAATGGGGATTACAGCAACGTTCATGATGACACGAGCACCATTAAAATTGTCAATGTGGGTGATAGCTTGGGCTAGGGGGGGCCGTGCTGCCTGCCAGGTTTATTGCCCCGTATTACTTTTCGCGCCTATGGCGGGTTTTTCTCAAGATTTCCGTAATTTCTTTCGGTCGACGCATTCATGTCGGCACAAAAATAACACTATTTGGCGATTATCTACTTTGCTGAAAATAACGCTTATGTAGTTGGTATAATTATGAAGGCCCCAAAATGACGACTATTTAGGTCTCTCATTGAACGTTAATTAATAGTGCGGGTTGATTTGCGTGAAGACATATTTACCTGCTTTTTCGGACAGTAAGTGTTGATTGGCTAGGTAAACGACATCGCTAGCTTTAATTGTGGCTGGCCAAATTGTCGGGTGCGGTTAAACTCTAGGTTTTTAGGCGTGCCCAACGTGCGCCCATTTTGGTAATGTTGCGTTAATAGCCGTATTGGATTTATCTTAAGCCGTTGATTGTCAGTTTAGGTAAATGGAGATGAACAATCTAACTTAGGCTATGAACAGGTGGTCGCACATGCGGGTCGTGCCGGGCGCCAAGCATAAGTCTTTGACTTATATAATAAAATTAAGGTATTTGAACTGACTTTTTATGCCTGAAATTTGGCTGTGCCCAAACCGTGACTATTCGATTTTCATAACGCTAAAATTTGACCCCCTGGGTCCATAGTCCGGATGGCTGTAGACGCTACTATGTGGTCGCAGACCTCGGCTCTATCCCATTAACAGGGGATGACGCTCATCAGACCCTGTTAATTAGAAGGGCCTGAAGCGCCTATCAATGGGTACGATTCGCAGATCTATCTGAAATACGTCATGGGGACAAATGCCGTAGCATCGTGCCGCAAATAGTGGTGAGCTGCGCCCACACAATTGGCAGCCCTGATTCAAGATGGCATCACCAGACGGTTACGAGCTGCGAATATGGGCGTTATTATCGATCTTTGGCAGTGATTTCTTCTCATTGACCGAAAAACTCGTTAAAAAATACGTAGTGGCCAATGCCTCAACAAGCTATTACTCACAGAATCCACCGTGAGAAATATTCAATGAACAGTTTTTAGAGTGATATCATCGTAAACGGAGCTGTGTAGGCTACCTTAAAGAGTAGCCCAACTTACATAACAAATAATCTGCCCAAGTTTATGCCTAGGGCTATGCTCTTGTTTCCTTCTAGAAAAATGAGGATCAAAATGAAAAAAAGAATTAATCCCTTATCTTCCCTACTGCCATTGAGCTTACTTGGTAGCCTTGCACATGCCGCGCCAATGCTTGAAGAAGTTGTCGTTACGGCCCAGCTACGTGCGCAAAGCCTGCAGGATGTGCCGGTTTCGGTTAGCGCCATTGGTGGCGAGAAAATGATGGAGGCGGGTATTGCTAAAATTGAGGACCTGCAGGCCTATGTACCCAACTTCACTATGTCGGAATCCGGCATTGGTACTGATATTTATATTCGCGGCATAGGCTCAGGTGAAAACCAAGGCTTTGAGCAATCAGTGGGTATGTACGTTGATGGTATTGCTTACGGTCGCGCCCAGTTGGCACGTGCGCCCTTCCTCGATTTGTCTCGAGTAGAAGTTCTGCGCGGCCCGCAGAACATCCTGTTGGGTAAAAACAGTATTGCTGGCGCCATCAGTATCCAAACCGCTAACCCAAGTGAATACGCAGAAGGCAACGTTCAGGTCACGTATGAGCCTGAACAGAACGAGCGTATTATCGATTTGGTGGTTAGCGGCCCGATCAATGATCGTTTGGGCTACCGCTTTGCAGTGCGCAAGCGCGAGCTAGACGGCTTTTTGGAAAACTTGGTGTTGGATCGCGACGAAGCTCAGCGCGGCGAAGAAACCTTCCGCATTAAGCTCGGCTGGGATGTCAGCGACAGTGTCACGGCCAAGTTTAAAATCGAGGCGGGTAGCTTCGATGTGGTCGGTCGCAACTCTGAAATTATTACCAATTACGCGTCTGACTCCGATGTCTTCTTGTTCCAAGGTCGCACCTACGGTGAGATCATGGATCGCACAACATTCCCGGACGCCGGCGGTTTGGCGGCATTGACCGGCTTGCTACCGGCGCCGGTGTTGAATTTTCTACAGCTTCAGCCCAGCGGCTCGATTATCGATATCGACTCCGATGAGGGCGTCCTGAACAATACCGCTGATCGCAAACGCCACAGCAACGGCGACTACAGCAATAACGACACCTATAACTTTACAGCCAATGTCGACTGGTACCGCGACGATCACCAATTCACCTCGATCACCGGCATTATGGGTTATGAGTACGATGAAGACTGTGACTGCGACTTCACCGGTGCGCCGCTGTTCCAAGTTGAGTTTCAAGAAGAGTACCAGCAGTTCAGCCAAGAATTCCGCTGGATCTCCCCAGCCGGCGGAACCTTTGAGTATATTGCGGGTGCCTATTTCCAATACAGCGAGCTGGACTTTTTCGACTCGCTCTATCTTCCCTCCGACATTATTCCACAACTGGTTAACGCCGCTGACCTGCTCGAAGGTGGCGCCCGTGGTGATGCTGATCCCGGCGCTGACGGCTCCAGTGGCTTTGAACTGCTAGGTATTGGTGATGCCGGTAACGCGCTCCGTGGCATCCGTACACCGCGTAACTTCAATAGCGAATCAAGCATCGCCTCAACCTTTATGCAGGCAACCTGGAATATGGCGGATACCTTCCGTCTGACCCTCGGTGGTCGCCTGACTTGGGAAAATAAAGAAGGTGCGCGCAAACTCGAATTTGGCTTTGAGGATGGGACAATTCAGCCACTGGGTGAAATCGACACCGCTGCTGCGGTCAGTTTTGCCGCCGAACGTCACGACCTGAAAGGTGAGCGCGAAGAAGTACAGTTCGCACCGCTGATCAACTTGCAGTGGGATGCCACTGATAACTTAATGAGCTACTTCTCCGCCAGCCGTGGTTACAAGTCAGGCGGTTTTGACGCGCGCTCCAATGCGTCGCCTAGCGCAGACCCTACGCCGATTAACCCCAATGCGCCTACAGGTACTAATCAGCAAGTGTTGATTGGTAGCTTTGAGTTTGAGGAAGAGGAAGCGCTTAGCTTTGAGCTGGGTCTGAAAAGCACCCTTCTCGAAGGCGCTGCCGAGCTAAATGCGGCGCTGTTCCGCACCGAGTTCGATAACCTGCAGGTCAGTGTCTTCGACGGCACCTTGGGTTTTAATGTGGGTAATGCGGCCAGCGCTGTTTCTCAGGGTATTGAACTGGACGGCCGTATGGCCCTGACCGAAAACCTGATATTGGCTGGCGGCCTGGCTTTCCTTGACTTCGAGTTTCAGGACCACCAGCTTGGCACCTGTATTCAGGATCAGACGCCTGACAATGCCAATGGCATTAACTGTGACTACAGTGGCAAGACTAACCAATACGTTGCTGACTATTCCGGTAATTTGATGCTGGCCTACGAGCGCCCGCTGGGTAACGCACTGATGCTGCGCGCGAATATTGATGTGATTTTCACTGACGACTATCACCCCTCGCCGAATTTGGATGATCGCATTAAGCAGGACGCCTACCAAACCTTCAATGGTCGAGTTGCCCTGTCGTCAATAGACGGTGAGTGGGAAGTGGCATTGCTGGGTAAAAACCTTAGCGATGAGTTGGTTGTGCTCTACGGCGTTGATGCGCCGACCGCGAAAACCATCACCGGGGCGACGACCCATCACGGTTTGGTCAATAACCCACGTACTTTTGCGCTGCAAGCCAGCTATCGCTGGTAACCCTGCAGCCCCGGTGCAGCGGCTTGTCGCTGTACCGGGGTAGGTAAAGTACCCCTCGGTAATTGCATTGAAATGGGCTTTTGATCACTGCTGACTTGCGGCAATAAAGCCCCGTTTTTGAATATTTTTGAATGAATAAACTTAGGTTAATTGCCGCGCTAAATTAAGGTTAACTTATTGATTTAGAATAATTTAGTGTAGGTGACGATACTGTATCCAGCTAATGGTACGAACGGCGGTCACACGTTTGCATCGTGCCGGGCGCGTTAAACATAAGTCTCTGGCTTATATAAAAAACCTAGGCCTTTGGTCTGGGTTTTTTTATGCCTGAAATATGGCTTTACCCCATTAGAGTCGTACATCAGCGCAACCTTACTAGCGTACTCGGCGACGCGAATTTTTCATTCAGGGGGCTGGAGTGAGCTTGAGGCCGATCAAAGAAATCTCGCCATCCTTTAGTTCCTTCACTGTCAGTTTAAGCTGTGGGAAGGTCAGTGCGTCGCCAACCACGGGCCGCCCCCTAAACTTACGTTTAATGTGTTCGCCCACGGTGAGGTGTTTCAATTCATCGGGTATGTCAAAGTTATAAAGGAGCGCCAAATCGCCCAATTCGCTGTCTGGGCGAATCGTAAAATCTCCGAAAAAGTTGGACGATAGTTTTGACGGCATGCGCGAAAGGGTCGGCGAGAATAACTCAGCTAATTTTTCGGCAATGCCGGTAGTGGCAACGATGACCACTTGATCGCTTTCCTGAAGCTTGTTTTCTGCCTTTGAGTTAAGTGGGATTTCATCGCGAATGAGCGCGACTACCAGCGCGCTGTTAGGCAAAACCAGCTGATAGATCGATTTGCCAATCACGCTGCTACCAGCAACAACCTGATATACCACAAGGTCTTTGTGGGGGTTGCTGGGTAAATGGGTACTTTTAAAACTGGGTAGTTTCAGTGCCACGGGCAAGTCGACTTTCAACCAGCGGGCCATTGGTGCAATTGTCCAGCCTTGGATGACCAGTGAGGTAAGTACGACAAAGAAGACCAGCTCAAAGTAGGTGCGTGCGTTCTCTAAGCCAGCGAGCGAGGGGAATAGGGCGAGGATGATCGGTACTGCGCCACGTAGTCCGCACCAACTAACAAACACCTGATCTCGCCACGGAAATCGGAAAGGTAGTAGTGATACCGCAACCGCCAGCGGTCGAGCGACGAAAATGAGAATACCGGCAATAATAAGTGCCGGAATGATGATGGGGGGGAGCAGACTTGGCGTTACCAAGAGACCTAGCATAAGGAACATGCCAATTTGACTTAACCAGGCGATGCCATCGTGAAAACGTCGTATGTCATTCATATACAAAAAAGAGGTGGTGCCGGTCATGACACCAGCGATGTAAATGGCAAGAAAACCACTGCCCCCGCTAAAACTGGTGCCGCCAAACAAGGTGAGCGCGGCGGCAAAAACCATTAAGGGGTACAGTGACACCGGCAGTGTTACTTTGCGCAGCGCGGCAGGGATGACGTAACCGCCAATTACGCCAAAGAGTAGGCCGAGCCCCATTTGCTTTACGAGCTCGCCTACCAGCAGCCAGCCACTTAAACCGGCAGGACTGCTTAGCGCTTCAACGAGCGTGATGGTCAGGAAGATAGCCATAGGGTCATTTGACCCGGATTCAATCTCTAAGGTGGCGCCGGTGCGATCTTTTAGATTTAGCCCAGCATTTTTGATAAGCCCGAATACTGCGGCGGCGTCGGTTGAGCCAACAATTGCACCAATCAACAAGCCCTCTTGCCAAGGCAGGTCAAGGATATAGCATGCGGCTGCGCCGGTTATTCCGGCCGTGAGAAATACGCCCACCGTGGCTAAGGAGAGCGCTGGCCGTAAGCTGCTGCGAAATGTATCCATGCGCGTGCCGAGCCCGCCATCGAAGATGATAATGGCGAGTGCGAGGTTACCAATTAAGAACGCGGTGTCGATGTCATCAAAGCGAATGCCGCCGATACCATCTTCGCCTGCCAACATACCGAGCAGCAGGAATATAAGCAGTAGTGGAGCCCCTAGCCGGCGGGAGATGATGCTGGCAAACACCGCAAACAGGAATAGCGCGGCGCCGATAAAAACAAGTTGGTAGGTGTGCTCAATCATATGTCGGTTGGATGCTCATCGCTTGCGGTGGCTAGGGATATTCCTTAGAACTCTGACCATGGAATGGCAATTATATCCTATTAGGACCTTCGTTTAGCCGTTTATAGGCAGCCTATGTGGATCAGTGGGTGTAATGGCGAGGGCAAGGTCGGCTGCGGTGCTAAGCGGCTATTCGTTTTTTTAAGTCGACTGCCGCAGCTGGCGAATGCCTAAACCGGTGCGTCGTTTAAGCATTTTTCCAAGGGATTTTGCATCGGAGTAGCCCAGCTTTTCTGCAATCGACTCCATTGCTTCACCCCGCTGTAACCGGCGGAGTGTGAGCTTTTCAAAGACTTGTTCCTGGACCTCTTTATAGGTGAGGTTCTCATCTTTCAGTCGACGTAGCAGTGTGCGTTCACCGATCTCGAGCTTAGCGGATACGGTATGACGCGATGGTGCTACCCCTTCGTCGATCAATTTTAGTATGGCTTTTTCGATTATGGCACTTTGGCTGTTGAGTGTGCGAACTTGGTGGTCAAGGCTGGTATCAAGAGATTCGTAGAGTTGGGGGTCAGCTGACTGCAGGGGAAGGTCTAGCAGTTTTCCGTCTAGGCACAGTGCGTATTCCTTGCAGTTAAACCGACAACGGGCGTTCAGCTTTGACTCATATTTTTCTTTTAGGCCAAAGTCTGGGTGCGCAAACCAGATTTCAGCGTATTTATAGGTGTTGCTTGGGAAACAGTCTTGCAAAACCCGAACACAGGCGCAGATAAAGGCATCATACGAGTAATGGGTAACCTCTAAATTGGGGGTTGCAAGGCGAAATCGCATTACGCCTAAACCGCGTTCTTCCGTAAGTGAAAACTTCCACACTTCGCTGACCAAAGATATTTGATCGAGTGCTTCTAGAATGGATTGCCGAAATGTCTTGGCGACCATCATCTTAAAGGCCAGAGAACCAATGGTTCTAAAGTGGAAATGGTCTAATACATCGAGACCAAGATCGACCCGGCCAGTTAATTGCTGTGCTAACTTCCACAGCGCAGTGAGTTCCTCTTGGTTCACCCGGTTCACTGAGTCCCAGGCGGATAACGGAATACCAGCTTCCTTGAATAACTGCTCGCGATCAAAGCCGCAGGCCGCAGCGGTAACATTGGCGACCATGTTGGCCCACTGAGCGTGGGCGGTGATAGCTAATGAGCTGTTTGTCACAAATTAACCCGTTTAAGACACGTTTCCGCATTGTACCTAATTCTTTACAAGGTAGCATAATTGCTTGATAGCGGCAGGCCGCTCAATAGTTCACAGACGTCGCAGATGGAATGTTATGTTGAAATTCAAGCAAAGACCCTTATCTCACTATTTACTATTACTGCTGGTGCTAATCCTTGCAGCTTGTGGTGGCGGTAATAGCGCTAAATCGAACACTGGCTCGAATCCGGGTAATCCAGACACGGGCGGTAACCCCGGTGTCGAGGACGGGCAGGGACGTACTTTCTTCATCGCAAACGGGCCGAATGCGACCACTGAGATGGTGTTGGCGATGATCAGCGCCAAACCCAAGGATGTCATTGAATTTGGTGAGGGCTATTATGAACTGACCTCGGGCATCCAGATATCCGGTACAGAAGATATCCTCGTTAAAGGCCAGGGTATGGATAAAACGGTACTGTCGTTCAAAAATAGCGGCTCGCAGGAAGGCTTTCTTGCGACTACGGTGCGCGGCATTACCGTTGAAGATTTGACGGTGCTGGATTCGCCGGGTGATGCTTTCAAGCTACAGGGTGTTGATCACGGGACTCTACGCCGGGTTCGTGCATTTTGGTCTAGCGGGCGCAACACGGCCAACGAAGACACCATAACGGCGGCAAATTATAAAACTAAGTTGCAGGTTGCCTGTACCGATCCAGCGCGACACAACCCCGACAATCCGAACCCCCTTGAAATGGACACGACGTCACCAGATTACAATGTCAGTAAGTTGTCGGGCCGCTATGGGGTTTACCCAGTAAACTCGCGGAATATCTTGGTTGAGTATGTGGAGTCGGTAGGTGCATCTGACGCCGGTATTTATGTAGGTCAAACCGATAACGCGATTATCCGTAACAGTCGCGCCGCATTTAACGTCTTTGGTTTTGAAATTGAGAATGTGCGCGGCGGTGAGTATGTCGACAATTTGTCGGAATGTAATACCGGCGGTTTTTTGGTTTATGACTTAGACGGCCTAACGCGTTACGGCAGCCGTACCCGTATGTATCGCAACACCTCGCGCAACAATAACACTTACAACTTTGCCGAACCCGGCAGCATCGTATCTAACGTACCTCGCGGTACCGGTATGTTGACCATGGGTTACGACAAGATCGATATTTTTGATAACATTTTTGAAGACAATGGCACTGCCGGTATTGTGCACACGAGCTACAAACTGTTTGGTGTGCCTGGCGATCGCCGTATGGATTTATACAGCGAAGGTGTTCACATTTGGAATAACACCTTTAAAAATAACGGTAACGATCTACCAAGCCCTGATTTCGCCTCTATTATCGATACTGGTGGTGAGCAGGTCACCTCCGCATTTCCTATGTTAATTGGTTTGAAAATGGTGGCTGGCACCGGTGAATACCGCGGCGCGCACATCGCATGGGATGGCTATGAAGACGAATACAACGCCGACTGCCCTTACCCGACCGACAGTAAGGGCGACCCAGTACCTGCAGATGCCGAAGGCAAACCTATTTCAGGTAACCAGTACCCCAATCCTTCCTGCCGATACAATGCTTACAAGTTTAATGAAGCGGGCGAACGCAAGAAACCGCAGTGGTGGTATTCCTGTATAGACCCCAGCAATAACTTTGACAGCGACAGCGCTACTTTCGCCAATTTTCACGGCACCGAAGGCCTAGAAGCGCTGTTATACCTGCCACCGCAAGGCCCAGAAGACCTCATAGATATTGTGACCAGTCTTCCGAACTTCCCTGTGGATACCGATATCACGCCGCACCTCTGTGATGAGACCTATGGCAGTAACATGGCGCCGTTGCCGCCGATTGTAATTCCAGAGTTTGAGCCTTCTGGCACAATTGACCCTGCACCGTCGGATGCAATGATCGACCAGCTTTGTAATGCCGCGGTACCTGCCGGTGAAATCAATGCGGCGGCCTATACGGTTGATTGCCCACGTCTTGATCAATACCATTTATTTGCGGATGCAGAGGACCCAAGCAGTCTGCCCAATGGTCAGGGTGTGCCTTTTGTAATGAACACCAAGTTGTTTTCGGATTACGCCACCAAGTATCGCGTGGCTTATATTCCTAAAGGCGAGCAGGCAATTTATCGCGATGGTAACGATAATGCCAATGCGGCTATTTTATTCCCGGTCGGAACGATTCTCGCTAAAACCTTCTCCTTTACGAATGAGACGAATCAAACTGAAGTCGCAGCTGAAACGAGATTGATCATTAAACGGGAAACCAGTGGTGGCCAGTATTACTGGGATGGGCTGGAGTATATTTGGAAAGAAGAAAATGGTGAGAAAGTCGCTTACTTGACCCAGCAGGGTGGGGTGATGAGCGCAAGCTGGGATTACAGTGATGTGAATAGCGGTGATCACTACCAAGGCTCAACGGACGCCTATGTCTTACCAAACGCTAACCAGTGTCAAAGTTGTCATGCTAACGACGATGCCGAAACAGGCTCTGCGCCCATTGGCCCCAAGGCGCGGAATCTTAACCGTCCGTATAGCAGCGAGTCGCCTCTTGCCTCGGGTATGGATGCGCACGCGGTTAACGGCAGAAACCAATTGGTGTTTTGGTGTGAAACCGGCCTAATGAAAAACTGCCCAAGCAATATGGCAGTCGATTCAAATACACAGTATCTGAAGGCTGTTGAACGCAACCCAATCTTTAATATACCGGGTGACTCGGGCTTTGATTCAAACAGCGACAAAGATGTTGAAGCTCGCGTACGTTCTTATCTCGAAGTGAACTGTGCCCACTGCCATAATCCTCGTGGCTTGGCGCAGAACACGGGTTTCTACCTCGATGTATTCCGTGCGGTGAACGATACCTTCGGTATCTGTAAAGGGCCAACCGCCAGCGGCACCGAAGGTCGCGGCGGTCGTGAGTATGACATTGTTCCCGGCAATGCTGCTGAGTCTATTCTTCCCTACCGCCTAGGGCCCGAAGCTACAACCTTGGCTGCACGGATGCCGCCGATAGCGCGGAGTACGGTGCACGCTGGGGCATTTGATCTAGTGACAAAATGGATCAATGAAGTCGTCAACGACACCTACGACAATGCGGATGCCTGCGGCACCAGTAGTGGCAGTGGCTCTGATTTGGAACTTTGCCTACCGGGCGAAGTGCCGGTGCTTGGTGGCCAATGTTTGCCGCTAGATAGCCTGTAAACGTCTAAGGTAATACTCTAGCGAATAGGTCAGTGCTAGCTGGCCTATTCGCTTTCAAGTTCCTGTCTTTAATTCCCTCAGTGCAACCACCATTTTGGCAGCATGGCTTTAATATCCTCACGTAAAAAACGGTCGTCGATGAGTTCTATCACGCCGCGATCGTCGGGGGTGCGTATTAAGCGCCCTGCCGCTTGTATGACTTTTTGCATGCCGGGGTAGAGGTAGGTGTAGCGGTAGCCGTCGCCATAGCGCGCTTCCAATCGGGTGCGCAATACCTCATGCAATTCGTCGTGGGGTGGTAGGCCTAAGGTGGCGACAAACACGCCAATTAGTTTATCGCCAGGCAGGTCGATACCTTCAGAAAACACGCCGCCCAATACGGCAAAGCCAACGCTGGCTGTGGTGTCGCTGGCGTCTGCAATAAATTGTTCGCGCGCGGAAGGTGCCATTCCTGCACTTTGACGAATTGTAGGAATTTCTGGGTGCAATTTGTTTAAGCATGCGCATAAGGCGTTCAGGTATTCAAAGCTGCTGAGGTAGACAAGGTAGTTGCCGGGTTGGGCCTTAAACTGCCCGGCGATGCGCGCGC
Source organism: Zhongshania antarctica (assembly GCF_014202945.1). Taxonomy (GTDB): domain Bacteria; phylum Pseudomonadota; class Gammaproteobacteria; order Pseudomonadales; family Spongiibacteraceae; genus Spongiibacter; species Spongiibacter antarcticus. Next base: position 581,745 of record NZ_JACHHW010000001.1, on the reverse strand, counting down.
TGATCGGTTCTAGTGAGGCGAAGCGGTCGTCGCGGCGCGTGCTGATGTCAGTCACAAAGCGCAGCTCAATTTGCTCGCGCTGAAAGGGGCTTTCAATGTCTTTAAAAACGCTGTTGGCGGGCATGCCCAGAAGGTCTTGGTGGTAGCGGTTGGGCGACAGTGTTGCCGAAAATAACACGCAGCTATTGGCATCAATAAAGCGCTGCTTTAAGTGGTCTGCGGGTATTAGATTGTCAATTTTGAGTTTGGCACTGCCGCGTAAAATGGTGCCCGCTACGGGTGACACGGTAAATTCTAAAGTGCAAAGTGAATGGTCCGCAAAGGCATCGGCGAGGCGTAAAAAGCCGAGTGCAGTAAACAGCACATACTGAATGTCGGCAGCGGCAGGGTGGTCGCTTAGATAGTCGGTAATCGCCGCAATTAAACCGTATAAAGCGCTGTTTAACTCTTCGGGCACCTCGGCCAAGAAGTAGCGGTGCTCTATGTCTGCTACTGGGGTGTCGCTCAAAAAGGGCTTTATTAATGTTTGCCATGCGTCTTCTAAATCAGCGAGCGGCTTCTGCAGTGGTGCTGGCGCTTTACTGATGGTGTAGAGCATTTCCGCTTCGCTGAGCACAATGCTGTACATGCCGCGCGCACGGTCGATAAGGTTGTGGGCTTCGTCAACTAGCGGTGCAACCTTCCACTCATTTTGCTTGGTTAGGCTGTGGAGTAACGCAAATTGATCGAAGTAATGATTCACATCGCCAACCACAATGTCGCTCCAGCGCGCCATCTCCTGGGCGAGAAAGTAGCGGCAAATGGAATGGTTGCGGGCAATGGCACGGAGCGCGGACTGATCTAAAAAGCGTTGCTGAATGGCTTCTTCACGGGCGTCGCTTAAGCGGTCAAAAAAGTTTTTAGCCAGCGGGCAGGAGTCGCCATGGCAGGCTTTGTCGGGGTGGTCGCAGGCGGCTTCGCGAGAGGAAAGCTCAAGTACGCGAATAGGTGGTGCTTCTAGTTTGGCCGGGGCTTCTAGGTCGACAGGGGCTTGCGCTTTAATAATCGTACTCAGGCCATCGAGCCCGAGTTTGCGCCCAGTATTGCGGCAGGTTAAAAAGAACAGACGATCTAAGCCGATTTTTGGCATGGCCTTCATTGCGGGGTATAAAACCCCGACGGTTTTCCCGATGCCGGTAGGGGCTTGTAAGAGCAGCGGCACTGACGATGCAACCGCCATATACACATTGCGCGATAGATCGTGTTGGCCTGTGCGGAAATCCGCGTGGGGAAAATCTAACGCGGCGAGGGCAAGATCGCGCCGCTCGCGATGGCGCTGTTCTTTTATTGCCCACTGGGCATAGTCTCGGCATAAAGCGCTAAGGTAGTTCCAGAGCTCGTCGGCGCTAAATTCCAGCGTTTCGTGGGTTTCTTCCTCTTTGCGCACTTCAAAATAGGTCAAGCGAAGATTGATTGACTCGCGATTATCGCGCCGGCAAAACAGCGCGCCATACACTTTTAACTGTGCCCAGTGCAACGCGCGGCGGCCAGGGCCAATTCTGGCGACATTGCCCCGATGGGTTTTTATTTCTTCCAGAAAGCAGTCTTGTTGCAGTGCGTAGTAACCGTCGACACGTCCGCTCACAAACACGTCTTCGCATTCGCCTTTGAGTAAATACTCGGCTACGTAGGGATCGGGGCGTCGTTGCTGAACAGTAATGTGGCCGATAATACCTTCTTCGGCGCTTGGTGCCGGGGTGTATTTAAACTCCAAGCTGCCGGTGCGGGCGGCAAATTCGCACAGTGATCTCACTGAAACATCCATCATAGGGGGGTGTTCCATTGCACTTGAGCGACCTCAATGGGAATGCCTGTAGCTAACATTGATTCTATCCATAAGGTTTGGTGGTCTTGCAGTCTATCGCCGGGGCCTTTGACTTCAACCAGTCTGTAACTTCGCTGGCGACGGTCAAATACGCACAAGTCTGGCATGCCACGGCGGTGATTGCGTAGGTCACTTAATAGGTGCGTGAAAATCGTCTTTAAGTGCGTAGCGGGAATAATCGCTAAGGCTAAATCCAATAGTGCCTCTGTGATCACTGGCCAATGGATTAAGGAACAAGCGATGCCGTATTTTTGCTGCCAGCAGTGTTTGATCAAGTCGCGGTATTCACCGGAATCTAATGTCGCGAGGCGCTCATCGATTTGAGCTTTTCTGCGTGCGACAAAATCTGGCCGATAGAGATCTGCTGGGCCAGCTTGAAACGGGTGAAAGAAGGCGCCGGGTAAAGGCTCGAACAGCACTGGCCACAAGAGTAGGCCAAGCAGGCCGGTGAACAGCCAGTTTTCGGTATAAAAGCCTTCTTGCTCGTCTTCTGCCGTGAGTGCGTCTAGGGTGGCAAATTCCACACGCTGGTCGTTGTTGTTAAGGCTGAACTCAACAACAGGCAGCTTTTGCCTTGTTGGTCTTGGCTGCGGTTTGCCAACTTTGCGACTAAGCCGCAGGAGAATACGCTGGAGATGAACTTGGGTCTCTAGCCTGAGCGGTGATTGTAAGTCTTGCTCTATGGCGTGAATAACGGCTAGCGAATCGTCGCTGTGTTTCTCGAGCACCCGATACAGGCGCACCTTGGCCTCATCCAAAACATTGCCGGTATAAAGCTGGATAGCCAGCGGAATGTCGCCTGCACGTTCAGCGTGTTGCGCCATTTGAAAACCCAGCCGTTGGCGTCGATATTCAAGCCAAGGGTTGCTTAAGCGCTCAGGGAGTCGCGGTAAAATGGCGGTGATGTCGCTTGCCTCTTGCAGTGCGGTTTGGCAGTGGTATAAGGCAAGATAGCTATCCACATCGTCGCGGCCACCGAAGGCGCGAAACTGGGGGTCGAAGGCAACGGCTTCATAGGCTTGATGGCCAAGCTCGGTTAGTACAAATTCTGACCAGTCCTGATGAAGATTGCCAAAAAACATCAGTCGCAAGCGATCAAATAGTGCCATGCATTGCAGTGACACCAAGCTAAATGGCGCCTCCGGCCACCAGTCGTGGAGGGGGCTGGCGCTTGTCGCTAGATCTAGAGTCTCTAGCGCGGTCAGCAGCTCGGATTTTTTGGCAGACTTAGGTAGCGCGCTACCGGCGGCGATGAGTAAATTGAGAAGTTCATCGCGGCGGCAGTGTTTATGTATTTGTTCAATAGCTATCAGCGGATTACTATCGATAAAGCCGTATTTACTTAGCTCATCTAGTGCGTTCGCGCTTGATGGAATTTCATCGTATTCCAGCTTATCACTGCGGAATAGCTCTCCCTTGCGAATAATCATTCGGGCCAGTAGGCCCTGTGCGGGAATAGAAAGTTGCAGGAGTTGTTGGAGTGTTGTTAATTCCTCAGCGTCGAGCAGGTCGTGATGGTGAGTCATTACCCAGGTCACCACTGCCTGAAGGTTTTTCAGGTAGTAGAGTGGGTCGTCGAGCGAGGCCGGTGCAAGCGCGCTGGCTAGCAGAGTGGCTTGCTCGTTCATCAATTGCGATTGTGTGAGGTGATCTGATTCATGGCCTTATTGTTGTGATTTTATGCTGCTACGTCCATTGATTAATGGCCGAGTTTGGCGCCAGAGAGGTCTGCGTCTAAGAAGGGGCATCTAATAGCCATAAATTGACACCCAGTGAAAACGCCCTAGTTTCCTAATCTAGGGCGTTTCGAATTCTGTGGTGGTGTCTATGTAATTACGATGTCGTTGAGCTAGCTTCGGTTGCCGCTATTTCCGGCTTGTCGGTGTCGACTCGCACATAGGCTGGTGGTGCCAAACCTTCTTTGTCTTCCCCAAAATACAATGTGGTGTGGGGGAAGGGGATTTCGATACCGGCCTTGTCGAAGTGCATTTTCACCAAGCGGTTGTAGGCGCGACCAACGGCCCATTGCATTCCCGGCGCGGTTTTGATGAGCACCCGTATATTTACCGAGCTGTCGGCTAGCGCCGAAACGCCGGCAACCTGCAAATCTTCCAAAATATCGTCCTTGTGGGCGCCTTGACGAAGCTCTTCGAAAGCCGCCTTGAGGTGTTCTATCGCATGATCGATATTTTCGCGGTAGGCAATGCCGTATTCGCCGAGATGGAAGGCGAAGTCCCGGGTGAAATTTGAAACCGCTTCAACGGAGGAAAACGGCACTATATGGTAGGTGCCAAAGAGATCGCGGAGGGCGACCGAGCGAATGCCGACGCGCTCAACGGTTCCTTCATGGCTGCCAACATTCACATAGTCGCCGGTATTAATGGCGTTCTCCAGCTGGATGAATACGCCGTTTATAATATCTTGTACTAATTTTTGCGCGCCAAAACCAACGGCAAGACCGAGCACACCGGCACCAGCGATTAAGGGGCCAATTTCTACACCAATCTCTGACAAGATAATCATCACCGTCATGACAATAATGACAATAGCCAGCGAGCTGCGGAACAAGCCTAACAGGGTTTCAGCGCGCGCGGCGGCCGAGGGCGTGACTTTTTTGTTCGGTGACAAACGGTGCTCTATGTAGCTTGCGGCCAGAATCCAAAATGCCGAGGCCAGTACTAATATCAACAAACAATCCAGCAGCGATGACACCGCACTGCTGCCGGTTTCAGTGTCATACCATGCATAAAAGTCGAATACGGCCCAGGCATCCAAGGTGAATACGCTGATAATAGTGGCGACGAGCGTACCCAGCACTTTTAAACCGGTTGGGATGTAGGTATTCACTCGCGACTGGAGCTGCGGTAATTGTTCGGTAAGTGAGGTCGGTAAATTGATTTCTCTGCCAATGAGTTGGCGGATGATCGTCAGCAAGAGCGCGCCAATACCGATGTAAAATCCAGTTTTTAAGCTTGCGGTGGCGATAAACGGCAGAGCTGTTTCTGGGTACAAAACACTGCTAAATGTAACCGCAATTGCGTAGGTCAGCGCCAAGAGGTGCCAATATCGTGCCAGCAAGCGCAGGACTATGGACCGGACTCCCTGATAAGCCTTTGCTTTGGTGAGTAGGTTTTGGCGAATATCGTTCTTATTGCGAAGCACCACAATACTAAAGTAAATGGCGGCACAGAGTACAACGAGCGTCGTCAGAGCAGCGCCCGATGTCGGCGCCAGGTTTTTGTTCACTATAGGCACCAGCACCATAATGCCGTAGCCGGTGAAGCCCACTAAATTGGCAAAGAAGCGGTTACAGTATTTTGCCTGTGTTTCGTGTAATGGTAGTAAGCGTAGCGCAGGGAATCGGCTGGCGAACAACATACGTAGCAGGAGCTTAACGCCTTCCACGAGGAGAAAAGCATTTAGCAGTAATGCAAGGCGGGTAGCGTCGGCGCCGTTGTGTGTATGTAGTAGTGACGCCGTTGTGTTACCGATGAGGTAGGCACTTAGAACGACCCCGGTGTCGACTAATCCTGCCGCCGTGACTGCTCCGATGGTGCGCAGCATGGCGTATTTTTTCGCGCCTTTGCAGGCCCAGGTGTTAATAATGCTAAAAGGGCGACGGGCAAACAGCCGAAACAGTATAAAGACCGCGAAGGTCACGCCAATCAATACTGCTATATTGATAGCGACTGCGACTATTGCGGCGGTCTCCGCGGTTGCGATTTCACTGTTAAACAGCGCAGCAACAGCGGTGAATAGCGCGCTAAATTGCTGCTTTATGCTGCTGCCAATATTGCTTGTCGTCAGTGCAATTGTACGCGCAAAGGATTTTTTCTGCTCCCCTTTAGGCTGCGCTTCGGTGCTCGTCAGTTTGCTATCGGAGGGGCTTGCGGTCGGCCCACCATCTGCCGCGCGCAATTTGTCGATTAAGGCTTGCCTGCTTCCGCTATTTTCGAGTAAATCTGCTAAGACTAGATTGGTGTTGATTTCCTGGGAAGAGCTCGGGGCCGCGTTTACTTCATTTTTGGCCTGGCTGGGGCTTGCGCTAAGTATTAATCCGGTTAATACAATGATCAATATTTGGCGCGATCTAAGTCGCTGGCGCTGCACCTTTGGTGTTTGTGTTTGTCGGCGTGTAAAACTGATGGCGTCCTCCATATAGGCCGTTAATTTATATAATTAAGGGTATATTGACACTCTGTCTGCAAAACGAAGTAAGAGTTCCCTTATTTTTTTGTAAATCCGGCTTACGCGGATAGTCTTCCCAGTTGCCGCAATATAACCGAGAGACTTAAATAGTTGGCTTGCTGGGTACTTTTGACCTCGGTAATCAAATTGCTTAAGTACGCGGTTTGGACACTGTTGTTGTTTAGCCAGTTATCGAGTTCGGTAGCGATATGAGCACTAATGTCTATGTCGTCGGCTACTTTTGCACAGAGCTCGCGGTGGCGTTGATATAGATCATCGCGTAGCGCATTGCGTGCTAGGGCATGCCAGCGGGATTCTGCAGTGAGTTTGTCGATATGTCGGCGAACCCAGGTGATTTGCAGTGACTCAGCCAGTCTGAAGTAGATTTCGCTTAATACTTTTGCAGGCGCGCCAGTGCGTTCCTTCAGCCACGTAATATCGGGGCTGGCAAACAGGGCTTTTAGCATAACTACCCGCTGTGCAACTCGCCGAGGAATACCGCTGTTACAGTACTCCGCAATCCGATGTTCAATGCGACGCAACTCATCTTTAGATAAGTAATGATGGATGTCGTCGGCGAGCAGCTTTATATCTTCGGCATAGCGGCTTATTAAAATTTGAATATTGTTTAATTGCTCTTTGTTGTTGATTAGCCACAGGGTGACGTGTTTTATCAGGCGGCGAATTTCAAGCATCATGCGCGTTTGTAATTCGTCGGGTACTTTATTGTCTAGTTTTTCAATGTCTGCCCACAGTGAGCGTATATCAAATAGATCGCGGGCGACGGTATACGCACGCGCAATATCTTCGAAGTTGTTGCCGAGCTCGTCATTTAGACGGTGTGCAAAGGCATTCCCCATACGGTTTACCAAGCTGTTGGTAATCACCGTGCAAATAATTTCCCTGCGCAAGCGGTGCTCGCCAATTTCATTGGGATAGGCTTCGCCCAATTGGCTTGGGAAATAGCGATATAACTCCTGGGCAAGATAGGGGTCTTCGGGAATCGTCGAATCCAGTAAGATTTTTTTAATATGTATTTTCGAATAAGATAATAGGCATGCTAGCTCGGGGCGGGTGAGGCCGAGTCCGGCCGTCCTGCGACTTTGAATGGTCTTTTCATCGGGTAGTGACTCGAGCTTTCGATCTAACCCGGCGTCCCGCTCCAAGATGCGGATCAGTTCAGCCTGTTCACCCAAGCGTTCAGGCGACTGTGAGGCGACCATGCTGATAGATTGTGTTTGCAGGTAGTTACTGCGCAGCACTTGCCGTTCTACGTCCTTGGTCATGCTTTTTAGGAGCTTATTTCTGTCAACAAAGCGCATTGTTTGTTTGGCGACGAGTTCGTTTAGCAGTATTTTTATATTTACTTCATTGTCGGACGAGTCGACACCGGCGGAATTGTCGATAAAGTCAGAGTTACAGCGGCCACCATTCAGCGCGTATTCAATACGCCCCGCTTGGGTTAAGCCTAAGTTACCTCCTTCACCGATGGCCTTGCAGCGTAATTGCGCGCCGTTTACGCGCAGATTGTCGTTGGCGCGATCGCCGGCTTGTTGATGAGTTTCGCCTTCTGCTTTTACATAGGTGCCAATGCCGCCGTTCCAGAGTAAATCCACTGGCGCTTGCAGAATATGATGAATCAGTTCATCAGGTGTGTAGGCGCGGTGCTCTAGCGCCAGTGCTTGGCAGGCTTGCGCGCTGGGGGTGATGCTTTTCAGTGCCCGGGAATAAATATCGCCACCTGCTGACAGCAGCGCTTTGTTATAATCGCTCCAGTTGGAACGAGGTAGCTTAAATAAACGTTTTCGCTCCTTCCAACTTTCTTCGGTATTGGGCGTCGGATCGAGAAAAATATGCAGATGATTGAAGGCCGCTAGCAAGGCTGTTTTCTTAGACAGAAGCATGCCATTGCCGAAGACGTCACCGGCCATATCACCGATGCCAATGGTGGTGAATTCTTCGCGTTGGATGTCTTTGTTCTGCTCGCGAAAATGGCGTTTGACCGCTTCCCAGCCGCCCTTGGCGGTAATGCCCATCTTTTTGTGGTCGTAACCATTAGATCCACCCGAGGCAAAGGCGTCGCCAATCCAAAAGCCACGGTCGTTGGACACACCGTTAGCAATATCCGAGAACGCCGCCGTACCTTTGTCAGCGGCAACTACTAGGTAGGGGTCGTCGTCGTCGTGGCAAACTGATAACCGCGGGTGAATAACACGGTCGCCCTGAAGATTATCGGTTAGGGATAGCATTGCCCGGATAAAATCTTTATAACACCGGATAACTTCAGCTTGAATAATTTCTCGAGATCCGTTCTCAGGTAAGCGTCGACACACAAATCCGCCCTTGGCGCCGACGGGAACGATAACGGCATTTTTCACCATTTGCGCCTTCACCAAACCAAGAACCTCAGTGCGGAAATCTTCGGGTCGGTCAGACCATCGCAGGCCGCCGCGTGCGACCTTATCGCCGCGCAGGTGCACCGCTTCAAAGTTGGGTGAGTGCACCCAAATTTCATACCGCGGCCGTGGTGCAGGCGCTTCTAATATATCCCGTGTCGAAAATTTAAATGCGTATATGGCGCTATTTTCCGCCTGCTCGTCCTCAGTTTGATAATAGTTGCTGCGCAGCGTCGCCATAATTAGGGTGCGTAAACTGCGGCACAGACGGTCAGTATCGAGACTTTGCACCGCCTCCAGTGCTATATCTAACTGCTCATTTAACTTGCTTTGGAGTGCGTCGCGTTCTGTTGCGTTTGGGTTAAAGCGGGCGTGAAATAAATCGATTAACAAGCGGCTGATCGCGCCGTTATCGACTAATAATTTGCTGAGATAATTTTGTTCGAAGTAGTTGCCAAGTTGTTTGAGGTAGCGGCAGTAGGCGCGTATTAGCGAGACTTCGCGCCAGTTGATATCAGCGCTGATAATTAAGCGATTGAAATCATCGTCGTCGCATAATTCCTTGTGAATGGCAATGAAGGCCTGCTCAAAATGGCTGGCGTCGTGCCAAAATAGGTGATTTACATCGACGGCAGTCTGGGCCCGAAAATCTTGCACCCAATATGTTTCATTGTTGTCTACGCTCACTGGGTACAAATCTTCCAGCATTAAGCGCAAACCGAGGTTGCTGAGCCGAGGCTGTATTTCGGAAAGCGCTAAGGGCTGATCCTTGAAGTAACAGCGTAATTCAACACGCTCGTCGGAATGGGACGTGTCGCGGTAAATCTTTACCGCTAAGTTGTTGTCGGAATTTTTTAGTTGCTCCAGCTGCTCTATATCCGCGGCGGCCTTCTTAATGTTGGTCTTTGCAATATAGGGAGCAGTAAATGCCTCAATGTAGCACTGAAATAGTTGCTGGGCCGTTTTACGCGGATAGCTGCTATAAAGTACCGATTTTAATTTCTCCTGCCAACTTTCAGTTACGCCGAAGATCAATTCCTCTAGGGCCGTGTTGTCTAAATTTTTAGTTTCATCAGTGCCAACTTGGACGATGAGATGTAAGCGGGCCATTCGGTTGTCAGTGAAATAAATGGAAAAGTCGCTACTATCGGCATTCAGCTTTGCTGCTATTAATATTTGTATTTTCTCACGCACTTGCTGGCTGTACTGCTCGCGAGGAATGTACACCAGAATAGAGTAATAACGGTGAAACGGGTCGGTGCGGCTGAATACGCGCACTCTATTTTGTTCTTCTATGGCGATAAGGCCCATGGCGATTTCAAATAGTTTTTTGGCAGTGCTTTGAAATAGCTCGTCTCTGGGGAAGGTTTCCAATATCTGTAGCATGACTTTGCCGTTGTGACTGCCAGGCGGAAAATGGGCAAAATTCATGGCGGCATGGATGCGGTCAGCAAGTAGGGGAATGTCCAGCGCTCGGCTGTTGTAGGCGGCTCGGGTCATCAACCCGTAAAACCGGTGTTCACCCACAAGCTCGCCCTTGGCGTTGTAATCTTTAATGGCGATATAGTCCATCGGCACAAAGCGTCGGATGGGCGCCAATTCGCTGGACTTGGTAATCGTTAGCACGCGTGGGCTGTGTAAATAATGCTCCAAAATCTGTTGACGCTGCTGGGGCGATTCGATGTGTTCCCACGGCGTAGATTCTAATTTTAAACCGAGCCGGGATGATTCAACCGCGTGCAAGCTGCTATTGCCGTCCTGTTGCCGAACCTGCATTTCAACATAGGCAAGAAAGGTGAGGTTGTTGTCGGTAAGCCAGCTGAGGAAATTACAAACTTGCCGACGCGCCCTTGCTTTCATCGGTGCGGGGCTTTGGGAATAGTATTGCTGCAGTGATTTCGCTTTTTCACGCATGGGCTGCCAGTGCGTAACAATGAGCGCGATGGTGCTTAACGCTTTGCGGATACGCTGTTTTAAACGGTTCGGCGATATTGCACTGGGACCACCTTCCAGCTCGTAGCGCACAAAGGATTCTGCGCGGTAGTCGGTGTGTTGCTGCTGCTTTCGGTCGAGCGCGACGATATCCAGGAGTTGACCGCGCTTGTCGCGGCTTACCCAGAAAATGGGGTGGTTAGATAAGAGTACCGTGTAACCGGCGTCGTAAATTAGGCTGGACAAGGTGTCAAAGATAAAGGGCTGGTCTTTGGCCACCATTTCAAATACCAGCACACCACTGTCGTTTGGCGGGCTAATTTGTATTTTGGGATTGTCGGCGCGTCTTGATTCGGCGAGGGACAGGTGCGACTGAACGATGTCGAGGAGTTCGGCGGCGCTGCGCTTGGTAATCGTCTCGCTTGCTGCAACGTCCCAGTAGCGAGCTGCCAGTGCACTTAGTGCGGCAGAGTCAGTGGTATTGCCAAACTGCTGCTGAATGAGGCGTGTTAGTTTGCCGAGTTTCGATTTCATATGTCAGGCTTGCCTAGTAATAATCGCATTATGACTAAATAGCGTGTTCATAGTCCTCTGAATAGTGATACGGACTTTAGTTCAGCTTAGTCAAGATACTCGCGATTTCAACCTTGTTGGCAGGGAGCAAGGTCCGAGATCGTTGATCAGCGCCTTATTTTTCTGAATCGGAAACAGGGGCATTAGATACGGCTAATAAGCGCAGTTGGCTGCGTTTCCTTTAGCGGGAGTGGGCGAGGTGTGCGGATGCAATTAAGGGGCTTATTTGCGAATTAGCGTAAGATTTTCAACGCCGGTAATGAGCATGCGCGATTGTTGTCGCTCGTGCTGTTGAGCTTGTCGCCCCAGGCTTGCCGATAATGTATTGGCAAGCCTGGGGTCTAGAGATTTATTGTATATCAATATTTGCATTTGCCGGCGGACTGGCTTTATTCAGTTCCGGCTGTAGCACTGGATGGATAATTTTCAACAATTGCGTGGCGAGGCCGCTGGTGAATTCAAAGCCGGTTGATTGGCTGCCGCCAACGTGGGCGAGTATTACACCAAAGAAGCGGTCGCCAATATAGAAGGTGAAAATCGCATTTCGATTTACCGCTTCACTGCCGATGAGGCGTCCGCCGGCGCCGTAGGATTTAATGCGATGGTCGCCGGTACCGGTTTTACCACCCACTTGAATCGGGGCGCCGCTGGCGTCGACAAAAATGCCTTTCAGGCGTCTTGCCGTCCCGTTCTCGACTACACCTGCGAGGGCGTTGCGCACAGTGGCGCTGACTTCGGGTGACAATACTCTTGTGCCGACAGCTGGGGTGAATTCAAACTTGGTTTCATACGGGGTGCCCTGGGCGAAATGCAAGCTATCGATCTGCCGAAAAGGGATTCTCATGCCGTCATTGATAATAATGCCCATCAATTCGGCCAGTGCGGTGGGGCGGTCTGCCGACGCACCAATGGCCGTCGCATAGGAGGGAACAAGGCTACTGAACGGAAAGCCCACACGCTGCCACTGCTGATGGATGGCGACAAAGGCATCGCGCTCTAAAAGTATGCGAATACTTCTATCTTGGGCGCGTTGTTTGCGCGATTTGGTTAGCCAAGTATAGGCGTCTTGGCGAAGTGGCGCGCTTTCCTGAACGATTTGCTCGTAATTGATATCGGTACTTTCGAGTAGATATTTAACCAACCACAATTCCAACGGGTGCATATGCGCCAAATAAGCTCGGTCATTACTATTAAAGCGTTCGGGATCGAACTGCCGATACAGTTTGGCGACGTCGACTTCAGCGATGGCTTCTGCTGTGAGACGTGAGCGCAGGAATGCCGTCAATGCCGCTTCGTCGGCATCTGGACGAACTGAGCGGAACGCCATCGTTAACCGGCCTGGGAAGGGCTTGGTGCGACTTGCTAGGCGCTCGATTATTTCCTGATGATTTAACTTACGGTATTTGCTGTAAAATTGATTGAGGTAAATCTTACCTTCGAGGTCAGCAAAGCGCCCCAAATAATCCTTGCGCCGAGGGTCTGTGCGATCGAGCAACAGTTCCCGAGAGCCGGGGATCTCCATGGAGTAGTAGCGAGTGACATCGCGCATCATGCGGATAAACACCAGGTTAACTGAGCGATTTAAGGCTTCTGCGACGGTCAGTACTCGGGAATTGTCCTGTTTATCGAAGTTGCTGAAGGTGTGCAGTCCACCGCCAGTGAAAAAGGACTCGGCTGGGCTGGCGGAATAGCTTCGCTGCATCGCGGCGTCGAGTAGCTGTTGCAAAGGAATATTCGCGTCGGCGATCAGTCGGTCTAGGGTCCACTGGCGCAGTGGGTCTTCAGCGACTTTGCGGGCAAAGGCGAGGTCTTTGGGCGGTAGCGCCCGGTATTTCACGTAAACCTTTTCAATGATGTCTAAGTAGGAGATTAGCGTGCGTAATTTCGCCGTTGAGCCGAGATCGAGTTTTGAGCCGGCATTCATGTCGAAAGGTAAGTCGAGGTTGTCGGTCTGTACTCGCAGCACATTGCCCGTGGGTGTGCGTTCGTATAACAGCACGCTGTAATTGAGCGCGCTAAGTTGCCCTTCACGCAGGAGCTTTTCACCGAGTAAGCCTGACTGTTTGGCGTAATCAAGATCGGTGGCTTGCTTTAGTAATTCGGCGATCTTTACTTGGGTGTCGCCGGCAATAGTTGATTGTACGGTGAGATCAAGGCGATCGAGGGTATACAAGCTGCGCACGCCCAGCAGAGTCATCAGCTCGTTGCGGACATTATTGACTGCTTTGCGTGAAATAAAGGATGGCGAGGCTTGGTTGCGCTCGCGCTCCACGAAATGCAGTTTCTGCGCTAGGGCGGCGTCGCGCAATTTCTCGCTGATAACGCCATTGCTGGTCAAAATACGCAGATAACTTGTGGTTAGGGCTTCCAGCTCTTCGCGGCCCTCAAGCAGGTAAAAGGACGGGCGCCGCTGTGATAACAACAAGCTTAAGGCGGCTTTAAACACCCGCGCCTTCTCCTCAATGCTAACCGAGTCACTTGAAGCGGTGAGTGCATAATTCGCGTAGGCGAAGTCAATCCCGTACCACTGTTTGAGGCCATCACCAACCCCGTGAATTTCACCATGACCGGCGCGGCCGGAAAGCGGGGTTGAATTTAGGTAGCTCAGGGCGATTGCCTTGCGCGCGTCGCGGCCGCTCAGCCCAGAGTGGTAGTGGCGTACACTGGCGGAGACAATTTGCTTCAGTTTGTCATTGTGGTCAGCGGTCATGCCATTAGGTGAGTAACGGTATTTTTCCATCTGCGTCGCAAGAGTGCTGCCCCCTGGGCCGCCCTCGCCGGGGTGGAGTACGCGCGCAAGTGCGGCTTGCGCGAGCCGATCCCATTCTACAACTGGGTTTTTGGTTGGGTGCTGATCTACCAGTAACTCGCGGTTTTCAATGAAGAGCAGCGGCTTTAACAGCAGGGGGGGGATATCGTTAAACGCGGCGTAAACATGCTCTGGTTCCCGCGAGGAAAACAGCGTGTTGCTATTGCCGATAATGCGTAACCCGGTTTGGGCTTTTTCGCGGTAGGGCGGATTACCTCCCCAGCTGCTGTATTGCATTAGGCGGTCTGAGAAATTTGCCTGCAGGCTAATATGATAGCCTTTTGCCTGCAGTCTCTCGCTAAACTCAGGTAGGCGGGTATAGCCATTTTGGATGTTGTAAGGGCCGTGGCTTGGGTGCCAAGTCGCCTCGGCGGGTCCTTCTTTTAAGTCAACGTTGAGGCTGGCGGCCAGCTTGGCAAAATAGCGCGATTGGAAATAGGATGTTTGATATTCAAAGATACCAACGCAAATCATGACCACCAAGGTGGCTAGGACGAGGTAGAAAAAAGACTTAGTTATACGCGTTCGGGTAGTCACAATATTAAAGCCAGCTTAGGTCAGGTTAATTTGTACTTAGTACGATAGCCCAGTTAAATCAGCGGGATTTATAGGGGGAATCGGGTGCGGAGCATAATGCAGCACCATGCTCTTCGATAGGGCTTTTACAGGTTTATTTTTAATGGTGATATTGGTCTAGCCCCCAGCGAGGTATTGTGTGGTATTTCGCTCTTATTTTCATCCATATCGAACTGCCGCAAAAATCATTAGATTACCGACTCCGCGTTATAAACCCGCGCGCAGGGGGCATGCTAAATTGCTGTGGTAGCGGCGGCATGCCCGGTAATTTCATTCACAAAGCGCGGAAATAAGGCGCTTGGTAGGTCGTGACCCATGCCGGGGATAAGTTCTAATCGCGCACCAAGAATCTTCTGAGCGGTATCAATTCCAGCTTGCACTGGCACCAATGCATCGTCTTCGCCATGTATCACTAATGTCGGTACTCGTATCGTCTTGAGTATGGCTGAGCGATCTCCGCTCGCGATAATTGCCGCCATTTGCCGTCCTAATCCCTGAGGGTAATAACTTCGGCGGTATGCGGACAACAGGCGCTCCTCTAAGGCAGCATCATCCACAGGGTAGGCGGGACTGCTGATCATCCGCCAGGTACGTTTTGCGTTCATTAGGTACGCCTGCTCGCCGGTTGCCGATTTGCGAGTGAGCTGTAATAGCACCTTGGCGGGGGGTTGTGGAAGCGACTGCGCACCGCTTGAAGACATAATCGATGTCAGGCTTTTGGTGCGGTCAGGGAATGAGGCGGCTACGAGCTGGGCAATCATGCCGCCCATAGAAGCGCCGACAATATGGGCTGACGCTATGTGTAAATAGTCCATTAGGCTAATTATGTCTTCAGCCATATCGTGTAACTGATACGGGACCTTGAGCCGCAAACCGAGACGACTCCGGAGAAATAATTTCCATGGGCGAGGGGCACGAGCGCCATCAAATTTTTGCGACAAGCCAATATCGCGATTATCAAAGCGTATTACTCGAAACCCCTTTGCGGCGATGGCGGCGCAAAATTCATCTGGCCAAGCGTGCATTTGCATTCCTAGTCCCATAATTAACATTACGACTGGGGCATCTGTGTTGCCAAACTCCTCGTAGGCGAGATGTAAGCGGGCGGTTTGAGCGAGTTTTTCGGTCATGTTTTGTTGATCCACGGAAGCAATGAATTGTTTTAACACATGAGCGTTGTGTTCGTTACGAGCTGGGTTGAGTATTGGTGAAATTGGAAATGTCAGTCCAAAAATGGATTTCTAGTCCAATATCCAAAGCCCGTCGCCGGTGTAGCGCTCCGTAACCAGTATCGACACCTGATCAAACAGTGGTGGCCCGGCAATGATCACGCTTGATGGCTGTGCAAAGATATTGGCTGCGGTTTCCTGAAGCAAGTTGCCCTCTAAGTCGATTTGGAACAGGCTACCGTTTTGCCAGTCGGTGACGATTAGAGTATCGCCGACGACGGTCAGGTCATCCATGATGCCGCGTGGTGCGATATTTTCAGGTGCCCCCGGCGTGCCATCGGCATTAATTACCACCTGTGTAACTTGTCCGCCAAAACCGGGACGATAGTGCGTGACGTAAAGGCTTGTGCCGGTATGGACTATGCCATTGGGAAAGTCTGGCAATGTGGCCAGCCAGGTGCTTTGCGACAGGACGCGGGTTGGATCCGTCGGGTCAATTACCAAGTGGACGATCTTGGGGTCTACTGCGACGGGGCCGTCGGTCACGTACAAGCCGCTGGCTGTTGCCACGATACCGTTGGGGAGTGTCATGCCTGTTAGGGCATAGCTAAATTCGGGGGTGGCGAGTGGGTCATCCAGTGACATGGTGTACAGACCGGAAAAATCGGTCGGCCCACCGCTGCCAGAACAGAGCGCATAGAGCGTGCCTTTATCCTCGGTTAGGCCGCTGCAGCCACTACCGTCGGGTAGAAGAGTGTCGGCGCGATAATCTTGGCCATCGCGATGAATCTCGTACAGGTTCGACTGGCCGCTGACGAACAGCCGACCATTTGAGGAGAACAGGCTATTTTCCAGCTGGGGTAGGTCCACCAACTGGCGTGGTGTGCCGCAGTCGAGGCAAATGTCCTGATCTGCGGCATTACCTGCCGCATAGGGGCCGCCGCTACTTTTACAGGCAGACAAAGCTACAGCGCTGATGGCGATAATAACGGGTAAAAAATAATTCATGGTGCAACCATTATGGGTAGGTCGATCGTGCCGCTGATCGAATATAGGTTAGTTAGCCAAGCGATATGACTCGTATTGTTGAAGGCGTCGTAGTCGCCGTATAAAAGTACCCCGACTTGGTCGCCAGCTTTTAATACCTCGCCGACGCCAATGAGTTGCTTGTCGGCATGGTCGCCGTTGCGCAAGGGTGCTACTTGATCGTCGATGAGACGTGGATTGCTGTCACCGGCTGACAGCACGCCGATGCCAACAAAGGCGACTACATTCGTCGTCGGTACGCTAGGCGTCACCGTGACATTCGCAACTGGAATGCCCGCAAGTATTAAATTGGTTTCGCTGATCGCTGTGGCCAGCGGTATAAATGTCGGTGCGTCGCCACCGTAGTTATTTTGCCCTGCGGTGATAGCGGTGGTGGCTAGGGTTACACGGTAGGTTTCCGTCGCAACAGGTATATGACCAAGCGCTGCACCGTTGTCGTCATCCAGTCCGATACAGATTGTCGGGATGTGCGCTGCCGCGCCAGTCTCGCCTTTGAGTTTTTCGGCGAACCACACGTGTTTTGCTTCTAGGGTATCTATGCTTCCGCAGCGTGTTGCGCCCAAGGGGGCCTGTACGTCTAGTGGCGGGCCGATATAGTGGCCGTGTTGATGGGTGATCAGGCGCACATCACCGCCCAATGCGCTGAGAAAACGGTAGTTTTCCATCGCGTTGTTTAGTGGGAAAAGTAAATCGCGCTGCCCTTGTGTTAGCAATGTGTCGACTGGGCGTACCCAAAAGGTATCTGCGGGATCATTGTGTCGCGCCTCATACGCGCCCATACCATGGGCGCCGAGAAACTGGAGTACGGCGGGGTCTAATTCCTCGGAAAATCGCACGGAGGGATCGAAGCCAGCTTGTTGGCACGCTTGGTTGAGCTCGTCGGAAAAAGTTCGGTCACCTGCGGCAATGGCAGAGAAACACAGCCCGAAATCCCATAACTTTTTAATTACGCCATTGGGTGCAAGGGAGTCGGGCAGGTCATACCAGGTGACGCTAGGCGTGATTGCGTCTAGGCGATCATCAAATGCGGCAAGCGCTAACTGGTAGCCACCGCCATAGCTGCCGCCAATGGCCCCCACTAAAGGGTTGCCGTCCAATGCTCTAGTCAGCGCGAGATTACTCTCGGCCCAGTCGAGAATAGCAATGGCATCGCGAATTTCATACTCGGGATCCATGACGCGAATGGCACCGGCCGAATCGTGGAAGCCACGCTCGTCAAAACTGATTACGGCATAGCCCTCCTGCCAGAAGCGCTGCACTTCCGCGTCAATGGCCACAGAATAAAAATTAGAACTGTCGAAGGGCGCTTGGGTGTCGGCTTCGGTGACGCGATCGCCTCCCCAGCCGTGGCTATGGAGAATCAGTGGGTAAGTTGTGCCGGCAGCATGCTCCGGAATAAATACTGTCGCCGCAATTGCCGTGGTGGAAGCGCCGCTCGCATTGTCGGCGACCGGCGATTCAATCACAACGTCGCGCGCCGAAGCCGCAATCATCACCGCCTTGTTTTCAGGCGGATTGGCATTGCGGATACTAGAGCTACTGGAGCCGCCGCATGCCGTCAGAGCCGCAACGAGCAGTATGGTGAGGGAGTTTCGCGGTACCATCTTTTTGATTACTGTATTTTTTTGCATACCGAATAGTATAGGCCGCTCTTTAAACACTCAAGTTGAGCTGCGTTACCTAGTTTATTTTGTCTGCGGAGCGTTCTAGCGGGTAAACACCAGATAAAGGCAGGTCGATATTGGCTGTCGTATACTGTCGCGGTATTGAGCTTATAGGTAGGAAAAAATGGATATCGAGCGCATAGACCTTAACTTGCTGGTGGTGTTTAGTACAATCTTTAGCGAGGGTGGTATCACACCTGCAGGTAAAAAATTGCATCTAAGTCAGTCGGCGGTGAGTCACTCTCTGTCGCGCCTTCGTGAAGCGTTTGACGATCCTTTATTTGTTCGCAGTGGCCAGGTCATGCAACCTACGCCTATTGCGCGCAATTTATACCAACGAGTACAGCCGCTGCTCAGCAATCTAAAGCAAACCTTGAACGATTTTTCCTCCTTTGATCCGGCCCTTTCTGAACGTAGTTTTACCATTGGCGTGCGTGAGCCGGTAGAGTCGGTGGTGCTGCCCGTTATTGTTACTAGCCTTTTAGAAATCGCCCCACAGATCCGCATTTCGACCGTGCGTTTAGACCGTGGCAACCTTGAAGCAGACCTTAAATCCGGTGTTTTTGATGTCGCGATTGACGTTTTACAACCGTTGTCGGGCAGTGTGCGTCATAGCAAGCTGCAGGACGATGACTTAGTTGTGGTTGCCCGAAAGGGCCACCCTGTTTTGGCCCAGAGTGCGAGCTTAGACTTGCAAAGATTTCTTAGTTTGGAGCATATTCAGGTAAGTGGGCGTCGTGCGGGCCGGGGTATTGAGGATATCGAGTTAAATCGGCTTGGCCATGAGCGAAATATCCGAGTTCGTTGCCAAAATATAAACGCGGCACTTTCGGTGGTTGCTACTTCTGATCTCGTTGTGTCGGCTGGCTATGCCTACGCGCATGAGGCCGTGCGCGATGCCAAATTAGTGGTCTTGCCATTCCCTATTGAAGTACCGTCATTGAGCCTCTTTCTATACTGGCATCAGAATGTAGACAGCGACCCGGCCAGCCTATGGTTTAGAGACTTCATTACCGAGGTCTTCCAGCGTAATATTAGCGAGCAGAACGGGCCTGATTAGGCAAACTATCGGCGCTTAGGTGTGTTGGCTGCTCGGCCATGCGCCAGATTCATGGTAGGCCATGAATAATTAGAATTTTTCGTGGTGGTGGCACTGTCATAAGATAGATAAATACTATTAACCGGCAGAATTCCCTCATGGCAGAGTTATTTCTTGTCCGTCACGGTCAAGCATCGATCGAGAGCGATAACTATGACCAGCTGTCTAGCCTTGGTCATCAACAAGCACGTTGGCTTGGCGAGTACTTTGCTGAACGCGGCTTGGTCTTCGACCGGATAATTACTGGCCAAATGGTCCGTCATCGCGAAACCGCCGAAGGCGTGCTCGCAGGCTTTGGTAAGCCGTCCTTCGCGCTAGAAACCACCGCTGATTGGGATGAGTTCGACTTCGATCGCCTGATCAGCCAATTCCTTACTGAGTATCCCACTTTTCGATTAGCAGATGATGTCCCTCGATCGGCTCGATACGGCTTGCTAAAACAGGCCCTAGAGCACTGGGCGGCGGGTAAGCTTCAGGGCGAGCTGCCTGAAAGCTGGGCTGAGTTCGAGGGGCGTCTTACTCGGCAATTAGACACTTTACAAAGTCAGTCATCACGCGAAAAGGTACTGGTGATCAGTTCCGGCGGTGCAATTGCCATGGCGCTGCGACTTATCTTGATGTCGCCAGCGAGCATGATGGTAAAACTAAATTTACAAACACGTAACGCGAGCCTCAGTCACTGCTACTTTAATAGTGGCGGGTTTAGCTTGAGCAGCTTTAATGCGGTGCCGCATTTAGATACGCCCGAGCGCCGCGAGTTAATCAGTTATTTTTGATGCTCGGGCCAGTTTAAAAACACTGTTCGGTCGCAGAGACCGACAGGCACATCACAAGAAAGGTGGATACCATGGATTTTACATACAGCCCTAAAGTAATCGGTTTATTGGAGCAATTGCGTGCGTTCATGAACGAACATGTATACCCCAATGAAGCCTTGATGCACGAACAGGTTGAGCTAGAGCGCTGGAGTACGCCGCCGCTGATGGAGGAGCTAAAGGCCTTGGCCCGCGAGCAAGGCTTGTGGAATTTGTTTTTGCCTAAGGCCTATGGCGAATACAGTCCCGGTTTGACCAACCTAGAATACGCGCCGCTAGCTGAGGAAATGGGCCGGGTACTGTGGGCGCCGGAAGTGTTCAACTGCGCTGCGCCAGATACCGGCAATATGGAAGTACTCGCCAAGTACGGCAATGCGGCTCAGAAGAAAGAGTGGCTAGAACCACTGCTCGCAGGTGAAGTGCGCTCCGCCTTTGCCATGACCGAGCCTGCGGTTGCCTCGTCCGACGCCACTAATATTGAAACGCGCATCGAGCGCGATGGCGACGAGTATGTCATCAACGGTCGTAAGTTCTATATCTCCGGCGCCTGTCGCAAGCAGTGCGAAATTCTGATTGTGATGGGTAAAACAGATCCGACTAATAGCAATCGTCATCTGCAGCAGTCTCAGGTGTTGGTGCCGAAATCGACGCCCGGTGTGACCGTTGAGCGGCCAATGAAGGTGTTTGGCTACGACGATGCGCCAGAAGGTCACGCTGAAATCGTTTTTGATAATGTGCGTGTACCGATAAGCAATATCGTGCTTGGCGAAGGTCGCGGCTTTGAGATTGCTCAGGGGCGCTTAGGGCCTGGCCGTATCCATCACTGCATGCGTTCAATTGGCGCTGCCGAGCGCGCGTTGGAGTTAATGATTGACCGCGCCAACCAGCGTGTCGCCTTTGGTGAGCCCTTGATTAAAAAGCAATCTGTGCGGGAAGACATCGCTAAATCTGCGTGTCAGATAGAGCAAGCGCGCTTGATGACTCTGAAAGCGGCGCAAAAAATCGATGAAGAAGGTGCAAAAGGCGCCAAAGATATTATCGCCATGATCAAAATTGTTGCACCCAATATGGCCTTGGATGTGATCGACCGAGCGATTCAGATTCACGGCGCCGCAGGCGTTAGCCAAGATACCTTTTTGGCAAATATGTACGCCATGATGCGCACACTGCGCTTAGCCGATGGTCCCGATCAGGTTCACATGATGCAGCTTGGCCGTGACATGGCGCGTCGGCGCTTGGATAGCTAAGAGCCATAGCGTGCTTTGCAGCACACATTATACGCCAGATTGAATAACGGTGAGCGAGTTATGCAACAAGTAGACAGTATCGATATAGATGTATTAGTGCCGTATTTGGAGCAACATGTACTGGGATTTAAAGGCCCAGCGACGGCGGAAAAGTTTCCGGGTGGGCAATCTAATCCCACCTTTAAAATTAGTGCGGCATCTGGGCAGTATGTATTACGTCGCCAGCCTCCGGGCAAATTGTTGAAGTCGGCTCATGCGGTAGATCGCGAGTACCGAGTGTTAAACGCCTTGAATGACAGTGCGGTGCCGGTTGCCAAGGTATTTCATCTCTGCGAAGACACCCAGATTCTCGGTTCAATGTTTTACTTAATGGAGTATCTGCCGGGACGGGTATTCTGGGATTCGGCGCTGCCGGAGATAGCAGATAACGCCGCGCGTGCGCGCATTCATTTTCAGGTTGTAGAGGTATTGGCTACTCTGCATTCGGTGAATCCTGCTAACGTCGGTCTAGAGGATTACGGCCGTCCTGGAAATTATTATCAGCGCCAGATTGATCGCTGGGTAACGCAATACCGCGCTAGTGAAATGGGCGCCATAGATGCGATGGAAGAGTTGATCGTTTGGCTCAGCGCACACGTGCCTGCCAATGATGGCTCGCTGAGTATCGCCCATGGTGACTTCCGCTTAGATAATCTGATGTTTCATCCCGAGCGTGAAGAAATTATCGCCGTGCTTGATTGGGAGTTGTCTACCCTTGGGCATCCGCTGGCGGATCTTGCCTATCACTGCATGCAATTGCGTATGCCGAGTGAAGGTCTCGCCATGAAGGGACTCGCGGGCATCGACACAGCAGCACTTGGTATTCCAAGCGAAAAAGAATTGGTGACCCGCTACTGCGAGATTCGCGGTATTGGTCCAATTGCAAACTGGGAGTTTTATCTCGCGTTTAGCTTCTTCCGTTTGGCGGCGATCGCCCAAGGTGTTGCTAAGCGTGCCTCGCAGGGTAATGCGTCCAGTAAACAGGCCCAAACTGCGGGCGCCTTTGTGCAGCCCTTGGCGGTCAGTGGTATGCAAATCATAAAAGACGGCGCCTAGTTATTGTACTCGCATTGAAATTACCGCCTAGATACGGGATCTATCATGTATAAAGAGTTATTTAGTTTAACGGGAAAAACAGCACTGGTAAGTGGTGCGAGTCGCGGTATTGGCGAAGCGATTGCGATGGCCTTAGCAGAGGCGGGTGCCTACGTGATTGTGTCTAGCCGTAAATTAGCGGACTGCGAAGAAGTCGCGCAAAAAATTATTGCCGCGGGTGGCAAGGCTGAAGCATTCGCCTGCAATGTTGGTAAGTTAGAGGATATTACGAAAGTCTATGCATATCTCAAAGATGCACACGATGGCAAACTCGATATTCTAGTGAACAATGCGGCGGCCAATCCTTACTTTGGCCATGTTTTGGACACTGATTTGGCGGCATTTGAGAAAACTGTAGATGTAAATATTCGCGGCTTTTTCTTTATGTCAGTCGAGGCTGGCAAGTTGATGAAGGCGCGGGGCGGCGGAGTGATTATTAATACCGCGTCAGTCAGTGCATTGCAGCCAGGGCCGGCTCAAGGTATTTATTCAATCACCAAGGCCGCGGTGGTTAATATGACCAAGACCTTTGCCAAAGAGTGCGGAAATCTCGGCATTCGTTGTAATGCGATTTTGCCGGGGCTGACCAACACCAAGTTTGCCGGTGCCTTATTCACCCACGAAGACATATACAACGAAGCGATTTCGAAAATCCCCATGGGGCGTCATGCCGAGCCAAATGAAATGGCGGGTACCGTTATTTATTTGGCCAGCGACGCTAGTAGCTATACCAATGGGGAATGTATCGTGGTGGATGGCGGTTTAACGATTTAAGCCGGTATCCATATTAACTATAAATTTTTTACGAAATAAATTAGACATAAAAGGCATTACGACTATGGATTCATTACTCGATTTTACTAATCAGACGGTACTCATTACTGGCGCGGCGAGCGGCTTTGGTAAGCTAATCGCAGAGGGATTGGCGCAGCGTGGTGCAAAACTGGTACTGGGCGATGTCAACGAAGCGGCTATTGAAAGTCTCGCTGCAAAATTGCGCTCGGAAGGCCGCGAGGCGGTGGCGCAAATGTGTAATGTCGCGCTTGAAGAAGATTGCCAACGTTTGGTGGCGACCGCAGTAGATACCTTTGGGCGCTTAGATATTGCTGTTAACAATGCCGGGATCAGTCACGATTTTACGCCTTTTGAAGAAATTGAACAAAGTGTATGGACGCGCCAGTGGGAAGTTAACGTCAATGGTGTGCAATACGGTATGAAACACCAAATAGCGCAAATGAAGCGTCAGGGCAGCGGTAATATTCTTAATCTATCTTCAATGGCAGGCATCGGTGCAGCGCCAGGTATCGCTGCTTATGGCGCGGCAAAACACGCTGTAGTTGGCCTTACAAAATCGGCGGCGGCGGAGCTTGGCGCCGTCAATATCCGTGTTAATGCGGCTTGCCCATTTTTTACCCTCACGCCAATGGTGGCAGAGTCATCAATTGCGGTTCAGAAGGGCGTAGCGGCAGCAGAAAGCGTGCTGAGCCGTGGTTGCGTGATGAAACGTCTCGGCCAACCTGACGAAGTCGCCAATGCCATGATTCTCCTGTTGTCGCCGGCTAATACCTATATGACTGGGCAGTGCATCGCTATTAATGGTGGGGCGTTGTCGCTCTAAATGTGGCCATAAAGTAGGTGAATTATGGTGAGTAAAACATCAGTGATACTATGATTTTCGATGTTTGCATTGGCATTGAACTACCCATATTTGAGAGTGACGTTATGGCTGACTTATTAAATTATTCCTTATTGGATGGTATCGCTACCATCACCATGCAAAATGGCAAAGTAAATGCTATGTCACTGCCGCATATTCAGGCAATAGGAGCTGCTTTAGATCAGGCTGAAGCTGACAAAGCAGTGGTTATGCTGGTCGGTAAAGACGGTATTTTCTCAGCGGGTTTTGATTTGTCAACCATTCAGCGTGACCCAGTGGAAGCGGTTGAAATGATAAAGGCAGGATCGTCGCTGTGTCGGCGAATGCTGTCTTTCCCCTACCCTGTTATTGGCGTGTGTACGGGGCATGCCATCGCGCAGGGCTGTTTCACACTTATGGCTTGTGATTATCGTATTGGCATTGACGGCCCATTTAATCTTGGCCTGAATGAGGTTCAAATTGGCATGACCATGCATCACGTTGGCATAATACTGTCGCGGGCACGCTTGAATAAGACATTTTTTGATCGTTCGGTCATCAGCGCTGAAATATACGACCCCGCAACAGCGGTTACTGCCGGCTTGCTCGATAAGATAGTGCCTGCAGATGCCTTGATGACAGAGGCGCAGGCGCAGGCCAAACGTCTGTCAGCCTTAAATATGCCGGCCCATAAGGGGACTAAGCTGAAGTCCCGCGCGGCTTTGCTAAAAGAGCTCGACTGGGCTATTGAGCAAGATTACCTAGACGGGAAAGCGCTTCTGCTCGGGCAATGAGTACATTGTCGGCTAATTCACTGGAAGGAAATTGAGTGCCGACAAGTAATTTCTACGCAGTGCGGCGTTAGATATAAAGATACGCTGTGAACAATAATAAGAATACTTAAAGTATGGGCGTCTGCGGGCAAGCAAGTCTAGTCTGGTCTAGACTTGCTACTTAGGCTGTATGGAGCGCGGCCTGAAACACTGGTGGTTTCGGAGCCAAATTAATTTACCCTCGTCTAGGAGTAAGGTGTGCGACAATTAACAGGCCTTGATGCCTCTTTTCTTTATCTGGAAACGGCAAATTCACCAATGCATATCGGTGCATTTACTATTTACGACCCTAGCACTGCACCTGGTGGCAAGGTTCGCTTTAAGCAGATAGTGGAGCATATGCATCGGCGGGCACGCCGGGTGCCGGCGATGACCAGCCGTTTAAAGACAGTCCCTTTTCGTCTTGATCATCCTTACTGGGTAGCCGACGGTGATTTTGATCCAGAGTTCCATGTTCGCCATATTGCGCTACCTAAGCCGGGAGACTGGCGTCAGCTCTGCATCTTAATTTCCCGTATTCACGCTCGGCCTTTAGACCGCCGTAGGCCGCTTTGGGAGGCTTACGTCATTGAAGGCTTAGATGATGTTGAGGGGTTTCCGAAGGGGTGTTTTGCCCTTTATACAAAAATGCATCATGCCGCGATAGACGGTGCCTCGGGAGTTGAAATTAACAGTGTATTACATGACCTGTCGCCTGATTTTGTCACCAAGCTAGATACAGAAACTGAGCCGCTTGTTGAGCAGCCACCGAAGAAAACCGAAATGTTGTGGCAAGCGCAAAAGAACACGCTAAGGCTGCCATTTCGCTTTGTCGGGATCACAAAAGATGCCGCCCCTAGTTTATATAATGCGGCCAAAGGAGTAATTAGCGGCAAACTCAAACGCGTTAATGATATTCCTCGAACGCGGTTTAATACCAATGTGTCGCCCCATCGGGTCGTTGACGCGTTGCGCGTCAGTTTTGAGGATATTCGGAGTATCAAAACTGCGTTTCCACCGACGACGGTCAATGATGTAGCGTTGACCATTGTCGGTGGCGCGTTGCGCCAGTATTTGCTCGCGAAAGACGAGTTGCCAGAATCTTCTCTTGCGGCATTAGCGCCGATTAATATTCGCACGGCGGATAAGCTGGGTGCCGCCGGTAATGAAGTCTCCCAGATGACGGTGCAGTTGCGTACGGATATTGCCGATCCTAAAGAGCGCTTATTTGCCGTAAATGAAAGTACGCGCAATGCCAAAGAATTGACCAACGCAATTGGCGCCAAGACCATGACGGATTATCTGCAATTTACGCCGTCTACCTTAACAGCATCGGCTGCTCGCTTATCAAGTTCTTTGAGTCTGGCAAACCGAATAAGCCCATTCTACAACTGCGTCGTTACCAATGTGCCCGGGCCGCGAATACCACTTTATTTTTGTGGCGCAAAGATGTTGGTTGGCTTCCCAACTGGTCCGGCAATCGACAGCGTGGGCTTGTTTCATGCTATATCCAGTTATTGTGATGAGTTTACAATCGCGTTTACGGCTTGCCGAGAGATGCTGCCTGATCCTGAAATGTACGCGCAATGTTTGCGCGACTCGTTGACTGCTTTGCTAGATGCAGCAAAACAAGAGACAAAACAGAGCCCAAAATTAACGAAGTCTAAAGCACCAAGAAAAACGAAAAGCGCCGCTGCACAAAAGGTGGAAAAGGACGCGCATAATGAGGGGCAGTGAGGCGTTGTCGGAGGAGAAGCGACCTTCGGCTCACCCTGTTCTAGCCTTACTTGAACTTCCGAGGGTTGCAGCGGATTTGGTCGCGCTAGGCGCGGCCAGCCCAATCCTAAGGCGGGCGCCGAAGGGAGATCAGCATGCCGTAATACTGATTCCAGGGTTTCTTGGTAGTGATCGCTATAACCAAGCGTTATGTAAGTATTTAACGAGCATCGGTTACGATGCGAGTGGCTGGACTTTGGGCAGAAATTTAGGGCCGCAGGATGGTGTGCTAGTTGCGCTTGAGGCGCGCTTATTGGCCAAGTACTGTGAGACGGGGCGCAAGGTGAGTTTAATTGGCCATAGTCTGGGCGGCTTGTATGCAAGGCTGCTGGCGCAAAAACATCCGGATAAAGTACGACTAGTACTCAGTCTAGGCAGTCCGATTTCGGAAAGTTTAGATTCTGGAAAAATCGTGGCGAAATTATTTAAGATGCTGAACGGCGCAGCCGACCCTGTGCAGCGTGCGGCGGTGCAGCTAGCACCGCCGGTACCAACAACTGCGGTGTATTCCCGCAGTGATGGTATCGTCCATTGGCGCAATGCCATGCAACGTGATGGTCATGCCGAGTGCGAGAATGTCGCTGTCTATGGCAGTCACTCTGGGCTCACTTTTAACGCTGCAGTTTGGTGGTTATTGGCAGATCGTCTTGCTCAAAAAGAACAAAAATGGCAGAAATTTAAACCTAGTGGTTTTTTGCGGAGCTGGTATCCGCTATGTCAATATAAAACGGAAGTCGTAAATCCAGCGCGGAGTTAACTCGGCTAATTAAAAAATGATGAGTATGATATTTTTTAAATACTTATCTTGTGACGTTTTTTCTAATGTCTAAAAGTGGATCATTTTTGGGCGCTCTTCCTTGAGCGTGTTGAATTTACTTTATGATACTGATTTTTTGAATGTTTTTGACAGTACGGAGCCTAAGATATTTGGCATTGTGCGCGCAACATAGTACAAAATATGTGCGTCTAGCCCGACCCTGAGTTGCTTTCGCTTTTTGGTGGCGGCTCGTAAGATCTTATCGGCGACCACGTCGGCTTCTACCCCCCAGCGCGTAGCCAATGCGTAGTGCTTCCGAGCTTGATCCATATTGTCAGATTCCTGCAGGGTCGCCGTCATCATCTCAGTCTTTATAGCGCCTGGGTGGACTGTAGTTACGCCAATGCCGTCTACTGCTAGTTCGGCACGCAGCGATTCACTGTAAGCCAGTACGGCTGCTTTACTTGAACTGTATGAGGCCTGACTTGGCAGTCCATAGTAGGCTGCCATGCTCGATAAATTGACGATCTGGGCTTTGTCGGATTGTTTCAGTAGCGGCATAAATGCGCTGCAGCAATTTACCGTGCCCCACCAGTTAACATTGAATACTCGCTGCCAGTCTGCGTGGCTGTGGTTTGCCGCGCTTTTTTGCAGAGTAATACCAGCATTGTTAATCAGCAGATTCAGCTTGCCATGGTGGGCCGACACCTCGGTCGCTAAGCTTTGAACGGCCTCTAAATCGCCTATGTCACAATTATGAATGCTGACATTAATTGGGTAGGTCTTTAGTTCCTGAGTCAGGGATTCGAGTTTTTCATCGTTGATGTCGACGAGTGCCAAATGACAACCGGACGTGGCGAGGGCGGAGGCCAAGGCTGACCCTAGGCCTCCGCAGGCACCGGTGATGAGCGCAACTTGATCATTATATTTACCGTGAACATTAGGCATTTTAAAATTCCTTGCGCAGCTCTATACCAAAGGTGCGTGGGTCGCCTAAAGCGCGGGTAAAGGTACCGAGGGATTCAGCAGTACCGACCGCGCCAATGTCGTAACGTTTGTCAGCTAGGTTTTTAACGTAGGCTGATACGCGCAGATCGCTCATTGGGTCATTCCAGCTCAAACGCGCGTCTACCAGACTATAAGCTTCTGCATAAATTAACTCTGGATTGGTTTGGGCAACTTGCCAAGAGCCGGCGTCTAGCCCCATATAGACTTCACTTTTATAGCTAACATCGATGCGCGGCGTAAATAAGCCATAGTCAGTAACGATGGTGTATTGCGCGCCAAATGATGCCGAGGTTTCGGGGGATACTGCAAAGTCTTCTTTAGAGCGGTCGACGGGAACAAATTCCCCGCGCAGTGCAAGGGCCGCCAAGTCGTTATCCATAAACTCATCGTATTTATAATTATTATTACTATAGGTAAAGCTGAGCATCATATTTTCACTAGGCAGCCATAACACCTCGAGTTCGCCGCCATCGATGGTTGACTCACCGGCATTCTGTGAGGTAACAACCAAGGAGTTCGCGGAGTCGACGTTGACGGTGATCAACTGCATATTGGTGAAGCTCATAGAGTACAGCGCAATGTTCATACGCAGTGAGCGTTCTAGGGCATCGATTTTTATGCCAATTTCGCGGTTTTCCAATTCCTCTGGTGCTACTTCTGTTAAACCGTCTATCCCGCTGGGCTCATGGAAACCGGATTTAAAGCCAAAGCTCCAGGTACCATAGACCATTGCTGAACTTAGCAAACCGTCGTCGAACCACTGTTCAGGCATTATCCACGCCGCGGAGGTCATGGGTGTAAATTGTCGGAAGGTGCTGTCTCTGCTGTCGTATTGTGGGGCGCCGAGGGGCGTCTTTATCTCCCCTGGGAAATAGCTATTAAGTGCATCATTTGCGATTTGAATCGGATCCTCGCTCCAGGTGCCGGCATAAGCAGCAACACCCATGTCTGGAACAACGGGTATGAAGCGCGGGTCGATACTGTTCAAGATGCTTAGCATCGCGCCGAGATCGGCTGAACGCGTCACTAGGTCAGATTCACGAATTTCTTCGGTGTAGCGCCCACCCAACGTCCATTCAATATTATCGGTGATATGCCAGGTCGCTTGGGTGAAGGCGGCGTAGGTTTGGCCGTTAATGTCGAAATCTTGCAGGGTGGCTAACGGAAGTATACCCGCAATTAACGGTACTGTTCCGCCCGGTATTAGGGTGCCAAGGTTGGGCAGATTTAATCCCGACTGGCCGCCGGCCAATGCGATCAAGGTTGATGACTCCGCGCCGACTAGCGGGTTACTGGTAAGAAAGCGCTCAGACTTGTACTCGTCTTGCCAGAAAAAACCGGCGGTATAGTCAACGCTGCCGTCGAAGGCGCTGCCATTAAGCTGGAATTCTAGGGTCAGCGATTCCTGAATACTATCGTCAAGTACGAGTGCGCGCAGGAAGGGCTGCGGGCCACCTTCATCCGCGGCGCTTTGGGGGCCAAACTTAGTGGCATCTCGATAGCCAATAATGGTTTTCAGGGTGTTGTTTTCGCTGATCTGCCATTCTAATGTCGTGCCCAAGAGCAGAATGTCCTGCGCTTTGACGGCGCGGAAACTGTCACCTTGATTGGTGGTGAGGTCCGGCAGGTTTTTACGATTATTAGCGGCGCAGTTGTCGCGGTAGGCGGTGGGGTTACTTGGGTCGGTATCGCCAGCCCAGAGTACGCCAAGACCATTTACAAATAGCGCATCGTCGTTAATGAGCTCGCAGTGGTAAGAGGGGTATTTCTCGCGAACTTTACCGTAAAAGGCGAGACCGTCAACGGTCAAATTGTCGGCGGCTTCCCAGCGAATTTGGCCAATCGCAGAAAGTCGGTCGATACTTTGGTTGCTGTCTGAGCCTAGGTTTTGTAGGAAGCCGTCTCGGCGGCGGCTGCTTACAGAGACTCGGCTTAGCAGGGTGTCCGAAATCGGTACATCAACCGCAGCGCGAACACTTTGTTCATTGTAATTACCCATTAGCCCTTCGACAAAACCACCGACGGTGTCGCCGGGCTTGGTCAAATTAAAGACCAATGCACCGCCAGTATTATTTTTGCCAAACAGCGTGCCTTGAGGACCGCGCAAGACTTGAACGCTTTCAATATCGATCGTATCCAGTAGCTGGCCGTCTGGGCGGGGAATAAAAATACCGTCGATATACACACTCACGGATGGGTCGAAACGGGCCATGTGGGCGCGTTGGCCAATGCCGCGGATGAATATTTGCGGTGAGGTGCTGTCGTTAATTTGCAGGCTCGGTACCGATTTACTGAGCTCTTGGGTGCTCATAATGCCTTGCTCGCGAAGTGCATCGCCGCTGAAGGCCGTAACCGCGACAGGCGTCTCTTGAATGTTTTCAGAACGCTTGCGGGCCGTGACGATCACTTCTTCGATTTGGCGCCTTGACGTTGCTTCTTCACGGCCACTGTCATCCTGCGCATAGCTGGGAATAGCGCTAGCTGAAAGTGCTAACGAGAGTGCCAGTAATTTATTGTTGTTCATATTGCAGCAGTCCTATTGTTGCGAGTAATTATATTTTTGCCAATGCGTAGGGCAGTAGACGATTTAATAGTGGGCGTAATGGCGTAAGGCCAATGCGCACGGGGCGCATGCGGCACGCC
This sequence comes from Zhongshania antarctica, assembly GCF_014202945.1. Lineage (GTDB taxonomy): Bacteria > Pseudomonadota > Gammaproteobacteria > Pseudomonadales > Spongiibacteraceae > Spongiibacter > Spongiibacter antarcticus. The sequence continues at coordinate 550,600 of NZ_JACHHW010000001.1, read as the reverse complement.
ATTTCCTGCTCATAATCTTCAAATGAATGGCGTTGAAACTGCAGAAGGCGCTGCGCTTCCGTGGAGTCCATCCAGTGGGTGTAGTAAATGCCGGTGCCCTTGTCGTTGTAGGGCAGGGTCAAAGAGAGCGCGCTGAATGCCGTTTTTATAAAACGGTAGTGATTGATTTGGCAGTGCTTACCACCACCAATTAATAGCACTTTTCGGTTAGCTTCCGCTGATTGCGCGGCGTTGCACATTGCCAGCGCGGCGTCCTTGGGGTGTACGAATTCCATTGGCGATTCGGGATTAATGTTAAGTAATTCATGTAGCGTGGCGCGGTCAGCTTTCAGCGTGCGTGCGTCTACAGAAACGCCTACTCGCAAAATCAACCATGACAGAGGCGAGCCTTCTAATGTTTGTTCGATTATTAGCTTGTGACGAGTGTAGTTGTCGCTTGCTGTAACGCGGTCTGAAATACCTTTGATGGCTTCCCCTGGCAGCGATTTCCCGAATACGGTCACTGAGGAGGGGAAAATTAGACGTGGTGATGTCGAGCTGGCCTCCATGCTTTTTATCAGATTTTGGGTCGCAACGACGTTAATCGCTTCAGCCAGTTCGGGCTGGTTTTCCGATAGTGGCGGAAGTAGTGAGGCGTTGTGGATGACGGCGTCGACACCCTCCAACAACTTTGGGTGCAGCGTCGTGTCGCAAATATCACCTAAGATGACTTCACAGCGCTTGTGGTAACGGCGTTTTAATTTTTGGTTCTTAGCGTTGTCCAGATCGAAACAGCGCAGTTGATGGCCCTGCTTTAGGGCCTCTTCAATACACATCTGGCCGAGATTACCAAAGGCGCCGGTAATAAGAAGATTCATAGTACTGAGGCATCTGTAAATTGAGGGCAGTGGATGCCTTGGGGGCTTTCAATTGTGCCTACGCACAGATTGCAGTGGGTGCAGCGACTTTTAAAACTTGGCTCGGCTGCGAGTTTTTGCGGCAGGTCGGGGTCGGCTAGAAGCGTGCGACCTAATTGGATAAAATCGAAACCGGCGTTCAGTATTTCGCTAAAGTTTTCGCCGCTCGTGGCGCCGCCAATATAGACAAGCTTGCACTTCACCACATTGCGAATGCGTTTGGCGTGCTCTAGTAGATACATGTTGTAGAAGGGCAGGCTTGGGAACATTTTCTTACCCATGAGCCGCAGTAAGAATCGCATGATTCGATTGCGTTCATAGCGTAATAGCGTGGGTAGAATGCTGTCACCGCGAAACATCAGCATTGGGTTCATTGTGCTGGTGCCGTTGCTGGGGATGATGGCGTCAATACCAGCGGCATCAAGTGCTTTGCAGATTGCTAGCGAGTCGTCGTAGTGAAGACCACCTCGGCGCCCCTCTGACATGGTTATCTTCGCGAGAATAGGGAAGTCGTCGCCGACCGCGGCCCTAACCGCCGTGAGCACCCGCAGGGGGAGTCGCAGACGGTTTTCTAAACTGCCGCCATAATTGTCTTTACGACGATTAGTGAGCGGACTAAGAAACTGGCAGAGGCCGTAGCCATGGCCGAAGTGAATTTCTAAAGCGTCAAAACCTACCGACTTCATGAATTTTGCAGCCTCTCTATAGGCCTCTACCATGTGGTCAATGTCACTCAGTGTCATGGTGTCGCAAAACCACATACCCTCGGCAAAACCCAGTAGATTTACGCCACCACTGGGCCCTTTAGGGCGGCCTTTCAGCGTGTGATTTTTGGAGAACGCGCCGCAATGGCCCATTTGCCCAGCCACTTTGCAGTCGTGTTTTTTAACCTCTTGTACGAGCCGAGTTATTTCACTGCGGAAATCCTCATGCATGGTGAGCATGTCGGCATTCAGGCGCCCGGCGTTTTCGACCGCGCAATAGCCGATGGTTGTCATGGCGATACCGCCACGCGCGAATTGCGTGTGGAAATCGATCAGGCTTTGGCTAGGAATACCGTTAGGGCTTCGGTTTTCAAAGGTACCGGCCTTAATAAGCCGGTTCTTCAGCTTAAGCCCGTTCAGGCTCGCATTACTAAGCGCGGTGTTGCTGCTGTCTGACATAGAGCCTCTGGTCTTATTATTACTGGTGGCGTGGCGTCGGCGGCCTCGCACAATACTAAAATCGCATGTTATATAGTCATATTATATAAGTCAATTATATGGAATGTGCAAAAGCCAATCTGTATACTTTGCGCTGGTTCATTTGAAGTGGAAGTTATCTTGGGAAAAAACGCCGCAAGTCCAAAAAAGCTCGGTGCCAGTGCGGCGGCCGCTAAGCCAAAGCGACAGACCCAAGCAGAACGCCGCGAAGCTACTCAAGCCATGGTGCTGGAAAGTGCTTGTCGAATTTTTGGTGAAAAAGGCTTCGCTGATACGTCTCTCAAAGATATAGCTGAGGATCTAGGGCTTACCATTACGCCGATCTATCATTATTTTGGCAATAAACAGGCACTTTTTCTGGCGGTTACTGAGGCGATGGAGCTTGAGTTCACCCAGCAGATCGAGGGATTTTCCTTTAGTTCTGAAAAAATAGATCTCATCGAAATTTGGGATATGCTGATCGAAATGACTCAGCGCCCGAATTTTGTCCGAATTGTATTGCGTGATGCGCCGATTATTCTAGGTCGTGAGCGCTGGGAAGATACCAGCGTTGTTCAGGCCGTATCCAGAATATTCCAAGACCAATTGTCGCTCTTATACGAGAGCGGCAGTTTAACCAAGCCCTTGTCCGAAAATGACGTCGTGCTACTGCAGCGAATGTTAATTGGCTGCTTTTCTGAGGCGGCACTAATGCTTGTCGCAAACCCGGATTATGATAGTCGGCCGCTGATGTTGCGGGTATTGACGCTATTCGGCGGTGTGGAGTCGCAATAAACACCGTTTATCACTGGTCCGCTGCAGTAACAGTGTCAGTTTGCGGTCTGCCCGCCATCAATCGCCAATGTTGTGCCGGTTATATACCGAGCTTCGGCTGATGCCAAATAAGCCACTGATCCCGCAATTTCGTCGGCCTCGGCCATGTCCACCAAGGGCATTAAACGCATAAACATATCCATATTCGCGTTATCCGGCATGGTAAATTTCTCGGTTAGTGCCGTTTTCACTGCTCCGGGGCAAATCGCGTTAACACGAACGCCTCTGTCGGCAAACTCAACTGCCAGTGATTTACTCAGCATCACTACAGCGCCTTTGCTGGCGCAATACGCGGCGTTATAAATTTGGCCAACCAAGGCAGCGGATGAGGCCATATTAACGATATTGCCCTTTGTCGCAATTAAATGTGGCATCGCCGCTTGGCTGAGGAAAAACACGCTGTTTAAATTGATGCCCATCATGCGTAGCCAGTCTTCTTCGGTTACCTCCGCCAGGTGTTTAGCAACGGCAATCCCCGCGATATTGCACAGAACATCAAGCTTGCCCCACCTCTCTACGGTTGCAGCAACAGCGGCGCGGCACTGTTCAGAGCTGCTCACATCCAACTTGATAAAAGCGGCGCTTTCCGAGTTTGTAAGTAGTTCAATAGTTTGCTGTAAGCCGGCCTCATCAATATCTGCCAGCATCAATACCGCACCTTCGGCGGAAAGTCGCAGTGCGGTTGCTCGACCGATGCCTGACGCAGCGCCGGTGATTAAGGCGACTTTGTGATCAAACCGTTTAGCGAAAACGTGCATGATTAATCTCCTGGCTGGATGTGTTCTGAGGGTTTTGGCATAAAGCGATTTTGATAATTAGCGGCTAAGATACGCGAGCTTCGGTATTTAGATATAATCCTAACTGCGTAGTTGTCACTGTATTTTTTATATGTAAATTTAAGCCGATGACTAATATGGCAAGATTTAGGGGGGGTAAAAAAATACCTGCACCAATATTACTTGCTAAAGCTGTTAAACGTAGTAATCTCACCCTATGGACAAACGATCTTTCTCTACTCAGCAAATCTCCTTTGGCGCACGGGAACTCTATCCCGTTAGTGCCTTCCTCTCTATTGGCGGTTAAGCGCAGTACTGTCTTAACCGCCCGAAAATAATCTGCGAAACAAGCAACTAGCTCCGAGTGTTGTCAATACTCGAGCTCTATTTTTGTACGCACTTCTTTTTGCTAGGAGAGGGTTTGTTATGCCTATTGAAAATGAATTAATTATATCTGAATCTGACTACGAAAAATTGTCTCGGCTGATTCAAGTCAGTCGATCAGAGGCAACCGTTGCTCTTGATGTTGAACTACTGAAAGCCGATGTGTGTCCCGATGCACTCATGCCCGCTGATGTCGTTTCGCTTTACAGTAAAACATATTTCAAGGATGTTAAAACGGGGGCGAAGCGTGTCGTGACGATCGTTATGCCGTGGGAGTCCAGTATCACGGAAATGCGCATATCTATCCTGTCACCGGTGGGGATAGCACTTATCGGTGCGCGGGTGGGAGCGATCATTGATTGGCCGCTACTGAACAACTGTTCGGTGAGTCTGAAAATAGAAAAGGTATTGCGCGCGGCGCCAAAGGCATTGTCCAATGCATAATCTGGCATTCTGGAATAATGCTGTGGAGTTGATCGACAGCTTGGCGAGTATTGATGCGGGTCAACGCGATGTATGTCTTGACGACGTATTGAACACATTTACAGAGACATATCGCGGCTGCTTCGACCCTAGTGAACACTTTGAAGAGTATGTGTTGGTGACCCTTGTCGATAGGTTTAGTCGAGCGCTTCCCGATCCGAGTGGTACGGCACCGCTAAAATTTAGTGATGGTATATTCCGATAAAAAATATTTGTTCTAAAAAAGATGAATAGGGGCGTAGAAGTGCAGGCGAGGGCGGTTTCGATTCCGGGCTTCTACACATTTTTCCTATTGTTATTTACCCTAAAAATGCTTGGCCGCCGTCCAGTGCGATGCTCTGCCCATTTACATAGCGGCTATCTTCTGAACACAAGCTCACCACGAATTTGCCGATATCGTCTTCGCAATCGCCTAGGCGCTGCATTGGAATGCTCGCTAAATACGCGGCGGCCTCTTCGGGCCGATCATTTATCCACCATTCAAGGCCCGGCGATAAGGCGTGCGGAAGAATAACATTCGTGCGGATACCGTCTTTGCCCCACTCGCAGGCGGCCGCTCGCGACAGCGAACGAATTGCTTCCTTGGTCGCTGCATAGCCGCCATAACCCGACATGTCCCAGCGCTTTCCGGCACTACTGGCGAGATTGATGATACAGCCATCGCCCTTCAAGTGCGGGTAACACAGCTTCATTAAGCGGAAGGTGGCGATTGGCCCGGATTCAAAACCGGCGCTCAATGCCTCGTCCTCTATTTCGTGCAGGCTGCCTAAGGGGACTTCTTGGGCATTGTTTACCAATATCTGAATACCGCCGTAGTGTTTAACACTAGCGGATACCAGCGACGCCAAAGCGGTCCGATCTTTGATGTCGCACTCAACTGCTAAGGCTTCGCCACCACGCTTGGTGATCTCTGCGCAGCTCGATTCCAGCTTTTTTAGGGTTCGACCCGTTACCACAACTTTCGCGCCTTCAGCGGCTAGTGCAAATGCAATACCTTGCCCTACACCCTGACCCGCGCCAGTAACGATGGCAACTTTTCCTTCAAGTCTTCTCATTGTAATATCCTTTAAAAATAGGTCTAAGGTTATGATCAAATAATTTGCCTTCGCGTGTAAATATTGTGACTAAGACTTTATGACTTTGGTCGCGAACTTATGCATTTGATCAATTTTTTGCTCCGTACTGAGTGTGTCTGGTGTGCCATCGTAGGCGTTGCGGAAGGCGATGTGGCATTCGTTAACGCCTAGATTGGCGAGAGCGTCCTGGCCAGAGGTGGAGTAGGCGTCGGCGGAACTAACGTGGATAACGAAGGGAAGGTGGTCGCGTTGATATTGTTTTCGAAATTCATTTAATTTACTAATCAAGACCCCGTACTCTTCAGTGCTCGCGCCCGCGCCAATCCAACCGTCGCCAAGGCGCGCAGCGCGTTTCAATGCCGCGTCTGAATGCCCGCCAATAAGAATGGGGATGGGTGTTTTGGGGCTTGGGCAAAGTTGCATGCTTGCTATTGAGAGTTGCTTGCCGGTGTAACTGAAAAATTCACCCGTTAGTAAGCCTCTTATGATTTTAATCTGGTCATTAAGACGCTCTCCACGCGCTTCCCAAGGCACATGGCAGCCTTCAAAGTCTTCTGGCCAGGGGCTAATGCCAACGCCAAAATCAAAGCGGTCTCCGCACAGGGCGGCCAGTGTTGCCAGCTGCTTGGCGACAACCAGCGGCTGGCGAACCGCGAGCTTGTACACTGAGGTGTTAAAGCGTAGCCGTTTTGTTTGTCCCGCCAAAAATGGAATCGTCACCAAGGGTTCAACAAAGGGCATATCTTTTAAGAAATCCCGCGAACCGTCGCCGTTGTAGGGGTAGTTTGCCGATGAGTGTTCCGGGTAGCAGAGACTGTCGGGAAAGGCCATGCTATTGAAGCCCAGCTCTTCTGCCGCTAACGCTAGGGCTAGATATTGCTCGGGTGGGCACATACTTGGGTTATAGCTAAATTTCATTTTTTATTTCTCGTTGTCTGCAGCGCGCTGGCTGTCTTGCTCTAAAGTCAGGCCCTTATAGTAAAGACCCCGCGTCAGCTTGCTTAGAACAAATACGTTCAAAATTGATAACGAAATGCACCGTTACCCATTTTTACTGGGAACTCTTGCACGCGGGGGAAGTGATTGAAATGTGCATGAAATTAGATGTTTTTGTCGGCTGAACTACAGTGAACTGGCGATACCATGCCGGATATGTATGCGTACTAGGTGTTTATGGATCGGTAATTAAGGTCTGTAATATTGGCTTTGGAGCCACTATTTAATGGGCTCGCAGCCTGCTGCGCACTTTATTCGTGTTTAAACAGGGAGAACAGCTATGGGAAAATTTATTGTTACCGGCGCCGCCTCAGGTATTGGTGCCGCAGTCTGTTCACGACTTGAAGATGATGGCGAAACGGTGATTAAACTTGATCGCCATAATGCAGATATTGTAGCGGACTTGGCCACGGCTGAGGGGCGCAGAGCGGCTTTACAGGCCTGCTTAGCGGTTTGCAACGACGGTTTGGATGGTCTGGTTTGCTGTGCGGGTATCGGGAGCGCAAGTCCAGATGTGGGCATGATCCCGCAGGTCAATTTTTTCGGATCGGTTGAATTGCTGCAGGGTTTGAAAGATGCATTAGTTATGCGGTGTGGCGCGGCGGTGTTGGTGTCGTCAAATTCGGCACCGCAAGAGACGGATCCTAACTATGTCGCGGCCTTGCTTTCTGGTGATCAAGACCAATTGCAATCGAGCTTGGCCAGTATCTCTGGTCATGCGGCTTACAGTGGATCGAAGCAAGCAGTTGCGATTTGGATGCGAAAAAATGCGCCTGATTATGCCCGTTCTGGCGTGAGACTGAATGCGGTGGCGCCTGGTTATACCCGAACAGCAATGACCGAGGCGACGGAAAAAGACCCCAAATATAGAGCCGCAATCCTCGACTTTTTAGCGACGATTCCTTTGGGGCGTGCCGGCAATGTGAGTGAAATCGCAAATGTCATCGGCTTCTTATTGTGTTCAGAGGCGAGTTTTGTCAGTGGCTCGCTACTTTATGTCGATGGCGGCCATGACGCCATGTATCGTCCACATTCAATATAGGGATCTGTAATGGCGACGGGAACAGAATATGGGCTTGGGTCCCACCAATTTCCTCGCGGCTGGTTTGTTATTGCCGAGGCGAGTGAATTACAGGCGAAGCCGCTTGCGCTGAAATATTTTGCCAAGGATTTTGCGTTATACCGAGGGGAGAGCGGCAAGCCGGTTTTACTCGATGCACACTGCCCGCATATGCAGTGTCACCTCGCCGCCGACAGCGCGATTATTGCCCGTGAAGGAGCGCAAATAGAAGGTGACTCTATTCGTTGCCCCTATCACGGCTGGCGGTTTGCTGCGGATGGTAGCTGCGACGATATTCCTTATTTTGACGGGCCTAAACCCCGTTCTGCCAAACTGGAAAGTTACTTGGTAGAGGAGCGCTTAGGCTGTATATGGATGTGGCATGACCCCGAGGGCAAAGGGCCGGATTTTCCCGTGCCAAATCTGCCGCATTGGCAGAATAAGAGCTGGATTAAATGGCAGCTGGATCACCTCGGGGAGCTGGACGTTCACCCCCAGGAAATCATCGACAATATGGCCGATGCCCGTCATTTAGGGCCGACCCATGGCGCGCCATGTGAATATTTCGAAAACGAATTTATGGATCATATCTATATTCAGCGTCAGGGTGGTTTGCATCAGGAGTACCAAGCGATGCTGCGCACGACGACATGGTACGAGGGACCTGGAATCCTGCTTTCGCACCAGATTTTTGGCGATATAGAGAGTGTTGAGATGATCGCTAACACGCCGGTGGACGATGGCCGCGTGAAGTTATGGCATGGCTTAATGGTCAATAGTGGTAAGGAGAATCCGACCAGTGCGGATGTCGACCAGGCCCGGGAACTGCAGGCTGGCGCGCTGGCGTCTTTGGCTGCGGATTTTGGTATTTGGAAACACAAAAAGCCGGCATTTAGGGTTTTACAGCTTAAAACCGATGGCCCATTTTCTCTTGGGCGCAAGTGGTATACCCAATTTTATGTGCCTCGCGAGGCTGTTATCGCAGTGCACACAATGGTTAATGGTGTGCATGGCGTCGTCGGTTTGGCCGAGCCGCCTCCAGAGTCACTGCTGCACAGACAGGTGCTGGCTGATACGTAGTGTGTACTTACTTGGCAGGCACTGACCTGACCACTTATGCGCATTATTGTGAACGATTATGTTCTACCTAATTTGTGCCTTCAGAGTACTGTGATTACGGTATCACTAAGCAGTAGAACGGCATTTTAAAAATGTCCTGATTCGTGATCTGATAACAATATAATATTAATGAAATTGGAGTACTGGCATGAAGAAATTTTCGTCCACTGGTGATTTTAAATTAGCGGCGTTGCCCTTGGCGGTGTCGTTGATGAGTGCCCCGCTATTTGTGTCTTTTGCTTCAGCCCAAGTTTTAGAGGAGGTCCTGGTCACGGCCGAGCGCCGGGTTGAATCTTTACAAGATACCCCGATTGCAATGACGGCAATGACCAGTGACAACATAGAAAAGCGCGGTATTAGTAATACCGACGATATGTTTGCCTCATTGCCTGGCATGGGTGGCTATTCAGCACCTGGCTCGCGGGGTATTACCAGTCTTAGTATTCGCGGTATATCCGGTGGCTCCCCTGCGAATATATCGCTTGATCCTGCGGTGGGCATGTATCTGGACGGCGTTTATGTGGGCAAGATGCTTGGCTCCGCTCTGGATCTCGCGCAGATTGAACGAATTGAGGTCCTTCGCGGCCCCCAGGGCACCTTATACGGCCGTAATGCGACCGCCGGTGCAATGAATATTATTTCTAGAAAGCCGCTGGGCGAATTCGCGGTAGACGTAACGGCGGGTATTGGCAATTACGGTCAGCAAACCCTGAAAACCAATATTGATTTTGATTCGATTGGCCAAGTGGGTGAAGGTGCAGGTAAGTTGAATGCGGCCGTTAGCTTTTTAAGCAAAGAGCGCGATGGCTTTTATAAGAATTATTCTGGTGGCGAAGACTTTGACACCATCGACCGTCAAGCCTGGCGTGCCGCATTACGTTGGCAGCCAAGCGAGGCGCTTACCCTTGATTATGTGTATGACCACAGCGAGCTGGATGAGGTGAATACCCTGCAAAAAACCGTGGGATTTACCGAAGGGCCGACGCTTGGCGGTGATCGACTGAACTTCTTGCGCAACACTGTTTTACCATCTGCCACAGGTTTGGCATCGGCGCCGGGGGCTGATCCGCGTATCAGCGCCCGTTGGTTGCCTTCTATTCAGAAAACGATTGACGCCTACGAGCGGATATTGGCTGGCGGTGAAGGTCGGCCAAGTGGTGGTGGGGTTGAGGTCACGCCGACGACGCAAAGTGAGGTCGACGGGCACGCGCTAACGGCTGAGTGGCAGCTAGGTGACCGTGGCGCCTTGGGTGACGTCACGCTTAAATCAATCACTGCGCAACGCGAGACTGAAACCTATGTTGCTGGCGATCTCGATGATATTGATAGTAGCTTAGATGCCAATGGTATTGGTGTGTATAACGACGGCTTACACGCCGTTTTACTCCAGTATTACGGTGGCAGCAGCGGTGCTTCATTCCCGGGTGTAGATGCGCTCTGGACTGCGGTAGATCAGCTTGGCGCTGGTCACAGCATACAAGATACGCTCTCTGAATATGAGCAGCTCTCGCAAGAGTTCCAAGTTGTCGGTGCAACGCAACAGTTTGATTACGCCCTAGGCTTGTATTGGTTTGAAGATGAGGCAAACTACGATCGCCGTGCTGCCTTCGCAATGCCACTCGCGGGGCGCGACGCGCTGCGATATACACTGGAAACCGAGGCCTTGGCCATCTATGGGCAAGGTACTTACCGCTTTGCTCAATTAGAAGATCGTTTAGCCTTGACCTTAGGGATGCGCTACACCGAGGAGGAAAAGGCACTCGCCTATGACTTAGGTGCGGTGGCTACGCCATTTGGCAATAAGCCTGCGCAAGCCCTATCGCGCGATGAGAATTTTTACAATTTCAGCTACAACGTAACAGTGGCTTACGATATCAGTGACGATATTAACAGCTTCATTCGCTATGCGACCGGTTACCGCTCGGGTGGCTTTAATGGCGAAGTCTTTAATGATAGTTTTGATGAAGAAATTATTGAACAGTTGGAAATAGGAGTTAAGTCAGACTGGTGGAATAATCGCTTGCGTGTGAATGCTGGCCTCTACACTTACCAGTACGACGACCTTCAAACGAGTGTGTTAGAAAGCTCCGGCGGTGGTGTAACATCCTCGACCATTAATGCCGGTAAGGCAGATCGTTGGGGCAGCGAGTTAGAGGTATCAGTAGCGCCTATTGAAGATATGATAGTGAGTTTGGCGCATACCTACATCAACGGTGATTTTGAAAAGTACCCAGATACCTGCGCTAATAACCAGTGTATCGATGGCACAAAGGAAGCTAAACGCGGTAACTCACCAAGCAATAAGGTAAACGCCAGTGTGGACTATACTTTCGCGAGTACCGCGATTGGTGATTTTAATGTGTTTGCTGATGCCAGTTGGCAGGACACCTGGGAGCAGGTTGCGCTGTCGCCCTCGGTGGTTGCTAATACACCATTTTTGTACACGAATAGCTCAATGGACGCACGAACAGTTGTTAACGCGCGCCTCAGCCTAAGTAAGATTCCTGTTGCTACCGGCGATTTGATGGTGTCGTTGTGGGTGAATAATCTCACCGATGATGACTATCCTTCTTATGGCCTTAACTTTCAGGGCTTAGGTTTGATTAGTGAACAGTATGGCGCTCCGCGTACCTTCGGTATGGACGTGCGCTACCGCTATTAATTTAGAATTGCCAGCAGCATAATGCTGCTGGCAAAATTTCCTTAATCGTTTAATGAACACTAAGAAATAGCTATTCCGCCTTTACTTCGTTTCTCCTTTTTTTCTCTACGCTTTTCCTTCAAGCTTTTAAGAGGCGTTTTTTGTCGGAAACCTTTAACTTATCTTTTTTCATTTAATCACCTTTCTATTATTGGTTCATAAAATAAGCTTCACTAAGCCACTTTTTAGTGAGTTTTAGATGTGAGTTAATCACGCATATAGTGGCAAATTTGAGACTTCAAGGTTCTAGCCCTCCTTCTTCCCCTTTATGGGTTTTGGTCAACTGAAATTACGCAGAATAGGCTCTCTGTATTTCCGAAAAACAAACTTACAGTTTCGCCCCTTTTTAAACCGAGTAGAGCCGAACCCAATGGCGACAGCACGCTAATTTTTCCCAGCGCAGGATCGCTGTGTTGCGGAAGTGTTACCAAGATGGATAGCTCAGTGAAATCTTGCATGCTCATCAAACCAACTTTAGAACCAAGCAATACCGTGCAATCGCTAATTTTTCTTGTTGGTAGGTCATAAATACCCTGCAATTTTTCCAGTAAGCCCGCTAGCTCAACCGGTCTTAGCGTAATAGGGCGGAACGCGACAATACTTTCGAATTCATCTTTAAGTGAGGAGATAAATTGACGGACATCTACAAAAAATTCAGTATTCACAAAAAATCACCCATAGCAATACATCTACTTTTGGTTGCTGCCAAAAGTACTCTAAATATAGTGGTTTAGAAGTATTTTCCCCGGATATGACTGAGTGTCACATCCGGTTAAATGAGGAAGGCCTGGGGTGGAATCGCATCGGGAAGGGAGAACTTTTTCATAATAAAACCAAGGTCCTATTTGAATATTAACTAAAGAGTTTACCTCTTGCTGTATTTATAGCAAGGTTATTAATATAATTTAATGGCTTGTTTAGCCTTGCTATGCGTAGCGAAAAATCTAATTTATTTATATGACACCCATCGCCGTCATCGCGCCGGCTACTTTAATAAAACCGGCAATATTTGCGCCGGTAACATAATTACCTTCGGCACCAAATTCGGCTGCCGTTTCATAACACGATGCGTGTATGTCGACCATAATGTCTTGAAGACGTTTTTGGGTGTATTCGGACGACCAAGAATCGCGACTGGCGTTTTGCTGCATCTCAAGTGCTGAAGTAGCTACCCCACCAGCGTTCGCGGCCTTGCCAGGTGCGAAGTAAACCCCTGCAGACTGAAACAGTTGAATGCCCTCTGGTGTTGTTGGCATGTTTGCGCCTTCAGCGACTATCTTGCAGTTGTTCTCAACTAAGGTCTTTGCATCTCTCGCAGTTAGTTCGTTCTGGGTTGCACAAGGCAAAGCCACGTCACATGGCACCGACCAAATTGAGGAGCCCTCAACATAGCGTGCAGATGAGTGGGATTCTAAATAAGTAGCGATTCGTCGACGTTCAAACTCCTTTATACGCTTTACTGTTCCGATATCAATTCCGTTTTCATCATAAATATAGCCACTTGAATCTGAGCAGGCTACGACAATCGCGCCTAGCTCCTGGGCCTTCTCCATAGCGTAAATGGCAACATTGCCAGATCCCGACACGACAACTTTCATGCCATCTAGGGATTGCCGCTGGAATTTAAGCATTTCTTGAGCAAATAGCACCACCCCATAGCCGGTGGCCTCCTTTCGTGCTCGACTTCCTCCCCAGCCAAGACCTTTGCCTGTTATTACCCCCGATTCATAGCGATTGGTGATCCGCTTGTACTGCCCAAATAGGTAGCCTATTTCGCGACTGCCGACGCCAATATCGCCAGCGGGAACATCGGTGTACTCTCCTATATGACGATATAGTTCAAGCATTAGGCTTTGACAAAAGCTTTCTATTTCGCTGTCCGATCGGCCTTTGGGATTAAAGTCGCTACCACCTTTCCCGCCGCCTATCGGTAGGCCCGTCAAGGCGTTTTTGAAAATTTGTTCGAAGCCGAGAAACTTAATAATGCCGAGATACACCGATGGGTGAAAACGCATGCCGCCTTTAAATGGCCCTAGCGCACTATTAAATTCTACGCGGAATGCGCGATTTATATGGATCTCGCCTTTGTCGTCGCGCCAGGGTACGCGAAATATAATTTGACGCTCAGGCTCACAAATTCGTTGAATAATTTTTTTATCCGCAAACTCCGGATATTTCGCCAGCACTGGACCTAAGGTTTCTAAGACTTCACGCACGGCCTGATGAAACTCGGCTTCTCCTGGATTTCGGTACAGCACTTCTTGGAGGATGCCCTGCAGCTTTTCATCTAGCGGTGGTTTCATAGATCAATGCCTTGCATATAAAATGGATGCGTTAAAAGAAAGTGTATATCGGCCGCTGCATTATTAGGACCTAGCCCCATATAGACGCGTTTTAGCAGCCATTTTGGTTTTATTGGTCGAGTTCCGCTTCCGGGTGCAGAACGTTGTTTACTTTTATTTCGGTGAAAATAGCGCCGGGCATAAGCCAATGTATGGTTTTACCTTTTTTAAGCCCAATTAAGGCTGCGCCTAGGGGCGAAAGTACCGACACCTTCATCTCTTTAACATCCGCTTCGCTAGGCAGAACAATGGTAATTCGGCCTTCTTCTTTGGTCGTTAGATCCGTAAATTCAACCACAGAGCCTATGCACACTGCATCTTTAGGGTATTCATCATCGTTGTACACGAGGGCCCGTGCCATTTCATTTTCCAAGCTGTCGCGCACGTCAAGAGAAGAGCTCATTATCAACTGCACAATTCTCTTGTAGTCACTTCTTTTTACGAGGATGTCGTCGGTATTATCTAAAATCATATATCTCACCCGCAGCAAAAAACCTCCACGAGCTAATTAGCTTGCGGTGGCTGGAATATTGTCTGGTAAAAAATTTAGGCGCTTAAGGCTTTTTTAGCTCAAGCGCCAATAACATGTCGGGCACAAAAGACCACAGGCAGAATAGCCTGAAAGAGAGGAGAACTTGGGTGAATTTTTTTGCTCATAGTAAGCAAGTATCCCATCGATTTATTTTTTGTCAAGCCAATATGGGGCGGTCTGATTTTTAAAACGTGGATAAATTTATAAGGGCGAGAATGCCCTTTTCGCAAAGTATATTCAGTATGAGGCCGGGCTTGCTGTATTTCATACTTCGGTATGGAGGCAAAGAAAGTCAATTTTATTAAGATAAATTAACACTTAAATCGTGTTTGTTTTGGTAAAAGGGCGTGCTGGGAATCATTTGCGGATCTACCCTTTTTGTGGCTCTCTATATTACCCTCAGTCGCTGATTGTGGGCTTAGCTTGATCAATGTCATCTAACTGATCGCGAAACTGCTTTGGTGTTAGGCCTGCCCAATTTCGGAAGGAGCGAATAAACGAGCTAGATTCTAAAAAGCCTAATTGCTCGCCGATTTCATGTATTTTGAGCATTGGGTTGCGCAGTTGGCGCATTGCAATATCGCAACGGTATTGGTCTTTTAGCTCTTGATAGCTTGTGTCTTCGCTATGTAGTCTACGCCGCAAGCTGGAGGGCGACATGTGTAGGTCCTCGGCCATTGCCTCAAAGCTCGGTAAGCTTCCTGTGCCGCTATTAGCAAGTAAGGAGCGTATTGCTGCACTCGTACTAGCAGGCCGTGAGTCTTGGGTGATAAGAGAATAAACCGCGTGTTGTAGAAATGCCTCAAGTGATGTCGGCGTATGTACTGTTCTGGCGCGTAAAGTACTGCTATTGAAAAATAGTGCCGTGTGTTCAGCATTAAATTCCGGGGTAATTCCTAGCAGCGTACCCATGCTCGTGGTGTAAGCATCGGACACGGGTGGGGCCGATATAGTCAGGCCCGTTAGTTGCAGTTCTCTTGCGGTTAGCCAGCCGATAAAAGCAAACCATACCCGAAGACCAGAGGCTTTCGCGACGGCGTCGGAATGTTCATTGCGGTCCCAAGATTTTGGGGTAAATTGCTTATTCGCGAAGTCGCTATTAAATTCGTAGCGCAGCTCGGTGATGTCTGAGGTGGTGTTAATAGTAATCTTGTAACCGGTGATGGGGTAGAGCATTTTTTGGTAGCGAGCGGCGCGGTTCAACGCCTCCTCTAAATTTTGGCAATTAATAATGCTGTAGCACATAAAACGAAATACATCGCTTCCTATTCCCGCTCCCCAGGGAACAGCAACATCCATTTCCTGCATGGCTTCCGCCGCATATTCGTAAAGTGCGGAGTACTTGTAGCCCGGCAACGTGCGATTCTCCGATGCTGATAATAGCTTTTTGGCATCAAGGCCTGCTTGTTTGGCGATATTCTTAGAATCAATGCCGACATGCTCAAGGTAATCCAATAATCGTTGGAATTTCTTCACCGGTATGTCATGTAATCTATTGATGTCCGTCATACTTTCTCTCTTAGAACTACTATGCGTGACGCTAAATGTTGACGCTTATGAAAGATTATGTGCTTTAGCGAATTACAGTTTGGCCTAATATGACGTTACAGCAATAACAATGTCAATTACGCATAAGGAGTAGGGTCGATGCAGTCAATGCGCAGCTATTTGTTAAGGGAATCCTTCGTCAGTGGCTTGAGCAATGCTGTCATCAATGGCGGGTTTGCGTGGTACCTGAGCGCGGGCCGGGATCGTCTGCCTATTTTGGGTGGTAATGGTGTGTTGGCAGATTTTATCGCAACGGCGGTAATACTGGTATTTGTGCTTAGCTTAATCGTACTGCCCTTACAGCAGAAACACGCTTTGAAAAAAGTGCGTGTTGGCGCCGAGCCGCCACTCATCTTTTTAAAACTATTTTCTCATATTGCGATTCGTCGTAACGCGCTAAAAGCCCTGATGCTGGCGATTTACGCCGGCGTAATTTCCCTACCCGTACTGTTTATGATGTTTCTTGCTCTGGATGTCGACGGGCTTAGCCGTATTCAATATGTGCTGAGTAAATCATTGTTTACTGGTTTGTTAGCGGGCTTGGTTGTTATGCCCATTGTTTACATGGCGCTTTACCCGTTGCGCAAGCAGTCGGTAATAAGCGCAGAGGAGTTGTGAATCAGATGTTAAAAGATAAAGTTGCATTAGTTACCGGTGGCGCCGCAGGTATTGGTCGTGCAATTTGCCAACAGTTGGGCGCAGAGGGGGCAAGTGTTGCGGTAGTCGATTTTAATCGGGAAGCTGGCGAAGCCTGCGTTTCTGAGCTAAATAGAAGCGGTATAGAGGCTTTTTTTATCGCCTGTGATGTCAGTAATGAGGAGCAGGTTAGCGCGATGGTTGCGGCTGTGGTTGAGCGCTATGGCCGCTTGGATATTGCCTGCAATAATGCGGCGGTGAGCCGTGGTAGTGGCCCAATACATCAATTCACTCGTGAGGTTTTTGATCAAACGCTGGAGTTGTGTCTTACGAATACCTGGTTATGTATGAAGTACGAGATCGAGGCAATGCTGGCCTCCGGCGGCGGCAGCATTGTGAATATCTCGTCAAATGCCTCGCTGCGTGGGCAGGCCTTTAATACCGCTTACGCGACAGCCAAGGGCGGGGTTAATATTCTGACCAAGAGCGCGTCTACCGAGTATGCCAGCAAAGGCATTCGAATCAATGCGGTGTCACCGGGCGTCATTCGCACGCCGGGTTTAGAAAAATACTTTCAAGAACAGCCAAAAATGGAAGAGCAGCTACGCAAAGTTGCGCCCATGCAGCGTCTGGGTGAACCATCGGAAATCGCTCATGCGGTTGCCTTTTTACTGTCTGAGCGAGCGTCGTTTATCACCGGTCAATTACTGTCGGTAGATGGCGGCGGCGCGGTGCGGGGATAATGATGAATAAGACAAACGACACCATAGCAAGGTCTCATACTCGCCAAGCACAGCGAGTTAATTTGCCGATGCCCTTTGGTTGGTTTCAGGTTTTGTATTCCCATGAATTAACCGTTGGCACGTCTCTGCCGCTATTCTATTTCGATCGGGAATTAGTGATTTTCAGAACCGAGTCCGGCCTTGCCAAAGTGCTGGATGCCCACTGCGCACATATGGGGGCACACCTAGGCTATGGCATACGCGACAACGCTGGCGGCGGCTCTCGCGTAGTTGGCGAGAGTATTGTGTGTCCCTTCCACGGCTGGCAGTTTAACGGCGAGGGCGAATGCACGGGCATCCCCTATGCTAAAAATTTGCCGCCGCGGGTGGCGCGCTGCGAAAAGCTGATTCCCAGCTGGCATGTTCGCGAGCTGAATCAGTGTATCTACGTGTGGTACCACCCTGAGAATATCGAGCCACTTTTTGAGCCACCGGCGATTCCGGAGGCGGCGTCGGATAATGGTGACTGGGGCGAGCTCAAAATTCAGCAGTGGGATATCGATACCCATATGCAAGAAATTGGCGAAAATGCCGTGGACGCTGCGCATTTTTGCTTTGTGCACGGCACGCCAGAAATTCCAGAGCCCACCTGCAGCGAGTTTGATGGCTTTCTACGCCACGGTTTATTTGAGTCTGAGATGGTGACGCCCAAGGGCACCATTCAAGGACGTATAGAAAATAGTAGCACTGGGCCTGGTTTGTCCGTTGTGCGTTTTAGTGGTATTTGCGACACCGTGCTCATGGCCAATATAACACCCATTGATGCCCATCATTCTCGCGCCCATTACGCTTTTATCCAGCGCGACGGCGGCGGTAAAACCATGGGGCGTGTCGCCCAGGCTATCGTCGATGATATTTGTCAGCAAATGGAAGAAGACAAAATCATTTGGGCGCATAAAGTGTATTTAGAAAAGCCATTACTGTGCGATGGCGACGGCCCGTTTGCGAAGTTTCGCCGCTGGTATGGTCAGTTCCTCATTGCGGGTAGCCGCGATGATTAAGGCAAAGGAGCTTCGTGAGTGCCATCACCCTAAGTTGATGTCTGGGGCCGCTATTGGCCAGATGGAGCTGCGTAATCGCACCGTATTGGCGGCAATGGGCACCGAGTTTATTCTCGACGACGGCAGTATTTGCGAGCGCGCTATGGCCTACTACGAGGCGCGCGCGGCGGGTGGCGTCGGCATGATTGTGCTGGAAACCAGTTCGGTCGCATGGCCTTTTGGTATGTCGATGCCGAAAATGCTGGGCTTATCTAAAGATGAGTTTTTGCCAGGTCTTAGCGAACTGGCTCAGCGTGTGCAGAAACATGATTGCCGCATCGCCGCGCAGCTAAATCACAGCGGCAAGGTGTCTGCCTTCGATGTCGCTGAAGGAAGGGAGATACTTGTTCCCTCGCGCCCCAAACCCGCGGCCAATGATATGGGTGAAGGCCTCACCATGGCGGAAATGGCGAATTTCGTGCGCTCCGCCGGGCCAGATGGCAAAGGCCCGCGCTATAAGGAAATGGATCAGCAGGATATCGACTGGGTGGTTGGCTGCTTTGCCTCTGCGGCGCGTTTGGTTGCTGATGCGGGCTTTGATGGCGTAGAGATTCACGCTGGGCATGGCTACTTACTGTCGTCATATCTTTCGCCTTACGCCAACCGTCGAGATGATAATTACGGCGGCAGCTTGGAAAATCGCGCCCGTTTATTACTCGAAGTGGTTGCTGCAATTAAGGCTGCCGTAGGCGATGAGTTTCCGATTATGGTGCGCATAGACGCCCATGAATATCGTACGGAAGGTGGTATAACCATCGCCGATGCAGTTGCCGTTTCCAAAATGCTTGAGGCTGCGGGTTGTCATGCCATCAATGTCAGTGCCTACTCAAACAACAGCGCTATCGGCTTTACCGAGGGGCCATTGGTGCACGAGCCCGGCGGCTATATTGGTTTTGCCAAAGCGGTTAAAGCGGCGATAGGTATTCCCGTCATTGCGGTTGGTCGTATTGAGCCCGACGTTGCCGAGCGCCATATCGCCGCAGGCGACTTTGACTTCTTGGCCATGGGGCGGAAATTATTAGCGGATCCAGAGTTGCCCAACAAGTTGCGGGATGGTCGCCAGAGCGATGTCCGCCCCTGTATTTACTGCTATATCTGCGTTAGCCAAATCTTTATAAATCAGCCATTGCGCTGCGCCGTGAACCCCGCTGTTGGTCATGAAAATACCTTAGGGCAGATTATTCCAGCGGACACCCCGCGGCGAATTCTGGTTGTTGGCGGCGGTCCGGGAGGAATGGAGGCGGCCCGTGTTCTCGCCTTGCGTGGCCATCAAGTACAACTTTGGGAGGGGGACTCAGTGCTCGGCGGTACCCTGCGGGTTGCTGCGTTGGCCTATGAGCCCAATAGCCATTTACTGACATACCTTAAGAATGCCATTGCTGAACTGCCGATTGCGGTATCGCTAAATAAAATGGCAAGCATTGAGAGTATAAAAGCGGCGGGCGTCGATGCCGTGGTATTGGCTACCGGCGCGAAGCGCAGTGCGCCGCTTATTGCCGGTAAAGATTTGCCCCATGTACTGGACGGCGAACAGCTCCGAGATATGTTATTCGCGGGCCGCGCGCAGGGTAAATTAACCTGGTATCACCGCGTGATGCTGCGTCTATCTCATATGCTGGGGCTGAGCCGCAATATCGACGTGCTCAGAAAGCTTAGTCATGTGTATATGCCCTTGGGCAAAAAAGTATGCATTATCGGCGGCGGCCTAGTGGGCTTAGAAGTCGCTGAGTTACTCGCTGAACGTGGCCGTCAGGTGACGGTGCTCGAGGCGGGCCGCGACTTGGGTAGCGAACTGAGTGTTGTGCGCCGCTGGCGTGTGCTCCACGACTTGAAATCTCACGGTGTGGATCTGCGCCGGGGGGCAAGTGTGAGCGAGATAACCGCCGGTTCGGTCTGCTATACGCAGGGTGAAAACCATGGTGAGCTTGATGTCGATAATGTGATTATTGCGCTAGGTGCAGAGCCAGACACGTCGATATTGAGTCAGCTATCGGCAATTAATATCGAAGCACATAATATTGGTGACAGTGCCGACATTAGCTACATCGATGGCGCTATGCGCACCGCCCGTGAACTCGCGGTTAGGCTCTGATATGAAAAAAATTATCGTGGGCTTACTTGTCTTCACCTTGTTGTTAGCGGCGGTGGTGTTGTGTGTTGGCTATTACTATTTGCGAGGCGCAACGCCCCCTTTGCCGCCGCTCCAGTTGTTCATTCACGGTCAGATTTTAACGATGGATGATAGTAATCGCGTGGTCTCGGCGATGGCAGTGCGCGGTGAGCGTATTGAAGCACTGGGCAACGATGATGAAATTTTGGCCCTGCGTCAGGCTGGTACTGTTGTATACGATCTTAAGGGCAAAACGCTACTGCCCGGGTTTATTGATGCCCACGGGCATTTTCCCGGTACGGGCCTTAGCGCAGTGGGCACAGATTTAAGTAGCCCGCCCTTGGGCGCTGTCCGCAGTATTAGTGATATTCAACAGCACTTAGCTGAGGCAGCAAAAACCGGCAAGGACGAGGATTGGCTGTTTGGCTTTGGCTACGATGATTCGCTCTTACTAGAAAAGCGCCACCCGAATCGTCACGACCTCGATGCGGTGTCTACGACGCGACCTATTTACCTCATGCACAGCTCTGGGCATTTGGCGGTGGTGAATAGCGCAGGCTTGCGCCGTGCCGGAATTAGCGCCGAGACCGCCGACCCTGAAGGTGGGGTTATTGTCCGCGAAGGCAACACTGCCCAGCCTAGCGGGCTGCTACTTGAGCATGCGACCGATCTGGTGGCTGCCGAAGCCATGGATTTCTCAGGCCTTGATTTTCTTGCCATGGTGGACGCCGCCCGGGACCAATACCTTGCTGCTGGGGTCACCACAGTGCAGAGCGGCGGGGTCGATTCGCGCTTGCTCAATGGCCTGTATTGGCTGTCTAAACTGCAGCGTATGCCCCAGCGGGTAATGGTCTGGCCCTTGGCAGACAAAATGGAGGCAGAGCTAAAGAGTGGCGCGCTGAGCCTCGACGATTTCCAGTCAGATACATTTTCTGCCTCGGCAATAAAGATCATTGTCGACGGCAGTATTCAGGGCTACACCGCGTATCTATCCGAGCCCTATTATCAACAGCAAACTGGCAGTAGTGATGCTGGCTATCGCGGCTTTTCTCGCTATAAGCAAGAGGAGTTGAATGCGCAGGTCAAAACCCTGCACTGCAAAAATTACCAGTTAGCGCTCCACGGTAACGGCGATGCCGCTATCGACATGGTGTTAACGGCCATTGAATATGCCCAGCAAGCTTGTCCTCGCGCCGATGCCAGACCGATTTTAGTCCACGGCCAAATGGCTCGCTCCGATCAACTTATTCGAATGAAAAAGGCCGGTCTTAGCCCCAGCTTTTTTAGTGCTCATACGTATTTTTGGGGTGATCGCCATCGCGATCAATTCCTCGGCCCTGAACGTGGAGGGCGTATTAGCCCACTTGCCGAGGCGCAGGCTGCCGATCTGCGCTTTACGGTGCATCTCGATTCTCCGGTCGTACCCATGGACATGGCCAGATTGCTGTGGACCAGTGTCACTCGGCAAACCCGCAGCGGCGAGGTACTCGGTGCCGAACAGCGTATTAATACTTTGCAAGCGCTGCGCGCGGTGACCATCGATGCCGCTTGGCAAAGTTTTAAAGAGCAGGACATCGGTTCATTAGAGGTGGGTAAGTTTGCTGATTTGGTGCTGCTGGATCGCAGCCCGTTGGCTAGCGAAGATAATTTACTGAACTTCGAGGTCGATCAAGTTTGGATTGCGGGTCGCTGCTATTTTCAGCGCGGCCGCAATGAATGTGACGTGATTTCAAATGAATCACGCTAATAAAGTATTAGGAGCCGTTATGACGAAGAGACTACAGGGCAAAGTTGCCATTATTACCGGGGGCGGTCAGGGCATTGGTGCGGCCACGGCAATTCGCTTTGCCGAAGAGGGCGCGAAGGTGGTGATCTGCAGTCGTCGTCTTGAGCCGCTGCAAGCTGTTGCCAAAACCATCCAAGATGCTGGCGGCGAATGCCTGCCACTGTCGGTGGATGTCAGTGACGAGTTGGCGGTTAAAAAGCTAGTTGAAGATACGGTCGCTCATTTCGGTAAAATCGATATTATCGTCAACAATGCAGTGCTGATGGTGCCGGGCATGTTGGCTAATCACAAAACCAAGGCCTGGCATCAAAACTTTCAAGTGTCCCTCGATGGCGCAATGTTTTTGATGCGCGAATCCTTTAAGCAATTGCGTGCCAATGGCGGCGCGGTGGTGAATGTGTCCTCGGTGTGCGGTCTGGCAGGCTCAATGGGAACCGCCGGTTACAGTGCTGCCAAAGCGGCAATGATCTCGCTGACCCGCAATGCTTCCATCGAATGGGCACCCCAAATTCGCTGTAATGCGGTGGTGCCGGGGGCGTTTTTAACGCCGTCGCTGGAATCGGTAAACCCCGATGAAGACAGCCAAAAAGCCACGGGCAAAACGATTCCCCTGCAGCGTATTGGCGATCCTCGCGAGTGCGCGAATGCGATTCTGTTCTTGGCCAGCGATGACGCGTCCTATATCACTGGTGCTGTTCTTCCGGTAGACGGTGGCCGCATGGCTGAACTCAATACTGGCGCGGCGGCGTGGGGAGATTAACGATGACAACTTCTCTAGAGCAGCGTATTGATCGACTCGAATCCTTGGACGAAATTCGCCAGTTGGTAGCCAAGTATTCCCTGTCTTTGGATATGCGTGATCTCGACGCCCACGTGAATTTATTTGCCGAAGACATTAGGGTGAGTAGAGAACACAGTGGTCGCAGTCATCTAAAAGCTTGGGTAGACGATACTCTGCGCCACCAGTTTACCGGTACCTCGCATCACACTGGTAATCACATTATCGAATTTAAAGACCCAGATAACGCCATTGGCGTGTTGTACTCTAAAAATGAACACGAGTGCGGCGGCGAGTGGGTCATTATGCAAATGTTGTACTGGGATGATTACCAGCGCATTGACGGTCGTTGGTATTTTCGGCGTCGCTTGCCCTGTTACTGGTATGCGACTGATTTGAATAAGCCGCCAATCGGCGATATGAAAATGCGCTGGCCGGGCAGAGAACCCTACTACGGCGCATTTCACGAGCTGTTCCCCAGCTGGAAAGAGTTCTGGCAAAACAGCCCGGCAGAACTGCCTGAAGTTGCCCCGCCGGCACCGGTCGATGAGTTTTTAACGCGTATGCGCCGCGGCAGTCCCGCACCAAAAATTAGGGTGAGATAATGCAATTACTGAGTTCCGTAAACTTAGGCCGCATGAGTTTAGCGAATCGCGTGGTCATGGCGCCCATGACCCGCTCCCGCGCAGAAGCGCAGGATGGTATGCCTAATCAGATAATGAAGGACTATTACGCGCAACGCGCCGGCGCCGGCCTTATTATTACCGAGGGCTGCCACCCAAGTGCGGAAGGCAAAGGCTATTGCCGCACGCCGGGTATGTACACTCTGGCTCAGCAAGATGCATGGGCAGAGGTCTGTGATGCTGTGCGCGCGCGCGGTGGCAAAATTGTGCTGCAGTTAATGCACTGTGGTCGAGTGGCCCACAGCGATAACAAAGGGGTAGGGGTAAGAACGGTAGGGCCCTCGGCGATCGCTGCCCAGGGACAAATTTATACTGAAGCGGGCATGCAAGACTTTGTGACGCCAGTGGCGATGAGTCTAGGCGATATTAAACAAACGATTGCCGACTACGTGAGCGCGACAGAAATGGCATATGCTGCCGGCTTTGATGGTGTTGAATTGCACTGCACCAGTGGCTATCTTCCCGCACAGTTCCTGAGTACCGGTACTAATCACCGCGATGACCAGTACGGCGGCTCGTTGGAGAACCGCCTACGCTTCGTTATTGAGTTATTAGCGGCAATGACAGCGGTAGACGGCGCTGACCGTGTTGGTATGCGAATTTGCCCTGGCAATCCCTTTAATGATCTGCAAGATGACGATCACTGCGCGACATTCGCGGCCTTGCTCGATGCGGTCGACCAAATGGGCTTGGCGTATTTGCACGTCATTCGCATGCCTAAAATTCAAGATAATATCGCCTTAGCGAAAGCGCATTTTAATGGTCCGCTCATTGTGAATGACAGCTATAGCCGCGATGAGGCAGAAGCGGCGTTGGCAGATCCGCAGATTGCGGCGGTGTCGTTTGGGCGGGCATTTATTGCCAATCCAGATTTACCACATCGCTTTGCAAATGACTTGCCACTGGCTGAAATGAACCCGCGTTTACTGTATTCGCCGGGCCCAGAAGGTTATAGCGATTACCCAGTAAGTCCATGATAACAATGGCTTATAGAAATTGGTGATGGCTGAGTGCACTTGGCTGCAATAATTATAAACTCGCAGCTGGGTGACACATTCGGATTAATATGAGCATTAGCTTGACTGTTTTTGCTGTGTTTGGTGGTAGGTAACTTCTTTACCATCTCACTAAGATTCTTCTTCATCAGACAAATAAAAACTAATTTCATGGGAGTGAAACTATGAAGCCACTTGCTCATTACGCGCTAGCGCTTGGTTCGGTGTTTGCCTTAACGTCGATATCTAGCTTTGCCCAGCAAAAGAACATGATGCTCGAAGAGGTGATCGTCACGGCCCAGAAAAAAGCGGAATCTTTGCAAGATACCCCTATTGCAATGGATGCCTTTAACGAAGAGGCGCTGGCGCGTGAAGGTATCGGCAATATTGGCGATCTGGCAAATAATGTTCCTTCGCTAAATATCCAGCCATTTCCAATTAACACCACGACGCTGCGAATTTATATTCGTGGTATCGGCCTGATTGACGCCCAGATAACCCAAGACCCACCCGTGGGGGTGTATATCGACGGCGCCTATATTGCGCGCTCGTCATCGCTAGCAACCGAGATAGCGGATTTAAGCCGAATTGAGGTATTACGAGGCCCACAAGGCACACTCTACGGCCGCAATTCGACTGGTGGCGCGGTAAATCTCGTTACTCGGCGCCCTGATCCCGATGCCCTGTTATTAAAGCAAAGCCTTACCTACGGTGACCGTAATCTGTTTACCAGTAAGAGTATGTTAAACCTACCTCTTTGGCAGGGCTCAGCCTTAAAGCTGTCCTATCTCGAAAAATCTGTTGACGGCTATATTGAAAATACCGGCTTGGGCGGCGATTTTGGTGACTCCCAGACTACCGGCTATCGTGTGGATTTCGGCTGGGATGTGAGCGATACAGTTCGCGTTGATTACGCCTATGACAAGGCTGATGTGGCTAATACCAATATGGCTTATTCTGCCGTGCTGCCATCTGAAGAAATTCCAAACCCCGGCGCAAATTCTGGCATCGCCATTACCAACCTGATTAACTCGGGCGCTCGTCAATTTTACGATTTTAATGTGTCTGGTCGACGTCCGGATAAAATGCATTCTCCGATAGACCTTGTCGAGGCGGATAATATTATTGACGGTCATCAGCTGAGCATAAATTGGAATTACAGTGAACAATTAGCGATTAAGTATATCTACGCGCAGCGCGCATTATTTGACAGTACGCCAACCAGTTTAGGTATCGGAGCGCGGACGGACGGTTATCGCCTCGATAATAATGCGGTGTTTGGCTTTCCTGTCGCGGCCGTTGCTGGTGGTACGGCGCCATGTACCCCTGTTTGCATAGGCCGAAGCGTTTTCTATGATGGCTTTCAGCCTGATATTACCCAAGAACAATCGTCCCATGAACTTCAGTTCTCTGGCGGGCTGCTGGACGATCGCTTTTCTTATATCGCGGGCTTATATTATTTTGAAGAAACTGCGCACCAGGGGTCAGACGAAGTCGGTCATTTGCTTTCTGCGCCGCTGGGCAGTAATCAAGACGGCAACAATACGGGCAACCGCATTGAAGTCATGACCCAGCAGAATGCCTATATAGAAAACACCGCCATGGCCGCCTTTATGCAGTTAGCTTGGCGGCCGCAGATACTAGACGATCGCTTAAGTTTTACCTTGGGTTTTAGGCATTCTCAAGACAACCGTAAAGCGCGTCAGCAGCGGCGGCAGATTAGCTTTTTAGTAACACCAGGTGACGGTGACAATACTGACCGGGATGATATGGATATTGCTACACAGCTTCCGGAAGTTTTTTACGATGCCTACGGCGACCGCGATTTTGACGACCAGTCCTATAGCCTTGTTGCCGCTTTTGACCTTACTGATGAAATTAACCTTTACGCCAAGCGTAACGAAGCCTATAAAAGCGGTGGCTTTAATACGCGGGAACCCGTTAATGCCGGAGGCGCAGAGCGTTTTACGAAGGGGTTTGATCCAGAAAAAGTAACGGCCTATGAATTGGGCATTAAATCGCGTTTGTTCGAGAACAGAGTACAGATTAATGCTGATGTGTTTGTGCAAATTTTTGAAGGTCAGCAGCTTAATTTCGGTATCCCGAATGCGGTGAGCGATACCACCGTTGCTAATTCCGATGAATCTACCCTGCAGGGCTTTGAGTTTGATACAACATGGTTGGCTCATGAAAATTTGGTGCTAATTTTAAATTACGCTTATCTTGCTGCCAGTATTGAGCCTAGCGCAAACCCACTGTCTGGTGAAATAGACGATGGCTTTGTGTTTGACTCCACGCCTCGTCATGCTTACACCGCCGCGATGGACTGGAGTATTTGGCAGGGTAATGCCGGACAGCGCTTGGCCTTTAATGCGACCTATTCCTTTACCGATGAGCGCAATGGCGGCGTAAGAAGGGATACCTCGACCTTCCAAATAGACCGTCAAGCCGCGTTTGCTGTGCTGAACGCGCGCCTTGGTTTATACGACCTGACACTGTTTGATGGCGATGTTGATATTTCGCTGTGGAGCAAGAATTTGCTCGACGAAGAGTACAGCATCAATAATATTCATAATTTGCCGGAAGCGGGCCGTTCGGTCATGTTTGGCGAGCCGCGTAGTGTTGGCTTGGATTTTATCTATACTTGGCAACGTTAAAATTTTAATTGATAAATGACGCTGGGCAATCCGATTGCTCAGCGTTTATAGTTCCCCGTATACACTATTCCCCGCTACAGCCCTGTAAAAAATTCATCACGGCAGTTTCAATATTGTCGAGATAAACCTCATTCTCAAGCCACTCGGGCCTGTCCTTTAGCGCTGTGCTTATTAAGCCTTCAATGATATTCGCGCTTATAAACGCGGCCTGATCGAGATCGCTAACGATAATTTCGCTTTTGTATTTTTTTAATAGATCAGGCAACCAATCTTGCCATGACGGTTGGTGGAAAACCTCGGTCATGTGTTTGTTGACCTTGCCGTGAAAATCAAAAAAATCGTGATACTCCCGATAAAAGCTGCCGTGTAGTCGTAGGTAGCGCAGATGTAATTCTGCGGTGACGTGAATGAGCTCGTGGATGGTGGCGCGCAGGGAAATCCCAATCTGTGCGGCAACCCGGGGCGTCACTTCTCGGCAGACTTGGTCACTTGCCGCAGCAAATTCTTCGCTGAGCAGATTCGCGAGTATGGCCTCTTTATTTGGGAAGTATTGGTAAAGGGAGCCAATGGTCACTCCGGCAACTTCGGCGATGCGGTTGGTTGTGAGGCGCTCTTCGCCCTCGTCGGCCAATACCTGTTTGCAGGCTTGGATAATGGCGTCTACCAATACTTTTGAGCGGCTCTGACTCGGCCGACGACGGGGTTCTGGTGGTAATTTCTTCATTGTCGAAACCCATTGTGTATATGAACCCCCCAACTGTAGCAAATCGGGGCTACTTTGCGCCCTGCATTCGGGGTAGCTGTTGCCGGTTTAACAGAAAGCGTAAACGTGAGTAGTTTCTTATTTGCACGTTGAAAGAGCTTGAAGCTCCCGTATATCAGGGGTTTGTGATTGAAGTGAATGGGCATAAACGCGAGTTGTTGCAGTCCTTGCAGGGACGTAGAGTCAGCTGACTGCTCAATTTAACGGACCCTTTATTATGTACTTTGATATTGAATATTACTGGCGGGTGCTACGCCATGTGTGGTCGCTGAAGGTTTGGCGTGGGCGCCGACGCATGTTATTCCGGCTTGTCTTTTTAGTGCCGCTGATAACCCTTATTCACAGTCTTTGTTTTGTATTGGATTACCTTTTTTTTCCGGGCTTGTGGCGCCAAAAGATTCGCCAGCCGGTATTTGTGGTGGGGCATGCGCGCAGTGGCTCCACCTTGATTCATCGTCTATTAGCCGCGGATGGCGAAACCTTCAGTTACTTTCTTTACTGGGAGACCTTCTTTCCCTCACTGCTCCAGAAAAAGGTCATTCGCGGTCTCGGCTGGGTCGATCAACATGTGTTTGGTGGTCCGATTAAAAAGCGGCTAATGGCCTGGGATGAAAAAACCTTTGGCAAATATCGTCACATTCACGATATGAGTTTGTGGAACTCAGAGGAGGACCAATTCGTTATGCGCGGCGCATTTCTTACCCAGCAGTGGGCCTTGGATGTGCCGATGATGGACGTGATTGATCTTTTCCATGTTGACGAAATGCCGGTGAAAAAGCGTCGTCGTTGGTTGCGTCACTATCGTGAGTGCGTTAAACGCCAATTATTGCTCAATGGCGGTAGTGGTATTCATCTCAGTAAAAACCCTGTAATGAGTGGCTGGGTTGAATCCTTGATTGAGACCTTTCCTGATGCCCGTATCGCGGTAGTGGTGCGCGATCCTCGTGAGTGCATACCGAGTGTACTGAAATTGGTAGAAGTCAGCTGGAGAGCCAAGGGCTGGCGGCGGGAGGATTATGACGCGTCGTTGCGAGCCTTGACTGAAGTGTCTTTCGAGACCTTTCAGCATCCGCGTCAGGTATTGGCGCGCCACCCTAATACCCCGCAAATTGTGGTCGATTATCGTCAGCTTACAAGGCAACCACGAGCTACGGTGTTGCAGGTCTACGAGGCATTCAATATGACGGTATCGCCAGAATTTGATCGTTATTTACTTGCGCAAGAAGATAAAGAACGCAGTCACAGTACCCGGTTTGCCTACAGCATAGACGACTATGAATTGTCGCCAGAGCGTATCGAGAAAGAGCTAGCGGTGTTTTTTGATGACTTCGCGTGGCCGCAGGCCACGCAATGACGCGTTTTTTTGTTGTTCTGAAAACTGAACAGGAGAATATTAAATGACCATGGATGCAAAGACAGCGCAGCAAGCCTTGCGCACGGCTTGGGATGAGATGATTGGGTCTTTACAGCAAGCCCGTGAGGCCATCGACAATCCCGATCTCATGCCGCCGCCGACAAGTGATCGCAATTTGGCCGAGGGTTACCGCTACCTAATGGGCTATATGCACAGTGCGGTAGAGCGCGCATTTCACAGCGATCCCCAGCGCCCGCAATTTCGCAATGCCTTGAGTGCGATTAATCGCGGCACTATCGATAACGCCGATGGCATTTATTTTTTCACGCCTATCGACGGCCGCGCAAGCTATCGGATTCACGGCGAAATGGGCGACTCGCAGCATTGGCGTGGCGGTGAGTCCGCGGCGGGCGTGCGCAAGGCACCTCACTATCTTATTTTTGAAGCCACTGCCGGTGGCCTAGCGGGGGATTCCGGTGAGCTGAGTGAATTGCGGCCGGGAATGAAGGCCCAGACCGGGCGTCTTGACTCCTCGTGCATAGCGGTCAATGCCGACGGCAGTTTTGATATTTTACTGGCGCCGGAGAAACCGGCTGATTATGTCGGCAATTTTATTTCCACCTTGAAAATCGTCGACAGGCCCCATCCCACAAAGCCTGAACTTGGCCCAGAGCGTTACGCCAACTACGTAAGCGGACGTCAGCTATTTAACGACTGGGAATATGAGGAGGCTATTCATTTTGAAATTACGCCTTTAGCAGTGGTCGCGGCGCCGCCAGCGTATTCGGCAGAAAGCGCCGCAGCACAGCTGCGCGAGCTTGGGCAATTGGTGCGCAATCAGGTGCATTTTTGGAATGCCTTCTGGGCTATTCCAATGGGCACTTATGGCGAGCGCCCCGGTTCGATTCCGGGAGTGGCGTTTAAACGCAATGCATTCAATAACATCAATGTCGCGTCCGGCGCGACAGGCGGCGGTATGAGCACCAATCTCTACGCGGGCGGGGTTTTTGAATTGGAAGAGGGGGAGGCGCTAATTATTGAGAATCGAATTCAGTTGCCGCCCAACTATATCGGCTTTCAGTTGAGTAATCTGTGGGGTGAATCTATAGATTACGCCAACCGTATCAGCAGTTTAAACGGCCATCAAATGACAGCAGATGCGGACGGCGTCATCCGTTTGGTGGTAGCGCACAGCGACCCTGGGGTGCCAAACTGGTTGGATACCAGCGGCCACCACGAAGGTTTTCTTGCGCCGCGCTGGGCTTATAGCGAGATGCCTAAGCCTGAGCAGTGGCCTAGCCTTACCGTGCAAAAAGTGGCTTTTGACAAAGTTCGTGAGTACTTACCGGAATCGACGCCTGTTGTTAGTCAGGCGCAGCGACAACAGCAAGTGACATTGCGCCAACGGCATGTTCAGCGGCGCTTTCGCGCGTTTTAAAGTCGGATGATCGAGAAACCGAATAATTTAGTTTTAACACAGGAATAAATCATGAAGGTATTAGTGGTAGGCGGTACGGGCTTAATCGGCGGCGAGATTGCACTTTACTTGCAAGAAAACGGTCATGCGGTAACGCTGATGTCCCGCAAGCCGACGACAGTGCCGGGGCTGGCTGATATGCCGTTTCTCCAAGGCGACTACATCAATGACGATTTTTCTGATGGCCGCCTGAACGGCTTCGATTGGCTGGTATTCTCAGCCGCGGCGGATATTCGTAATATTCCCCAAGACAGCTCTGTTTCCCCCCAGGACTTTTACACGAAGGTAAATGATGAGGCAGTACCCCGTTTCTTTGTCGCGGCTCGGGACGCAGGGTTTAGCAGGGCAGTGATGGTGGGGACTTTTTACCCGCAAGTTGCGCCACAGCAGATCGGCGTTTGCCCCTATGTCACCTCGCGCGATAATACTGATGTGGCCGTCCGCGCGCTGAGTAATGAACAGTTCTCGATTTGTAGCTTAAATGCGCCGTTTGTCCTCGGTAATATCCCCAGTATGGATGTGCCTTATATCAGCGCCTTGGAACAGTACGCGAGGGGCAATATTCCGGGCTTGCCTGTTTTCGCACCTAAAGGCGGCACCAACCATATCAGCGCCCACTCCCTTGCTCAGGCCGCGCTCAATGCCTTGAATCATGGTGAGTCGGGCAAGGCCTATCTGCTTGGCGATGAAAATTATAGCTGGAAAGAGTATCTTGAGTTGTGGTTCGAGGCAGTGGGAAATCCGCTAGAACTTGAGGTTAGAGAAGACGATCATCCTATGTTCCCTAATGTCATTATGTTTGCAGGCGCCGGAGCTACGGTGAGCTATGAGCCAGCGGCTGAGGATATGGCGGTACTTGGCTATGATCGTCATCAGATCAAAGCCTTAATTAAAAATATTGTTACGCCATAGAGGCATGCCGGATTCACGAGGTTTTATCGTGGTGTAGAGATAGTTGTCGTGATGGGCGGCTATCCTTAGGCGGCTTTAGATAACTGGGTCTACGTGATTAACTTCCTAAGTATTATTACCCTTCTCTTAAAGCATCTTTTTGTGTTGGCGTGTCATAGGTGCGGGGATTTAAGTGGCGGACACGTTTTGTCGTTCGCTGGAATGTCGCTTGGCGACACAGCTGACATTGCTAAACAATCCTCCTGTGAGACATTGTGACACTATCTTGCTCAATAATACCGATACGGGAAGGACTATGCTGAACAGCAAACTATGGGGTAGCGCATTGGCGCTGATGGTGATCCCCGCTGCCGGATTCGCCGCTGAAGAAAAATACCGCACACAGCTCGAAGAGGTGATTGTTACGGCCCAAAAGCAGCAACAGAGCTTACAGGACGTGCCGATTGCGGTTGCGGCAGTTGACGGTGCTAAAATACGTGATGCGGGGCTTCAGCGTATTGAGGAGCTTGCTGCTTATGTGCCTAATTTTAAAATGGCGGTAACCGGGCAGGGTAACGCAGTGTACATCCGTGGCGTTGGCTCGGGTGATAACCGCGGCTTTGAGCAATCGGTAGGTATGTTTATTGATGGTATCTACGCAGGACGAGGCCAACAATTTCAAGCGCCTTTTCTTGATATTGCTCTAGTTGAAGTACTGAAAGGGCCGCAGGGTACACTATTTGGGAAAAACACCATCGCTGGCGCAGTGAATATTACTACTAGCCGCCCGACTGAGGAGCTTAGCGGTGAACTGAGCTATCAGCACAATTCCGAGCTCGGTGCGAATGAAGTGACTGCCGTATTGAATATTCCCATGGGGGATAGCTTTTCTGCTCGTGCGGCGTACAAGCGGCTTGATGAAGAAGGTTATGTCGAGAATTTTATTCTTGATCGCAATGAAGCGCAGCGCGCCGATGAATCCTTGCGTTTAGCATTGCGCTGGGACGCGAGTGACAAATTAGATGTGAATCTTAAGATGGAGCGATCTGATTTTGGTTTAACGGGCACTAGCTTTCAGCTTACGGATAATACCGGTACGTTTAACCTGTACCAATCCAATATTGCCTTGCCAATTGACCTACCTATTTCATTACCCCTGCCCCTGCTGTCATTTAATTTGGAGGATGAAATTGATCCTCGTGAGGATGGCCAGCTTGATCGTCGAAAATCTGACAGGCAGTTTGCTTGGCAGCCAGCGATGACTCAAAATAACAGTGATGCTGCGGTACTGACTTTAGACTATGAGGTGTCAGATACGCTTACTCTGACGAGTATTACCGGTTATTCACAGTTTGATTTTACCTTTAATTTAGATGCTGATTTTACTGATCTGGAATTTATCGGCACTGAAAATACTGAGGATTTCACCCAGCTGAGTCAGGAATTTCGGATTGCTGGTAGCGCTGGCGAGCGTATCGACTTTATCGCCGGTGTTTACGCGCACACCCAAGAACTAAACAGTACACTATGGCTTAACTTGGATTTTGCCGCGCTGGGTATACCAAGTACATTGCCGATTCCGGGGCTAAGCTTGTCGTTGCCAACCCAGTTGGCGACCTATACCGAATTTGATCAGACCACCGACAGCGTGGCGGTATTTGGGCAAGCGACATGGAATATCACCGAGACGCTCAGCGCGACCTTCGGTCTTCGTTGGGGGCAGGACGAAAAAGTGGCGAAAAAATATTTAGATGTTGCCGAGTTTCGTTCTAAAGAGCGCACCGTAAATCCGCTGTATGCGATTATTGCTGGCGCGTTAAATAATTCGGAAAATCACAATATTAGCAATGCGCGCAAAGTGGCTAATGTCTCACCGGCGTTTAATCTGCAATGGTATGCCGTCGAAGACGTAATGACCTATTTTCGTTATGCCAAAGGCTTTAAAGACGGTGGCTTTAATGCCAGCGATACCACGGCCAGCCAAGATGCATTTACCTATGAAGATGAAGAAGCCGACACTTTTGAGTTGGGCATAAAAACCACCTTACTCGATGGTGCGGCGACATTTAATGCGGCCGTATTCTATACTGAATTTATGGATCGCCAAGTCAGTAACTTTACATTAACAGGCTATGTGGCTGGCAATGCGGCTGAATCTATTACGCAAGGTGTTGAGGCTGATTTGCGCTGGGCATTGAGCGAGCGCATAACCGTGGGTGCGTCAATGGCTTGGCTGGATTCCTACTTCACCTCGTTTGTCGATGGGCCGTGTAATGCGGAGCAAACCGATGCGGCCTACCGGGCCGGTAATCCCGATTGTCGTCAGGATCTGTCTGGCGCGGGGACGGATTATGCGCCTGAGGTGTCGGCGAGTTTAACCAGCCAGTATATTCAGCCTATTGGCGATGCTATGGAATTGCGTGTGCAGCTGGACCTAAATTACAGCGATGAATACTTTTACACCCAAGATCGCGACGAGTCTGATTTGCAGGAAGCCTACTACAAAATCAATGGTCGCCTATCACTGCTGAACTTTGCCAAGGGTTGGGAAGTCGCGCTGATTGCCAAGAACTTAACGAATGAAATGACACGCTCAAGCGGCAATGATGTTCCATTATTTGTTGGTGCTCACTTTGCGGCAACCGATGCGCCGCGCAGTGTTGCGGTAGAGGGTGTGTTGCGCTTTTAAATATTGCCGTCTTTGTGATTTAGCCCAGCATTCGCTGGGCTTTTTTATGCCTGGGGTGGCAGTTTGCGGAGCGTAGCATTGAAACTACATAAACAGTGGCCACCTTGACTAAGCGTGCCCCGGATAAAGCCCATTCGTCCTGTTTCTTTCAGTAGTTCAATATCGGCTATGATGTCTTTGCCAATCTCGCCGCCCTGGAGAAACTGCATATTGAAATCAATGGTAACAACGCGGCCGAGGGCAACGCAGCGGTTTGTGTATAAGGGTAGGTAGAACGCTTGCTCGGCGCAGGCCGCGAGGAAGCCACCGTGCAAGCCGTGCTGAATATTTCGACAGTCTTCATTCGTGATGAATCGCGCCTGCGCATTACTCGTGGAAACTTTACGAAATTCAAACGCGCCCATTTTGGCGTCGAAAGAACGTCCGGCCACCATTGGCATAGTTTGCCAGTGAGATTCATCACAGTGCGGAAAGAAGGTGTTTGTCATGGGGTGGTGTCCAATAGTGTAGGGCAATAAAAAGCGGCGGCCGTTGCCGGACGCCGCGATTAGTTTGATAGTGAGTAGGCGTTATAAGGGTTTAAATGTCACCGGCAAACCGTCTGCGGGGAAGATGAGGGGCACCCAGCTGCGCGGCATGTCGTAGCCCTCTTTTACCTGTATTTGGTAACGGGTCAGCAGGTGGAAAAGGAAAAGCTTGGTTTGCACTTCGGCAAAATTTAAGCCCAGGCATTTATGGGCGCCACCGCCGAAGGGCACCCATTGGAAAAAGTGCTTCTTGTCTTCGGCGCGCGCTTTAGAAAATCGCTCTGGATCAAACTTGGTAGGTTCGCTCCAATATTCTTCCATGTAATGGGTGAAGAGCGGCGATATCGCTACTGCTGTGTTTTTGGGTATCTGGTAACCGAAAAGCTCCATGTCTTTTAGGGTGCGCCGCGGAATGGCGGGGACTGGCGGATACATGCGCAGGGCTTCTTTGAAGACCAGTTTGCTGTCCTCCAGTTGGCCTAAGTCGTCGTATTCTAACTGGGTCTTGCCAACGGCCTTGTACTCCTCCCGAAGTCGCTGTTGCCACTCGGGATTTTTAGCCAAGGCGAAAATGATTGAGCAAAGCGTACTTGTTGTGGTGTCGTGAGCCGCAAATAGTAAAAAGATAATATGGTCGCGAACCGCTTCATCGGAAAAATGATTGCCGTCTTCATCCGTGGCATGACATATCTGGG
This sequence comes from Zhongshania antarctica, assembly GCF_014202945.1. Taxonomy (GTDB): domain Bacteria; phylum Pseudomonadota; class Gammaproteobacteria; order Pseudomonadales; family Spongiibacteraceae; genus Spongiibacter; species Spongiibacter antarcticus. Next base: position 514,809 of record NZ_JACHHW010000001.1, on the reverse strand, counting down.
AAAAAATATCGCGGCCCTGCTCGCGGCGCTTGGTGTCGATGTGCGCCATTACAAAATCTTCTAGGTGTTGTCGGCCACGCAGACCTCGGTGCCAAAGGGTGCCGGGTATCGGGAGTTTCACCACCGCCATTGACGCCAACATGGTATCGACAAACGCCTGATTGACGCCGCTGGCCTCGGGCCCCATTTCAACGCCGAGAAAAACTTCGGCCGCTACTTCCAGTAGTAATTGCTTTACGGTGTGCTGGAAATGAAATTCTTGGCCTTTTGGCCACGCGGCTAAGCCGCGTTCAAGCTGGGGGTTCATAGTGTCTAAATAGCCTTCAATGGCGCTTTTTTTGAAGGCGCCCTGAAGAATTTTGCGATCATAGCGATGCGCTTCGGCATCTTTAAGCATTAAGCCATTTGGAAATAAGCGGTCAAGCAGCGGGTTCCATGCCAGCATGCTGGAAAATTGCGCTTCGCTGTTTTTGAGTACAATTTCATTTGCCTCAGGTCCAAGTAAGGTAAGGCTGTGCTGGAAGAGGGTATTGCCTCGGGAAATTTTTCCGTATTTTTTGAAGCGCAGTTCAGTCAAGGCTTTGTAATTGCGCAAAAAGCTAAAGGTCTGGCCAAAGACAGGAAGCCCGCTCGTGCCAGGGATGTGGGAAAGGCTGCGATTTGGACGTCGTGGAAAGTCTGCTTGATCAATGCTCGGGCTGTTCATATTTTTCCTCATTACTGACCTTCGCCATTGTATGGTGGCGTTTTCTAGCGGGCACACTATGGCAGCGGCGTAATGGGGTCTAGTCGGCGCGCGACGGCCTTAGTCGGTATGTGCCAACAACGCTAAGGACGCGGGTAATCGCAATTATGAATGTGTCATAGACTGTGCCTTTGGTCGGGCGCTGCCAACTTCAGGCACCTCAGGACTAACTCCTACTTCGAGACACTGATAGCCTAGGTCTTATGATATTTTCTTGGCTATTAATAATAAAAAGTGACGTTGATATCCGCGATTTTTCTTAAGAATTTTTTCCAAAAGTGTAATTGCTATTATTTTTTACCGTCATTTTTGCCGCTCGTGTAATGATACAAAGAGGAATGAATAGATGTTTGATAGTTTTGTGGATTATTTGGCCTTTCAAGTGAAAATGCGGCCCGATGCATCATTTGGTAGTGATGCCAACGAGCAACTGAGTTATGCGCAAGCTTGGCAGCAAATTGGCCGGGTGGCAGCCCGCTTGCAGGCTGGCGGTGTTGCTAAAGGTGAGCGAGTGGCGATACTCAGTAAAAATTCGCTGAATAATCTGCTGGTTTTCCTAGGGTGCGCGCGAGCTGGCGTGGTGCCGGTCGGCATTAATTACCGACTTACCGCCGATGAAGTGGGTTTTATCGCGGAAAATGCCGAAGCTCGCGTGTTGTTCATCGACGGCGAATTTGCGCCCTTGGTCGGCAGCTATCTTGCGGGGGTGGAGCAGGTTTCAATCGTTGGTGAGCTGGATGGGGCGACACCTTTAGATCGCTGGCTTGGGAATGCTGGTGAGCCTGCCCGAGTGGTTATTCACGGTGATGATGTGCTGTTTCAAATGTACACCAGTGGCACCACCGGCCTGCCCAAAGGCACTTTACTAACCCACCGTAATTTGATCTGTAATAGTATCCAAGCGCCTCTGACAACGGGACGCGCGCCCCGTGCCGGCGATCGCGCTTTGATCATTGCCCCCACCTTCCACGCCTTAGGTTTGGTCGGGGCCTTGATGGCAATGTATTACGGCTGTGATCTAGTCCTACACCGGGACTACGATCCGGTGGGTATGATAGAGACAATGGCTAACGAGAATATTACCTATGTGTCAGTTGTTCCCGTGATGCTGCAATTTTCTCTAGCGTGTGTGCCGGATATTGAGAAATACGATTTTTCTAATTTACGTTGGATTAACTACGGCGCATCACCGATATCGGTTGATTTGCTAAAGCGTTGTTTAGCGGTGTTTGACTGCGAGTTTTATCAAGGCTATGGGCAGACTGAGTCCACCACGGCGTTGACCTTTTTAACTAACGAAGACCACATGCGCGCTTTGCAGGGCAAGCCTGAACTGCTGCGCTCGTGTGGTCGAGCGGTGTTTGGCACAGAGCTGCGGGTGGTTGATGCCAAGGGTAATACCCTGCCGATCGGTGAAGTCGGCGAAATATTAGGGCGTGGTCCACAGGTGATGAAGGGGTATTGGAAGTGTGAGGAAGCAACCGCTAAGACGCTTGTCGATGGCTGGTTGCACACGGGCGATGCCGGTTATCTCGACGAAGATGGCTACCTGTTTCTTAAGGATCGGGTGAAGGATTTGATTATATCGGGGGGGGAAAATATCTACCCTGCTGAAATAGAAAACGTACTTATGAGCCACCCCAAAATTGCAGATGTTGCTGTGATCGGTGTGCCTGATGAGAAGTGGGGCGAGGTTGCATTGGCGGTTATAGTGGCTGGTGATCAAGGCGAGATTACAATTGAGGAGCTGATTAGTCATTGTCGAGAGTCGCTGGCGGGTTTTAAAACGCCCAAGTACTTGGAATACGTGGCTGCGCTGCCGAGGAACCCAAGCGGCAAAATATTGAAAAAAGAGCTGCGGGCTAACATTGTTCCCAAATACCAAGGCGAAGTGGTCTAGTGGCCACTAAGGCACCTTAGTTTGAACAAGCTGATACCGCAATAAGTGAAGTGGTTTTCGGTCATCGACCAACTGGAGTTTAAAATGAGTAAGTTTTTAAGAACCTTATTACAACGCACCTATTTAGCATTGATTGCTATTCCCTTTAAGTTGATGCCGTCGCTGGCGTATATGGCCTTTACTGGCCAAGGTAGCACGGCGCAGCTATGTCGGCACATTGCACGCCAGGGTATCCGAAAAGTTCTCGTGGTGAGTGATAAGCCCTTGGTTGAGTTGGGTATCGTTGCCCGTGCGGTTGATGTACTGACAGAGGAAGGGGTTGTCTGTACGATTTACGATGGAACATTGCCCGATCCGACTTTTTCCATGGTCGATGCGGGGTTGGCGTTGCAAGCCGAATATAGCTGCGATGCGGTACTGGCTATTGGTGGCGGCTCGTCAATTGACTGCGCGAAAACCATAGCATCAGCGGCGAGTAATGGTAGAGATGGTAGGAAATTAGTTGGCTACTTTAAAGTGAAGAAGGCGCCCTTACCTTTATTTGCACTGCCAACAACGTCCGGCACTGGCTCAGAAGCGACGATTGCCGCGGTAATTTCTGATCAGCAAACCCATGAAAAGTTTTTTATTGCCGACCCAAAAATGCTGCCAAAAGCCGTTGCGCTCGACGCCGATTTACTGCTTGGCATGCCGGGAGCTATCACCGCGGCAACCGGAATGGATGCCTTGACCCATGCAATCGAAACGTATATTAGTCTATGGGGCACCGACAGTAGTAACGCCTACGGTTACGCGTCGGTAAAAATGATTTTTGAGTATTTGCCCCGCGCCTATCGTGACGGTAGTGATGCGGTTGCCCGCGAGCAAATGGCAATTGCAGCCTATTATTCTGGTATGGCAATCAATGATGCCGGGGTGGGGAATGTGCATGCAATTGCGCATCAGCTGGGTCGTCAGTACGGAACGCCTCATGGCTTAGCTAACGCTTTGGTGATGCCCGAAGTTCTGCGTTTTATGGCAAAGGCTGCACAGGAGCCGCTGGCGAGATTAGGGCGACTTATCGACGTGGCTGGCAGTGGCGACAGTGATGAAAAAGCGGCTGAGAAATTCATTGATGCTGTCGCTGACTTAAATCGACGCTTAGGTATTCCTGGGTATTTAGATAACTTAAACAAAGCGGATATCCCTGCCATTGCTGCCGCTGCGGTTAAGGAAGGTGCAGCTTATCCGGTGCCCATTTTGATGAGCCGCGCAGAGTGCCAGGCTATTTTAGCGACATTGCTAAGCACGACCGAGAGAGCTGCTGAATTTGCCTAGCGTTGGTTTTCAGACGCATAAAAAAACCGGCAATTGCCGGTTTTTTTATGCGTCATTTTTTGTTACTTGAAACGAAATAAATTGTGTTGTTCACCGCTGGAGACTACACCGCGTTGGCCGATCACGTCTTCGGTCATCAGCTGTGCAAATAGCGCATTGTCTTGCTCAGTATGGGCGATGAAGCGGGCGCCACTGTCTAGGCTGCCAATAATAATACCCTGCTTTGGTCCATTGTTGTCGCAGACCACAGTAAAACTGTCGACGCGGCCATTGCCGTTGGGGGTGTCGTCGATGAGCTGGTGGGGCTGGGCATCAATTTGAGTTTGCAGTGCCGCGTCGTCCCCGCGCTGCCAGTGCATCTCGCTTGGCTTTGCGCTGTAAATGCCGATAGATTCTTTGGTCATATACCAGCCGTTAGCCGTGATTAGCCCATTGTCATTAGGGCGTTCACGAAGTTGCTCTACTAGCGTGACAACGGCGTGCAGGCTATAGCCATGACCGGGGCCGCCAAAATAAGGCAGGCCGCCGGTTATACTGAGGGGGCGCTCACCAAATGGGTCTATATTCAGCGCTTCGCAAGCCATTTCTACCGCAGAGGGGAAGCAGCTATAAATGTCCATTAAGGCGATATCGTCAATATGGCATCCGGCGCGTGCAAGTGCGGTTTCGCCAGCGAGGGCAACTGCGCTAGAGCGCGATAAGTCAGCGCGCTCGGCGACGTACCACACTTCGTTGACGTCCGCGCAGCCGTTGAGATAGATCCACTGATCTTCATTGATACCCAGCTCGCGGGCGGTACCGACAGTCGTCATGATGACGGCGGCGGCCATGTCGATATTCATCTGGGCGCAGAGGTATTTGTTGTAGGGTAGTGCGAGGCAAGGGCTGCGTTCTTCGAAGCTGACGAGCTGTTTAGCGCTGCGTGGTCGTTGGTAAGACCACGCATCTGGATTGGCGGCGGCGGTGTCGCTTAAGCCTTGCATAATTTTACCCATGTGTTCTTGGTGCTCGCTTAAACTGTGTCCGTAGCGGTGGCGAAGGGCATTTTCAAACAGCGCGTACATATGGGTAGGCAGCCATAAATTGTGTCGGAGTTCTTCTGCGTGGGTCCCGCTGCGCTCAGCCCATGGCTGTTGTGTTTCGCCAGCCGCGTCGCTTGGCCAGTGGCTTATGTCGCCACCGCCGCCGAGTAAGTTCTTGAAGCTGGCCGTCAGTTCGCCGCCGCAAATAGCCACAGCGCGGCGCTGACCCTGGTTTAGCTCCTTGGCAAAATGGTTAATCAACATCTGCGGGCCGTTTCCGCCATCGGGCGCTTTCAGGCAGCGCGCGTCCTTGAGTCCAAGGCGCTTAGCGAGTTCTGGGCCGGGAAAACGGCTGATTAATGCACCGAGTTCAGCGGATACCTCGAGCAGGCTGGGCTCAGTGCACAAGGTGTCGATGGCGCCGCGCAGTGCTTCACCGCGTCCACTATTTTTTAGGGCTAGCTCCAAGACATCGTGCAGGGCATCAGTGGGCGTGCGATTCGTGTTACCGGTGTCGCGATACGTCCGCTGGCTGACGCCGACCAGTATGGGGGTGTTGTCGGCTGCATTCATAAGTAATCCCGTTTCAATAATATAGAGCGAATAAGCGCAGAACTTGGCTCCGCTACACTTTATATTGTGAGGTCTTGACTGCGGTAACAGTAGCGCTGGTGATGCCAATTATGTCGGGCTGTGCCAGGGCTGTTTACTCTTGCTTGAATGCGGCGTGATTGGCTCGGCGCATAGCTTGGGGTGAATTTCCGTAGTAGTCACTGAAGGCTCGATTGAAGTTGCTGGGGTGTTTGTAGCCAAGCTGATACGCAATTTGTTTTAAGCTCATTCGCGTATTGTTCAAGTATTCACGGGCTAGCTCCATGCGCACGTCGAGGCAAATTTTTCGGAAACTGCTGCCTGATTGATCTAAATGCCGTCGCAAGCTGCGCGGGCTTAGGCGCAGTAATTTGGCGGTGTTTTCTAGTTTAAAGTGACAGTCCTGAGGTCTTGCCATTAAGAGGCGTTTTACTTGAGGAACAATCCCGGCACTGCGATAGCTGTCGCCGAGCATGTGTTGGACATGGTGAGAGCAAGCAATGAGCGCTTGCTCATTGCCGCTGGGGATGGGGCGTGACAACCACTCTATTGGCAGAGCGATCGTATTTCTTGGTGAGTCAAAATGTACAGTGCAGCCCAGTAGCTCACTATACCGAGCGGCGTGATCTGGTGGGCTGCAACTAAATTCAACATAGTCCGGTGCGGCAGACCGACCCTCAGGCAATATGGCTTGGACATAACGCCATGCGGCGACGCTGCACAGCTCTAAAATAAGTTGCTCGATTGGCAGCGCATTTTCGGTAAGTTGAAACTGGATTAGACCATGTTGCTCGGCGCGCTCGAGCTTGGCTATTACTAAAAAGCTGGCTTCGCTGAATGCGTGGCAACTAATATTCGTTGCTTGCTCGCAATTGGCGGCAGTCAGCATGGCATAGCCGAGTAAGCCTAGGTCACTGAGCTCAGCGAGGTCACCCAACTCTAAGGCAATGGCCGGTGCGTCATGACTGCGCAAGGCGTTTAGTAGCATCAGGGTATTTACCAGCTTATTGCTGCTTTGGTTCTGCCACCACTCCTCGCCAAGATTACAGCGCCGGCCTAGCTCAGCGCAGTCGATCTCGGGGTAGTGTTGTTGCAATAAGCGCCACAGAACCCGCAGTAATCGGGCGCCGAGCTGTTCCATTTCGATTAATTGCACAATGAATAAACTATTTTGGCCATAAATGATAAAAATTGACGGTCACTAATGATAATACTTTAGGGGGCGTAGGGGGACAAGTTTATGTCTTAACTTGTTAGTCTGTGGGTGACAAAGGCTTGCTTTAGCCGCCTACGAATAATAGCCGCGTGTTGGTATGGCCGCGGCAGCAGTCATACTAGATGGAGTGGACAATGCGAACGCCTACAGTGTGTAAAGATTATCTCGATAACCTATTAGCGTATCTTGGCACCCAGGGTGTCAGTGCTCGGCAGTTGCAGTCAGTGCTGCGCTTAGACCCGCTGGGTCATCTCAGTGAGCAGGGCAGGGTGCCGCTGCGATTATTTGAATTAACCCTCGACGCCGGTGCAAGTTTGTTGAATGACCCTTGCTTAGGTGCCCATGCGGGTACACATTGTTCTCGCACGCCATGGGGGATGGTGGACTATCTCGGCATGAGTGCGGCGAATAGCCGTGAGGCGGTAGATGCCATGCAGCGTTATTCTCGCTTACTAATTGATCATGGCGATATGGTGCTCAGCGAGATTAACAGCGAAACAGCGTGTTTGAGTTGGCTGTTGCCCGCGCGTAAACAGGCTTCCCGCCATGTCGTTGAGTTTTTCTTTGCGAATTGGTACCGCGTGAATAAACCCATGTTAGATAAAGGTGGAACGCGTAGAGAAGTGCATTTTGCCCATGGTGGTGGCGGTCGTGAACAGCGAATGGCTGATTTGTTTGAGGCGCCGGTTAAATTTGGCAAAAAAGTAAATGCGGTTCATTTTGGCCGAGAATTACTGGACCAGCCAACACTGTACCCACACCCGGCGATATACAAATCTTTAGATCAGGCTGCCCGCATTGAGATGTCAAATTTGCAGTATGAAGTGCGTTTAATAAAAGAGGTGCGCGACTGTATTATTGATCAGTTGGCTGACGGTGTGCCTCGCCTTGAGGATATCTCGGCGCAGCTTGGTATAGGTACACGCACATTGCAGCGTCGTTTAAACAGCACTGCAACAAGCTACAAAAGCCTAGTTGATGCGACTCGTCGTGAGCGCTCACTTAGACTGATGTCTCAGAGTGAGCTGGCTTTGTTAGATATTTCGGCGGCGCTAGGGTTTAGCGACCAAAGTGCTTTTCAAAAGGCATTTAAACGTTGGTATGGTCAGGCGCCAGGCCGCTTTAGGACAATGTTGCAAGCTGGCTGAGGGCAATGCTGTGCTTGGCTGTGATCGCAAATAGATCAAGGATTCTGCTCAGGATACTGTCGGTGTTTGATAGTTCGCTTCGGATCGTCTGTCGTGGCCCTGCGTAAATAGGCGGACCACGACAGACGGTTTCTTTGCTTTTAAATAGCCTTTAGCAAACGCTTGCCATTTTATGCAGAGACAGGATCAAAGGTGATTGGCATTGATTTAATTGTGTTGATGAAGAATGAACGCATATAGGTCACGTCACCGGCAAATTTAGGGTTGCGGATACGTGGAATAAGTTCTTCAAAGATAATATTCAATTCCATTCGGGCTAAATTCATTCCCAAGCAAAAATGTTCACCAATGCCAAATGCGCGCATTTCGCGGCGTAGTGTTGGCATTTTTTTGGCGCGGTGAATATCAAATTTCATTGCGTCGTCGCCAAACACATCTTCGTCGTGATTCACTGCATGGTAGTGCAATACGACTTTATCGCCTTTCTTTATGTTGTATCCGTTCCATTCAATATCTTGGGTTGCAGTTCGGCGCATCGCAATAAACGCCGTGTTGTAGCGCAGCATTTCTTCAACGGCATCGGCGATATCTTCTGGGTGGTCGACTAGGTGTTGAAGCTGATCTGGGTGCTCCATTAACAGACGCATGCCATGGGCCGTTGCGGTGCGGGTACTTTCGTTACCGCCAACCATAATCAATATAAACATCCAGGCGAACATTTCTTCGGTGACTTTTTGGCCGTCAACTTCGCCGTTTAGTAAAGCCTCTACAACTTGGCTAGTTGGGTTTGCACGCTGCTTGGCGGCGAGTTCAGCGGCATAGCCCATCACTTCAAAGCTTACCGTGTTGGCTTCGTCGCGACCGGTGGCGAGGTCTGGATCATCGGCGAAGGCCATGATGTTCGTCCACTCAAAAAACTGCTTACGGTCTTCCTGTGGAACACCAAGTAGCTCAAGAATGGCCATCAAGGGCAGTTCCGCAGCCACATCTTCTACAAACTCACATTCCCCTTTGCTGGCAACACGATCAATAATGGCGCGTGCGCTCTGGCGCAACCAAGCTTCCATATTGTTCACTGCTTTGGGTGTAAAGGCATCCCTGACAATTTTGCGGTACTTCATGTGTTTCGGCGGATCCATGGAGATAATGATGTTCTCCTGCATAATTGCTTGGATTTCTTCCTCGCCTTCGTGCACTTCCATTGGGAATGCACCCTTCAAATTTGAAGAGAATAAGTCTGGATTCTGAGAGACAAAGTCTAGCGCGTCACGCTTAACCACGGCCCAATATGGCACGCCATTCTCTGGATCTTCCATGTACATCATTGACCCCTGCGCTCGAATACGGGCTAGCTCGTCGTAGGGCATTCCATTTTGATAGGTATCCAAGCTCAGTAGATTGGCAAAAGGGCACTGACTCATTTTATTTCCTCTCCTGTGTTGCCGATACGCGCGGCCTTTACTTTTTGATCGTGCGAGATTTTTGACGGCGATAGATTGCCAACCTTATCAATGAAAGATGTGATAAGAGAGGGGGAATTAGGTCAATGAGCAAGCCTAAGCGGCCAAGTTTTGAAGAAATCAGCTGCGGTCCATGGTGAGGCTCAGCGAGCCATTGCTGGGTATGGCTTTTGCTAAGTAAGAATGGGGGGAGATGGTTTTTAAGGTGTTTTGAATGACCTTAGTGCGGTTAGCTTATCCGTCGAAGAATTCGCCCTAGATTTATTGAATTGTAGGCGTTGGGCCGCACGGCTTAAAGCGCGTTTTATGTTGCAATGGCTAGGCTACCATTCGTATTCACGGCATTATAGGGCGCTGATATATCAATAATAAGGAGCCACCCGTAAATGAAGGTGATTCGTGTGCTTGCAGCGGTGCTGCTGATACTGGCGCTATCGATCTTTTTTTTGGTACGCAACATCGGCAGTGGTCTCGGTGCGATGAGCGTGCAAAACGGTAACTGGGTCACTAATGTGAGCACTGGCTCGACTGACGCCGGAATCATGCTGAAGGCGACTATCGCTATTGGCGGCCTGCTGGCATCCACTCGCGAAAACTCGATGTACTACCGGCTCAACTCGGTCGACGGGCAAGCGCTGCGCCTGAATTGTCGCTATCGAGTCGACGGTAATGATTACGATGCCGACTGGTGGAGTATCACGGCTTATGGCTGGGACAACTTTCTGATACCAAACCCGCAAAAGCGCTACTCCTTCAATAACGAGAATATCCTCCGCAGCCCAGACGGCAGCTGGGTGATTTATGTGGCTGCCGAGGAGCAAGCTGCAAACTGGCTACCTGTCGGGCCTTCGGGGGCGCCGTCTTGGCGCAAGCGTTCAGGGCACAACTTTGATTTGTTATTGCGCCTCTATACGCCTGGTAAGGCTTACCTTGAGCGACCGCACTCGGCTCCCCTGCCGAGGGTTATTTTGGAGAGCTGCTCATGAAATTTCTCAAGTGGTGTCTCGGTATTCTGCTTTGTGCCTATCTTGGCCAGTACCTGTTAGCCCTTGCGTTACCGAATCTTGTAATGGAGGTGCTCTACCATCGAGGTGGGGTAAAGCAGGCTTACAACACCTTGTATATTAAACCGCGCGCGGACGAAGCGAGCCGTGAGGTGGTGCGGCCCAGTCCAGATCTATTCTATGGTAGTTGTATCTACAACTTGGCTGAAGGGCCGCTGTTGATTGAAGCGAAAGTGCCAGAGCGCTATTGGTCTATGCAGTTTTACCAGATGAATACCGATAACTACGCCGGTATGAGCAATCGCCGCGATGAGCATTACCGCATTGGTACGTTCGTTAAGGTGACCTTGATAGGTCCTGACAGTAATCCTGAGGACTACTCCGGTGACGTTATACAGTCGCCAAGTCAGCGGGGCATTATGCTGTTGCGGGTATCGGCAATAGGCGAGGCCGCTGCTGCCTTAACGGCACTTGAACAGAGTCATTGCGGCCCGGCTTAAATCACGTTTCGTGAAACGGCCTGAATTTTCGCCGTTGTTAGTCGCCTTGTTAGCGCTAGCAAAATATTGAGAGGTATCGTCATCATTGCGCTTTAATGTACTGGTAACCTGGGTGGTGTCGGCGTGTAGGGCGCATGTCACTAACGTAGAAACGCTGGCAGTCAAATTTTACTTTGGCTAGCATGCCCTAGATGTATTTCCTTAGGTGCAGAAGCACCCGTCATTCGAGGTCTCATGAACACTGAAAAGCGCATAAAAGTGGGGGATATTGAGCTGGCCGTTCAGGAGTTTGGTGACGCCGGACACCAGGCTATTGTGCTGATTATGGGCCTCGGCATGCCGATGGTCTCGTGGCCGGAGTCATTCTGTGTCGCGTTGGCGGCATAGACACCGCAAAACATATCCCCAATGCGAGTCTTGAATTGTTTGATGGCATGGGCCACGATCTACCAGTACCGCTTTTACCTCAGTTTGTTGCCTTAATAAGCGCTCATTCGCAAATGCACTCACTTTCGGCGGGTGATCTCTGATATAGGGCATTCCGTCATCTGCTTGCAGCTGAATCCGCCTGTGCAGGGGATATCATCAGCCGAAATAGCGGTATAGCGGGTGCGCTATCTGCTTGAATTAATTAATGTCGTACAGATTACTGCGACAATCTCCTGGTGTCGGTACAATAAGCACAGTATGCAACGCTAAGTAGCGTTTCAGAATTTTCCAATTTCTCTAGCGGAAATAATCTGCTGGCGGCATATTTCAAAACCATATGTGTGTTTAATATTGATTGGGGCTGAATGGCTGTCAATTATTTGTAATGAGTGGAGTAAGTAATGGTTGATGTAAGTTCTGCGCGACTAAGTAATATCGTGGTGCACCGAGTTGGTAATAAAACTCGCGAAGAGGGTATGCGTCTTGCAGAAAATGAGTCGGAAGTCAGTGAGTCATTGGCTGAACTGCTTATTAAAAGCTACTTAAGTCCGCTCGCAAAGCAGAGAGAAATATATGACTTCTTCCATGAGTCAGACTTGTCACTGAATACTGTTTCCAATATTACTGGAAAACTATTTGCTGAACAGAGTGACTTTGTACTGCAAACACAGGCGATCGCCAAACACTTATACGCAACATCAACACATCAAAATATCTCCTCTGGTGATCTTGTCTTTTTACTCTTTACTGGGCTTAAAGTTGACGATGTAGAGTCTAGCGGTCTTGCAATATTGAAAATAGAAAATAAAGATTATTTTCTTGAAATAGCTGAATCATCGGATTCATTTGACATTATTGAAAGATCGGGTATATCGCTGAATAAAATACAAAAGGGAGCCTTAGTGCTTCCTAATGAACAAGGTGTTTTTGTCGTCGACAATCTTGGGCAGAAGACCAAATACTGGAAGGATTCCTTTCTAAAGGTATCGCCAAGAGCAACGTCAAAATCCTACGCAAAGATATGTGGCTCTATATTGAAGGGAATAAGTTCGAAAATTGAAGATTCTCAAGATGTTGCTGATTTGAACGAGAAAATTACTGAAAAAATTAATTCATCAGAAATTACGTCTATAGCAGAGATAAAGGATATATCTTCTCAGTACATCGATTCAGAGGCATTGTCTGAGGTGATATCCGGTGTTATGAGCAGCACCGGTGTTGATATTGCCGATGATTATGAAATTAAGTCTCAGGACTTCGCGAAGCAAGCAAAGCCAATAACCAGTCGAGTCAGAGTTAGAGCTGGTGTGGGCTTGGTGATAAGTGATTCAAAATACTCCGTGTCGGGTGTTTCCATTACCGATAACCAAGACGGATTTCAAGCGGTAGTCAACATAAAAGCACGAAAAGAGACATAGTGGCCGTGTGAAATCGCTTCCCGAGTTCAAGTTAAGTTGAAAGCTGGCGGACTCGGTGTGCTGGTCTATACTCAACTTTACTGCTGCAGGTCGAGGGTTATAAAAATTATCCTGAGGCGTATTGTTGGCAATGCGTTGAGTGGCAATAATAATAGAAAATTGGCTGACGTGCTCAGCTGTCGCGAATCAGCGTCACTAATGCTAAGGTGGTAGGGTGTCAGCGTTGGCACTTACTTTAGATGTTGTTGAAAATTGAGCGTAGGGGTATAGATCGTTAGAGGAAAGGTTAGGCGAGTACGAGATCGGCGACGAGACCTAATAATGCTATTTCGTCGCATAAAAGCAAGTTTATAAAAACTCACTAATGTGAATGTCGAATTAATATTATGGAGCAGGACGGTTGATTTCTGAAATGAAAAGCCTCCCCAGTCACATTGCGTCCATTATTTGCGCTGAACCAAAAGCGCATTTCTTATATTCCGCTAAATGAATTCAGAAGTGATAGCCGATTCGCTAGCTTAGTCCCATTTTTAATCGTAGGAAATAATCATGAATAAGCATCGTTTATTATCGATTTTGCTCGCCAGTGCTTTTGTTGGTCCGGCATATGCTCAAACTATGTCCGTTTCCGCGGCAGAGTTAGATAGCCTCAAAGCCCAAATCTCTGCACTGCAGGCCAAACTGGCCGAAATTGAAGAGCAAGCAAAAGCCAATACGACAAGTGTGGCGGTAAATGCTAAAACACTTGCTGAGCAGAAGCCTGTTAGCGTTGCGTCGGAGAAAGCGAAGTCTGAGGATGGCATCACGGTAGGGGGTGCGATTCGCACCAATTTTAATTATACCTCCTATAGCGAAGGCAATAAGGATCGTGGCGGCGATTTCGATTTCGATATCTTTCGACTGAATCTGCGAGGCGAAATCGGCGATGTATCGCTTAATGGCGAAATTCGCTTCTTTGATTATATGACGGCGATTAAATACGCTTATGTAGGTTATCAATTTAGCGAAAACTGGGAAGTGAACGCAGGCATCACTAAGGTGCCCTTTGGCAATAGCCCTTATAATTCGCAAAACTATTTTTTCAGTACCAATTATTACCTCGGTTTGGAAGATGATTTTGATCTGGGCGTCGTGTTCAAGCGTAGTATTGCTAATAATTGGCAGTTAGATTTAGGCTTCTTTAAAAATGATGAGCTCGGTGGCGTAGATGGATACGTAGATAATCGTTCAGATCGCTATTCTTACGATATTGTTGGCGCTCGTACGGCAGGTGAAGGAATTTACGATGAGCCGGGTCAAACCTTGGCTGAATACAACACCTTTAGTGGACGCTTTGCCTATCATTTTAAACAAGGCGAGTTAACGACAGAAGTCGGTGTGTCTGCGCTGAGTGGTGGTATACATGACGGTGAGAGCAGGGCGGGCGATTATCAGGCCTTGGCATTGCACGCGAATAGCCAATATCAACGCTGGCATTTGCAGCTGCAACACAGTGAATATCGCTACGACATTGATCAACTAGAGCAAATTGCCATTGGCGCCTACTCGTTCTACGACACCATTGCTGCAGAAGCGACGTCTACCACGCTAAATGTCGCTTACGATTTAGCCGTCAACTTTGGCGCAGTAACAGGTCTGCAATTTTATAATAACTACGGTGTTGTTTACGACAAGTCAGATGACACCGCGAATACGGTAATGAACGTTACTGGGGTGTCAGTCGCGGCAGGTGGTTTGTTCACATACTTTGACTGGGTGCATGCGAAAAATCAGCCTTTTGTGGGTGGCAGTGGTGCCGGTGATAGCGGCGATTACGAGCAGCGCTTTAATATCAATATTGGATACTACTTTTGAGCTTAGGAAATGCATACACCCATAAACTAACACACGTACTAAGGATAATCTGATGACAGATAATAAGGATCCCATGGTTCCTGATGGCCAGGTCACTCCAATAGATACCGACTATCAAGTAGGCCAAGACAATATTGTGTTGAATATAGGGCCATTTGGCTTAGATATACACAATAGGGTGTTTGCTATCTCGGCTTTCGCGGTAATTGCCTTTGTTGCGCTTACGCTGTTTTTTCAAGAGCAAGCCGAGCCGATGTTCAGTGGCGTGCGGAATTGGCTAACGTCTAACTTAGATTGGTTTTTTATTAGTGCAGCAAATGTTTTTGTACTGATATGTTTGGTGCTAGTGGTCTCGCCACTAGGGCGTGTGCGTTTGGGTGGTACGGAGGCAACGCCGGACTATAGCTATTTAGGTTGGTTTTCGATGTTGTTTGCCGCTGGCATGGGTATTGGCCTCATGTTTTACGGCGTTTCGGAGCCCCTTACGCATTTTACGACCTCATTTGCCGGTACCGCAGCTGAGAATGGCGTGCGCAGCGACTGGGCTCCTTTAGGTGGTGCAGTGGGCGATGCCGAGTCAGCTGAACGCTTGGCGATGGCCGCTACAATTTATCACTGGGCGCTGCACCCGTGGGCTATTTACGCGGTAATGGCACTGGGTTTAGCCTTGTTTTCTTTCAACAAGGGCTTGCCGTTAACGATTCGCTCCGTATTTTACCCGCTCTTAGGTGAGCGGATTTGGGGTTGGCCTGGGCATATCATCGATATTTTGGCCGTGTTGGCAACGATATTCGGCTTGGCGACGTCCTTGGGCTTAGGGGCATCGCAAGCGGCCTCCGGTTTGAATTATTTATTTGGTATTCCCTTGGGTGGAACCACCCAAATCCTGCTTGTCATCGGAATCACCGCCATCGCGCTGATATCTGTGGTAAAGGGCTTGGACGCGGGCGTAAAAAAATTATCTGAAATCAATATGATGCTCGCGATGCTGTTGCTAGCTTTTGTGGTGATTGTTGGTCCAACGCTGGCTATCGCCACCGGCTTTATTGATAACATCATTGCCTATTTCCGCTACTTGCCGGAACTAGCCAACCCGGTAGGCCGCGAAGACAGTAATTTTGCCTCCGGTTGGACGGCATTTTATTGGGCGTGGTGGATATCGTGGAGCCCATTTGTGGGGATGTTTATCGCCCGGGTTTCGCGTGGTCGCACGGTGCGGGAATTTATTATTTCTGTGTTGCTGATACCGTCTACGGCCTGTGTATTTTGGATGACGGCATTTGGTGGCACTGCGATCAAGCAAGTTGTGACTGATGGTTATCAGAAAGTGGTTGACGCGGACTTGCCCTTGCAGCTATTTAGCATGCTCGATGTATTGCCGTTATCCAGCATCACGTCGTTTATCGCAATTGTGTTGGTAATCGTATTTTTTGTTACCTCGTCGGATTCCGGATCGCTAGTGATTGACGTGATTTCGGCAGGGGGCAAGGTCGATTCGCCAACGCCGCAGCGCGTATTTTGGTGTTTATTTGAAGGCTTGGTTGCTGTAGCACTTATTTTGGGTGGCGGGCTGGTCGCCTTGCAGGCAATGGCAGTGTCGACGGGCTTACCTTTTACCTTGGTTCTGCTGGTTGCTGCATTTTCGATGATTAAGGGCCTGATGTCTGAGCCCAGGTAATAATTTAGCTTGGTGGTGGCCCGTTTGGCGTTCATTATGGATTCTGGCTGGGCCTAAACAATAAATCACGGAGTAGGATAATGCTGGCGGAGCAATCCGAAGTATTGGATTTTTTCAGACGTCACCCGCCATTTGCAAATTTACCGGATGACGTGCTGGCTACGGTAGCTGCAAATGTTGAGGTCGCGTATTACCGGGCGCAGTCTGCTATTTTGGCCTTAGGACAAGATAATCATCAATGGTATGTGATCCGCAGTGGCGCGGTTGAGGTTTTTCGACGAGACGGCCAACTTTATAATCGTTTAGGTTTAGGTGAATTTTTCGGCGAGCAAAGCTTAATGTTAAATCGCCCTGTTCGCTTTCCAGTGACAGCCCTAGAAGATACCTTGGTATACCTCATTAGTGACGAGACATTTAATTATTTATTCGATAATTTCGAGCATTTTGCTGACTTTGTTGAAGTAGAAGACCAGACGCGTTTGCGTCAATCTATCGCCAAAGGCGAAGACGACGACTCTTTGCTTACCGCTAAAATAAGCACTTTAATCACCACCTTACCCGTTACTGTGTCGAGCACCACGACCGTGCATCAGGCCGCGATTCGCATGACTGAGGAAAACGTATCCTCGTTGCTAATCACCCTTAACGAACAGGACTCGCCAGGGCGGCCAGCTCAGGTGGTTGGTATTGTTACAGACTTGGATATTCGCGGGCGCCTAGTGGCGATGGGCTTAAGCAGCGACATTCCGGTGGCAGATATTATGACCACCGAATTGATTTATGTGCAAAGTCATCAATTTGTCTTCGACGCGATGATGCTAATGCTCAAATACAAGGTGCAGCATCTGCCAGTATTGAAAAAAGGCGTACCGGTGGGCTTGATTAGTCATCTTGATATTTTGCGTTACGAGTCGCAAAACAGTTTGTTTGTCGTTAAAAGTATTTTTAATGCCCAGAGTGTTGATGAACTTGCGGTGCTTCTGCCAGAAGCTCAAGCGTGTTTCGCGCGCATGGTTCATCAGGACGCCAATTCCCAAATGATTGGGAGTGCGATGGCGGTGATAGGCCGCAGTTTTAAACAGCGCTTATGCGAGCTGGGCGAGGCCGAGTTGGGCGTTCCTCCTGTGCCTTATTGCTTTTTAGCCTTGGGCTCAATGGCGCGGGGTGAACAGCTTATCGTGACGGATCAAGACAACGCCCTTATTCTTGATAACAGCTTTGTTGCCGAGCAGCACGACGCGTATTTTAGCGCCTTGGCGAACTTTGTCAGTGACGGCTTAGCACGCTGTGGCTACAGTTATTGCACTGGCAATATAATGGCCAGCAACACGAAGTGGCGCCAACCATTAGCTGTTTGGCAGCAATATTTTAATGAATGGGTTGAGAAACCCACCGCAGAATCATTATTACACAGCGCTATTTTCTTTGATTTAGAAGGCGTATGGGGGCAGTGCCACTGGGCAGAAGAATTGAATCAGTTGATTCGCCAAAAGGCGCAAACCAATGCGCGATTTTTAGCCTGTATGGCTCGTAATGCCTTGCTCAGAACTCCGCCACTGGGTTTCTTTAAAGATTTTGTGATGGAAACCGATGGTCGCCAAACGAATTCCATCAATATGAAGCGTCGAGGGACCGGCCCCATTGCCGACCTTGTGCGCGTGCATACCTTGGCGGTGGGATCGTCGGCGCGCAATACCTTTGAACGCCTAGAAGATATTATTGCAGCAGGAATACTGCCGCCCGGTCGGGGACTTGATTTGCGTGACGCACTGGAATTTATTGCGATGGTGAGGATTCGCCATCAAGCCTTAGATATTGAATTGAAACGTGAGCCAGACAACAATATTGAGCCTGAGAATTTGTCGGATTTTGAACGGAAAAATCTTAAAGAGGCGTTTCAAATACTAAGCAATGCCCAACGTTTTCTGAAATTCAGGTATCAGCCGGGCAGGGTTGGTTGAGAGGCTTTTATGTTTTATCTCGCTAAAGATCAAATGTCTGGCCAAGCTCGAGCTATGCCGCAGGGCAAACGATTGGATTGGCCTAGTCGTTTTGCTTTTTTGGCTGAAGCGAGCAAACACCCAAGCTTAAAGGCGTTTTATCAACAAGGCGTAGTTGCCGCGTCCACCCCAATTACCGAGGTGTCTTTGGTGGCTTTGGACTTTGAAACAACAGGCTTAGATCCACGTCGCGATAGCATTGTGAGTATCGGCTTGGTGCCTATGAACATAAGTCGGATACGCTGTAATGGTGCAAAACATTGGGTCATTAAGCCAGAAACGCGTCTACATCCAAGCTCTGTCATGATTCATGGTATTACGCATTCCGTTGTGGAAGATGCCCCTGAATTCTCCACTGTTATCGATACGCTGCTCGCGCACTTGCAGGGCAAGATGATTGTTGTTCATTACAGCGCGATTGAGCGACGATTTCTGCATGCGGCATTGATGCGCCATATCCAAGAAGGTATAGAATTTCCCGTTATCGATACGATGGAAATTGAGGCGAGATATAGTCGTACGTGGCGCCAAACCTTGTGGAATGGCTTAATGGGGCGCCAACCTAGCTCGATTCGGCTCACGGATAGCCGTACTCGCTATCATTTGCCCTATTATCGACAACATCATGCCTTAACTGATGCATTAGCCTGCGGCGAGTTACTTCAAGCTCAGTGCGCAACGCATTTCACGCCAAGTACACCGCTCAGCGCATTATGGAGTTAAACCTATGCGCTATGCTGAATTACCTTAAATAGTGATTCAAACCTACTCAGTGTTTGCATAGTATCCCTAGTTAATCAGTCAGTGATAAATAGGGGGCAAAGCGGTTAGTGTGGATTCACTTAAATCCGTTTTAGCGTCCTATTTTAATTAATGTAGATTTAATCGGAATTTTAATAACGATGGAGAAAATAATAGTGCGATTGGTGTGTGTGATATTGGCCAGTGCTATCTTGGCTGCCTGTGGCGGCAGCTCAAACTCAGGTAGTTCAAACGCTGGCGGGGCGACTAACGCAAGTGGTTTGACGTCGTGGCCAGCGTCTCAGGAGGGTGAAAATCCGCCGCCGGCGCCTGAACAGTTTGAACCCATTATCAGCAATGGCGACGAACTAGCTAGTATGCTGCCGGGTAATGTCGCCAATCGTCTGTTTGACCCCGCCGCCTTCGGTTACACCATAAACGATATTAGTGATCCGGTTATTGTCGAACACATGGTGCGCTCCACCTTCGCTCAGTTGCAAGATGGGTCGCGTCTGCAGCATGCCTATCACTGGTATGGCCACCCTTATGAGAATGCCGAGGTCGCTTTAATACCAGTAGAGTTCCTGAATCGCTATGGCACTAAATTATATGGTGAAATCGTTTTGCCTTACGCGGCAAAAGGCAGTCCTAAAGAGGGGCCGTTTCCCGTTATTTTCGCCCTACAGGGTCTGAATACCAATGTGGGTATGTACCGCTGGTGGCATCGTTTATTTGCGGACAATGGCTATATGGTGTTTGCCTTTGATTTTAGTGGCCAAGGTCATTCTGACGATGAGGTTGACGGTGATCCTGGCAATAATTTGCATGATGCTCAAGACGCCATGAACTATCTGTTTAAGCAGTCGTCGGTTGCCAGTGTACTCAATGCAGAGCAAGTAGGTGTCATCGGTCATAGCATGGGCGCGGGTGCGGTTTTGCGGGTGCAGGAGCAGGAGGCGGCAAACGCGACGGAGCCCAATCCTGTGCGGATCAAGGCTGGTGTGGCGGCTGCACCAGTGGGTGAGTCGGTGAGCGCGAGCCCGATTCCCATCATGATCCAGACCGGCGACCACGACGGCCCCATTGCCCCCATTCCATTTGCAAACCCGGCTGTAGTTAGGCCGCTTTACGATAGCTTTGCCAGTGATCGGGCATTTATTGTTGCGGAAGCCTCCAGTCACGGTCAGCACACCAATTACCCCTTAATACCAACCGCGACCTGGGGCCGGGACATCGCTGCTAGCTACTCATTGGCTTGGATGAACTATTACTTGCGTGGTGATACCTCTGCATTGTCAGTGCTAGAGGGTGGTCACCCGCATCTTTCTTATTTGCACGATAGTGCAACACGAATTAATGGTCTTGAAAAAAGTTATCGAGGTAATGGCGTAGTACCGGACCCTGCCGAGTTTCAATGAGTCCTATATCGGTACTTTAGCGTCAGCGGGTACTAAACGATGGCGTGAATGACGCGGTGTTATTTCTTGAGTTTAACGCACAGATATCTAGCGGCCCAGTATGACTGCGTGTGACAAAGAGCTCTGGCTGAGCTCTTTGTCTGTAATATGAGATTTTTTCAGCTTATAGCGAATGCGTCAGACTTTCACTCCGTTACGGGGTGGGCTCCTGCCTACGCAGGAGCGACATTAAATTTAATGCCTACTACGCAATCACACTTGTTACTGCTTCATGCCTGCCGCTACCTCATACAGGGCCGCACCTAGCTATTACGAAGTCATACCTGACTACGATGTTATAGCTGTTGCTACGAAGCCCTAGCTGTTGCTATGAAGTCATACCTGCGCAGGCAGGTATCCATGTGAGCGAATGCCCTTGGGAGCTGCAGAGCCGATTAAATTTTAAGCCAGCAATTCCCGCATCATTCCCTCATACATCAATGACAATTTATCTAAGTCTTCGGCCTTAACGCATTCATCCACTTTATGGATGGTGGCATTTACGGGGCCGAGTTCGACTACCTGCGCGCCAGTGGGGGCGATAAAACGTCCATCAGAGGTGCCGCCAGCGGTCGATAAAATGGTGTCTTTGCCCGTCACTGCTTTGATGGCGTGTTGCGCCGCTTCCACCAGAGGACCTTCTGAGGTGAGGAAGGGTTGGCCGCTCAAATTCCAGTCAATGTGGTAATCCACCCCGTGGCTGTCGAGTATGGCGTGGGTGCGGTCTTTTAATATCTCAGCGGTGAGTTCGGTGGAAAAGCGGAAGTTAAAAACCACTTCCAGCTCGCCGGGAATCACATTGGTGGCGCCGGTGCCGCCATTGATATTGGAAATTTGAAAGGAGGTGGCGGGGAAGAAGTCATTGCCCTCGTCCCACTGCTCAGCGGCCAAGGCGGCCAGTGCAGGCGCAGCTTGGTGAATGGGGTTATTCGCCAAATGCGGGTAGGCGACATGGCCTTGAATACCTTTTACCGTCATGACTGCGCCTAATGAGCCGCGACGACCGTTTTTAATGACATCGCCAACGTGGTCGGTTGAGGAGGGCTCACCCACCAAGCACCAGGTGATTTTTTCATTTTGCTGTTCTAGCCACTCAACCACTTTTACGGTGCCGTTGATCGCGGGGCCTTCTTCGTCGCTGGTGATTAAAAAGGCGATGCGGCCGCTGTGGTCTGGGTGGGCGGCAACAAAGTTTTCACAGGCGGTAATCATCGCCGCGAGACTGCCCTTCATGTCGGCGGCGCCACGGCCCCGCAGCATGCCATCTTGAATAACGGCTTCAAAGGGTTGAGTTTGCCAATTTGCCGCTGGGCCGGTGGGCACCACGTCGGTATGACCTGCAAAACAGAATATTGGCCCGCTACTGCCGTGCACCGCCCAAAAATTGTCAACATCGCCGAAGCGCAGCGATTGGCACTCAAAGCCAATCGCGCTCAGGCGCGCCATCATAATGGTTTGGCAGTCGGCGTCGGCGGGCGTTACTGAGGGGCGTTCAATGAGTTCGCAGGCCAGTTGCAGGGTGGGGGAGAGCGCTGTCATAGGGTGTCGACTTCTGTGGCGTAAATAGGTGTTGCGGCGGGCGCAGATGTAAGTGGCGTATTCTAACAGAACTTTGCTGACTGACCGAATCACTCACTGGCGGGGGAATTGAGTGGAAATGTCATAGAGCCCATTTTCCGGCTTGGTTAAGATGGCTTATCTGGTCGCGCTTACGCCACGCGGCTGCAGTTTAGTCAGTGCACACAAATAACAGAGGAAGGCT
Organism: Zhongshania antarctica; assembly: GCF_014202945.1. GTDB lineage: Bacteria > Pseudomonadota > Gammaproteobacteria > Pseudomonadales > Spongiibacteraceae > Spongiibacter > Spongiibacter antarcticus. Next base: position 492,567 of record NZ_JACHHW010000001.1, on the reverse strand, counting down.
TATGAGCATGGATTTGGATATTGCGGTTGGCGCCGCCGAATTTGACTTTGCCGATCAGGATATTCCCCAGCGGCTACGTCACTGGGCGCGAGTTAAGCCGGATCATCCATTTATGATTTGGGAACCGCGCTCCGGCGAGGACAAGCGCTGGACCTATAGCGCCTTTGATGCAGAGACGAGCCGGATTGCGGCGGGCTTGTATGCTAAAGGCGTACGCAAGCATGACAAAATCATGATTCACGCGGAGAATTGCCCGGAAATGGTTTTGGCATGGTATGCCTGTGCCAAAATCGGGGCTGTTGGTGTGACCACCAATACCCGCTCGGTGGGTGGCGAAATCGCCTACTTTGCAGGCCACACCGAAGCGGTGGGCGCAATTACGCAGCCCAAGTTTTATGAAGAAATAAAGGCCCACGCCAAAGCACTGAAGTGGATTGTGGTTACCGACGATAATTCCGGCGAGACGGCGGACGCGCCTAGTGGCGGTGATAAATTTGCCAGTCTGTATGGCGATGCGGCAAGCCTGCCGGCGCGTTCTGCAGAACCGATGTTACCTGCCGGCATTATGTTTACGTCGGGAACGACCTCGCTACCTAAGGCGGTGGTGCACACCCACGCCAATGCGCTGTGGTCGGGAACCATGGGTTCCAGCAGCATGGGAATGAATGGCGACAGCGTCTACCTCGGCTTTTTACCGTTCTTCCATGTTAACTGCCAAAGCTGGGCATTTTGGGGTTCGCTCGGGGTGGGCGGCACGGCAGTGTTGATGCCCAAGTTTTCTGCCAGCCGGTTTTGGGCAGTGATTGAGAAATACCAAGTATCTCACTGTTCGATGATTCCTTTTGTCTTTAAGGCGATTGGTATGGAGGCAGTGCCGGAGCAGCACAGCTTAAAGGTCATGCCAATGGGCATTATCTGGAAAGACATTGAAGGGTGGCTTAAGGCCAAGTCATTTGCCAGCTGGGGTATGACCGAAACCGTTACCCACGCAACGCGCTCTGATTTTGTCAGTGATTGGCCGCAGGGTTCTATTGGTAAGCCGACACCGGGCTATCACCTTGCGGTTGTGAATCCAGAGACTGGCGCGACCTGTAAAAAGGGCGAAATTGGCGAGCTGTGGGTGCAGGGTACACGGGGAGTGAACTTGTTTTTGGAATACTATAAAAACCCCGAGGCCATGGCCAAAGCGTTTACACCTAACGGCTGGTTTAAAACCGGCGATATGGTGCATGTCGGCGACGAGGGTAACTTCTATTTCAGCGATCGCGATAAAGACGCTTTAAAAGTGGGGGGCGAAAATGTCTCTGCGCGTCAGGTCGAAGAAGTATGTATGCAAGTGCCTGGTGGTGGTATTGGCGAAGTTGCGGTTGTTGCGAAAGCCCACGACATGTTAGACATGGTGCCGGTGGCGTTTGTTATTAAAGGTTGGGGGGCGCCAGAGGATAACGCGGTGTTCGCGCAAACCATTATCGACCACTGCAAGGCGAATTTGGCCGACTTTAAAGTGCCGCGCGCCGTGTATATTGTTGATGAATTTCCCCGTGCAACCTTAGATAAAGTGGCTAAAAACCTCTTGCGGGAAATGGCTGACGACATGCCTGCGGTGTAGTCTTAGATTTACGCCATTCTGAAAATAAAGGTCGCATTGCGGCCTTTATTTTTTTAAAGCTGTCATAAAACCATCCCTAAAATGTCATTTCTTCCCTATAGCATTCTCTTTGCCGCTGAGCAGGTGGCTTGTAGGCTTAATTGTTAAGGGGTTAAGGTATGGATCGTTATATAAAGCAACACGGCACCCATTCTAATCAATATCAGCAAAGCTTGAGAGCGGAGATCTCTCGGCAGGTCGATGAGTTTTTAAACGGCGGTGGGAAAATAGAGCAGCTAAACGGGCCACAGTTTCAGCCCCATCGCGCGGTTCGCATCAGTAACGCATTAATTACCGAAGCGGTATAAGGTTAAGTAGGATTGAATAATAAGAAAGCGCTGTTAAGCCCTGCCGATAGGTGGGCTTAGCCAGCGCCTTTTGCTGCCTCTGTGCTTCAAGACCTAGTTGTAGTGCCTTAAAAGATGAGCAGGCAAGCTCTGGTCGCCATAATGATTAGCGCGAGTGACGTTAAGAAAAACAGGCTGAAGCGCACCATAACTACGTTGCTTGTTGCATGAACAAGACTGTGCGCAATACGACCGCCAACATAAAACCATGCCAGTATTAGGTTAAAACCTTCTCCGGCGCCAAGCAGCGCCAAGACGATAGCGGTTGCATAGAAAATGGTCGGCTGTTCCATTAGGTGGTTGTAGTTGTCGGCCTTCCACTGAATATGGGGTGGCATTTGTTTGCCCAAATCACTGGTGCGCTGGCCAGCATCGCGACCCAATTTAAGCTTCGGGATTGCGGGCAGGCGGGTCACCGCCATCCAAATCATCATGACAAAGCTCCACATGACCAAAACCATAATGGGCGCGAGAATTGCCGAGGGTTCAAACATAGTGATTTCCTTTTTATTAAAGACACGAGTTTAGGTAAGCGGTATTGTCGCCTGAGTTACAGGTCAATAACAATATCGCGGCAACGACAGCTTGAGAAGTGGTATAAATATACTAAGCCCGTCACGGCTTGCTTAGTGAACCTTGCGCTCGCTAGCCGTGCCCTTGCGCTTGCCTTTGGGGCTGGCAAGTTCAAACTCGATCCAATTCATATTATTGCCGGGCAAATAGCCGACGCTGCGAAGTTTGTCGCGAATCAACTGTTTCAAGGCTAAGCCCTCGGGGCTGCTGCTTAGCGTCTTCAGGTCCGCATCGGCATCAAACACACAGCGCACGGTCAAGCTTTGCTGGATGTTACTGTAGTCCAGTTCGTGGCTGAGCCAGCGGAAATCGGCAAAGGTGCTTAAGGCTTCATCACAGGCTTGGGTTAATACCTCAATGATGTCGTTTTCAGCTTTCTTGTCTTTTTTGCGCATAGTACAGGTTAATCTTGGCGAGGATGGCCGCCCAGTATAGGGGAAATGCCGGTGGCGAGCTAAAATTCCAAGTGCAGACCGTAATAGCACTTAGTTCACTATTGGTGGTCTGAGCTGTGATAGCGATTTTTTCGACGTTTAATGAGGTTGGCTCATCATGAAAATAAAAGCGATGTTAGGCATTATTATGGCGTCTGGTTTGTTGCTGGCGACAACGCCAGCCATGGCCAAACAAGAGGGTAAGTCATTGCCACCGGGCTTACAGAAAAAAGTCGCGGAGGGCCGATCGCTGCCGCCAGGTTGGCAGAAGAAGTTAGCGGTGGGTCACCATTTGGATCGCGATATATACAGTCATGGCCATATAATCGAGCCAATCGATAATTACGGCTATGTCACCGTTGAAATCGAAGATCGGCGCCTGCGCTTGCTCGCGGCAACCTTAGAAATTATCGAAATATTGCACTAAGCGCCTAGGCACACGCAGCCGATTAAACGAGGTGGTATATGAATACTCACGGCAAACTCAATTATGTCGAACTAGCGGCGACGGATATCGAGGCCACCAAGGCCTTTTTTAGCAAAGCCTTTGGCTGGTCTTTTACCGACTACGGTGCAGATTATACCGCGTTTGCCGGTGAGGGCTTAGATGGTGGCTTTTACCGCGCGCCTCTATGTGCCAAAGCGGAAAACGGCAGTGCTTTGCTGGTATTTTACAGCGCGACCCTAGAAGAAACCCGCAACGAGGTGGTGCGGGCTGGTGGGATTATTCTAAAAGAAATTTACGACTTTCCCGGCGGTCGCCGTTTTCATTTTGCTGAACCCAGTGGCAATGAATTTGCGGTGTGGTCCGAGCCAGCCTAGCTTACGATGGCCTGAGGTGTTCAGGCCTTTTCGCCCACCCACTCGGTTTTGACTGCCTTTTTCGCATAGACTTCGTCGACCCATTCAGGGTGCTTGTACAAAATCCGTAAATCTTTATAACGCCACACATCCTGCGCCAATTCCACCCAGCCGTGAGTTTGTAAATACCAAGGGTTGTAGGGCTTAGCTGGCATGTGCGTAACACCGTATTTGATTACTCCGGCATCGGCCTCGTCGCGGAAGGTGTTGAATATTTTATCCCAGAAGATAAAAATGCCACCGAAGTTGCGATCGATCTGCTCGGGGTTACTGCCGTGGTGAACGCGGTGATGGGACGGGGTGTTCATGATTTTTTCGACAAAGCCCAATCGACCCACTTGCTCGGTGTGCAAAAAGAACTGATAGAGTAAGTTACCTTCAATCGCCAATAGCACCCAGTCCTTATCAAAGCCGACTAAGGCGGCGGGCAGCCACCACAATACCCAGGTGCCCGACAGGGCAAAGGTAAAGTTTTGGCGCAGTGCGGTCGAAAAGTTCATGTGCTCTGAGGAATGGTGGGTTATATGGCCGCTCCAAAACCAGCGCACCTTGTGCATCATGACGTGATTTACATAAAAGCAAAAATCGATAAACACAATGAGCGCCGCAATACTCAGTACCGACGCCTCGGGCTGCCACTGCAAGCCCCACTCGGAAACGCTTAGGTAAAAAGCCTGAATGAACAGCGCAATGGCAATACCGTCGACCACCTTATAGGACAGGCCCGCGGTCAAATTGGCCAGCGTCTCGCGGGGGTGGTAAACCCCGGTTTGGCCGGTTTTACGCACATAGAGGTATTCCGCGCCAATAATCGCGAGAAAGAGTGCCCCAAAGGCCGTGACAAAAAACAGGGCGTGGAGAACGTCTTGCATGAGAAAGCCTCGTTAATAAGCAAACAGCAGAGTACATGATCGCTGGAGTGTTAAGAATAGGCGGTCTTGACGGAAATAAATTGACTAAGCCAGACACCTTTTTGACATTTCCTGCCATTATGCCGATGATGTGGGCTATTCAGAGCAAATACTGGGAGTGCGACGGGTGGCGGCATTACAACTAGCAGAATTGCAGGTCAGCGGCGATTTGGCCGGTTTGCTTCGCGATTTTATACGCAGCGAAGGTGATATTCACTGCGAATTATATGCCCAGCTGCAAAGCTTTAGCCCCAGTAGTCGGATTAGCTTTGGTCAGTGGTGGGCTTTATTAGACCGCCTGCAACAGCGTTTTCCCCGTCGCCATATCGGCTTGGACTTAGGCCAGCGCGTGCAGCCCGCCCATTTGGGCATGTTGGGGTATTTGACCCTCGCCAGCGATACGGTAGCCGAGGCGCTACTGGAGTTTCAGCGCTATCAAGGCCTGCTGCACGACGGCGACAAGGCCAGCATTGAATTGCAGGGTGAACGCATGATCTTGAGTTGGAGCGCAAATTACGGGCCGTCTACCCGCTTGTCGGACGAGGTACTCGTCGGCGGATTACTGCGCTTTTTGCGGTTAATGACTGGCCGCCCCGACCTGCGCCCTCTGGCGGTGAATTTTACCTTTGCGCAGCCCGACGATTGCCAAGCCTATATCGACGTTTTTGGCGCGCCGGTGGGCTTTGCGCAAAGCTGTACGGCATTGGAATTTCCCACGGCGTATTTAGATTTGCCGGTAAGCAATAGCGACCCCGGCTTGAAATTACTATTAGAACGTCAGGCGCAAGCGGCGCTCGCCGTGCTGCCCGATAGCGAAGGGTTTATTCAAGGCCTGCGCAAAGCGCTGCTGCGGGCCATGCAAAGTGGTCGCGCCAATTCTGCGCAGGTCGCAGCGACCCTGAATATGTCGGAGCGCACCTTGTTTCGACGCCTTAGCGAGCAGGGTTTGAGCTTTAAGGTGATCTTGGCGCAAACCCGCACTCAGTTAGCGCAGGAGTATCTGCGGGATAAGCGGCTCACCTTAAGTGAAATAGCACTATTGTTAGGCTATTCAGAACAAAGCGCATTTAATCGCGCATTTAAGCGGGAAACCGGTTTGTCTCCGCGGCGTTATCAGCAGCAGATCTCGACTTAAGGTGCGTGCCCGGCATTAAACTGCTCGCGCAGTGCTTCGATGCGTGTGCGATTAACCTCAAAATCGTAGTAGCCAATGCGTGATGCGCTGCGTACATCGACGCGATTTTCATTTGGGCTATAGCGCAATTCAATGTCATCTTTGTAGCGCATAATTGCACTGTGACTCACCGCGTGGAGGTATTGGGCTTGGCGCTCGACGGCCTCGGTGCGGGGCATGGCTAATAGCGTTGCTTGCAGCCGCTGCCACTCCTGAGCTGAATTAATCGAAATGGCGGCAATGTGTTTACTGCCGGTTTCTAAGCTGGATACGCAGTGGGGGGCGCTGGGGCAGGGAGCGAATTGCGTGCTGGCCTTGCTTTTTATCGGGGCATTGCTACAGGCAGTTAGTGCGCTGACGCCGATGACTATTAAAAAACGAAACATATGCGCTCTCCGGTGCGCTCTTTAAAAGAGCCTTGCATAAGTGATTGAAGACCCAGTCTCTACGTAAATACAGTCATTTTAGAGCTTGGGTTCTCGCCCTCTTTTTTGTTTAGCAGCGGTTAATCAGTTGTACGTCAACATTGCTGGTGGCGTCAGAAAACCACACCGAGCCTTCGTCGATTGTGCACTGTAGTTTCATGGTGCGCTGAGCCATCGCGGTGAGCACAGCGGAGTCTTCTGGGTTCACTTCAATGACCCGAACATTGCCGTAACGACTGATTTTCGCGCCGTGTTCGTCCCACCACATTTGTGCCGTGCGACCGCCGTAAATTAACAGTACAACTTGTTTGGCAATGCCGCGCGCCTTGCGCATGCGTTTTTCGCTGGGGAGGCCGAGTTCGATCCACAGGTCTATTTCGCCGGTAAGCGACTTAAGCCATAAATCGGGTTCGTCGTCAGTGCTCAGGCCCTTGGTAAACTCAAGATACTCATCGGCATAAAGCGCAAAGGCGAGAATTCGCAGCATCATGCGTTCATCGGTCTCTGAGGGGTGGCGTGCCACCGTAAACTGATGGGTTTGATAATAGTGCCGACGAATATCACTGACATCGAGGGTGGTTTTGAACAGCGTGGCATTTAAGGCCATGGGCTAACTCGCGGTATTTCAGGAGGCCTTATTCTACGCTGATTTGCGCTTAAAAGGCGGCTAAACCAATAATTACCAGGGCATAACGCACGCCTTTGCCAATGCCAACCAAGATGAAAAAAGCGGGGGCGGGCACCTTCATCATACCGCCAACCACGGTGAGGGCGTCCCCGCCAATGGGCATCCACGACATGAGTAAGGTCCATTGGCCGTAGCGGGTAAACCAGTTTTGGGCGCGCTGGATGTCTGCCTTGCGGGCCGGAAACCACCGCCGGTCAGCGTATTGCACAAGTTTTGCGCCCATCCACCAATTCACGCCGGCGCCCAAGGTATTGCCGGTGGTGGCGGCCAGCCATAGCCAGCCGGGGTGCAGGCCTTCGCGCAACTGGCTTACCAATAAAATCTCAGAGTAAAAGGGCAGCAGGGTGGCGGCGCCAAAGGCAACCGTAAACAAGAGTAGATAAGAGGAAATCACAGGCGGGCACTCGCAACCAGATGCCGGAATAAATGTAATTGCCGCGCTTGAAAAGGCAGGTATTCTGGGTGCCACTGGACACCGATACGGCAGCGGTGTTCGGGGTCTTCTACGGCTTGTACGATAAAATCTGAATCACGGCCTGCAATCTGCAGGCCCTCGCCAAGATCTTTAATGGCTTGGTGGTGAAGGCTATTTATTTTGCATTGCTCTTTGCCAAGAATATCGAAAAGCTTGCTATAGGTTTCTACGTGTAGAGTTTTACGCGGTAGCAACATGCGTTTGTTTGAGGTTAGGCGGCGCATCTCTCCTAAATCGATATGCAGGGTGCCACCGAGCACCACGTTCATTAATTGCGCGCCGCGACAGATGCCGAGTATTGGCAAATTTCGGCTCAGACTAAGTTCTAAGGCAATCATTTCAAAACGATCGCGCTCGCGGTTAATCGGCGCAATTTCCGGCGCGTCTGGCATATAGAGGCGCTGATCAATGTCGTCGCCGCCACTGATAATGATACCGTCCAGACTTTTGGGTATGGCGCTGTGGCTTGGTGTGAGGCGGTAGGCCTCAGCGCCACAGCGCTGTAGCGCCAAGCGAATAAACCACCATGCCAGCGGCAGGCGCGTGTCGTCGCCGGTAACGCCAATTAATGGTCGACTCACAGTAGCTCCGGTATTAACCATTGGCTAACGCTGTGCGACCAATTGGTGAATAAATTGGCGGTTGGGTTATCTAAATAATTGCGGTAAGCCCGACACACCGTTTCGAGACGGGCTTTGTCCATGGCCAAATTGTCCACTTGCAGCCAGTCGCGGTAGGGGTGAATTAAACCCCATTGCGGATCGTCAATTAAGCTATTAGGCAGGCGATAGTGCAGGGTCGGCCGGGCTTTCACGCGGTCGTCATCCACTTTGGCGCGCAGCCGTGGCTCGTCGATATGGGCGAACAATGGCAGCATATCTAAGGCGCGGTTGCGGGTAGGGTTAAACTCCAAGTAATCGTCAATCAGCTCTTCGATAGTGGGTTCATAGCTGGGTTTGAGAATCTTGCGTATATAGTCTTTGCCAAAAGGGTCAACATAGGAAGTTAAGCGGCGACTGAAGTCGACATCGCACCGCATTTTTAGCCACTCGTACAGACATAAAAAGGCGCGCAAATAATTGAGAATAGTGGCGGCTTCACAATCTGGCATCTCGGGGTTGAGCTGCAGGCCAAAGGCGTTTTTGGCCGAGGCGTGGGTGCCTTGGGCATCGCTATTGCGCAGCGTTAGAAAAAGGTCTTCTAGCTGCCATAAATCCGTCATGTCGATGGGTGGCGCAACAACTTCAAAGGGCACCAACTGTTTGGCGATAGCGCCCACAATGGCTTCGGCCAATTCTTCAAGGTCGTTGCTGTCGGCAGATTCATGACGCTCGCGGCTGATGCGCTTGATGTATGAAAAATCTAGCTCAACACCAAATTGGCCCAGCGACGTCTCCACAACATTGATCTCGTAGTCAGAGAGAGGTTCGGCGCGGCCACCGTATTGATTAATAATGCTGTCGACAATGGCGTCTATTTCCATGCCGGTAAATTCAATTTCCACCCCGAGTCGGCGCACATCACCGGTATGGGTATGCAATTGTATCGGCAGTGGCCAAAGTTGCTTGCGATAGGCATCTAAGGGCTTAGTCATCGGTATTTCCTATAATATGGGCGATGGGGAGCAGGCGCTCTGTGTGCTGGCAAACCACTTGGAACAGCGTGAGGAGTGGCACTGCCAGCAATACGCCAGGTGCCCCCCACAGCCAGCCCCAGAAAAAAATCCACAGAAACACCACAATCGGATTGAGGCTGAAGCGGAAGCCGTGTACGAAGGGGTCGACAAACTGGCCAATGCCAGCGGTAAACAGCCCATAACTTACTGGTACTACGATCATGGCGGCGGCGGTCGGGTAGCTCACCGCGCTTACTATGCTCAGCAGAATCAAGGTCATACTGACCCCAAGATAGGGGATGTAGCGCAACAATGCCGCTACTGCGCCCCATAGCGCGGGGTCAGGAAAATCTAAGACATATAATGCAAGTGCCGTTATACAGCCGACTGAAACATTGACGGCGGTAATCGTCATTAAATAGCGGGACATCTGAGTTTGGGCGCGCTCGGCTATTCGGGTGACCACGGCTTTGTCGCGCTGTGTGGGTAGGCTATGAATAAAACGCCGCATTAAAGCTTCCCCAGACGTTAGTAGGAAGAATAAGAGAATAATACTCAGCGTACCGTAAACCCCAAAATTCTTCGCGGTTTCGCCCAGCTCCGAGCGCCAGCCCGCATCGCTAATCACCACCTTGGTTAATCCGGGATTGCCGGGGGTGGTACTGAGCTCTTCGGCGAGCGAGTCGATACTGCGGGTGGCGGCATCAACGTCGGGACTGTCGGCATTGACGCTGCTCAGCTGCTCACGAACAATTTCAACCGCCTCCGGCACACGTTGTAGCCACTCGCTTGCGGGTTTGGCTAGGGCGTAAACACCAGCACCGGCTATGCCTAGGCAAACGCCCATCACCAGCAGCGCCGCGAGGCTGCGCGGTAGGCGCAAGGCTTGTAAGCGACTTACGACGGGGCTTAATAACAGCGAAAAAATGAGCGCCAAGGTAATTGGCAGCATGACGTCTCTGGCCACCTGTAGGGTGTAGAGTATGGCCAGAATAGCAATGATTTTAAGCGGCCAATTAGCCGATTTTTGGGGCATGGTTTCCACGGGAGGTTTATTCCCTAGCGTTGATTAATGCATTTATTGGTGAAGTTAGCGTGGGTCGCGAGGACCGGCAAACCACCAGATAGCTAGGCCGAGCACAGGTAAAAACAGGATTAAGACAATCCATAATAACTTGGTGGCGGAGCTTTCCTTACTTTGCACAATATTGAGAATGGCCCAAATATCGGCGATAAAAATAAGAAATCCGAGTACACCCGTAATCTGAAGTTCCATGTTTTTCCCCGTTTAAAACCTAAAAATTGTCGCTGAGAGATGAATAATAGCAGATGGTGACAACGCAAGCTTAGAGCCACTTTGCCGCTAGGAGTTCACTGATTCTTAATCAACGCCGCCACGAGTAGGGCAAATCACATTGGCAAAAAGTGGTCATCACACTGTCGCTACAAGGTATAGCAGCTTTGTTAAAAATGTGCGTTCAGAAGAAATTAGCTTAAATTTGCCATAGCGAGAGGCCGATTTTCCCCGCGCTATGTTATAGGGATGTAGTCGCCGCTAAGCGACGCAGACTATGTTTGGTGCCTGCCTATAGTCCGTGTTGCGTCTGAATTATTTTTTTGGAGCCTGCAGGCAGACTGAAGGCTACGCCGTCTTCGCCAATGGTGTAATTTTTAAATATTTTTTCTGCGCCATTAAGGTAAAGCGCTTTTTGTCCAGGAATCACCAGCGGCGGCACAATATGGTAATACACTAAGTGGCCAACGTTCGCATCTCGCGCAGTTTCTGCGGCTTCGACGGGGCTGGCGTGATAATTCAAGATGTCATGTGTTATATGCTCCATAACGGTATTGCCGGTCTTATGAGCCACCTCGTTCATCATGGTAACCAAATTGGGCGCCAGTGCTTCGTGCAGGAGCAGGTCGATGTTCTTCGCAAATTTTGCAATGTTTGCTGATTTTACCGTGTCGCCGCTAATCAGCAGTGTGCGTCCTTTATAGCTAAAGCGGTAAGCAACCGCCGGATCAATTGGGGCGTGGTTAACGGCCAAGGCTTCAATGGTCAAATTTTCATCTGCAAGCAGCACAGTAAGCTCACCTTGCGCTGGTTTGCTAAATCCCTGCGCCACCAGCCCAGCGCCGCTCATTGGCGCGACGACGTCGCCGTGGTGGGCGTGGCGGTAAAGGGCATCTTGGCCGTAGCTGAGGTTGAAACCGTCGACAACATTGTCGACCCCATCGGGACCATAAACGCGCAGTGGCGATGCGTTTGCGCCGCTCGCCCAGCGCAGCGTACCCATTTCACCTAAGCCGTCGATGTGATCGGAGTGAAAGTGAGTGAGGAAAACCGCTTCAAGCTGGTTAATCGGGTAGCCCATGCGCGCAATGTTTCTAACGCCATCGGTGCCCGCATCAACAACAAACATGCGCTCGCCAGCAATAACGAGTACGCAGGGGCCAGACGCATTGGGCGCTGGCATCGGTCCGCCGGCGCCGCAAAGCGCAAGGTGCAGGCCGTCGTTGAGTTCAGCTAGGGTATTGGCCGACATGCGCGCCGTCATGCCTTTTTCGAGAATCAGGTTGCTGAGGCCCGACGGCATGCAGCCAGTAAGAACGCAAAGGAACAGCAGGCTTATCAATTTATTGTATTTTTTCATTACCTATTCCGGCATCAATTGGCGTTTATTAATATTAGAATGCTTATATTGGCATTGTGAGTGTCAATACTTGCGGGTAACATGTCATTTGTAAAGAAAAGAGTCAATGGCCGATTTACGTGGTGTATTAAAAATCGCTTTTTGAATAAATAATAATGATTGTCGCGCTATAAAGTGACGATGGACGAAAGAGGTCGACCATGTCTGAAAATTTTAAAAATCAAGGCGGCGTATCAAGCTCTGAACCGAGCCGATTATATCGCTGGCTGACCTCAACACTGTTTATGTCGCGACTCGCGAGTTTGCGCTACCAAGCTAAACTGCGCGCTAAATTTGAGCGCCGTCGTCTTAGCGCTGGCTCTCCACATATTGTGGAGTACTTTCATCAAGTTGATGATGGCTACAGCCACCTCAGCGCGCAGTTATTGTCGGCAATCAGTAAGCGCTACGACGTGGCGTTGGTCTGCCATTTGGTATCCGCGTCACAAGACGCAAACGCCCCCGAGCCCCAATTGCTGAGTGACCTTGCTCGGCAAGATGCCATTCAGATTGCGCCACACTACGGTTTGCATTTCCCCAATGGCAACACCCAGCCGCCTAAGGCGCTTGTGGATCAAGCACAGGCGATACTGGCTAAGCAAACTGCTCAGGGATTTATTGATTGCCTCGCTGACGTGAGCACAGCGCTATGGAATCACGATCAGACGACGCTGGCCGCGCTTGCTGAGCGTTTGGGTGCTGCTAACCATAGTGACACCGCGGCGCGTATTCAGCAGGGTAATGCGCAACGCGCTGTGCTCGGTCATTATTCGGGCGCGATGTTTTACTATGGCAAGGAGTGGTATTGGGGCGTTGACCGTCTTTACCATTTAGAAGCCCGACTGGCGGCGCTCGGCGTCGATAAGCAGCCAAATGCCGCGCCGTTAGCACCACGTAAAGCGGTAGAAATCGGTGAGCTAAAAGATAATGGCTCGCTAACCTTTGAAATTTATCCCTCCTTGCGTAGCCCTTATACCGCCATCATCTTTGATCGGGCACTAAAACTGGCCGCAGACTGTGGCGTTAAGCTTGTAGTGCGGCCGGTATTGCCAATGGTCATGCGCGGTGTTCCGGCAACGCGGGTCAAGGGGGCTTATATTATGACCGATTGCGGTCGTGAGGCGCGGGCGAGCGGCGTGCCATTCGGTCCTATTTACGACCCTATTGGAGACCCAGTGCGGCGCTGTTATGCAATCTATCCCTGGGCGTGTGAGCAGGGTAAGGGCAATGCTCTGTTATCCAGCTTTTTGCGTTTGGCGTTTGCAGAAGGGGTGAATACTAATAAATTGAGTGGTTTGCAGGAGGTTGTTGAGCAGGCGGGATTGGACTGGCAGGTGGCTAAGGAGCAATTGGCGGATACGCGCTGGGAAGCGATGGTCGAACAAAATCGACTGGCTATGTACGACGCTGGTTTATGGGGCGTGCCGAGTTTTCGTTTGTTAGATAAGAACGGTAATCAAGTGTTGGCGCTGTGGGGTCAAGATCGCCTTTGGTTATTTAGCCGCGAAATTCAGCGTTTGCTTAAGGCTGGCTGAGTTTCGCCGCGCTTGTCACAGCGCGGCGAATCCCTTGCTTGTTTAAAGTGTTAGACCACCGTCGACAACAATGCACTCGCCCGTGGTATAGCTGCTGGCGTTGGACGCCAAATACAGCACGGTGCCGGCCATTTCCTGTGGTTCGGCGTGGCGACGCATGGGGATTTTTTCCATTGCGGCTTCGTATATTTTATCGTGAGTAAAAAGTGCGCTGGCGAATTTTGTTTTTGTTAAACCAGGCAATATCGCGTTGCAGCGGATATTGTGTTTTGCACATTCTTTGGCAAAGGTCTTGGTCATATTGACCACGGCGGCCTTGGTAATAGAGTAAATGCCCTGCATATCACCAGGCTGTAGCGCGTTGACTGAGGCGGTGTTAATAATGACGCCACCGCCGTTGTCGCGCATGATTTTGCCGCCTTCGACGCTCATAAAGAAATAGCCGCGTATATTTACGTCTACCGTTTTATTGTAAGCCGCCAAGTCGGTATCGAGCACGTCGCCGAAGTAGGGGTTGGCGGCAGCGTTATTCACTAGGATATCGAGCTTGCCGTGTTGCTTACGAATTGTTTGAAAAATATCGGCAATTTGTTCCATATCACCAACGTGGCAGGCCAAGGCTTCAGCGCTGTGGCCAGCGGCAATAATGCTATTGGCGACAGTGTGGCAGTCGTCAATTTTGCGGCTAGAGACAATAACATGGGCCCCTTGCTCGGCCAAAAGTCGGGCAATGGCTTCGCCGATGCCACGGCTTGCGCCGGTAACCAGCGCCACTTTTCCAGTTAAATCAAACAGATTAGTGCTCATATATATGATCCTTGTTTTGCGAATAGGGCTTACACCTTACGACCAAATATTGCAGTCGAGGTGTTTAAGCGCTTTGGGTCAGGTTTAGCAGCAGGCCGTTAATTATCTCTATACAGGTTTTGACGCTTAGGCCCTGATGTTCTCGAAGCCGGTGCCACATTTCAAAAGAGGCAATAGCATCTATGGCTTCGCGTTGTGACGAGGCAATGGTCTTGAGTTCCGGTAGCCAATTATCAAGATCTTTGCGCAGGCCTTTTTGCACGCGGGCGTAGTTTTGCTGCAATACTTCAAGGCGCCAGCGCTGGGCAGTCGTCGCTAAGATTATATTGTAGTTTTGCTCGTAGACGTCGGCGTGACGCTCCACTGCATGCAGAATGCGCTCCTCAAGTGTGCCGCTGCGGTCGGCGTCGAGCATGGCCGCTTCGTATTGCCCGCGAATACTTTCATCAACCGCTTGAGCGAGGGCGCCCATGTCTTCAAAGTGGCGAAAAAAGGTGCGAATGCCGACGTTGGCACGGTCGGTAATTTGTTGAGCCGTCGCGATGAGTACGCCTTCTTCGATTAATTCGAGGGCGGCATTAATGATGGCGCTGCGGCTGCGCTCGGTGCGTTGACGGCGGCCATCACTTTCTACTGGTGTTGCGTCTTTAGGCATAATTAATCGCTTAGCGAGTATGATTGTTGGAGCCGCGATAGGCGCAATGAGACGCTGTATTGCAACGCTGGCTTTGAATTTAGGGCATTGTAACTAGTGACATTGTTACTGTCTATTTGACTGGGGTACGACACTAATTGGCCGCGCCCCTATTTTTGTAAGAGCTTATTTGCGTTGTCGGTAAATTTCTTCTGCGCGTCTTTGTCTTCTAATAAATTATCGAGACTAAACGGCACCTCAATGCCTTTTTGCATGCCGGGCTGCTCGCGCATGGTATTTAGCCAGCGTCCTAAATGATCGAGGCCGTCGACAGATACCCCAGACCATTTGTGGGTGCGCACCCAGCACCAATTGGCGATATCGGCTATCGAGTAATCGTCGGCTAGCCACTGGCTTTCGCTCAGGCGCTTGTCTAATACTTCGAATAAGCGGCGACTTTCATTTTGGTAACGATCAATTGCAGCAGGTATTTTTTCAGGGAAATAGCGAAAAAATACATTCGCTTGGCCCATCATTGGCCCTACGCCGCCCATTTGAAACATAAGCCATTGCATGACCATTGCACGGCCTTTCGCGTCTGTTGGCAGTAAGCGTCCTGCCTTTTCGGCGAGGTGAATCATAATGGCACCAGATTCGAAAATCGGGAAATCGCCCAAGTCGCGGTCGACAATGGCGGGAATTCGCCCGTTAGGATTAATCGCTAAAAATGCCGGCTTTTTCTGTTCGCCCTCGGTGATGTTCACAAAGTGAGTGTTGTATTCAAAGCCAAGGGCTTCCAAGGTGCAGGAGGCTTTGTGACCGTTGGGCGTGGGGGCGGTATAAAGGTCGATCATTATTGTGACTCCAAAATTGCGGGTAAATTACTTTTAGCTAAAATAATTGCGTTACGTATTTATTTCGCGGTGCAAACTGAGTGGAGGGGTTTACCCCCACACCTCTAGATGATTGTGACGCTCAACACGCCGTGCTACTCGCAGTGTAAGTAAGTCAGCTAAGCCGCAGGCTTTGAAAACGTTTTGGATGAGGGCTTTATCTGGCTTCGGCGCCGAGTCAAAATGATCCTGCAAATTTTGTAATAAATAAAAGCGGTATGGCAGTACCGCTGTGCTGAGCTTTGTGCCCCGCCATGCAAATTCGGCATTGCCTATAAAGCGTTGACTGGGCTTGTCGCAGCCATTGCTGCCTGATTTAAGATCTGGCCTTTCGGCAAGCCAGTTGTTAGCAAAATTAATGTGCGCAGATATCTCGGGCAGGAAGTCTGTCGCGATGTAATGCATTAGTGCGTTGAGGGTTTCTGGCAGTTCATTGTCGACTTCAAACTCCGCTTGGTCTGCACAGTGGTCTGCCCAGTTATTCTCGGGGGCATTCATTCGCTCTACCCAGCGCGCCACCAGCGGTGCATGCTGACGCATCAATTGGCCGGGCTTAGGGTCGCGGTACAAGTGAGCGTAGAGCGGCCCCATAAAAGCGTAGTCGCCCAGCGTCGGCTTCGCGCCGAGTAAATAGGGGTGTAGCCGCAAATGGGCTGAGAATAGATCTAAAAACTCCCGGTAGGAAGATTCAATAAGCGGCGCGCTATTTTCATTTACCCCAAAGGAATGCGCGGCCTTGCGCATGAGGCCACTGCCGAAGTCAAAAATCTGTTGGTAGCTCGCATCGTCGGTGCCAGGTGGGGCCAAGCAAGCGAATTCTGAATGGAGGTAGTGTAAATTTAACTCGTCGAAACTCCAGCGATAGTGCATGGCGGGGCGGAGTAAACCCTCACCGCCGTATAACTCAAAAAGATGGGCAACAGCTTGTAATAGCGGTGTTTTAGGCAGGCTTGGCGATAAGCTTGCGTCCACTGTTTCGATGTAACGAATAATGTCTGCGCTGTCTTGAATGATCTCGCCGTTTGGCGCTTCAAGTACGGGCATAATCATTCGCCCAAGCTGCGGGATAATGTTTTTTTGGTAGTGCGGATCAGATACCGCATACTCCACAAAGTCGATTTTTTGCTTGCGCAAGTAGCTACGCGCTTTCGCGGTATACAGCGAGGCGGGGATGCCGTAAAGCTTATAAGGTGTACTCATGCTTGCGCCTTGTGAGCGATAATCGTCGCTGGAAAATAACATTTTGGCACATTCTGTGTCAATATAATGCGGGAGCGATGGCCGCTACCGCTTCAGCGCCGTTAAAAGCGAATTAATAATACGTTTATGGCATCTATCTGCAGTGACTATAGTGGTGCTAAGTTCGAGTGCGACAAAGCGACTGTCGCGTACAGAGGAAAAGGTCTGTTGAATACCCCTTGCTTACGATTAAAAATATTGTGTCTTTTCGCTATTTTATACGCGCCCTTGGCCGTGGCCGATAGCGCTTGTGGGGCTTGCCATGCAAAAGAAGTCGCACTCTGGGAACAGTCCCACCACGCCAAGGCCATGTTGCCCGCGACGCAGGAAACCGTTGCGGGGGTGTTTGACGGCTCCGTTACCCACTATAAGGACTTAGCGTTTCGCTTTACGATTGGCGAACTCGGCTATCAAGTGAGTATCGGTGAGGGCACAACAGCCGAAACCTATGCTATCGACTACGTATTTGGTTTCACGCCTCTGCAACAATATCTTGCGCGTTTGCCAAGAGGCCGCTACCAGGCGATTCCCGTTGCCTGGGATACGCGACCGCAATTTGAAGGCGGCCAGCGCTGGTATGCGCTGGAATCCGATCTTAACTGGGACCACCCCGGTTTTACTTGGAATACCTCCTGTGCGAGCTGTCACTCTACCAATTTAGTAAAGGCCTATGACCCAGCCAGCGATAGTTTCGCAACGCGCTTTGATGAAGTGAATGTTTCCTGCGCGGCCTGTCATGGCGACGCAAAAGCACACCTCGCTTGGGCGGCTGGCGCTAAGCTCGATAAGCTAAATGCTGGCTTTGCCGCCAGCTTAAAAGACGGGGGACAATGGGCTTGGGATCAAGACCAAGCCATCGCTAGTCGTGAATCGCCGCCGGTGGGCGCGCAGCTTTCAAGCTGCGCCCAATGCCACACTCGCAGTGAGCAAATTGGTAGCTGGCACCCTAAGGCTGAACTCTTTGACCATGTTAGTCCGGTTTTACCGCACCAGCCCTTTTATTACCAAGACGGCCAAATTCGCGATGAAGTCTTTGAGCTAGGTTCATTCCTGCAGAGCCGTATGCATGCCGCAGGCGTAGTGTGCAGCAATTGCCACGAGCCCCACAGTGCGAAACTGCGGGCCGAGGGCGACGGCGTGTGCCTGCAATGCCACAAGGCCGATACCTTTGCCGTGCCCAGCCATCACCGCCACCAGACTGGCTCGGCGGGCTGTGTTGACTGCCATATGCCCGCAACCGTATATATGGGCGTCGATGCGCGTCGGGATCATCGCTTTGTGATTCCAGATCCGGCTTTAAGCAAGGCATTGGGCAGTCCCGATGCCTGCCGCAGCTGCCACGCTGAAATGCCAATGGCGAAGTTGTCGGAGCGCTTACCCAAAGTCGCGAGTCCATCGCAGATTAAAACTCGGGATTTTGCCACGTTGGCGGACGGCGGGGCGGCTAATATGGCACTTTACCAAAGCATTGCTGATACCTTGTCGCCAATACGTGAGGCCAGTTTATTGGCGCAGCTGTCACCCTACGATTATGCCCAGCAAAATGTGCTGCTCAGCAAACTTCAAAGCCCATCACCGCTGGTGAGAGCAGCTGGCGTTCGGGCATTTGCGCAAGCGCCAAGTGCGGAGCGCTGGCGCCGCCTGTCCGCGCTATTGGCAGACAACAGTAAAATGTTGCGAATGGAATTGGCTCCGGTGCTGGCCGGTACCGCACCCGCGCAGCTGAGCCAAGCGCAGTCGGCTCAGCTGGCAGCGCTGTTTACGGAGTATGAGTCGCTGATGAACACCCACCGGGACAGCCCACAAATTGCCGCTAATTTTGCCAACTACCAATTAGCGCGAGGGCGTATGGCGGAAGCCGGTGAGCTCTACCTGCAGGCAATTAAATTGGATGCGGCGTTTGTGTACCCGTATCTGCAACTGGCCATGCTGACAAGGGGCAGTGATGCGGAATTGAGTTGGTTGCAAGAGGCTCAGCAGGCAGATGTTAAATCTGCGGATGCGGCGTATCAACTTGGCTTGTATTGGGTTCGGGCAAAAGAGTATGCGCGGGCGCTGACCGGTTTAAAGCAGGCTTTTGATCTCGCACCCCATCGCCCTGAGTTCGCCTATGGCTATGCGGTTGCTTTGGAAAATCGCGGGCAACTCGACGAGGCGATTACCGTGTTAAAGACCGTCGCGAGTCGAGGCCATGCCTCGCCCTTAACGAGCGATTTGCTATCGCTTTACCTGCAAAAGCGCAGTGGTCGCGACGCCGGAAACGCCCTAATCAAATAGTGACGGATGATAAATTAGACGCTCGCCTCTGGGCGGATTTCTAGGGGTGTTTACAGTACTTAAATAAAATGACACTATAAGTGCCATAATAATGCTGTCGCTGTTTTAATTTAACGCCAAGCGTGGAACAGATAGTCCTAAGTCACCAGTACAAACTAAGGTTTAGTGGCATAGCACTGTTCGATTTGGCAAAAGGATCGCTCAATGAAAAAAATAATAATTGCCTCCTTTATCGTGATTCCCGCCGCATTGGGCATCGCTTGGCTGAACCGAATCGACCTTATGTTGGCCTTGGTGAAGTTCCAGACTGCCAGAGCTTATGAGGTTGCGCCCAACCGCGACATACACTGGCAGCAGGGGCCAGCGCAGGCAGACGCGGCGAGCCAAGATCGTCCGCCCAATGTCATTGTGATTTTGGCCGATGACCTAGGTATTAACGACATATCTACCTATGGCGGCGGTCTGGCCAACGGCCAGGTGCAAACCCCCAATATTGATGAACTGGCCGCCAGTGGCGCTAACTTTAGCCAGGCCTATTCCGGCGCAGGGACCTGCGCGCCGTCGCGGGCCATGCTCTTAACCGGCCGCTACCCAACACGTACCGGATTTGAATTTACGCCGACACCAGACGGTATGGGGGCAATGGCAACCATGATTGCCTCGTCCCATGATAACGGCCTGCCGCCGAGCATTTACAATAAAGCCGGTGCGAACAAAATCCCATCCTTTGACGAGCAAGGCCTGCCGAGTTCTGAAATTACCCTTGCCGAAATCCTGCGCGATCGCGGTTACTACACCGCTCATATTGGTAAATGGCATCTGGGTCGAGGCAAAGGTTTTAGCCCAGAGGAGCAGGGCTTTGAGCAAAGTTTATTAATGCACAGCGGCTTGTATCTGCCGGTTGACCATCCCGATGTGGTCAATGCCAAAGTCGACTTTGATCCAATCGACCAATTTCTGTGGGCAAAAATGCGCTACGCTGCCGCTTTTAATGATGGCGGGCCGGTCTTTGAACCTAAGCGCTACCTTACCGATTACTGGACCGATGAATCGATAAAAATTATCAAGGCCAATAAAAATCGTCCCTTCTTTCTCTACCTCGCTCATTGGGGTGCGCACACACCCTTGCAGGCAACCCGTGAAGACTATGAAGCCGTTGGCGACATTAAGCCTCACCGGGCAAGGGTATACGCCGCGATGGTACGGGCAGTAGACCGCAGTGTTGGCCGCATTTTAGCAACGCTGAATGAAGAAGGCCTTTCTGACAACACCATTGTAGTGTTCTCCAGCGATAACGGCGGCGCCGGTTACATCGGCATACCAGATATTAATGCCCCGTATCGCGGGTGGAAACTCACTATGTTTGAAGGCGGTATTCGCGTGCCCTTATTCATGCGCTGGCCAGCACACATCCCGCGAGACACCAAAGTCGACACCCCAGCTGCCCATATCGATTTTTTGCCAACCTTGGTCGCTGCCGCCCAAGCTAAGTTGCCGGAAGATCGCGTCATCGACGGTGAAAACTTATTGCCGTTAGCGACGGGAGTTGACGCAAGCGGCGCGCCCGCGGCAGAGTGGACAAGAGACACCTTGTTTTGGCAGAGCGGCTACTATCAGGTTGTGCGCCATAAAGACTGGAAACTGCAAGTATCCGAGAACCCCAAAAGGCAGTGGCTATTCGACTTGTCCGTAGACCCCACCGAGCAAATTAATTTAGCCGCTCAGCAGCCAGACGTCGTGGCTAAGCTCACCGCGATGCTGCAAGAACATCAAGCCGGTAGAACCCCAGTCCTTTATCCCTATGTTGCTGAGATACCGGTGGCGATAGATAAGACCTTGGCAGAGCCGGTGACGCCAAGTGACGAAACGGTTTATTGGCCGAATTGATATTGGGGCCGATTTCCGCGACGGTGATATATTGTCGGCGTCATTTCAATTCACTGTTCGCTTTTTTGGGAAAGTAAGTGCTATATCATCTTGGATTCATCCTGATCGGCCCGGTTCTTTTTGTTCAAGGTAAGTACGTTAAAAGAGTGACACCAAAACTTCCTGAGCCGGAGGGGCATCGCCATGGGCAAGTGGGGCAGGGTAAAGGGCTAAGTCTACTCATTGTTGGCGACTCTGCCGCAGCGGGTGTTGGGGTTGATCATCAGCAGCGGGCGCTATCCGGCAGACTTGTCGCACCACTGAGTAAAACGAATGCAGTGAGCTGGAAGCTTATTGCTCAATCCGGTGACACCTCTCGTCAATTACTGGACAGGCTCCATGCAATGCCGCAGGAAGAGTTTGATAGCGCGGTGGTTTCTATTGGTGTTAACGATGTGACCGGGCTCACTCGGGCGAGCGCTTGGGCTGGAAATGTGCGGCTAATCGTGCAACTGCTCACTGAGAAGTTCGGTGTGCGTAGGGTCTATCTGTCCAGCATTCCACCTATGCATCTGTTCCCTGCGCTGCCCAATCCATTGCGGTGGTGGTTGGGTTTGCGAGCGAATCAATTCAATGTGCTAATGAGCGCTGTGGCTGAAAGTGAGCGTTCGTGTATTTACGTGCCAATTCCGTATTCGGGTGATCTTAGCGCGATCGCGGCAGATGGCTTTCATCCAGGTGCCGAGGCTTACACGGTGTGGGGTGATTGTGTTGCTGAGCTTATTCAACGGGGCGTGGATGAGCAAACTGGCTAAGGTCTCAATCTTTACATAGAAGTAAAAGATGAGACTTTAGCCGGTTTAATAAATTATCCTAATCCCAAAGCCTTAGCCTCAAGTTCCAACACCGCCTTAACCTGCGGCTGTTGTTTTACTCGCGCAATTAGCCCAGCCACGGCTGGCCAACGTGCCGCATCGACTTGGTAACCAGCGTAGCCTGCGTTTATAAAGGGACTGATGACGCTGAGGTCGGCCATCATGAAATCGCCGAAAATAAAGCCGTCAGCAGGGATTTGCGATTCTAAATAATCGAGCATTGGCGGTAGATCGCGGTCGATGATTTTGGCGACCAGTACTTCGTCGGCTTCTTGCTTGAGGATAAAGGGCCGCATAAAGCGCTGGAAGAATATGCCCGAGGCAAGCTCGGCTACGCGACCGGCGCAGAGGTCTTCGTACCAGTGTGCGCGTGCTCGTTCCTTAGGATTTTTGGGGTAGAGTGCTACCTCGGGATAGGCATCTTCTAAATACTGGCAAATGACTTTTGAGTCGCACAGGGTGAGATCGTCGTCTACCAGCGCGGGCACTTTGCCGAGAGGGTTGATTTTGAGGTATTCGGCGTCGCGAGAAAAGGGCATTTGCTGAACGACTTCATAGGGAATGCCTTTTATGTCTAGCGCAATAAGCACTTTGCGAACGAAGGGTGAACCGTGTACACCATAAACTTTAATCATTATTTCTCTCCTAGTGGTAGCCCACTTATCCATTGGGCGCTTTGAGTTGTGGCCTTGTCACTAACACGATGGTGTCTTTGAGGCCCGCATTGCGATGGACTAAGGCTTTTTGGTAGTCAGGGTCTGCGATCATTCCAAGAAAGGCCGCAATATTCGGGTACTCCATGGTGGCAACACGATGCCAAGGACCAGGCGATCCAATCACTTCGAGTTCAACCGTATTTAGGGTGATGAGTCGTCCGCCCCGTTGAATAATTTGTTGAAGAGCGACGGCGCCGTATTTGTCGTAGGCGTCGCTGCCGCTGAGCGCAGCGTTTGCCAGTTTGTGCTCCGCCGGATATTCAGCGTGGTCTTTAAACGCCAGAAAATTCACAAAGTGAAACGGGCCTTCTGGATCGATTGCCTGCAGGGCTTTTAGCTGTTCGGCACTGGGTTCGATTGAGTCGATGTGCAGGGTTTCACTCATAGTTGTTTTGCCGATAAATTGCGTAGAAAGACGTCAGAATGATAAGGGTGATAATGCCGATAATAATCTGGGCGTCAAAGCGGTCGCGCAGACCATTAAGGGCCACTTGGCGGGCACCGACAAAACCGGCTGGCATCACTTGGATGTCGTTGCGCTTTTCGTACTGTTGATACAGATTAAGCATTCTTTGTAGGCGTGGGGCGTCAACGCCACTTAGGTCGGTGGTCTCGCCGGGATCAGTAGCAATATTGTACAAATGCCATTGGTTGTCACCGACCGGCGGCTTGTTGAGCACCAGTTTGTAGTCGCCAAGAAACAGTGCTGCGTGCCCAGCCAGTTCATAGCCCACGGCGTCTTCGTCGGCGTCACCGTAGTGACGCTCAACGTCGCCTCGTATTAGCGGCAATAAACTGCGACCAATCATGGCTTCGACTTCGCGGCCACCATAGCGCAGCTTGCCATGCTTTACTTGGGGTGGTGTTACCCCCGTTAACTCCAGAATAGTCGGAGTGATATCGGTAACAAATGAAAAGGCATGGCTGATTTGCCGTTTGGCGGCAATGGGTTGACCGGCAATAATCAGTGGCACCCGCATGCCGCCCTCGCCAGTGTGAAACTTGTAATAGGCAAGTGGCGAGGCAGAGGCACTGGCAAAGCTGGGGCTCAGGGAATTAAAGCTGCCCTTGAGGCCGAGGGTGTCGTAGTCGTTGCTATACCCCTGTTGGCGCAGCGCAAAGCGCAGTGCTGCGGCTTGGGCATTGGCTGGGCCGGTTGCCTCGCTGCCGTTGTCGGAGGCAAAAATGAAAATGGTATTGTCGTATTGGCCTGTCTGCTTTAAATGCGTAACTAAGCGCGCGATGTGGAAGTCCATGGCTTCGACCATGGCGGCGTAAACAGCCATGCGCTTGGCCTCATAGCGCTTTTGGTCAGCGCTGAGTTTCTCCCAGTCTTTGGTGGTGTTCATAATTGTGGTCGCAGTGCTTTGCGGCACAATACCAAGTGCGACGGCGCGCTGTAAGCGCTGTTCTCGCAGTGCCGTCCAGCCCATGTCGTACACGCCCATATAACGGTCGATAAATTCTTGTGGGGCTTGTACCGGCATGTGTACCGCTTGAAAAGGAAGGTAGGCAAAGAACGGCGCATTGTCTGCCGCATTGCTGGCGATAAATTCGATGGTTTTGTCGACGATAAACTGCGAGGAGTAAAAATCCTCGGGCAGAGTGTAGCGCTCGCCGTCGGCAAACCAATTGGCTTTTTCGTAAATGGCTAAATAGGGTTTCTGTTCCCAGTTGTCGGCGCCGGAGTCGGCCAGGGTAATGGTGCGCTCAAAGCCGCGACTGCTGGGCAGCAGATCGGGCGTGGCGCCTAAGTGCCATTTACCCACCATGTAGGTGTGGTAGCCCGCGTCTTGAAGCAGTGTCGCCACCGTCACAATATTATTGCCGAGGGTGCCTTGGTAGTGGGGGTGGCTTTGTAGTTCTGGGGGCACCATCTCTGGAATATTGGACACGCCTGCGCGGTGATTGTCGACACCCGTCAGGAGCATGGCGCGTGTCGGCGCGCAGTTGGCGGCGGTGTGGTAATTGGTGAATTTAATGCCGTTGTCGGCGAGCTCAGATAATGCGGGGGTGCTGATTTCGCTGCCGTAGGGCGCGCTGTCGGTAAAGCCTAAGTCGTCGGCCAAGATCAGGACAATATTCGGGTGTTTGCTAGTGTGTTCGGCCGCCACAGTCGCCGAGACATGCGTGCAGAGTCCAGCGATAAGCGCGGTAGCGACGGTATGGCGCAGCAAGGCGTTGGCTAGGGGTCGTAAAGTGTTAGTGAACATGCGCTGGCCTCACTCGGAGTCTGACGTGGCTTGGCTGACGACGTTACTGGGCGCGCCGGGCGCAGACAGACGGCTGGCGGCAAACAGAAATAATGTGGTGAAAATAATTTCGGGGACAATTAGGTTTATCGCCAGCGCGGCGTCGTGGAGCAGCCATGCCAGTATTCTGCCCATGGCGGTGATGCTGGTGAGCATTGCGGCGGGATAAAACCACACGCGTTTGCCGGTACTCACGGCAATGAGCACACATAGTCCGCAGGTCAGGAAAAACCCTGCCATATCACCGATTTGGCTGCTGCGACCGACACCGTCTAATAAGGGCATACCGAACTGCTTTACCGCTGCTGCCGGATCTAAGAGAAATTGCAGACCGGTGACGATAAAAATAATGGCGGGAATACACACAATTGCGCGCAGTATTTTTGAGCCTAGGGTGTTTTTCACAGTGATCTCCTAACAGATTTATTTTTTATCGTCATGCTTATTTTTGGGCGAGCAGCATGAGCACCTTATGAGCAGCTTCTAGCCCGGAATTTTGGTTCTGACCAGTGACAAAGCGTTTTTCATCGTCGACGACCACATGCGTGGCAAAAAAGTCGCGAAAGGCGGTTTTAGCCTCAAATTTGGCGCCGGCCTTTTTGAGTTCGGTTTCGGGGTGCAGTGGTGTTATGGCAACGCCCAGTTCTTTTATTTGCTTGTCGGTCACGCCGGTCATCCGGCGGCCCGCTATAAGCAGGTGACCGTCGCGGTCTTTTGCATTGATGAGTCCGAGCACGCCGTGGCAAACCCCGGCGATTACCGGCTGGTGTTCGGCGTAGTAGGCCTCGCTTATTTTACTGGCGAGTTCTGGCGAATAGCCGAGATCATAGGCTGCGCCCCAACCTCCAGCTATAAAAACAACATCGTACTGGCGCATATCAAGGTTGGCCACGGCGAGGGAATTCTGCATTTTTGCTTGTAGCGTTGGGTCTTCAAGGTAGCGCTCGTCGTGCTCGCTGATAATAAAAAACTTGAGACTCATCGGGTCGACGGGGATATTGCCACCGTTAATGCTGGCAACGTCTACCTGCATACCGGCCTCTAAAAAGCTGTAGTAGGGGTGGCTTATTTCCGAGATGGCGACGCCCGTCGCATCACCGTCGGTTTTGCCCGGTGCATTCAGTGTTGCATGATTGCTGCCGATGATAAGGGCTTTTTTACCAGCGGCGATGTCATAGCGCGGGCCGTTGTAGTCTGGGTGCAGGCCAGCTTTGTGGAGGGCTGTGGGTAGGGCTAAACGGCTTAGGGCTGCAACGCTAATCAGTATTGCGACGGTAATAATTATTTTGTTTTTCATGATGTGATCCGTTCGGCTCATATAATGACACTTGGTGTGCCAATATATAATAGATGGTCTCATTATGGAAGCGTGGGCGGCTAGCCATGGATAAGCGTGGCCGCGCACGAAAGTGAGGGTTCTGCCTAGGCAATATGCTTGCTAATAAAGGCGGCTGACTGTTTTAGGGCTGCCCGCGCCTCGGGCAAAAAACCGCTCATTACAGGAAAGGCATGGGGTGATTTTGGCCATTCCAGGTAGGTGCTATTGCCGTCTTGATGTTCGATAATTTGCTGTAGGCGCTTGGCGTCGTCCAGTAATACTTCGACGCCACTGGCAATAATGAATAGCGGCGGCAGCTCGGCAACATTGCCGAATAGCGGCGAAATGCGGGGGTCTTCGCGGGACAATTCGGGGGCGTACATGGCCACGGCTTCGTCGAGCAGGGTTTGGTTGAGTAGTACATCGCTGTGCGCATTGTCTGTGAAGGATTCACTGTTGTGGCTTAAATCTAGCCATGGTGAATACAGTATGGCGCCGGCCGGGCTTGGTTGATCTTCGTCACGCAGTTTTTGCAAGGTGGTGAGCGCCAGATTGCCGCCAGCGCTGTCGCCGGCGATGATTATTTTTGCCGCTGAATAGCCCGCGTCGATCAGTGCCAAATAGACCGCGACGGCATCTTCAGTTGCGGCTGGGTAGGGGTGTTCGGGGGCGAGCCGGTAGTCGACCATGAGCACCGCGATATTCGCGTCTACGGCAAGTTGGCTGCACATGTGGCGGTGGCTATTCATACCGCCCATAATGAAGGCGCCGCCGTGGTAGTAAACGCACACTGGCGCACTCGGGCTACTGTCGAGGCCCTTGGGTACGAGCCACTCAACCGCGACGCCGCTGATCTTATCTGCCTTGCTGGTAACTGCGGGGTTGGGCTTGCCGATAGCCATCGCCATAAACTTTCTTTGACGTTTGAATCGGTGCTCCGGCGTTAATTTCATTGTGCCGCTTTGGCGACGGCGGATGACAGCGCTGAGAATAAAATTCTGCCAGCTCATATTGAAACCTCAAGTGTCGAATTCGGGTATGGCCTGCTACTGCCTGCGGCGGGCACGAATTATTCTTACTGTTACCAAGAGTATTACCAGGGCGCTGATAACACTAGCGTAAACGCGCAGATTGGGTAGCCGGGCGTTGATGCCGTTAATGATGCCCTGGCGCTCATGGTCGTAGCCAGTGGGCATGTCTAACACGTGATTGTCTTTGGCGTACTGCTGGTATTGAACCAGCATCGCGGCGCGTAGTTCTGGTATTGCACTGCTTAAGTCTTTGGTCTCGCCAGGGTCTTTGGCGATATTGTATAAATGCCATTGGCCGTCGGCGATCTTGCCGTTTATTTTGACTAGCTTGTAATCGCCACGAAACAGCGCCGCGTTGCCGCCTAGCTCATAACCCACAGCGTCGTCTGGGCCATAGACAGTTTCGGCCTCCCCTTTAATATGGGGTAGCAGGCTCCGGCCTATGATGAGTGCTTTGGCGTCGCTAACAATCTCGGTGCCGGCGATCTCGATAATAGTCGGTGTAATATCAGTAACAAAGCTGAAGCTAGTGCTGATGGTTTTTTGTTTTAATTGCAGAGGCTTACCCGCGATTATAAGTGGCACCCGCATACCGCCTTCACCGGCGTAAAATTTATAGTAGGCTAACGGTGAGGCTGCGGCGCTGGCAAAGCTCGGGCCAATGGTATTCATGCTGCCTTTTAGGCCAAGGGTATCGTAGTCGTTCCGGTAGCCAAGAAACTTAACCAGCGCGCGGCCGTAGAAATTGCGGGAATTATTGTGACCAGTGGCTTCGCTGCCGTTGTCTGATGTGAAAATAAACACGGTATTGTCAAATTCACCTATCGCTTTTAAATGCGAGACAAGGCGACCAATGTGAAAATCCATGGCGTCGACCATGCCCGCATACACGGCCATGCGTTTTGCTTGATAGCGTTTTTGTTCTTCTGTCTGCGTATCCCAGTCGCCCATGGTGCTCATTTGCACCATATTGCTGTTCATTGGCACGATGCCCAGCGCCTTTAGTTTTGCCTGCCGCGCTTCGCGCAGTGCTTGCCAGCCATCGTGGTAGGCATCCGCGTATTTGTCGGTGAATTCCTGCGGCGCTTGCACGGGGATGTGCACGGCTTGGAAGGGAATGTAGGCAAAGAAGGGTTTTGCGTCTTGTATATTAGAGTCGATAAATTCGATGGTTTTATCCACCAGAAATTCTGATGAATAAAATTTGTCTGGCAGCGTGGTTTCTTTGCCATCGGCGAACCATTCGGCGCGGTCGTAAATTGGCAGGTAGGGTTTGTCCTCCCAGTTGTCGGCACCGGTAGCGCCGAGGGCAAAGCTTCGCTCGAAACCGCGCTGGCTGGGCAATTCCGAGGGGGCATTGCCCAGATGCCATTTACCCGCCATATAGGTGTGGTAGCTCGCTGCTTGCAGCGCCTGGGCGACGGTAAGCAGCTTGGTGTCTAGGGTGCCTTGGTAGTGGGGGTGACGTTTTTGCTCTGGTGGAATGGTCTCTGGAATATTGGGCACACCGTTGCGGTGGCTGTCGACGCCGGTGAGTAGCATTGCCCGTGAGGGCGCGCAATTCGCGGCGGTATGGTAGTTGGTGAATTGCATGCCCATGTCAGCGAGGGCTGAGATAGTGGGCGTTTGAATTTCACTGCCGTAGGGTGCGGTGTCGCTAAAGCCGAGATCGTCGGCGAGAATAAGAACAATATTCGGCGGCTTAGCGGCAAGGGCGCTGCCGCTGCTATCCCCTTGCGCGGCGTGGCCATTGGCTATGCCAAGGCTAAAATTAAGACCAAGCCAGACTAAAACGAGTTTTGCCGTGGACCAGCGTGCGGCGTTCATTGGTGTTTCTCTATTTGGAAATCGGCGAGTTTGATCCTGCGCAAGCGGCGCTGCATTTTCATGGTTGTCCAAGGCCAGTTCACGCTATTGCGCCCGGTTTTATCAATAAAGTAACTGGCACAGCCACTATTCCAAACCGTGCCTTGCAGGGCGTTTTGTAGGTCTTTATTTAGTTTTGCGCTGGTGTCGCCATCAACAGAAATTGTCGCAATTTTCTTTTTGCGGGCCTTGGTGATGGCGCTGAGAATATATTTCACTTGGGCTTCAATAATCACAAAGGCCGAGGTGTAGGTGTAGAGGTTTGGGCCTAAGGTTAAAAACAAGTTAGGGCAGTTTTCGGCCATAGTGCCTAGGTAGGCCGACGGCGATCCCGCCCACTGCTTAGACAGGCTGCGGCCATTGCGACCATAGATGAGTTTGCCAATTGGCGGATCAGAAACTTCAAAACCCGTGCCATAAATAATGACGTCAACCTCGCAGCTGGAACCGTCGCTGGCAATTAGCTTATTGCCTTGAATTTCGGTGATGCCTGGTACTACTTCGACATTGTCCTTGCCGAGGGCCTTATACCAGTTGTTTGACAGCAGTATGCGTTTGCAGCCGAGTGAATAATCGGGCTTTAGTTTTTCTCGCAGGGTCTCGTCTTTGACGCCTCGGGCAATGTGTTTGACCGCCGCTGTTTCTAAACGTTGGGAGAACCATTTGTTTTTGAGATTGTGATTGAGAAATTCAAACTGGAAAAAAAGTATTTTTCTGAATAATTTTTGGGTAAAGGGGAGGCGCGTAAAAATAGTCCGCCAGCGATCCGATATCTTGGTGTCGACTTTGGGTAGCACCCAAGGCGGCGTGCGTTGGAATAGTGTGATCTCCTTTACCTTGCGCTGGATCGCGGGCAAAAACTGAATGGCCGAACCACCGGAGCCAATGACGGCAACGCGCTTGCCGCTTAAATCGTAATCTGCGTCCCAGGTTGCAGAATGGAATGAAGTGCCCGGAAAGGTCTCGATGCCCTTAATATGCGGTATCAGCGGTATGTGCATTGGTCCGCAGGCCATAATCACAAAACGTGCACGATACACGCCGGCGCTGGTTTCCAGCTGCCAGCATTTATCGGCTTCCTGCCATTCGCACTTGTTAAGGGTGCAGTTGAAGTGGATGTATTCGTTAATACTAAAGCGTTTTACGGTGTCTTGGGTGTAGGCCTTTATTTCGTCTTGGCTGGCAAAAACACGGCTCCAATTTGGATTTGGCGCAAACGAGTATGAATACAAGGCCGAGGGCACATCGCAGGCGCAGTCGGGATAGATGTTCTCGCGCCAGACACCACCGACTTCCCGGGCTTTTTCCAGCACAATAAAATCGACCTTGGCTTCACGGAGTTTGATTGCCGCGCAAATGCCGGAAACGCCCGCGCCGATAACAATGGTCTCGTGAAACGCAATTTTGTTCTCTGCAGAAGTCTTTGTTGTCGACGTATCCATTATTCTATTAATCCAATTCTGGCCCGCGTTAGAGTCGCTTTAGGGCGTTATTTTTGAGAGTGTATTGCTAGCCCTTGTTGAGCGGCCGATAAAAATAGCGGTAGAGCACGCTGTTTTCTTCTTTTTCATTTTTGCGCCAGCCGTAAATTTTTGGGCGCTCAAATTCAATCGCGAGTTTTTTCCAGAGCAGCCAATCGTAGAGCGCCAGCATATTTTGTAGATTGCAGGCCGAAGTGGGGCTGCGGCTGTGATGGTGATGGTGCTGGGTTGGAAAGGTCAGTATATGGCAAAGCGCATACATGGTTTTAGCGATGATCGGATTTGGGTGATTTAACAGCTTTAAGTCGTAGTCGAGATTGGCGTGGGTGTGGATTCCCCAAATGCTCTTAATGGCGGTGCCAATGGCCCAGACGTGGAATAGACCAAGGTACAGACAGAGATAACCAAACCAGTAATTGGGTAGGGTAAAAGCCCAGCCCCAGCCGACAACGATAGTTTGGCTTACGCCTAGCTCGCCGCGATTATCGGCGCCACCGTGTAAATGGTGGGTTCTGTGGGTGACCTTATACCAGCGCTGTAATTTGGCGAGCATAGGATTCTTTGGGGTGCGCGAGTGCGAAAAATTATGTACCCAGCCATGTAGGAACTCGTCGATCATGACAAAGCCAATGATGCCGGCAATCAGATGTTGATCTTCAATCCACGCCAATGCGCCGGCATACTCAGGCATCACTAGGGTGTAAAGACCAAAGCTACACAGTATTAATAGCGGCCGCTCTATAAAGTGCAGCCAGGTGACAGCGATGCCCAACATCTGCCAGTCTTTGCCAATTTTTTTACCATTTTTGGTGGCGCCTTTGGCTATTTCATACAAGATGAAAAAGACAATTATCCCGAGTGACCAATTGGTATAGCCATTTTCCACATTGTCCATTTAGGGCCTCGGTCTCGTCTCAAACAGTGTTGCCATGGTGAGACCTTAAGCAATTTGATAATATTAGTACAATTCAATAAAAGTATAAGTGATATGCATGAAACTTAATTTACGATCCGTTGATCTCAATCTACTGACCATCTTTGATGCCATAATGAGTCACGGCCAAATGTCGAAGGCGGCGCAGCAGCTACACATGACCCAGCCGGCGACTAGCCACGCTCTTAAACGACTGCGGCAGACCTTTGACGATGAGCTGTTTATTCGCACCCGCAATGGCATGAAGCCGACGGCTAGAGCCATTGAGATAGCGGGGCCGATTCAAGAGGTTTTGCTCAAAATTCGCGACACGCTGGATTCGAATAAGTATTTTGAGCCGACGGAGTCAGATCGCGTCTTTAAAATTGCCTTTGGCCGTTACGGTGAGTTGAATTTATTGCCGCGTATTCTTGAGAAAGTAAATCAGGTGCAAACCGATATCAGTATTTACTCCCACTTAGATGACCAGGAAACCGGCCTTGAATCACTTAAGGACGGCAAGATTGATTTTTGTTTTGACTTTATCTCGCCGCAGGACAAACGTTTGGATTACTGCGAATTCAAACCTGAAGAAATCGTGGTGATTGCCCGTCGAGATCATCCTCGTTTAGGTGCAAAGTCGTCGATCAGTACCAAGCAGTTTTTCGATGAAAAGCACATCGTCATGAGTTTTGGCAGCGACCGCCGTGAGCTGCTTCAGCAGTTTATGGAAGAGCAGGGCGGCATTCGCAAGATACTCACTGAAGTGAATCAGTATATTGCGGTGCCAACCGTGGTGATGCAGTCTGACGGCATTGCTATTGTTCCCAGGCCAATGGCGGAGTTCTTTTTGTATAAAGACCGGCTAAAAATATTCAAGTTGCCCCTCGGCTTACCGTCGCTGCCAATCTATTTAATTTGGCACCGCGCCATGAGTCAAGACAAGGGCCACAACTGGCTAAAAGCATTGATCATGGAGTGTGTTTGACTACAGGCGGCCGTAAGGCTGCCTGTGTCGTGATTGCCGACCGGTTTAGTAGGTGTAGCGGGCGGTTAAGCCCAGCGATAAGGGCTGGCTAGTAAAGGCTTGGTATGAGCCGACTGGCGAGCCAACGCGGGTGTCGATAGTGGTAAAGATATTGGCGGGGGCGACTTGGTCGATATCGATTTCGTCGGTGAGATTCCGCCCCCAGAAGGCGACGTCAATATTGCTATTTCGCCAGCCGAGCCTGAGGTTGAGGGTATTTGACGCCGGTTGGTCAAAGCGTGGGTCTAGCGCCGAACTGGCATTGGCTGCGCCGGAGTAGGCGTAGTCCATGCGGGTGTAGATGTCGCCACTGCCAACGGGATAGCGCCAGTTAATGGCGATATTGCCTTTGAGTTTGGTGGCGGAGGCCAGCTCCTCGCCATCTAAAATACACTGTCCTAAGTCGTTATCTGGTTCGCGGCCGTAGTAGCACTGACCGCCATCGTAGCTGTCGAAAACGGTGTCGATATAGGCGAAATTGATGGTCGTCGACATGTTTTCGGTGAGGATGATGGTCGAGTCAACCTCGATACCGTCAACAGTAACAAGTTCAGCATTGTTGATGATGAAAACCAAACCGGCAAAACTGGCATTCTGGAAATTCTTATATTCGGTGTGAAACACCGACGCGTTGACCCGTGCGCGGCGGTCTAAGAACTCGGTTTTGGCGCCCAGTTCAAAGTTGATAACTTCCTCTTCACCGAAGGGACGCATTTCGTCAGTCGCGGTGCCGTTTTGTAAGCTGAAACCACCCGCTTTAAAGCCGGTGGATATCACACCGTAAAACATGGTGTCGGCATTCACAAAATAGCTGCTGGATATGGAGCCGGTGATGGCGTCGAAGCTTTGGGAATCGTCGAAATTATTGCCGTCGGGGGTAACGAGACAGATTAGGTTGGTATTTAAAGGTGGAACGCAGCCGAGCGCAGACAGCTCGGTGGTTTGAATCACCACACCGGCTTTCTTCTCATAGGAATAACGCAGACCAAGGGCCGCCTTCCAAGCATCACTAAACTCGTAATCGAATTTGGTAAACAAGCCAAAACTATCGGTGTCTTGAGTGATGTCATAATCGCCTCGATCGCCCTCGACACCGAGTAGTGGCAATGCGAGGGGGGAGAGATTAATGGGCAGTACACCTCTTGTGATCAATTCCCCAGCGAGTGCTGCGCCATACTCTTCTATGTCTTGTTGGGCTAGGAACTCAGGTAGGTCTTTGTCGCCGCGACGGAACTCATTGGTAAAAACAAAGGTACCCGCGAGCCAGCTGAACGGGCTTTCGGTGTCTGATGCGATCCGGAACTCCTGAGACAGTGACTCGCCCGCTTGGCGGTCGTTAAAATCGGCGAGGAGTAAGCTCGTCTGCTCGACATCACTGAGAATAGTCAGGCCGTCGTAGTCATCGTAACTGCTTATTGAGGTTAATGAATAACCATCGCCACTGTATTCCAATGTGAAAATAATGTCGTTGGAATCGCCAATATAGCCGCTGCCTTCGCTGTATTCGATGAGTCTGTCAGAGGGGTCGTTGGGGATGGTTAGACTAGCGCCGGCGTTCCTTAAGATTCGCCTGCTGGCGTCACTCAAAAATACATCGCCAGTTGTGGTGTTCATGTCTTTGTCGGCGTAACCCACAATGAGGCGGCCATACAGCGCGTCGCTAAAGTCCATGCGCAACTGGCCGCGAATCGCGTAGCCGTTCAAACCTTCGCTTTTGGGGCCCGCTGCGTTCTCAATTAACTCGCTTCGGCCGGTGTCGACGATGCTGAGTCGACCTGCGACTGAGTCGCTAAAGGGCCCGCTCACATAGGCTTTTATCTGTTTCAGGTTATCGCTGCCAAAGCTGACTTCCGCCATGGCTTCAAAGTTTTCAGTTGGGCCCTGCGTTGCGACGCTAATCACCCCGGCGGTGACGTTTTTACCGTGTAAGGTACTCTGGGGGCCTTTTAAGACTTCAACGGAACTCACATCCACCAAGTCGCCCATACCAATGCCTGAGCGAGACCGAAAGGCACCGTCGATAAACAGGCCAGTCGCCGGCTCAAAATTGGGGATGTTACCGGCGTTGCCGATATTGCGAATTCTGAAGGTGGTGGCTAGCGGGCTAATATTGGTGAGTACGATAAGCGACGGCACTTGCGCGGCGATATCGCTAATGTCATTAAAACCAATATCGGCAAGCTGGTCGGCTGTTAAGGCGGACACCGAGACGGGGACGGTCTGCATGTCTTCGGCGCGCTTTTGGGCCGTGACGATGACCTCTTCGAGCTGAGCGGCTGAGGTCGCAGCCGCGGGTCCGAGTAAGGCAGCGGATATACCGAATACCAGTGGCCGTAGAGAGAAGCTAACACTTGGCTTATTTTTATACATATTGAGTTCCAGAAAAGGCGCTCTTAAGCGCGCCGGACTTATAATTTTTATATTTACCGAACAGATCTAAGATGCAAACTACCACAATGGGGCAAGAAGTAAAGTATTGGCAGTAATTATGTTATATTTATGTGGTCGCTGTTTTGGCCTTGAGCCTTTGGCGACGAATACCACTGGAATGTATGGCGCGGCGAAAGGCCGGTAGCACATAGGAAACCTAGATATGAACAATGAAACCCATTACCGTGCACTTGAAACAATGTATAAAGCGGCGCCGGTGAATGCCTTTTACTTGCCTGAAATAGGCGTTACCGAGGGTGAGTCTGAGATTTCGATAGCGGTGTCGGAAAAGCTATTCCACTCCGCTCGAGCGGTGCACGGCTCGGTGTATTTTAAAATGCTCGACGATGCGGCGTTTTTTGCAGCGAACTCATTAGAGCCCGATTACTTTGTGTTGACGACGTCATTCACCACCTATTTGACAAGGCCGGTGTCTGAGGGTCGTTTGAGATCCGTGGGCAAAGTTGTTAATCGCACTAAATCGCAATTTATTGTTGAGGCGGTTGTTTATGATAGTGACGGTAATGAGGTGGGTCGTGGCAATGGCATATTTGTGCGCAGCAAAATGCGCTTAAACGATGCGATGGGCTATGGCGAGTAGTTGGCAAGGCTAGCTCTAGCGCCAAGGGGCGCTAGAGCACAGTGAACTGCGCTTAGTTGTGCGCGTGAAGCATCTCGTTAAGGGCGATAGCGGATTTATTGGTTAATACCTCAATCGCGCCATTTTTAGAGTTGCGACGGAACAGCAAGTCAGACTGACCAGACAATTCGCGCGCCTTAGTCGTGCCAGCAACCGCGCCATCGGCGTCGATGATGGTGAGTACCGATCCGGCAGTGATGTACAGGCCGGCTTCAATTGTGCAGCGATCACCCAGCGGAATGCCAACGCCAGCATTGGCGCCGATGAGGCATTCTTTGCCTACCGAGATAATAATATTATTGCCGCCAGACAAGGTGCCCATGGTTGAGCAGCCGCCGCCGAGGTCGGAACCCGCACCAACCATCACGCCCGCTGAAATCCGGCCTTCAATCATTCCCGGTCCTTCGGTGCCCGCGTTAAAGTTGACGAAGCCTTCGTGCATAATGGTGGTGCCTTCACCGAGGTAGGCGCCAAGACGAACCCGCGCGGTGTGGGCAATGCGCACGCCACTTGGCACAACGTAGTTTGTCATCTTGGGGAATTTGTCTACGGACATCACTTCGAGCATTTCACCGCGAAGGCGCGCATCGAGCTGACGGCCCTTGAGCTCGCTGATATCAACCGCGCCCTTATTGGTCCACGCCACATTGGGCAGTGCGCCGAAGAGGCCGGTTAGGTTAATACTGTGAGGCTTTACCAAACGGTGTGATAGCAAATGCAGTTTTAAATAGCCTTCAGGTACTGAGCTTGGCGCGTCGTCGGTGGCGAGCAGGGTAACGACTAAGGGTTGGCTGCCGCTGGCCAACTGCACCGCGAGTTCCGCTTGGTCTTTGTTGCCTGCAGCCTTTAGGGCTTCAGCGATCTGCGCCATTTGGTCTTTTGTTACTGCGCTGGCGGTATTGCCTTCGACAGGCTCAATAACGCTAAGGATGGCGTCGACCATTTTGGCGGCTGGGGCGAGTACGGGCTGGGCATAGAAGGTATCTAACCACTCGCCTTTGCGATTTTGGGTGCCGAGGCCGAGGCCGAGTGCGAAGTGTGCTTGAGTCATTGTAAGGTCTCTTAAATGGCTTAAAGGGTGTGATGAGTGAACAGTGACTGATAATGCTCGGCCTTAAAGCCGAGGTGTAGCTCGCTGCCGGTGTCGAGCAGGGGGCGTTTCATTAGGGTCGGGTGTTCCAAAAGTAGGGCAATAGCTGTGTCTGGGTTTAGCCCATCGCGTTGCGCGGGGCTGAGTTGTTTCCATGTGGTACTGCGTTTATTGACTAGCGCGTCTACGCCCAATACTTGTAGCCAGGTTTTTAGCTGTGACGCCGTTAACGGGGTGTCGCGAACATCCTGAAAGCTAAAGTCGACGTTGTGCGTTTCTAGCCAGCGGCGCGCGGCGCGCACGGTATCGCAATTTTTAATGCCGTAGAGTGTGGTGCTCATGGTTCTGCTCTTGTTGCATGTGGGCTGAAAAATTCAGCCGCTAAGGATAACAAATTCTGGCCTGTGGTTCACGGCGCCATGTCGTCTACTAAGGTTTGTACACTGTTGGCGGCTTTTTGCGCTTGGGGTACAAAGTGGTGCATATCTCGCACACCGTGCCGTCGCAGCCTCTGGCGCTGCAGTACTCGCGGCCATAAAAAATAATTTGCAGGTGTAGCGGGTTCCACTTTTCCTTGGGGAAGAGGGATTTGAGGTCTTTCTCGGTTTGCACCACGTTTTTGCCGTTTGTCAGGCCCCAGCGCTGGGCCAAGCGGTGAATATGAGTGTCGACGGCGAAGGCGGGCACGCCAAAGGCCTGGGACATTACCACGCTGGCGGTTTTGTGACCGACGCCGGGCAGGGTTTCCAGTGCCGCCATATCTTGGGGAACAACGCCGTTAAACTTTTCGACCAGAATTTCTGACAGGCGTTTTATGGCGCTGGATTTTTGTGGCGACAAGCCGCAGGGGCGGATGATTTGGCGGATAACCTCCACATTTTGCACGGCCATATCAAAGGGATTGTCGGCCAATTCAAATAGCGCGGGGGTAATTTGGTTTACCCGCGCATCGGTGCACTGGGCCGACAACAAAACCGCAACCAAGAGGGTGTAGGGGTCTTTGTGGTCTAGTGGAATGAGCTGTTCCGGATACAGCTCTTGCAGGCGTTTTTCAATGAATGCGGCGCGTTCTTTCTTTAACATGCGCCACGCTCTTTTAAACTTTGCACATAGGCTTTTACGCGGTGGGCGGCGTCGGCGCATTGGGCGGCTTCAGCCACCAGCGCCATGCGCACGTAGTTCGCTCCGGGATTGTAGCCGTCGACTTCGCGAGATAAATAGCTGCCGGGCAATACCGTGACATGTTGCTGTTCGAAAAGGCCCTTGGCGAACTCGGTGTCGCTGATCGGGGTTTTGGCCCACAAATAGAATGAGGCATCGGGCTGACTAACATCTAAGCAGCCGTCCAGAATATCCAGTACCTCGGCAAATTTCTGACGATAGAGGTCGCGGTTGGCTTTAACGTGAGCTTCGTCGTTCCACGCGGCAACGCTGGCCAACTGGTGTTGCACCGGCATGGCGCAGCCGTGGTAGGTGCGGTAGAGCAGGAAATCTTTGAGGATTGTGGCGTCGCCCGCCACGAAGCCAGAGCGTAAGCCCGGCAGGTTAGAGCGCTTTGACAGGCTATGAAAGACCACACAGCGCTCGTAGTCATTGCGGCCAAGTTCGGCGCAAGCTTGCAGTAGGCCGGGGGGCGGACTAGCTTCGTCAAAATACAGTTCGGAATAGCATTCATCGCTGGCAATCACAAAGTCGTATTGATCGGCCAGCGCGATAAGCGCTTTTAATTGCGCGCTGCTCATTACGGCACCGCTGGGATTACCCGGAGTGCAGATAAAAAGCAGTTGGCAGCGCTGCCACACGTCGGGGCTGACCGCCGCAAAGTCCGGGATAAAGTTGTTTTCTACGCGGCAGGCTAGGAACTCGGGTTGGGCCCCGGCCAGTAATGCTGCGCCTTCATAAATTTGGTAAAAAGGGTTGGGACTGCACACGAGTGCGTCGGGGCTGGGTGCGACCACGGTTTGGGCAAAGGCAAATAGCGCTTCGCGGGTGCCGTTAACCGGCAGTATTTCGGTCTCTGGGTCGAGCGTGCTTAAGCTAAAGCGCTGAGTTGCCCAATGGGCAATGGCTTGCCTTAGCTCTGGAATGCCTTTGGTGGTGGGGTAGTTACTGAGCTTGTCGATATTATCCTTAATGGCATTGGCGACAAAATCTGGTGAGGCGTGCTTGGGCTCACCGATAGACAGTGCAATATGGGCCATTGCGGGAGTGCGTATGTCGGCAAATAAGGCGCGCAATTTTTCAAAGGGGTAGGCCTGTAGAGCCGTCAAATTGGGGTTCATACGGTAATGCTGCTCGCTTTTTCGTCTAGTTCTCGGCAAATGGCCTGCTGAATTTCTTCGCAGAGCTTGGGGTCGTCAATTGGCCGCTGATTTTCGTCTGTAATAAAAAACACGTCTTCAACCCGCTCGCCAAGGGTGGCAATTTTGGCGTTTTGCAGACGAATATCGTATTGATTGAATATTCGCGCCAAACGCGCCAGTAATCCCGGTCTATCTGGGGTGATGACCTCGAGCACGGTGTGGCCCTTGTTAAGGTCGGTGGCCATGCTGGTGCGCGTGGGTATTGAGAACAAACGCATTTGTCGCGGCGTACGGCGCTCAATCGTGGCAGGGAAACGCTCGGGGTGTTCTAGGTGTTCCTGCATGAACTCAATAATATGAGCGATCCGGCTGGGATTGTCGCCAATGGATTCGCCATCGGCGCCGAGCACATAAAAGGTATCTAGGGTGAAGCCAGTGCCGCTATTGTAGATACGCGCATCCTGAATGCTAAGGTCAAGTTGCTCTAAAGCCTCCGCGAGAAGGGCAAACAGCCCGCCCCGAGCCCGGGTGTGAACGAAAATCTGGGTGGCTCCCTCGTGGTCAAGTAAGCCGCCTTCCTTGACCAGGACCACGCTGGCGCTGGATTTGGTCCGCTGCGCGATTGCGCGGGTATGCCAAACGATGTCATCGATCTGTTCGCGAATAAAATAGTCTTCGCCGGTGTCGGCCCACAGGGTGCGGATTTCGGTTTCGGTGAAGCCGTAGTCTTCGAGTTTTTCGATGGCGCCCGCTTGGGTTTCGTCAATCCACTCTTGTTTGTCGATGGGGGTTTCTAAGCCTCTGCGCAGTGCGCGCCGAGTTTCGGCGTAGAGCTGGCGCATTAGCGAGGCGCGCCAGGACGTCCACAGGGTGGGGTTGGTGGCGTTGATGTCGGCTACGGTCAGGCAGAACAGATAATCCAAGTGCTGGATGTCGCCCATGGTTAGGGCAAAATCGCGAATGACTTCGGGGTCTTGAATATCTTTGCGCTGGGATACTGAGGACATCTCAAGGTGCTTTTCGACCAACCACGCGACTAAATTACCGTCGCGCTTGTTGAGACCGATATATTCACAAAACTCTCTGGCATCTACCGCGCCAAGGCTGGAGTGGTCGCCGCCACGGCCTTTGGCGATGTCGTGAAATAAGCCAGCGAGATACAGTAGCTCGTGCTTGGGTAAGCGCTGCATTATCCGGCAGGCCATGGGGTACTGCGCCACCATGCTGGGGTAGCGGAAGCGGCTAATATTTTTGATTAGCTCTAAAGTATGGGCGTCGACCGAATAGATATGGAAGAGGTCGTGCTGCATCTGGCCGACGATGTGGGCAAAGGCCGGAATAAACTTGCCGAGAATGCGAAAGCGTTTCATGCGCCGTAAATTCAGGGCGACTCGATTCGGTGAGCGCAGTAACTCCAGAAAATAGCGTTTGTTCTTTGGGTCGGCGCGAAAGCGGTCGTCGATCAAATGGCGCGACTTGCGGATGAGGCGGATGGTACTAGCCCTGACGCCGTCAATGCCTTCGTGATTGGCCATGAGCACAAAAATTTCCATGAGTGCTGAGGGCGTTTTACTAAAGACTTTGTCGTTTGCGGCTTCTATATGGCCATTGCGAATGCGAAAACGCGGGTTTATCTCGAGTACGGTTTCAGCCTCGCAGGCGCGCAGTATGGTCTCATCAAAATGCTGCATGAGCACGTCGTTAAGTTCGCCAAGGTGCATGGCCCAGCGATAGTACTGCTGCATAAACTGTTCAACGGCAAGCTTGCCGTTGCCGTCGGTAAAACCAAAGGATTCTGCAAGAGTGCGCTGATGATCAAATAAGAGGCGGTCTTCTTCGCGGCCGCCTAGTAGATGCAGTGCAAAGCGAACGCGCCATAAATAATCTTGGCCTTCTTTTAGCGTGTCTAATTCGTCTTGGCTGAGGAATTGGCGCTCTAATAATTCGTCAATAGACTGGGCGCCAAAATGCCGCTTTACCACCCAGCCAATCATCTGGATGTCGCGTAGGCCGCCGGGGGAGCTTTTGACGTTGGGCTCCAGATTGTATTCTGAGTTGGCGAATTTGCGATGGCGGTGGATTTGCTCATCCCACTTGGCGCGGAAAAATTCGCTGCTAGGCCAAATTTGATCGGGTCCAACTAGCGCCATTAGCTCGGTGTGCAGGACGTCGTTACCCGCCAGTGGGCGTGACTCCATTAAGTTGGTGGCAACGGTAATGTCTTCGGCGGCGGTTTTACAGCACTGGGTAATGGTTCTGACGCTGTGGCCGATCTCAAGATTAATATCCCATAGGAGGGTGATTAAGCTTTCAATATTGTCGCGGTAGTCACCGGCGTCATCGGTGGTCAGAATCAGTAAATCGATATCGGAGTAGGGGTGTAGTTCACCTCGACCATAACCGCCAACCGCGATTAGACTGATGTCATTCTGCCATTGGTAGCTGGCCCAAATATTTTGCAATAGGGCGTCGATGCGAGCTGAGCGCAATGCCACCAGTTCACGAATGCTTTCTTTGGCTTCAAAGCGCTCTTTAAGGTCTTTGGCTAATTCTTTTAGGTAGGTCTTGTATACCTTGATGGGTTTGCTGGTGTTTGGGGCTTGCTGGCTTAGGAACTGGGCATCCGGTAGAACCAAATTACTCATTTGGACTCCTGGTAAAAAGGTTCGTCAGGTCGCGCCGTTAAAACTTCTACGCCATCGCTGGTCACTGCCATGGTGTGTTCCCATTGGGCCGAAAGGCGGCGGTCTTTGGTGGTTACTGTCCAGCCGTCTTTCATATTGAGTTTGGTGTGCTTTTTGCCCGCATTGATCATGGGTTCGATGGTAAATGTCATGCCTTCTTTTAATACCAGGTCGTTGCGGCGGTTATAGCCCTCGCCATAATGCAGAACCTGCGGATCTTCGTGAAAGACCAGGCCAATGCCATGGCCGCAGTATTCTTCAACTACGCTGTAGTGTTTGCCGCGGGCGTGCTTGGCAATAATAGTGCCGATATCGCTGAGTTTGCAGTCGGGGCGAACGATTTCGATGGCTTGATATAAGCATTCTTGAGCGACGACGCACAGGCGCTTGGCGTGCTCAGGCACATTGCCAACATAAAACATGCGATTGGTGTCGCCGTGCCAGCCGTCTTTGATGACCGTGACGTCGATATTTAGGATATCGCCGTCCTTTATCACTTTGCTGTCTGACGGGATGCCGTGACAGATCACTTCGTTCAACGAGGTGCACACTGACTTGGGAAAACCGTTGTAGTTTAGGGGCGCGGGGATGGCGTCTTGAACATTAACAATATAGTCGTGACAAATTTGGTCAAGCTCGCCGGTGCTGATGCCTGGCTTTACATAGGGGGTAATCATTTCAAGGACATCTGCGGCAAGGCGGCCAGCAATGCGCATGGCGGCAATTTGTTCGGGGGTTTTAATGCTTACATTCATAAATAGAGTACCGATATTCGCAAGTGTCAGGCGACCAAAGCACGCTATTGTAAACCATCGCTTATAATGTGGCGAAGGTGGCGGGGAATTTTAGCGTCAAAAGCGGTTTTGGCTTTATGTGACGAGGGCTCTGTGGTATAAATACGCGCCCCAATTATGGCGTCTGCTGTAATTGGTTAAATGACGCGCAGAAACCGACACGTAATCCCGGGTGCTCCAGTAAAGCTGGGGTTGGCTTACGGGGTCTCTGCAAGTTTGTAACCCGATGTTAATTAAGGAAAAATCATGTCACATATAAGCATGCGTGAAATGCTGCAAGCCGGCGTTCACTTTGGTCACCAGACTCGCTACTGGAACCCAAAAATGGCACCGTATATTTTTGGTGCTCGTAACAAGATCCACATAATCAACCTTGAGCATACTGTTCCTGCGATGAATAGCGCGCTGGATGCAATTGCCAAGATGGCAGCAAATAAGAACAAAATCCTGTTTGTTGGTACTAAGCGTGCTGCAAGCAAGATCATTGGTGAGCAGGCCGCCCGCGCGGGTATGCCTTTTGTAAGTCACCGCTGGTTAGGTGGCATGCTGACCAACTACAAGACCATTCGTCAGTCAGTGCGTCGTTTGCGTGAGCTTGAAGCTCAGCAGTTAGACGGTACTTTTGACAAATTGACCAAGAAAGAAGCCCTGATGCGTCGCCGTGATATGGAGAAGCTTGAACGCTCCATTGGTGGTATTAAGGATATGGCTGGTCTGCCAGACGCCCTGTTTGTTATTGACGTTGATCACGAGCGGATCGCGATTCAAGAAGCCAATAAGCTGGGTATTCCAGTTTTTGGAATCGTGGATACCAATAGCAACCCAGACGGTGTTGATTTTGTTATTCCTGGTAACGACGACGCGATTCGCGCCATCAAACTTTATGTTACTGCTGTTGCTGACGTGGCTATCAATGCCGCCGCTAACGACGCTGTAGCAAAAGATGAGTTTGTTGAAGTTGCTGCAAGCCCAGAAGGCGAAAGCGCTGCCGAGTAATACTCGCCGCCAAGCAGTCTGCGAAAGGGGGCGCGGCCCCCTTTTTTTGGATATATATTGAGTAGGGTCAGTTTGAACGGCCGTGCTTAAGCTCAAATACGAGGATTTTAGGATGGCTGTATCAGCATCAATGGTTAAAGAATTACGTGATCGCACTGGCCTGGGCATGATGGAGTGTAAAAAAG
The DNA here is from genome assembly GCF_014202945.1 of Zhongshania antarctica. GTDB lineage: Bacteria > Pseudomonadota > Gammaproteobacteria > Pseudomonadales > Spongiibacteraceae > Spongiibacter > Spongiibacter antarcticus. Next base: position 448,871 of record NZ_JACHHW010000001.1, on the reverse strand, counting down.
CACTCAATGAGTCCAACGGCGACATCGATTTGGCAATTGAAGAGTTGCGTAAATCAAGCGGCATGAAGGCGGCTAAAAAGGCCGGTCGTACTGCGGCTGATGGCGTTGTGACCACTAAAGTTGCCGAAGACGGTAGCTACGGCGTGGTTGTTGAAGTGAACAGCGAAACTGACTTCGCTGCGCGTGAGCCAGGTTTCCTTGCCTTTGCGGCATTGGTTACTGATAAAGTGTTCACCAGTAAAGAAACTGATATTGCTGTGCTGATGGCTGGTGAGTTGGAATCTGCGCGTGAAGCGCTAGTTCAGAAAATTGGTGAGAACATTGGTGTGCGTCGTGCGCTGGTGGTTACTGCCGAAGATGGCGTAGTGGATAGCTATGTTCACTCTAATAACCGTATCGCGGTTTTGGTTGCGCTAAAAGGCGGCGATGCTGAGTTGGCTCGCGATGTGGCAATGCACGTTGCTGCAGTTAACCCACGTGTTGCTAAAGCGGAAGACATGCCGGCGGAAGAAATTGCCAAAGAGCGTGAGATTTTCACTGCCCAAGCGGCAGAAAGCGGCAAGCCTGCTGAAATCATTGAGAAGATGATCGACGGCCGTATTCGCAAGTTCTTGTCCGAAAGCTCACTGGTTGATCAGGCCTTTGTTAAAGACCCTGAAGTGACGGTAGGCAAGTTGCTGAAAAACAGCAGCGCAGATATACAAGAATTTGTCCGCTTTGAAGTGGGTGAAGGTATTGAGAAAGAAGAAGTGGATTTTGCCGCCGAGGTGGCTGCTCAGCTGAAAGGCTAAGCCACTCAGTAAACGGGGCCTACGGGCCCCGATTTACTATAGGCGATATACAAATCTTAAAAATATCGTGCAATGTGGTGGGGTAGAAAATGTCTAGCGTAAGCCGGGATAAGAAATACAAGCGCATACTTCTGAAGTTAAGTGGCGAGGCTCTGATGGGGAGTCTGGGGTTTGGAATTGACCCCAAGGTCTTGGACCGCATGGCGCTGGAAGTAGGGCAATTGGTTGGTATTGGTGTGCAGGTTGGTCTGGTGGTGGGTGGCGGTAATTTATTCCGTGGCGCAGCATTGCAGACGGCGGGGCTCGACAGAGTGACCGGCGACCACATGGGCATGCTGGCCACAGTCATGAATGCTTTGGCGCTGCGTGACGCGTTGGAGCGAAGTAATATAAAATCTTCAGTGATGTCGGCCATACCCATGAGTGGTGTGGTAGATCACTATGATCGCCGCAAAGCGATTAGGGCCTTGAGTCGTGGTGAGGTGGTTATTTTTGCCGCCGGTACTGGTAATCCGTTTTTTACTACCGACTCAGCGGCGTGTCTGCGCGGTATTGAAATGGACGCCGACCTGGTACTTAAAGCAACTAAGGTCGATGGCGTTTACAGTGCAGACCCAATGCTTGACCCGAGTGCCGTTAAATACGATTACCTCAGCTATGATGAGGTGTTGGACAAAAAGCTCGAGGTAATGGATCTTACGGCCATCTGTTTGTGCCGGGATCATAATATGCCTTTGCGGGTATTTGCGATGGAGCAGCAGGGTGCTCTTTTGAATATTGTTGTTGGTGGCGAAGAAGGAACGTTAGTGGCCGCCACTAAGCGCGAGGAGAAGACAGCGTGATTAATGAACTGAAAGAAGACGCCAAAGTACGTATGGCCAAGGCCATTGAGGCGCTAGGCAGCAATTTTAACAAAATTCGCACCGGTCGCGCGCATCCGAGCCTGCTCGACGGTGTACGCGTGTCCTATTACGGTACCGATACACCGCTGTCGCAAGTGGCTAATATTGGTATTGAAGACGCGCGGACCTTAACCGTTACGCCTTGGGAAAAGAATATTGTTCCCGACGTAGAAAAGGCGTTGATGAAGTCTGACTTGGGTTTAAATCCAAGTACTGCTGGCAGCGTCATTCGTATTCCCATGGCGATGCTGACTGAGGAAACCCGCAAGGGCTATATCAAGACTGCACGTCATGAAGCAGAGAGTGCGCGTGTATCGATTCGCAATGCGCGTCGCGATGTACTGTCTGATATCAAAGATTTGCTAAAAGAAAAAGAAATTAGCGAAGATGATGAGCGTCGCGCCCAAGACGAAGTTCAGAAAATTACCGACCAGTTTATTGCAGAAGTCGACAAGGCGCTTGCGGCCAAAGAAACTGACCTAATGGTTATCTAAGCGGCGAAAATCCTTGTCATGGCAGTATCTACGCGGCCAGCCGCATCTCTAAGTATTCCTCGCCACGTTGCCATCATTATGGATGGCAACAATCGGTGGGCCAAAGCCCAGGGACTCAAGTCTTCGGCTGGCCATCGCGCCGGTGTTGAAGTCATTCGGCCACTGCTGAAATTGGTTCGTGAGCGCGGTGTTGAGGTTGTGACCTTGTTTGCTTTTTCCAGTGAGAATTGGCAGCGGCCGAGTCTTGAGGTTCAGGCTTTGATGCGCTTATTTTCGAGTTACCTAGACTCGGAAACCAAGCAGCTTCACGCCGATGGTGTGCGCATTCGTTTTATTGGCAAGCGCGATCAATTCTCGGCAAACCTGCGCAAGCAAATGGATTACAGCGAGCAACTAACCCGATTTAATCGCGATACCCAGCTAGTGATTGCTGTGGATTATGGCGGCCAGTGGGATATTGTGAGCGCGGCTAAATCGCTTGCCGAGCAAGTGCAGGCTGGCACGCTGGCGCCGAATGATTTTGATGTTGAATTGTTTGATCGACATATGTCTTTGGCCGATGTTCCCAAGCCAGACCTCTGTATTCGCACCGCGGGTGAACAGCGCATTAGTAACTTCTTACTGTGGCAGCTGGCGTATAGCGAACTGTATTTCACCGATTGTTTTTGGCCAGATTTCGATGCGGCCGAGTTAGATCGCGCCTTGCTGGCGTATGCTCAGCGAGATCGACGCTTCGGTGGTCGAGATGAAGAATAATAATGCGGCCATCATAAATTAAGGGAGTCAAATTATGCTAAAGCAGCGGATCATCACCGCGGTGCTGATCGTATTAGCGCTTTTTGCGGCCTTGGCATATTTGTCAGTGGCGGCTTTATCTGGCGTTTTTGCGCTGGCAGTATTAATAGCGGCATGGGAGTGGGCGAATCTTAGCGGCTTTGTCAGCCGCACTGGCCGCAGTATCTATGTTGCGGTGTGCGCGCTGGGCATGGCTTTGCTTGCCTGGCAGTCTGGTTTGTACGCCGAGCAAAACTTTTTGGTGCTACGCGAGATTTTTATTGCCGCTTGTTTGTGGTGGGCTATTGCTCTGTTGTGGGTTAAAGCTTACCCCTTAAGCTCCGGTCTGTGGGGTTCTAAAGGTGCGCGCAGTGTAATGGGGCTGTTGGTGTTGGTGCCGGCGTGGTTGGCACTGAGCTATTTGCGGAGTTTGCCCGAAGGCGTCTATCTCATTCTGGTGGTGATTGGCTTGGTTGTGGCGGCCGATGTTGGCGCTTATTTTACTGGGCGAGCCTTTGGCAAAGCTAAGTTGGCTCCTGCCGTGAGTCCGGGCAAGTCTTGGGCCGGGTTCTGGGGCGGTTTGGTCAGTTGCCTGACGCTGATGGCGATTTTGTGGCGAATTTGGCCCGAGGGTATGCCAATAAGCTTGCCCGCAGCGTTAGGCCTAGCCCTGGTTACCGGTTTGGCCTCCGTGCTGGGTGATTTATTGGAAAGCATGATCAAGCGCCATCGCGGTATTAAAGACAGCGGTAATCTGCTGCCTGGCCACGGCGGCATTATGGATCGGATCGACAGTATTACCGCCGCTGCACCGGTATTTGCGCTTGGCCTTATTGTCTCGGGATGGGTGTAATGCAGTCAGTTACAGTGCTGGGTTCTACTGGCTCAATTGGCATTAGCACGCTTGATGTACTTTCTCGCCACCCAGATCGCTATTCTGTTTACGCACTCACTGCCAATACGAGCGCGGACGAACTGTTTGCGCAGGTTATGGCATTTTCCCCACGTTACGCTGTATTACGTGAAGCGGGATTGGCTGCAGAGTTTGCGGAGCGGCTGCGCGTCGCCGGCAGTAACACGGAAGTGTTGAGCGGCGAAGCCGGTTTGTGTGAGGTCGCTGCTGCTGCTGACATCACAATGGCAGCGATTGTTGGCGCAGCGGGCTTATTGCCGACACTGGCAGCGGTCGAAGCGGGTAAAAAGGTCTTGTTGGCGAACAAAGAGTCGCTGGTAATGGCTGGTCAGTTGTTTATTGATGCCGTCGCTAAAAGCGGCGCTACCCTGCTGCCTATCGACAGCGAACATAATGCTATTTTTCAATGCTTGCCCCTAGCCGCGGAGGGCGGCATTAAAGCCCAGGGCGTTCAGCGCATATTGCTAACCGGTTCTGGTGGGCCATTTCGCGCTACGCCCCTCGATGAACTTGCTACCGTTACACCAGACCAGGCGTGTGCCCACCCCAACTGGGCGATGGGGCGCAAAATTTCAGTTGATTCTGCGACAATGATGAACAAAGGCCTTGAACTCATCGAGGCCTGCTGGCTGTTTCAGACAGACCCAGCGACGATTGAAATTATTATTCACCCCCAGAGTGTAATTCACTCGATGGTAGAGTATGTGGACGGCTCGGTATTGGCGCAGTTGGGTAATCCAGATATGCGAACCCCTATTGCCCATGCGCTAGCATGGCCGCAGCGCATTCATTCTGGGGTCTCGAGCCTGGATATAATAAGTCAGGCCCGTCTCGATTTTGAAGCGCCAGACGAGGAGCGTTTTCCTTGTTTACGCTTGGCCAGGGACGCCGCGATTCGTGGCGGCACGGCGCCAGCAGTATTAAATGCCGCGAACGAAATTGCAGTGGCGGCATTTTTGGATGGTGAGCTCGCCTTTGTCGATATTGCGCAGGTCATCGCTGACGTGATGGCGCAGACAAATATTGGTGAACCCCAGTCTTTGCTTGATGTCCAAACTGCGGACTCGGCAGCGAGGGCCTTAGCTGTTGATCTTATTAGCGCTAAAATTCGGGCTTAGTACGTAATATAATGAAATGCTTTTTACCAAGGCTGCTTACAGGCTCAGATAAGGGACGACAGGCGTGCTAGATATTTTACAAACAATTTTGGTGACGATAGCAACCTTGGCAATACTGGTTGCCGTGCATGAGTATGGCCACTTTTGGATGGCGAGACGCTGCGGCGTTAAAGTCTTGCGATTTTCCGTGGGCTTTGGTCGTCCTTTACTGACTTGGACTGATCGCAGTGGTACGGAGTTCGTCGTCGCAGGCATTCCGCTAGGCGGCTACGTTAAAATGCTGGACGAGCGCGAAGCTCCAGTTCCCACTGAGCTGCAAAGTCAGGCCTTTAATCGCGCTACCCCAAAATCACGAATTGCGATTGCTGCGGCTGGACCGCTGGCGAATATCGTTTTGGCGATTTTCGTATATTGGCTGATATTTTTAAATGGTGTGACGGGTGTAGCGCCTATTGTGGCTGAAGTTGAGGCAGGATCTCTCGCGGCGCGGGCCGGGATTGTTGCAGGGCAGGAGTTTATTGCAGTAGATGGTACGGCGACGCCTACCTGGGAGACCCTCCAAATGCAGTTGTTAGAGCGCATTGGCGAGGACGGCGATATTCATTTGTCGCTCAAGTACCCCGACTCGGATCTGGTGTACGAGAGCACGGTAGCGTTAAGTGGCTGGATGCAAGGTGTCGAGGAACCCAACCCGGTTCGGGAATTAGGTGTGACCCTGTATAGACCGGCGCTGTTGCCCACGCTGGATAAAATTATGCCCGATAGTCCCGCTGAGCGTGCAGGTCTTCTGTCGGGCGATGTGGTGTTGGCTATTGACGGTAAGGACGTTGCTAGTTGGTCTGAATGGGTTGACTATGTGCGGGGCATACCCGAGCAAAGTGCGACTCTTTTGGTTGATCGCAATGGTCAGCAGCGACAGTTACAGATTACCCCAGAACGCAAACTTGATGAGTCTGCCAATGCTTACGGTTATGTGGGCGTCAGTGTTGCAATGCCAGAATGGCCGAAAGAGATGCAGCGTACCGTAGATTACGGCATTTTGGGTGCCGCCGTAGCGGCAGTCGATAAAACTTGGCAGATGAGCGTTTTTACGTTGACATCTATTAAAAAGATGCTGACTGGGCTGTTATCACCAAAAAACTTGAGTGGGCCTATAACCATTGCTAAAGTGGCCAGCTCCTCAGTGCAGTACGGCTTTTTTTCTTGGCTGACGTTTTTGGCGCTATTGAGTGTTAGTCTTGCCGTACTGAATTTACTGCCAATTCCTGTTTTGGACGGCGGACATATAGTTTACGCGCTTTTTGAGTGGCTGACCGGTAAGCCCGTCGCTGAACAAGTTCAGATCTGGGCGAATCAGCTGGGCTTGGTGTTGGTAGTTTTTGTCATGGTATTTGCTTTATATAACGATGTGTTGCGGCTGTAATTTTTGGTCTATGCGATGCTTTTTATCTTACATATTGGCGCTGTTGGTTATGTTTTGGCAGTCGCCCCGAGCCTTGGTTTTTAGCTGTTGATGAAACGCCTTTTAGCACTTAGTCTTTTTCTGTGGTCGGCGAGCTTTTTCGCCTCGGCCCAAGATTCACTCGCAGTGACGGATATCCGTATTGAGGGTTTGCAACGAATTTCATCGGAAACGGTGTTTTCGGCGCTGCCGATCAGCGTCGGTGACCAAATTGAACCCAGATCTTTGGCGAATGCCTCGCGGGCATTGTTCAATACCGGTAACTTCGATGATATTCAAATTGGTGTTGACGGTGATGTGCTGGTGGTGCGGGTGGTTGAACGCCCTGCAATCAGCGCCATTAGCTTGGAAGGCAACAAAGCGCTAGCGACAGAGGCGCTGATGGACGGCCTTAAAGGGGCGGGGCTGGCAGAGGGGCAGGTCTTTAAACGCTCGACGCTAGAAACCATGGGCATGGAACTAACTCGGCAGTACGTTTCTCAGGGGCGCTACGATGCTAGTATTGAAACCGATGTGGTTGCTGAGCCTCGCAACCGCGTGTCGATTAGCATTATTATCGATGAAGGCAGCAACGCGACCATCGAACACATCAATATTGTTGGCAATACCATTTACGACGACGAGACCCTACTCGATCTATTTGAATTGAAGACAGGCGGCATGTTTTCCTTCTTCAGCAGCGCAGACAAATATTCTCGTGAGAAGCTAAAAGGCGATCTCGAAAAGCTTAACTCCTACTACTTGGACCGCGGCTACCTATTATTTAATGCCGACTCGGTTCAGGTCGCCATTAGCCCTAACCGAAAGTCAGTGTATATCACCGTGAATGTGGAAGAGGGTGAAAAATACACCGTTAGCGGCGCGGAACTGTCCGGCGATTTGGTATTACCTGAAGACGACTTGTCACGTTTTGTTTTAGTAAAAGAAGGCCAAGTGTTCTCGCAAGCTCTCGTGACCAGTACCGAAGAGTTTTTAACCAAGCGCTTAGGTAATGAAGGCTATAACTTTGCCAAGGTGCGCGGCATTCCAGAGCGCAATGAAGACGCAAAAACTGTCGCGCTAAAGTTTTTTATCGATCCTGGTAAGCGGACTTATGTTCGCCGTATTGATTTCGAAGGTAACTCACGTACCTCAGACGAAGTACTGCGCCGTGAAATGCGTCAATTTGAAGGCGCGCCTGCATCGGCTGATAAAATTGAATTGTCGCGGGTACGCTTGGAGCGCTTAGGTTTCTTTAAGGAAGCTAAGGTTGATACCTTAGAAATACCAGGTAGCGATGATCTGATTGATTTGCACTATAAAGTAGAAGAGCAAAGCTCTGGTAGTCTTGGCGCCAGCTTGGGTTTCTCTCAGGATAGCGGCCTGCTACTGAGCGCGAATATTCAACAGAACAATTTCTTTGGTACTGGTCAGCAGGTTGGTTTCGGCGTTTCGCGCAGCGACTTTGCCACCAGTGTTAACTTTAATTACACAGACCCCTACTTCACCGAAGATGGCGTTAGCCGTGGTTTCTCAGTGTATTACCGCACCACAGACTACGAAGAAATTAACGTAGCGAGCTATACGACTGATACTTACGGTAGTAGCGTGAACTTTGGTTACCCTATTTCTGAAACTGAGCGTTTGGGCTTTAGTTTGGGCTTTAATCGCACCTTAATAGAAGCTGGTGTAAGTGCCGTTAAAGAGATCAAAACCAGTCCGCGGCTCTTAGATATTATCGATAACTATTTTGTCAGTACCAAGGACGTTACCACTGGGAAATATACCGTTGCCGAAGTGCTTGAAAATATTGCTTCGCTTGAAACTGATTACCCAGGCGCCTTAATAGAACCCGAGGAAGAAGGCTTTCTAGATAAATACGGTGAAGAATTTAATAACTTTACCGCCGGTATGTCATGGCGCCAGTCGACCTTGAACCGTGGCCTATTAGCTACCCGAGGTGCCTCCCAGTCGCTGTCAGTTGAAGTCGCGGTTCCCGGTTCTGATCTGGAGTACTTTAAATTAGGCTACGAAGGCCAGCTATATGTACCGTTAACGAATAGCTTTACCTTCCGCTTCCGTACCCAATTAGGTTATGGCGACGGCTATGGTGAGCTAAATGAACTGCCTTTCTATGAAAACTTCTATGCCGGTGGTTTTGGCTCGGTACGGGGCTATAAAAGTAATACCCTTGGTCCGCGCAGCTCAACTGCTGACATTTACCGCATAAGCCAAGCGGCAACCGCGATAGACGCCGACGGCAATGCCCGTGCGCTATCTGCGCAAGGCGCCTACGTTCTAGATCCTGTTACTGGGCAGCTGGTGGTTGATAGCACCAGTGGCCGTCGTCGCGATCCAGACCCCTTCGGCGGCAATGTGCTCGTTGAAGGCAGTATTGAATTGCTCTTCCCGTTGCCTTTTGTAAAAGATCAACGCTCTGTTCGCAGCGGCTTTTTCATTGATGCGGGCAATGTGTTCAGCACGAGTTGTGGTGCTACTCAGCTTAACTGCAGTACACCGGGTGTATCGGATTTACGGTATTCAGCAGGGGTCGGGGCAACTTGGATTACCGGCTTTGGACCGCTGACCTTTAGCTTAGGTCGGGCGCTGAATCCAGAAAAAATTGATGATACTGAAATCTTTCAGTTCTCATTGGGTCGTAGTTTCTAACTGATAGTAAAATAATGGATAGGAGTTTTTCATGAAGTTTTATAAGGTAGTTGCCGTTGCTGTTATGGCTTTATGGGCTTGCGGCGCTGTTGCAGAAGGTCGGATAGCGGTTTTTGATGTTGAAGCTGCAGTGCTGAATACCGATATGGCGAAAAAGCGTTTAACCGCTATGCGCAATCAAGCTGACTATAAAAAGAATGTCTCTGAATTAGAGTCTTTAAAGAAGAACTACGACAAGATTGTTGAGCAGTTCCAGAAAGATTTCGATATTCTTAGCGTTGAACAACGTCAAGCGACTAAGAACAAAATAGACGCCGCGCGTGCTGATGGCGAGCATTTAGCCCGTAAGATCGAAGGTGCTAATCAGCAGGAAGCACAGTCTATTCTGCAAGAGCTGGGACCAAAACTGCAGGCGATTCTGCCTCAGCTGGTTAAAGACGAAAACATCGGCCTGTTACTACCACGTAAATCAGTACTTCACGCTGATAGCAGTTACGATATTACCGCTAAAGTGGCTGATAAGTTGAACAACGCTAAGTAATGTCCGCGGCGAAAACATTCAGCCTAGCTGAACTTGCGGCGGTCTTGGAATTAGATTTTCAGGGTGACGCCGCAACCATATTGGCCGGTATAGCGCCTCTTGCTACCGCCAATAATGGTGATCTTAGTTTTTTATCAAATAGTAAATTTAAAGCCGCGCTGCAGAATAGCTCTGCCAGCGCGGTGATTCTCCATCCTGAACTTGCTGTCAATTATCGTGGTAACTGCTTGCTAGCAGCGGACCCCTATCTCGCTTATGCAAAGGCCAGCGCGCTGTTTGACCCCTTGGAAAAGCCCCGAGCAGGAGTGCATCCTAGCGCGGTCGTTGTTGCGGAAGACGTTGATGACTCGGTGAGTGTTGGTGCAAATTGTGTTATTGAGAAAGGCGCTGTCATTGGCGCAGGCACGGTGTTAGGTCCCGGTACGGTTATAGGCGCTAATTCACGAATCGGTAATAATTGTTATATTCACGCCAATGTGTCGATCTATCACGGCGTAAGTATCGGTAGTGACGTTGTCATTCACTCTGGTGTTGTGATCGGTGCCGATGGCTTCGGCTTTGCAGCAAGCGTCCAAGGTTGGCAAAAAATTCACCAGTTAGGCGGCGTTAGAATTGGCGATCGAGTCGAAATCGGGGCCAATTCCTGCATTGATCGCGGCGCCCTAGAAGATACCGTCATTGGTGACGATGTGATCTGCGATGATTACACGATGATTGCGCATAACGTGATTGTGGGGAATGGTACGGCAATGGCAGGGGCGTGCCAGATTGCGGGTAGTACGGTTATCGGGGAGCGCTGTACTTTTGCCGGCAATGTGGGCGTGGTGGGGCATATAACAATTGCCGATCAAGTGCATATTACGGCCAGAGCATTAATTACTAGATCTATTATGAAATCGGGCTCCTATTCTAGCGGTACGGGAATGATGGAGACGAGTGTTTGGCGGCGAAATGCTGCGCGATTTGCGAAGCTCGACGAATTGTTTCGGCGAGTCATGTTTCTGGAAAAAAAGTTAAAAAACAAGTAAAGGATGAAAGCTGAGTCATGCTGATGGACATCAATGAAGTTAAAGAATACCTGCCGCAACGCTATCCGTTTCTTTTAGTTGACCGGGTACTTGAGCTTACGCTAGGTGAATCAATCGTTGCTCTGAAAAATGTAACCGGCAATGAAAACCATTTTAATGGCCATTTTCCCGAACTGCCAATTATGCCCGGTGTCTTGATTATAGAGGCGATGGCGCAAGCAGCGGGAATTCTAGGGTTTAAAACCCTAGATAAAAAACCGGCGGAAGGCTCGATCTACATGTTCGCTGGCGTTGATAAAGCGCGGTTCAAGCGTCAGGTGGTGCCTGGTGATCAACTTATTCTCAAAGCGCAGTATGTGTCAGATAAAAGCGGCTTGTGGAAGTTTGAATGCCAGGCCTATGTGGAAGACAAACTGGCTGCGTCTGCGACAATTTTGTGTATCGACCGGAAGAGTAAGTGATTGTGACTGAAAATATCCACGCTACGGCTGTTATAGACCCTCGTGCGATTATTGATCCCAGTGCGGTGATCGGTGCTGGGGTCACGATTGGTCCGTGGACGATGGTTGGCGCCGATGTTGAAATTGGCGAATCTTGTGAAATTCGCTCTCATGTTGTGTTGATGGGGCCGACCAAAATTGGAAAAAACAATCGTATTTTTCAGTTTTCGACGATTGGTGACGACACCCCAGACCTGAAATACAAGGGTGAGAAAACTGAACTCATTATTGGCGACGATAATGTGATTCGTGAAGGTGTGACGATTCATCGCGGAACGATACAAGATCGCGGTAAAACTATAATTGGTAATAAGAATTTACTGATGGCCTATGTTCACGTGGGGCATGACTCGGTGATTGGTGATAATTGTATCTTGGTAAACAATGCCTCGCTTGCTGGCCATGTTGTGGTTGGTGATTGGGCAATATTGAGTGGTTATACGCTAGTACATCAGTTTTGCTTGATCGGTGCCCACAGTTTTGCCGGTTTTGGCTGTGGCATCAGTAAAGACGTGCCAGCCTACGTTACGGTGAGCGGCACCCCAGCCCAGGCAAAAACAATCAATAGCGAAGGCCTAAAACGCAGAGGCTTTACTGCCGAGAGCATTGCGGCAATTCGTCGCGCTTACAAAATTATTTATCGCCAGAACAACACGGTGGAAGAGGCATTGACGGCATTGGCGCCGCTGATTGCCGAGTTTCCAGACGTGCAATTATTGGCGGACTCTTTGCAACAATCTCAGCGCGGTATTGTGCGCTAAATTGCGTTTTTCTGCTGCGTAAAATGGCAACTCTATGACTCCATTACGAATCGGTATTATCGCCGGAGAAGCTTCCGGTGATATTTTAGGCGCTGATTTAATTCGCGCAATCAAAACACGTTACCCCAACGCGGAGTTCGAAGGCGTCGGCGGCCCCTTAATGATTGAGCAGGGCTGCCGCAGTCTCTGCGATATGGACCGCCTGTCAGTAATGGGTATTGTGGAACCCTTAAAGCGCTTGCCTGAATTACTACGCCTGCGTCGCTTCTTGAAGTCCCATTTTTTAAGTTGGCAACCCGCTATAGTTATTGGTATCGACTCGCCAGATTTCACCTTAAACATAGAGCGATATGTGCGTGAGCGCGGTATTAAAACACTGCACTACGTAAGCCCGTCTGTGTGGGCATGGCGTCAAGGTAGGGTAAAGGGTATTGCGAAGTCGGTGGATCATATGCTGACCTTATTCCCTTTTGAAGAGCGCTTTTATCAAGAGCATGGTGTTCCGGTCACTTGTGTGGGGCACCCCCTTGCAGATCAAATTCCACTGACGGATCAGCGCAGTGCGGCGCGAGCGACGCTGGACGTTGAAGACGGACACCCAGTGTTGGCAATATTGCCCGGCAGCCGGAGCGGCGAAGTCGCTCAGCTGATAAAGCCATTTCTGGAGACTGCGCAATGGCTGCGCCGTGCTCAACCCAATATAGAGTTTTTGATTCCCGCCGCCAATGCCGAGCGCAAAATCCAAATTTTGCAGGCGATTGGCGCATTTTCCCAAGACTTGCCCGTGCGGGTGGTGAGTGGTCAGTCGCGCACAGTAATGGCCGCGTCAGATGTGGTATTGATGGCATCGGGAACCACCAGCTTAGAGGCGCTGTTGCTGCAGCGCCCTATGGTTGTCGCGTATCGCTTTGGCAAGTGGTCTTATAAATTGCTGTCGCGCTTGGTTAAAACGCCGTTCTTTTCATTGCCAAACCTATTGGCTCAACGCGCGCTGGTACCTGAAGTTCTGCAGGACGAAGTGCGAGCCGAAGTTATGGGGCCACTGTTGTTGGAACAGTTAAACAACGCCAATCATCGTGAAAGTTTGATTAATGAATTTCAAGGCATTCATCGCCAGCTGGCGCAAGCCGCCAGCGAAAGGGCCGCCGATGTTGTTTTGGCCTGCGCCGGAGTGAGTAATGTCCCAGATTAATGACTTGTTTGCTGAATTTGATGTGCCTGAATTAACCGCCGGTGTGGACGAGGTGGGGCGAGGCCCTTTGTGTGGCGACGTCGTCACCGCCGCCGTGATTCTCGATCCTGCGCGACCGATCTCGGGTTTGAATGACTCTAAGAAGCTCACGGAAAAGCGCCGCGAAGCGCTTTTTGCTGAAATTCAGGAAAAGGCCTTGAGCTTCTGTATTGCGCGGGCATCAGTGGCGGAAATAGATGAAATCAATATTTTACAGGCGAGCTTACTGGCCATGCACCGAGCGGTCGCTGGTTTGTCGATTCAGCCGGAGTATGTCTTAGTTGACGGCAATAAAGTGCCAAAATGGCCCTATAAGGCCGAGGCGGTTGTGAAGGGCGATAGCCGTGTACCTGCCATTGCTGCGGCGTCGATATTGGCAAAAGTAACGCGGGATCGCGAGATGATCGCGCTTGATGGCGTTTACCCCGGTTACGGTATGGCTGGTCATAAGGGCTACCCTACTAAAGTGCATATGGAGGCCCTGCAGCGTTTGGGCGTGACCCCAATTCATCGGCGTAGCTACGCGCCGGTGCGCGCCATGCTGGAGTCGGAGCAATGATGAATGACAGCTTTGTGCATTTACGGGTGCACTCGGAGTACTCGCTGGTCGATGGCTTAGTGCGGGTTAAAGAGCTGACCAAGCGAGTTGCTCAATTGGGCATGCCCGCCGTAGCACTCACGGATTTAAATAATTTTTACGCTTTAATTAAGTTTCAAAAGGCGGCGATGGGAGCTGGGGTTAAGCCCATCTTTGGCTGCGATTTACTGATGCGTGATGACGATGACCCTGATCAGACTACGGTCATCTGCCTACTGGCGCAAAATGAAAAAGGCTACCGCAATCTTACCGAACTCATTTCTCGCGCGTATCAAGATGGCCAGTATTTAGGCAAGGCCTATGCGTACCGCAGTTGGATTGAGCAGGCTAGCGAGGGTTTAATTGCTTTGTCTGGCGGTCGCGAGGGTGATGTTGGACAAGCACTTCTCGCCGGTAAGGCTGATATAGCCCAACATAGTTTGTCGCGCTGGTTGGCGGTATTTCCCGACCGTTTTTATCTGGAACTGCAGCGCACCGGCCGTCAAAACGAAGATGATTATATTCATGCTGCTATAGACTTAGCTGAGCGCAATAACTGCCCTGTGGTCGCCACCAACGATGTTCGGTTTTTGGATGCCGGTGAGTTTGAAGCTCACGATGCTCGGGTGTGTATTCGCGATGGCCGGGTTCTAGATGATCCGCGTAGGCCACGCAATTACAGCGACCAACAGTATTTGCGCAGCCCAGCAGACATGGCAGAGCTGTTTGCCGATATTCCTGAGGCTCTGCAAAACAGCGTTGAAATTGCCAAGCGCTGTAATCTTACTATTCAGCTAGGCACGTATTATCTGCCAGAATACCCAATACCAGAGGGCTTGACGCAAGAGGCTTACTTTCGCCAGCTCTGCCATGATGGCTTGGATCAGCGTCTGGATTTTTTGTTTGATCGTAATTCGCCAGAATTTGAAGCTCACCAAAGCGAATATCGCGACCGTCTGGAATTTGAACTCAACGTTATATTGCAGATGGGGTTTCCAGGCTATTTCTTGATCGTTATGGATTTTATTCAGTGGGCTAAGGATCATGATATTCCGGTTGGCCCCGGCCGGGGTTCTGGTGCCGGATCCCTAGTTGCGTACGCGCTAAAAATTACCGATCTTGACCCCATTCAGTACGATCTCCTGTTTGAGCGATTTTTGAACCCAGAGCGGGTATCCATGCCCGACTTTGATGTCGACTTTTGTATGGAGGGCCGGGATCGGGTTATCAATTATGTGGCCGACAATTATGGCCGCGATGCAGTAAGCCAGATTATTACCTTTGGTACCATGGCCGCTAAGGCGGTGGTGCGGGACGTTGCCCGAGTGCAGGGCAAGGCTTACGGCCTTGCTGATAAACTGTCAAAAATGATTCCTTTTGAGGTGGGTATCACCTTAGAGAAAGCCTTTGAGCAGGAAGAGATTCTTAGAGAGTTTTTAGCCGCAGATGAACAAGCCCAAGAAATTTGGGATATGGCCACTCAGCTCGAAGGTGTTGTGCGGGGGGTGGGTAAGCATGCAGGGGGTGTGGTTATTGCGCCGTCTAAGCTTACTGATTTTGCGCCGCTTTATTGTGACGACGCGGGCGGCGGTTTGGTTACGCAGTTTGATAAGAGCGATGTTGAAGAAGCTGGCCTGGTTAAGTTTGACTTCTTGGGGCTGCGTACCCTCACCATCATTCACTGGGCATTAAAAATTGTGAACGCTCAGCGTGCCAAGCTGGGTGAAGATCCTCTCGATATTATGTCGATTCCGCTACAGGATCGACCGACCTTCGACATGCTGAAGCGTGCAGAAACCACGGCGGTATTCCAGTTGGAATCCCGCGGCATGAAGGATTTGATCAAGCGGCTCCTGCCAGACTGCTTTGAAGATATTATCGCTTTGGTGGCCTTGTTCCGTCCTGGCCCATTGCAGTCGGGCATGGTTGATGACTTCATTAATCGTAAACATGGCCGCGCCGAGCTGGCCTATCCGCACCCTCAGTATCAGCACGAATGCTTGAAGCCCGTGCTCGAACCGACTTACGGCATTATCCTGTATCAGGAACAGGTTATGCAGATCGCTCAGGTGATGGGTGGTGTTAGTCTAGGTGGTGCCGACTTATTGCGCCGCGCGATGGGTAAGAAAAATGCTGCAGAAATGGATAAGCAGCGCAGCTTGTTTCAGACAGGTGCAGTCGAAAAGGGCTTCTCCGAAGAGCTGGCGTCGAATATTTTCGACTTAATGGAAAAGTTCGCGGGCTACGGTTTTAATAAATCTCACTCCGCTGCCTACGCTTTGGTTTCCTACCAAACTGCCTGGTTGAAAACCCATTATCCCGCACCCTTTATGGCGGCGGTAATGAGTTCGGAATTAGACAATACCGACAAGATTGTTATCTTCATTGAAGAATGTCGGGAAATGAAACTGGACTACAAGCTGCCTTCGGTAAACGAAGGCGAGTATATGTTCACGGTGAATGATCGCGGCCAAATTGTTTATGGGCTTGGTGCTATTAAAGGCTTGGGCGAAGGCCCGGTAGAAAATATCATTGCCGCTCGCAATAGTGGTGGGCCTTTTAAAAACCTCTTTGAATTTTGTGAACGCACCGACCCGCGCAAAGTGAATAAGCGCGCTATAGAGGCGCTTATTCGCTCAGGTGCCTTTGATGATCTCGGTGAAGATCGCGCGGTACTTATGGCGGCCATGCCCGATGCCGTGCAAGCTGCGGAGCAGGCGGCAAGCAACGTCGAAAGCGGGATGATGGACTTGTTTGGCGGTAGCCTCGCCGTTGAAGACGAAGGCGGTGATGTCTATGCGAGTTTTAAAAATGTCAGGCGCTGGACAACCAAAGAGCGCTTGCTCGGCGAAAAAGAAACCCTAGGTCTTTATGTTACCGGGCACCCTATTGATGATTACGAAGCGGAATTGCGTCGTTTTGTGCCAAGGAAAATAGTCGATCTTAACCCCGAGAAGCATCCCCAGACCATTGCTGGATTGGTGATGAGTACCCGCACCATGAAGAACAAACGCGGCGATACCATGGCCTTTGTGTTATTGGATGACCGCAGTGCACGAATCGAGGTGGCTTTATTCAGCGATGCCTACGATGAGTGTCGGGAAAAGCTCATAAAAGACACCGTGATCGTGGTTGAGGGCGTGTGTAGCAACGACGAGTACAGCGGCGGCAAAAAAATGCGGGTGAAGGCGGTGCGCAGCATTGCCGAGGCGCGGGACCAGCACGCCCGAGAGCTGCAGCTGTCGGTGAGCGTGGAAGCGGTCAACGATGATGCCATTGCGCGTTTAAAAGGCGCGCTAAGTGTTGCCAAGGGCGGCCGCTGCCCAGTCGTGATAAATTATCAGCGACCTGAGGGTAGTGGCAAAATTCGTCTTGGTGACAATTGGCGAATCCTGCCAAATGATGAGTTATTACTGCGCTTAGGTGAGGAGTGTGGCGCAAATAACGTGGTCATCAATTATGATTGACGTATAATCACCCTATTAAATGAGCCTATTTACCATTTGGATAGCATAGGCTTCACTGACGACAACAAGTGAATAAGTGAGCGATGAACCCCAATTATCTTGATTTTGAACAACCCATTGCGGAGCTGGAAGCCAAGATTGAAGAGCTTCAGTTAGTTGGCAGCGATAATGACCTGAATATTAGTGAAGAAATCGCTAAACTTCGGGAAAAAAGCAGCAAATTAACGGAAAAGATTTTTTCCAATCTCACGCCTTGGAATGTCGTTAAAATAGCACGGCACCCCATGCGGCCTTATGCACTGGATTATATTCGCCGAATTTTTACTGATTTTGACGAGTTACACGGTGATCGGCATTTTGGTGACGATGCTGCCATTGTTGGTGGTATTGGAAAAATCAACGGTATGCCCGTCATGGTGATCGGCCAGGAAAAAGGCCGAGGCGTTACCGAGAAAGTTAAACGCAATTTTGGTATGCCCAAGCCTGAGGGGTATCGCAAAGCCCTGCGTCTAATGCAGCTGGCGGAACGCTACAAGCTGCCGATTGTAACCTTGATTGACACTCCGGGGGCCTACCCCGGTATCGACAGTGAAGAGCGTGGTATCAGTGAGGCCATCGCGCAAAACTTGGCGGTAATGTCGCGATTAAAAACCCCAATAGTGTGTGTTGTTATTGGTGAGGGCAGCTCTGGTGGCGCCTTGGGTATTGGGGTGGGCGATCATATTGCCATGCTGCAATACTCGACCTATTTTGTTATTTCCCCAGAAGGCTGCGCCAATATTATTTGGAAAAGCACCGAGTTTGCACCCGATGCCGCTGAGGCAATGGGTCTGACCTCAACGATTCTTGAAGAATTGGGTATTGTTGATGCGACTATTCCTGAGCCTCAAGGCGGTGCGCACCGCGATATCGACAGCAGTGCCGAGCGGGTTCGCGAGCATCTTCTAACCCAGATCAAGCGTCTGCAGGCCCTGCCTGAAAAAGAGCTGTTAGAGATTCGCTATGACCGCCTGATGTCCTACGGCACCAGCTGATTAAGGCGTCGAAGTGGTGGTGAGGGGCGCGGAGTCGGCAATGGCAGAACTGCTGCCCCTCATCACAAAATCACTCGCGCCGTATTTAACTCGGCGAGTTTGGTGGCTGGCTTTTAGTGGCGGCTTAGATTCTCAGGTTTTACTGCATTTAGTTTGGCGTTTGCGCGAGCAGGCGCACTCCAGCGATACCTCCTTCCCAGAAATTCGTGCTATTCACGTTGATCACCAGCTGCAGGCAGCGTCGACGGCCTGGGCCGACCAATGTGAGCAGCAATGCGTCGCTTATAATATTCCGTTTACCCTAAAAGTTGTGAATGTTGAGGGGCGTCGGCGCGGTGTGGAGGACTTGGCGCGGGTCGCCCGTTACCAAGCGTTCGAAGCGACGTTAGGTGACGGGGATTTGTTGTTATTGGCGCATCACCTTGATGATCAAGCCGAAACCTTATTGCTGCGCTTACTTCGCGGTGCGGGGGTGACAGGTTTAGCTGCAATGCCCGTTAGGCGCGCGCTGGGAGCGGGTGAACTGTATCGGCCCCTGCTGTCAACTTCACGTGCCGAGCTTGAAGCCTATGCGGTGGCTCAGGACTTATCCTGGGTCGACGACCCCAGCAACCTTGACACGCATTACCGCCGTAATTTTCTGCGCCAGCAAGTCTTGCCGCAGCTTACGCGGCACTGGCCGGATTACCGTCAAAGCTTTGGCAGAGCGGCGGCTTTGCAGGCGGAAACTGCCCAGCTATTGCATGGCTATATTAGCCAAGATCTAGCCAGTTTGTGCGCAGAAGATGGTTCGCTGAACTTGCATAAATTGGCGGCGCTACCAGAAATTCGCCAGCGCGCGATCCTTCGGCAATTCATTATTAATCGCAGTGACCTAGCGCTGTCGTCGGCCCAGCTGGGGACGATAGTTGAACAATTCCTTTACGCGGGTGGCGACCGTCAGCCGCAATTTCGTTTGGCTGCTGGTGTGTTGTTGCGCGCCTATAATCAGCAGTTGTTTTGTGAGCTAGGTGTGGTTGAGGCGCCAAGCTCGCTGCCGAGCGAATTGGCGTGGAACTTACACAGCGAGCTGCTTATTCCCGGAGTAGGTCGCTTATTGGCGACGCCTGGCGGACCTTTTATGCCTCGTGGTCCGGTGTCGATACGGTTTCGCCGCGGCGGCGAACGCTGCCGTTTGGCGGGCCACGCCCATCACCGGCCACTCAAAAAGCTTCTGCAAGAGTGGGGGTTGCCGCCGTGGCAGCGTGAGCAGCTGCCGCTGATCTTTTGCGGTGAGATCTTGGCTGCGGTGGCTGACTTGGCTGTTTGTGAGGGGTTTGGCGCCGAGGCGGACGAAACGGGTTGGAATATACACTGGATGCCGGAGGCGCTGACCTAGTCGCTCGGGTCTGCTAGAATGCGCAGCTCGTAAAAAGAGCGCCAGCCATGACTACTGTAGACCAATCCGCTGTAAACCCTCTAGACAATATCCGCATTGTGCTGGTGAATACCTCTCACCCTGGCAATATTGGTGCAGTTGCTCGCGCCATGAAAAATATGTGCCTGAGTCAGCTGTATTTAGTTGAACCTCGTAAATACCCCCACGATGAAGCGACCTGGCGGGCGGCGAGTGCCGACGATGTACTTAATTCGGCGGTGGTGTGCGAGACCTTGGATGAGGCGATTGCCGATTGTCAGTTGGTAATAGGCACCAGTGCCAGAGAGCGCACCGTGCCGTGGCCGCTACTCGACCCTAGGCACTGTATGGAGCGGGGCTACGCCGAGGCGGCCGCTGGGCATAAAATTGCGCTCGTGTTTGGTCGTGAAGACCGGGGCTTAACCAATGAAGAGCTGCAGCGCTGTAACTTGCACGTGCATATTCCGGCTAACCCAGAATACAGCTCCCTTAATATAGCTATGGCGGTGCAGGTTTTGGCCTACGAAGTGCGCATGCAGCACCTCAGTGGTGAGCTTAATAATAATGATATGGCCGACTGGGACGTGCCTGTGGCCGGCGCTCAAGACTTAGAACGCTACTTGGTTCATCTTGAGGAAACCTTGCGGGATATTAATTTTTTGCGCCCGGAAGCACCTAAAAAACTAATGACCCGCCTGCGTCGTCTCTATCAGCGTACACGACTCGATGAAATGGAAGTGAATATTTTGCGCGGTATTTTAACGTCTACTCAGTATTGGGTGCGTAAAGCCAAAGCAGATGAGTCGTCAGAGGCGGGCGGTACTGCGGCGCCTAATAGTGGTGTTGATGGGGCAGAGTGATTATAATCGCCGCTCCCACGCGTTTTAAACCCTACTAAATTCCTCGGCTATATAGTTGACCATTTTGCTAGGTTATTGCATAATTGCACCGTAGATTAAACGGGTATAGCTATGCGATTGACGACAAAAGGACGCTATGCCGTTACAGCGATGCTGGATTTGGCGCTGTACGGCGACCGAGGTCCCATAAGTTTGGCTGATGTGTCTAGTCGGCAGGACATTTCCCTGTCTTATCTGGAACAGTTGTTTGCCAAATTGCGCCGCAAAGAGCTGGTTTCCAGCAGTCGTGGTCCAGGTGGTGGTTATCGCCTGAGTCGCCCGAGTGAAGAGATTTTCGTTGCCGATATTATTGATGCGGTCGACGAACGGGTGGACGCCACCGGTTGTGCTGGCAGCAGTGATTGCCAAGATGGGCATACCTGCTTAACCCATAATTTGTGGACCGATTTAAGTGATCAGATCCACCATTTTTTAAGTGATATCAGCTTGGCGAGTTTGGTTGAGCGGCGCGATGTGCAATCGGTTTCGGCGCGTCAGTTACAAAAGGCGCGCAATGCGCAGTCAATTATTCTGACTGCGGTAGATTAGTTATTAGCTCGGTGCTGAGGTAGTCACACCGAGATTTTGGAGAAGTGTATGCAATTGCCAATTTATTTAGATTACTCTGCAACCACACCGGTTGATCCTCGTGTGGCTGAGCAGATGATGGCTTGTTTGACCACGACCGGTACCTTTGGTAACCCGGCGTCACGCTCGCATATGTTTGGTTGGAAGGCGGAAGAAGCCGTTGAGAATGCGCGTCGCCAAGTGGCTGACCTGCTTAATGCTGATCCGCGTGAGATTGTTTGGACCTCCGGTGCTACCGAGTCAAACAACCTTGCGATCAAGGGTGCTGCGCATTTTTACAGCAAAAAAGGTAAGCACATTATTACCTCTAAAATTGAGCACAAAGCCGTGCTTGATACCTGTCGCCAATTAGAGCGCGAAGGTTTTGAAGTGACGTATCTAGACCCGACTGATAAGGGCTTGATTACCGCTGAAGCGATTTCGGCCGCTCTGCGAGATGACACTGTGTTGGTCAGCGTGATGCACGCCAATAACGAAATTGGCACCATTAACGATGTCGCAGCGATTGGCGAAGTATGTCGTGCCAATGGCGTAGTGTTTCATGTTGATGCGGCGCAGACAGCGGGTAAGGTTGTTATTGATATGGCGACCATGAAGATCGACTTGCTGTCGATGTCTGCCCATAAAATGTATGGTCCTAAGGGGATTGGTGCATTGTATGTGAGCCGCAAACCGCGTATTCGCCTAGAGGCGCAAATGCACGGTGGTGGTCACGAGCGCGGTATGCGTTCTGGTACCTTGCCGACCCACCAAATTGTGGGTATGGGTGCGGCTTGTGAGCTCGGTCGCTTAGAAATGGCCCAAGATGCTGAGCATGCTTTAGCGTTGCGTAATCAGTTTTGGGGCGGCCTGAAAGACATGGAGCAGGTGTTTGTAAACGGTGACTTTGAGCAGCGTTTACCGGGTAACCTCAACGTAAGCTTGGCTTTTGTTGAAGGTGAATCGCTGATTATGTCGCTGAAAGATTTGGCGGTGTCATCGGGCTCAGCCTGTACCTCAGCAAGCTTGGAGCCGTCTTATGTGCTGCGTGCGCTGGGTTTGAATGACGAGTTGGCGCACAGCTCACTGCGTTTTTCTTTTGGCCGCTTTACCACGGCAGAAGAGGTGGCTTACGCCATTAAGCAGGTACGCGCTGCAGTTGAAAAATTACGGGAATTGTCGCCTTTGTGGGATATGTACCAAGACGGCGTCGATTTAGACAGTATTGTATGGGCAGCTCACTAAGCTGCTCAGATTGAGAGGACGAGATCATGGCCTATAGCGAAAAAGTACTCGATCATTACGAGAATCCACGTAACGTCGGTAAGTTTGACGACAGCGCGGATGAAATCGGCACCGGTATGGTCGGCGCGCCGGCTTGCGGTGACGTAATGCGTCTGCAAATCAAGGTAAATGAGCAGGGCATCATTGAAGATGCCAAGTTCAAAACCTACGGTTGCGGCTCGGCAATTGCGTCTAGTTCACTGCTCACTGAGTGGGTTAAGGGCAAGACCCTTGATGAAGCTGCGCAAATTAAAAACACCGAAATCGCTCAAGAGTTGGCGTTGCCACCAGTGAAAATTCACTGTTCAGTCTTGGCCGAAGATGCGATTAAGGCTGCGGTTGCTGACTACCGTCAGAAACGAACCGTATCCTGATTTGATCGCTTGCATTAAATATTAGGGGAGAGTGCATGCCAGTTTCAGTAAGCAGTGCAGCAGCTAGTCACATTAAAAAGCAAATGCTCGGCCGTGGCCGGGGTTTGGGGATTCGCATTGGTGTGCGGACTTCCGGCTGCTCCGGTATGGCCTACGTATTGGAGTTTGTCGACGAGCCCCAAGCCGAAGATCAGGTCTTTGAAAAAGACGGCGCTGCGGTGTATATCGACCCTAAAAGTATGGTTTATTTAGACGGCACCGAGTTGGACTTTGTTAAAGAAGGTCTCAATGAAGGCCTGAAATTTAACAATCCCAATGTGTCGGCTGAGTGTGGCTGCGGTGAGAGCTTTACCGTCTAGCGGCCTGCTGGCTGGCCAATACCTATGTCTGTATTTAATCCCCAAGAAAATTACTTTGCGCTGTTGGCGGTGCCTCAGGCCTATGAGCTTGACATATCGGCCCTGACCAGCAGCTATCGCGCACTGCAGCGCGAGGCGCATCCCGATCGTTTTGCCAATGGCTCCGAGCGCGATTTGCGTTTGGCGGTGCAGCAATCCTCGTTTATCAATGAAGCTTACGAAACCTTGGTGTCGCCCACGCGGCGGGCTGCCTATTTGCTGAAATTGGCGGGGGTGAATAGTGATATGTCCTCGACTACCTTTCAGGATCCAGAGTTTTTGATGCAGCAAATGCAGCTGCGCGAAGAGCTGTCAGAATTGCAAGATGCAAGTGATCCTGAACAGGCGCTAGATGTATTTTATCGCGATCTTGATCAGGCGGCGAAGAGCCAGAAAGAGGCTTTTTCGCAATCGTATAATCAACAGCAATTCGATTTGGCTTTGGCGGCTTATGCCAAGCTCCAGTTTTTAGAAAAACTGCGCAGCGAAGCTGAACTGAAAGAGAGCGAGTTGCTCGACTACTGATAAGAGGCGTGAAAATCGCCGGGAGTTCAGAAACCACTTATGGCCTTGATGCAAATATCAGAACCTGGGCAAACGCCTGAGCCGCACCAGCGTAAGCTTGCGGTGGGAATTGATCTGGGAACCACCAATTCGCTGGTTGCCAGTGTCCGCAATGCCCACGCAGATACCTTGGCAGACCTCGGTGGCGAGCATCTATTGCCGTCGGCTGTGTATTACGCTGAGACCGGTGAAACCCTAGTGGGCGCGGCCGCCTTGGCAGGCGCAAGTGCCGACCCTCGCAATACCTTGATGTCCGTAAAGCGCTTTATGGGGCGCTCCTTTGCTGATTGCACGGCAGCTTCCGGGGCAAAAATGCTGCCCTATGACCTGTTGGATCAGGGTCAAGATATGGTCAAAATTCGCACTCGTGCTGGTGATATATCGCCGGTGCAAGTGTCGGCAGAAATTTTAAGGAGTCTCGCCGCTCGGGCGGAAGAGACGCTCGGTGGCGAACTGACGGGTGCTGTTATTACCGTGCCCGCTTACTTTGATGACGCTCAGCGTCAAGCCACTAAAGACGCTGCTAAAATTGCCGGAATTCATGTGTTGCGGCTGCTCAATGAGCCCACTGCCGCGGCAGTGGCTTACGGCCTTGATCAGCAAGATGAAATGGCGATTGCGGTATTTGATTTGGGTGGCGGAACCTTCGATATTTCGGTGTTGCAGCTCACCAAAGGTGTGTTTGAAGTGCTGTCTACCGGTGGCGATTCGGCCTTGGGCGGCGATGATTTTGATCATGCAATTGCCGATTGGTTTGTTGCTGCAACAGGTTTAGAAAATCTCGACATGTTTCAGCAGCGCAGCTTATTGACTGCTGCACGCCAGGCTAAGGAAGCCTTAAGTGAGGCGGACGTTGTTGATGTGGTGTTAGGCGAATTGAGCCAATGCCTGAGTCGTGAGCAGTTTAATAGCTTGGTTGATCCCTTGATTGACACCGCGATTCGCGCCTGCAAGCGCGCCCTGCGCGATGCGAAATTGCGCAGCGAAGACGTCGCCAATGTGGTGATGGTAGGCGGCTCCACGCGGGTGCCCCGCGTGCGCGAGCGGGTAGCGCAGTGGTTTGGTCGCGAGCCCTTAGTCGATTTAGACCCTGACCGGGTTGTTGCTTTGGGTGCGGCTTTGCAGGCGGACCAGTTGGTGGGTAATCGCAGTGGCGACGAAATGTTGTTGCTCGATGTGATCCCGTTATCCTTGGGTATCGAGACCATGGGCGGCCTGACGGAGAAGGTGATTCACCGTAACACCACAATTCCCGTGGCGATGGCGCAGGAATTTACCACTTTTAAAGACGGTCAAACCGCCATGGCCATTCATGTGGTTCAAGGTGAGCGCGAACTGGTTGAAGATTGCCGCTCGCTGGCGCGCTTTGAGTTGCAGGGTATTCCACCTATGGTGGCGGGCGCGGCCCGGATCAAAGTAAAGTTTCAGGTTGATGCCGACGGTTTGTTACAGGTGTTCGCCACCGAAGAGAGTACTGGGGTCGAAAGCCATATTGCGGTGAAGCCTGCTTATGGTTTGAATGACACCGATATTGCCGACATGCTCAAGTCTTCCTGGGAAGCGGCGGCAGACGACAAAGATGCCCGCGCGCTGCGTGAGCAGCAAATTGAAGCGGACTCCTTATTGCAAGCCTTGTCAGCGGCGCTGTTGCAAGACGGAGAAGCCATGCTTAGCGAGGTGGAGCAGCAGGATTTATTGGCTAAAATGGAGGTTCTGCACCACGAGCGTGAGCAGGGCACTGTGGCCAGTATTGCCAAGCATATTGAAATCGTCGGCAAGGCCAGCGAGTTGTTTGCCGAGCGGCGCATGGACGCCAGTATTAACCAAGCACTCGCCGGCCGGCGAGTGGACGAATTGTAAGGATGTCACGATGCCACGCATCATAGTATTGCCAAACGAAGCACTGTGCCCTGAGGGCGACGTAATCGAAGCCACCAGTGGCGAAACCATTTGCGATGTTATGCTCGCCAATGGCATACATATCGAGCATGCCTGTGAGAAATCCTGTGCCTGCACGACCTGTCATGTCATTGTTCGCGAGGGTATAGACTCGCTGAATGAGGCCGACGAGCTTGAAGAAGATATGTTAGATAAAGCTTGGGGTTTAGAGCCGGATTCGCGTCTCAGCTGCCAGGCAGTGGTGACCGATCGCGACTTGGTGGTCGAGATTCCTCGCTACACGATTAATATGGTGTCTGAACAACATTAATGGCCCACAGGGCGTGTGCTTAAAGAGAGGCTGGCTATGGGCTTAAAGTGGACAGATGTGTTGGATATTGGCATCGAATTGGCGGAGAAATTCCCCGATATTGACCCAACTTACGTTAATTTCGTCGATTTGCGGCAGTGGGTGATTGAGCTCGACGATTTTGATGATGACCCAAAACGCAGCGGTGAAAAAGTGCTTGAAGCGATTCAAACTGCGTGGCTCGACGAGCAAGATTAAGTTTCAAGGCGAGAGCGTAGGGTTAATTCTGGTAGAAAAACCATTCTGGACCGAAACCCATGCTATATCCCGCTGTCTGAGCCTCACTCGCGTACCTATTTGACTCTAATACGCGTATAATTCGACGATTTTTCGCGCCGGGTAAATTACCCGTTGTTATTGTTCTACTTTTTGGAGAAAGACCGATGGGCGTTCAACGCACCCTTTCCATAGCCAAGCCTGATGCTGTTAGCAAAAATGTTATTGGTGAAATTTACAGCCGTTTTGAAAAAGCCGGCTTACGTATTGTTGCAGCTAAAATGCTGCGTTTAAGCCGCGATCAAGCTGAAGGCTTCTATGCTGAGCACAAAGGTCGTCCTTTCTTCCCAGCACTGATTGATTTCATGACTTCTGGTCCTGTGACTGTGCAGGTTCTTGAAGGCGAAGGCGCAGTACTGAAAAATCGCGACCTGATGGGTGCAACCAATCCTAAAGAAGCTGCTGCGGGCACTATTCGCGCTGATTTTGCTGAATCTATTGATGCCAATGCGGTACACGGATCTGATTCAGAAGAATCTGCAGCGCGGGAAATTGCGTTCTTTTTCGCTACCAGTGAGCTGTGTGACCGCGTTTAAGTAGGTTCACACTCATTGCAGGGCACGATAATGGCAACAGAAAATCAAACCGAAACCACCGAGCTTGTAGCACAGCCCCGAGTGAATTTACTCGGCATGTCGCGCAAGAATATGGAGGCTTACCTCAGCTCTATTGGTGAAAAGCCATTTCGTGCCCAGCAGATCCTCAAGTGGATACACCACTCGGGGATCGACAATTTCGATGAAATGACCAATCTCGGCAAACCCTTGCGGGCCAAGCTCCAGGAGCTTGCCGAGATTCGTCCTCCGACCGTAGTAAAACAGCTCGACTCCATCGATGGCACCCGCAAATGGGCGGTCGCCGTAGGTGGTAATAATCTGGTTGAAACCGTATTAATCCCCGACGGTCAGCGCGGCACCCTATGTGTGTCCTCTCAGGTGGGTTGTAGTCTGGATTGCAGTTTTTGCGCAACCGGTAAACAGGGCTTTATGCGCGACCTTACTGCCTCCGAAATTATCGGCCAAGTATGGTTGGCGATTAAATCCTATGACGGCTTTAATAATGGCAATAAGCGTATTGTGACCAATGTGGTCATGATGGGTATGGGCGAACCACTGCTTAATTTCGATAACGTGGTCGAGGCGATGAGCCTGATGCTCGACGACTTCGGCTACGGCTTGTCGAAACGCCGCGTTACCTTGAGCACCTCAGGGGTTGTGCCCATGCTGGACAAGCTCGGTGATGTGTCGACGGTGTCGCTGGCGATTTCACTACACGCGCCAAATGACGAATTGCGCAGTCAGTTAGTGCCCATCAACAAAAAATACCCCATTGCCGAATTGCTGGCAGCCAGTAAACGCTATATTGCCAAGCAAGATGATACTCACCGTGTTGTGACCATTGAATACACCTTGATTGCAGGTGTTAACGATGGTGTTGAGCACGCCAAAGAGTTGGCTGAGGTGTTGCGAGACTTGCCGTGCAAAGTTAATTTAATTCCCTTTAATCCGTTTTCTTTGTCAAACTACAAACGGCCGAGTAATAACGCCGTAAACCGGTTTTGGTTGGTGATGACGGAGGCGGGTTATGTAACGACCGTGCGTACCCCGCGCGGTGATGATATTGACGCCGCTTGTGGCCAATTAGCCGGTCAGGTTCAAGACCGCACCAAACGCAGTGAGCGTCATCGCCAAAAGGCAGAGCTAGCGCAGCCAATTCGTCTAGTTTAAATTTTTAAGGGAGCGTACTGCATGTCGTGGTTAAGAATAAAAGGCATCACCGTATTAGCCCGGGTCTTGTTTGTCGTGGTGGCTGCAGCATCGATACATGGTTGTGTAACTACCAAAAACGGGGGCTTCGCCTCTAAAAAAGATGAACAAAAGGCCTTTGATACATCTCTTCAACTGGCACGGAATTATATTTCCCAGGGCAACTGGAATCAGGCCAAGCGGCATTTGCAGTATGTAGAAGAAAAAGACAAAAACAACCCGGAAACATTGGAAGCCTTAGCGCTGGTATTTCAGAATACCGGCGAGTTGGAGATGGCTGAAAAATACTATCAGCGCTCAATTGCAACGGCGCCGAAAGTGTCTCGGGTTCGCAATAATTATGCGGCTTTTTTGTATGCGCGGGGTCGCTATGCCGAGGCGGCGAGCCAGCTCGAAGTGGTGGTGCAGGAATTACTCTACGAAAAGCGGGTTGAGGCTTTTGTGAATCTCGGTCGCTGTTATTTACAATTGAACGAACTGCCAAAAGCTGAAGAAGCGTTTAAACGCGCATTTTTGATGCAGGGCGACGACGCCAATGTGCTGATGTCTTTGGCCGAAGTGTATTTTCGCATGGGCCGGTTTGCCGAAGCCCAGCGTTATTACGACGCGTTTCGCACCAAAAACGTCAATCAATCAGCCAGTGCGCTGTGGTTAGGGATTCGTCTCGCCGATAAATTTGATGACAAAAATACCCATGCGAGTTTTGCACTGGCACTCAAGAATTTATACCCTAAGTCTGAAGAGTACCTGTTGTATAAAGCGTATATACAGCAGGGTAACAGTGCTAGCCGTTAAGGAATTTTAAATGCCGGGAAATGATGATTACTACCCGGGGCCACCGGGTTCAGTTTTACATGATGCGCGGACGAGCGCCGGTAAGTCTGTGCTCGAAGTAGCCGAAGCCTTAAATCTACTTAATAGTTATGTGGAAGCGTTAGAGAACAATGATTACTCGCGGTTTAACTCACCGCTATTTGCGCGCGGTTATATTAAAAGTTATGCGCGCTATCTGGGCCTCGATGAAGAGCCTCTACTAAAAGATTGCGACCGAGTTTGTCGGCGCGAAGAAGACAACAAAGACCATACGCCCACTCGTCCACAAGGTATTGCTAAGGCACCGGGGAATGCGCCGCTGATATCAGCGTTGTTGATGTCACTGTTTTTGTGGTGCATCGCCATATGGGTGCTGGGTGGTAAACCCGCGCCGGAGTTATCGGTCAATATCTTGGCTGAGCGCTTTGCGCCCCTAAGCGTAATTAAGGTTGAACCGTCTTTGGGTGAAGTACTATTGGGGTCTGACGGTGACGGTCTCAGCGTCGAGGCGCCCACTTCTCAGCACAGTGGCGCTGCTCAGGCCGCTGAATTGAAGTTTGAGTTTGTCGAGGCCGTTTGGATAGAACTACGTGATTTTCATAATGATATTGTGGTGAGTGGCGTGCAGGAAAAGGGCGAAAAACTGCGCTTTGATGTGCAGGGGCCAGTCACGATCAGTTTAGCGTATTGGCCAGCTGTTATTAGTGAGTATAACGGTCAGAAAATTGAGTTGAAATCTTTGGTAAATAGTAACGCAGTGCGTGTGCAGGTAGGTGAATTATGAAAATGGCCTCTCCGATAAAGCGTCGAGTCTCTCGGCAGATTCATATCGGTAATGTCGCCGTGGGTGGCGATGCGCCGATATCGGTGCAGAGTATGACCAACACCGAAACCTGTGATGTAGCCGCGACTGTAGCGCAAATTAAGCGTTTAGAAGCCGCCTGTGCCGATATCGTGCGGGTCTCTGTGCCCAGTATGGAAGCCGCTGAAGCGTTTCGCGAAATACGCAAGCAAGTGTCGGTGCCCTTGGTGGCCGATATCCATTTTGATCATAAAATTGCGATTAAGGTTGCCGAATACGGTGTTGATTGCCTGCGGATTAATCCGGGTAATATTGGTCGTGAAGACCGAGTACGCGCAGTTATTGATGCCGCCAAATACCACAATATTCCGATTCGCATCGGTGTGAATGCCGGTTCTTTAGAAAAAGAATTACAGCGTAAATACGGTGAGCCGACGCCAGAGGCTTTGGTGGAATCCGCCATGCGCCATATCGATATTCTCGATAAGTTAGACTTTCAAAATTTTAAACTCAGCGTTAAAGCCTCTGACGTGTTTATGGCTGTTGCGGCCTACCGTCAAATTGCGACTCAAATTGATCAGCCCTTGCACTTAGGCATTACCGAGGCAGGCGGCTTGCGCGGTGGTACAGTTAAATCGGCGGTGGGCTTGGGTTTACTGTTGATGGACGGAATCGGTGACACCATTCGTGTATCGCTGGCTGCCGACCCAGTAGAAGAAGTGAAAGTTGGTTACGAAATACTGAAGAGCCTCAAGCTACGTACTAAAGGCATCAACTTTATCGCGTGCCCAAGCTGCTCGCGGCAGAACTTTGATGTTATTAGCACCATGAATGAGCTGGAAGCGCGCCTTGATGACGTGACCATCCCCCTTGATGTGGCGGTCATTGGCTGTATCGTCAACGGCCCAGGTGAGGCGAAAGAAGCCGAGATCGGTTTGACTGGCGGCACGCCTAATAATTTAGTCTATGTGGCGGGTAAGCCTGACCACAAAGTGAAGAACGAAGGCTTGGTGGATCATCTCGAAAAATTGATTCGGGAAAAAATTGCCGTTAAAGCCGAACAGGAAAAAGACCTCATAGCGCGCAGCTGAGGCTTTTCGCATTTATTTAGCAGTGCTGCAGCAGCGGCAAACAGGAATCAGTTTTGGCACGTATACAATCAATTAGGGGTATGAACGATATTCTGCCCACAGAAACACCCTTGTGGCAGTACCTGGAAGGCCGCATTCGCGATGTGCTTAGCCGCTACGGCTATAGTGAGATTCGTTTCCCTATCGTAGAGCATACCGAGCTTTTTAAACGCTCTATTGGTGAAGTGACCGATATCGTCGAAAAGGAAATGTACACTTTTGAAGACCGCAATGGTGACAGCTTAACCCTGCGCCCTGAAGGTACTGCCAGCTGCGTGCGTGCCTGCGATCAGAATGGCCTGCTGCACAATCAGATACAACGGCTTTGGTATACCGGCCCAATGTTTCGACATGAGCGCCCGCAAAAGGGCCGTTTGCGCCAGTTTCACCAGGTTGGCGTAGAGACTTTTGGCATGACCGGGCCAGATATTGACGCTGAGTTGATTCTGCTTAGTGCCCGTTTGTGGCGAGAACTTGGTATTAGTGATGCATTGACCTTAGAACTGAACAGTATTGGCAATGCAGAATCGCGCGCTAATTACCGTCAGGCTCTCGTCGACTACTTGTCCGGCTTTAAAGCTGATTTAGACGAAGATAGCCTGCGTCGCCTTGGCAGCAACCCGCTGCGTATACTCGACACCAAAGATCCGAAAACCCGCGAAATATTGCTTGGAGCGCCAGTGCTCGCAGATTATCTCGACGAGGTGTCGCGCGCACATTTTGTCGGTTTATGCGCGCGCCTTGACGCTGCGGGAATTCCCTATAAGCTCAACCCCCAATTGGTCCGTGGGCTGGATTATTACGGCCTGACAGTGTTTGAATGGACCACCGACAAGCTCGGCGCGCAAGGCACTGTATGTGCTGGTGGCCGGTACGACGGTTTGGTTGAACAGTTGGGCGGCAAGCCAACGCCGGCTGTGGGCTTTGCTATGGGTATTGAACGCCTGTGCTTATTGCTAGAAACCCTCGCGGTAGCGCCAGCCATACCAGCTCTGGCCGATGTGTTTATTGTTTCAGTTGGTGACGGTGCTGAAATTGCGGCCTTAACGCTTGCAGAAGCGATACGTACTGCGCTACCAACCGCGCGAGTATTAATTAATTGCGGTGGCGGAAGCTTTAAAAGTCAGTTTAAAAAAGCGGATAAAAGCGGTGCGGCGCTGGCGATTGTACTGGGTGAAGATGAGCTGGCCCAGGGGCACGCTGCGGTAAAGTCGCTACGCGATAGTCAAAGTGAACAACAGTTGGTAGCCTTGGCCGAATTGCCTGATTATATTGGCAAACATTTTTTTACTAAGTTTTAACATACTATTTTTAAGGCACTGCCTACGTCGGAGAGGAAGTTAAGTGGAAACGTTTCGTACAGAAGAAGAACAAGTCGAAGCCATTAAAAGATGGTGGCAGGAAAACGGTAAATCGACGGTTTTCGGCATAGCCCTAGCATTGGCCATCGTTTTTGGATGGAAGGGCTGGCAGGGCCATGTAAAAGATCAGGGCGCAGAAGCCTCCGCTATTTTCGATAATTTAATGGTCGCCGATGCTGCAGTACAGCGTGACGGCACTAGTCGTAATACGGCTGAGCATTTAGCTAATACCTTAAAAGATCAGTACGGTAATTTGAGCTATGGCCAGTTTGCTGCTTTGTATAAAGCAAAATACGCGGTACAAGATGGCGAGTATGACCTTGCGGCCAGCGAGTTGGAGTGGGTGCTAGATAAAGGGCCAGAGCCGGTATTAAGAGCGCAGGCGCAAATGCGTTTAGCGCAAGTGCGTTTTGCATTGGACGATCATGCCGCAGCTTTGGCTTTGTTAGAGGATGTTGCTGGCAGCGGTTACGCCGCTCAAGCCGCTGAGTTACGCGGTGATATCTTGTTTTCTCAGGGCGACAAGCCGGGCGCCTTAAGTGCCTATCAGCACGCGAAAACGTTGGCGCGTGAGCAGGAAGTACCGAGCAATAACGCCTTGCTAGATTTAAAAATCAGCGACTTAAGCGTTGCCGTTACTACTGAAAAAGGAACTAACTAATGGTTTTTATTCGTAAACTCGGCCTTGTACTCACTACGCTGATGGTCGTTGCCTGTGCCTCGGACCCAACCAGTCGTGAGCCCGCTAGACTTACCGACTTTCAGGCCGAGAAAAAGCTGAAAGAAGCTTGGTCTTATTCGCTAGGCGACGGTCAGGCTGAGGCATACCACCGGATTACCCCAGTTATTGATGGAGAGGAAATCTTTATTGCCTCGTCCAACGGTAAGATTGCTGCGCTAAATAAAGTGACTGGCAAAAAAATCTGGAAAAAATCTCACGATTTACGTATCTCGGGCGGCATCGGTGTGTCAGGCACTATGCTGTTCGTCGGCACCTCTGACGGTGAAGTGGTGGCGTTGGATCGTCTGACAGGCCAAATAATTTGGACGACACCGGTTAATAGTGAAGTGCTAAGTGCACCGCAAAGCGACGGCGACGTTGTCGTTGCTCAAACATACAGCGGTGAAGTTCACGGTTTTAGTATTAGTGACGGTAAGCCCCTTTGGAACTACATTTCACAAGTCCCGCGCCTTACTTTGCGCGGTACCAGCACCCCTAAAATTGTGCGCAGCGTGGTTATGGTTGGCTTTGCCAACGGTCGCGTCGTTGCTTTTGATATAGAAAATGGCGCAGTGCGCTGGGAGCAGCGGATATCTGTTCCTCAGGGCAGCACCGAAATTGAACGTTTAGTTGATGTCGACGGTCGCTTATTAGTATTGGAAGACGGCCAAACAGTGATTGCCACAGGCTACCAGGGTCAGATTATGGCAATCGATATTGGCAGTGGTCGACCACTTTGGGGCAAAGAAACCTCAAGCTATGTTGGCGCGGCAAGTGCCTTAGGTAATATTTATGTCGTTGCAGCCGACGGCAGTGTGAACGCCCTCGATGGCAATGGCCAGGGTGCACGCTGGACTCAAACGGTGTTGGCTCGTCGCGAGTTAACCGAGCCCGTGGCCTTTGAAGGTGCGATTGGCGTAGGTGACTTCGAAGGCTATTTACATATGTTAGCTCAGGTCGATGGCCATTTAATTGCGCGTACCCGGGTTGATAGCGACGGTCTGCGTGCGCCAATGATCGCTGACGGTAAATTATTGTACGTTTACGGAAATAGCGGTGAGCTTGCTGCTTATAAACTGCAAGACCTTTGATTCTTTTGATTAGTTTTATACCGGCTTAGCGCCGAGCAGAGTTGTAAAATATTATGGTTCCAGTAATCGCCTTGGTAGGCCGACCCAATGTTGGCAAATCAACTCTGTTTAACCGGCTAACAAAAAGCCGCGATGCATTGGTGGCAAATTTTCCCGGTCTCACTCGTGACCGCAAATACGGTGAGGCCAGCCATGGCAGTCGTCGCTATATTGTGATCGACACTGGCGGTATTAACGGCGACGAAGAGGGCATAGATGGACCTATGGCCCAGCAGTCTATGCAGGCCATTGATGAAGCCGATGCGGTATTGCTAATGCTAGATTCTCGCGCTGGTTTAATGCCGGCCGACGAAGGTTTAATCAAGCACCTGCGCAGCTGCTCCAAGCCGGTGTTCTTTGTTGCGAATAAGGTCGACGGCGTAGATGCCGAAGTGGCCAAGGCTGAGTTTTACAAAACTGGCGCGGAGCACATCTACCCCCTAACGGCTACCCAGGGCAAAGGCGTGCGGGCCTTAATGGACGACGTGCTCGCCAAGTTTCCTCAAGAGGCTGAAGACAAACAGGCCTCATTGGCCACAGGTAAAAAAATCGCGATAGTCGGTCGGCCAAATGTGGGTAAATCTACCTTGGTTAACCGCATGCTGGGTGAAGACCGCGTGGTGGTTTACGACCAGCCGGGCACGACCCGCGACAGTGTGTATATTAACTATGAGCGCGAAGGCGAAGACTACACCCTGATTGACACGGCAGGTATTCGCAAGCGTAAGCATATTTCCGAAGCGGTAGAAAAATTCTCAATTGTTAAAACGCTGAAGGCGATAGATGACGCGCACGTTGTCATTCTGGTGATGGACGGTCGTGAGAGTATCGTTGATCAAGATTTACACTTACTCGGCCAGGTGGTGGATTCTGGGCGTGCGGTGGTGGTTGCCATCAATAAGTGGGACGGCCTCACCGCCGATCAGAAAAATCATATAAAAAGCGAATTAGATCGTCGTTTGCAGTTTATTGATTTTGCCGAGATTCACTTCATTTCGGCACTGCATGGTACGGGTGTTGGTCATTTGTATGAGTCGGTTGAGAAGGCCTATGAATCGGCTACTCGGCAATTACAAACCCGGATGCTCACCACAATTTTGGAAGGCGCAGTGCACGGCCATTCGCCACCAATGATCAATGGGCGCCGTATTAAACTGCGTTATGCCCATCCCGGTGGTCAGAACCCGCCGATCATTGTTATTCACGGCAACCAGACTGAAAAAGTGCCTGGTAGTTACACTCGCTACTTGGAAAAGGTATTCCGTCGCGAGTTGAAGATGATGGGTACGCCGATCAAAATTGAGTATAAAACCTCGGAAAACCCCTTTGAAGGCAAAAAAAATGTGCTGACAAAGCGACAAGTGGAGCACAAGCAACGCTTGAAGAAATTTACCGAGAAAAAGTCGAGTAAGAAGAAAAAATAAGGTATTTGGCTAATGGTCAATTGAATTAGAGGCTTAAGCTGTGAACCTTAAGCCTCTATGTATATTAAATTATGATGTCTGATTCCTCTGTTGGTACTCCCAAGCCTGATCTCGATAGCCCTGAACATATTGCGGCCTTTGTCGATGCTTTCTATGCGCGTCTGCTTGCCGACCCGAGATTAGCCCCTATTTTTATTGATGTGGCGAATATCGATATCAGTGAACATTTTCCCCGTATTCAAGCGTACTGGCAAAAACTGTTATTAGGCGATAATGAATACCAGCGCCATACGATGAATATTCATCGGCAGATACACGGTAAACAGGCCTTGCGGGCAAGTGATTTCGCGCAGTGGCTGCACTATTTTATCGTGACTGCTGATGAGGGCTTTAACGGTGAAAAGACCGAGCGCGCGAAGCGGGTTGCCAGTAGCATTGCGGCGAATATGGCTAAGGCTTTGGACGTCGGGGGTCTGAGGTCTGAGGTCTGACGTCCGACGCTTTTAGCGTCTCCCGTCCACCGTCACTCCTGGGGCTCCGGCAGCTTAATAATATAAATAGAAACCGCCCCCGCAATAATAATCATCGTCACTGAAACCCACATAATCTTAACGATTAAAAAAGCGCTGCTCAAAATCATAATCCACAGCATGCTGAGTATGAGCACTTTAATGCGTCGTGGAATGCCTTGTCCGTCCAAAAAGTAAAGAATATAGCGGCCCCACCAGCGATGCTCGGTCAGCCAAATATAGAAACGCGGTGAACTGCGTAAAAAGCAGGCGGCGCTGAGCAATAAAAAAGGTGATGTCGGTATCACCGGCAGTAGCAAGCCAATCATACCTAATACAAAGGAAATCCAGCCTAAAGTGAACAGCGCATAGCGAACAATGGGGTTGCGGTGTTGGTATGGGGCTTTTGGCGGCATTGTTGGTCCTATATGAAGCGGCTGGGCATGATCGTTTTTGTCAGCGACTTGATCAGCAGCGACATTGTCTGATTTTGGCGGCCCAGAGATACTCCTTACAGAATATCTCATTCTGGACGACGCTGTTGTAACAATCGTTTTTGTTAACAATTCAGGCGCGCGTTGGAATTTACCGTATTTAATCGTGAAGGAGAAATCAGATGGCTGCATCGGCTGAAGTGCTTAGCCAGGCCTTTACCCTCGGGTACACGTATACCCGTTCGACAGGGCCTATTGTCGGTCAGTTCCTGACCTCATTGCGTAATCGCAAAATGGTGGGTATTAAAGCCAGCGATGGCAAGGTACTCATGCCACCAGTGGAGTTCGATCCAGTCAGTGCTGCAGCATTGACTGAATTTGTCGATCTTCCCGACAGTGGTGTGGTCAAAACTTGGTGCTGGGTTAGTCATCCTCGCAAAGCTCACCCTAGTGATAAGCCTTTTGCTTGGGCAATGATCCAGCTCGATGGTGCCGACACGCCCATGCTGCACTGGGTTGACGCCGGTGAGGAAGTGGCAATGAGCACGGGCATGCGCGTTAAAGTGCGCTGGGCCGAAGAAACCAAGGGTTTAATGGGCGATGTCAACGGCTTTGTGCCTGATGCCATGGCCTTATTGGGTGATTTAAAACCCAATGACGCAACTGACACCATTACTGGTATGGAAGCGCCAATTTACCTTACCTACAATTTTACGGCGGGCAAGGCCACGGCGCAGTATTTACACTCCATTAAAAAAGGGCAACTGGTAGGTCAGCGCTGCCCCAATTGCCGCAATGTGTATATTCCACCGCGTGGCTCCTGTGCCGCCTGTGGCGTGCCAACGGTAGAAGAGGTCGTGCTGGGCAATAAAGCCACAGTGGAGTCCTTCACCATTGTCTATATTCCAATTCCAGGCAACCCGATCAAGCCTCCGTATGTAATTGCTAACCTAGTATTAGACGGCGCGAATTTAAGCTTCTTGCATTTGCTCAGTGAATGTAAGAACGAAGATGTGCGTATTGGTATGCGGGTTGAAGCCGTGTGGAAACCCGAGGAAGAATGGGGCTACGCCATGGAAAACATCAGATATTTCAAACCGATCGACGAGCCGGATATGGCGTTTAGCGAAATCGGAAAATTAATCGACGAGGGCAAATAAGATGCGTGATGTTGCGATAGTTGCCTTTGCGCAATCCAATTGCCAGCGCGACGCTGGTGCGCAAAACGAAGTAGAACTGATTATGCCAGTGCTGCAAGAAGTCTATAAGCAGGCCGGTATCACGAATGCACAAGACGTCGACTTTACCTGCTCTGGTAGCTGTGATTACCAGCAGGGCGCGGCATTTGCCTTTGTCGCCGGCGTAGACGCCCTTGGCGCGGTGCCGCCAATTAAAGAATCCCACGTCGAAATGGACGCGGCATGGGCGCTGTACGAAGCGTGGTTGAAAATTCAAATGGGCCACGCGGAATCCGCACTGCTCTACGGCTTTGGCAAGTCATCGCCGGGTGAACTACCCATTGTTTTGTCCCAGCAGCTCGACCCCTACTACCTAGCACCTCTGTGGGTCGATTCCATCGCCTTTGCCGCGATGCAGGCGCGCACCATGTTGGACTCCGGCGCGATCACCGAGTTAGACATGGCCGAAGTGGTTGCCCGCTCGCGTAATAACGCTTTGAGTAATCCCTATGCCCAGCTTAAAAGTGACGGTGACGCCGCGAGTCTATTAGACGAGCCAATGTATATGTCGCCATTGCGTCGTCATGACTGCTGCCCAATTTCCGACGGTGCCTGCGCAATGATTATTTGCACAGTAGAAAAAGCCGAAGAGTGGGGTAAGCCCTATGCCGTCATTAAAGGCATCGATCACCGTATTGAGACTCACCATATCGGCTCGCGGGATTTGAGCCGCTCAGTGTCGACCGAAATTGCCGGTAAAGCGGCTGGTGTGGCAAGTGGGCCAGTGGATGTTGCTGAGTTGTACGCACCCTTTAGTCACCAGGAAATTATCCTCAAGCAGGCCTTGGGTCTGAGCGACGACACCGTGATCAACCCTTCAGGCGGGGTGTTGGCGGGCAATGTGATGATGGCGTCTGGCTTGTCTCGCGTTGGCGAAGTGGCCATGCGTATTATTCGCGGCGAAGCCAAGCGCGGCGTTGCCCACGCCACCTCGGGCCCGTGCCTACAACAAAATCTGGTTACCGTATTGGAGGCGAAATAATGGCCCAGTTAGCAGCGGTTGTTGGCGTAGGCCAAACCAAATATAAAACCAAACGTAAAGACGTTTCGATTGCAGGCTTAGTGCGCGAGGCGGCTATCGCCGCACTTGAAGATGCTGATCTGACCTGGGATGACATCGATGCCGTTATTCTAGGCAAAGCGCCGGATATGTTTGAAGGCATTATCATGCCTGAGCTTTACCTCACCGACGCCTTAGGGTGTAACGGTAAGCCTATGCTGCGTGTGCACACAGCGGGTTCGGTGGGCGGCTCTACCGCCATTGTGGCGGCTTCTTATGTGCAGAGCGGCGTGTTTAAACGCATATTAACTGTGTCGTTTGAAAAGCAGTCAGAGTCTAATGCCATGTGGGCATTGTCTAACCCGCAGCCGTTTTCGCCGCACTTGAATGCCGGTGCCGGTGGTTATTTCGCGCCAATTATTCGCGAGTATATGCGCCGCTCCGACGCGCCCTATGACGCCGGTATTAAAGTCGCAGTGAAGGACCGTCTACACGGTGCCAGAAACCCCTTGGCACATTTGCAGCTGCCCAATATCACCATGAAAGAAGTGGAAGACAGTCCTATGCTCTGGGAGCCGCTGCGCTTTTTGGAAGCCTGTCCTTCCTCTGACGGTGCTTGTGCAATGATTATCGCCAATGAAGATTTGGCCACAAAATCGCCGCGCAAACCCGCTTGGATTCGCGGTACCGCTATGCGTTCTGAGCCGACCATGTATGCTGGTCGCGAACAGGTTAACCCTCAGGCTGGTATCGACTGCGCCAAAGATGTGTATGCCCAAGCTGGTATACACAATCCCCGCAAAGATCTGGACTGCGCTGAGGTCTATGTGCCGTTTTCCTGGTACGAACCTATGTGGCTTGAAAACCTTGGTTTTGCGGATGTTGGCAAGGGCTGGGAATTAACCATGAATAATGCAACCTCCTTGATTGAAGGCGGTGATATACCGTGGAATTGCTCTGGTGGGGTCTTGTCATCAAATCCGATCGGCGCTTCCGGTATGATTCGCTTTGCTGAAGCGGCTCAGCAAGTGCGCGGTGAAGCTCATGGCCACCAGGTAGAGGGCGCAAAAACGGCATTAGGTCATGCCTATGGCGGTGGTGCCCAGTTCTTCTCAATGTGGGTAGTGAGTGCCGACAAGCCTTAATTGTTACTATTGGCACTGCTGGTTGCTGGCCTCGTCCCTTGGGAGGATGGTCAGCACTAGCAGTGATTGCTACATTGGTCTTTATCGAACAATAGCCTAGTGACCGTTAACTTTCGTCAGTAATGATGTGGTTAACGGTAGCAATAGCAATCACGCAAAACTGCAGGGCGCGACGATGTATCGCCTTGAAAATAAGAAAGGACTGCCTTATGGGAATGCACTTTAATCTTGCCGATTTATTCGAAGCCGTAGCTGACAAAGTACCTGAGCGCGAAGCCTTGGTTTGTGGCGATCGGCGCAGCAGCTTTGCAGACTTAGATGCGGGCGCCAACCAAATGGCGCATTATCTTGCGGCGCAGGGTGTAAAAGCTGGTGATCATGTCGGTTTGTATATGTACAACTGCAGTGAGTATCTGGAAGCGATGCTCGCCTGTTTTAAAATTCGTGCGGTACCCATTAACGTAAATTATCGCTATGTAAAAGATGAGTTGCTCTATATTTTTGATAATGCCGACATGGTGGCCTGTATCCATCATCGCGAATTTATCCCCGCCATTGCTGAAGTTCGCGATGCGGCTAAAAAACTGAAAATCTTTGTTTCGGTGGCCGACGAAACCAATGAAGATCTGTCGCTAATTGGTGCAGTTGATTATCACAACGCTAGCGAAAGCCAAAGTAAGGCCCGTGATTTTGCCGAACGCGCTGATGAGGATTACTTTATTCTCTATACCGGTGGCACCACAGGTATGCCCAAGGGCGTAATGTGGCCGCATAAAAACGTATTCTTTGCAGCGATGGGCGGCGGTGGCCACTTCTCGCCACTGGGGGCATGCGAAAAGCCTGAGGATATTCGCGAGCGAGTGATGGAAAATCCCTTGCGCGGG
The DNA here is from genome assembly GCF_014202945.1 of Zhongshania antarctica. Taxonomy (GTDB): domain Bacteria; phylum Pseudomonadota; class Gammaproteobacteria; order Pseudomonadales; family Spongiibacteraceae; genus Spongiibacter; species Spongiibacter antarcticus. Next base: position 408,266 of record NZ_JACHHW010000001.1, on the reverse strand, counting down.
ATCGCCCTGGCGCCATTGATGCACGGCGCCTCTTGGTGGTATGCCTGTATTCAATTGCTCGCTGGCAATACCTTGGTTCTGAATCACAACCGATCCTTTGACGGCGATAAAGTTTGGCAAATTGTTGCCGATGAGAAAGTGCATGCGGTACAGATTGTCGGCGACGCCATGGCTATTCCTCTGCTGGATAGCTTGGCCGCAAACCCAGATCGCTGGGATTTATCCAATGTATTCAATGTTGGCTCTGGTGGTGCAATTTTTTCTGAAGCAAAACAAGACGCCTTTAAAAAGTTTTTCCCCAATGTCTTTATCACCAATGCCTTTGGTTCCTCTGAGGGCGGCCAAATGGGTATGGACAACGGCAGCAAAAAAACTGCTTCTGGTTTGGGGAATGTCAGCCGCACAGATTATATGGATGTCATTGTCGAGGAAGAGGGCAAGGCCCCACGCCATGCTGAAATGGGTGAAACCGGTATTTTTGCTCGCGCGGGTTATATCCCTATGGGTTACTACAATGACCCCGTTAAAACGGCAAAAACCTTCTTGGAGGTTGATGGCAAGCGTTGGTTACTGACTGGCGACGCCGCCAAGCTCGAGGACGATGGCTCAATAACCGTATTTGGCCGTGGCTCTAACTGCATCAATAGTGGCGGCGAGAAAATCTTCCCCGAAGAAGTTGAAGTCGCGCTCAAAGCCCATGAAGGTATTTTTGATGCACTTGTGGTCGGTGTTGCTGATGACCGATGGGGTAGTCGTGTTAGCGCCGTTATTCAGGCGCGTAAAGGTATAAAACTCGACCTGAATAATGTGCAAGAACACTGCCGTAAACATATTGCGGGCTATAAAGTCCCCCGCGAAATTCACCTTATTGAAGAGCTGCCACGTGCGCCAAGCGGCAAGCCAGATTACAAGACGGCCAAGGCTTTTGCAGAAAGTGGCAAGGGCGCAGTGGCCTAGGCGGGAGACGCTTGAAGGGAGACGGTATACGCTAAGCTAAGAAAAAACCACAGATCCGTCGGGTTTTGCGTCTCCCATCTCCCGTTCAGCATCGAGCAATAAGAAAACGGAGCGAATATGCCAACAGAATTAAACATCAGCACCAAGCACTGCCTCGTCGAACAAGAGGGCAATGTTTTAATTGTTACCTTAAATCGGCCTGAAGCGAAAAATGCGTTTAGCTCAGAAATGCTGCTCGGTATGTACAAAGCCTGGCGTCTACTCGACGAAGACGATAATCTTTATTGTGCTATTATCACGGCCAAGGGCGATACCTTCAGTGCCGGTATGGATTTAAAAGTTGGTCCCGATGGCGACCAAGCCACCGCGGAAGAGTTCATGACTATTATGGCCACGGTGCCCAATGTGCATTGGCAGGCGTTATTGCGGGAAAATCGCCCCTGCAAGCCCATTATTCTGGCGGTAGAAGGCTATGCGCTGGCCGGTGGCACCGAGATACTGCAAGGCACCGATATTCGCGTCGCTGCCGAAGATGCCATCTTTGGCGTTACCGAAGTGGCACGCGGGCTTTACCCAATGTCGGGCTCGACTATTCGCCTGCGCAAGCAAATTCCCTACTGCATTGCCGCAGAAATACTGCTAACCGGCGACCGTGTCAGCGCTCAACAGGCATTGGAGTTTGGCTTAATCAACCGCGTGGTGCCCAAGGGTGAAACCCTTAATGAAGCCAAGAAATTTGCCGCTAAAATTTGCGCTAACGGCCCCTTGGCCGTGAAGGCAGTGGTGCGCTCTCTGCGTGAGCACACCGAGCACCTAAGCGAAGACGAAGCCATGCAGAAATCCGATGAACTGGCGGGTCCAGTATTCGCGTCTAAAGATGCCAAAGAAGGTATGCGCGCTTTCAAAGAGAAGCGTCCCGCGGTATTTAAGGGCGAATAAGGCTTGGTCTGGCGTCGGATGTCTGAAGTCCGACGCCCGACGTCCGGCTCAACCGAAGGTTCTTTCCTATGTCCGGCCCCCTAAGCGGTATCCGCATTATTGAAATGGCAGGCATTGGTCCTGCACCCTACGCCTGTATGTTATTGGCTGATCTGGGCGCCGAGGTTATTCGTATTGACCGCGCCAGCGGTGGCGGTATGGGCGCGAACCCCGGCGATGTAACGGCGCGCGGGCGGCAATCCATTGCCCTTGATCTCAAAAAGCCTGGTGCGGTCGATGTTGTATTGCAGCTTTTAGAAAACGCCGACGTGCTTATTGAATGTTTCCGTCCCGGTGTCATGGAAAAGCTCGGGCTCGGCCCCGACGTTTGCGCTCAGCGCAATCCGCGCCTGGTCTATGCGCGCATGACCGGCTGGGGACAAGACGGGCCACTGGCCAAAACCGCCGCCCACGACCTTAATTACATTGCTATAACCGGAATGCTCGACAGCTTTGGCAATGCCAATGAGGCGCCGCCGGTGCCCCTTAACGTCATTGGTGACCTGGGCGGCGGCTCCATGTTCTTATTGCTGGGAATATTGTCGGCTTTATTAGAACGTCATCAATCTGGGCGTGGCCAAGTTGTTGATGCAGCCATTTGTGACGGCGCAATTTCATTGCTCAGCACCATTCACGGTCTGAAAGGCATTGGCTTTTGGGAAAACCAACGCGAGCAAAATTTACTGGATGGCGGCGCGCCGTACTACCGAAACTACCTCTGCAAAGATGGCCGCTCGGTGTCAGTCGGCGCGGTAGAGCCGCATTTCTATGCGCAGCTCCTAGACAAGCTCGAGCTTGATTTTGGCGCCACCGACTATTTGAACCAAATGAATAAAGCGGCGTGGCCAGAGCGCAGAGCGGCGATGGCAGCGCGTTTTCTAGAGAAAACCCGCGAGCAGTGGTGTGATGTTTTTGCAGGTAGCGACGCCTGTTTTGCACCGGTCTTAGATCTAGACGAAGCGGAGACCCACGCCCATAATCAGCACCGTCAAAACTTAGTGCGCCGCGATGGCGTTTTACAATCGGCACCCGCGCCACGGTTTTCGCGTACGCCGGGTGAACTCAAACACGGCCCCATCGCAGAGGGGCAAGACTCCCGCGCACTGTTACAGCAGCTCGGCTTCGATGCATCGGTAATTGCAGAGCTAATGGCGAACGGCGCCGTAAAACAGGCAGATTAAAATGTCCGAATCAGCAGCAATATTTTCAGCAGTTGTACAGCAGCGTCGCTCGGTGCGCAGTTTTTTGCCCGCGCCAGTAGACCGCGCAATATTAGAGGCAGCATTCACCTCCGCGCAACAGGCGCCCTCCAACTGCAACACCCAGCCTTGGCAGGTCGCTGTAGCAAGTGGTGAATCCATAGAACGGTTGCGCAATAAAATCCCACACGCCTTTAACAGCGGCGCCTGGACAATGGACTTTCCCTACGACGGCAAATACGCCGGTGTTTATAAAGAGCGGCAATACGCCGCCGCCGCAACATTGTATGGCGCAATGGGTATTCGTCGCGATGATAAAGCGGCCCGTAGCGAACAGTTTGCCAATAATTTTACCTTCTTTGGTGCGCCCCACGTCGCTTTTCTCTTCTTGCCTGAGGGTTTCGGCCTGCGTGAGGCCGCCGACTTGGGCATGTATGCTCAAACCCTCATGCTTAGTCTTACTGCTCATGGCCTAGCCAGCTGTCCGCAAACTGCCTTGAGTTTTAACTGCGACATAGTGCGCGAGGAGCTCGGCATCGACCCCAGTAATAAGCTTCTGTTTGGCCTTTCATTTGGCTATGAAGACACCAGCGACTCGGTGAATAGCTGTCGAACTGAACGGGCGGCGTTGGCGGACTGCGTGCGATTTTATGATTAAGGCTGCCTTTGTCGGACGTCCGACGTCAGACGTCTGACGTAAAATTCAAAGTCTGTGCGTTGTAAAAGCACGACGCCATTTAATATTAAAAAGACCAAAATTGAGGCCCTAAATGAGCGACACCGTACTACAACAACTCGACGACGATGGCGTATTGCTGTTAACCCTCAACCGGCCCAAGAGAAAAAACGCCTTTAGTAATGAACAGTGGCTGGCGTTTCGAGATGCTTTAATTGCCGCCGGTGAGAATCCCGCAGTTGCCTGTGTGGTCATCACTGGCGCAGGTAACGACTTTTCCTCTGGGGTAGATCTCAATGATTTTTCAGAGTCAGATGGCGAACATCCCTTTGCGATATCGGCAAAAGCGCTGGTAGATTTCGATAAACCTGTTATCAGTGCCGCCTGTGGTGTTGCCGTTGGTGGCGGCGCTACCTTATTGCTGCATACCGATGTGATCTATGTCGGTGAGAGTCTGCGTTTACGCTTCCCTTTTACCGCATTGGGTTTGGTGCCAGAGTGGGGCAGTAGCTATCAATTACAGGCGATTATTGGCGCCCGTAAAGCCGCAGAACTAATGTATACCTCTGAGTGGATAAACGCAGAACGTGCAGTCAGCTTAGGTATTGCCACGGCTCAGTTTAGTGATGACGAGGTCCTTGCCAAGGCAATGGGCAAAGCCCGCGAAATTGCCCAGTGGCCGGTCAACTCCCTAGTGGAAACTAAAAAGTTAATGCGCAATGTTCACCGCGCAGCCATTCACTCCGCCATGGGCGGCGAAACCGAAGGTATGGCGCGATTGGCGGGCAGCCCAGAAAATATTGAAGCGGTAATGGCCATTATGGAAAAGCGCAAACCTGACTTTAAACAGTTTAGAAAATAGGCAAAGCCCATTGTTGCGCAAGGTGGGTTTCAGCCCCGCGTAGATTTAGTCATTACCTTTTAGGTGCTTACTGTAAGAAACTTTTGGATTTCGCAGCTTACTGCGGAGTCTATTATCTAGCATCAAAAGCGTGAGTTGACGTAATTCCTTATCGGCATTGTAGGCTGCCTGCCGAACTCAGTACGCTCTTTCTGTAGTGGTCAAGTAAAAATTAAAAAGGCATTTCAACAGAGCAACTAATGTTTAACAATGGTAGGCGCAGCCACGATATTGTCGTTGCGCCTCTGGCGCCACAATAAAAACGCGCGTGCTACCGGTGTTACCCAACTGTAGAATGTCTGACCCCATAAGCCCCTTAACGAAGAGTAGTAACAAATGGATAAATTCAGCATAACTCTTGGACGATTCCTCCTCGGTCTCTATTTTTTCGTGCCGGGATTACGCAAGTTTACTGAATCAGAAAAAATGGAAGCCTACATGCAGTCGCATGATATTGCGTTCGCACCCAAATTTTTGTGGTTTGCAGGGGCAGTGAGCGTGATTGGCGGGATTTTATTGATGTCCGGTCGGCACGTTAAAATTGTCGCCTATGGCTTTGTAGTTTACGTGCTGCTTGTCAATTTCATGCTGCACAATTTTTGGAGTATGAGCGATGATATGGTCGCTCGTGAGATGCAGAATTTCGTCAAAAATCTGGGAATCATGGCAGGATTACTGGTTGTTGCGGGTTATGCTTCGCTACGTCGACTATCTCTGGATGGATGGTGGAAAAGTGACAAATCGCTATAAATTAAGGGATTCAGCGTCATTTTTTTCACTACATGTCTCTAACGTGGCTTGCAGCTTGGCGAGTTAAGAGTGTGGCAAAAAAGTAACAAGCACGTCAAATGCGACGCTCGTACCTTGCGCACTTTACGGCGGGATTATGCTCAAGATTTTCAGAGAGTAAATACTTTTGAAGTTGACTAGCCTTGAACAAGTACAGAAAAGAGTGGGAAAACTCCCTGCGCCTCGTGACTTAAAAGTTATCGATCATATTGACGAGCATGCTCGGCGCTGGCTGTCATATACCCGCTTCGGGTTTTTCGGATTTGGTAACGATGGGCATATTCAGCTCTCAGCCGCTGGCGGCGGCGAGGGCTTTGTATCTGTGCTTGATGCTAGGCATTTACTCATTCCTTTAAGCGCTTTAGATACGGGGAGTATTGTCGAGAACGGTTTGTCTTTTGGTGCATTGTTTATCGTAAGCGGTATGGATGAAACCTTGCGGGTTAATGGCACGGTCGCTAATGTTGCTGACGACCTGCTGACTTTGCGCGTAGACGAGTGCTATTTGCATTGCGCCAAGGCCTTCCGTCGCTCAAATTTTTGGGCACCTCGCTCATTTGAACGATCAAACGACGCGGTATCGGAATATATACAGCAGGCTACATTTTTAGCGCTGGCCACTATCAATAGTAGCGGGCAAGCGGATGTCAGTCCTAAGGGCGACCCGGAAAACTTCCTAATACAAGAGGAAGAGGGCATCATTTATTTGGCGGATAGGCCCGGTAATCGCAGAATTGACAGCTTTCGCAATATTATTGAGCAGCCAAAAGTTAGCATTATAGCGATGGTGCCAGGGTGTAAAGACATACTGGTGCTGCGAGGCACGGCGGCGCTTTGTACTGACGAAGGTCTCTTGCAGCGATTTACAGTCCAAGGCAAGGAGCCATTGATTGTTACAAAAATAAATCCTAGCGCAATGCAAATAAAACCGAGCATAGCGCTTACCGAATCTGCGCTGTGGCCGTCGCAAATGGCGCCTAAAGATCTGATTCCTTCAGAAATATTCAAGTCGCACATAAAACAAAGTAAAGAAAACTCCATACAAGCAAAAATCGCCCGTGCAGCAGTGTCTTTGCCTGGCGCGATGGAGAAAGGTTTGGCCTTGGACTATAAAAAGAATATGTATTGAGTTGCAGATGCTGCGCCGTTGCCGCGATAGAGCGGCTTGACTAAATAGCGGGGCGACCTTCTTTTTGTAAACAGTTTAGGTCGCCGCTATCAATAATTGTAAGCCACTAACAGCTGTCGTTTGGATTGCTGTGGGGTTTTTTAGCTCCCCCGCTTCATACGCATGATGCCCTCTTGGGTGCTGCTGGCCACTAATCTTCCGGCGCGATCATAAATCTTGCCGCGCACAAATCCTCGGCCGTTAGAGGCGCTGGGGCTGTCCATGTCGTAGAGCAGCCAGTCGTTAAAATCAAATGGACGGTGATACCACATGCTGTGGTCGATGGTAGCCATGCGCATATCCTCGGTCATAAACGACACATTGTGAGGGTGGCTCGCGGTAGATAAAAAACAAAAGTCTGATGCGTAGGCTAATAGGTAATTGTGTACGCAGGGATCGTTGGGTAGCGGGCCGTTTGGTTTCATCCACATGCGCTTATGATTGCTTGGCATGTTAGGGTCGTCATGACCGACTGCACGAAAATCGATGGCGCGAACGGCATTAAATTTGGGCAGCCACTCTTCGGGTGTCAAGCGTATCGCCTCCGCAGATAACTCCATTTCCTTTGGTAGGTTTTCTGGTGGCGGCACGTCAGGCATTTCTGATTGGTGATCAAAGCTGTCGATATTGAGCTGAAATGAGCTGGTCATAAAAAAGATGGTTTGGCCACGCTGCACCGCTTTAACGCGACGGTTGGAGATGGTGCCGGCGTCGAGATTGCTTTCCACCTCAAAAATAATGGGGTGTTCGGGGTCCCCCGGCCGCAAAAAATAGGAGTGGAAGGAGTGAATGTGGCGCTTGGGGTCGACCTGTTGCGCCGCGGCGGAAAGTGCTTGCGCAATAACTTGGCCGCCGTATACCCGACCCCAGTCGGTGGCTTCGGACTGTCCTCTGTACAGGTTTTCGTTAATTTTTTCTAGGCCGAGTAGCGCGATGACTTGCTGCAGTGGGTCTGACATGAATAGCTCTCCTTGTCGTCTTAATTGACGGTAATGCTTTTTAATACCTTGCGGACTGGGTCCGGTATGGGCACGGGCCGATTGCTTTGACGGTCGACATAAACATGGACAAAGCGACCGAGGGCCGCCGCGTCTGTGTCGTTATTGCGAAATAGCGCGGTTTCATAGCGCACACTGCTATTACCTAAATGGACCACCTTTAGACCGACACTCACTTTGTCAGGAAAACTCACCGAAGAAAAGTATTGGCACTGAGTTTCAATTACTAGACCAATCGCAGGGCTAGTTGCAATATCGAGGACGCCGCTGTTAATTAAATGCTCATTGACGGCGGTATCGAAAAAGGAATAATAAATCACGTTGTTTACGTGTTGGTACACGTCGTTGTCGTGCCAGCGGGTTTGAATTTCACAAAAATGGGGGTAGTCGTCACGTGTGGGCACGGGGGCTTTCTCGCTCATAAGGCCTCCTTGTATAGGGCTTTTGCATCGGCCAAACTTATTTCCCTAGGGTTGTTAATGAGCAGCCGTGTTTGCTTCATGGCGTCTTCAGCCAAATTGTCGACATCTTGTTCGCTAATGCCGACGTCGCTAAGGCGCGTGGCAATTCCCAGCTCAGCGGGCAGGGTTTGCAAATATTCAATCAGCATACTTGCCCGGCGAAAGCCGCTGCCGCTGGCGGCGGGGTAGACCACCTCGGCGAGTTCTGCGTACAGGGCTTCAGCCTCGCTCCTATTAAAGCGCAATACCGGCCCTAGCATTAATGAATTAGACAGACCGTGGGGAACGTGGAAGCGGGCACCCACTGGGTAGGCTAGGGCGTGCACACCGCCCACAGGGGCGTTGGCGAAGGCCATGCCCGCCAAACAGGCGCCGAGCAGCATATTTTCCCGCGCTTGAATATTATTGCCGTGTTCGCAGGCGGTATGAATATTGGCGGCGAGCAAGCGCAGGGCATCTTTGGCCAAGGCGTCTGAAATGGGGTTTTTAAGGCGTTTGCTGGTATAGGCTTCTATGGCATGCACCATGGCATCGATACCGGTTGCGGCTGTGACTGCGGGGGGCAAGCCGAGTGTTAGCCTTGCGTCGAGCAGGGCAACATCAGGTAACAACAAGGGTGACACCACGCCTTTTTTTTCATTTGCGCCGGTGGTAACAATGGCAATGGCGGTGACTTCTGATCCTGTACCCGCGGTGGTTGGCACCAGTATTAACGGTAGGCGGGGCCCTTTGGCTTGGTTGACACCATAAATATCCGCAAGCGATTGGCTGCCGTAGACAAGCAGGGCGATTAACTTGGCAACGTCCATGGAGCTTCCGCCGCCAAAACCAATAACACAGTCGGCGTTGGCGGCCTTCGCGGCGGCGATGCCGGCAAAAATGACTGATTCTGGCGGGTCGGCGACCACATCTGAAAATACGCTGACCTTAATATTATGTTGCGTAAAATCCGTTAGTGCAGCGTCGAGTAACTGCGCGGCCAGTACACCTGGGTCGGTAACAATCAATACCGACTCACAGTGTAAGTCGCGCACCCGAGACGCGATATTGGCCGCCGCGCCCCGCTCTACAACAATCGACTTGGTAGTGTGGAACTCAAATGTACTCATGCTCGGCCTCCCTCTGTCGCGCTCAACTCTTTATTTATGTCGCCTTTCGGCTAGTTGAGTGCGTTAAAAACGATAGCCAAAGCCCAGTTTGGCAACTGGGAAGAACTTCAGAGACTCCATGTCCTCCTCAATCTCCCGCTCCTCGTCGTCAAGCTGGGAACGGCAGGATTCAGTGTTATTACACGAGCCGGTGGTCTGTATGTCGGCGTTAGCCTTGCCTAAAAATGCCACGCCCAAGTCGGCACTAATAAACCAGCTCTTACCTTGCTGAAATGCCCAGCCTAAGCCGATATAAGGCGCAATCCTCTCCTCAAAGTCGATGGTAATGTCGACCTCTCCAATATCACTGCCGGATACGCTGCTGCCGCCAACCTCGCAGCTATTCGCGACAGGCACTGTGCCAGCGGTGTTGGTTTTACAATTGGTGGTGAGCTTGGTGCCACTATTATTGAGTAATAAACCCGCAGTGAGTCGAAACCGACCTTGGTATGGGTACCAATCCGCCATAAGGCTGCCATTTTTCAGGTCTAAATCGCCTTCATACGTTAATTCATCGCCAGGCACACCGTTTTCGTCCTCTGGCTTAAAGTCAAAGTCAGTCGCAAATTGCTGCCAGCCAGCCCGCACACCAAAAGCTGGGCTAAGTTTATAGCCCAATTCAATGCCTGGCCCAATAGTGGAGATGTGCGTCGATACGCTGACTTCTGCCTGTAAATTACCGGTCGCAGCAAGCATGATTAGAGCTACGCTAAGCGCTTTTATGACCGGCGATAGCGAGCGATGAGTGTTGGTTTGTGATGAACAGCGCAAGGAGCCTCCAGAGTAAACAGTGCGAATTTTAGCAAGACAAACATTATAGCCGAGTGTCTGTTCAGGTCTATGTTTACGGCGAAGTCTGCGCTTAGCGGCCAGGTTTGCGAAGGAGCAGAATTAAGGCTACCCAGTAGCGAGCGCCTCGCATACACTTAGATTTTTGTGCAGTGTCCATAATAATGCCAGTGTCAGATTTGCCAGCAGCGTCGGAGCGAGCAGTAAATAGCTCGGCCTTTAAAGCCTTGTTTCAGGCGGCGGAAGCTTTGGGCGCTGATATTACGGCATTGTTCAGTGAGATGGGCGTCACCCTAAGTGAGCTAGAAGACAGCGATCGTCGTTACCCTGTGGGCGATCTTTTCCGTCTTTATGAACTGGTAGCCCAGAAAGTCGCAAGCCCAGATATTGGTCTATATATTGGTCGCATCGACTACGTCAACCGCTTGAACCTCCAGCTCTACGCCTGTTCCGCCTGTACAACCTTTCGTGAATACCTCAATGTCATGCCCAGTGTCTTGCGAATTGTGGGCGATATTGGTGAGGTTAAGGTACGCAGAGAGGGCGAATTTATTCGTTTAGATTGGCAGCCTTTGGCGCCAGAGAGCGCCATTCAGCGCTACCTGAGTGATTCATCCCTGTCGGTTGCGGCGGCGATTGTGAATTCCGTGTGCGTGCGGCCAATACCGATACGGGCTGCGCATTTCAGCTACGCCGAGCCCGCCGACCTGAATTTGTTAAAACAGCAGTTTGGTGACTGTTTACGCTTTGATCAGCCAACCAGTTGCGTGTATTTAGATCGGGCCTGTCTTGATTATGCCCTGATAAAATTGGATGCAAATTGGGTTCAAGCCCTGGCTCAGCCGATTCGCTATTTGTTTGAAGACAATAGCGACAGCAATGACTTTATTGTTGCCGTGCGCAAAACGCTGCTGCGTTTGCTGCCCAGTGGCGATATGAACATCGACAAGGCAGCTGAAGCTCTTAATATCTCGCGGCGTACCTTACAGCGCCGCTTAGCTGAGCAGGGCACCCAGTTCTTACAGGTATTACAGGAATTGCGCGCCGAGCTTGCGATTCAATACCTTAGTGATGAGCGCCTGAGTATCACTGATATCGCCTTTTTATTGGGCTATATGGATCAGAGCTCCTTCTCTGGCGCATTTCGTAGCTGGCACGGCCAGTCGCCGCGAGATTATCGCAAAAAATAGCCTCGCGCCTCTCATTGGCACTCATTCCCGACTCTGCTGGCACCTTTGCCCAAGCCTAATTCTGCAGAGCCGCTAGACTAACTTGGCGTTTTAAATAACAAGCTAAAGTGAGTGAACACAATGTCATTAAATTTTGATAGCGCGCGTCTGTATAACCCCTATTTACGCCCCGAACATGAAGAGTGGCGTACTCAGCTGCGCAAATGGTTAGAAAAGGAAGTCGTACCATTTCTTGATGACTGGGAAGAGGCGGGCAAAGTGCCCGACAGCCTCTGGCAAAAAGCTGCCGACATTGGTGTGTTGCAACTGGGTTACCCTGAAGTCTATGGTGGTATTTCAGAGGGTATTGACCAATGGCACGTCAACATCACAAATGAAGAATTTACCCGCGCCGGTTCTGCGGGTGGGCTTATCAGTAATTTACTTATTCACGGTATTGGCCTGCCGCCAGTAATGAATTACGGCAGTGAGGCATTAAAGCAAATGGTCGCGCCGCCGGTTCTGGCCGGAGAAAAGCGTATATCGCTGGGTATCACTGAGCCGTCTGGTGGCTCAGATGTGGCCAGTATCACCACTACGGCTGTTCGTGACGGCGACCACTATATTGTTAATGGCAGTAAAACCTTTATCTCTGGGGTGATGGGCGCCGACTGGGTGTCTACTGCGGTGCGCACTGGCGGGGAGGGTGGCCGAGGTGTGTCGATGTTATTAATCCCAACCGACTTACCGGGAGTGGCAAGAACGCCGCTAAATCGAAAACAGGGTTGGTGGTGCGCCGACACCGGCACCATTTATTTTGATAATGTGCGAGTACCTGCCGAGAATTTACTGGGCGAAGAGGGCCAGGGCTTTTGGGTTATTATGACCAATTTCAATCCAGAGCGCTTAAGTTTGGCGGTGACCATGGAAGCGGCTGCGCGCGCCTGTTTAGAAGACGCCGTAGAGTGGGCGCAGCAGCGTAAAACCTTTGGTAAACGTTTGGCCGACCACCAAGTGATTCGCCACAAGATCGCGAGCATGAAGCAAAAAATCAATGCCACTCAAGCCTACTTGCAATACCTCACTCAGGCCGCCATTGAGGGCCGCTGCGACCCTGGCGATTTAGCTATGGCCAAAGTTCAAGCCAGCGAAACCATGGAGTACTGCGCGCGGGAGGCGAGTCAGATACTTGGTGGCGCCAGTTATTTGCGGGGCAATCGCGTAGAGCGCTTTTATCGTGAAGTGCGGGTTAACGCCATTGGTGGCGGCTCCGAAGAAATTATGCGCGATCTTGCCGCGCGCCAATATAAGCTTTAAGGACACCAATCATGGCAGCAATATTGAGCCCTAAAACTAAACCAAAATTATGGCATTGCTACACCTCACGGTCCCTTCGCGCACTATGGGCGCTAGAGGAAATGGGAATTGAGCATGAGCTAGAAGTGCTGCCGTTCCCGCCGCGGATGTTTCAGCGCGACTACCTCGACGTCAATGCACTGGGCACGGTCCCGTATTTTGTCGATGGCGATACCCACATGACGGAGTCCTCGGCGATTGGTCTGTATTTGGTAGAGCGCTACCAGCGTTATGACTTTGGCTTGAAAGTAGACCACCCGGAATACGGCGACTACCTTAATTGGCTGTTTCACAGCGATGCCACGCTCACCTTTCCGCAAACCTTGGTTTTGCGCTATTCGCAATTAGAGCCGCCGGAACGCCGTCAGCCCCAAGTGGTAGAGGATTATTACAAATGGTTTTTAGCGCGGCTCAAACGCTTGAATAACCATATAGCAGGGCGGGAGTTTCTCTGCGCTGAGCGCTTTACGGTGGCCGATATTGCCGTGGCCTATGCCTTATACCTCGGTGATGGTTTAGGTCTGTCGCAGTTTTATGAACCTCAAGTGCTAGATTATTTTCAACGTATGACGGCGAGAGCCGCTTTTCAAAAAACTGAGGCCATTGGCAAAGAGACGTCCTTGTTTTCGCCAACACCGTATCCGTTTGCGAATGTACCCAATTTATTCGGCTAAGCGCTGCAAATATAAATAATATGGAGTCATCATGAAATTTACCGAAGAACACAATGCCATACGCGAAACCATCGCCCGCTTTATTGATACCGAAATTAACCCCTATGCAGATCAGTGGGAGGCCGAAGGTATTTTTCCGGCCCATGAATTGTTTAAAAAAATGGGAAATCTCGGCTTACTGGGCATAGCTAAACCCGTCGAGTATGGCGGCATGGGCTTAGATTACAGCTACCAAATCGTGTTCTCCGAGGAGCTGGGCCGCATCGCCAGCGGCGGTGTGTCGATGGGCATTGGTGTGCAAACCGATATGGCAACACCCGCCTTGGCGCGCTTTGGCAGCGACGAACTGCGCCGTGAGTTTTTAGTTCCCGCTATTGCTGGTGATGCGGTATTTTCTATTGCTGTGAGTGAGCCCCACGCCGGTTCCGATGTAGCGGCAATTAAAACTACGGCCAAAAAAGACGGTGATGATTACGTTATTAACGGTACTAAAATGTGGATTACCAACTCCACCCAAGCCGACTATTTGTGCTTGCTTGCCAATACTAGTGACGATAAACCGCACCTCAATAAATCGCTGATTATTGTGCCCACCAATACCCCCGGTGTGTCATTTTCTGAACGCCTGAATAAGCTGGGTATGCGGTCTTCAGATACCGCTCAAGTTTTCTTTGACGATGTGCGAGTGCCACAAAAAAACCTGATTGGTGAAGAGGGGCACGGCTTTATCTATCAAATGCTGCAATTTCAAGAAGAGCGTTTATTTGCCGCGGCTGGTGGCTTAAAGGGCATGGAAGACTGCATAAACAAAACCATTGAATATACTCGCGATCGCCAGATCTTCGGTCAGTCAGTACTCGACAATCAAGTAGTGCACTTCCGCATGGCGGAGCTACAAACCGAAGTTGAAGCCCTGCGCGCCTTAGTCTACAACGCCGTAGAAGGCTATATCGACGGCGAAGATGTTACCCGCAAAGCATCTATGGCCAAACTAAAGGTTGGTCGCTTGCTGCGCGAAGTCAGCGACAGCTGCATGCAGTACTGGGGCGGCATGGGCTATATGTGGGACAACCCCGTTGCCCGTGCCTACCGAGATAGCCGGCTCACCTCAATCGGTGGTGGCGCCGACGAAGTGATGCTCAGTATTATTTGTAAGACCATGGGGATATTACCTAGCCGCAAGAAATAAATCCCGCATTCAAAGTACATGGCCTAGCCAAGGATGGCTAACTTAGGGCCAGCAATATGCTGCTCTCAAAGATATTGTGTTACGCATCATTACTAGTTACCAAACCAGAACGTTGTGGGTTTTTGCGAATTTTAAAAACTGCAAAGTTGCAGCTGCTTTTTACCGTTAAATAACAAGATCTGTTACAGTACCGCGCAGCTATTAATGGCAGTAATCGTTGCTGAATTTAGTTTAAATTGTGCTTTGCCACATAATGTGTGTAGTCGTTTTTTTGTCTTTAGCAATGATGTCGAGAGTAAAATTCATGGAAACAGCAGAAAGCGTGGCAGTGATCTCTGCGGGGGTATTTTTCCTTGTTGGTTTGTTGTCCGGTATCTGGAAATACCAGCAAATTATGGCTTCTGAAAATGGCCAAGCGCATCCCTATGTCGATATATGTCATCGCTCGTCATTGCTGTATGCGTTTGCCGCTATCTTACTTGCTAAATTTGTTGAAATAAGTCAGCTGCCTAGCATGGTAGAGACCGTCGCGGTAAGCGCGGTTTTGCTTTATTTTGCCAGCGCTATATTTACTTACTTTATCCATGGGCTTTTGCAAGATACTGATAATCAACTAAAGCCACCTTTTCACGTTGGTAAAGCTAGCATATCGTCAAAACTTATTTCGGTACACATGTGGATGCTTATCGCAGCAGAAGTGCTTGGTTTTCTTGTTCTGTTTTACGGTGTGATAGTGGCGCTTATCTAGTCGTGAAATATGCTTAAAGTAAGTTCGGCCTAGGGGCTGGGAATTTAGTATGAAATATTATCTACTGCGGTAAATATATGAGTAACACCCTGATTTATTCATCAGTAATGCTGGTCGCTGGATTGGGTATTCCCGTTATGGCTGCGCTCAACGGTGGTCTGGGCGAAAGGCTACAGAGCCCAGCCCACGCGGCAGCCATACTGTTTTTTATAGGCTTGATCTTAGCAACAGCCTACCTGCTTGCAACTGTAGGCCTACCGGCCAATTTGTTTGGTACAGATACTCCCCGGTACTTGTATTTTGGTGGCTTTTTTGTCGTATTCTATATTTTGAGTATAACGTGGGTTGCACCGCGCTTTGGCGTATCTAATGCGATTTCCTTTGTGTTGCTTGGGCAGCTCATCGCAATGACTATTATCGATCACTTTGGTCTTCTCGGTGTTCAAAAATATGCGTTCGGTGCTCAACGAGGCGTCGGCCTAGTATTAATGGCTTTGGGTGTGTTTATGGTGCTGAACAAGACGCCAAAGGTATAGTCGCGGGCGAATTTTGTATTACTTAGCAATGCCAGGGACAAAATCTGACCATGATTAAACAATCGCTATACTGCAGTACTTTTGTCATTTAATAAAAGTTATTCCTAAGGAGAGAAATAATATGAAACTAGAATCAATCGCCCTGCACCAAGGTTACACGTCGGAAGCAACAACAAAAGCCGCAGCCGTGCCAATTTACCAAACAACCTCTTATACCTTTGATGACACCCAGCACGGTGCCGATTTATTTGACCTCAAAGTGCCGGGTAATATTTACACCCGTATTATGAACCCCACAACGGACGTGTTGGAGCAGCGTATCGCGGCAATGGAAGGCGGCGTTGGTGCGCTTTGTGTTGCCTCGGGTATGGCGGCGATCACTTACGCGATTCAGTGCATATGTGAAGTTGGCGATAATATTGTGAGTACCAGCCAATTGTACGGCGGCACTTACAACTTCTTTGCACACTCATTGCCGCGTCAGGGTGTTGAGGCGAGAATGATCTCGCACGACGATTATGCGGGCTTCGAAAATGCCATTGACGACAAGACCAAGGCCATTTTTTGCGAATCTATAGGTAACCCAGCGGGCAATGTTGTTGATATTGTTCGTCTAGCTGAAATAGCGCATAAACATGGCGTGCCATTGATTGTTGATAACACCGTTGCTACCCCTTATTTATGCCGACCATTTGAGTTGGGGGCAGATATTGTGGTGCACTCACTCACCAAATACATCGGCGGCCACGGCACCTCGATCGGCGGCGCGATAGTTGATTCGGGTAAGTTTGACTGGGTGGCAAATAAAAAGCGTTTTCCGATTTTAAACGAACCCGACCCGTCTTATCACGGTGTTGTATACACCGAAGCCTTGGGCGCAGCTGCCTATATAGGACGCTGTCGTGTTGTGCCCCTGCGGAATACTGGCGCAGCACTCTCACCAATGAATGCCTTTCAGCTTTTACAGGGCTTAGAAACATTGGGTCTGCGTATGGAACGTCATTGCGAAAATGCTGAGAAGCTTGCCGTATTCCTGCAACAACATGAGAAGGTTGAGTGGGTTAATTATGCTGCGTTGCCCGATAGCCCTTATTACGCAAGCTGTCAGAAAATCACTAACGGCAAAGCCTCTGGTATTTTAAGTTTTGGTGTTACGGGGGGAATTGAAGCCTGCACGCGGTTTATTGATTCGCTACAGATGATTTTACGCCTAGTGAATATTGGCGACGCAAAGTCGCTGGCGTGTCACCCGGCCTCGACAACCCACAGACAGTTGAATGAAAAGGAACTTGCTTCTGCGGGTGTCAGTACTGATTTGATTCGAATTTCAGTGGGTATTGAACACATCGACGATATTATTGCTGACGTTAGCCAGGCGCTGGATAAGGCTTAAGAGGCGCTATCCCTCCCTCCACGGCAAGTTTTGCTCTGGGGGGAGTGTACTAAGCGTGCCTCGCAAAGCGTGAGTGCTACGCTTGGGTTTTCGCGTTCATGTTCCTGCACTTTAAGATGTGATTTCTATGTTGGTACTTGATCGCCAATAGGTGCTTAACTCATTGACCAGCTGCCACGCACGAAAGCCGTTATTGGCACGCGCTCTCCCGGAAAATGACCTAATCTATTTGCTGATGAATGGCGTATGCTAAATATAGCGTCAAATACACAGCCAAGGTCTTGTCTATGAATTTTCTTATTACTGGCGGTACCGGCTTTATTGGCAGCGCATTATGTGCTCATCTACGCCAGCAAGGTCATTACATTGTCATTAAAACTCGCCGCCCAGAACTGATTAACGACAATATGACGGGCGTTGAGCACCTGAGCGAGATTAGCCCGGATGTCAGCTTTGATGTCGTCATCAATCTTGCTGGCGAGCCGATTGCGGATAAACGATGGTCAGACTCACAAAAGCAAAAGCTTGTAGACAGCCGGGTAGCGGTGACAGACGAAATTATCACCTATTTAACCCATGCCAAGACAAGGCCCGCCGTATTTATAAGTGCTTCCGCCATAGGCTATTACGGCACTGGCCTCACCGACGAGGTGATAGATGAAAGCTGTGGTGGTGATGACAGTTTCGCCAGCCGCCTTTGTGCCCAATGGGAGGCCAGCGCTCTAGCGGCCGAGGCTCTCGGTATTCGCACGTGCTTGCTGCGCATCGGTATTGTTTTAGGTGGCAAGGGTGGGGCATTGCAAAAGATGATACCGCCCTTTAGCTTGGGCTTTGGCGGACGAATTGGCTCTGGAGTGCAGTGGATGCCGTGGATACATTTGCAAGACCTCATCGGGATCATTGACCACTGCATAGCCAATAGCCACATTCAGGGCCCGGTCAATTGTACCGCGCCGAATCCGGTGACGAACAAGGATTTCACTACCACTTTGGGGAAATGTTTAAAGCGGCCCACCATCTTGCCGATGCCGTCCTTTGTCATAAACGTTTTAATGGGCGAGATGGGGCGGGAGTTGATACTGGCTGGCAAGCAGGTGCGGCCCGTTAAGCTTGAACAACTGGGTTTTAAATTTAAATATGAATATTTAGAGACAGCGTTGGCAAGTGTATTGTGAGCGCAAGCAGGGGTGTATCAAGGTCATTGGCGTGGTATGCAAAGCCTCGATCAGCTTAATACCTTACTGTATCGAAGCAATTGTCTATTCCTCCCAATCCTTAAAATAATTTATCAAATGATCGATGGCCAGTCGGGCCCGCATGGGCAGAAACCGACGATTTTGGTAGACGATCCAGCTGCCGGCGCCTTTGCTCCAATAGGGTTCTAGTACTGGGCTCAATGTGCCCGAATTAATCGACTGCAAAAAATTGATCTTTGGCATGTAGGCGATACCGAGGTGTTGCTCGCAGGCGTTTACGACTGCGTGGGCATTATTGCTTTTCCAGCGACCGTTCACTTTTACGTAAAGCGCGGTGCCATCGTGCTCAAATTGCCAGTGGTTGTTGTTGGACACAATGCAGTTATGCGCCTTAAGTTGATTGGGATGAGTAGGGGTGCCGTGTTGTTTTAGGTATTGGGGACTGGCTACGGCCATCAAGGGGCGGGGGAGTAAGCGCCGTGCCACTAAGCCAGAATCCTCTAATTTCCCGTAGCGAATGGCGAAGTCTATGCCGTCTTCAATGAGATTAATTTTGTGGCTATTAAAGTCAATGTCGACGGTCAGCTCTGGGTGCTGTTGGGCAAACTCGATCAGCGCTGGCACAACATAGCGCTCGGCAAAGGGGCCGGCCGCGCTGACTCGCAGAGTGCCATTGAGCTGAACTTGCTGAGCGTTGATTTGTTCATTGGCTTGTTGCAATCCGTCGACTAGGTCGCGGCACTGGCGGTAATAGGCCTGACCGGCTTCGGTGAGACTTACGCTGCGGGTCGTGCGCGCGAGCAGTGCGCTGCCGAGCCGCGCTTCAAGACGGGAAACCTGCCTGCTCACATGGCTGGTGCTGCAGTTCATCTGCTTTGCCGCCGCAGAGAAGCCTTGGCTTTCTGCTACTTCGACAAATTCGATAATACCGTCAAAATTATTCATATCTGACTCGTTGTTGCTGTTTGGCAATAGTGCTTTGTCAAATTACCATATTGTTGCTGAAAGCGCAGTCTAATAAGATAGCTTCATGGTGTAAATACGCCAGCTCAACACATTTAAGGCAGGAGAATTGCAATGAAGAAAATATTGATTCCAGTGACAAACCACGCAACATTAGGTGAAACAGATCAAGCCAATGGCACGTATTCACCTGAGCTTACGCATGCGCTACAGGTATTTTTGGCGGCGGGGCTAGACTACGATATCGCATCGATTAAAGGTGGTAAGGCGCCGTTATACGGTACCGATATTGAGGGCGACAGCGTTAACGAGGCGATTCTAAACAACGAAGAGTTTCAAAATCGGATCAACAACACACTACCGGTCTCGCAGGTAAATATTGCGGACTACGCTGCCGTGTTTTATCCCGGTGGATTTGGCTTGCTGTCGGATTTAGCCACCAACGAAGACTTCGCAAAGCTCAGCGCTAAACATTACGAGAGCGGCGGTGTATTGGCGGCGGTATGTCATGGCCCTGCGGCCTTGCTGCCAATTATATTAAGCACGGGTGAAAAATTGTTAGCCAGCAAATCGGTAACGGGGTTTACGCGCGAAGAAGAAATCGATTACGGAACAATTGCTGATGTTCCCTTTCTATTGGAAGAGTCGCTGGCACGCAGCGCAGCACTTTACAGCAAAGTTCAGCCCTGGGGCGTGTTTGTTATCGAAGCAGATCGAGTGATCACGGGACAGAACCCAGCAAGTGCTCATGCGGTTGGCGAGGCGCTCGTTAGGCAGCTGGCTTAATTCTGGCGGGCTTAGCAAGCCATGTCGTATTTTGCAGGCCGCTTGTCGATGGAAAATACCGGCAAGCGGTCTAGTCTATATTGCTAACAGCGTATTCGCCGTGCCGGCAAATTTTCAGCTATTAAATTAGCTGAACGAGGTATCAACAAATCGAGGTGTATAACAATGAGCGATATTAAACTGCCGGATTATTTGCCGTCGTGGATGAGCGATCATGTGAATGCCTATCTTAACGATGGCGAAGCGGCTCATCTCTGGGACGCGAGCTTGGGTGGCGGCGAGGGGATGTTAACTACCTTGTTGCTGACGACCACTGGCCGGAAGTCCGGTAAGACCTTAATTATTCCGCTAATTTACCGGCCAAGCGGAGATGGCGGTTTTTGTGTAATCGCTTCCAAGGGCGGTGCGCCAGCGCATCCCGCGTGGTTTTTAAACCTGCAAGCGAATCAAGATATTACCGTGAAAGTGGCCAATGACGAGTTTAAAGCCATTGCGAAGGTCGCCGCAGGTGAAGAGCGAGCAAGGCTGTGGAATTTGATGGAAGCGTATTTTGCGCCCTATGCCAGCTATAAAGCAGCAACTGATCGTGAAATTCCGGTGGTTGTATTTTATCCGGCCTAACTTATTGAGGTCCTTGTTTTGCGTAAAAGTGGGGTATTGCAATAAGGTGATGGTTTAATTTTGATTGAATACTCCTCTAACAAGAGCGTACTTAATTATGAAAAGCCGAGGTTCTTGTCTCTGTGGTGAAGTCGCTTTTGAATTTATTGGCGACTTCCAAAAATTCTTTCTCTGCCATTGCGAGTATTGTCGTAAAGGTTCTGGCTCCGCTCATGGGGCTAATTTATTTGGCCGTGGGGGAGAGTTACTATGGTTACAAGGTAAAGACAGCGTATCCGTTTTTGGATTGCCAAATACCCGGCATCAGCGCAGCTTCTGTTCGATTTGTGGTTCGGCGCTGCCCTATATTTTAAGTGGCAAGGACGTGGTTGTTGTTCCTGCGGGTAGTTTAGACGGTGATGTCGCGCTTATGCCCCAAGCTCACCTTTTTACGGCGAGCAAGGCAAATTGGGATAATGCGCTAGAAGCGATTCAGTGCTTTGCGGGATTTCCGAACTAATATTGTAGTCGATTTACGCTATTGATTTTGCTGCTGCAGTAAGTAGATCGCCACAGGAGGCGACCTACTTACGCTATTTTTTTAAAACTCTTGGCGCAGATCAATGCCAAACATACGAGGTTCGCCCCAACCTTCGTTGTAAACACCAGACGAGTCTGCCACGGCAACTACACCGATTCGGTAGCGCTCGTCGCTAAGGTTTTTAACCCATGCCGAGACACTCAGATCACCTTCTGGGTTTTGCCAACTAAGACGAGCATCGAGCAGTTGATAGGCGGGTTGGCCAGCGGATTTTGCGTCGCGTTTAAAGGCGGCGTAAGACGCGGGATCGAAGCCATAGAAAATCTCGCTTTTATAGCTAAGATCGAGTCGTGAGATAAGTGAGCCGTAGTCCCCAGACCAGCTGTATTGCACACCAACCGCAGCCGATTTGTCTGGCGATACCGGGAAGGTTTCGTTGCGGCGGTCGACGATGTCTTGTCTGCCGAGAATAGCACCCTGTAAGTCCAGTTCGCTGAAGTCCGTGTAGCGATAATTATTGAGGCTTAGGCTGGCGTTAATCTGTAGCTGAACACTCGGTAACCAAAGTAGTTCTAACTCGCCGCCGCGAATTTCAGATTGGCCAGCGTTGCCAAATACCACTACCACGTTTTGGGCCGAGTCGGCGCCAACGGCGATGAGCTGCTGATCTTCAAAGTCCATAGCGTACACCGCGCCATTTAAACGAACACTGCGGTCAAAGGCGTCGATCTTGAAACCGAGCTCGTGGTTGGTCACCACTTCTGGGTCTACGCGCTGTAAGCCGTCAACGCCCCGAGGCTCGAAAAAGCCAGATTTGAAACCGCGGCTCCAGGTTGCGTACACCATGGCACTGTTCAGGGGGCTACTGTCTAGCCAATTGTCGGGTAGGTTGTAGGCTAATGACAGCATTGGCGTGCTTTGGCTAAACGTCTCTTCACGCATTTCCGTGCGTTTGGAATCGGGGTCTAGCGGGTAGTCGATCAATGCGTCGCCATCAGCGTCGGTAAAAATTTGGTTGGCAAGGCCGACGGGGTCATCGAGCCAGCGCAATGGCCCCAAGTAGGGATAAAAGCCTGATGCGCCAGGGCCAAAGACCGCAATATTGCTCGCCGCGCCAAACAGGCCGCCAGTCGTTAACTGCTGGCCAATAGCGTCCATATCAGCTTCAGTGGTGCTGAGCTCGGAGTGACGGCGCTCAGCGGTGACGCGATAACCGAGGGTGATTTCGAGTAGCTCCGTAATATCGAAAGACACTTGGGCGAATATTGCGCCAGTGCTGTTTTCCAGATCAAAATCAGATACCACTAAGGGCGCGCCGATAAAGCCAACAAGTGGAACCGTTCCGCCGGGTAGCGGTTGCGTCGGATTAGTGCTGGCGCCGATTTCGGCGAGGGTTTGGCTGTCTATGCCGCGAAAGGCATTGGATATTGAGAAATTCTCGGTATTGCTTTCTTGCATGGCGAACAAACCTGCGGTGTAGCGTAAACGCTGCCCCATGGCATCGCCATTCAGCTGAATTTCAAAGCTGTAAGAGCGCCGGTCGCTATCTTCAGTATTCATGTAGCTACTCCACAGCGCAGGGCCACCGTCTGGGTCGCTGGCGTGGATGGGCCCCTCTTTTTCGCCCCTCAGGCCCAACACGGTTTTAAGATTGAGCGACTCAGATAACTGCCATTCGGCGGTTGCGGCCAGTAACAGGGTGTCTAGATCTTTGGTTAGCCGAGGAGCGTCTCCGAGGTTGGTCTTCAGGTCACCAAGGCGAGCGCGGGAGTTAGACTCGCAGTTTTCCTTGAACGCGCGCGGGTTAGACGGATCGGTGTCACCGCTGTGTGCTACCCAAAGGCCTTTGTAGTAGAGCGCGTTCTCATTGGGGAGCGTACAGGTGGTGCCGGTCATCATCTCGCGGGTCTTGCCAAGAAACGCCTGGGTGTCGAGGGTAAAACTTTCGCTGGGTTCCCAGCGGGTTTGCAGTAACAGCGACTGACGGTCGTTGCTCGGTGTGTTCCCGCTGGGCCCAATGTCTTCGAGATAACCGTCGTCTTTGGTGATATTGATAGCCGCCCGGGTATAAAAATGATCATTAATTGGGATGTTAATGCCCGCTTTTAGGCGATTCATTGCGTAGTTACCGAGGCCTAATTCGACGTAGGCATCGTCGCTGTCATCGGGCTTGAGGAGACTGACAACCATCGCGCCGCCCGTGGTGTTCTTGCCGAATAGGGTGCCTTGGGGGCCGCGCAGTACTTGTATGCTGCGGATATCGACCGTGTCGAGTAACTGGCCGTCGGAGCGGGGTAGGAACAAGTCGTCAAGATAGACGCCAACAGTGGGGTCTACACGCGCGAAGCCGGTGCGTTCGCCAATACCGCGTATATAGATCTGATTCGCTTGGCCTTTGCGAATTTCCAAGCTGGGAACGGATTTTGTGAGCTCGCTGGTGTTGCTAATACCCCGGTCTCGGAGGTCTTCAGCGCTAATTGCACTTACGGCAATTGGAATGTCTTGCATGCTTTCGCTGCGCTTTCGGGCGGTAACGAGTACTTCTTCAAGCGTACCACTGGCGGCGTGGAGGTCGCTGCAGTTCAGCGCGCTCAGCACTAACAGTGTGATGAAACCCTTGCCGGGTAATGCTTGTCGGCTAATCACGGTGGTAATACCTCTCTGGCGGCTGTGGCGCAACAGCCTTTTGTTATTTTTAAACGCTAGGCTATTATTACACTAAGGTGTATTTATTGTGCAATAGTTGAGCGTTAAATGGCGATTATTTAATTTAGCCGTGTGGCGAGAGTGTGGCGGGAAAGCCCTTTAAACCTAAACGCTGTGGGAGATTTGGCAAGCGGGAGGCCAAGGTGCAAGCCTTAGTTTGATTATATTAATGGGCTGGGAAGGTTATGTTATGACGAACAATGTTTGACGGAATTCCCGCCCTAGCGGCCGCTAGGGCGATGCGTGCAGGCAAAACCTACTCGCTTTCGGCACCATTCTTATTTATCGGCTAGCGGCGAGGGCGACTTTTGAACCACTTTGTCGATTTAGTTTTTCACTAATGAACTGACCCGCCGCGATGAGTTTGTTGAGATTCACACCGTGGTGAATACCCAGGCCATTGAGCATATAGACGAGGTCTTCGGTCGCGACATTGCCTGCTGCGCCTTTGGCATAGGGGCAGCCACCCAAGCCTGCAATTGAGCTGTCGATGACCGCTATGCCCCTTTGCAGTGAGGCGTAAATATTGGCTAAGGCCTGGCCGTAGGTGTCGTGAAAGTGGACTGCCAGCCTTTCGGCGGGGGCGATCTTTAGCACGGCATCTAACATGCGATTGACCGACGCGGGGGTGCCGGTGCCAACGGTGTCACCCAAGGAAACTTCGTAGCAGCCCAGCGCAAATAAACGCGCGGTAACCTGAGCGACTTTTTGTGGGTCTATTTCACCTTCGTAAGGACAGCTGAGTACGCAAGACACGTATCCGCGCACCGGAATGTCCATCGCTTTGGCTGCCTTCATGATTGGCAGAAAGCGGTCAATGCTCTCATCAATACTGCAATTAATATTCTTTTGGCTAAAGCCTTCTGAGGCTGCAGCGAAAATTGCGACTTCATTGGCGTTAGCGCTAGTGGCGCGCTCAAAGCCTTTACTATTTGGTACCAGTGCCACATACCGAACACCGGGAAGGCGATCAATTTGCTTGAATACCTCCTCGCTACCGGCCATTTGCGGTACCCACGCTGGGTTCACAAAACTGCCAGCCTCAATGGTGTTGAGACCGGCGGCAGTGAGCATATTGATTAGCTGCACACGGGTGGCGATATCAATAGGCTGCTTTTCGTTTTGCAGGCCATCGCGGGGGCCAACCTCGACAATACGGACGCTGCTGGGGATATTGGCATTCATCATTCAGCGGCCTCTAGCTGCAGTAATTCGGCGCCACCGCTGACCAATTCGCCGGGCTGGTAATAAAAAGCTTTTACCGTGCCGTCGCTTGGGGCGCGAATGGTGTGCTCCATTTTCATAGCTTCCATAATCAGTAGCGGATCGCCTTTTTTCACAGCGCTGCCGACCGTAGCCAAATGGCTGACTACGGTGCCGTTCATGGGGGCGACTAATTGATTCTCGGTCGCGTCGCCGTTGTCGTCGCCTAAGTCCGGACGTTTTATATTGAAGTGCACGGCGCGCTCAGTGCTGTACATGCTGTAGCCGCCATCGTGTTCAGACACGCTGACGCTCTGCCGGTGGCCGTTAATATCGGCCAGCAGCACACGCCCCTGCAATTCACCGCTGACCGTGAATTCGGCGTCGCCACTGCGAATCACAAAGCTGGCGTTAGAGTTGGATGACTGTGCGGTGGCGCTAATGGCGATGACTTGCTCGCCAAATTGCAGATCAAATTGATGTTGGGCCGGCTGATTCAGGCGCCAGCTGTGGGCGTTATTCCACGGCGAATTGGCGTCCACACTATGGCTGGCGCGCTCGGCAATGATTTGTTTTTGGCGCATTATTAAATAGAGCGCCGCTAGGGGCAGGTTGTCGCCTAGCTGGCTGGCGGTTTTGCTGAACAAGCTGGCTTCGTGTTTACCAATAAAGCCCGTGTCGAAATCGGCGCTGCAAAATGCGGGGTGGCTAATTAGGGTGTAGAGAAAATCGATATTGGTGGTGACCCCGTTTAGTCGATAGTCTTTTAATGCAGTACTTAGCCGGCGCAGGGCTTGCTGGCGATTGCTGTCCCAGACAATAAGTTTGGCGATCATGGGGTCATAAAAAACGCTGACCTCATCACCTTCAATAACGCCTGTATCGATGCGCACATGCTCGGATTCTGCGGGGGTTTCTAAAAAGTGTAGCTTACCCGTTTGCGGTAAAAATTCATTGTCTGGGTCTTCGGCGTAAATACGCACTTCAATGGCGTGGCCATTGATTTGCAATTCGTTTTGCTTAAGGGGCAGGGTGCCGCCAGCAGCAACGTGCAGCTGCCACTCAACCAGATCGAGGCCGGTGATCATTTCGGTGACTGGGTGTTCCACCTGTAGGCGGGTATTCATTTCCATAAAGTAGAAGCTGCCATCAACGTCGAGGAGAAACTCAACGGTGCCGGCGCCAATATAGTCAATGGCCTGGGCGGCGCGCACGGCGGCTTGCCCCATTTCCGCGCGAAGGGTTTCGGTCATGCCCGGTGCGGGCGCTTCTTCCACCACTTTTTGGTGGCGGCGTTGAATAGAACAGTCGCGCTCGAATAAATACACCGCATTGCCGTGGCTGTCGCAGAACACTTGAATTTCAATATGGCGAGGCTGGGTGAGGTATTTCTCCACTAGCATGGTGTCGTCGCCAAAACCGTTCATGGCTTCGCGCTTGGCAGCCGCTAGGGCAGAGTCAAACTCTTCTGCGCTCCATACTTGGCGCATACCTTTACCGCCGCCGCCCGCGGTTGCCTTGAGCAATACGGGGTAGCCCATATCGTTGGCGGCTTTGCGAATTATCTCAGGGTCTTGATCGTCGCCGTGGTAACCGGGCACCAGTGGCACACCGGCTTTTTCCATGATTTGTTTGGCGGCGGATTTCGAGCCCATGGCTTCAATCGCTGGCGTAGGCGGCCCAATGAAAACAATATTCTCGGCGGCGCAGCGACGGCAAAAGGCGGCGTTTTCTGATAAAAACCCGTAGCCAGGGTGAATGGCTTGGGCGCCAGATTTCTTTGCGGCGGCGATGACTTTCTCAATATCTAAGTAGGAGTCCCGTGCTGCGGAGCCACCAATGTGAATGGCTTCGTCGGCCATGCTCACGTGCAGGGCATTGCGATCGGCGTCGCTGTATACGGCCACGGTGCGCACACCCATACGGCGGGCAGTTTTAATAACACGGCAGGCAATTTCGCCACGGTTAGCAATTAAAATTTTATCGAACATGTTTGCGTTTCCACTGTTTGGAATACGGAATATACGGTTGTGTCGCTTTTTGGCGAGGCATTGAATTTACATTCTGAATACGCCAAATTTGCTGTCTTCAATTGGCTTGTTCAAACTGGCCGACAAGCTCAAACCCAATACCATGCGGGTGTCGGCGGGGTCGATCACGCCGTCGTCCCACAGCCGCGCCGAGGCGTAATAGGGGTGACCTTGCTTCTCATACGTGTCGAGGATCGGCTGTTTAAAAGCTTTTTCTTCTTCTGCTGGCCAGTCTTGATTTTCACGCTCGTATTGGTCGCGTTTTATTTGCGCCATTACCCCAGCCGCTTGCTCGCCGCCCATAACGGAAATACGGGCATTGGGCCACATAAACATAAAGCGCGGGTCGTAGGCGCGGCCACACATGCCGTAGTTGCCGGCGCCAAAAGAACCGCCGATCAATACCGTGAGTTTGGGGACTTTAGCGCAGGCCACGGCCATCACCATTTTTGCGCCGTGCTTGGCAATACCGCCGGCTTCGTATTGCTGACCCACCATAAAGCCGGTGATGTTTTGTAAAAAGATCAGCGGAATTTTGCGCTGGGCGCACAGCTCAATAAAGTGCGTGCCTTTTTGGGCCGATTCAGAAAACAAAATACCGTTATTGGCGACGATGCCGACGGGATAACCAAAAATGCGGGCAAAGCCGCAAATTAAGGTGGTGCCGTAGAGGGCTTTAAATTCATCAAAGTCTGAGCCGTCAACGACGCGGGCAATAATTTCGCGCACGTCGTAGGGCTTGCGGCTGTCTTTGGGAATGATGCCGTAGATTTCGTCAGCAGGGTAGGCTGGCTCTTGGCTGGGGGCCACGTCTAAAGACTGTGGTTTACGACGGTTTAAACGCTTTACGGCGTTGCGCGCTAATTGCAGGGCGTGATGATCGTTTTGGGCGTAGTGGTCGGCAACGCCAGAGGTGCGGCAATGGACATCGGCGCCGCCAAGATCTTCGGCGCTCACGACTTCACCTGTTGCGGCTTTTACCAGCGGCGGCCCGGCTAAAAAGATGGTGCCTTGTTCGCGCACAATAATCGATTCGTCAGCCATGGCCGGAATATACGCGCCACCGGCGGTGCAGCTGCCCATGACCACGGCAATTTGGGGAATACCCATGGCCGACATGTTGGCCTGATTGAAAAAGAAGCGACCAAAGTGTTCGCGGTCAGGAAAGACCTCGTCTTGGCGGGGCAAATTTGCGCCGCCGGAGTCCACCAAATAAATACAGGGCAGGTGATTCTCTTGGGCAATGGTTTGGGCGCGCAGGTGTTTTTTTACGGTTAGCGGAAAATAACTGCCACCTTTTACGGTAGCGTCATTGGCAATCACCATGCATTCTTGGCCGCAGATTCTGCCGATACCGGTGATGATGCCCCCCGCGGCGAGTTCTTCTTTATAGACCTCATATGCTGCTAATTGCGACAGTTCTAAAAAGGGGGTGCCGACGTCCAGCAAAACGTTGATGCGCTCGCGAGGCAGCAGCTTGCCGCGCTCGGTATGACGGCGCTGGGACTTTTCGCCGCCGCCTAAGGTGGTCGCGGCAATGATCTTTTGTAAGTCGTCGACCTGGGCTTGCATATGTGCCGCGTTTTCAGCAAAGCTGGGGTCGCGGCTATTGATTTTGGATTTGAGTACGGTCATTTCCCTTGTGCCTTTTGTTCGCTGGGCGTTTGTTAGTGGTGCGTAATTTATTTAAACGGTTTCTTTAAATAATTCGCGGCCAATGAGCATGCGGCGAATTTCTGAGGTGCCTGCGCCAATTTCATATAGTTTGGCGTCGCGCAGTAATCTGCCTGTGGGAAATTCATTGGTGTAGCCGTTGCCACCTAAGGTTTGGATGGCTTGCAGGGCCATTTGCGTGGCTTTTTCTGCGGCGTAAAGAATAACGCCAGCGGCGTCTTTACGGCTGGCTTCGCCGCGATCACAGGCCCGAGCGACGGCGTATAAATAGGCGCGGCTGGCATTGAGTTCGGTATACATATCGGCGAGCTTGCCCTGCATAAGCTGGAATTCACCAATGCTTTGGCCAAATTGTTTGCGGTCGTGAAGATAGGGTACGACCACGTCCATACAGGCTTGCATAATGCCGGTGGGGCCGCCGGACAAAACGGTGCGCTCAAAGTCGAGGCCGCTCATTAATACTTTGACGCCTTCACCTTCTTTGCCGAGGATATTCTCGGCGGGCACTTTGCAGTCTTCAAACACGAGTTCGCAGGTGTTGGAACCGCGCATGCCGAGTTTGTCGAGCTTTGGTGAGCGGCTAAAACCGGGGTAGTCGCGCTCTACTATAAATGCGGTCATACCTCGTGGGCCGGCGTTGATATCGGTCTTGGCGTAGATCACATAGGTATTAGCATCGGGGCCGTTGGTGATCCACATCTTGTTGCCGTTAAGCACATAGTGGTCGCCTTGTTTTTCGGCTTTGAGTTTCATGCTCACGACATCGGAACCGGCATTGGGCTCAGACATGGCCAGCGCGCCGACGTGTTCACCAGAGCAGAGCTTGGGCAGGTATTTTTCTTTTTGAGCTTGGGTGCCGTTTTTGAAAATCTGGTTTACGCAGAGGTTGGAATGCGCACCGTAGGAAAGACCCACCGACGCTGAGGCGCGGCTGATTTCTTCCATGGCAATAACATGGGCCAAATAGCCCATATCGCTGCCGCCGAATTCTTCGCTAACGGTGATGCCGAGCAATCCCATATCGCCCATTTTGCGCCATAAGTCCATGGGGAAGGCATTGTCTTTGTCGATGCTCTCGGCGCGGGGCGCTATTTCCGCCTGGGCAAATTGGTAGGTGGCGTCGCGCAACATGTCGATTTCTTCGCCAAGGCCAAAATTCAATGTGGGGTAGGAGTTGCTCATAAGTAGGGTGCCCTATAATTGAGTATTTTATGTATAGCTGACTTAGCCAGTTTTACTTTGTGTGTTTTGCATTTCTGCGAGCGCTTGAACGCAGCGCTCTTCGGCGTCGTCCAATTCGGCGAGCATGGCTTCGACGTCGCGCAATTGCTCTTTAAGTAGAACTTGGCGTTCTCGAATCTTATTGATGAGTTTGATGAGCTGGGGGCTGTTGTCGTGCTCGGGCTGGTACATTTCAATAATGTCTTTGCTGTCTTCCAGCGATAAGCCCATGCGCTTGCCCCGAATAATTAGCTTGAGCTTAATCCGGTCTGCGGCGCTATAAATTCGGGTTTGACCCCGTCGCTCAGGATTGATTAGGCCTTTTTCTTCATAGAAGCGAATGGTGCGAGTGCTTACGTCGAAGTCTGAGGCCAAATCAGAAATGCTAAAAGTCTGCTGGGGCATAAATTAGTTGGCTTTGTGGTTGCGATTTGCCAACTTTACTTCTAGTTTACGTTAACGTCAACTGTGTTGATCTTTTGCTTTGATTTTATTTAGGAAGCGATCAATAGCCCCAAGCGCGCTTGGCTCACTGAGCAGTGGCGCATGTCCGCAGTTTGGTACTTCAATAAACTGCATGTCTACTTGCTGATCTTGCATTTTGGCGACACAGTCCGGGCTTAAAATATCGGATAATGCGCCGCGAATTAATAATAGGGGGGTGTCGCGAATAAGCCTAAATAGCGGCCATAAATTCGTTGGGGGAACGTCATTTTGCTGTTGTAAGAGCAGGGCAATATTCGGATCGTAACTCAGCTCCGGTTGACCCTGGGCGTTCTCGCGGTAAATATTCTTTGTAAATTGTTGCCAGTCGTCGTCGCTAAAGTTTGGGTAGGCGTGGCCAAGCGTCGATTTGGTATTCGCTGCGGCCTCTGCCCAGTTGCTGGCGGAGTTCGGGTTGCTGACATAGGATTTAATGCGATCTAAGCCCGCTTGATCGGCCTCGGGGCCGATGTCGTTGAGGGTGGCGGCCACAACGTGTTCTGGCGCCGTGGCGGCTAATACAATCGAAACCAGACCGCCAAGGGATGTGCCAATAAATATGGCCGAGTTCAGCTTAAGATCGTCGAGTAAGCAAATCATATCGCGGGCGTACGTGGCGGGGTGATAATTTTGGGGATTGCTGTCGTAATCGGAATTGCCTCGTCCGCGCAGATCAACCGCAAGAATGCGATAGCGCATCGCTAGGTGCTCGCACAGCGGGGTGAAGTCGGCGGAATTGCGGGTGAGTCCCGGAATACAGATGATGGTGTGTTCAGCGTTGCTTTTACCGTATTGGCGAGCATAAAGGCGTAAGCCGTCGCTGCTTTGATACCAGTAGTCGCTGTAATTTTGCATTGGCTATGGCTCGAAAGAAGGTGAATCGGTGGGTATTAAAAAGGTGGGCATGAGGGTCATGGTAAGTACTTGCCATGACCCTTTTAACCTTGCTTTAAAAGGCGTAGGCCACGCTGGCGGTCCAGGTTCTTGGCGCGCCGTAAAAGGCGAGTTCACCAGAGCCAAGATTGTAACCGCCGGTTTTGTATGTCTTGTTCTCAATATTTTTTGCGTGCAGGCCAACCGTCCAGTGTTCGTCTGCGGAATACCAGTTGGCGCCTGCATCGAGCAAGGTGTAGGACTTATCTTGGTCGCAGCTGCACACCACATTATTAAAGTTTCTGGAGGCGTCACGGTAAGAGGCGGCAGTGTTCAGGGCAATGCTGCCAGCGTCACCGAGGTCGCGCTCATAATTGATTGCGAACTGGCCGGTCCAATCGGGCGCGTTGAGCATTTCCCAGCTGTCGGAGACGTCCGTACCACCGGAAATAACCTCGGTCAGCTCGGCGTTCATGTGGCCAACTGAGAGTGAGGTGCTGATATTGCTGGTGACTTGGAATAAGGCTTCCAATTCAGCACCCTGTATTTCTGCCGTACCAGCGTTAACCACGTCAGAGGAGAAGAACACCGGTGCGGGCTGGGCGGTTTGTACCGTCAGCTGCATGTCGGTGTAGTCCATGCTAAACACGGTGAAGTTGAGGCGTAGGCGGTCATTCCACAGCTGTGATTTTATGCCCGCTTCAAGGGTTTCAACGGTCTCAGGGTCGTAGCCCTGGGCGACATTGGGATTGGTGGCGGCGTTGCCGCGCATATCAAAGCCGCCAGATTTAAAGCCCTCGGCGTAGCTAATATAGAGCATTACGTCGTCAGTCATGCGCCAGTCGAGTTTGACGGAGGGGCTGAGTTCGCTCCAATCTTTATCGGCGTCTTTGTCGCTAATGTCGGTGGCCACCGAGAGCAGAGTGTCATTACTGGCGTCGCCATAGGTGAAGTTGGTGCCTTGAGTCTGGGTATAGGGTGATGAATTAGTGGTGTTATAAGCATAGCGTCTAATGTTGGAGTTTTTGTCGTCCTTGGTTAAACGCAGGCCTGTGGTGAGGGTTAAATCGTCGAGAATGTCGTAGCTAATATTGAAGTAGGCGGAGCTGCTTTCGGTGTCGACGTCGCCGCCAATCGCCAGATCATAATGCTCGCCATCCATATAGGGGGTGCCGCCCAAACCGTTTAACACCACATCAAATGCGCCCGCTGAGTTGCCGCTAAAGTAGTACAAGCCAGCAACCACGGCGATGCGGTCAATGCTGTAGTTGACTTGCAGCTCATGGGACTTTTGGTCGTCGGTGTATTTGGCGGGTACATCAAAGGCGTCGAGGGGGGTGCCGTCAAAGTCGATGAACTGCTGGGTTTCACCTTCCCGCTTGGCGAATATATATTTTAAGCTGGTGTTTTCGGTTAGCTGGTATTGTGCTGTGAGTGAGAAGCCGCTGTTTTCGACATTCGACAGATGCGTTGTGCCGCAGGCGCCGTCAAACGGATTGCTCGATCGCGCAAAAGACTGTCCGTTGGCCGGGTGGGTTAGGGTGCTAGCGTTAGATTGCGAGCCGCAGGGCTGATTAGAATTGTCGTCGGTACGGTCGCCAGCTACACGAATAAACAGCTCATCGGTGGGGCTGTATTCCACGCTGACTCGCGCAACTAAAATATCTTTATTGTAGTTCTCTTCACTGGCGCTGTAGTTGCCAGTATTAATATTGTAGCCGGTGTCTACGCTGCCGTAGCCGTCGCGTTCCATTCTGGCGATGGCGGCGCCGATATACAGCTCATTATCAATAATGGGTAGTTGCGCTGAAATGTTCATGTCTTGTTGGTCGTAGGCGCCGGTGGCAAGGGTAACTGTGCCCTCGGCTTCGCCAGTCATTCGGCGGGTAATGTATTTTATTGCGCCGCCCACCGTGTTTTTACCGTAGAGCGTACCCTGGGGGCCACGCAAAACTTCGATGCGCTCTACGTCGAATACATCCATAACAGCTGCTTGCGGCCTCGCGTAGTAAACATCATCAACA
Organism: Zhongshania antarctica; assembly: GCF_014202945.1. GTDB lineage: Bacteria > Pseudomonadota > Gammaproteobacteria > Pseudomonadales > Spongiibacteraceae > Spongiibacter > Spongiibacter antarcticus. Next base: position 374,837 of record NZ_JACHHW010000001.1, on the reverse strand, counting down.
TACACACCAACACCGGGTTCAAACCCCCAGAGTGGGTCTTGCTGACCAACGCCGCGAATATAGGCAGTGAGAGTAGAGTTGGTGGCGCGACTCGCACGGAACTGCGTGTTGGGCACACTTTTTTCCAATTCGGTAATGGTGGTAATGCCCTTGCTTGCCAGTTCTGTGGCAGTAAACGCGGTAATAGAGACCGGTACTTCCTGCAGATTTTGTTCGCGTTTTTGCGCGGTAACCAGTACTTCTTCTAACACGATTGCTGCGCCTTGCTGTGACCACGCTGGGTTGTGGTATGTGGCCGCCGCGCTGCTTATTGCGATTAACATGGCTATCCGCTTTTTATCATTTCTTATATTTATCATGGGGCACCTGCGTTAGGTTTATGATTATGTGTTAGTGCGGTGTAGATTACTCGGTTTTAACTCAACAATTGTTGAATTTGTAATCGAGGTTATTCAACATCCGTTGAAAAGTCAATATAGCTAAAGTGAAATTATTTTTTGCTTTGGAATAAGTGGAGTATGCCGAGCCCTGCGAGGGTGTATGTGCACGAGCCAATAATGGCATAGCTGGCCGACACCGCAGGGTTGGCGACACCGCCAAATAAGTTGAAGTAGAAGTGACTTAACAGCGCGATAAACGAGGCGCTGGCAATCAGTGGCAAGGGTAGCTTTTTGCGTATCAGTACTCCGAATAGCATTGGTACCAATGACGCAGCGGCAAGGCCGTACACGCCCTTTTGCGCGAATAAACCGATCAGTGGCGGCGGATTCCAGGCCAGTAGCAGGCCGATGATACCCACCGCGATTAGCGTCCAGCGCGACCAGGCGAGTCCGTTGTTTTGGCTCTTACTCAGCGGCGTGACAATGTCATTAACCACCATTGCTGATAGTGACACGAGAATACCGTCTAAGGTGCTCATGCCGGCCGCGAGCAGGGTAATAAAAATAAACACTAGGGTGATTTCGCCGAGGGGACTGCCGCTGAATTCATGTAGCAAGTATTCTCTTACGACGGTGTCTTGGGTGGGGATCTCTAGGCCGGCAAGGCGGGCGTAAAAGCCGACCATTAAAATTAAAGTAAAGAGTGTGCCGACAATAACGGTGGTGCCAATAAATTTACCAATGTCGGCTTCGCTGCGCAAATACAGCACCTTAGTTAAAATATGGGGCTGGAGCATTAGCGCAAAGGTAACAATAAAGCCGCCGCCAAACACCGAGAAAAAATCGTAATAAAGATTGCTTTCGGGGTTGAAGGCGGCGCCATAGCCGGGGCTGATGTCGCGCAATGCGCCTAAAATATCGCCGTTGAAATAGTGGAAGCCTTGAATAAATAATAACAAGGTCACGATGATCATCATGATGCCTTGCAGGGTGTTGGTGTAGGCATGGGCGTAGGTGCCGCCCATTAATACATAAGAGAATACAAAGACCAGTACCACGATTAAGGCGGACTTTTGTTCTATTGGGAAAATACCTGTCATGAGTAGGCTGCAGCCAACTAAAATCAACACCACAAAGCTGATCGATAATAAATTGATAAAGGCAAAAAACAGGCTAAAGCCGCGATGGTGATAGCGATGGTATATCCATTGGGGAATTGTCAGCGCCTTGCTTTCCTCGCCCAAGCGCAAAAAGCCTCGGGACAAAACGATAAACGCGGTAAGTATCCCCGCTGAGCCTGCAACGCCGTAGTGGAGATAGGCAGACAAGCCGTGGGCATAGACAAAGCCCGGGTTAATGACAAAGGTCGCCGTTGACGCGATGGATGCCGCGAGCGTTATGCCGATGAGGTAGGGGCTCATGTCTTTATTGCCAATGGCGAAACCACTGATGTCTTTGGTGCGGCGCATCCCTATCCAAGAGAGTCCATAAACAAGTATCACGTACGCGCCAGTCAGCACATATTTAAAGACTTCTGCCGAATTCATGTAATATCCGCCTTGTATTTTAATTATTCGTGAGCCACTATATTCAACGCTTGTTGAAAAAACAAGCGCGGCTTTTAAAACAGATTTATTTACAGGCCGGTGGCGTAAGACACGTCGTTTCACATAGACCGATTTTTCGCTGGTGCTTGGGGTGTAACAATGAATAAAAAAGACAGCGGTCTAAAAAGTGAGCGCATTCTGGATGTCGCGGAAGAGCTGTTTGCTCTGCATGGCTTTGACGGCGTAACGATGCGCCAGATTTCGACGGGCGCCAATGTTGATGTTGCGCTGGCCAGTTATCACTTTGGCAAAAAACTTGATTTGTTTTATGCGGTGTTTCATCGCCGGGCAGAATTATTAGGCAATACCCGTCGCGAAGTGCTGCGCAATAGCCTGCAAGCTGCCAGTGGTCAACCGCAAACCTTGGAGCAAATTATCGAGGCTTTTTTATTGCCACTGAAATTTGCGCAAGAGAGTGGTGATCCTGGTTGGAAAAATTACATGGCCTTATTAGCGTATGTAATGACCTCGCCGGTATGGAGCAAAACCTTGATGAAGGACAATTTTGACAAGCATGTCGGCGAGTTTATTGAGGCCTTAAAAGTAATTTTTCCCAAGGCGCGGGAAGCGGATCTGCACTGGTGTTACCACTATGTGTCTGGTGCCCTTGCGTTAACTTTGGCACAAACTGGGCGTATTGATCGCTTGTCTGGGGGTAAGTGCCAGTCTTCCGACTTTGAGGCAGCGTATCAACGCATGATTCCGTTCATGGCGGCGGGATTTAGGGCGGTGTGCGGGAAAGAAACAATAATTAAAAACAGGTGAGCAATGAGAAAGAGAGTCGCGTTAGTGACTGGCGCCGCCAGTGGCATAGGCTTGGCGATATGCAGTGATTTAGCCCGGCAAGGCTATGCTGTGTGGCTGAGTGATAGCCAATATGAGGCGGCGGAGGGCGCTGCAAAAAACTTGCGAGATCAGGGCTTTGCTGTAAACGCCTTGAAGCTTGATGTAACGAGCGAAACGGATATAGCGCAGACGGTGGCAAGTCTTGAGGCTGCAGGCGGTTATGCCGATATATTGGTGAATAACGCCGGCATTCAGCATGTTGCGAGGCTAGAAGACTTTCCGGTAGATCGCTGGAAACTGATCACGGAAATCTTACTTATAGGCCCTGCAATGCTAAGCCGCGCCCTACTGCCCTTAATGCGCCGCCATAATTTTGGCCGCATCATTAATATCGGTTCCATTCACTCCTTGGTGGCATCTCCCCATAAAAGTGCTTATGTTGCCGCTAAACACGGTTTACTCGGCTTTTCTAAGGTTGTTGCGCTAGAAACCGCAGATCAAAATATCACCATTAATACGCTGTGCCCCTCTTATGTGAAAACACCGCTCGTTGAGCAGCAAATTGCCAATCAGGCTAAGGTTCACGGCATTTCTGAAGCCGAGGTCATTAACAAAATTATGCTTGAGCCGATGCCTAAAAAAAGTTTTATCGAAATGGACGAGCTCAGCGGCGCGGTAAATTACCTTATTAGTGATGCTGCGAGAAATATGACTGGCCAAGAGTTGGTCTTGGATGGCGGGTGGACTGTGAAGTAGCCATTTGTAGTAAGGCTGAGTAGCGGATGTTAACGTCGAGACGCGAATATCATGCCACCTCAGATGACACCGTTTCGTGACAGTAACAAGATAATTGCCTTAGAAATGCGGTATACTGATCGATCCAACTCCCGTTTTATTGATAACAGAGTTAATCAGCTCGCAAGGGTGGACACTTTGTCGCATATTAGCTTTGTAAGGATCCTATTGTAATGCAAGATAAAATTACCCTAATACTCGATTATCTGAACGAAAATCAGACCCGTTGCAGCAATAGTGCAGCAGCTAAAGCATTAGGTATTACCGCTCCTGAATTAAAGAAGCTGCTGGGTACGCGCAGACCTGAAACCTCTTGGCTCGTTAACGCCGGAACAGGCGAGCCTGCAGGTTATTCTGATGAAGAAAAGCACGATGAGCTTTACCGTGTTAGCCGCATTATTAAATCTGCTGAAGTGCTGACGCGGAACTTAGATTTATAAAAAGAGTGTCGCTAGGGGGTCTTTCACGGCACCTACAGCTCGCAGTGGCTCGCGATGGCTTTAGAGAAAAATTTGAAATCGTCGAGCTGCTTAGTGTAAATGGCGTAGACAAAAGCCAATTAATTTTTTCGTAGTTGTGTGCCGCGATATCACCGGAGCCACGGCTTTGCGTAATTGGGTGGCGACGATAGCAGGCAATATCCGCTGTAATCTGCACCGCACGCTCAAACATTTATGCCGCACTACGCCGCAGAGATGGACTCCTGCCTTCGCAGGAGTGACGATATAATCACGCTCAGGATCCACGTGTGAGTCATGCCTGCGTAGGCAAGTATCCATTCACAAAGTCTAAGGCTTTCGTCGAGTTGGGATGCTGCTCTTCAAACCGCGTTATACAGCGTTGCAGCGATCTGATTTTTCTAAGGCTGCGAGTTTACCCATGCGTCGCGGCGCCCCGCTAAAATACCCTTTTGCACCGGTAAGAATTCGACGCTGCCGATAAAGTAGCGTGTGAGGAGGCCGGTATAGGCTTTGTCGTCACCGAGGTAAGAGGCCATTTTAGAATTTGGCCAAGTAACGGTTCACCGGTTGTGCGCAAGTCGACGCGGTTGACAGACTGTCTTAGCGCCCGTCAGGAATGGCCATGTCCAGGCCCAATAAATCAATCGCTACTGCCTCGGCCACTTTTATGCCGTCGATCCCCGCCGATAAAATTCCCCCCGCATAACCTGCGCCTTCACCGGCAGGGTAGAGCCCTTTGGTATTTAGGTTTTGATAGTCGCGCCCGCGTTTAATACAGATCGGCGACGATGTACGGGTTTCAATGCCGGTGAGAATTGCGTCGTTCATGGCAAATCCTTTGATTTGCCTATCAAAGGCGGGGATGGCTTCGCGAATAGCGGCATTGGCAAAATCGGGCAGGGCGAGGCTTAAATCGCCGAGGCTCACACCGGGCTTGTAGGATGGAATGACTTTGCCCAATTCTGTAGAGGGCGTATTGCGCAGATAATCGCCCACCAGTTGAGCGGGCGCATTATAGTTTTCGCCGCCCAATTGATAAGCCAAGCTTTCGAGCTGGCGTTGCAAGTCGATACCCGCGAGTACGTGTTCGGGGTAGTCTTTTTCAGGTTCAATACCCACCACAATGGCAGAATTGGCATTGCGTTCGTTGCGGGAGTATTGCGACATGCCGTTTGTAACCACGCGACCTTCTTCCGATGTGGCAGCGACCACGGTGCCGCCGGGGCACATACAAAAGCTGTAGACGCTGCGGCCATTTTTACAGTGATGAACCAGCTTGTAATCGGCGGCGCCGAGAATAGGGTTGCCAGCGTTGTCGCCAAAGCGGGCTGCGTCGATTACCGATTGCGGGTGTTCAATACGAAAGCCTATGGAGAAAGGCTTGGCTTCAAGGTAAACCCCCTGCGCTAAGAGCATTTCAAAGGTGTCGCGGGCGCTGTGACCCACAGCCAAAATTACATGGCGGCTGGGGAGGTGGCTGCCGTCGCTGAGCGTGACGCCGGTGATGTGGCCGTTTTTATCGTCGCCAGCATCGCGGTGTAAGGTTTCTACTTTGCTATTGAAGCGAATCTCGCCGCCGAGGCGGGTGATTTCGGCGCGAATGTTTTCGACCATCTTAACCAGTTTGAATGTGCCTATATGGGGTTTACTCACCATAAGTATTTCTTCTGGCGCGCCGGCTTTTACAAATTCAGTCATGACTTTGCGACCGAGAAAGCGGCGATCTTTAACTTGGCTGTAAAGCTTGCCGTCTGAGAACGTGCCTGCGCCGCCTTCGCCATATTGCACATTCGACTCGGTGTTGAGCTTGCGCTCCCGCCATAGCCCCCAAGTGTCTTTAGTGCGCTGTCGAACGTCTTGGCCGCGATCTAATACAATCGGTTTTAAGCCCATTTGCGCTAGGACTAACGCTGCCAAAATTCCGCAGGGACCAAAGCCAATCACAATGGGCCGCTGTTGCTCGGGGCTAGGAAAGTTACTGGGGGCATGACCAACAAAGTGGTAGTGGGTGTCGGGGCTGGAGCCAATAAAGGATTTACCGGAAAACTGTGTTAACACGCGTTGCTCTGCGCTGGGGCTGAGCTCAATATCTAATAAATAGATAAGTAGGATGTTGTGCTTTTTTCTGGCGTCGTAGCTGCGCTTGTATATATGGAGGCCGAGTAATTCATGCTCAGCGACGGGCAGCTTGCTGAGTACGGCGCTGCGTAGCTCGGTGTCGTTGTGATGTAGGGGCAGTTTGATGTCGGTGAGTCTTAGCATGAACGCAGTGTATTTCCGGTTTTGTCTTTAAGCGCGGGATTTTATCACGATTGTGGGTTTTAGGTGCTTGAACAATGGCTCACGCTTAATGATGTGCAATAAATTAGCAAACGAGGCCAGCGCTATACCCCGATGACCACGCCCACTGAAAGTTGAAACCACCTAAATGGCCGGTAACGTCCAGCACCTCACCGATAAAATACAGACCGGCGTAGGATTTTACTTCCATGGTTTTGGAGCTAATCGCAGCCGTATCTACGCCGCCGCGGGTGACTTCGGCGGTGCGGTAGCCTTCTGTTGCCGAGGGCTTAAGCCGCCAAGCGTGAAATTTTTCGGCAATGGCGATAAGTTGTTTGTCGCTGTAGCCGGCGACTGCCTGGTCGGCGCTATCAGGCCACCACAGGGTTTGCAGTTCTGCTACTAGGCCCTTAGATAGCTTTTGTGCAAGCACCGTGCGCAATAAGCTTTTACCTTGTTGCTGTTTCGCGCTGAGTAGCCAGTCTGTGGCGCTGAGGCTGGGTAGTAGATCGATGAGGATCTCGTCGCCGGGGTTCCAGTAATTAGAGATCTGCAGTATCGCTGGGCCACTGATGCCGCGATGGGTAAAGAGCAGATTTTCGGTGAAACTACGCTGATTACAACTCACCTCCACTTCTAGCGCGAGCCCCGAAAGGCGCTCACATAGAGGCTTCATTGCATCGCTGAACATAAAGGGTACCAAGCCTGCTTGGCGCTCAGTGAGGGCAATGCCGAATTGATTCGCGATGTCGTAACCTAAACCGCTGCCGCCGAGGCTGGGAATGGATAGCGCGCCGGTGGCGATGACAAGTGAGTGACACTCGAGCTTTAATGGCTGTTGGCCTTGGTGTAGGGCGACTTGATAACGACTGCGTCGGTCTTCGGGCTGATGCTTGTCGGAGTGGGCACGCTCGGGCAGTGGCGATATTTTATCGATGCAGCAGTGAGTGCGGATTTCTGCGCCAGCTTGGGCGCATTCATCCAGCAGCATATTAAGGATGTCTTTGGCGGAATCTAGGCAAAATAATTGGCTGTGTTTACGCTCCTCATAAGGGATGCCGTAACGCTCTACCATGCCTATAAAGTCCCACTGGGTATAGCGGGTAAGTGCCGCCTTGCAAAAGTGAGGGTTGGCAGAAATAAAATTGTCGGCTTCTACAAAATGGTTGGTGAAATTGCAGCGCCCGCCGCCGGACATCAGGATTTTTTTGCCGACTTTATTGGCTTTTTCTAATACTAATACCCGTCGGCCACGCTGGGCGGCGGTCAGCGCACACATTAAGCCCGATGCGCCTGCACCAAGAATGATCACGTCGAAGTGGTTGGAGGCAAATTGCACGGCAGCGGTGTCACTTTTGTAGAGGGTATTTTGGCGCGCAGTATAGCGGTAAATATGGCAGCGGGCATAACTGTGGCCTAGGCTGCTATTGTCTGGCTAGTATTTGTGGCGGCTAGCGCTATACTGCGCCGGTTAAAGCGCTGGCCTATTAATTTTTTATCAATTTAGTCGGAATTGCGCTAAGCTGGTGCAATTATTGCTAGCACAACGGCAGTCATTTCAGTTTCTGAATCTCAGTCAGCTCAAGTGATACCCATTACTTAAATATTCTATAAGGCGAGGTCACCTTAATGAGTCGCAATCAAGCGCGCGTTCAAGCTATTTCCCAGATTACTAATCGTACGCCCAAGGCCGTTACGATGCCTGAGCCACTCAGTAAAATCTGGGCAAGCGATGTTTTCAATCTTGCAAAGATGGAACAGTGTCTTTCTAAGAATGCTTTTAAAGCAGTGAAAAAGACCGTGCAAACCGGCGCACCGCTTGATGCTGCGACGGCCGATGTGGTTGCTGCGGCTATGAAAGACTGGGCGACAGGCAAAGGCGTTAAGTTTTTCTCGCATATTTTTTACCCCATGACCAATGCCACGGCTGAAAAGCACGACGGCTTTATCATTACTAACTCTGAAGGTCATGCGATCACTGAGTTTACTGGCAGTTTGTTGATTAAAGGCGAGCCAGATGGCTCCTCTTTCCCAAACGGCAGTCTGCGAATGACCAATGCGGCGCGTGGTTACACAGCGTGGGATCCAACGAGCCCAGCGTATATCATGCACACCGAAAACGGCTCTACCTTGATGATTCCAAGCGTATTTATGAGCTGGACCGGTGAGGCACTAGACAAGAAAATACCTTTGCTTCGCTCTAACTCGGCCTTGGATAAAGCGGGTCAGCGCGTGTTGGCGCTGATGGGCGAAACGGAAATCGCTACGTTGAATGCCAGCTGTGGCGCTGAGCAGGAATACTTCCTGATCGACGCTAACTTCGCCGCTAGTCGCCCTGATCTGAGCATGGCAGGCCGCACCTTGTTTGGCGCTTCACCGGCTAAAGGTCAGCAGTTTGACGACCACTATTTCGCTGCAATCCCTGAACGTGTGCAGGTTTTCATGCAGGACTTGGAAGACAAGCTTTATAAACTTGGTATTCCGGCAAAGACGCACCATAACGAGGTGGCACCCGGTCAGTTTGAAATCGCGCCCTATTATGAGGCAGCGAATATCGCTTCTGACCACCAGCAAATGATGATGACCTTGTTAAAGCTGACTGCTAAGCGTCATGGCTTTGTATGTTTGCTGCACGAAAAGCCTTTTGCTGGCGTAAACGGCTCAGGTAAGCACGTAAACTGGTCGGTTGGTAACGCGACTCAGGGTAATTTGCTGGATCCGGGCAGTACGCCACACGACAATATTAACTTTTTGCTCTTTTGTGGTGCAGTAATTCGCGGAGTGCACCTTTATGGACCGCTTTTGCGTGCTGTTATCGCTTCTGCGTCGAACGATCACCGTTTGGGTGCCAACGAAGCACCTCCAGCGATACTTTCTGTTTACTTGGGTGACCAGCTTGAGCGTGTCTTCAATGACATCAAAGAAGGTAAATTACTGAAGTCGGAAGTGGGTGGCCTTATGGATCTGGGTTTGAGTCAGATTCTGAAGTTTGAGCGCGATCCTGGTGACCGTAACCGCACTTCGCCATTTGCTTTCACCGGTAACCGTTTTGAGTTCCGTGCTGTGGGTTCTTCTGCCTCGGTTTCAGGTCCCTTGGTTGCGATGAATACCATGCTAGCTGATTCATTGAACTGGATTGCGGATCAGTTAGAGGTTGAATTAGCCGCGGGTACCAATGTCGCTGAAGCGGCGATCAAAGTAATTAAAGTGCTGATGGAAAAGCATAGCAATGTTATTTTCGGTGGCGACGGTTACTCTGCTGAATGGCACCGTGCTGCAGTTGAAGACCGTGGCTTGAAAAATCTGCCAACGACCGCAGACGCGCTACCTTACTTGCGTGATGAGGCGATTGTTAAGCTGTTCTCAAGCACGGGTGTATTCACGCCTGTTGAGCTAGAAAGCCGCTTCGAAGTTTACTCTGAGCAGTACCTGCTAGCGATTGAGGTAGAAGGTAAGTTAGTGGTTGATATGGCCACTACAAGTATTTACCCCGCCGCTGTCGAGTATCTGTCGCAGCTGACGACCACCAGCTCTGCAATGTCGTCCTTGGGTATTAAGCTAGATAACAGTGTGGCGACTGCGGTAGCGAATGAAGCTAATGCCATGATGGCTGCAGTGACTAAGTTGAGTGCCGCTTTGGCCGTGCATGACTTTGACTCTACAGAGGCGCATATGCAGTATGCAGCGGGCACTTTACGTAGCTTAATGCTAGAGGTGCGCGGTCATGCTGATGCTCTTGAGGGCTTGGTTGCCGATGATCTTTGGCCACTGCCTAAGTATGCCGAAATGCTATTTGTGAGGTAAGTGTTTCCGTCACTGCAGTGACGGTTTTACACTGACAAAAAAGCCCTCATGTGAGGGCTTTTTTGTATCTGGCGTTTGGACTATTTTGCTGCAATGGTCAATGTGTGTGAATAATGCTCGATAAAGTGAAGGTGCAGCGCTAGGGAGTGCTCGGGTATTCGTCGCGGGGTGAGCTGTTTCGCTGGGGGAGTCTAAACATTTTTATTTAGCGGCGATTTATTTTAAAAATAATTATAAAAAACAGATGATTACAGTGATTTTTCAGGTCGTCTAAACGGAGGATGGTGCGCCGTGGGGGCATGTGTGAAAATTTTTCACCATGCTAAGTCCATTGCGATCAGAGTTTAATCAGGAGAATTACCATGAGTCAGCCAGCGCCAGTGTCGCGTCAGCCGCATATAATTGAAGCGGCAGAATTACCTGACCGCTATGCGCGTGGTTGGTATTGCCTCGGCTTGGCCAGTGAATATACCAGCACACCCGTTAAGCTCAACTATTTTGGCACGCGCTTGGTTGCCTATCGCGGTGAAGATGGCGAAATGCATGTACTTGACGGATATTGCCCGCATATGGGAGCAGACCTAAGCGAAGGTTGTGTCGAGGGTAACTCGATCCGCTGCCCATTCCACGCTTGGCGCTGGGGTGCCGACGGCGTGTGCGATGATATTCCTTACGCTAAGCGTATACCGGCCAAGGCAGTAATTCGCTCATACCCCACCTTGGAAGAAAATCACCTATTGTTTGTGTGGTTTGATCCAGAAGGGAATCCGCCGATAGAAGAGCAGCGCCCACCGCGCATAGATGACGTATTCAGTGATGAGTGGACAATTTGGCAAATGGATGTAATGAGCATCAATACCAATGCACGTGAGCTAATTGACAATATGGCTGACGTCGCACATTTTGGTCCAATACATGGTGCGCCAATTAAAGAATTTAAAAATATTGTTCATAAGCACACCTACTGCCAGCAGTTAACCGGTGGCTCTGAATTGCTGGCTGAAGATGGCGAGCTGAAGTCAGAAGCGACTTACCACGGCCCCGCGTATATGAACACGTATATGACCGGGCAGGTCGAGGGTATGGAAGTTGCGTCACGTTTGTTAGTGACGCATGTGCCGATTGATCTGAATAGTTTTGATCTGCGTTTTGGCGTTGCCGTGAAGAAAATTGCGGGCATGAGCGATGAGCAAAATAATGAAATGGCGCGCCAGTATACCGAGCAAAATCGCACAGCTTTCTTCCAAGATGTCCATATATGGCATACCAAAACGCGGGTGGACAATCCGGTGCTGTGTGATGGTGATGGCCCGATAAATCGCCTACGTCAGTGGTATCAACAGTTTTACGTCAATGTTGCTGACGTGCCGGAAGTATTTGCCGAGCGTCGTGAATATGTGGTGGATTACGCGTTGCGCAATACCTAAACAGCGTGGCTTGCCAGCTTTGATAATAAAGGAATAAATGATGGATGTTCGCAGCTTAGGTTATGTTGTTATTGAATCGACTAATCCGTCGGAATGGCAGGATTACGGTACAAATATACTGGGGTTGATGAACGTGCCGAGTGACGACGGTAGCGTCTACCTTAAGATGGATCAGCGGCCTTATCGTTTTGCCATAGTGAAAGCTGAGCAAAACCGACTTCGTTATTGCGGTTGGGAATTGGCCGACGAAGCCGGCTTTAAACAAGCGAAAGAAGAATTACAGGCCGCGGGTATTGAATTTACTGAAGGATCTGCCGCCCGTGCTAAATCGCGTCGCGTGCGTGGTTTAATTCAGTTGCAAGATCCGTCCGGCAACGAGCTAGAGTTGTATTGGGGTGGCGAGCTGGATTACGGTAAGTTTATTTCGCCACAGGGGATCTCTGGCTTTGAAACCGGATTTAACGGTGATATGGGCTTTGGTCATGCCGTATTGCCAGCGTCCAAGCTGGCTGAGACTCACGCTTTTTACACCGACGTTTTGGGTTTTGGCGACAGCGATTACATGCATTTTCACTTTTCGCCTGATCCCAATGATCCGGGTCAAGGCTTGAATTTTATGCATGTTAATAATCCGCGTCACCACAGCTTAGCGCTATATGAAGACGCGGCGAACCCGGTTGGTTGTGTGCATTTGATGCTGGAAGTCACAGAAGTAGATGAAGTTGGTTATTGCCTTGATCGCGTCGAAGCGGCGGGCATACCGGTAGTGTCTACCTTAGGCCGACACACCAATGACAATATGCTGTCCTTTTATATGGCGACGCCTGCTGGGTTTGCAATGGAATTCGGCACCGACGGTCTGCAAATGAATTGGGATGGGTTTACCCCAACGGTAACGAGCTTGCCGAGTTTGTGGGGCCACAAATTTAATATGCCCGACGCTTAAACCACGAGTATTAAGGCCTAGCGAAAGCAGCACCCTATGGTGCAATTGAAGATAATGACAGGAGATACAGTATGGGCGAAGCGCAAGCTAAAGACGCAGCCAAGAGCTCAATCGTTGCCGAGATGATGGCTGCTATAACCGCAATGCAACCGCGTTTGCGCGAGCGGGCGGCAGAGACTAAAGCGCTGCGTAAAGTGCCGCAGGCCTCAATTGATGAGTTACAAGAGCTTGGTTTTTTCTTGGCTTTACAGCCAAAGCGTTACGGCGGTTTGGAATTGTCTCCCCAAGATTTTTTCCGTATGCAAATTGCACTCGCTGAAGCCTGTATGTCGACAGCCTGGGCCGGCGGTATCATCGCCGTGCACGCGTTTCAAATAGCGGTGATGGATGATCGTGCCCAGCAGGCTATTTGGGGCGATAATATTCATACTCGAGTTTCATCGTCTTATGCCCCTATGGGTAAGGTCACTGTCGTTGACGGCGGCTTTAAGCTTAGCGGGCGCTGGGGCTGGTCTAGTGGTAGCGATCACTGCACATGGGCGCTACTGGGCGCAATAATTCCTGGCGACGGTTACCGTACATTTCTTGTTCCCAAAGGTGATTATCAGATTATTGATACCTGGCAGTCGATGGGCTTAGAAGGTACGGGCAGTAATGACATAGAGGTGAAAGACGCCTTTGTTCCTGATTATATGACCCACAAGCAGAGTGATGGTTTTGCCTGTACGAATCCAGGTCAGGCGGTGAACACTGCGCCGTTATACCAATTGCCTTGGGCGCAAACCTTTATCCGCGTGGTCTGCACGCCAGCCATTGGCGCCTGTAAGGCCGCGGTTGGGCTGTATAAGCATGCGGTACTAAACAAGGCCAGTGGCGACCCGACTAAGCTCGCCGGTGATACTCAGGTGCAAGAGCGTATTGCCGCAGCGGTGAATGGCATCGACGAAATGGAAGCGCTGTTATTCCGCAACTTCGATGCGATGATGGCCTTGGCCGAAGCTGGACAGCCGGTGCCGGTGGAAGATCGGGTGCGTTACCGCTACCACGCCTCTGTAGTGATTAGTAAAAGTATTGCGATTGTCGACTCCTTGTTTGAAGTTGCTGGCGGTCAGTCAGTATTTCTGGGTAGTGAGATTCAGCAGCGATTTTTAGATATCCACACTGCTAGAGCGCACGTTGCCAATAACCCCACCAGCTTTGCGCGTAATTTAGGTGGTGTTGACTTGGGTATGGATAACGGCGATTACTTCATCTAAGTCTGATATGAGTTAGTTTTGAAACCCGGCATTGCCGGGTTTTTTTATGTCTGAATAAATGACTGCGGGTCTTTGCTGTTAAAACTGATCGCGCGATATGTCGCTGTAGCGGGGTGAGGGGTGTAACATAGGGCTTTAACTCACCATTTATTCAAAGGGTAGCGGTTTTCATGCGTCGTACTAAAATTGTGGCCACGGTCGGACCCGCTTGTGACTCTCGCGAAGTGCTTGCTGAGATGATTAGCGCCGGGGTGAATGTGTTTCGGTTGAATTTTTCCCACGGCAATGGCGATGAGCATCGCGCGCGGGCGCTGTTAATTCGTGAATTGGCAGAAGAGGCCAAATGCTTTGTGGGAATATTGGGTGATTTGCAAGGCCCGAAAATTCGACTTCGCAAATTAGCCGTTGATCCTGTCGAGCTGAAAAAAGGCACGGAAGTAATTTTGGATACCGAACTGGCCGACGGTGAGGGCGGTGAATATCACCTCGGTGTCGATTACGAACCGTTGGCGCGCTCGGTGACGGCGGGCGATACGCTGCTGCTAGACGATGGCCGCTTGCGTTTACTGGTAGATCGGGTCGTTGGCGAAAAAGTACATTGCCGCTCTGAAAGTGCAGGCAAACTGCATTCCCGTAAAGGGATTAACCGTTTGGGCGGCGGCCTGTCGGCACCCGCGCTGACCGACAAAGATATGGAAGACATTAAACTTGCGGCTGATATCGGCCTCGATTTTATTGCGGTGTCATTTCCCAGTAGTGCAGCAGATATTATTGATGCCCGTCAAAAGCTTGAAGCGGCGGGGTGCTTTGCCCATATTATTGGCAAAATCGAACGCGCCGAAGCGGTGGCTAATGACGAACACCTCGATGAGTTGATTCGCGCCTGTGACGGCGTAATGGTGGCACGGGGTGATTTGGGCGTAGAAATTGGTGACGCCAGTTTAATTGGTTTGCAAAAGCACATTATCAAGCGGGCGAGGGTTTTGAATCGGCCGGTGATTACTGCGACGCAGATGATGGAGTCTATGATTAGTTGCCCAGTCCCAACCCGCGCTGAGGTGTTTGACGTTGCTAATGCAGTATTGGACGGAACAGACGCTGTTATGCTGTCGGCAGAAACGGCCTCCGGTATGTATCCGGTGGAGACGGTTAAGGCAATGGCGCGCAATTGCGAAGGCGCGGAATTGTATCCTTCGGCGAGGAAATCAAGTTATCGAATTGAGCGTAAATTTGAGTCTGTAGAAGAAACCGTGGCAATGAGCGCTGTTTATGCAGCAAACCATCAGGTTGGTGTAAAGGCAATTGTGTCAATGACAGAAACTGGACGCACGGTTTTGCTGATGTCGCGGTTAACCTCGGGAATTCCTATTTTCGCTTTCAGTCGCAACCCAACAACCTGTAATCGCGTGAGCTTGTATCGTGGTGTCTATGCGATATCCAGTCCGGCGGTGGGCATTGAAATTATGAGCTGTGTTGAAAAAATTCAGGCGCGAGGCCATGTTGAAAGCGGTGATTTAATTCTTGGCACTACCGGAGATGAGGTGGGTGTTGACGGTCACACCAATACCTTGAAGATTGTCAGAGTTGCCTAGCACCAGCGGGTAGCGAATTAAGGTGCCCTTGTGGCGCCTTTTTTATCTGTGGCCTAATTGTTGTGGTTAGGTCACCACGGCTAAGGCAGTAGGAATTTCCTTACCCCAGGGGCAGTGTTCTAAGGTGGTTTTTGCTGCGGACTCGCTGAGCGTTTCCAGTAGCAGTGCGCCGCCGGCAGCCCAGGCGGCGGCAACGTCGCCGGAAAATTCATCACCTAATGCCATTTTCAGTGTTTCAAGTAAAGCCTGATTCATTAACGCGAAGTGGTGATCATGCAAGCCTTGAGCGGTATAACGCCGACCTAGGCTGCTGACAACCACTTTTAAACCGTCAATATTGTTGAGCGAGCGAACAGCGGTACCGAGCAGGGCGACAAATTTTCGGCCTTTGTAGTCGGCTTGGCTATTAATATGTCGCTTTAACTCAGGGGATAATTGAAATAGGCGCAAGTAATAAAGCCGGGCAAAGGGGCGGCTGACGGCATTTATAGTGCGAAAACTTTTTTGAATACAGTTGATTTGATGCGGTGTCATGGCTAGCGCCTCACGGTCGCGTATTGATGCCAAAAAGCAATGGATAAAGAGAGATTGAAAAGCGTGTATCTCATCTTGGGTTTTAATCTAGAGGATTTAGCGGTAGATGATTATTAGAGCTAACCGAGGGGGGTATAGCTAGTTACCGTAATTAAGCGTGTGTAGGCGACGCTGTGTGGCTGAGCTTGAGTCGCGTGATGGTTGGCGCCGGTCACCTGTTCAAGGGCGCCGGCGCAATGTCTATTTACTCGACGTTTGCTGCGCCTAAAAATGCGGGTTTTTCGCCGCCGCCGTGAATTGTCAGTGTTGAGCCGCTAATATAGCTTGCTAAATCGCTGGCTAGAAACACGCAGGCATCGCCAATATCTTGAGGCAGGGCTAAGCGGCCGAGGGGGATAGTGTTGGCTATGGCGTCTATTCCCGCTTCATCGCCATAGTGTAAGTGCGATTGCTCGGTGCGAATTAAGCCGGCAATAATCGCGTTTGTTCTTACTTTTGGCGCCCATTCTACGGCGAGCGAGGTGGTAAGGCTGACTAAGCCTGCTTTGGCGGCGCCGTAGGCTGCTGTGCCCGGTGAAGGTCTGACTGCACTCACGGAGGCAATGTTGACGATCGCGCCACCACTGGCTTGCTGTTGCATCACTGCGTTACAGGCTTGGGAAAAGTTTAACGGGGCGAGCAAATTTAGACGAATAATAGACTCTGAAAATCGGGGTGAAACAGTTGCCGCGTCGGCGGCGGGCGCGCCGCCTGCATTGTTGATCAGCACATCTATACGCTTGTGAGCCGCAGCGACATGCTCGACAAAGCTAAAAATAGCGTCGACATCGCGCACGTCTACACTGCTGAAAATGGCGGTATTTTCGCCTATTTGAGGTAGTTGCTCCGGCTCCGTGCGACCGCAAATAATGACGGTGGCGCCTAGGCTTAAAAAGCGCTCGCTAATGCCTTTGCCAACACCTTTGCCGCCGCCGGTGACAATGACAACTTTGCCGCTGTAGTCAAGTGATGCCTGCATTCAAACTCCAAGAAATACTTTGTTTAATTATTAGAGAAGAGCGTATTGTAACGTGCTCGGTCACACTTTTTCATACACTAAATTGACTAGTTGGCAGACCCTAATGATAGCTAAGAGTGACCGTTTTTGACCTAAGTTAGACTCTTTTGACAATGTTTACCTATATCTAGGCGATATACACTGCAGTGAAAAATAGCGTAATGCTAGGGCGCTTTTTAAGGATTAACAGATTGTAAGAATGCGATAGGGTCTTCGATGTTGTTGTCGCGACTTGTAAGCTGTTAGTTTATGGCCGTAATTTAGATAAGGTATCGAATAAGTAAAGCGTGTCGAGAGCGAATTCAACCGATAAAGGTGTATCAATAATGAGCGAGATCAAACCAGTTGTTGCGATTTTAGGTGGAACCGGAGGCTTGGGAACAGGCTTGGCTCGGCGCTGGGCGGAGGCGGGCTACCAAATTATTATTGGTTCCCGCAGCCAAGAAAAGGCCGAGGAAGCCGCGGCAGATTTGCGCGCCCTTATGCAGGAGCGTGGCGCTGGCCAGGTTCAGGTACTTGCGATGGATAATATCGCTGCGGCGAATGCAGCAGATATTGCCGCCCTCACCGTGCCATTTGCTCACCACGCGAGCACCTTATTAAGTGTTAAAGAGGCCCTGCAAGGTAAAATTCTAATTGATGTTACCGTGCCGCTCGTGCCGCCGAAAGTGGCGAGAGTGCAGCTGCCGGCAGAGGGCTCCGCTGGTCAAATTGCACAAAATTTACTGGGTGAAGGGGTCAATGTGGTGTCGGCATTTCAGAATGTTGCTGCGGTGCACCTGCAAGATGGTCAGGGCATGGAATGCGATGTTCTCGTCTGCGGTGATAATAAAGAGGCCCGCGCGGCGGTAATTGAATTGGTTGAAGCCGTTGGCTTGCGTGGCTTTCATGCCGGCAGTATCGCCAACGCGGCGGCAGTGGAGGCGATGACCTCGCTGCTCATTTTTATCAATAAGCAGTATAAGTGTCACGCCGGAATTAAACTGACCGGTCTGGATCGCTGATTAATATGACGCAAGGCGCTCTGACATTACATGCGGTGCCGGGTATTCCCCTGGTGGAACCTGGCGACGATCTTTGCGCGTTGACGCTAAGTGCGCTAAATCAAGCGAACTTAGCGTTGCAAAACGGCGATGTCTTGGTACTGGCTCAAAAAATTGTCTCGAAGGCTGAGGGACGCTACGCTTTTTTAAACGACGTGGAACCCGGCCCCGAGGCGCATGCCTTAGCGCTTGAATGCGATAAAGACCCTCGTCACATGGAGGTTTTACTGCGCGAGTCGCGCGCTGTTCTACGTCGTCGGCCGGGGGTGGTTATTGTTGAACATAAATTAGGCTATGTTCATGCTAATGCCGGTATTGACCGCTCTAATATTCTTAGTGATG
The DNA here is from genome assembly GCF_014202945.1 of Zhongshania antarctica. Classification (GTDB taxonomy): domain Bacteria; phylum Pseudomonadota; class Gammaproteobacteria; order Pseudomonadales; family Spongiibacteraceae; genus Spongiibacter; species Spongiibacter antarcticus. Next base: position 356,527 of record NZ_JACHHW010000001.1, on the reverse strand, counting down.
ACAGCAACCCTCGTTTGTTGCTGTTGCCAGAAAATCCAGATGCCAGCGCCCAACGCTTGCGCGAGGCACTGGCTGTTAAAACCGGTGCACAGGTTAATATTATTATTAACGACAGCGCAGGGCGAGCTTGGCGCAATGGCAGCCTCGGTTTTGCCATAGGCACGGCAGGTTTTGAACCGGTAGAAAATCGTATCGGTGAGCAGGATCTCTTCGGTCGTGCGCTAGAGATTACCGAAGTGGCGGTTGCTGATGAACTCGCCGCCGCGGCATCTTTTTTGATGGGGCAGGGCAGCGAGGCAATGCCATTAGTGTTGGTGCGGGGCGCTAAATTGCGTCCCTCGAATGATGGTTCGGCTTCCTTAATTCGTGACCGAGATAGGGACATGTTTCGCTAATGAGTACTCATCACTTAGCTGACTCTGATTTTCAGGGGCGAATACTGGCATTAACCGGCGGCGTGGGTGGCGCTAAATTGGCGCGGGGACTCGCTGGCGTGCTCAAGGGCGGTCAACTCACTATTGCTGCGAATACCGCAGATGATTTTGATTATTGGGGTCTGCGAATATGCCCAGATCTTGATTCGGTCATGTATGCCTTAGCTGACCTAAATGATGAAACCCGGGGCTGGGGGTTAAAGGACGAAAGCTGGCGGACAGGGATTGCCATGCGCAGGCTCGGCGGTGACGAGTGGTTTCAAATCGGCGACCAAGACGCCGCAACGCATATTTTTCGCAGTCAAATGCTGGCGACCGGTTCTAGTCTGGCTGAGGTAACGGAGAAACTGTGCTGCGGCTTAGGCATTGCACAGACCCTATTGCCGATGAGCGAAGATAAAGTCGCCACCAAAGTTAACACCGATCAGGGCTGGCTCGAGTTCCAAGAGTATTTTGTTCGCGACAAGTGTGAACCAGAAGTGCGTGGCTTGGCCTTTGATGGCATCGAGACTGCGCAGTTGCACCCAGCTATTGTCGATCTCCTGCAAGGTGACGAGCTCGCCGCAGTAATTATTTGTCCGTCTAATCCTTTTGTGAGTGTTGATCCTATTTTGTCGATTCCAGGGTGTCGGGCGCTATTAAATGCGACTAAAGCGCCTGTTATCGCAGTGTCGCCGATAATTGCTGGCCGTGCGGTAAAAGGCCCTGCGGCGAAAATGATGCGGGAGTTGGCGATGCCAGCCACTGCGACTGCGGTGGCCCAGCATTATGGTGATCTGCTCGACGGTTATGTTTTGGATGAACAAGACGCCGACTGCGCCGACGACGTCGCATCGCTGGGAATAGAAGTGTGTGTCGCGCCCACGATGATGAGTGATGTGAGCAGTAAAATGCGTTTGGCCGAGATTGTTTTGGATTTTGCTGCAGGAATTGCGCTGCGCAATTAAAATAAAAATCATCTATAAAGTGAAAAAATGTATGTGGGCACTGCTGCCATTAAAAGATTTTGTTCAGGCCAAACAGCGCTTGTCGGGTAGCCTAACGGTATCTGAGCGACGCGGCCTATTCCATGCGATGGTCGAAGACGTTTTAACGGTGATGTCGGTCCACCCCGACTTTGAACGAGTGGTGCTGGTCTCAGATGACCCCGCCGCGCAGTTATTAGCGGAGCATTATCGTGTCGAGTGTTGGTCTGAACGCAGTTTTGCGGTGCGCGGCTTGAGTGCGGTGGTTACCGCCGCGTTGGCGAAAATACAGTCTATTGCGGTCGGCGAGCAAAATACGGTGATGGTGGTACATGGTGATTTACCATTACTCTGTAACAGTGAACTCGATACGGTAATTCGTCAGCACCAGCAGCTGCTCGCTGCAGGTAACTCCGGCTTGAGCATCGTTACCGATCGCCATCAGCGCGGTAGTAATATCTTAGTGTGTGACCCCGCGCGGCCCTTAAATCTCGCATATGGTGCTGATAGCTGTGCATTGCATCGCGAGGAAGCCCGTCGAATAGGGATTCCCGCCCAGGTCTTACAACTGCCCGGCATCGGTCAAGACATTGATACGCGCGAGGATTTATTGCGTTTGTTGGCATTGCCTAGAACTGGAGTTGCCACCCATACCCTGACATTTTTGCATGACACTGGCATCGCGCAACGGCTTAATACCATGAACACTGAAGCCAATGTTGATGCCTTGATTGCCCATACAGAATCGGCATTGTCCGAGTGGAATACCTTATGACAGCGACGGGCTATTTAACGGAAGTGGCAGCGGAGGGATTAAGTGAGGCAGATGCCTTGCGCCTAGCCGAGCTTAGCGACAGCCCTGCCTTGATGCAGGCCGCCGCGCAGCTACGTGATCGCGGCTTTAATAATGGGGTGAGTTATTCGCGTAAAGTGTTTATTCCACTAACACATTTGTGCCGCGATGTTTGCCATTACTGCACTTTTGCGAAAACGCCCAAAAAGATCGAACAAGCGTATTTGCCTGTCGAGCAGGTGCTAGCGCAAGTGAAAGTCGCTGAGAGCATGGGCTGCAAAGAAGCCCTGTTTACCTTGGGTGAAAAGCCTGAACTACGCTACCGCGCGGCGCGGGAAGCGCTCGCGCAAATGGGCTTTTCGACCACATTAGAATATCTCGCTCATGTCGCCGGCAGAGTCCTGACCGAAACCAATGTACTTCCCCATATTAATGCCGGTTGCATGAGCGATGAAGAAATCGCCATGTTGCGCCCCGTGTCGGCATCCATGGGCATTATGTTGGAGTCCGCATCGGCCCGCCTTTGCGAGAAAGGCATGCCGCATTACGGCTCTCCTGACAAAGACCCCGAATTGCGTTTGGCGACAATTGAACGGGCGGGGCGCGCGGCGGTGCCGTTCACTTCAGGCATTTTGATTGGTATTGGTGAAACTCGTTTGGAGCGGGTGGAATCACTGCTGGCATTGCGCGCGCGACACCGCCGCTACGGCCATTTGCAGGAAGTGATTGTTCAAAACTTTCGCGCCAAACCGAATACCAAAATGGCCACTGCGCCCGAGCCCGATTTAAATGAACTGCTGTGGACGATTGCCGTTGCACGGCTTATTTTCGGTTCGCAGATGAGTATTCAGGCGCCGCCGAACCTCAGCCCTGGCGTATTGCCTCAGCTCGTTGCGGCGGGTTTAAATGACTGGGGCGGCGTGTCGCCCTTAACCCCCGATTTTGTTAACCCTGAGGCGCCTTGGCCGCACCTAGAAACTTTGGCAAGAGAAACCGCGGCGGCGGGCAAGCACCTGCATGAACGTTTAACTATTTATCCGCGCTATGTACAGGACTACTCGCGCTGGCTTGATCCTGCCTTGCACACCAAGGTTTTTCACTATAGCGATGGCCAAGGCTTGCCGAAAGAAGATGACTGGGTGGCCGGGCAAGACTTTGAAGCGCCTGCAGTGGATCTGGCGCTGCTCGCCAGTGAAGCCAGTAAGCTGGCACCGGCGGTTTCGGCGGACATACAGAACATCCTTGCGGCGGCCATGCGCGCCGAGGCGTTGAGTGAAGACAATATTATTCGCCTTTTCACGGCGCGTGGTAGTGATTTTGCTGCGGTGTGCCGCGCCGCAAATACCCTGCGCCAACAGCGCTGCGGTGATCGCGTTAGCTACGTGGTTACTCGCAATATTAATTACACCAATGTCTGCTATTTTAAATGCCAGTTTTGCGCCTTTTCGAAGGGAAAATTGAGCGAAAATTTGCGGGGTCGGCCCTATGATTTGTCCGGTGAAGAAATCGCCCGACGGGCCAAAGAGGCTTGGCAACGCGGTGCTTCTGAAGTTTGTATGCAGGGCGGGATTCACCCTGAATACACCGGGCAAACCTACCTAGATATTGTTGCCACTTTACGCGCCGCGACGCCCGATATGCACATTCACGCGTTCTCGCCTTTAGAGGTTTGGCAGGGTGCGGAGACTTTGGGCTTGGATCTCGAGACGTATCTCAGGCAGCTTAAAGAGGCTGGTTTACACACTTTGCCAGGTACGGCTGCAGAGGTTTTAGACGACGAGGTGAGAGCGGTTCTCTGCCCAGATAAAATCAATACCGAGCAGTGGCTCGCCGTCATGGCGGCAGCCCATAAAGTTGGGCTGCGTTCTACGGCAACGATTATGTATGGCCATGTAGACAACTACCGGTCGTGGGCGCGGCATTTATTGCGGGTGCGGACCTTGCAAGAAAAAACCGGTGGTTTTACCGAGTTTGTGCCGCTGCCCTTTGTGCCGCCAGAAGCACCTATTTATCTGAAAGGGCGCGCTCGCCGCGGCCCGAGTTTTCGCGAGGCTATTTTAATGCACGCCGTGGCGCGCTTGGTGTTTAACGGTTTGATCGACAATATTCAGGCGTCGTGGGTCAAAATGGGCGAGCAGGGGGTCGAAGCATTGCTCAATGCCGGTGTAAACGACCTGGGCGGCACCTTAATGAATGAAACCATTACTCGTGCGGCAGGTGCTGTTCACGGTCAAGAGGCTGCGCCTGAACTGATGGAAGGGCGTATTCGGCGTGCGGGTCGGCAAGCCTTTCAGCGTAATACCTTGTACGGCTCAGCCGATCCGCAGCAGAATTTGCGTTCACGCAGTGCCGCACCACTTAGCGAGGTGGTGAACACCCCAGCGCATAAATATGAGCGGAGTAAGCAAATCAGCACCGAGGATGTTATCGCCACGAGCTGAGAGCTTTAATCGACCGCTGCTTGACGCAGCGGCATATCCATCCAAGGAAAATAAAAATAATGGGAATTTATGCTCTAACGGGTGGTGCCACCGGAATTGGTGCGGCTATAAAAACGCAGCTTCGGGCTTTGGGCCACGAGGTTATTGTGGTCGATCTGTACGAGGGCGATGTTTGTGTTGATCTCGCAGATGCGTCGGGGCGGCAAAAGGCCATTGATGGAATCCGCGCGCTCGCTCCAGCGGGCTTAGACGGCTTTATACCCTGTGCGGGGCTTGGCCCGTCGGTGCGGCCACTGTCGCTAATTAGTCAGGTGAATTATTTCGCTGCGGTTGCGGTCACGGAAGGGGTTTTAGACTTACTGGTGCGGCGCAAGGGCAGTATTGTGATGATTTCATCTAACTCCGCTGTCATGACCGCTCACGACGACTACGTGAAATTATTGCTGGCTGATGACGAAGCTGCCGCCGGTGAGATGATCACGAGTAAAGATGCTCACACGGCCTACGCGGGTTCTAAACACGCGTTGAGCTGTTGGTTGCGTCGCAACGCGCCAGATTACGCGCGTCAGGGTGTGCGGATCAACGCGGTAGCACCGGGTATTGTCAACACACCGCTGAGCGACAAAGTGCTAGCCGATAAGGATTTAGGGCAGGTTATGAGGGATTTTGGCGACAGCGTACCCCTGGGTGCCATTGGCCAGCCAGATCAAATAGCGGAGGTGGTGTGCTTTTTACTCAGTGATAAAGCCAGTTTTATGTCTGGCGCCATCGTATTCGTTGATGGCGGTCACGACGCCATGTTGCGTCCAGACCAATTTTAAACATAGGAAAGTGGGTTTACTGCCACCCACAGAGCCACTGGTTGGCATCACGTAGTTCTCGCCACTGTAAAGTGTAGCTGCGTTTGCTCATTACCGCTTCGATCATGCAGTGGTATAGGGTTTGGTATTCATCGAACTCGACTTCGGTAATAACAAAATGTTTCTCCTTATTTTGGGGGCTAACGGCGGTCCATTTACTATTGAGCAGTTTCTTGGGGTTAACAGCATTCATTTTGAGAACCTAGGCAATCGTGACGTAGTGGTGTTTACGTTGTAAGACGAGGAATGGATGCGTTGCAGCTCCTTGGAATTTGCGCTATATCCCGTGATAATGCCTTTTCCTTAGCCACACAAACTGCACCTCTCGTCGGAAACCCATGTCCTTAATCTCGCCTTTAGTGCCGGTTGTTCTGCCGGTGATATTCTGTGCTGCCATTGGTGTGTTTTGGGTGCGCTTTAAACAGCCCTTCGACCACGAATTTGTGCGTCGAATTGTGCTGTGGATTGGCGCGCCAGCCCTGATAGTCGGTACGCTTAGTAAAACCGCTATTTCGGCCGAGTTGCTGCAGCAGGTCTTGCTCGCCAGTTTTTGCATGCTGGGTTTTAGCGCCGCGTTTGCCGCCGCTGTGTGCGTGTTTTTCCGGCTGAATGTGCGCGATTTCTTGATCCCCCTGATCTTTGGTAATTTCGGCAATATGGGGCTGCCGTTGTGTTTGTTTGCCTTTGGTGAAGAAGGTTTGGCCATTGGTTTAGGGATTTTTTTGGTGACCACCATTTCGCACTTCTCGTTTGGCGTTGCTGTACTCAGCGGCAAGGCAATGGTGAAGGGTATGCTCAGCTCGCCGATTATCTACGCCGGGGCACTTGCCTGCATTTTGATTTTTAATCACTGGACCTTGCCGCTGTCGATACAAAATAGCTTGAGTTTACTGGGTGGCATGTCGATACCCTTGATGTTAATCACCCTTGGGGTTTCCTTGAGCAGCTTGCGTCTGCAGGGGGCCGGAAAGTCGCTGGGCCTGGGGTGTTTACGGCTGCTGGTTGGCTTGGGTGGCGGCGTGGTGACGGTATACGTCTTGGAGCTAGAGGGTATGTTGCGCAATGTGATATTGCTGCAATCGGCAACACCGGCAGCGGTGTTTAATTATTTGCTAGCGATGCAGTATCGGCGTGAGCCAGATACCGTGGCGGGGATGGTGGTTAGCTCAACACTGATCAGCTTTGTCAGCATCCCCGTTTTACTCTATTTTCTCGGTGTGCACTGAACGCGATTTAACGGACAATAATCTTCTTTTTGGCGCGGACAATTTCGCGCTCTAAACGTTCGTAAATTGCCTTAACGTCAATATCGGCGCCCACCGCAGCGCGACTAGAAATTTGGGTGACGGGAAATATGGCCTCGTCTTTAAAAGGAACTTCTAGCGCGCGACTGCGGCCGACACGATCAATATATATCACCCACTTTAAATTGTGTTCTTTGCGCAGATGATCGCCTAACACTATGCCCATGGCCTGCAGTAGTGAGGTTTGGTCGCCCCTGATGAGTTTGCGGTCAAGCAGGGTTTGTATCAGTCTTAGGTCGCTGTCGCGGCCTTGGCCAAAGCTGCGGCCCAGTTCAATTCGGGCAAGGTCGTTGAGTTCCTTGCGGCTGTTGTCCATGTAACGCTCGTCCATGGGTGTGATCGGGTCGGTGCGCCACGGGTCGGCAATACTCATAGGCGCCAAAATAAACAGAAATACTATTACTAGGAAACGCATTGGCTTTTCTCCTGTCTCACATGGGCAAAACGCGGTGCATTATAGGTCTTAACGCCATCAAGACATATGTTATAGACCATGTTTGCACGGATTCGTTCGAGATTCCGCTGCCTTACAGTGATTTGTCCCTTGAGCTGCGTGGCACAGGCCAGTACCATTGGCGGCTTGCACCATTTTTGGAGATACAGGCATGATTTCGGGTAGCATTGTCGCCCTAGTAACACCGATGCACAGCGATGGCAGCATAGACTGGCAGGCCTTGGCACGCTTAATCGACTGGCATGTCGAGCAGGGCACTGACGGTATAGTGGCAGTCGGCACTACCGGCGAGTCTGCAACACTGGCCATGGACGAGCACAAAATGGTGATTAAAGCCTGTGTTGACCAAGTGGCTGGGCGGATGAAAGTGATTGCCGGTACTGGCGCCAACTCGACGGCTGAGGCCATTGAACTGACCGAGGTTGCCCGCGAAGTGGGCGCAGATGCCTGCTTATTGGTGACGCCTTATTACAATAAGCCGACCCAAGAAGGCCTCTATCAGCACTATATGGCGATAGCCAATGCGGTGGCCATTCCCCAAATTCTCTACAATGTGCCAGGTCGTACCGCCTGTGATATGGCTAATGACACGACTATCCGTTTGGCTGAGCACCCAAATATTATTGCGATAAAAGATGCGACGGGTGATATGGCGCGGGGTAAAGCGCTTATCGATGCCGTTGGCGACAAGCTCAGTGTCTTTTCTGGCGACGATGCGACGGCGGCAGAACTAATGCTCCTTGGCGGTAAAGGCAATATTTCCGTTACTGCTAATATTGCGCCGGCAGCGGTAAAAGCGGTTTGTGTGGCGGCCATGGCTGGCGACAAAACGGCGGCAGAACTGGCGGACGCACCCCTGCAAATTTTACATGAACGCCTGTTTGTGGAGTCAAACCCAATTCCGGTGAAGTGGGCCATGCTTGCGATGGGCCTGATGGAAGACGGTATTCGTTTACCCTTAACACTGCTTAGCGAAGCCGCTAGACCCCAAGTGGCAGAAGCCCTGAAACAATCGGGATTATTAGACTAAATGAGCGAAACTATGCACAGCACCGTATTTCGATTGATGACAGCGAGTCTCGGGCTGGTGGTATTGTCCGGCTGTATGTTTGGCGATAATGGCGCATTTCGTGATCGCGGAGACGACTACCGTCAGGCAAAATTAAGTGCACCACTGGAATTGCCAGCCGAAATCAGTTCAGCCTCGCTGGACGATAAGTATGTCGTGCCTGGTTTGCAAACCCACACGGTATTGCCGGGTAAATTTGATTTACCACGCCCTGAACCACTTACTAAAAATGTGGGTACTGCTGAAGTTAAAATTCAAACTTTAGAAGGTAAGAGCTGGATATTGCTGGACGGAGATCCAAATCAAGTTTGGCCGCGGATGCGGGTATTCCTTGGTCGTGCTGGATTGAAAGTGGCGCGTGCCGATGGCGCTACTGCAATAATAGAAACCGAGTGGCGTGATCCGAACGGTGACGGCAGCACGCGTGAGCGTTTTCGTTTCCGTCTAGATCAAGGTGTGCAAAAAGGCACCAGTGAAATTCATATACTCACCCAGATCAACGGCGGTGATGCTTGGCCGGTGGCGTCCGACTCGCTAGAACGTGAGTCGCAGATGGTGCGGGTTGTCGCCCAGTATTTAGCCGATAGCGAGGCCGACGCGTCAGTGTCGATGCTGGCTCAGCGTAGCGATGGCAAGGGTAAGATTTTTCTAGAGGGCGCCGAAGACGGCGCTGACGGCCGCTATTTACGCCTTCTCTTACCAGAAGATCGCGCGTGGGCTGCTCTGGGTTTAGCGTTGGTTAAAGCCGGTTTTGAGATAGAAGATGATCGTCGCGAAGTGAATAAATACTGGCTCACCTATCTTGATCCTGATGCAGAGGAGATGGGTTGGTTTTCGCGAATTTTCAGTGCCCGCCGCCCAAATTTGAGTCGCTACGTAGTGGAATTGCGCCCTGTGGGCGACGATAAGGCTGAATCGCTGATTTTCCTGAATTACCAAAAAGGTCGCCGTCTGCGGGAAACCGAACGCGAAAATCTCCTTAAGCGTATTATGGGGTATATGTATTAGTGCGCTTCGCATCTCTGGGTAGTGGCAGTAAAGGAAACGCTACCCTGCTTGAAACCGAGCAAAGCTGTATCCTGATCGATTGCGGTTTCAGCATTAAGGAAACCGAGCGGCGTATGGCGAGGCTGGGGCGCGCGCCAAGTGACTTGACCGCTATTCTCGTTACGCATGAACACAGCGACCACATCAAAGGGGTGTTGCCGCTGGCGCGTAAATACAAGGTGCCGGTGTATTGCAGTTACGGCACGGGTGAGCATGGCCAGTTGCGGCTTTCGCACCACTGGCGGCATTTGGAGTTGGGCGCGGCAATCGACATTGGTGGAATCTCAGTGATGCCTGTTGCGGTTCCCCACGATGCTCGTGAACCCTGTCAATTTGTGTTCAGTTACCGAAAAAAAACGTTTGGGCTGCTCACGGATTTAGGTAGTATTACGCCCGTCGTTAGAGAGCACTATCAACGCTGTGATGCGCTTTTACTTGAGTGTAACCACGACGTGACTATGTTGGCCAATGGTCCTTATCCCTATTCCTTAAAGCAGCGGGTTGGCGGTGATTGGGGCCATTTGAACAATCAGCAGGCCGCGAGTTTGCTAGAAGACGCCGAGGTTGCCCGGCTTCAACACGTGGTCATTGCCCACCTGAGTGAAAAGAACAACACGCCCGCGCTGGCGAGAATGGCGATTGAACCGATGTTGGTAAACAGTGACGCGCTGCTGTCTGCCGACCAAGAGGCTGGTTTCGACTGGCTGGATATAGCGTGATCTTTTTGTGCTAATGAGGCAAACCATGGAAAAACGCGAAGAGTTGTATTCCGGTAAGGCAAAGTCAGTATTCAAAACTGATGATCCAGACCGTTATATCCTCAATTTCAGAAATGATACCTCGGCCTTCGATGGTCTGCGGGTAGAGCAGCTGGATCGCAAAGGCATGGTGAACAATAAGTTCAATGCCTTCATTATGAACGCCTTGCAGGCGGCTGGTATTCCAACCCATTTTGAAAAGCTGCTGTCAGATAATGACGCGCTGGTTAAAAAATTGGATATGTTGCCCATAGAGTGTGTTGTACGCAATATCGCTGCTGGCTCTATTGTGAAGCGTTTGGGTGTAGAAGAAGGTCTGGAACTCAATCCGCCAACTTTTGAAATGTTCTTGAAGAACGATGCCCTACATGACCCTATGATCAACGAATACCATATTCGCTCATTTGGCTGGGCAAACGACGCTCAGCTCGATCGCATGAAGGAATTAACCTTTAAAGTTAACGACGTACTGCAAAAGATGTTTGCCGACGCTGGTATGCTACTGGTTGACTACAAGCTGGAGTTTGGTGTGTTCAGCGATGGCGAAATCCATCTTGGCGACGAATTCTCGCCAGACGGCTGCCGCTTATGGGACAAAGACACTCGCGAGAAACTCGACAAAGATCGCTTCCGCCAAGGCCTTGGTAATGTGGTTGAATCCTACGAGTTAGTTGGTCGCCGTTTGGGTATCGATTTCGACGCGTAAATCGTCAGCGCGCAAATCCTTGCTCAATCTCACCGCACTGCGTTAGCATAGCCACTCGCTTGTTAACGCAGTATTGCCTGGCCTCCATGAAACTTAGTCTTCAGCATAAACGCCTATCACTGGCGGCACTGTTATTACTGTGCCTCAGTTGGTCGCTATGGCTGCAAGGTAATCATATTCATGTGGCTGAGCACAGCCCACTCAGTGAGTGTGCGGTTTGTCATTACAGTGGCGCTGCGGCTACTAGTGACTCCTTTAGCCTCTATATTCCCGCGGCTCTGCCAAGCCCTCATGACTTGGCGCTACCCAGCGTTTTTCGCGCAAGCATCGTGCTGCGTCCGCCCGCACGTGCACCTCCGGTATTTTTTGTCTAAATCGCATCACGCGAAACATTAGCTTGGACCATAAGCCGCTTGCGCTTGAAAATCAGCGCGGTGTGCCCGTGTCGTTGCGGCGGTTTTAAGTTGGATGTTTTCTGCAGAACAATTTGCGGCGCTATGTTGCAGGGTAAGGCTGTTGAGTCTTGTGCAAATAGCCATTTAAGACCTTAGGTACTTAGGAACACACAATGAACTGGAAAATGAAAATTGCTCTGGCGGGCGTCTGTGTCCAGCCACTAAACATATTGGCAGAAGATAATCGCCATATGGAACATGTCTTGGTGACCACCTCTATTCATAAAAACGAAGCGCAGACCGCCTTGCCTTTAACTGTGCTAAGTGGCGAGGAGTTGCGCCGTCAGGCGGCAGCGACGATTGGCGAAACCCTAAATCATTCGCCGGGATTGAGCAGTGCCAGCTTTGGGCCTGCAGTAGGGCAGCCGGTTATTCGGGGCCAGCAGGGGCCGCGAGTGCAGGTGCTGCAAAATAGTTTGCCAAGCTTAGACGTGTCGTCCAATAGCGCCGATCATGCTGTATCCGTCGAACCAATATTGGCCGAGAGTATTGAAATTCTGCGCGGCCCAGCGACCTTGCTGTATGGCGGTGGTGCAATTGGTGGGGTCATTAATGTCTTGGATGGCCGAGTGCCCAGCAAGGCGATTGAGGGTGTGAACGGCGCGGCAGAGCTGCGTCACAGCAGTGTCGATGACGGTCGCAGTGGGATGTTTCGGGTCGATGCTGGTGATGGCAACTGGGCGGTGCATATTGACTCGCTGTATCGCGACTGGGGCTACCCAGAGATTCCGGGTTTAGCGGTTAATTCACGTAATATCGAGGACACCGACGAAAGCAGTGAGGGCTTTATTGCCAATGCCGACGGTCGCACCCGTCGCACGACATTAGGCAGTGCCTACCATTTTGAAGATGGCTACTTTGGGCTAAGTTATAGCGAGCTAGACAATGTCTATGGTATTCCCGCTGGCGTGTATCATCACCATGATGAGGAAAACGGCGTGGGCGCAGTAGTAGACGAAGAGGCTGAAGAGGGTGTCAATCTCGCGGTAAGTCAAAAGCGCTGGGATCTTGCCGGTGATCAACATTTTGATGGCTTTTTGGAACTACTGCGCTGGCGGCTGGCGTATAGCGATTATCAACACCAGGAGATAGAAGCCAGCGGCGACGTTGGCACTACATTCAATAAAGAAGCGTGGACGGGACGGCTGGAATTGGCGCATCAGACGTTTAGCTATTGGGGTGGTGACTGGCATGGTGTATTTGGTGCGCAGTGGTTGGAGGCTGATTTCTCGGCGCTCGGCGAAGAGTCCTTTGTACCCGCAAACACCACTCGCCAGCTGGGCTTATTTTGGCTAGAGGACTATCACGCTAAAAATTGGTCGCTTGAGGCGGGCTTGCGTGCGGATATGGATCGCCTTTCTGCAGACCAGAACAGTATAAAAGACCACAATACCGATAGCATCAGCGCTTCACTTGCGGGCTTATATGAGTTGAATGATAGCTGGACGGCGTCATTATCGCTTTCTAGCTCTCGTCGGGCGCCGACAGCAGAGGAGCGTTTTTCAAATATCGGCAATGCCGCCGGCAGCTACGTTGTGCATGGTGCCACTGGCGCGATTGAACTTGGTGATGAGCAATTGGACAGCGAAGAGGCGCAGAATATTGACCTGAGCTTGCGCGCTGAGTATGAGATGGTCAGCGCTAAAATCGCCGTATTTTCGAATCAATTTAATGATTTTATTTATTTAGAAAATACGGGCAACGAGGTGGATGGCGTAGACGTCCTCGCGTACCGGCAACAAGATGCAACCTTTCAAGGGCTTGAGTATGAGCTTGATTGGTCGTTTTACCGTAGTGCTAATCAGACTTATAGCCTGAGCTTATTTGGTGATCGTATAAAAGGTGAGTTGGATAACGGCGATAGCGCCCCTCGTCTGCCGCCCGGACATGACGGTGTGCGCCTTAATTGGCAAGCACAGAACTGGCAGGCTGATTTAAGTGTGGTTTACGCTCAAGCGCAGACCAAGCCAGGGGCCAATGAGCTGCCTACAGCGAGCTATAAACGCATTGATATGACCGTGTCGCGGGCCTTTGATCTTGCCGACGTGCAATACACGATAATGCTTAAAGGCCGGAATTTAGGTGACGACGACATTCGCAGTGCGAGCTCATTTATTCGCGATTACGCCCCCGAAGCAGGCCGTGGCATTGAGCTGGCCTTGCAGATGCGGTTTGGCGATAACTGAGGATGAATGGCCATTTTATTCGATAAGGCGTGTTGGTATTAATGCGGATTGCGGAAAAAAATGGCCTATCTCAGGAACATAGCGCTGGGTGGCGCGGTCATAAACTCCGAATGCAGACATTTCTAGGCGAGCTATTTTGTGATCGCGTGTTGTATTTCAAACTTACTTTATAGGGACCTGCTAGGTTGAATGTCAGGCTGAAAAAAATCGTATAAGGTGATATTTATTTCAGTAAAAGTAAGTTTTTTCAGTACGAAAATCCCTAAAACTGAATCTACTCATGGAGAGTATCAAACATGAAAGCATTACTTGAAAATTTAAAATCGACGCAAAGCAGCAAACTTTTGGTTGCCTTTTTTATTGTGGCCAGCGCAATGTTCGCGATTAGCGCTTGTGAAAAGGGACCTGCTGAGAAAGCGGGCGAAAGTATCGATCAGGGTGTTGAAGACACCAAAGATGCTTACAACGAAGGTGTCGAAGAAGTGCAAGACGAAATAGACGACCACAGCTAATTGTAGGTCGCCTATTTGACGTCGCAGCGCATTGCATCGCGCTGCTAATCGGGCTGTGTTAGGGCGTAATTGCGCAAAGCACCGCCCGATTTTTTTTCTGTGATATTCTGTGCCTCGGACATAGCGTTGATGGGGGGGAGTATGCCTAAATTTATTTGCCTAGCTGTATTGGTTTTATTGGCGGCTTGCACAAAATTGCCGAGTGGCGTGACGCCGGTGTACGACTTTGATAAAGACAAATATCTCGGTAAATGGTATGAAATAGCCCGTTTAGATCAGCGCTTTGAGGCCGGCTTGAGTCAGGTGACGGCGGACTATAGTTTGCGCGATGATGGCGGCATTCGCGTTGTTAATCGTGGCTATTCGGCAGCGGATGGCGAATGGCGTGAGGCAGAAGGTCGGGCCTACTTTATTGATGATGAATCGACAGCTCATTTAAAAGTATCATTTTTTGGCCCGTTCTACTCATCGTATGTGGTCTTTGATCTCGGGCTTGCTGCAGACAAAGCGCGTTATGAAACGGCGTTTGTTAGCGGTTATAACAAATCCTATCTCTGGCTCTTGGCCAGAACGCCGGTGGTGAGTGACGAGGTGATTAGTCGCTTTGTGAATCAAGCGCGATCACTGGGTTTTGACACTGGCAGCTTACTTTATGTAAAGCACCCAAAATCAATTGAAGAAAACTAAACCGGTCGTCATTTGTCCTCCTCTAAGTCAAGACTAGACCGCTTTATTAGCCGCCAGGTTGGTATTAAACGCGGCGATGTTAGGTCGATTCTCGCGCAGGGAAGAGTGCTGGTAGACGGCCATGTGGCGAGGGATATTGCGCAGCAAATTGACCAGTTTTCCCATGTTACTTTCGACGGTCGTAGCCTCCAAGCGCAGCAAGCTTTGTATGTCATGCTCAATAAGCCCGCAGCGGTGGTCAGCGCGACAAAAGATGCAGAACATACTACCGTTATTGATATCCTGCAGCGTGATGACCGGGAGCAACTGCATATTGCCGGCCGTCTAGACTTCAATTCCACGGGCTTGCTGTTGTTGAGTAATGATGGAGACTGGTCTAGGCAGCTAAGCTTGCCGGAGCGTCAAATAGCAAAGGTATATACCGTGACGGTTGCCCAGCCCTTAAACACTGATTATGTGGCGGCCTTTGCGGCGGGTATGTATTTTGAGTATGAGGACATCACCACTCGCCCCGCGCAGTTATCGATTGTGTCTGACTATGTGGCGGAGGTCAGCTTATGCGAAGGCCGCTATCATCAAATCAAACGCATGTTTGGTCGTTTTCAAAATGAGGTTTTAACACTGCATCGCCACCGCATTGGTAGTCTAGATTTGGATGTGAGTTTGGCGCCCGGCGAGAGTCGAGATCTAAGCCAAACTGAGGTCGCTAAGTTGGCGGGGTGCTAGAAGCCGAAGCTTTTTTATTTGCGTCTCCCACCATCCGTCAATCGTGGCAAACTGCTTTATACTGCCAATCCAGAAAAACCTGTAATTCCAGCTTGGAGTCTAAGCCGCACATGGCTGACCTACCCATCGAATGCTTAATCCCCGATATTCGTCTAGCCCTGGCAAATCGCCACGAATTGGTTCTGGAAGCACCGCCCGGCGCCGGTAAAACCACGCGGGTGCCCTTGGCTTTGCTAGATGAGCCGTGGTTGGCGGGACAGCGTATTTTAATGCTGGAGCCCCGCCGTATTGCCGCGCGAGCCGCCGCTGAACGCATGGCCGAGGTGATCGGAGAAACAGCGGGGCAAACCGTCGGCTACCGCATGCGAATGGACAGCGCAGTAAGCAAGCAAACGCGTATTGAAGTGGTCACTGAGGGCGTGCTGACACGGATGTTGCACGACGACCCCTCATTGGCGGGTATCGGCCTCGTTATTTTTGACGAATTCCACGAGCGCAGTCTTGACGCAGATTTGGGGCTCGCGCTCACCCTTGAGGGGCGAAGCTTGTTTGGCGAGCTGCGGGACGCGCCACTTAAAGTGCTATTGATGTCAGCGACACTGGATGGCCAGCGTATTGCCGATTTATTTAATCGCGATGATGCGGCTCAGGCCACGGTGTTACGCAGCGAGGGACGCCAGTATCCGGTGAGTCTGCGCTATGGCAATGCCTACCGTCATGAGCAAAACACTGTTGACCGTGTTTGCGCGGTTGTGCAAGACGCCTTGCGAGACGAGACGGGCAGTATCCTTGTCTTTTTGCCGGGGCAGGGCGAGATTCGCCGCTGTGCGATGAGCTTGGCAAATAGCGTTGCTAAAGATGTGATTATTGCGCCGCTGTATGGTGATTTAAGTCTGCTTGAGCAGCGCTTGGCGATCGCACCAGCGCCGCTAGGCCAGCGCAAAGTGGTGTTGGCAACTAGCATTGCCGAGAGTAGTTTGACCATTGAGGGCATACGCGTGGTGGTGGACAGCGGCTTAGCGCGGCTGCCCGCCTTTGATCCGCGCACGGGTATGACTCGCCTCACCACCAAACGTTTGTCCAAGGCATCGTCTCAGCAACGCGCTGGGCGGGCGGGCCGTTTAAGTGAGGGCGTGTGTTACCGCTTGTGGAGTGAGTCGCAGCAAGCCGAACTGGCGGCTTACAATGAGCCAGAAATTTTACAGGCGGATCTAAGCGCCTTTGCGCTGCAGCTACTGCGTTGGGGTGTTACTGACCCGGGTCAATTAATGTGGTTAGACTCGCCGCCAGACGCGGCTTTTCAGCAGGCGCTGGATTTACTGTTGGCCCTAGGCGCGCTGTGTCGCGATGATAATCGCCTGCAAATCACCGCGCATGGCGAAGCGATGGCGAGCTTGCCGGTACACCCTCGTTTAGCACATATGTTGTTAAAGGGCGGTGAATTTGGTGCCGCGCCGCTAGCCTGTGCAATTGCTGCGCTGCTCAGTGAGCGAGATTTTGGCCCCCGCGACAGTGCCGACATTCAATCACGGCTTGCCGTGCTACTTGGGGAGCAGCGTGCGGATCGTCAGCAACAAGGTATTGTTGCTCGCCTGAAAAAACAACAGCAGCAATACATGCGAATCTTAGCGCAAAGTGCCGACATCAAGGGCAGTGCTACGGATATTGATGCTGGCGTATTACTGGCTTATGCCTATCCAGATCGTATTGCCAAACAGCGTCGCGAGCGTGGCCGCGATTATGTGCTGAGCAATGGTCGCGCCGCGAGCTTGAACGAGGCCGATGCCTTGAATGCGTCGCCTTGGTTGGTCGTGGCGAGCTTGGGGGGCACGGCGGGCGCGCGTAGCGATTTTATTCAACTCGCGTCGCCGCTGAATCCTGCGCATTTTGGCGGGCTGTTGGCGAACCAGGTAAAAACGTTAGAGCAAGCGGATTGGAACGACGACAAAGGCCGCTTTATTGCCGAACGTAGTGACCTCGTTGGTAGCTTGGTATGGCGGCGGCAGATTTTGAATACGATTTCTGCCGAGCAAAAGATTACCGCCTTGCTTGCTTTCGTACAGCGCCGGGGTTTGTCGGTATTTGATTGGCCGGAGTCACTAGTCCAATGGCGGGCGAGGCTAATGCTGGCCGCTAAATTGGATTGTCAGCCCGGCAACTGGCCCGACTTAAGTGATGAAGCGCTAATGAATACGCTTGCAGAATGGCTGGCACCGTATTTGGATGGCGTCAATTCATTGCACGATTTTAAGCGTTTAAATTTGGGCGATATTCTCGCTGCAAGCCTAGACTGGCCCCAACGCCAAGCCTTGGATGCGTTGTTTCCCGAGCGCTTTGCGGTGCCATCGGGTTCACATATCAAAATTGATTACAGCCAAACGCCGCCGGTACTGGCGGTAAAACTGCAAGAAATGTTCGGTTGCACGGTGAACCCCGCCGTGGGCAATGGACGTCAGCCCTTGCTCTTGCATCTGCTGTCGCCAGCGCGGCGCCCCCTACAAGTAACGCAAGATTTGGCGGGCTTTTGGCAGGGCAGTTATCACGATGTAAAAAAAGAAATGAAGGGCCGGTATCCCAAGCACCCCTGGCCAGAAAATCCTTTAGAAAGCCTGCCCACTGCGCGACTTAAACCGCGCGGGACCTGATATAAAAAAACCGCCGGTTTAGCGGCGGTTTTAAGGGTAGTGACAAGTGATTTTAATTTAGAAGCGCATAGCGGCGCCAAACATGATGCCGTCTGAATCCACGTCAATATTATTAAACTCGGTGCTTGAGTCAAAGATCGACAGGGTAAGCTCAACTTGTTCACTAGGGAAGAAGCTCGCATCAATACCAACTGTGTCGCTAGATACATCACCGACGTCAGTAATGCCTGCGTTCAATCCAATACCGAACATGGTGTTGAAGTAATAAGTACCACCTACCGCAATTTGGTAGCCGCTGTCGTCGTCAGTGTCGATATAGCCAACCGCCACGTCAAAAGCAACTGACGCGCTTTGGTTCAGCGGGTTTACACCGTGGAAGGTAACGTCGAGGTAATCTACGTCGGCGTTGTTGTCATCTTCAGTGGTGTAGCTTACAACGACATCTGTATTGTCATTTAAGTAGGTACCCACACCAACGCGGATCGTGTCGGTGTCTGAATTACCATCGTCTTCTGTTGTCCAGTCGGCTTCGATAATGATGTTGGTTGCGGTAACAAAGCGGCCGCCGATATTAGTCGTTTCTTCTTCGTCAGCGTTTGCGACATCGGGCTCTAGGCTCACAAAGATAAAGCTTAGGGAAGAGGATTTGTCGAGAAAACTGGCTTCGGCCAGCGGGCCTTTGCTGGTATCTACTTTGTCGAAATGAAATTCACCACCGATACCAAAACCGTCGTAGTCGGTGTCGGCAACTTCTCCTTGAGCATAAACAGCGCCAAGCTCAAATTGATAGTCGGCATAGGCATGGCTGGTTGCCACAATCGCAATGGCGCTGGCTAATAGAGTCTTTTTCATTTTTTACATCCCCGTTATGAACAGTTGTCAGCCAATATAGTCTTGGCTAATGACAGGCTCTTTATGATTGTGTGACATTTTTAAGTGCACACACTTGCACCAATATCGATCTGTATTATATTTATGGTCGATATTGGTGCGCTTGAGATTAGCACAGGCTTTTAAAATAAAAAACCGCCGGGAGCTAGAATTTTGAGGGCAAAATTCACTGTGCATTAGCTGGGGACGGGCAGCGTTCTAAGCTTGATTTTGTTGGCCGTAATCGGCGTAACGGCTTAACACGTCGGCCATTTCTGCCTCATTGAGAATCACCGGTTCACCGCCCTGTAGGCTTAAATAGTAGTTGGCGGCTAATTCTTCAATGTCTTTTGCCAGTGCGAGTGCCCGCAGTGGATCTGCGGCGTAGGCAATTTGGCCATGATTGGCCATGAGGCAGGCGCGACGCTGTTGCAGTGCGGTGCTAACGTAATCTGATAATTCCTGAGTGCCGTACGCCGCGTATTGAGCGCAGGGTATCGAGTCACCGCCCGCGATAGCAACCATATAGTGAAACGCGGGGATCGCGCGGCGCTGGCACGCCAGTACGGTGGCGTAGCGGGAGTGGCAGTGGACAATGCCACCCGCTTCCGGGTGGTCGAGGTAAACCTGCCAGTGCATTCGCCATTCGCTAGAAGGCTTGCGCTGGTTCTTGGGAATGTCACCATCACTGTCGATATAGACTAAATCGCCGGGGCGGGTATTGCCCGCCAACTGGCCACTGGCCGAGATTAACATGCCGCCATCTGCGGTGCGTACCGAGGCATTGCCGCTGGCGCCAGGGCTTAGGCTGCTATTGCTCATGCCATGCAGGGCGGCAACCAGTTGCGAGCGCTCTACTGTGAAGGCCATTACAGGCCATTCCGTAAGGCTTGAATGCGCTTTTCGAGTGGTGGATGAGAGCTGAATAGCGCGGCAAGATCTGACTTGGTCTGGCTGCTAATGCCAAAGGCACTCATCTCGCCAGGCAGGTCAGTCGGTAAGCCCTGTTGGGCTTGCAAGCGCTGTAGCGCCGCGATCATATCTTCCCGTCCGGCTAGGCTGGCGCCCGCGGCGTCGGCGCGAAACTCCCGCCAGCGGGAAAACCACATCACAATCGTTGATGCTAAAATACCCAAGACCATTTCAGCAATAAACGTGGTGATGTAAAAAGCGATGCCGTGACCACGCTCGGTTTTAAACACCGTGCGATCTACTGTGTGGCCAATAATTCGGGCAAAAAACATCACAAAGGTGTTCACCACGCCTTGAATTAGCGTCAAGGTAATCATATCGCCGTTGGCGACGTGGCCAATCTCGTGGGCGAGCACCGCACGCACTTCATTGCGACGCATTTGCCGCAGCAGGCCTTCTGATACCGCAACGAGTGCTGCATTGCGGTTCCAACCGGTGGCAAAGGCATTCGCCGACGGCGAAGGGAATATCGCGACCTCAGGCATACCGATACCGGCCTTTTGCGCAAGTTCGGCAACTGTTTCGAGTAACCAGCGCTCTTCGCTGGTATTGGGCGTTGTAATGACCTGCGCATGCGTAGCACGTTTGGCCATCCATTTAGAGATGAGTAAGGAGATCAGCGACCCACTCATGCCAAAAACCGCGCAGAAAACCAGCAGCGAGCTGAGGTTAAGATCAACGCCATTGCTGGCCATAATACTTTCTACGCCGAGTAGGCTCAGGGTAATACTAGCAACGAAAACAACCGCCAAGTTGGTGGCAAGAAATAACAGAATTCGCATCATGACGCAGACTTCCAATGTTTAAGGGCAGAACTTAGATGGAGGCTAAGCCAATGAGTTTCAAGTCATGTATCCGAAATATCATCATCGCTTGCTGGCGGGGCCGTGTCATCTGCTGTCGCGGTCGTTTCATCGTCGAAGAGTGAGGGCGTGTCACTCAGGATCGGCGGCCCGGGTTTAACTATGGGTTGATTATTGTCATCAAGTTCGCAGGCTAAGGCTTGGGCACGCAGGTGAATATCTTTACTGCTTTGCTCAAAAATAACGTTTGCCACTTCGTCGCTGTGAGTGGTTCGGAATAGCAGGCGCTTATCGCGGCCATCTAGCCACTGCTGCTGTTTGCCGAGGTAGTGTCCGTGCTGGTTTTGGATAACAAAAATAGTAGCCATTGAATCCCTTGTTTGGATGATCGGTGGTCAAAACGGGGCGAATTTTAGCGCGTTTAAGTGAGCAATTGAATCGCGTTTCAGCTGCCACGTTTGCCGAGCAGGACATCCTTGGCGTCGTTTATCTGACTGGCGATAAAGTCATTGCCCCCGCGATCAGGATGGAATTTTTGCATTAATTGACGATGCGCGGTGATGATTTCGTCGTCACTGGCCCCGGGTTTAAGGCCGAGGACATTGAGGGCTTGCTGCTGATTCATATTGCTACTAGTGCGATGTGGTGGTGCCTGCTCATCTTGCGCGCTGCCCTTGGTTTTAGCGCTGATGCGATGGTATATATGCTTAAGAATATACTGCCGTAAAAAGGGCAGGGCGCCACCAACGAGGCCCGCAATCCAATGAACTCTGCCGGTTACTGACAGCAGTACCAGCGCAGCGGCGCCTAAGCCAATAATTAGGCTTATATAGTAGCCTCGGCGCTCATTGGCGGGTTTGGCTTGTACGGTTTTTACAAAACGATACAGGCCGTAGAGAACAAGCACTGCAAAAAGTAAACGAATGATCATGCTAAGTCCTTACTGGGGTGTAATTGCCTGTGCAGGCGGCTACCCGTGAATTAAGCTGTGCTAAAGTATAAAGCCTTGTGGGCGATAGACCCACTAATAGTATTCAATGGATTTGTTCATGGTTTCAGGATCTAGCCCCGCGCAACGTTTTGTCTTATTTCAAGCGCTCTATCAAGCCAGTCAGTCTGGCGAAAACAATTGGGATCAGGTGGTCGCTTTATTGAGCAAGGGGCAGCGCGCCGCTCAGCGGGCACAATTAGATGAACTTGCTGATCAGTTTGCCAGTGGCCAGCGCATTGTATTGGACGAACTTCGTGAGGGCGGCATGTTCACCCCGTGGGAGCTGCAATTTATGCGACTGGGTTTGGCAGTGGGCAATTTAGCAAAAATCTATTTGCGCCTTGCTGAACACTATCGCTTGCAAAGCGAGTTTAGGCGGAATCTGCGCCGTCATTTGTGGGGGCCGGTTTTAATATTGGTGGCTTGCGCCTTAGGCTTACCGTTGATGGTGCTGAGCGGTGGCTTTATCAGCATGCCGCAGGCGGTTGGGCTTGCGATGGTAGGCTTATTGCCGTTAGGCGCAGCCTATGGGCTTTGGCAGGCGGCGCAGTATTCGGCGCGGTTTAGGCGCGCCTGTGTCGGTTTAGCCTATCGCTTGCCGGGACTGGGTTCCGCGCTGACGCAATATCAAAACTACCATTATATGAATCATTTGGCTGACTGTATCAGCGCTGACTTTTCGTTACCCCAAGCCTTAAAACAAGCCGCGCGGCGTTTACCCGAGGCGCCAGTGAATAGCCGCTATTTTAAGTTGGCGAGTGAGGTTGAGGCTGGCGGGCGATTTTCGAGTGCTTTGCTAAGTAGCGGGATTCTGGAGGGTGTCACTATGCCTCCAGTGTCAGAAATGCGAGACGCAAAACAAGTGCCGGCCCTATTGGGCCTGGCGATTCATCGAGCGTGTGAGGAACAATTACTGTTTTGGGCGGGGTGGTTACCCTGGCTATTACTGGGCGTGTTACCGTTTATTGTCGTGCTTAATGCATGGTTTCTCGGGCAGTAAGTTGCTCGAGTTCCTTTATGTAGTGACGACGACCGGATAATTCGCGTTCAATTGCAAAGCGCTCAGACTTGTCCTGCCATTCGGCGTTCTTTAATAGTTCCCACAATTTGCGGCTACACAGATTTTTAACATTCACTTCTTGATTCTGTTTGTTCATTGTCTTTCTCCATTGCGCTTCTGCGCCTTCTTCCATTGCCAAACGGTGTTTCATTTATTGTTTTGCTGTCGGTCACTATCGCTGCTTGCGATGACAAATGTATGACAGCATTCAGTTTTCGACACTATTTTTGCGATTTATGCCGTCGTAAAATTTTGACGCTTAGAATTTAAGCGACACCAAATTACATGGCGTATTATTTTCGGTTAAAACAGTGTCGGGTCTTGCCGATTTGGCCATATACAAGCTGGCCATTGATTTGTTCTCAGTATACAGCGAGGTGTTTTGCTGCTAACTGCTTTTCCGTACGTGGGTGTTTACTACGCGGTAAAAGCTAATTCTGATACGACTAATCTCAACTATTGATCGGACACCTTGAAGCTAGCAAAGTTCACGCCAGTAAGCAAATATTAAATGTGTATCCTAGCGATATATCGCCTATTTTTGATTTGGCAGGCTCAAAACCCTCTTGAAGTGGGGCTTTGCGAGGGTTTTGGTTTTAATTGGCAATATGGAGACGGGCTGTTTTTGCTGAATAATATTGACTCTCTGAGATGCTCAGCGCTGTCTCAAATTGGTGCGCGCTCGTGAAAAGTGCCGCGTAGTGGAAATGCTCTGTTAATGTCAATTCGGGCTTTCTGGTTCGGGGCCTAATAAATAGAAGGTGAGATTAATGTCGCAATACGACACTCGATGTTATCGCCGCTGCGATGTTGCTAGAGCGTATAAGTATGTTAGATGTTTTTTTAGGACGAAAACACAATGGGCACGCTGGCACGTGCCCATTGTCAGTGGTTTGTGATTTAGAAAGTAAGACGGATGCGCCAGTAGAAATCGGCTTCTAGGGCGTTTAAACGCTGCTCGTCCGCAACATCGTCGTAAACCGGTACCGCTGCGACAAGCTCAGTATAGAGGCTTTCGCCGTAGCTTAAGCTCAGGCTTAAACCGGCGTCGGCGAGACTGTCATCATTTTTTTGTGCTGACGAGGTGTTTTTGTACCAGCTACCGGCGTATTCGCTAAAAACGCCAGGTGTTAACTCAAATTTATTAAATTTGTATCTACGTTCGATTTTTGCTGTGAGCAAATAACCCTCATCACCAACTAATACGCCTGGCAGGTAGGCGCTTAGGCTGCCCATGCCACCAAGTACAAATTGCTGCTGCTGCGGCAATTGTTCGTTGGTGAATTGGCCGCTGGCATTGAGTTTTAGCGACGTGTCGCTGAATAGCCGAGTTTGATAGCTTGCGCTTGGCAGCAAGGTAAAGAAATCAGCACTGCGTGCCGCGGGGGCAACTTCAGGCACAGCTGAGTTTGGATTTTCGGCTATATACCGCGCTTTAAATGATTCGTAGTCCTCAAGTGTGCCGCTACCCCCTAAACCTGCTCGTGCGCTGAGTGCTAAATTAAGCTGCGATGCGGTTGTAATTTGTGAGTCGTATTGGGTTCTGGAGTATTCCCCGCCAATTTCTAGTGTTTGGTATTTTTCTTCCAGTAATTTTTCGTTCTGACCTGTGCGCTGAACCTTGGAGTCGATGTGCTGCAGCCTTTCTTTCAGAACAAATTGGTTTCTCGTGGTGCTATAGAGTATTTGCTGTCCGTGAATACTGGCTTGTAGTATTTCCGCATCGATATCAATTTTGCTGGTGGTGCTTGTACTTGTGCCGGGCAATAGGCAGAGAGCCCCGAGGAGACAGGAGGCGCTGCTGCTCTGCTCTGTACTTGGGCTGCGCTCATACTCTACATAACTGAGCTCAACACCATAAAGTCCATTAACAAAAGGGTGGTCTATGCCGAGGCTGAATTGATCAAGGTTTTCGCCGTCCCTGGATTCGCCCAAATCGGCGAAAGCCGTCTGGTAGGCCACAGACAATTGCGTACCGGTTTGAAAACGGTGGTTAATTCCCGCCAAACCAAAATATCGGCCAAGGAAGCGGTTGCCTTTGTTGTTGGCTTCTAAGATGTAGTCAGTGGCGTCGTAATTCTCGACAGCTTTTTGATTAAACACCATAACGAGATCGTTGTTGGTTTGCTCTTCGTAGGACACGCTGTAGTGATAACCGGCGCGTTTGGCCTGTAAGTCGGCGATAACTCGAGAGCTGTAAAATTCCTCCATCGTAAGATCGCTGTCGCCCACTAAATTAGTAAAGTGGTCGGTGACTTGGCTTGCGCCACGTAGTTCGGCTAAACGCAGCTGATCGACGTAGACATATATAGCGTCCAAGCTGCGGTAGTAGCGAATTTTCATCAGCAGGTGGCCTGCTTCGTAATACCGATTAGACAGGCGAATAATGGCATCCGATGGTGTTTTGGATGACTCAATCAATTGGACGATTTCTTCATTGCCAAGATGAGTGTCGCCGAACACCTTCAGTTGAATGTCGTTTATATTCGCGGTTATTGCGCTCGCTGGGTTGCTAGCGTAATTCTTTACTTGCACTTCCGTTGCTTGTACCGGCGGTAATGCTGGTGGCAAATCTATCGCCATTGTGTATCTCCCCGAAAGATAATTGTATAAAAAATTATTTGATTATAGTGAAGTCAACACGACGATTTAGCTCGGCTTGGTCTTTGTCTTCTATCTTAGCAATTAAAGACTGATCGCCGAGGCCGTTTATTTTTATACGATTAGCATCTATGCCATGCTCAATAAGGTAATCCTTTACACTGTTCGCGCGTCGCTGAGATAGGCGTAGATTGTAATCTTGCTTACCGAAATGGTCGGTGTGACCATTAATTTCTATCGTCTTGTATTCGGACCGTTGTAATAAGGAGATGGCTTCGTCAAGCGTCGCGGTTGCCTTTGGGCTAAGCGTGTCATCGTCAAAGCCAAAGTTGACGCTTTTGAGGCGCGCGGGCTCGATGTTGCCGAGATCGCAACCATCTTTGAGAACAAGGCTCGCCTTAGGTGTATTTTCGCAGCGGTCTTTTTGGTCGCACACACCATCTGCGTCCTGATCGACACATTGCTCCTCGACAGCTGTTGTCGTAATGGCTAAATTCAATGTGTTCTGAGTAAACCCTGCTTGCTCTTGACGAGCAACCACATTGAATTCACCCGAGGCACCGTCGTCAATACCGTCGTTGTCCGAGTCGTTTGGACTTGGATTGTTATTTGCTGAGTTTGCATTGCGATTACCTAGCAAATCGTTAACTAGGCCATCGCCGTCGGCGGTATTGGCGTCGGAATTGCTCAGGGCATCAGATACGCTACCGCCAGTGAGTTCGCTCACAATCGCATCGACTGGCGTGATGATGGGTTCAGCGCCGTCAACCACGGGCTCAGTGACCGGCGCCAGAGCGTCGAGTAAAGGCACGCCAACTTCACTGTCAACGGTGTCGGTAACCGGATCTAAGCCGGTATCAACTGCGTCAATGACCGGCGCAAGGGCTTCACCAAGGGGCACAGTCACGGGCGCTAATGGCGAGCCGGTGCTGGGTGCCGGTGCTGGCGCATTGCTGCCACCACCGAGTAAGTCATTCACTAAGCCATCGCCGTCGGCAGTATTGGCGTCGGAATTGCTCAGGGCATCAGATACGCTGCCGCCAGTGAGTTCGTTAACAATGGCATCGACGGGTGTGATGACCGGCTCAGCGCCGTCAACCACGGGCTCAGTGACTGGGGCCAGAGCGTCGAGTAAAGGCACGCCCACTTCGCTGTCAACGGTGTCGGTAACCGGATCAAGACCGGTATCCACCGCATCAATAACTGGTGCAAGTGCTTCGCCAAGGGGCACAGTCACTGGTGCCAAGGGTGAGCCGCTGCTGGGTGCCGGTGCTGGCGCATTGCTGCCACCACCGAGTAAGTCATTCACTAAGCCATCGCCGTCGGCAGTATTGGCGTCGGAATTGCTCAGGGCATCAGATACGCTGCCGCCAGTGAGTTCGTTAACAATGGCATCGACGGGTGTGATGACCGGCTCAGCGCCGTCAACCACGGGCTCAGTGACTGGGGCCAGAGCGTCGAGTAAGGGCACGCCCACTTTGCTGTCAACGGTGTCGGTAACCGGATCAAGACCGGTATCCACCGCATCAATAACTGGTGCAAGGGCTTCGCGAAGGGGCACAGTCACGGGCGCTAAGGGTGAGCCGCTGCTGTCACCGGGGGCGGGCTGGGGTGCTGGTGCGCTGCTGCCACCACCGAGTAAGTCATTCACTAAGCCATCGCCGTCGGCGGTATTGGCGTCGGAATTACTCAGGGTGTCAGACACGCTGCCGCCAGTGAGCTCGTTAACAATGGCATCGACTGGCGTGATGACGGGTTCAGCGCCGTCAACCACGGGCTCAGTGACCGGCGCCAGAGCGTCGAGCAAGGGCACGCCAACTTCACTGTCAACGGTGTCGGTAACCGGATCTAAGCCGGTATCAACTGCGTCAATGACTGGCGCAAGGGCTTCGCCAAGGGGCACAGTGACAGCCGCTAAAGGTGAGCCGCTGCTGGGTGCCGGTGCATTGCTGCCGCCACCGAGTAGGTCGTTAACCAAACCATCGCCGTCGGCGGTATTGGCGTCGGAATTGCTCAGGGCATCAGACACGCTGCCGCCAGTGAGTTCGTTAACAATGGCATCGACGGGTGTGATGACCGGCTCGGCGCCGTCAACCACGGGCTCAGTGACCGGCGCCAGAGCGTCGAGTAAAGGCACGCCCACTTCGCTGTCAACGGTGTCGGTAACCGGATCTAAGCCGGTATCAACTGCGTCAATGACCGGCGCAAGGGCTTCACCAAGGGGCACAGTCACGGGCGCTAAGGGTGAGCCGCTGCTGGGCGCCGGTGCTGGTGCGCTGCTGCCACCACCGAGTAAGTCATTCACTAAGCCATCGCCGTCGGCGGTATTGGCGTCGGAATTGCTCAGGGCATCAGACACGCTGCCGCCAGTAAGCTCGCCGACGATCGCATCGACTGGGGTGATGATGGGTTCAGCGCCGTCGACCACGGGCTCAGTGACCGGGGCCAGAGCGTCGAGTAAAGCCACGCCAACTTCGCTGTCGACGGTGTCGGTAACCGGATCTAAGCCGGTATCAACTGCGTCAATGACCGGCGCAAGGGCTTCACCAAGGGGCACAGTCACGGGCGCTAAGGGTGAGCCGCTGCTGTCGCCGGGGGCGGGCTGGGGTGCTGGTGCGCTGCCACCACCACCGAGTAAGTCATTCACGAGGCCGTCGCCGTCGGTCGTATTGTCGTCATCGTTTGTTAATGCGTCTTCTACGCTGCCGCCGGTGAGGTCGGCTAGGCTGCCATCGACTGGATCAGTGAGTGGTTCAGCCGCTGCCAAAATAGGCTCAGTAATGGGCGCCACGACGTCCAATACCGGAGCAAGTAATTGGCTGTCGACCACGTCGGTTAGCGGGTCTAGGCCTTCGTCGAGATCAGTTACCAATGTGTCTAGGGCTTGCCCAAGTGGGCGTGTGACGATAGGGAGGGGCGAGGTTTCACCTGCCTCGCGGCCACTATTTTGAGTGCGCCCGTTACCCAGTGAATCGTTTATGGGCCCCTGGCCGTCTTCGTCGTTGTAATCTTGCGTCGTTAAGGCGTCTTCAAGGCTACCGCCGCTCAGATCGGAGACGATACCGTCTACTGGGTTGGTGATAGGGGTAAGACCTTCGAGCAGTGGATCAATGACAGGCGCGCCTGCGCTTAATATAGGTTCTGCTATTTCGTCATCAATCACATTTGTGATGGGGTCAAGGCTCTCGTCAACGATGTCGATCAGCGGCGTTAGGCTGCGCCCGAGTGGGGCGCTGACGGATTCGATTGGCGATTTGTTCTTGGGCTTCTTGCCCTGAGCATTGCCCACGGGTTTGTCGTTGCCGTTATTGCCGACGGCAGGGTTGCCTGTGCCAAATCCTGTTTCGGAATTGGTGGTTTTGTTACGATTTTTTTTGCCGCCAAGTAAATCGTTGGCGACGCCGTTGCCGTCGCTGCGATTGTCGTCATCGTTTGTTAATGCGTCTTCAACGCTGCCGCCGGTGAGGTCGGCTAGGCTGCCATCGACTGGATCAGTAAGTGGTTCAGCCGCTGCCAAAATAGGCTCAGTAATGGGCGCCACGACGTCCAATACCGGAGCAAGTAATTGGCTGTCGACCACGTCGGTTAGCGGGTCTAGGCCTTCGTCGAGATCAGTTACCAATGTGTCTAGGGCTTGCCCAAGTGGGCGTGTGACAATAGGGAGGGGCGAGCTTTCACCTGCTTCGCGGCCACTATTTTGGGTGCGCCCGTTACCCAGTAAATCGTTTATGGGCCCCTGGCCGTCTTCGTCGTTGTAATCTTGCGTCGTTAAGGCGTCTTCAAGGCTACCGCCGCTCAGATCGGAGACGATACCGTCTACTGGGTTGGTGATAGGGGTAAGACCTTCGAGCAGTGGATCAATGACAGGCGCGCCTGCGCTTAATATAGGTTCTGCTATTTCGTCATCAATCACATTTGTGATGGGGTCAAGGCTCTCGTCAACGGTGTCGATCAGTGGCGTTAGGCTGCGCCCGAGTGGGGCGCTGACGGATTCGATTGGCGATTTGTTTTTGGGCTTCTTGCCCTGGGCATTACCAACGGGCTTGTCATTGCCATTATTGCCCTCTGCAGGGTTGCCTGTACGCAATGCGGTTTCGGAATTTTTGGTTTTGTTACGATTTTTTTTGCCGCCAAGTAAGTCATTGGTGATGCCGTTACCATCGCTTGTATTTTGGTCGGAATTTGTCAGTGCGTCAGAAAGACTACCTTCGCTGATGTCGTGGAATATTCCATCAACAGGGCCAATAATCGGCTCGAGGCCCTTTAGGACCGGCGTGATGACGGGCGATGCGACATCTATTAGTGGTGCTCCGATTTGTGCGTCGATGGGATTGGTGAGAGGGTCTAGCGTAATGTCCAAGGTGTTTATTGTCGGCTGTAAAGATTGACCGATTGGTTCTGTCACTGGTGATAAGAGGCTCCCGCTATCACTGCCGGAAAGATTCGGAATGACAATAATAGATTGTGCATAACTCAGCTGGCTGGTGAGCAGTATTGCTGCGGTCAGTTTGTGTTTGCGGTGCTGGATCATGGAGACGATTTCCCAGAAAAAATTGAGTACATATTGCTTATGGTGAAAGCCTAACAAATTTACAAATGTGCGATCCAGCAATAACGTGACCTTCTCCCTTATTTGTGTATTTGTTCTTGGTGTGGGCTTTGTTTTTTGAAGTTTTTTGGTACATGTGATATAGAAATTTTTGTTTTTTGTATTAGGTAGGTGTAAGTGCAGTAGTGTTACTGTTAGTAAAATACAGCCTGTTTTTCGACGTTCATAAAACGATATACCACTAAAGAAAATGCCCAGGCTCAATGTAAGTCTGGGCATAATTACGCAGCTGCGGTTAAATTATCCGGACACGATAACGTGCCACCGATACGAATTTATTCGTCAATTACCGCATCAACAAAGTAGTGGTCCACGCCGTTCACTTTCTCTTTCACTAAGCCGTGGCAATCGGTTTCGAAGCCGGGGAAGCGAGAGTTAAAGTCACGCACAAATTGCAGGTAGCGCACAATAATATTATTGAAGCGCTCGCCCGGAATCAGCAGCGGAATGCCGGGTGGGTAGGGCGTTACCAGCATGGCGGTAATGCGGCCTTCCAGCTCGTCGATGGGGACGCGCTCAACTTTGCGGTGGGACATTCTGGCCCAGGCATCCGCAGGGATCATTGCCGCTTCCATTTCAGACAGGTACATCTCGGTGGTAATTCGCGCGAGATCGTATTCTTTGTACACATTGTGGATGTCGCTACACAAGTCGCGCAGGCCAATTTTCTCATATTTGGGGAATTTGGCGGCGAACTGGGGCATTACCCGCCATAGCGGCAGGTTCTGATCGTAGTCGTCTTTAAACTGCTGTAGTTCGGTCACCATCGAGTTCCAGCGGCCCTTGGTGATGCCGATAGTGAACATGATGAAGAAGGAGTACATGCCGGTTTTTTCGATGATAATGCCGTGTTCAGCAAGGTATTTGCTCACGATTGACGCGGGGATACCGATTTCGTCGAAGTTGCCATCGACATCAAGGCCTGGGGTAATGATGGTTGCCTTAATGGGGTCGAGCATATTGAAGCCAGACTCGATATCGCCAAAGCCGTGCCAACGGTCGTCGGAGTGAATTACCCAGTCGTCGCGGTCGCCGATGCCTTCTTCGGCCAATACTTCTGGTCCCCACACGCGGAACCACCAATCGTCGCCGTAATCGGCATCGACTTTGCGCATGGCGCGGCGGAAATCTAGGGCTTCCATAATCGATTCATCAACCAGCGCGGTGCCGCCAGGCGCTTCCATCATGGCTGCGGCTACGTCGCATGAAGCGATAATGGCGTACTGGGGGCTGGTGGATGAGTGCATTAAATACGACTCGTTAAAGCGGTGGGTATCGAGCTTCCGCTGGGTGCCGTCCTGTACCAAAATCTGCGAAGCTTGGGAGAGGCCCGCCAAGAGTTTATGGGTAGACTGGGTGGCAAAGACTAGGGTGTCGTCGGAGCGCGGGCGACCGGCGCCGATGGCGTGCATATTGTGGTAGAAGCTGTGAAAGGCGGCGTGGGGCAGCCAAGCTTCATCAAAATGCAGGGTATCGATAGTGGAGTCGAGAATGTCTTTGATTTCTTCAACGTTATACACAATACCGTCGTAGGTACTCTGGGTAATGGTCAGAATACGCGGTTTTTTGTCTTCGGCGTGGCGGGCAAAGGGATGATCTTCGATCTTTTTGCGGATTGCCGCTGGGTCGAATTCGCTCTTTGGAATTGGGCCAATAATGCCGTAATGGTTGCGGGTTGGCATTAAAAACACGGGGATCGCGCCGGTCATAATAATGCTGTGCAATATCGACTTATGGCAGTTGCGGTCGACCACCACGATATCGCCGGGGGCGACGGTTGAGTGCCACACTACTTTGTTGGAGGTCGAGGTGCCGTTGGTCACAAAGAACAGGTGGTCGCAGCCGAATATACGTGCGGCGTTATTCTCGCTGGCGCTAACTGGACCGGTGTGGTCAAGCAATTGGCCTAACTCTTCAACTGCATTGCAGACGTCTGCGCGAAGCAGGTTCTCACCAAAGAACTGATGGAACATTTGCCCAACTGGGCTTTTTAAGAAGGCAACGCCGCCGGAGTGGCCGGGGCAGTGCCATGAATAGGAGCTGTCGCTGGCATAGTTCATCAAAGCTTGAAAGAACGGTGGCGCGAGGGCTGACAAATATTTATTGGCTTCGCGAATAATGTGACGAGCCACAAAATCTGGCGTGTCTTCAAACATGTGAATGAAGCCGTGCAATTCCCGCAGTATTTCATTGGGAATATGCCGCGAGGTACGGGTTTCACCATAGAGAAACACCGGAATGTCGGTGTTGCGCTGGCGTACGGCGGTCATAAATTGGCCGATGGATTCTAGGGCCTGACTGACGGTTTCGTCGCTGCCATCGCCAAACTCTTCATCGTCGATTGACAAGATAAAGCAGGAGGCCCGGCTCGCTTGCTGGGCAAAGGCGGTGAGATCGCCGTAGCTGGTCAGGCCAATAACTTCCATGCCTTCTTTGCTTATGGCGTCGGCGAGGTCGCGGATGCCTGAGCCTGAGATGTTTTCAGAGCGAAAGTCTTCGTCAATGATGACGACGGGGAAACGAAATTTCATTTATACGGCCATTGTTGGTGTTGGCTTTTCCCAGAATACCTCTGGGTCCTATCGCGCGGCTTAGTCATATAAGGCAGCTGCACGGCTTTGTATGTCAATTTTGGTGGTGGCAACGATTAACTGTATACCCTAACAATAATCCATGACCGCTGTCAGTCAAATCGAGCATATTTTGACGGATAAGACCGGCGGACGCACGGAATGTTTTTGGTAGGGGCTTGGAGAGTTAAATCGGCGCTTTACCCGCCATTGGTATGGCGGGTAAAGGCTCAGTCTATGCTGTCGAGCAAATACTGAGGCAGCGCAAAAGCGCCCACGTGCAGTGCTGGATTGTAGTAGCGAGTTTTAATGCCGCTAGCTGTAGATCGAGCTTGCAAGGTGCTTAGTTCCTGGGTGCGAGCGCTAGGCTCGTTGCTGGCCCAAGCGAAGGTCATAATGCCACCGACATAGGTGGGCACCGCTGCTGTGTAAAAAGCGGTGTCACTAAACAGGGGTGACAGGCGCTTATAGCTGGTGCTGACTTCATCGGGCTGCATAAACGCAACGCCGTTCTGCGCGGCAAAAATTCCGCCAGGCTTCAGGCAGCGCTTGATCCCTTCGTAAAACGGCGAAGTGAATAGAACTTCGCCGGGACCAATAGGATCGGTGCTGTCTGACAAAATTACATCAAACTGGCGATCGCACTGCTTAACGAAATCGATACCGTCGCCAATCACAATTTCGGCGCGGGGGTTTTCATAGGCCCCAGCCGAGTGATTGGGCAGGAATTTAACGCACATATCGATAACCGCTTGGTCTATTTCGACCTGAACGGCGCTCTCCACTTCTGGGTGTTTAAGCACTTCGCGAAGCAGACCGCCGTCGCCGCCGCCAATAATAAGCACGTTTTTGGCATTGCCGTGGGCAAATAGCGGGGTGTGCGCCAGCATTTCGTGATAAATGAATTCATCGCGCTCGGTAGTTTGAACAATACCGTCTAGCGCCATGACTCGGCCAAAGCTGCCGGATTCAAAGATGATTAAATGCTGATGGTCGGTCTTGCTTTCAAACAAGACCTCGCGAATGTTAAAACCTTGATGGTAGTCGCCGTGGAGGGTTTCGTTAAACCACTCAGACATCGTCCATTCTCCCGCGTAGGTTTTCGCCCACCTCGATACGAGTGGGTGAAAAGGCCTTCCGCAGGATCTCTACAGCCAATTCAGGTTTCGCATCGCCGCACATGAATACGTCAAAGGCAGCGTAATCGCGCTCTGGCCAGGTGTGCACACTAATGTGTGACTCGGCTAATACCGCAACGCCAGAAACTCCGCCATTTGGGGTGAAATGATGCATATGAATATGCAACAGTGTTGCACCACATTCATTGACACAGTCAATAAAGGCTTTTTCCATGCGGGGGAGTTCATCGAGGTGGGATGCGCCCCACAGGTCGATAATTAAATGGGTTCCAGCGTACGCTACGCCGTCACGAATTATAAGGTGGTCGAGATTTTCGTCGGACTGTGTAATCGGATTACACGTGGCAGCGCCGGCCTCCAAAGAAGGCATATGATCTAGGCTTTTCATTTAGCATAAATCCTCCGCATAGGTGAAAGAGCGGGCGATTTAAACGTGTTTTCCCCTAAATAGCAATAAAAAATCCTGTTAAAATCCCCTTGCTGGGCTTATGCCAAAGTCATTGAAGGGCTTGGGGTTTTATGACTTTGTGGCGCTGGCTTGAGGGGGGTAAATCAAGGCATAGTAGCTGTCTGTTTGTGGAAACATATTAAAGGAAGCTGTGCCATGAGTATTTTTGATCGCTACCGCAAACCCGCCGTTATCCCTACTGCAGAGCAGGCGCTGCCTGGTCGCAGTGAAAAAATGCGGGTAGCGGCGAAACACACCGTGTTAAAAACTCCGCTGCTAGGACCGTTTCCAGAGGCTTATCAGCAAATAGTGTTTGGTCTTGGGTGCTTTTGGGGGGCAGAACGCAAGTTTTGGCAGCAAGCTGGGGTGTTCACCACCGCCGTTGGCTACTGCGGTGGGCATACGCCCAACCCGACCTACGAGGAGGTGTGTTCGGGTATGACCGGCCACAATGAAGTGGTGTTCGTGGTGTTTGATCCCGAGCTCATTAGTGTGCAAAAACTGCTGGCGGTGTTTTGGGAGAGTCACAACCCCACCGAAGGCATGCGCCAAGGCAATGATATTGGCACTCAATACCGTTCGGGAATTTACTGCTCAGATGAGGCTCAACTGGCGCTGGCAAATGCCTCTGCCGAGCAATACCAACAAGCCTTAAGCAATGCGGGCTTGCCAGAAATTAGCACTGAAATAGTCATGGCTGGTGAGTTTTACTATGCAGAAGACTATCACCAGCAGTATTTGGACAAGAATCCGGGCGGTTACTGTGGTTTAGGTGGGACGGGGGTGAGCTGCCCGCTGTAGTGGGGATCCGTCCGACGTCAGACGTCGGACGTCTGACGATCAGTTACCCCGCCATTTTGTTTGATACAGATCATGACGACGGTCGCGCAAGTTCTGCACCGTACCGCTATTGCGAGCGACTCTTAATGCCTCTGGGCGTAAATCGGCAATGGCCACGGTTTCGACGTTGGGGGTCGTGTCGGCGGCAATGCCGTCACGGGCAAAATGGAAGTCGCAGGGTGTGAGAATGCAGCTCTGGGCATATTGAATATCCATGTTGGCTACATTAGGCAGGTTGCCGACATTGCCCGACATCACCACGTAGACCTGATTCTCGACTGCGCGTGCCTGACAGCAATAGCGCACGCGCAAATAGCTCTGGCGCTCGTCGGTGCAGAAGGGCACGAAGAGAATTTCTGCACCCTGGTCGACCAAGTGGCGAGACAGCTCGGGAAACTCTGAGTCGTAGCAAATTAACACGCCAATGGGGCCGCAGTCGGTGTCAATGACTTGTAATTCATTGCCTCCTTCAATATTCCACCAATACACTTCGTTAGGGGTGGGGTGGATTTTGGCCTGCTCATCAACGCGACCATCGCGATGAAAGACGTAGGAAATGTTTTCAACGCGACCATTGGCGACCCGCGTTGGGTGGGAACCGCCAATAATATTAATGTTGTAGCGAACCGCCAAATCTTGCATCGCTTCAACATAGCGAGGGGTGTATTTGGTCAGTGCCTCTATAGATTGAATGGGCGTTAATTCCTGATCTTCAATCGACAGCAATTGTAGGGTGATCAATTCGGGGAAAACCACGAAATCACCTTTGTAGTCCGCGACCACGTCGACAAAGTATTCAATAAACGACATAAACTCAGTGAAGGACTGCACGCGACGCTGCATATACTGCACGGTGCCGACTCGCACGGTGTCGGGTTGGCGGCCGCCGTGACGCTTGGTGTGGGCGGCTGCAGCGGCGGTTTCGACCTTGGGGTTGTGCCAGACCAAATGTACGCCATAGCCCAGTGAGTCTTTGTCGGCGTTTAGGTAGTTTGGTACTAGGTCGAGTACTTCAAAATCGTTATGGAGTTGAAATGACAGTACTGGGTCGCGGGTTTTTTGGCTGACAACCGCTTCTAGGTAGTTTTCTGCGCTGCCGTATTTTTTAATGCGTCGAGATAAGCTGGGTAGGCGACCGACAAAGACAATACCTTTCAGACCCAGGGATTCGCAGAGCTTTTTACGGGCGTTATAGAGGCGTTGGCCAATGCGATAGCCGCGCACGCTACTGTCTACACAGACTTCCATGCCGTACATCCACTCGCCTTCGGGGTCGTGGCGGGTGCCGTAACCGTTTGCGGTGATTGCCGCCCAGCTATGGGGTTTTAAACAGACGTCACCACTAATCCGAAACGTGGCGCAGTAGCCGACTATGTCGTCTTCTAGCGTGACAACAAATTTACCTTCACCAAAATTATTGAGCTGACCGCGTAATTCTGCCCGCGTATAGGGATCAATTCCCGTGCCGTCGTAAACCCGCTTAGACAGTGCCGCAATGGCGGGAATATCCTTAATCATTGCATTTCGGACCCGCAGGACTTTGCCTGTGGAGGCAAT
This sequence comes from Zhongshania antarctica, assembly GCF_014202945.1. Classification (GTDB taxonomy): domain Bacteria; phylum Pseudomonadota; class Gammaproteobacteria; order Pseudomonadales; family Spongiibacteraceae; genus Spongiibacter; species Spongiibacter antarcticus. The sequence continues at coordinate 320,025 of NZ_JACHHW010000001.1, read as the reverse complement.
TTTTTTACCACCCGTGGTGTTTCTGGCCATGATATAAACTCTTGAATTGGGCTAGGGGAATTAGGCTTTGCTTTTACTGCTGGCGCTGCGTCGAACTGGGCCGGACTTTACGCCTTCCGCCTTGTTTGAGGTAGTGTTTGCTGCAGCGGTTTTTTCGGTATTTTTATCATTGTTTGCTTCACTGCTGGGTTTGTCAGTGGTTTTGTCGGCTGATTTGCGATTGGTGGCTAAGCCACTTAAGGATTTAAGCACTCGTGCCGACAGGTCGAGGGTTTTCATGCCCTCGGTAAAGGCGGTTTTGGCCATTTGTTGAACCATCTCGGTATCGCCTTCGCCAATGCGTTTGTAGACCGCATCCCATAATGGCTGGGCGTCTGGCAGGCCGACCAAACGGCGCATTTCTTCTGGACTTATTTCAATTTCGAGATGAACTTTCATATTCTGCTACCCCGCATATTCAAATATTGAGTATGCCATCCGCAGTTGCCGGGTCAATCATTAGCGGCAAAATCGGAGGCAATATTTAGTTATTAAGTTGGCTTAGCACATATTGCAGAATACCGCCGTGCCGGAAATAACCCAGCTCTTCTTGGGTATCAATGCGAAGTCGGCCGAGTACCTCGTGGCGACTGCCGTCGCTGCGCGACAGTACAATACGCACTGTTTGTTTGGGGCTAAGTTGTTCTTCACAGGGAATGATGTCAACTTGCTCGTCGCCTTGCAGATCCAACATTTCTCTAGGTATCTCCTTGTCGAACTCCACCGGCATAACGCCCATGCCGACCAAGTTAGAGCGATGGATGCGCTCAAAGCTCTCGGCAATGACGGCTTTAACGCCAAGTAATAAGGTGCCCTTGGCGGCCCAGTCGCGACTTGAACCGGTGCCGTATTGCTTGCCAGCGATAATGACGAGGGGCTTTTCGATCTCTAGGTATTTCACTGCAGCTTTAAATATTGGCAGCACCGTTTCCCCGTCAGGTGCCAATGTATAGCCACCTTCACGGTCGACAAGCTTATTGTTGAGCCGCGTATTGGCAAAGGTGCCTCGGCTCATTACTTCGTGGTTGCCGCGCCGAGAGCCGTAGGAGTTAAAATCGCTGGGCGCAATACCAATGCTTTGCAAATAGTGGCCCGCCGGGCTGTCGGTGGCAATTTTACCTGCGGGTGAAATGTGATCTGTGGTAATGAAATCGCCGAAAACACCTAGAATGCGCGCGCTCCGCAAAACGGGGAATTCTTCGCCAGCAAGTTGCGGCTTGTCAAAAAAGCTGGGGCAGCGAATATAGCTTGAATCAACTTGCCAAGGATAAGTATCGCTCTTTTCAACCTCGATGGCCTGCCACTCCTCAGTGCCAAGGTAGACGTCTTGATAGGCATCGCGGTACATGGCGCCGCTGACAATTTTGCGTATTTCGTGAATTTCAGCAGTGCTCGGCCACAGGTCTTTGAGAAATACCTCCACACCTTTGCTGTCGGTCGCGATCGCCTCATCTTGCAAATTGCGCAGGGTCGTGCCCGCGAGTGCATAGGCAACAACTAATGGTGGCGAGGCCAGCCAGCTCGCTTTGACCTGGGGATGAATGCGCCCGTCAAAGTTGCGGTTGCCAGACAGCAGAGCGGAAACCACCATATTTTTGCTGTCGATGGCTTTGGCGATGGGCTCGCGCAGCGGCCCGGAGTTGCCAATGCAAGTCGTACAGCCGTAGCCAACCAAATCAAAGCCTAGCGAATTGAGGTCGTCTTGTAAGCCGCTGTCGGCTAAATATTTACTGACGACTTTAGAGCCGGGTGCAAGGGAGGTTTTAACCCAGGGTTTTACTCGTAAACCGCGCTCGCGGGCTTTGCGGGCGACTAAGCCCGCGGCAATCATGACGTCGGGGTTTGAGGTGTTGGTACAGCTGGTAATAGCGGCAATAACCACGTCGCCGTGGTGGAGTTTGAGCTTCATGTCCTCAATGTCGGCGGTTTCGTTTAAATCACGCTCGCTGTCTGCTAAATAGTCGCGCATGGCATTGCCAAGATCGCTGACGGCGACACGATCTTGGGGGCGGCTAGGCCCAGCTAGGCTTGGTTCAACGGTGTCTAAGTTCAGCGTTACGCTGTGGCTGAATACCGGGTAGTCGCCTGGGTTTCGCCATAATCCTTGGGCTTTGCAATACTGCTCGGTAAGGGCGATGGTCTGCTCGGTTCGGCCCGTTAGCTTTAAGTAGGCGAGGGTAGCCTCGTCGACAGGGAAATAGCCGCAGGTGGCGCCGTATTCCGGTGCCATATTGGCAATGGTAGCGCGATCAGCCACGCTGAGCTCGGCGAGACCGTCGCCAAAGAACTCAACGAATTTACCAACAACACCCTCGCGGCGCAGAATTTCTACCACGCTGAGTACTAGGTCGGTCGCGGTAACGCCTTCGCTGAGTTTGCCGCTGAGCTCAAAGCCCACAACGTCGGGCAGCATCATGGAATAAGGCTGGCCCAGCAGTGCGGCCTCGGCTTCAATGCCGCCCACGCCCCAGCCAAGCACGCCTAAGCCATTGACCATGGGCGTGTGACTGTCGGTGCCAAGCACGGTGTCGGGATAGGCCATTGTGCCGTCTTCACTAACCCAGACCACTTGCGCTAAATATTCTAAATTCACCTGGTGGCAGATGCCGGTGCCCGGCGGTACCACGTTGAAATTACGAAAGGCCGATTGGCCCCACTTAAGGAAGCGGTAGCGCTCTTCGTTACGCTCCATTTCTTTGGCGACGTTTTCGCCAAAGGCCTGTGGCGAGCCGTATTGATCTACGGTTACGGAGTGGTCAATAACGAGGTGAACTGGGATCTGCGGGTTAATGGCTGACACGTCACCACCGCACTTGGCCACCGCGTCGCGCATAGCCGCCAAATCAACAATGGCAGGTACCCCTGTAAAGTCCTGCATTAATACGCGGGCTGGCGAAAAATTGAGGTCATCGCCACCGCTGGCGTTATCGAGCCAGCGCGAGAAGGCAACAATGATGTCGGCATTTATGGTTTTGCCGTCGAAATGGCGCAGCTGGTTTTCTAATAAAATTTTGAGGGATTTGGGTAGCTGGGCCAAGCGTTCGTCGCCCAGTTTTTGCAAATCGTAGTACTGGTAGCTCTGCTCGCCGCAAATCAGATCCGAGAGCAGGTGTTTTGTGGACTGCATGGGTGAACTCCTATGAGCTTAGTCGTATGTGCATCGCTTACCCTAGCACAGACGGCTGAAAAAGCAGGTTTCTCCCAGAGACAAAACGCAAAAATGGAGGGAATACGGTCGGTGGTGCACTTGCATAAAGCCGACCCCGAGTGAGATATCACCAGCCGCCGCTCGGCGTTGCGTTTGATTAAAGATTACAAAGCCAAGGATTAAATCCTCACTGGCTTATTGTATATGGACGAAAAATCCCAAGATTTACACGGAATTCTCGGCACCAGCAAAACCCCGTTGCGGGATTTCGGTGCGGCGGGGCTGTGCCCTGGTCGCAAAGTTTTAGATAAATTGAATGAGAGCTGGCGCTAAATAAGCGCCATTTTAACCGAGTTTTACTAGCGAGTAAGCAGGCGGCGAATCTGACCCATGTTCGCAGATTCTTCGTCACGGCGTTCTAGCAAGGGCGGTATCATTCCATCAATCGCGCCGGCGACCTGTTCTCTGAGGCTAACCATGGTTTTTTGCGCGAGCCGCTTGCCCTTGTATTTGCTTAGGTCGAGGGGTGGGGCAAACTGGATATAGCATTTCTGGGGTTTCGGGATCAATGTGCCGAATACGCCTACAGGCACTGGGCCGAATAAGTCGCTCCGAGTATTTTCTGTGATAACCCCCAATCGCTTTAACGCGCGACCAATCAGCGTGTTGGGGAGATCCTGGCCTTCAATCAAATGACCGTAAAACTCTTCTGGGCCGACAATGGCCGTGGGCACTATGGTATAGCCGTGCTTAGCGGCGAGCTTGATAAAGCCGTAACGCTCCTTCCAGAGCAGTTTGTATTTATCTTCAGCTGGCTTGGTTGCTTCGTGGGCGCCGCCGGGAAACACCAGTAAATCGCTGCCGTTTTCCATTAGCGCCGTACATACGTCTGGGTGGCCAATAACAATACCGTTGTTGAGTAGCAGATTCTCATTGAGTGAGTTCCACAAGAATTTATCGCTGAGCGGTCGTAAAAACCGTTTTTGTTCCATGAGCATTGGCAGGCCAATAATCGGACCGTCTACAGCGTAAATAGCGTGATTGGCAATAAATAGGCAGGGTTGCTTGGGGATATTCTCAGTGCCGATAAGTTTGGGCTCGAACATCCGCTTAATGACTTTGTCTACAAGCCTAACCATGCGTGAGGCTGGGGGCTTAACTTGTAAAGCCTTTTCAATATAGCGAACAAGATCATCGCCGCTGTAGGGTACGGCGGTTTTATCAGTAAAGGCCATGGGTTGATCCTGTTACTTGGCGGTAAAATAGGTATTTTAGCAGAGTGACGATCGTATAGAAATTTCAATCAGAGGTTTCATGACTACATCAGCGCCGTTTTTACGACACTTTGGGTCGACGGAAAAGACATGACGGCGCCAGAAGGCGTGAACGAGGTTTTGGTTTCTGCAGGCTTTGATCTGGCAGCGGTACTTGCCATATGCGAGAAAGATGCGGTGAAAGATCGTTTAAAAGCGATTGCCAATGAGGCCATAGAGCGCCATGAGTTTGGTGCGCCGAGATTCTCGGTGGGTGATGAAATGTTTGTTGGTCAGGACCGTTTGTAGTATCTGGAGCGTGCTCTGCGGTAAATTGTGCTGAAATTAGGATTATAAAAATAAGCGCCCGATCAAGGTAGATACCGCAGTCTCTGTTTTTAAAATACGTGGGCCAAGGCTAAAGCTTTGCATGCCAGCTGCGATAAGTTTGTCACATTCGTAGGGAATGAAGCCGCCCTCTGGCCCAATGGCGAGTAGGCAATTTTGTTTAACAGATTGTGGTGGGCCTAGGTTGGCATAAGGGTGCGCTAGTAAGCCCATTTTGTCTTCCAGTAGGCTTGGCAGTTCGTCTTCAACAAAGGGTTTAAAGCGGGTGGCTCTTCGTAGTATTGGCAATAGGGTGTCGCCAGCTTGTTCCAGCCCTTCCAACATGGCTTTGTGCAGTGTTTCGTCGCTGACTAGCGGGCTTTGCCAATAGCTTTTTTCGACGCGATAGCTGTTTAACAGAATGATCTCGGCTACGCCCAATTCAGTGGCGGCGCGAATAATTCGTCTGGCCATCTTCGGTCTGGGTAGGGCTAAGAGCAGTGTTAGGGGTAGTTTTGCCGGTGGCGGGGTGTGCAGTTCAAATTCCAGGCTAATACCGGCGTCAGTCATCGCGGTGATGGTCGCGCTGCCAGTGAGGCCGTTGAGTAAACCGATTTTGAGGGTGTCACCAGTTGCGGCGCGCAGCACATTGCGAATATGTGCTGCGCGGGCATCGTTTAGCCTAATGCAATTGGTATGGTTGCCTAAGTCTTCAGGCTGCAGTAGCAGCAGATTCATTAAGCGGGTTTAGCCCACAAATCGTAGTCGTCTGAGTCGATGATATTTACCACCAAGGCATCGCCGGGTTTCACGTCGGTGAAGCCGTCTAAGTAAACCTTGCCGTCGATCTCAGGGGCGTCGGCCACACTGCGGCCAATAGCGCCTTCTTCATCTACGGTGTCGATGAGAATTTCTTGCTGAGTACCGATTTTCGCGCGCAGGCGCTGGGCAGAGATTTCTTGAGCGACTACCATAAACCGCTGCCAGCGGTCTTTTTTAACATCGTCCGGAACGTGGTCTTCCAGATCATTGGCGGTGGCGCCTTCGACCGGCGAGTATTCAAAACAACCGACGCGGTCGAGTTGAGCTTCTTGTAGCCAGTCGAGCAGAATTTGGAAGTCTTCCTCGGTCTCGCCGGGGAAACCGACGATAAAGGTTGAGCGAATCACCAGATCCGGACAGATTTCACGCCATTTTTTAATGCGATCGAGGGTCTTTTCCTGATGCGCTGGACGTTTCATGGCCTTTAGCACTTTGGGGCTGGCGTGCTGAAAAGGAATGTCCAAATAGGGCAGAATTTTGCCCTCGGCCATGAGCGGAATGACATTGTCGACATGGGGATAGGGGTAAACATAGTGTAGGCGCACCCACACACCCATTTCGCCCAGCGCCTCGCACAGTTCTAACATGCGGGTTTTAATCGGCTGGCCATTCCAGAAATCGAGCTTGTACTTGGTGTCTAGGCCGTAAGCACTGGTATCTTGGGAAACCACCAGAATCTCGCGCACACCGGCATCAACCAAGCGCTTTGCTTCTTCGAGCACGCTACCAATGGGGCGGCTAACTAGGTCCCCGCGCATCGACGGAATAATGCAGAAACTACAGCGATGGTTGCAGCCTTCGGAAATTTTTAAATAGGCGTAGTGACGGGGCGTGAGCTTAATGCCTTGGGGCGGCACTAAATCGACAAAGGGGTCGTGGTTTACTACTGGCGGCGCCCATTCGTGCACTGCGCCGACCACTTCTTCGTAAGCCGCGGGGCCGCTAACCGCCAATACATTGGGGTGTACTGCGCGAATTTTGGCGTCGTCGCCCATGCAGCCAGTGACAATAACCTTACCGTTTGCCTTGAGGGCTTCACCAATGGCGTCTAGCGATTCCTGCTTAGCGCTGTCGATAAAACCACAGGTATTGACCACCACCACGTCGGCGTCATCATAAGTGGGCACAATATCGTAGCCCTCCATGCGCAGTTGGGTGAGAATGCGCTCGGAGTCCACCAGCGCTTTTGGGCAGCCTAAACTCACGAAACCGACTTTGGGATTGGTCATAGAAACCTCTGAAATGCTTTAAGCGGCGCATTTTACCGGATTGGGGGGCTGGCGCCTATGTTTCTGTGATTAGTGGCGCGGAATCGTGGCTGGAGGTCGTCCGACGTCAGACGCCAGACGTCGGACGGGAACTCCGCAATAGCACAACAGTCAATCTGAGATAGCAGGGAGCAACCCACATGACACCAGCCATTAACCTCGCCAAAAAGCACAAAATTACCCATACCATGCATGAGTATAGTCACGACCCTGCTAGTCATTCCTATGGTCTTGAGGCGGTTGAGAAGCTTGGCTTGAATCCTGCGCAGGTGTTTAAAACCTTGGTGGTAGCTCAAGAGCCTAAAGGTTTGGCGGTTGCGGTAGTGCCGGTGGCGGGGCAGCTAAATTTAAAGGCCATGGCGAAAGCCTTAAAGGTAAAGAAGGTCGCAATGGCGGCGCCGGCCGATGTTGAGCGCTCCAGCGGCTATGTGCTGGGTGGGGTAAGCCCACTCGGGCAAAAACGGCAATTGCCGACCGTGCTCGACGAGTCAGCGGCGGGGTTTGCCACGATTTTTGTGAGTGCCGGGCGGCGGGGCTTGGAGATTGAATTAGCGGCACAGGATTTATTGGATTTGACCCGCGGTCTGTTGGCGCCCATAGCACAAGTGGATTAATCGGTAATAACAAGGAGTTGACTGTGAATAGCAGTAATGAAAATAGTAAAAGTGCAGTGATTTTGGGGCTGGCGTTGGTATTGGGATTGTCTGTTTTTGGCTTATTAATGGGTAAAGCAGCCGTCGATTACCGCCAATTGGAGCGCAGTGTGGCGGTAAAGGGCTTATCTGAGCGGGAATACCCAGCCGACGTCGTGATTTGGCCTATTTTGTTCACTGAGGCCAATAATGATCTTCCCAAACTTTATACCTTGCTGGATCAGCGCATTGCAACGATTCAAGGATTTTTGTTGGAAAAGGGCTTTAAACCTGAGGAAGTCACCGTGTCGGCCCCAGCAATTACGGATAAGTCTGCCCAGCAATACGGCGGCAATGTTAATGCGGAGTTCCGTTATACCGCCGAGCAGACGGTAACGGTTTATTCTGAAGATATTGAGCGAGTGCGCACGGTGAGCAAGCAGCTATCAGCACTGGGTAAGCAGGGTATTGCCTTTACCGGCAATAATTATCAAGCGCAAACCGAGTATTTATTTACCCGCTTAAACGAGATTAAGCCCGCGATGATCGAAGAAGCGACCCGGGAAGCACGGGCTGTGGCTGAGAAATTTGCCGCCGATTCTGATAGTGTTTTGGGTAAGATTAAACGCGCCTCGCAGGGGCAGTTCACTATTGAAGATCGCGATAAAAATAATCCCCACGTTAAAAAGGTGCGGGTGGTCTCTACGGTGGAGTATTATTTGTCTGATTGAATACTTACCAAAAAAGCAAAGAGGTGATGGAATGCAAGGCTTGTGCATTGTAGTAAAACAGGCTTCGAGCGCAATGAGATTCGCGTTGATGGGAACTCTTTTGTTTGTTGGCGGCGCATCGCTAATGGTGCACGCCGAGGCCTTGGCACAAGAAGACGCATTAGCACCAGAGTCGAGTGCAGAGAATCAGTCTTTTAGTGAAGACGCGTGGCGGCGTGCCTATGCAGAGCAGCACGATGCCATGTTTATCCGTTTAGATGGTCTTAGTCCCGCTGGCTTTAAAGCCGGGCTAACCTCCAGCGCGGGCCAGAAAAGGTTTAATAGTGACCGCGCGGTGTTTGGGGTTTTACCCCCCTATACAAAAATTGCGAGTGAAAAGCCCATACAGCTGTCGGTCTTTGGTCGCGGAATGATCGAACTGGAAATGGCTTTTCGGTTAACACAAACCGTCAGCGGTGAAATTGCCGATATTGCCAGTTTAAAAGTGCTGATTGCCGACGTTGCGCCCGCATTTGAATTGCCGGATCTGGGGCTGTTGCGTAGTCCAGCCGAGGGCGCTTTAGGTATTGTGCGCGCAAATGCTGCAGCACACAGTTTTGTCGTAGGCGAGGCGAAAGCGCTCCAGAACTTAGCGTCCACTAAGGGGTTTGATATTGACACCTTCGCCGTTAAGCTGAGCTGCAATAATGACGTGATATTGTCGGCCGTCAGTGGCGATATACTCGGTGGGCAATGGCAGAATTTGTTGGCTTTAATTAACGACCGAGTGGCGCAGGGCTGGGTTATTTATCCAGATCAGTGGTTATTAACCGGTGCAATTGGTCAAATGCTGCCGCTGCAGGCGGGTCGGTGCGAAGGTGAGATTGCCGGCTTAGGTAGCTTGGCAATCAACGTACTGCCCTAAAACTTAAGAGTTTTAACATCGCCTCCCTGTCGGGTAAAGGCTGTTTTTAGAGGCGCTCAGGCTTCTATGGTGCTCAGGCCACAATAATGCCTGACCGGCAGACCGTTATTGCGCAGTGCGCTCAGTAATTCTCGGCTATCGTCTTTATTTAAAAAATCTCCAATGCTCACGCACTCGCCGCAATGGCTAATACTGATTTGCAAAGGATCCCAAGGGTGGGGGAGAACGGTGACTAAGACGAAGCTGGATTGCCTTGGCCACTGCCAATGATGCTCACAGCAGTGATGGCCAACGTCAATACTCAGGTTTTGCGGGTCAAGACTGACAACCTCCTGGGCTTGCAGCTTGCGGAACACCGCTGCGAGCACTAGCCATAGCAGCAGCATTTCTAGCCCGATAAACGGTAGAACCAACCACGCCCCATTAGCAGCAAAGCACATGCCGAGTACGGCATTAAAAAGCATGATGGTCTGAATGATACGCCGGTTTTCCGACCAGTCTGCCGAGCAATTGGGGCGTAGGATAATCTCTGAACCCTGCTCTTTATTGCGGATATCAATCATAGCGAAGTCTCCCTTGCTACCTTGAGTCTAGCAGCAGATTTGGGAAAGACCGCAAATCTTAGAAACCGGTGTCGTTACGGAATGAGAATTAGGCTTTGCGGTATACCATTAAGGCATTATGGGTGGGGTCGCCACTTTGATAAAGTCGGCGGCCATCCCCTAAAAAGCCAGAATTACTCAGCCAATTGTCTAAGAACCTTAAACTGTAAAAATGGCGTAACTCAGCGGCGTTGTACGTCCAGCTTTCGTCGTGGTCGCGAATCACCAAATAGGCGCAGGGTTTCATTGCGTCACGAATCGAGCTTAAAAACTCCTCCCTCAGTGGAATTGGGCAATGATGCAGGCCATTAAATACGGTGACGAGATCTAAAGAGTTATTGGCAATATGTCTACCGATGTCTGGCCGGTAGTCTGCCAGTGGAAGATAAGCGCCGGCCGGCCAAATTTGATTGCGATCAATGATGTTGCTTAAGGAATAGCTCGGCGCTTTTTCGGCAAGAAAATAGCGTTCACCAACAATATTGAAGTCCTCTTCGAGTGCGTCAATATAGCGCCCGGTTGAACCAATCTCTAAATAACCTTCGTAACGATGAACGTTATCTAATAATTGCAGTGTTTGTGCAGCCATTGTCGATTTTTGTTTGTTTAAAGCCGGTAGCGAAAATGTTAATTCGCCAAGAAACGGCTTAATATCTGTCAACTTTTTTTGCAGTTGACGATACACATTTTCGTCGGCGTTATAAACTTCTGAGGCGGCCTGAATTAATTGATGAAGTTGCTGTTCTGGGTATAGAGGGAAGACCTTGACCAAGAAGGCAAAAAATTCTTCGCGAAGCTGGGGGTTGCGGTAAATATAGGCGAAGTTGCCAACCCCAATATCATTGCTCGTGGGAATGGCGCAGCTGGCGCAGTGCTGATGGTAGGCGCTTGACCCCGTGCGGGGGTGGCGACAACCGTGCCGAGCAACGCCAGAAACTGGATGAATTGGCGTCGCGATACCAGTTTTATTGTTGTTTTTTTCATCACGCTCAACTCATATAAAAATTTGGAGTTTAGGCCTTGTATAAGCTAAAAGGATCCCGGTTCAATCGCGTCAATCCAGCACAATTACTTTGGCGGGTATTCCGTGTTCTGGCAAGTATTCTTATCCTGTTAATAGTCGTTTTGGCCGTAAGCACTGCGGTGACGGTATTACGCAGTGGCGACGACAGTTTTGTGCCGCCGGTATTGCCGCTGACCGTTAATAACGTTGGTAAATTAAATGCAGTGCGGGTAGGGCAGGTGCTTCGCCCCGAGTCAATTGCGGATGTGCAGGCCGTGCTGGCGTCAACATCGGGCCGTGTTTCCATTGGTGGTGGTCGCTTTAGCCAAGGCGGTCAGACCGCTTATCCAGACAGTCTTCACCTGGATATGCGCAGCTTTAATAAGGTGCTGAATATTGACACCGCAGCTAAAACAGTTACTGTTCAGCCGGGTATTCGCTGGCGGGATCTGCAGGCCGCGATTGATCCGCATAATTTAGCCATTAAAATCATGCAAACCTACGCCAATTTCACTGTGGGCGGCTCTTTGAGTGTCAATGTTCACGGCCGTTATATTGGTGAGGGCCCCCTGGTTGGCTCCGTGTTGAGATTAAAATTACTGCTCGCCGACGGCAGCGTAGTAGACGCTTCGCCGAATACCAATGCGGATATTTTCTACGGCGCCATTGGCGGTTACGGTGGTTTAGGCGTAATTGTCGAGGCGACCCTGCAGCTCGAAGACAATATTGCTGTAGAGCGCCGCGTGCGAGTAATGGCTACTGAAGACTATGCCCAACACTTTCGTGATAATGTGCGCGACAACAGCGATGTGGTTTTTCACAACGCCGACATTTACCCTCCGCACTACAATCGTCTGCGCGACGTGAGCTGGCTTGCGACCGATAAATCGCCAACGGTTGCCGAGCGATTAATCCCCGAAGATAAAGACTACTACTGGCAGGTTAAAACGGCGGAGTTTGTTGCTAGCTCCAACTTTGGAAAATGGACGCGCGAACACATCATTGACCCGGTTTGGTATTACCCGGAGCGGGTTGAGTGGCGAAATTACGAGGCCAGTTACGACGTCGCTGAATTGGAGCCAAAAGATCGTTCGGAATACAGCTATGGCCTGCGTGAATATTTTGTACCGGTAGAGCGCTTTGATGAATTTCACGTGCAGATGCGGGATATCTTCCAGCGCAATAAAGCCAATATTATCAACGTCAGCGTTCGGCACGCCAAGGCTGATCCCAATACCATACTCAACTGGGCTAAAACCGAGGTTTTTGCGTTTGTTGTGTACTACCGCCAAGGCACTGACGCCGCCGCAAAGAAAGCGGTGAGCGTGTGGAGCAGCGAGATGATCGACGCTGCCATTAGTCTGGGCGGCGCCTATTATTTGCCGTATCAGCTGCAGGCTAGTCCGGAACAATTTCTGGCGGCCTACCCCAAGGCGACAGACTATTTTGCACTCAAGCGTCGGCTCGATCCAAACAACCGCTTTGTGAATTTACTTTGGGTAAAATACTATCCTAAAAATCGGGATTTACTGGCGCAAAGCAAAACAGATCTAGGTAATTACTATCGCAGCGAAGAACAAACTTTTCTGACGATCCCTGAATGGTATTTAGTATTCCAGCCCAAAGAATATGCCGACTATTTAGCGCAGGGCCGCGACCCTAGCAATTTCCCCTTTTACGAAAGCATTGAGGAATATTGGGTGCTTTACGATAGGGCCATTGCCATTAGTCGGCAGAGTTACCCAGCGAATACGGAATACCGCACCATGTTGCGGGTTATTGGTATTAGCACGACATTAGAATATTTAGCCAAGGGCGCATATGAGGGCAGCATCGGCCGCTTCACCCGCTGGACCGCGAGTGGTGAAGACACCGAGGAAGATAAGCTTATCCAACAGGCCCACCGCGCATACAGTGAACTTATTTATGACGAGCCGTGGTATGAGTTTGATTTTGCAGGCTGGCGGGATCGGCTCTGGGCGGAAACCAGTTTGTGGGGCGATCATCCTCTGCGTAAATGGGAGCGCAAGTTATTCTTCAGTGCTGAGTTTGGCTTGAAATCATTGTACGCCAAGGCCATTAAATACGCCGCCCAATCCACTTATGGCGAAACGGATAAACGGATTTACCTTACGGCTCAACGTGTCATCAGCAATAGCATTCGATTGCCAAAAGAACCTGATGGCGTCGAGATGCTTGCCGGGGGAGGCGACGACTTTTTAATGTCTGTTCCCCGCCGGGGCGACTTCACCAAAACAATGCCACGCTTTGCTAGCGATGAGTGGGCGATCAGTGATATTTCTGGCAACCACCAAATTGTAGTGTCACTGCTCGGCTTGGCGGGTGCCGATGTGTCGGGCCTAGCGGGTCGTGAGTTATTCAGGTCAGTATTGGTGTCTGATGATGAGCGTGAGCGGATTTTTGTACTAGTTGGCGTCGCAGATTTAACACGCTTTCTTGAAGCGCTTGCCAGCAAGGCAAGCGAGCAGCAAATTGAGCTGGAGCATATCTTTGACTATTAATATGCTTGGCAGCTAACGCCGGACGAAAGTCCAGTTTTAACTGCCACCAATCAAAATCAATTTCCCTGTCTTAGGGTCGCGGTAGACCTGCCCCAGCGCCTCGTAGCCGTCTCCATTTTGAATTTGTTGCTGAACTGTTGTTGGCACGCTCGGCAGTTCTTTGCCTAGTGAAATATCCTGTTTCTGGGGCTCAGTCTTAAAATGCTGTTGCAGGTCAGGACTCATTGAAACCAGCGCTGCGATAAGCCCGCAGGCAAACACTAAAATAATATCGACCAAATTCGCCATCGGGCCAAGGGGGTCGTCGTTATTGTCGAGAAATTCGCTGTCGCGCCACTTATCCATGTTGCGTAGTTCCCAAGGCGGCAAGCTGGTGCAGGGCTTGGTCGTACCAGCGGCGGCGCAGACGGGCGAGGACAAAGCCGATCATGCCAGCCAGTAGGCCAATCACCGTGGTGTCGAAGGCCACGGTCATGGCAGTGGTGAGAATGCGCAACTGACCTTCGCCAAGCGCCGCTAGGCCTGGGCCGAGAGGTATTAAGGTGCCCATCAAACCCAGCATCGGCGCGAGGCGGGTAATAAAGTCGGCGCGCTCAATACGGCGTTTACCCGCGAGTACCAGCGCGTCGCGGTTGCCAGCGTCGCGGAGTTTGCGAATGCCGCCGCAGCGCTCGCCGATGCAAATGCCCGCTTCGTAAATCGCCAACGCGACAAAAAATAATAATGCCCAAATCACCGGCTCCAGTAGCAGCGAGGTGATCTGATGCATAAGCCCTTGAGATAATCCGGAAACCATAGTGAACTCCATTTAGAATTTAGGCTGACGGCCGCGCCACAGGCCGCTGAGAAGCAATAATATTCCCGCTGCGAATAGCCATGGCAGGTAGGGGCTGATGGCGCTGGTTGGTGATTGTTGTTCAGCTGACGCCGCTGCTGATTCCTGCTTAGACGCGGTCGCCGGCTGGCTAATTTGCGCAGTAGTATTCGCGTCTAGCTGTACTTCCTGAATATGGCTGGGCGAGTTAGTGCTTGGTGCTTCCGGTGTCATTCGGCTCTTGGCCAGTACCGCTTCAAGCTCCTTGGCGCGCTCTGGGCTGAGCTTTTGTTTTACCAGTGCGTACATGGGGTGGTTGGCGTGGGTGTGGCCACTGCCGGGGTTGCCGTGATCAATAATATTGTCGCTAAATTGCTCGGCCAATTGCTTGACTGTGGCGGCGTCGGCTTGCCAAAAACCTTTGTCGATGGCGACCAGCATTACCGCCAAAATATTGGTTTGCACATAGCGGTTATTGTCTTGGGCCAAAAATTCCGCCAGCCCGAGCCGCATGGCGTCGTCCACATAAATGGCTTTCACTTCTTCCCACACGCGGTCATTGATAATGTCGGGGCTAGTCACCTGCCAGCCCCAGAGGTATTCAATAAATTCGCTGCCCATGGTGCGGGCGCCGGAGTAGCCTTCGGCCATGAGGGGCTTAATCCACTGGGGATTAAAGAAGCGGCCACGCAATTCCGACAGTAATGCTTCGGGCAGGGTGTCGATGTGCAAATTGCGGTTGTCGGCGTGATTGATTACCGCGCTGGCCGGTACTTTGCCGCTCACGGTTTCCACCGCCAAATTAAAACCGCCGAGGTAGTCGAAGGCGTCGTTATTGTCGATTAAACCGTAAAGATGGCTGGCGCGGCCCAGATAGGTTTGTGACACCCCCGTGAGCTGGCGACGGAACAGGGTTTGCGCAGACTCGCCCTGTAAACCCACTCCGTAGGCGTGGCCCATGCGTTTAACAAAGACCTCGGCCAATTCGCTGCGGTCCTGCCACGAGCCGCTGCGTTCAACCATGCGGTTAACCCCTGCGCCGTAGGCACCTGGCGCAATACCAAATACTCGGACACTGGCTTGGCGGCCAAGGTCGGCGGCCGAGATTGCGGGGCTGGCGGCGAGTAATTCCCGCGCCTCGTTCACCCAGTTATTGGCAACTTGGTTTTTGTCTAGCGGTTCGCTGCCGCCCTCTTGGGCTTCGTCTAAGGGCGCCAGCGCTGCTTGCAGGGCCAAACTCAGCGCAGGATAGTCGCGACGAATTAAGTCGCTGCTGGCATCCAGTGCGAGTAATCCTGCTTTGTCGAGCAGCAATAAATGCTGTCCGTAGAGATCGCGGAATAAGCCCGAGGTGGTAAAGACCACATCGAAACGGCGGGGCTGTTCGGGGCCAAGGGGCAGGCGCTCTAGTCCTTTAATGATGCCGCGACTATTCCAAATGGGCCGCACGCCGAGCAGCTTCATGCCAAAGGCAATCATCGCGCCCTCGTCGCGCACGGCGTCGGAGGCCCATAAAATAATGCCCTGCTTATTATTCGCAATATCGGTATTGGCAAAGGCGACGCCAGACTCGCCAGCCAGTACTTTGGCGGCCAGTGCCGTGCCTACCTCAACCCCAACGCGGGTGGGTAAGAGGCTGCCGTCCAGCGCATAAAAATTGCGGCCGGTGGGCAGGGCCTCGGGGGTGCGAATGGGATCATTGCCTTTGCCGGGCGCCACAAACTGGCCGTTAAGGCCGTTGAGCAGGGCGCGCATTTCAGCGGCGGGTGAGGCGCTGAGTTTACTCAGCCAGTCGCTGCGCTTGCTGCTGTCGGCGGCTTCGCCCTGCAGCATGGAATTGAGCATGGTGTCGATGGCCTTGGGCTGCCAGTCGCGGCCAAACACATGCAGGCCCAAGGGCATAAATTGCTCTTGGAGCTTGGTGAGGTAGTGACCAATTTCGTGGAGTAAGAAATCGTCGTCAATCTCATCAAAGCCAACGCCGCGCACTTGCAGTTCTTCGTCCATACTGGCAATAAGTTCGTCACGTAAATTAAACTCATCTACTTTGCGGCGCAGGGTTTCTATGGCGCGGGCTTTGGTACTACCGTCGCTGGCGGCTTCGGCGCTTTCAATTAATTGCCGCAGTTCGAGCAGCTTGTCGTATAGCTCGGTGGCGGCAAGTGGTGGCGTGAGGTGATCGACCATGACCGCTAAGCCCCGGCGCTTGGCCTGAATGCCCTCGCCAACGCCATCGACAATATAGGGGTAAATGCCCGGTAAATCTCCCGCCGCAATACTGGGGTAGTCACTGGCAGAAAGTCCCACGCTGCGCTTGGGCAAAAATTCATAGGTAGAGTGGCGACCAATGTGAACAAGGGCGTCGGCTTTAAACACGTCCTGCAAATAATGGTAAAAAGCCAAATATTGGTGGGGCGGCGGGAAGGACATATTGGCGTGCAGCAGTTCTTCGTTTAACTCCCAGCCCCGCGGTGGCTGGGGGCCAAGAAAAACATTGCCGAATTGCACACCGGGAATGAGCACCTTGTTGTCCCACACCATCACCTTGCCGGGTGCTTTACCCCAGCCGCGAATACCTTCAATCCCCATGTCGATTAAGGCGCGGTTGAGTTCTTGGTTGGCTTGCCAATTTAGGCTTTGGCCGCTGGCCGCCTGTGCTAATAAATTCTGGTATTCGTCGCCCAGTTGGGCGAGTAAATTTAAGGCGCGGCTGCGGCCGGTGTGGCGCACGCCATCTAAGGCGTGGTGTAAATCTGTGAGGGTGTTTTCCATGCGGGCGCGAATTAGCGCTAACTGATCTTGGCGCTCGGTAACCGAACTGAGTTCGGCCAGTGCGGCCAATTGGGTCTGTAAACTTTGCTGTAATTCGCCGAGTGGGCCGTTGACCATTTCTGCGCGTACTGCTGGGGGCAGGGTGTTAAACCACTGCTGGTAGGCGTGGCTGGAGACGGAATTAATTTGCCCAGCCATGGCTTCTAGCGCTGCGGCGTCTTCTGGTAAATTCACGCCTTTGGCTTGGAGTACGTCGAGTAGCGCGTCGGCATCGGCGGGCAGCTCGCCAGTGTGATAGCCAGCGGCGCGCAGGGCGCGGAGTATTTCGAGCAGGCTCTCTGGCACGTTTAAATTGTCGGCGCCAATATTGTGACGGCCCGGTGGGTGGTTGTAATACACCACGGCGACGCGTTTGTCGGTATTGGGTTTTTCTTGCAGGCTTAGCCAGCGGGCTAGCCGCCGTGTTTGGCGCTGGATTTCATCGGCAAGGGGTTTGCTGCGGTATACACTGGCGCCGGTGCGCGGGTCGATTTTAGCGGTGGCGGCTAGCGCTAACACTTGGGGTTGCGACACGCCTTGCAGCTCGGGCATGGCCACGCGGTAGTGTACTGAGTCGCGGGGAATACCCTCGGCAGAGAGCTGCCACTGGGCGCTAGACCACTCGCTGATGCGAATGCCTTTTAAGATTGGCAACTTGAGTTCTTCTAAAATCGCCGTTACCGCTTCGCGACCCTCGCCGCCGCCAATCACAAAATCTTGCAGGGCAATAATAGCCGCAGGGCTATTTTTAAGCGGGCCACGCATGGCAGTTTGAATGGTTTCTAACGCCGCGACACTGGGCTGGCCCCAAGCCGCCAACACCGAAACACACTGCCATGTTTGCGCTGCGCAAAGCTGCTGGTGCAAGGCCCAGTCGCCGCTTAAGTCGGCGGTGTCGTGGTCGATAATCCACACGGTGCGCTGTGCGGGCTTGAGCTGGGCATTTAACTCGGCGGCACTGAGCCAGTCGGCGTCATCGCCGTGGTGCAGGGCAAAACGCAGGGGCGCAACTTCTTCTAGGCGGGGGTATGCTGCGCTGCTGTTGGCCAGCATTTGCAAGAGGCTGGCGGCATTGTTCACCGAGCGGTTTAGCCAATAGGCGCGGGCTTGCAACCAGTCGGCGTAGCGGGGCGCTTGCTTTTGGCTTTCAGTTAGAGCGACTGCGGTTTGCACACCGGCTTTGTCACCGAGAATATCCTCTGGCAAGCCCTGACTAAATATCTCACCGTGACGATCCCGTTGCAGGCGCATTAGGGCGCGGTCGCTGTGCAATACCGTGCGCAGCTGCTGGGTGGGGTAATTCATGGCCAATAAACGCGGCACGTCTTCGCCAAATATCGCCACTAATAAAAGCCGGTCGCTGTGGCTGATAAGAGCCTGTAGCTCCTCGTCGCTTAGCTTGCTTATTTGCTGCACGGTGCGAATTTGAATTGTTAAATCTTGGCGTTGTTCTAACAGCTGGTGAGCGCCCGCTATTAGGGTAGGTGCCGAGCGGTCTGAAACAATCGCGGTAATATTCATCGCCATAGCACTGGCGGCGTTAAGCAGCAGTAGTAAGGCAAATAGATTTCGGACTAGATTTTGAATACGGCCAGACATAGCATTTCCCCGCCGTAGCTCGCCCGCATACGGCTATTGAACAAGGTGGGAATAAAACGCGGGCTGGGGGCGTGGCAGACTATGGTTTTAGCTATGGCTATGCGCCAAAAAGCGAATCTGGTGTGACACCCCGCCACGTTCTATTCTTTGGTTTCGGGCCGGTCTCCGGACTCACAGAGTGCGTGATAAAACTCACGCAGTGACTATTCGCCTTCCCACGGTTTACGCAGTGGCTGTCAGCACCTAGGTGGCCTGACGGAATAGTTTTCTCTGTTTACCGTTGCGGGGGCAGTACAGGCATTGCTGGTGTAAATAGTTAAGCGCAGCGCACCTGTTTCCCGTTTAAGCTGCGCGCAGTCATTATGCGACGCAAGCACCTGAAACATCGGCGCCAAGGATACGCGCTGGGGGTGGGGAGTCAAGGTTTAGCCTAGGTTGTTGGTTAATTACGCCAAGTGGAGTTTGTTGGTTCACCCATAAACTGGCCAAGCATGTGAAACATATATTGGCCAAAACTTGGATATACGCCTTGAGTCTTCATTTTAGGCGATTTTTTTATCCAGATGACGGTTGATAAAGTCACATTAGCGGATATACACGCCCAAGCGTAGCGTCTATTGCGTTGATCCCAAAATGGGACTAGTATATATTCATGCGTATTATTGCTCTCTCAACTTTGAAGGCCTTTTGGGCGATCTCTCCGGCTTACGGGGATTCAATCGAGCCCGGAATGGCTTGGTATAGAGAGACATTAAAGGCGGATTGGTCGTCCCCGAATGAGGTAAAAGCCAAATTTTCAAGCGCCAGTATTCTCAAAGATGGAAGAGTTGTGTTCAACATTGCCGGCAACAAGTATCGACTGGTCGTTTGGATCAACTATCCATATAAAGTGGTTTACATTCGTTTTGTTGGTACACATAAACAGTATGACGAAATTGATGCACAGACAATCTGAGGTGACCCATGGAAATTCGTCCAATTAAAACCCCGACAGACTATCAAGCAACGCTTAAAGAAATTGAGTTGTTAATGGTGGCGGAAGCGGACACCCCAGAAGGTGATCGGCTGGATGTTCTTGTGACGCTTGTTGAAGCATATGAACGAGAACACTACCCAATAGATTTTCCTGATCCAGTGGAAGCTATTAAATTTCGTATGGAACAGCAAGGCCTCACAGTGGAGGACCTTGTCCCAGTGATTGGTCGCAAAAATCGGGTCTATGAAATTTTGGCGCGTAAACGCCCACTGACGCTCAGAATGATAGAAGGCTTACATGAAACTTTTTCAATTCCTGCAGAGAGTCTCATAAAACATGCATCGCATCGTCGAGGGCATGCTGCGTAGGTTGGCTAGAGATTAGCCGTCTCATCAAGCCAGGAAGCTCCCCTGCAAATCATCGGCATGTCTGGCTTCAGCGTCACAATAGCGGTCATACACACTGCTAGCTAAAGGCTTCTTGTATAGCTGAAGACAAGGGTATATTTTCTCATCGCTAGGCTTTATGTTCGGCTTGCGGGAGTAGAGTGCTCATTTTGCCAGCTCTCACCGAAAATGGATTTTAAAATAAATTACATAGGGAAGTGAGACAAAGCATATGAGACCCAGCATAATTACATATGCACATACACGCTTTGTCGAAGCACGGCTCAATACAAATTCCCCTTATTTAAATATAGATCCAATAAGTTGCGCTAGTTTTTGTGCTGTGCCACATTGGGCTAGCCGTGCGTGCTTGATATACAAATGTTAGGTTTCACCAGAGTGTTATAGGAAGCTCAAGATTTTGACAAATAAATCAGAAGGGGCCCCGAGGCTGTTCACCGTTCCGGCCAAGCCACGAACGCGAACTTCTGACGTCCTCTTGACTCTCATTGAGTTCACGAATCATCCCAAAGTCACGCTCCGGAGCCTAACCGAACGGTTCGGTGATCGAACTTTTGGAATGCTGCTGGTGCTGGTTGCAATCTTCAGCGTAATCCCGTTTGTTTCGCTTATTGTTGGGCCGCTTATTACGCTTCTTGGCCTTCAAATGGCTGTCGGTTTGACCAAGACGTGGCTGCCAAGGTCGGTTCTAGATTGGCAGCTTTCCCCAGAGGGAGTTCGAACAGCGTTGTGTGTCTTCGAACCCAGAGTACGGGCGATTGAGCGGTATGTACGCCCCCGCTGGCAGTTCACCGAGGCGAGTTTTTGATCATGCTGGGACTCGAATATATCCATACCATCACCCTGAACGGTACGTTTGAAGAGCTGATCTATATACTTGATCCCATCGTGCTCGCCGTGATTATTTCTCCCGCCCTTTATCTCCTGGTTTTCCGTCCGCTGAACCAGCAAGCTGTGCTCGAACGGCAACTCGCTGAAGCACACAGCCTTGAGGCCGATAGTGAAATTGAGCACCTAGCTTTCTTTGATCAGCTCACCGGCCTGCCCAATCGGCGGCTCCTTGTAGACCGGCTCCAGCATGCACTTGCTTCCAGCGCGCGTACCGGCCGGGAGGGTGCGCTGTTGTTCCTTGACCTGGATAATTTCAAGGACATCAACGACACCCTCGGCCATGACATCGGTGACTTGCTGCTACAGCAGACGGCACAGCGCTTGGAGGGCTGTGTTCGCAAAAGCGACACCGTGGCCCGCCTGGGCGGCGACGAATTCATGGTGATACTGGAAGGCCTGAGGAAGCAACCCATTGAAGCCGCAGCTATCCGGGCGAAAGCCGTCGGCGAAAAAATTCTCGCTACGCTTAGCCAGCCTTACCAGCTTGGCAAGCACGAATACCACAGCACGCTCAGTGTCGGAGTGACCCTTTTCAGCGATCTTGGCAAATCTACGAACGAACTGATTAAACGCGCAGACATTGCTATGTATCAGGCTAAGAAGGCAGGCCGCAACGCGCTGATATTCTTTAATCCGGAAATGCAGGATGTCATTAACGCACGCGCATCCCTCCAAGGCGAATTAGGCAAAGCACTTGAGAAGCGCCAATTCCATTTGTATTACCAGATTCAGGTGGACAGTTCGCACCATCCATTGGGAGCAGAAGTATTAATCCGCTGGATACATCCCGAACGCGGTCTGGTACCGCCCGACCAATTCATACCGTTGGCGGAAGACACTGGTCTGATCCTGCCCATCGGGCAATGGGTTCTGGAAACAGCTTGCGCCCAACTCAAGGCATGGGAGAAAGATCCACTCACCCGCGACTTCGTTCTGGCGGTCAACGTCAGTGCCAGGCAATTCGGTCAGGTCGATTTCGCGGCTCAAATACAAGCTACCGCGCATCGCCATGCCGTCAACCCGAGACGGCTTAAATTAGAGTTGACCGAAAGCATGTCGGCAAAGAACATCGAAGGCATCATTACAATCATGAATACATTGAAAGCTATTGGTATCGGGTTCTCATTGGACGATTTCGGCACCGGTTATTCATCCCTGCAACACCTTAAGAAGCTGCCGCTCGATCAGCTCAAGATAGATCAATCGTTCGTGCGCGACCTTGCTGTCGATAGTAGCGATAACGCCATTGTTCGCACCATCATTGTCATGGCGAATAGCCTCGACCTCGATGTCATTGCCGAAGGGGTGGAAACCGAAGAGCAGCAACAGCTACTCATGGGTATGGGCTGCAGCCGCTATCAGGGGTATCTGTTTGGCAAGCCAGTACCGATTAAGGAATTTGAGGCGTCATTAGGGTCATTCGATTGATTTTATGAGTGACTTCTGGCCATCGCTGACGGGCCAGGCGTTGCCAGTGGCGACCGACGCGAATCGGCCAATAACGGCCCTCGTTTGTGCACTGCAAAAACTGCTAGACCATAAGCTGGCCAAAAAGGACATTTTATAGGTAAATCGACAGATCGGTCATATTGTGGTGCTGCTGGACTGAAAGTAAGCTGGGAAGAACGCTGTCGCGATGAAACAGGCGCGATGTCGCGTTTTTTCCGGCGCGCCACATCGGAAATAGTTGGCGCTAACAAGTCAATGCAGCGTATCACGTATTTTTGACCGTCTGCTTATTACCAGCACCTGCCAGTGTTTGCGCTGGAAAAGCTGCCATGCCATAAAGTGTCCTGCCTGATTTTTACCATAAGCACGCCAAAACGCTCATTGTAGACTTTAATTGATAAATTCGGCGCTGTGCTGAATATCCAGTATTTCGCCAGTGTAGGGGTGCGTAAAGCACAGGCGCGAGGCGTGCAGTAACAGCCGACCTGCGGCGGCCTTTGCTGCAGGGTGGGCGTAAAATTCGCAGCCTAATATGGGGTGGCCAATGCTGGCGGTGTGCACCCGCAATTGGTGGGAGCGGCCGGTAATCGGTGTGAGCAGTATTTGGCTGTGGCCGCCTTCGGTAATGCCTTGGCGCAGGTAATGGGTTTGAGCCTTTTTGCCGTAAACAAAATTGAGTTCTTGGCGGGGTCGGTTGGGCCAGTCGCAGGCCAGCGGTAAGTCGATAAAACCCTCAATACTGGCAAGCTCGCCGTAGACTATGGCTTGGTATTCTTTCTCGATTTTACGGTCTTGGAATAAGCGGCTCAGGGCGCGGTGACTGTCTTTGTGTAGGGCAATAATCATTAGGCCCGAAGTCGACATATCTAAACGGTGAACAATCGTGGCGTCGGGGTAGACCTCGGCAACGCGGCTAATTAAGCAGTCTTTGTTGTCGGGGTGGCGGCCAGGCACCGACAGCAGGCCAGCGGGCTTGTTGATAATGAGCAGGTCATCGTCGCAATGCAGATAGCCAATGGCCTCTTCGCAATAGGGCACAATAAAATCGGCATTGGGGTTTTCTGGGCTGGCGCTCATTAGACTGGTTGATTGCAGAGAATTGGCGGCCAGTATACCGGAAAACGCCGGCTATTTTCCGGCGCGTAAATAGCCGGATATCAAGGCGAAAAAGGATTCGCTTAAGGCGTTCTCGTAATACCAACCCAGTTGGGTGGTGCAGTACTCGCAGTGGGCGTACTGCCATTCAAAGCCCTGAAACCAGCAGTAGTGGTCGGTAGCTTTACCGGCAATAATCAAGCCTGGCGCTGCCTGAAAGCAGCTTAGCTCAAATACCACGCCGTCGGGATTTACAAAATGATGTTGGTGTTCGCCTTGCACCTGCACCCGATAATTCTCGGCGGTGACTGGCCGTTGGCAGTCTTGACAGTAAATGAGTTGGTGCTGATCTGCCTCGTGAACTTGCAGCAGAACATCATGAACTAATTGCTTTATTGGTAGGCCACTCATAGCACACTCCGCTAAAATATCGCCATCACACACACCTCTAACATAGAAGGAAATGCGCTTTGCAGCAAGCATCTTCGGCGACAGGTTGCGAGATCCTCACCTTGCGATTACAGGAATATATCCCCAATGCGCAACTGGCGAGCACTGCCTTGCCGGAAGTGCCGGAGATGAAGTTGTGGCTGCTCAGCGCTGACTATCCCCAACAAGACCTGAGTCCAGAGCAAACCCAGCGCATTATGAATTACCCCGCCTATTGGGTATTTTGCTGGGCCAGTGGTCAGGTGTTGGCACGCTATATTTTAGATAATCCCCATCTTGTACAGGGCAAACGCATATTGGACTTTGGCAGTGGCTCGGGGGTGGCGGGTATTGCCGCCAAACTGGCGGGCGCGGCCTCGGTGATTGCCTGCGACCTCGACCCCGATGCCCTTTTGGCCAGCCGCGCCAACGCCGACTTGAATGGCGTAGCGCTGGAATACAGCGACGATTTCTTTGCTAGTAATGAGCAATACGATCTCATTCTCGTGGCCGACGTTTTATATGATAAAAGCAATTTCCTGTTATTACCGGCGTTTTTAGCGCGGGCGCCGCAAGTGCTTATTGCCGACTCGCGGGTGCGGAATTTTCAGTTTGAGGGCTACGGATGGTTGGCGTATCAGCGCGCCACCACCGTGCCGGATTTGGCTGAATCTGATGAGTTTTCTAAGGTTAATTTATATTGGGGCTGCTCAGGCGTAGATGCCTAAAAGTTGCGTAGTCGTGGGTCTATGGGGCTTGTCTTTAATTTTGGTCGACTGCTTGTTCGATTTTTAATTTGTTCAATTCGCTTTTGCATATCGGGGTGGCTGGCGAATATCGCCTGCCAGCTGGCTTGTTGGTGCTTGGCTAAAATCTTCTCAAAGAAGACTTCGGCGCCAGCCAAGTGGCCATAGTGTTGCTCTAGGGTGCTGAGCGCTGCACGGTCGGCGGCGGTTTCCATTTTTCGGCTAAAGCCGAGCACGGTCATGATGCCCGCTTGTTGCACGGTGCCTTGCAGCGCGACGGCATTTTGGCCGGTCACTATGCTTAAAAATATTTGTACTAGTAAGCCGCCACTAATGGATTGGGCGGGGTGGCGAAATTTAATGTGGGCAATTTCATGAGCTAGCACCATGGCAAGGGCATTTTCTGAAGGCACTTCGCGCAGCAAGCCGGTGGTGACAAAAATATGGCCGCCCAAAGTGGCAAAGGCGTTGGGTACATCGGGCTCATCGAGTAGGTGGAAATGCAGCTCTATGTCGGGTGCTAGCGCCGATTTGTCGGCGAGCTGCTGGCCGAGTTCTTGGAGTGCAAGCTCGGCGTCGATCATTGTCTGTTCAGTGCTGTTATTGTCGCTGGTGAGTTCGCTAAATTTATTGACTAAGGCTTGTTCGTAGCGAAAGGGAATGTGTGGTGCCAATTGATGTGAAAATATCAGCAGCAGGGCAGCAATGGCGCAAATGACGAACAGTATTCCGCCGAGCAGAATAGTGAATTCCTTTAAGGGATTTTCACTTGATGTGTTAATACCTTCGGGGATTTTGGGATTTTGCTTTGCAAAGGACATCTCAGCCTTAGCCTGTTTTGGCGGGTTGGGGGATTAAGGCGGTGCCATAGGCGAGTACTTCAACCGAGGCGATGCCTTTATTGCCATTGCCGGATATGCGGCTGGTTTCGATCTTGGTGTTGATAATGGCCTCGGCACCAGCGGCATGTGCTTGCTCCTGCATACGTAGTAAAGCCTCGCGGCGGGCGCGGTCGAGCAGGGTCTCGTAGCTGCGTATACGGCCGCCAACAATGCCTCGTAGGCCAGCGGAGACGACTTTGAAATAATCGACTGAGATCACTACATTGCCACTCACCAAGCCCGAGTGGTGGTTCATAAACTCAACCGGCGGGAAGCGGTCTGTCGATACAATTACGCCGCGTAGGGCGTCTTCTCTGGCGAAGATGCTTTTATAATGTTTTGCTTCGGCGCGGCGACCGAAGATAAAGCCAAGGCCGAGCAATAGGGCAAAAATACCAATTTGAAAGAGGGCTTCCATTATTTGTCCTCAAGAAAAACCGCAGTGCCGTAGGCCAAAATTTCGGAGGCGCCTGCGGTAATTGAGGAAGTGGAGTAGCGCACATTGATAACGGCGTTACCGCCAATGGCCTTGGCTTGCTCGGTCATGCGCTCGGTGGCCTCGGTGCGGGCTTCAGACAATAGCTCGGTATAACCGCCCAACTCGCCACCAAAAATATTCTTTAGCCCGGCCATAAAGTCTTTGCCCGCATGCTTAGCTCTCACCGTGCTGCCCATAACGAGACCAAGGTGCTGAGTGACTTTTTTGCCGGGAATGATTTCGATATTGCTGATTAAAAAATTACTCATTGCGGTTTCCTTGAGTGAATAGACAGATTCTGGATTAGCGCTTGGTTGGTAGAGCGCTTGTCGCGGGTTTAAATAAGCGGGTAGCGCGCTGGGATCATAACGCACTTTGGGGTTGGCTTGGCGGTGGCGACGGGCAATGATGGTTGCGCTGGCAATGCCGCATATAACGAGTAGGCCGAGGGCGAGGTGGCAGAGATGAATAATGTTTTGGTAGTAAGCACGGCTTGCCGCTAATTCTGCAAAGTAATTGGCGATGGCTGGGGAATGGATGGTGTCAATGAGTTGGCCGTGTTGGCTTAGCTGGTAAACCGCGCCGCTGTGCAGGTCGCTAACCAGTAGGTGGCCTTGGTGTATCAATAAATCGAAAGGCTCTGCTGCTGCGCTAAGCGGGATTTGACTGAGTATTTTGCCGTCTTGATTGGCGCGGTAGAGCGCGGTGTTACGCATGCCATCGCCTGCCAAAATAAGCCACCACTGGGTGTCGAAATAGACGGCATCGAGTAACCACTGGCGGTTGTTCTCGGTATCGCGCTCAAATTTAAGCTGATGCTTGGTGTCGCTGAAGTGACTGGCTTTATTTAAAAAGTGCAGGCTGCGGTGATTGGTGTCGACAAGGTAAAGCCCGTCTTTATAAGGGCGGATGCGCTTGGGAAAGAGTATGCCTTGTTCGATGCTGCCGAGCGCCTGACCCGTGTCGCTGAACGCGCGAACTTTGTGGGTGGTGCCTTCGGTTAAATACATGTTGTTGGTGGTGTCGATATAGACGCGGTAGCGCCACGGCGCCTGAATGCTGTGGAAGTTTTGGCAGCGTTTGGATTTGAGGTCGCAGCGCAGGAGTGGCGCAGGGCTGCTGCTGGTGTCGCTCAGTCTGCGGCGTAAGGCTTCAACGTCGGCATTTGGGCTGCTAGCCAAGCTTAAATAGCTGTCTGGGCCGTAGTCGGCCGAACTGAGTCTGAGTAGTACGTCGTTGTTCGCGAAATAGGCGATATTACCCATTATGTCGGCAGTGTCCGGCGTGTTTATAAAGAGGGTGAAGTCAAAAACGTCTTCATGAACGCCGTGGTCGGCCACGCTAACTAACAGGTGGTCTGCTTGTAAGCTGAGTTGGCCTAGGGCATCTTCTTGAAGGAAATAGGCGCCGACTTTGGCAAGTGCGTGTTCACCGCCAGCCCAATAGCGCACCGCAATGGGCGCGACGAAGATGAGAATGATCAGCAGCGCGGTTACCGGTTTGATTTCCTTGTCCATTTACAAATCCAGTATTCCTTTGGCTAAGAGCTTAGGGGAGTCGCGGCAGGCTGGCAATGTTGTTTGAGCCCTAAATATTGTGTTGGTGAAGAAAGTCGTGAAAGGCCTTGGTTAGCGGGTTTAGGTGCTTGCCCTTGGGGTAGACCGTGCACCAGGAGCGTCGAATCGGAAAGCCTGCAATGGCAATAGCGCTTAGTTGCTTTGCTGTAATCTCGTGGGCAACCATGGCTTGCGGAAGCACGGCAAAGTGGTCGGGGCTGGCCAGTGCCATTTTTATGGCCTGGTGACTGCCCATCTGTCGACGACGTTGAATGATACAGCCGTGTTGGCGGCAGAAGTTTTCAAAAATTTGCCGAGTGCCTGAGCCCGCCTCGCGAATTAACGCCGGGTATTCCAGTAATTCAATTAAGCTGACTGCCGTGTTGTTAGCGAGCGGGTGGCGGGGGTGAGTGACAACCACCAGTTGGTGTTCGGCAAAGGGGGTGTAGATCAGGGCGCGGCCCTCGGGTACCTGGGTCATTACCGCAAGGTCGTCGAGATTGTCGTTAAGACGCTCCAGTAGGCGCTGGTGATTAACGACGTGCAGGCTGATGTTAACGTCTGGGTGCAGTGCACAGAATTCGTTGATATACGCCGGTAACAAATATTCGGCGCTGGATTCAATGGCAATATTAAGGCTGCCCTGTAAGCGACCATGAAGCTCCGTTAATTCTATTTCAAGGTGTACCAAGCGCTGTTTTAGGTCTCTGGCTGCGCGGAGCATAACGTCACCGGCGCTGGTTAAAAACAGTTGCTTGCCTAAATAATCGAACAGGGCTTGGCCGACCACTTCTTCTAAGCTGCGGATCTGGGAGCTAACGGCAGGTTGTGTCAGCGCCAGTTGCAGTGCGGCTTTGGAATAGCTGCGATGTTGGCACACGGCCAAGAATACGTCTAATTGACGCAGGGTGAGGCGGTTTAAATAACTGACATCCATTTTAATTCCCCAGCGCCAATGTCGAGATATAAGCTATTGCTTATACTGAGCAATACAATTATTAATTTTTTATTCTAACGCTTTTTCGGTACGGTGGCTGCATACAAATCTAGGTGTATTGCTTTGCAGTGTTTGTTTGGGCGCTTGCAAGACGAGCTTAGGGGGGAATTCTTCCCCAATAGGGAGTTCAGCTATGTTGAAAAAAATCCTGATCGCCAATCGCGGTGAAATCGCGGTGCGTATTGTCCGAGCGTGCGCTGAAATGGGCATACGTTCTGCAGCGATCTACACCGAGCCAGATCGTTTTGCCTTGCACGTAAAGCGTGCCGATGAGGCCTACAATATTGGCGCCGATCCTTTAGAAGGCTATTTGAACCCAAGGAAATTGGTTGCGCTTGCCGTAGAAACGGGCTGTGATGGCCTGCATCCTGGGTACGGCTTCCTCTCAGAAAATGCGGAATTGGCTGACGTCTGTGCCGAGCGCGGCATTACCTTCATTGGTCCCAGCGCTGAAGTCATTAGGCGCATGGGTGATAAAACTGAAGCGCGGCGGGCCATGACGGCCGCTGGCGTGCCGGTCACGCCGGGCACCGATGGTAACTTGGCCGACGTGGAAGAAGCCGTGAGCTTCGCCAAAACCATTGGCTATCCCGTAATGCTCAAGGCCACCTCGGGTGGCGGCGGTCGCGGTATTCGTCGCTGCGACAGCGAGGCAGATTTACGCCGTCAATACGATCGCGTGGTGTCCGAGGCTACCAAGGCCTTTGGTCGCGCTGATGTGTTTATGGAGAAGTGCATTGTTAATCCGCGTCATATCGAAGCCCAAATTCTGGCCGACAGCCACGGCAATGTCATTCACCTGTTTGAGCGAGATTGCTCAATTCAGCGCCGTAATCAGAAGCTGATTGAAATCGCGCCGTCGCCACAGTTAACCCCAGAACAGCGCGCGTATATCGGCGATATGTCGGTGCGCGCAGCCGAAGCGGTGGGCTATGAAAATGCCGGCACGGTGGAGTTTTTGCTGGCCGACAACCAAATCTATTTCATGGAAATGAATACCCGGGTACAGGTAGAGCACACCATTACCGAGCAAATTACCGGTGTAGATGTGGTGCGCGAGCAGATTCGCATTGCCTCGGGCTTACCCTTGGCCTACCGCCAGCAAGACATTTCTTATCGCGGTTACGCCCTGCAATTTCGTATTAACGCAGAAGACCCTAAGAACGACTTTTTGCCCAGCTTTGGCAAAATTAGCCGTTACTACGCGCCGGGTGGCCCCGGGGTGCGGGTTGATACCGCTATTTATACGGGCTACACCATTCCGCCGTATTTTGACTCTATGTGCTTAAAGTTGATTGTGTGGGGTCTGACCTGGGAAGAGGTGTTAAATCGCGGTTCTCGGGCACTGAACGATATGCGCCTGCAGGGTGTGAAAACCACCGCGACCTATTACCAACAAATTTTAAAACACCCGGACTTTCGTGCCGGTAATTTCGATACCAGTTTTGTTGAAAGCCATCCCGAGCTGACCCAGTACTCGGACAAAACCCGCCCAGAAGATATTGCCCTCGCCGTGGCCGCGGCAATTGCCGCCCACGCTGGCCTATAACGCAAAGGATATTGATCATGAGCCAAGTTAAACCTGTTCTAATCACCGATGTTGCCCTGCGCGATGGCCACCAGTCACTGATCGCCACGCGCCTGCGTACCGAAGACATGCTGCCGGTTTGCGCTGAGCTAGATGCGATCGGCTTCTGGTCTCTGGAAGTGTGGGGCGGAGCAACCTTCGACGCCTGCGTGCGCTTCTTGAAAGAAGATCCCTGGGAGCGCTTGCGTAAGCTGCGCGAGGCGCTGCCCAATACCAAATTGCAAATGCTAGTGCGGGGTCAGAATCTGCTGGGTTACCGCCACTACGCCGACGATGTGGTAGAGGCCTTTATTCAAAAATCCGCTGACAACGGCATGGATATTTTCCGGCTGTTTGACGCCATGAACGATGTGCGCAATTTAGAAACGGCGGTGGCTGCCGTTAAAAAATCGGGTAAGCACGCTCAGGGCACCATTTGCTACACCACCAGTCCCGTTCACACTACCGCCAAATTTGTGCAGCAAGCGCTCGACATGGTCAATATGGGGGTGGATTCCATTGCGATAAAAGACATGGCTGGCTTGCTTACGCCCACGGCCACATCAGAGTTGATTGCGGCGCTTAAACTCGAAGTGAAAGTACCGCTCGCCTTACACTCGCATATGACCTCGGGTTTGGCGGGCTTGTGCCAGCTCAAGGCTGTCGAAGCGGGCATCGATATTATCGACACCGCAATGTCGGCCTTTGCTAATGGCACCAGCCACCCGGCAACCGAAACCATGGTGGCGGCCCTTAAAGGCACACCGCGCGATAGCGGATTAGATTTGCCCGCCCTGCAAAATATTGCGAGCCAGCTGTGGGGGGTTCGCAAAAAATACCACCAGTTTGAAAGCGAATTCACCCGCGAAGACGTTAGCGTGCAGATCAACCAAGTGCCTGGCGGCATGATGTCGAACTTGGCGAACCAGCTAAAAGAGCAGGGCGCCTTACACCGCATTGGCGATGTGTTTGCAGAAATCCCTGCGGTGCGTAAAGACCTTGGTTACCCGCCACTGGTAACGCCAACCTCGCAAATTGTGGGTACTCAGGCGGTAATGAATATTCTTGCCGACAAGCGCTACACCACGATTACCAATGAGGTTAAGCGCTATTTACAAGGCCACTACGGCGCCGCACCAGCGCCGGTAGACAAAAATTTGCGGGCGCTGGCAATTGGCAACGAAGATGTGATTGATGTGCGCCCAGCCGATCTTTTGCCGCCTGAACTGAGCAAGTTGCGCGCTGATGTTGGGGCCTTAGCTAAGTCTGAGGAAGATGTTCTAACCTTTGCTATGTTCCCTGATTTGGGGCGCGCATTCCTCACTGAACGTGAAGCGGGCACCCTCACGCCTGAGGTCTTAGAGCCGATTGGTAGTGGAGGTTCGCGTCCGGTATCTGACGGCGGCGCACCAACCGAGTTTGTGATTGATGTGCACGGTGAAAGCTATCAGGTGGCCATTACCGGTGTGGGTGTTAAAGGTACAGGCAAACGCCATATTTACATGACCTTAGATGGCATGCCGGAAGAAGTAGTGTTCGAGGCCTTGAATGAATACAAGGCTGAGGGCGGTGGTGGTCGCGGCGCTGCCAGCAAGCCTGGCCACGTGAGCACCAATATGCCAGGCAATATTGTGGAAGTACTGGTTGCGCTTGGTGACGTGGTCAAACTGGGGCAGGCGGTATTGGTTACCGAGGCCATGAAAATGGAAGCTGAGGTACAGGCGCCTATTGCCGGTAAGGTTGTTGATATCTTTGTTAAGAAGGGCGACCGTGTAACACCGGGTGAAGTGCTTATTGAGATAGAAGCGGAATAAGCGCGGTAATCCGTTTTTAAAACTCAGTTTAGTTAGCAGATAGCCCCCGTATGTTTACGTTTTTGGTAAAACATACAGGGGCTTTTGCTATTCAAAAACGTAGTTTTTACGCTTCCTTATCTAGCTTCCAAGTGCAGGCAGAGGCATGACTGTACGTTTCTTTTGAAACAGCCTCGTTTTGTGCCCAGGCTAATTGCAGGCGAGTATTTTCTGCGGAGCGGAACACACCTACCGTGAAACAGATGCCACCCAATACCAATAAGTGGCCTAGCCATACGTAGTGAAAATAGAATATTGACAAGAAACTCAGTGAAAACACCATACTCCACATCCACGCTAGAACCTGCATAGTGTAGTGTTGCGACGCGAGATCGAGATGGCGAAGGGGGTTCTTACTGCTATCCATTACCAGTTCGTAGCTTTCAACAATAAATTTTTTCATACCAGCAGCCTCAGATTTTTTTAAGATACATGAAAGCTTACGAAAATCGTTAGGTACTAGATCAGCATGCTATTGTCGAATCTGGGCATGCGAAAGTTAGGGTTCGATGTTTACGCCTATGATTTATAGTGCTTAGGCTCGAATAGCCGGTAAGATAGTTGATATCTTTGTCAAGAAAGGTCACCGGGTAACGCCGGGTGAGGTGTTAGTGGAAATCGCGCCGGAGTAGAAGCCGAGGCCTTACTGAGCTCTTGAGCGCAAAAAGCCCACTCTGAATAAGTGGGCTTTTTTTTGGAAATGAATTAACTAGAGTGTTTTAAGGTATTCGATAATTGCTTTGCGCTCGGCATCGCTGAGTACATCGCTAAAGCTGTGACCGCCGTTGCCGTTGCCTAAAATTCGGCTGTCGTAGATAAGTCGTTTATCAAAAGAACCGGGAGCGGGGTCAGGGATGCTGACTAAGCCAGCCCAGCTCAGCGTGCTGTTTAAATAGCTCTGCGCCAACTGGGTCAGTGATGGTCCTTTATCGTCAACCGGGTTGCAGTTGCTTAATGGATTTCCGGGAATATCGGCGCACACTAGCTCGTCGTGTTTCCACCCTATGGCGTTGTGATCGTAAGCTGCCATGCTTTGGTTAAAGCCTTTCACAGCGCCGTCTTGCTGGATCTCACGCCGCCAAATTGCGGGCCGTTTGCTGGAGTCGAGTAACTGCGCGAGTGTGGGTATTGATCCATTGTGAAAGTAGGGTGCCGTCGCCCAGATGCCGTATAGCGGTGGCGCCTGATAACCGATTACGTCCTTTTCCCAGCCGCATAAGCCTTGTGGGCGACTCGCAATGGGCATCATGTCGTCTAGCATTTCGGTTAGTGGGTCTTTGTCTTCTGGTGCGACCCAACCCTCAACGCCGTCGGTATAGCCCCAATAAGTGGTGTCCCAGCCTTGGCGCAGAGTGGGTGTGAGCATATCTGAGCGGGCGCGGTCGGTGTTGATTACGTTTAGGGGGGAAATATGTCCGGCAACGCCTTCTAACACCGGTGATTCCAAAAAGTTGGGGTCGTTAGCAAAGCGCGGTGAATACACGCCGTGGCATGATGCGCAGGAGCCATTGCCACCCAGTGGTTTAGGGTGTGCGGCATTGCCTTCTTCCGCCCAAAGATCTTTGTTGTGGAATAAAATAGCGCCTTGTTCCGCGAGGCTGGTGTTCACCTCGCCGGGGTACTCCGGCGACTCAAGTGATAGGAAATAAGCCTCTAGGTCCTGATCCCACAACTCGATACGATTGCGGTAGGGCGCGCCGTCTTGGGAAAAAATTTCATTTAGCTCACCCGGCCCGGCGGCCATGATGATTCGTGTGCTGTCATTGGATACCCCTGCGTCAAAAAACTTGCGCGGGCGCATACCCATATTCCACCACGGCGGGGTGTCTTGAGTGTGGGCGAGGGGGTGGGCGACATCTTGCACACCTTGGGCGCTGCCGCCAGTCACACTTTTTAAGGGGTTGGGGTTCACACCGAGGGAGTCGTAATCGAGTAAGGTGACCAAAAATTCAAAGGCGCCGACCGCATTGTTTTGACCGCGCTGTTTAATGCCAATATTGAAAACCGCATTAATATCCATTGGTGGCAAGGCGTCTTCTACTAACACCAGGCCATTGAAAGGCGAGCCATCTTTGGCCGACATCAGTACATCGTAATTATTATTGCCGGAACCAATATTGCTTATACCAATGTGCACGCTATCGCCTTTGCGTGGATCGCCAACTTGGCCGCCGTGACAGAGAAAGCACGCGGCACTGCCGATGGTGCCAGTCCACTTACCGTCGGCGTCTTTATTTTGGCGCAGGCCCAAGGGCAATTGGCCTGAGCCGCCGTTGCTTTGATTGGGGTCTTCGCCATTGCGCGGATAAGGGTTATCGAAAGGTGCGTAGTTCATGCCATAGCGCAATGTGTACAGCTCTTCAAAATTATCAGGGCGGGATGCTAAGCCCCATTTTTTCCACGTGTTATCAAAGTCCGCGGCGGAGACCGTACCTACGGGTAATTCGTCGACGAGAAATTGCAGGCCGCGATCACGACGGCTTCGATATTCTCCGCAGGTCTTGGCTTGTTGTTCCTCGGCAGGGAGGTTGGCATGACAATCTTCCCAGTAAGCATTAAAAAAAACTGCCTTGCCCTGATTTACACCTGGTTGAATTAAGCTGCGTGGGTCGGCTGGGAGTATCGCGTCGTCGCTATTGTTTGCGCAAAACTCCGCCCAGCGATGCGCGGCGCGACGGCTGCCCAGCAAGGGCAGCTGCTCGACTGTAGTGTTGTCACTTTTCAATAGACAGCTGTCAGGCTTGTCCCAGCAACCTAATAGTGTGGTTATTTCTTGGTAAGCCGGGCTGCCGACCGGCCAGCTTTTACCGCCGCTGTGGGCTAATTTAGGGTCGGCATTCATGGCTAATATGCGGTTGCTTGCGACGCCCTTACCCAACACCTGCCACGCCTCGAAGGTATTGAGGTAGTCGCTATTACTGCTAGTGCCGAGCATAAAGCGTTTGCCATCGTCGGTGTCGGCGACGCCACCGGGGACATGGCAGTTTCGACAGTAATCCATGCGCGGAGTGACACGCTCGCTAAAATATTGTTCGGTGCTGGCAAATGTACTTGGCTCGCCACTATCCACTACTGGAGGTGTAGTAACCGCTCCCTGGGGCGCGCCGGTGCTCCCGCCGCCACAGGCCGCAACACTGATCGAAAAGACAGCTAGTAGACTAAGTCGTAGAAGCGAGTGGCTGTTATTGTTCATCTGCTATTCCTCAAGATCGGTGCTACCCGTCGTTTGTGCTGGTATCGCCCTGGGTATGGATGGTGCTGTAGTTATTTTTAGGTTTTATTTTTTTACTGGCGTTTGGCATTGTCATATAGCCAGTTAACTAAACATTGCGTACTGATTGTATGGGAATACCATTAACATACTTATGTACGTTTTGACTGTCAAGTGATAGTGTTTAGCCATGAACAGTCCACATACCGTGATATCAGAAGCTAGAGCCCCGCAGCAGCTGCGGGGCAAAGCGCGTTTTGAGAAAATCCTTGCCGAGGCAGAGCTACTACTGCTCGCCAAGGGTATTTCTGGGTTCTCTATCCCAGAACTGGCTGAACGGCTTGGTTATACGCGAACGAGTATCTACCATTTTTTCCCGACACCGTATGCCGTGTTAAATGAGCTGAGTCGGCGTTATCTGATAAAACTTGAGGGGCATGTTGAGGGAGCGGTGCAGCAATTAGGCAGGCTGTCATGGCCGCAGATGGTTTATCGAATCACTGAGACGGTCGCGGAGTTCCACAATAGTAACCCCGTTGGCCGGATGTTGATTTTAGGCGCGATGGCCAGCGATGAAAGTAGTAAGGCTCTGGAACTGACCATTGAGCATTTGGGCCGTCAGGTTGAAATGTTGATGGCGTCAGTCAATGTTGTCTTGCCAGCATCCAATCCGAATGCCCGCGCATTAACGGTTGAGCTAGGCACTGCGTGTTTGCGCTTGTCGTATCATTTTCATGGCGTTATTACGCCCGAGTATCAGCGCGAGTCAGCTCGTACCATGATTTCCTACCTAAATAATTTTGCTGGCTCAGACTCCCTGTTACTACCTTAGTAGTGCCTCACTAAAGTGTGCAGTCCGAGCTCGCGTTATTGACGCTTGCGGCTATTTTAGTTGCGGTAAATAGTCTGAATTAAGTGGTAACCAAACTGGGTTTTAACGGGGCCGTGTACTTCTAAAACCGCTTCTTTAAAAACTACGTCGTCAAAGGGTTTTACCATTTGACCGGGGCGAAATTCGCCGAGGTCGCCACCCTGTTTGCCAGACGGGCAATCGGAATGCTTTTTCGCCAATTCACCAAAATCGCCGCCCTTAGCAATTTTAGCTTTAATATCTTTCGCTTCTTGTTCGGTTTTAACCAGTATGTGTCGTGCTGAAGCAACGGTCATTAAACGATCTCCTTAATATGTTTGATGAATTATAGCAGCAACCAAGAGCCTAGTTGTTGGAGAGAGGTTGATATTGTTGTTTAAATTTTGGTTGTTTTAAGCCGGCGGGCGCCAAAGTTTTGTCGTAAGGATTTGTATCTATATTAAGCGTTTGATTTTTAAGTATAATTTTCATTGGCATGGGGCTTGCTATAACCCGTTTAGCAGCTATGTTTTCTCTGTATGCAGATTGTGGATCATAACGTATGAAATCAAAGATTATTTTAATTGTGGGTGTGCTCGTTTTGCTGCTGGCAGCGGTCGGCGGAACGTGGTGGTTTATGAAGAGCACTGCGCGGCCGATGCCCGCAGCTGACGGTGAAGCTGCGGTAGTTGCTGCTCCAGCCCTGAAAGCGCCGGAGTATTACAGCCTGTCGCCGTCCTTTGTTGTGAATTTGCAGAATGAGCGCAGCATGCGCTTTTTGATGATTGAAATTGAATTAATGTCGCGTCGAGATGATACTTTTAGTCGGGTAGAGCAATATGAACCGCGAATTCGTAATGATTTGCTCTTGTTTCTTAGCAAGTTAGATCGCGAGGCAATTGCCACCGTAGAACAGCGCCAGAAAATTCAAGAAGAAGCGATGGCGGTGATTAATGACGTTTTAAAGACGGAATCTGGTAAAGGCGGCATCGACGCTGTGTACTTTACCAAGTTCGTCGTGCAATGAGGTTGCCAATGTGAGTGACGTACTCGATCCGGAAGAGCTCGAGGCGCTTATGGCTGGCGAGGAAGACAATGGCCCAGGTAAGGGCAAGTATAATCTCGCTCGTCAAGATTACGCCGTGCAACGCCTTATTCCGGCGTTGTCGCTGATTCAGTCGCAGTTTGCCAATGCGACCAAAGATCGAATGCAGGAGTTTGTCGCGGCGGTGAGTTCGGTTCAGACCGATAAAATCACCGTGATGAAGTTTGACGAAATGGTGAACACCTTATCTGCGCCTTGCAGTTTATCTGTGGTGCAGGGCCTGCCAATGAGTGCCAGCTTGTTTTTGGCTTTTGAATCTGAGTTGGTTTTTCAGTTGGTTGATCGCTACTTTGGCGGTTCTGGCGCAAGTCAACAGGGTGACCGCGAAACCTTGTCGGTATCTGAATTCAGTTTCATGGAAATGCTTAACACCGCTTTGCTCCCGGATATTGCCAGTGCCTGGAAGTCGGTAATAAAAACTGATCCGACAATTGCCGCGCAATACAACGACCCGCGCATGCTAGACACCATTAGCGAAGCAGATTCCTTAGTTGCCACCCGATTTACAATTAATATCGGTGATTTTGTTGGCGGCCTGTGGTCGATTGTGCCGTGGAGTGCAATTGATGCAGTGCGCGACAGCCTAGGTGATCCCGCGCAAAGTAAGCGCAAACCTTCTAGCGATGATTGGCGAGATCGTTTACTGGAAGGTTTGGAGTCGGCCCCAATAGAATTGGTGGCGGTGTTAGCGCAAACCAAACTGAGTTTGAAAAAAGTCGCCGGTCTTAAGGTCGGCGATATTATTGATTTGCCCTCGCCAGATGAATTGATTTTGGAAGTTGATGGTAAGCCGTTTATGCGGGGTCGATTTGGCAGTCACCAGGGAAATTTAGCGGTGAAACTCGAGGGGCCAGTGCCGAAAAAGCGGCCCCAGCGCTGAGGAGGATGCATGACAGACGACGTCAATAATCAAGAGCCAGTGGCGGCTGCCACGGATCTAAAAGAGGCGGTAAGCGCCGCAGAAATTAAGGAATTAAATGAACACACAAGCGCTCAGCAAACAAAGCCAGCAGCTAGCCCATCGGGGAGTGGACGTATGAGTAATGATATGAGCCTCGATATGATTATGGATGTCAGCGTCAATGTCGCTGTTGAAGTTGGGCGAACCAAAATGAGTATTCGCGATTTGCGCGAACTTAGTCAGGGCGCGATTATTGAATTGGACCGCGCGGCAGGTACGCCGCTTGATGTTTTGGTAAACGATACTCTGGTGGCGCGTGGCGAAATTGTCGTGGTTAAAGACAAATTCGGTATTATGCTCACCGAAGTCGTGGGCCAAGAAGAGCGTGAGCGCCGGGGATGATGGTGTCATTGCGTAGGGTGTCTTATGGGCTTGGTGGCATTTTGGCTGCGATTGCTTTGCCCGCTTGGTGCGAGGACGTTGCCGGAACGGTAGAGCCCTTAGCGGTGGCCAAGACCAGTGCGGCAACGCCAGTCTTGCCGACAGTTGCGCCGGGCTTGGGGCAACTTGATATTAGTGGTTTGCTTGGCAGTCTATTGCTGGTGTCGCTGTGTATTGTGGTTTTACTGTGGTTGTTACGTAAAAGCCGTTTGGTGGCGGGGCCTAATCAAGCCGGCGTAGCGGTGGTTGGCCAGATTCCGCTGAGTATGAAAGAAAAGCTTTTGGTGGTGCAGGTCGGTGATGAAAAACTGCTGCTTGGTTGTACCGCAACGGCGATCAATACATTGCATACTTGGTCGTCGCCACAAGGTAGCGACGAGGTGATTCCTCAAGATTCGCCCTTTGCTAAATTATTAGCGCGCTTGCCCAAACAATCTGCACCTAAGACCCCAAGCGGCGATTCTGGGGGTGCATCATGAGTCGCATAGCTAAATCGCTGTTATTCATAGGAACCTGTCTGCCGTTATTCGCCAACGCGGCGCAGCTGTCTTTGCCCGCCGTAACCGCTATGCCCGCAGCGGGGGGTGGCCAAGAGTATACGGTATCGCTGCAATTGCTGGCGGTAATGACGGCGCTGACCTTATTGCCCGCGTTACTGTTAGGAATGACTGCGTTTACGCGGATTATGATTGTATTGTCGATACTGCGCCAAGCGCTGGGCACGGGGCAGACGCCGTCAAACCAAATTTTGCTGAGTTTGGCGCTGTTTCTCACCATGTTTATTATGCAGCCAGTGGCTGAGATTGCATATAACGATGCAATTAAGCCGTATATAGCGGAAGAAATGCCCTTTGAACAGGCCGTTGAAACCGGCTTTAAACCTTTCCGTGCCTTTATGCTAAGGCAAACTCGTGAAGAAGACATTGCCCGCTTTGCCGAGATCACCGGCCAAGATGCCTTTGACAAACCCGAGGACGTACCCTTTGCCATTTTAATGGCTTCGTTTTTAACCAGTGAGCTGAAAACGGCCTTCCAAATCGGCTTCCTATTATTTATCCCCTTTGTGGTCATTGATTTGGTGGTCGCCAGTGTTTTGATGTCTATGGGTATGATGATGTTGTCGCCGATGATGATTTCGCTGCCCTTTAAAATTATGTTGTTTGTGTTAGTAGACGGCTGGAGCTTGGTAATGGGCTCATTAGCGGCGAGTTTTTACCAATGAACGCCGACACGGTTATTGAACTTGGCCGACAGGCCATGAATGTAACGGTGTTATTGGCCGCGCCCTTATTGCTGTCGGCGCTGGCCGCTGGCTTGATGATTGGTATGTTTCAGGCAGCCACCCAAATTCAAGACATGACCTTAAGCTTTATTCCAAAGCTGGTGGTGCTTGTGGTGGTGCTGGGTATAGCGGGCCCGTGGATGCTGCGTCAATTAATAGACTACACCACCCAACTGTTTGAAATGATCCCGAGCTTGGTGGGGTGACCTTACCGTGATGGGGCTTACTGCAGACCAGCTCAGCGTCTTGCTGGCGAGTGCATGGCTGCCTTTTATACGGGTAGGCGGTGCCATGATGACGGCTCCCTTATTCAGTGCAGCTTATATTCCTGCCCGCGCTCGAATTATGGTGGCGGTGTTTATTACTGCGGTTCTGCTACCGATTTTGCCTGCCCCCCCGCCAATGAATTTACTGGGCATAGAAACCATGCTCCTTATCGCCAATGAATTTCTCATTGGCTTATGTCTTGGTTTTATTATTCAGCTGGTGTTTGACGCCATCATTTTGGCGGGGCAGTTAATCGCCATGGGTATGGGCTTGGGCTTTGCGATGATGGTCGACCCGCAGCGTGGCGTGCAAGTGCCGGTTTTGTCTCAGTTCTTACTGATATTTACCATGCTGCTCTTTGTCGCCATGAATGGCCATCTGGATTTTTTAGATCTATTGGCGCGAAGCTTTGAGTATTGGCCAATTGGCGGTGGCGCTTTATCTGGCGACCAGCTTGGGGTGGTTATTGTGCGCGGTGCGGAGCTGTTTACCGGTGCAATTCGAGTGGCTATTCCCGCTGTGGTTGCACTGTTAGTGGTGCAGCTTGCGATGGGTGTGGTTAGCCGCGCAGCGCCCACCTTGAACTTGTTTGCGGTGGGCTTCCCAATCGCGATGTTAATTGGTTTTATGGTGGTGGATCGCCTGTTACCAAATTTATTGCCACTTTTGTCTTCTGGTCTCGGTGCTGCCTTTGTGGCC
Source organism: Zhongshania antarctica (assembly GCF_014202945.1). Taxonomy (GTDB): domain Bacteria; phylum Pseudomonadota; class Gammaproteobacteria; order Pseudomonadales; family Spongiibacteraceae; genus Spongiibacter; species Spongiibacter antarcticus. The sequence continues at coordinate 279,469 of NZ_JACHHW010000001.1, read as the reverse complement.
GCCGAGCAATTTCTCGGGATGTAAATCATGGCTGAGAACGAAGACGGTCAAGAACGCACAGAAGACGCATCGGAGAAAAAACTCGCCGACTCCCGAAAAAAGGGGCAGGTGCCGCGTTCAAAAGAACTCACCACCATGATGGTAACCCTGTCGGGCGCCGCTATTTTGCTATTTACTGGCGGGCAGTTGGCGGTGGCATTACAAGATCTACTGTCGAGTAGTTTGTCGCCGAGCTTTCTCATTGCTGATGAGCGAGAATTAGCGAGTCGACTCTACGAAACCTTGGTTCGCGGTTTACTGACAATTTGGCCGTTAATGCTAATCGCCATTATTGCCGTGGTGTTTTCTTCGACCATTTTGGGCGGTTGGACGTTTAATTTAAGTGTTAAGCCATCGCGCATGGACCCGATTAAGGGGGTCGCTAAATTATTTTCTCTGCGTAGCCTCGGTGAATTAGCCAAAGCGCTTATGAAAATGGTGTTTATTGGCGCGGCGGCGATATTTCTCCTCTCTGGGCTGGCTGGCGATATTCTCGGCCTGGGCTTGCAAGAGCCGAAAGAGGCGATTAAAAACAGCGCATCACTGCTGGTTTGGTTCTTCTTTATTGTGAGCCTGCCGCTGCTCGCAATAGCGGCCATCGATGTGCCCTGGCAACTGTGGAATTACCACAAGGAATTGCGCATGACCCGTCAAGAGGTGCGGGATGAGCACAAGGAATCTGACGGCCGCCCAGAAGTAAAAGCCAAACTGCGGGAAATGCAACAAGCCGCTGCCAATAACCGGATGATGGAAAAAGTCCCCACTGCCGACGTTATTATCACCAACCCCACCCATTTTGCCGTGGCCCTGAAATACGATGAAGCCCGCATGGCGGCGCCGACCTTGTTAGCAAAAGGTGCCGACAATATTGCCGCTAAGATCCGTGAATTGGCTATGGAACACGACGTTCCCATTGTTGAGTCTCCTCGATTGGCGCGGGCGGTATTTGCCAGTACTGACCTCGATGCCGAAATTCCTGGGGGTCTGTATTTGGCCGTGGCGCAAATCCTGACCTATGTGTATCAGCTGCGGAGTTGGGAGACTTTGGGTGGCGAATACCCCGAGCCGCCGGAGCCAGAGGTGGACGACGCCTACTTGAAAGACTTGCTTTAGGTCTGAGGTCAGACATTGGCCGTGGGGGAATAAGTTCCAGCCGGTTACTCCGTTGTTGGGATGGACACCCGCCTTTGCAGGAGTGACGGTTGTTTTGCATTGTGTTTTATTTACGTTACACCTTGGGCTTAAGTCAGAGGTCGTAAGTAAGTACTGTGAATGCGTCTGCCGGTTGTGCCGTTGCAGAGATGGACTCCTGCCTGCGCAGGAGTGACGATGGCTTTGCGTTGTGCGGTATCTGCGTCATAACAGGGGTTTAAGTCTGATGTCAGGCGAAAGTATTGGGAAAGAGCCAGCCGGTTGTGGAGATGGGCCCCCGGCTTCGCAGGAATGACGTTTTTGATCTTGTGGTCATACCTGCGCAGGCAGGTATCCATGTGAGCGCAGCGAATAAAAGCGTCCCCCGTCTCCCGTCAAGTATTAAGCGAGCACTTGGTACCTAGCGCCTGACACTCGACTTCCAACCTGCCTTTATACGTATTTACCACAAATACTAAAAAAAACTTAAAGTTCTCTCATACGCGGCCGTTAATTGGATTGAAAGCAAACTACAGTCACTTTGACTGGTGCTTAATCAAAGACTTACGTCTTTACCGCATAGAGTGGAAAGGAGATTTACCATGGCACTTAGCATCAACACCAACGTTGCCTCTTTGAATGCCCAGCGCAACCTGCAAAAGTCGCAAGAAACATTGAACACCTCGCTGCAGCGCCTTTCTACTGGTCTGCGTATTAATAGCGCTAAAGACGATGCTGCCGGCCTGGCCATCTCTACTCGCTTTACCACCCAAATCAATGGTTTGAACCAAGCGGTTCGTAATGCCAACGACGGTATTTCACTGGCGCAAACTGGTGAAGCGGCGCTGGACGAAATTACCAACAACTTACAGCGTATTCGCGAGTTGTCAGTACAGTCTGCTAACGCGACTAACTCTAACTCTGACCGTGGTGCACTCGACGCGGAAGTACAGCAGCGTCTGGCTGAAATCGATCGGATCTCCTCACAGACCTCGTTCAACGGCCGCAAGATTCTGGATGGCTCCTTTGGTAATGCGGTGTTCCAGGTTGGCTCTAACGTTGGTGAGACTATTAGTCTTGATTTGACTGCAAGTACGCGCCTTAACTCTTTGGGAGCAACGGCAAGCGCAGTCTCTGGTGACTTAAGTGTTGTGATGGATGGAGATTCTGGTGATGCAGGTACAGCGACTGTATCGACCTTTAGCTCAGCTACTATAGAAGGGGATTATACCACCCCAGGAAGTTTGGCCTTCGATTTTGCTGGAGCAAGTTATTCAATTACTCTGGATAGTGCGGCTGAGGACGCTGCTAGTATTGAGACCAAGTTAAATGCTGCGCTATCAGGCTTTGCCACAGCTACTCGATCTGGCTCAGACTTTACTATTACTAGTGATGCGCCGGGCGCCCTTGCAGGGATGGAAAATGTCGTTTACACCGCTGGCGGCTCAGGTGGTACGGCTCCGGCGGCACCCGCTAATACCGTAGGTGATGCTGTTGTAGCGCCAACTGCAGCGACAGGTGTAACGGTCGCAGGTAACTTCAGTATCGCAATCGGTGATGCTGACGCGGTTGCAGTTGCTGATGGCACTTACGCTTCCACCGAAGATTTGGTGGCAGCGATCAACACTGCACTGGGTAGCAACGGTCTTGCTGAAGATAATGGTGATGGCACTTTCTCCATCTACGCTTCTGAGGCGATTACCTTTACTGGCGCTGCGGCGACAAGTGCAGGTCTGACTGACGCAGCAGTGTCCGGTAACTTGTCGTCTGCAGGTGTCACGACGGTAGCCGCTTCAAATGACATGATCCGCCGTGTTGACTCAGCTCTAACCGCAATCAGCGACCGTCGCAGCGACTTTGGTGCGATCCAAAACCGCTTCGAGTCTACCATTACTAACTTGCAGACCATCTCTGAAAACTTGGCGGCATCACGTGGTCGGATTTTGGACGCTGACTTTGCGGCTGAAACTGCCAACCTGACTAAGGCGCAGATTCTGCAGCAGGCAGGCACCGCGATCTTAGCCCAGGCCAATGCATTACCACAGGCCGCTCTGAGTCTGCTGCAGTAAGTCGCAGCCCGCTAGGACCCGCCATCCATTGGATGGCGGGAATTAACGGCCCAGACAGGGAGTTAACGGGAAAGACGACGGGGCCTAAAGGCTCTGTTCGTGTTTCTGGTATAACTGTTTGATAGGGTGAGTAGGTTACATTATGGATACGAGCTTATCATTACAAGCGCTAGCGCCAAGCTATGCCAAGCCAGCGTCACCGAGTGCGACGGCGGCAAATACTAACGCGGGCGCGGCAACGCAAGCTGGCGGCCGGTTTGTGCCGGTACCGGGCGGCAAATCTTTGCCGTCTACCTCGAATTCCTCGCAAGCGGCGCCCAGTCGCACTGCCCAAGATGCCGCAAAAGCACGGGGTGAAGAGACCAAACCGAGCAATGAGTTAAGCCGTTTGGCCATGGCTTTGGTGGCAGAATTTGACTCAACAAATAGTATAGAGAAAACATCGCAAGCAGTTGCCAAACTCAATGAAATCCTCAAGGACCGCGAGCGCGACCTCGAATTTTCGGTAGACGACACTACTGGTAGAACAATTTTAAAAGTCATTCACGCCGAGTCGGGTGAAGTTATACGGCAGATACCGCCAGAAGAATTATTGAATATTGCCCGTACTTTTATTGAAGGTACCGGCAGTTTGATTGAAGACCAGGCTTAATTGGCGCATAACGTGCATTGTCTGTGTTTGAATGGCTAAATCGTTCACGTTTTTGCGTGGCAAAGTAACAGCAGGCCATGGGTTTTGTAGGAGGTTAATGGCAGCCTTCGCAAATAATTCAGGCTAAGGCACCTCAGGTGCAGGAGACATTATGGCGTCGGTAACAGCATCGGGTGTTGGGTCAGGGCTGGATATCAATAGTATTGTCTCGCAATTGGTTCAGGCAGAACGCGCCCCTCAAGAAACCCGTCTCGCCTCCAAAGAAGCGCTTATTCAGGCGCGCTTATCTGCGTTCGGCTCGCTCAAATCATCATTGACGACCTTTCAAAACAGCCTCAGCGCCTTAAAAAATGTCGACACCTTTACCAAGCGTTCGGCGACCTCCTCAGATAATGCTGTTTTTACGGCAACCACAACAGCAGCGGCTGCCGCGGGTACATATTCGGTAAAAGTAGAGCAATTGGCGGCCAAACACACCATTGCGTCGCAAGCCTATACCGACAGCGCTACGGTGGTCGGCAGTGGGGTGCTGAGCTTTAGCCAGAACGGCGAAACGTTTTCAGTGACAGTTGCCGACGGTGAAGACTCCCTAACGGCAATCCGCGACGCGGTAAACAAGGCCGCTGATAATACCGGCGTAGCAGCGAGTATTGTCACCGATCAAGATGGCGCCCATTTGGTTTTTTCGTCTAGTAAAACGGGCGTGGCGAACAGTATACAAATCGACGTAACGCCGAGTGCAAGCGATACCGGTGATTTGAGCCAGTTGGCCTATGATCCTGCGCAAACTAGCCCAATGAGCCAGAAGGCTGAAGCTAAAGATTCTATTGTTGTTGTAGACGGTTTTACCCAAACCAGCGCCAATTTAAAGTTTGAGGGCATGCTGGAAGGGATCACCATTGATGTTAAAACGGCCAAGCCCGGTGAAAGTCTGAGTTTAACGGTAAAGCATGACACCGCCGCGGTTAAGAAAAGCATTGAAGGCTTCGTGACTGGCTACAATAGCTTGATCGCAACCCTGAATGATTTAACCGCCTATAATCCAGAGGCGAATACCGCTGGCTTATTGCAGGGTGATTCCGCAACCCGCAGCGTGGCGAATAGAATACGTCAGGAAATGGGCACCCTTGTTAGCGGTTTAGACGTGGACTTAGATTCCCTGGCAGAACTAGGGATAACCACGATAGAAAAGGGCAAGCTAAAGCTGGATGCTACTAAGCTGACGTCTGTGCTTGACGCTGATTTTGCCAATGTGGCGGGCGTGTTTGCCGGTGAAAATGGCTACGCCACCCGTTTAGATGCATTGATAGGCGATATTACCGCCGGTGGAGGCATTTTAGACAACCGCACCGCAGGTTTAAAACAGCAGGTAGAACGCATTGCCGATCAGCGTGAAACCTTAAATCGGCGGGTGGCATCAATTGAAGCGCGTTATTTGGCGCAGTTTTCGGCCTTAGATACCTTGCTGGGTCAATTGAACGCAACGGGTACCTTTTTAACTCAGCAGTTAGATAATTTACCGGGCTCAGTGTTTAAGAAGTAAGCGTGTTTTTATTGCGCCGCAAGTAGGTATTTTCCACCGTAAATGACTGTAAATAATACTAAAGAAAACCAGTGAAGAGCCGTCAATTAAGGTAGGCATACAGAGCTTACCAAGAGGAAGAAAAATGAGCTATTCAGCAGGTAGAGCGACCCAGGCATACGCATCCGTTGGCGCCCAATCTTCAGTAGCGGCGGCCAGTCCGCACCGCTTAATACAATTGTTAATGGATGGTGCATTAGATCGTTTGGCCGTGGCCAAGGGGCATATGCAGCGCAAAGATGTACAACCTAAAATTGTTGCTATAGATCGCATTATGTCAATTGTTGACGGCTTGCGGATGAGTCTCGATCACAGCGTAAATGCCGAAATGAGCGAGAATTTAGAGAATCTTTACGACTATATGAATCGTCGCTTACTGCTCGCCAATATCAATAATGATGAAGAAGCGCTCGACGAGGTTTCGTCACTACTGAAAGAGTTAAAAGAAGCTTGGGATGCCATTCCGAGTGAGGTAAGTGGTACGGAATCAAATGCTCGTTATCAGGCAGAGTTGGTATAGTATTTAAGTTGCATAATTTATTTTTCGTGCCGTAGCGGTTCGTAGAATAGCTTTCTTTGCTTTTGATCAATGTTGCTCGGATTGTGCTAGCCGGGCTATTTAACAGGTGATAAATGAGTATTGAAATACTGCGCAATGCCGAGGTGCTCGGCACGCGCGAGCGCGAACTTCGCGACATATTGCTGATGAGTGAAAATATTCAGCATCTCGCCGAGAGTAACGACTGGGCCGAAGCCGTTGCCCAGCAGTATCGTCGCCGCGCGTTAATGGATATTTTTTTTGCGAAGGACTGCGCGCCGTCGGAAAGCCAGCAAGTGGCTGAGGTCATTGAAGCAATTCTAAACATTGATCAGCAGGTGACGGATATTTTATACCTACAGCGTAGCAGTATGTTGACTGATGCTAATCTGTCTCGGAAAAACGTACGTAACGTTGACGTTTATTTGAGCCATAGCCTGTCATAGATAGCGCGTATAATCCCCTCCTTAGCCTTAGTGCGCGTTCGCCATTTGTGGGCTTTTCTTGTTTTCTGATCAAATTCTTGCGCCATCAATATCTTGGAAATAAGATTCTGACTGTATGGATTAGCGGTAGCGGGGTGTCTTTAAATTGCTAAGTTGGTTTTTAGTACCTAGGGCTTTCCCCTATACCCAAACGTAACCTGAATTCGGCATCATAGCGGCTAATTAATTTGATTATTTTGGTCGCCGGCTAAGTGCTAGCAATATTGCATTGCTATGTGCAACCCGAGCTTGAAAAAGGTTCTCGACTTAATGACCGCTTCAGCGCAGTTAAATAATAATGTGATTTCAAGTGGGTGTGATATCGCTGTTCCTCAGGCCATGGAGTCGGATGCTATGCAAGCACTTGATGCGCTTATTGATCAGGTAGCAGGCTTCAATACCTTGGTGCTTATTCGCGGTGAGTCCGGCAGTGGCAAAGAAGTTGTGGCCCGCCGGATCCATTCTGCGTCGTCACGTGAAGCCAAGCCCTTTGTGCCAGTGAATTGTGGTGCGATACCCGCAGATTTATTGGAAAGTGAACTTTTTGGTCATGAAAAGGGCGCCTTTACCGGTGCGGTAGCTACTCGTAAAGGCCGGTTTGAAATGGCCGAAGGCGGGACCTTATTCTTGGATGAGATCGGTGACATGAGTTTGCCGATGCAAGTTAAGCTATTACGGGTCTTGCAAGAGCGCAGTTTTGAACGCGTGGGCAGTAATCAAACCCAGCACTGTAATGTGCGAATTTTGGCGGCAACCCATCGTGATTTAGAAGCAATGGTTCGTGATGGTAGTTTTCGCGAAGATCTTTTTTATCGTTTGGATGTGTTTCCTATTGAAGTACCTGCGCTCCGTGAGCACGCCCAAGACGTCGCGGCCTTAATGGCCTTGTTCATGAAAAAACTAGAAGCTAAAGGTATGAAGCCCCCGAAGTTCGCCAGCAGTGCAATGCGAGCATTGCAGCAGTACGCTTGGCCCGGCAATGTGCGCGAGTTAGAAAATTTAATGGAGCGTTTGGCCATTACTCATGGGGCAAAGCTACTCCGGTCTCAAGATCTTCCTAAAAAATACCAGATGCTCGGGCTTGCCGAGAATGATGATGATACGAGTCGCGATGATCAGGATGCCTTGCTGTCGTCACTTGTCGCTTATCACGCTGACGACGATGAAGTTGTTCTTGATGTTACATCGAATCCAGGTCGTCCGCCCTTGCCAGATAACGGAATCGATCTAAAAGGCTATCTGCTCGAAATTGAACAGTGGTTTATCAGCGAGGCGCTGCGCAAGGAAGCCGGCGTTATCACTCGTGCTGCCCAGCTACTTGGCTTACAGCGAACTACGCTTGCCGAGAAAATGAAAAAACTTGGCGTGTCTTAGTTAAACTTTTTTTTGGTTCAGTGCTATATCAACTGCATTCGCTATCGCTCACATGGATCCCTGCCTGCGCAGGGATGACGCAGCCACGTAGTTTCCTTACGACTATTTCAAGGCTTTCGCCTGTGTGCAAACCTACCACGCAGCAATGACGCTGTAGCGGGTAAAATACCACAAACTCAGCCACAGAATTTATGCCAGTTAACGTATTGCGTATAGACTGCGCTACGTCTGCTAAGCACCCATACTGTTGCACCCAGTGCGGTGTCACCCCGACGAAATATGCTTACGACGTCACCCCTGCGAAGGCAGGGGTCTATCCCCGCCACGAAGTGCAGCTTAAGCACCAATACTGAAGCACATTCCTTGCGTTTGAATACTTGTTTACGTGGCGCTGAATTACAGGGGTTGTCGTGATTGCGACGATTTGCCTTTGATTTAGCGTCGCGCCTTTACCGTCAAGCTTTCAGCAATGCAGTCGGATGGCGTCGCCAAAAAAATGGCGAATTCGCCGTGTTGTTGTTTAACATGTTGTATTTATTGTATTTTTTTTGATGGCATATTGCTTGCTATGTCTAGGCTAAAGAGATTAATAGAGAGTTCGGGCATGATTAAAATTATCGATACCGGCCGCAAAGGTGAAAGCAATAAATCCCTAACATCTGAATACTATCGCGAACTTTGCCGTAGAGAATTGTTGAGTAGTGGGCAGCAGCTACATGCGGTGTTGGCCACGCTTCATAAGAATAAGCTTGCAGGTTTTGCCGAAGGAGATGTGCGTCATGTCTGAGTTGATAGTGGCCGATAGCGCCTCGCAGTCCCTTAAAACATTGGCATCCAGAGTGGCGATGACTGATGCAACGGTGTTGATTAGCGGCCAGAGTGGCGCGGGCAAAGAGGTGTATGCCCGCTATATTCACAATAACTCGCGCCGCAACAGCGGCCCTTTTGTGGCGTTGAATTGCGCTGCAATTCCAGAAAACATGCTTGAAGCGATGCTGTTTGGTTATGAGAAGGGCGCGTTTACCGGAGCGATTAATAGTCATGCGGGTAAATTTGAGCAGGCTCAAGGCGGCACTTTACTACTGGATGAGATTTCGGAGATGGAGCTTGGCTTACAGGCTAAGTTGCTACGCGTTCTTCAAGAGCGTGAGCTGGAACGCTTGGGTAGTCGTAAAACCCTGAATCTGGATGTGCGAGTGATTGCCACCAGTAACCGAGATTTACGCGAAGTGGTTAGAGCGGGAATGTTCCGCGAGGATTTGTTTTATCGTTTGAATGTATTTCCCTTACATATTCCAGAATTGGCCGCGCGGCGCGGTGACATATTGCCCCTAGCGCTGAGTTTTCTGGCGCGCGATAGCAGCATTCAATGCGTTGACGGAGTGTTAACTGAAGATGCCATTGAAAAGCTAATGCACTACCGCTGGCCTGGTAATGTTCGCGAGCTTGATAACGTTATTCAGCGCGCTTTAATTCTGCGGCAGAGTAATGAAATTACCGATCAAGATATTCAGTTTGAATCTGGAATGAGCTTTATCAACGATCAAGTGTACAGCGCGGACACGCCGATGCGTCGTGCAGATGACGGTGACGTGGGCAGTGGTCGAGTCTTGGATGGGTTTATGCGCGACCAGGAGCGTCGGCTTATTAGTGACGCCTTGCGCTTAGGACGATCTAAAAAAGAAGCTGCAGAAATTCTAGGTATTAGCCCCCGCACATTGCGCTATAAATTGGCGCGTTTGCGTGAACAAAGTTACCTGATGGGTTAAGGAGATAGACCATGTCAGATATGAAGGTTGATCAAATACTCACTCAGATTCGCGCCTTGCGGGAACAGACCGGCGTTGCGAAGTCGGGCATGGTGGAGGCAGACAGTTTCGCCGTTAATGCGCCCTCTAATGTTAATTTTGGGGCGATGCTTAAAGAGTCTATTAACGCGGTTAACAGTACTCAAAAAGCCTCAGGAGCGCTGGCTGCGGCGTTTGAGGCCGGTGCTAAGGATGTTAGCTTGACCGAAGTAATGGTAAATATGCAAAAGTCGGAAGTGGCTTTTAAGGCCGTCGTTGAAGTTCGTAATAAGTTTGTTGATGCTTACCAAGAAGTCATGCGGATGTCGATGTAATGCCTTTGCTGGTAGGAATGGTAATGAGAAATATTATACTGACGGTGGGCTATCAACATGGCTGAAGCTAAAAACAATCCGCTGACGGGTTTACTCGCTGATTTGGCGAAAAATGATGTAATGCGTCAGCTGTTGATATTGGTGGGCATTGCCGCCAGCGTGGCTATTGGTGTGGCTGCCGTAATGTGGTCCCAAGGTACGGATTACCGCACCTTATACGCGAATGTTGCGCCTGAGCGAGCAGCGGGCGTGATTGATGCTCTCAATGCTGCGGGTATTCCTTATAAAATTCAGGAGCCAACTGGCTCTATTATGGTTCCCTCTGAAAAAATTCATGACGCGCGAATTAAATTGGCAGGCCAAGGTGTTATGCGTGATGGCACGGGAATGGCAATTCTGGAGCAAGAGCAGGGTTTTGGTGTTAGTGAGTTTATGCAGTCTAAGAAGTATCACTACGCGCTAGAGCAAGAATTGGCGAGCACCATTGAGAGTATGCATCAGGTGCGAAAGGCGCGGGTGCATTTGGCTATTCCAAAACAGTCGGTGTTTGTGCGTGATCGTAAACCGGCCAGCGCCTCGATTATGCTAGATATTTACCCCGGTAGCAGTATTGATAAGCAGAACGTCAATGCCATCATGAATTTGGTGGCTTCAAGTATTACCGGTTTGGCGCCCGAACAAGTGACGGTGGTTGACCAGCAAGGTAATCAACTGTCTGAGCAGGGCGATAAAGATGATTTGGGTTTAAGTTCTCGGCAGTTTAGTTACCGTCAGCGAATTGAACGCGCCTATGAGGACAGTATTGAAGATTTGTTGAGACCACTCGCTGACGCCGGGCAAGTAAGAGTGAAGGTGTCTGCCGATGTGGATTTTTCCACTGGCGAAGAAAGCCGCGAAAGCTGGAACCCAGATCGCCAGGTTGTGCGCAGTGAGCAAATTAATGAACAGGGGCGCAGTGCTGCGGGTAACGCGGGCGCTAAAGGTATTCCGGGGGCACTGACGAATGAGCCACCGAGCATTGGTGGCCAGGGAGCTGGCGACAATGATGGCGTTGGAACTGGCAGTCGCTCAATAGTGCGCAATTATGAAATTGAGCGGGTTTTAAATCATACAACAACCCCAACAGGTTTGATTAAAAAACTCTCGGTAGCCGTTGTGGTAGCGAATCGCGCGGGCCCTAGCGAAGGCGGACAAGCGACCTCGGTAGAAATTAGCGCGGCTGAGCTAGAAAAGTTAAACCTCCTGGTGAGGGATGCGATTGGCTTTGACCTTGAGCGGGGCGATCGGGTGACGGTGGTGTCAGCAGATTTTCAAACGCCGGTCGGTTTTGGTGAAGAAATGAGTGCCCCCGGATTTTGGGAACAGCCCTGGTTTGCCAATTTAATTCGCCAAACCTTTGCGGGGCTGGCGGTATTGTTAATTGTATTTGCCGTGCTGCGGCCAGGTATGCGAACCCTGATGCAAGGTGGCGGTGCCGCGCGCGGGGTCAGTGGCGCACTCCCGCCCGGTAGCGCGGTAGACAGTGTTACTGGCGAAGTTTTGCACCCCGCTGTAGCGGCGCTGGGCGGCCCGCAAATGACGCCTGCCCAGTTAGGTGGAAAAATGGGTTTTGAAGAGAAAATGACCGAAGTGCGCTCGGTGGTGAATGAAAGCCCGGAGCGCGTGGCGCAAGTAATGAAAAAATGGGTGTCGGAAGAAAATGGTAAATCCTAATATGGCAGCAGGTGCGGGCGGTAAGGGCAGCGAAAAAGCGGCCTTGTTTTTATTGATGCTGGGCGAAGAGCAGGCATCTAAAGTGCTGCAATTTGTTGACCCCCATGAAGTAGAACTTATTGGCACGGCGATGGCTGCGATTCGCAGTGTGGACAATCAGCGCGCCGAGGCGGTGGTCGATGATTTTAGAATGTCGATGCAGTCGGAGACGTCGCTTGGGGTTGGTGTGCACGGCTATGTGCGCAAATTATTTACCTCGACGCTCGGTGAGCAAAAGGGCGCGACCTTGGCCGATCGGGTATTGGGTGACGAAGAGTCACAGGAGATGAATTCCCTGCGCTGGTTGGAACCCGACGCCCTGCTACATATGTTGAAGGATGAACACCCACAGTTGATTGCCATCACCATGGCGCATATGGACCAGGAGCAGGCAGGGGCTTTGCTGAAGCAAATGGCGCCGGATTTACAAGATGATATTGTGATGCGCATTGCCAATATGCAGACTATTCCGCAAGCGGCCATGCGTCAGTTACAAGCGGTATTAAAGAAAAAGCTCTCGGTTACGGCAACCTTCAAAAACCGCAAAATTGATGGTGCGCTGACCGTAGCCGGGATTATGAATGGCTTAGACCCTGAAGCGGAAACACGCATCTTGGAGTCGGTTGCGAAAAAGAATGAGGCATTGTCTGAGAAAATACAGGACCTCATGTTCTTGTTTAGTAACTTGATTAATATTCCTGACAAGGGCATTCAATTATTACTCCGAGAGGTCAGCTCCGATATTTTACCCATGGCCTTAAAAGGGGCCGACCAAAAAGTCCGCGATAAGATTATGGGCAATATGTCTAAACGCGCTAGAGAGATGTTAATTGAAGACATGGATGCGCGCGGGCCCATGAAGTTGAGCGATGTTGAGGCTGCCCAGAAAGACATTTTGGCTGTCGCCAGAAAATTGGCGGAGGCGGGCCAGATCGATTTGGGGCGCGGTGGTAATGACGATTATGTGTGAATTAGCAGCGCTGTCTAACCGCAACTTACCAAACTAAGAGGCTGCTATGGCGGATGTGTTTCAGGTATTTGTGCCTCGGGTCGTCGATGCAGAAGTAGACGATCTTCTACCCGCAGCGGTAGATTCTACTGAAGCCTCGGTGGCGCATAGGCCTTGGCAGCTACCCGATATGTCAGTAATGGCTTCGCCAGTGTCGAATGCCGGCGCAATACCTGAGCGCGTTCAAACGATTGCGGCGGATCAGTCTAATCCTACCGACACTTTTGAAGCGCAGCGTAAGCAAGCCTATGATCAGGGATTTCAGCAGGGCTTGGCTGGGGGGCAGCAGGAATCTAGGCGTTTGCTGGCTGAGCAGAGTCAGCAATTACAGCTGGCGTTGGCGGCGTTACGGGAGCCGTTGAAGTGGGTTGATAGTGAGCTTGAACGCGAGTTGTTTTTAATGACGCTGGCAATATCAAAACAATTATTGCGCCACGAATTAAGCCTGCGACCTGAGCTTATTGAAAACCTTATTCATAAAGCAGTGTCAGCGCTGCCCCTGAGTAATAGTGGCTTTGATATCAGTCTAAATCCAGCCGATGCCGACGTGCTGCGCAACTTGCACACTGAGCGCGACGAACAGTTAGACCCCGCCTGGCGGTTAATTGAAGACTCGGCAATTAGTCGCGGTGGATGCCGAATTAACAGCGATCAGTCAAGAATAGATGAAGAGCTGGAAACGCGTATTCAGCATGTTGTAGCCGAAATGCTGGGCGAGACAATGGTGCCTCAGCGTGACGCTGACAATATTGAGCATGGGGTTTGAGCGGTGATAAATGATCCCAGTGCACAAATACAACAGCGTTTTGCCCTCTACCGGCAGCGCCTTAGCGGTGGAGAAAGGCTCACGGTAGAGGGGCAGCTGAAGCGAGTGGTGGGTACCATGCTGGAAGCGGTTGGCTGCAAAGCGCCGGTAGGGGGCTATTGCCTAGTTGAGGCCGCAGATGGCGATTGGTTAGAAACCGAAGTCGTTGGCTTTGCCGCCGATAAAATTCTGCTTATGCCCACCGGTGAGCTGCGCGGCGTAATGCCCAATGCCAGAGTTATTCCCATTGCCAAGGGCTCAGACTTCCCCGTGGGTGACGAGTTATTAGGCCGGGTGCTCGATGGCGCGGCCAAGCCACTGGACGGCAAAGGTCCTTTGCATTGCAAGCAAACTCGCTCGATCAATGGCACGCCGATTAACCCCCTGTTGCGCCAGCCTATTCGCGAGCCTTTGGACGTAGGGGTGCGCTCAATTAACTCACTCCTAACGGTGGGGCGCGGGCAGCGTCTAGGTTTATTTGCCGGTAGCGGCGTAGGTAAAAGCGTGTTGCTGGGCATGATGACCCGCTTCACCGAGGCCGATGTGGTGGTGGTGGCCTTGATTGGTGAGCGGGGCCGCGAGGTAAAGGAGTTTATTGACAGCATTCTTGGCACTGAAGACATGAAACGTGCGGTGGTTATTGCAACCCCTGCAGATCATCCGCCGCTGATGCGTATGAGAGGGGCTTGGCTGGCAACATCGATCGCGGAGCATTTTCGTGACCAGGGTAAGCAAGTGTTATTACTTATGGATTCGTTAACCCGATTCGCCCAAGCTCAACGTGAGGTGGCCTTGGCCACGGGTGAGCCACCTGCGACAAAGGGCTATCCGCCGTCAGTTTTTGCCCGCTTGCCGGCGCTAGTCGAACGCGCGGGTAATGGCGCGGTTGGTGGCGGCTCAATAACGGCGTTTTATACCGTGTTGGCCGAGGGTGATGACCAAAACGACCCCATAGTGGATTCAGCCCGAGCGATTCTAGACGGTCATATTGTGCTGTCGCGGGCGCTGGCTGATGCCGGGCATTTCCCCGCCATTGATGTTGAGCGTTCGGTAAGTCGAGCTATGAATGATATTACGGATAAGAGTCACCAAGATCAGGTGCGCTATTTTCGGCAGATGTACTCGCTTTATCAGCAAAATCGCGACCTGATAACGATTGGTGCGTATCAGCGCGGCAGCGACGCTCGCTTAGATCATGCCGTTGGCTTGTGGCCAAATATGGTGAAATTTTTACAGCAGGCCTATGACGAAGCAGAGCCATTTGACAGCTCTCTAGATCAGCTCGGTTTGTTACTGGACGACGCATAAGCAAAGAGATGGCTAAATGAAAAAATCCCAGCGTATGCACACCGTGAATAGCTTGGCGGACCGAAAAGAACAGGAGCAGGCTAAGCGTTTTGCGAAAAGTCAAAAGCACTTTGATCACCAGCAAAAGAAATACGATGAGTTAAAACAGTATTATCGTGAATACGCTGACGCTAGCCAACATCACAGTGCGCAAAAACTGGATGTGCACCGTTTACAAGAAACCCGTCATTTTATGAGTAAGCTTGCTAAGGCAGTGGCTCAGCAGGGCGAGGCTGTCGCGCGCGCGGAAGCCAATGTCGCGACTGAACGTCAGCATTGGTTAGACAGTCGCTGTCGCGCAATGAGTTTAGAGAAACTCACTGATCGCTACCGCGAGCAGGAGCAGCAGCAAGTCAATACAGAAGAGCAGCGGCAAGCAGACGACCTAACGAGTCAACGCTTTGTTTGGTCGGCTCGACAAAATATGGATATGGCATAGGCCTTGCTCTAATTTTAGTATTGTCGGTTATAGCCTCGGGGCTGCCGAATCAGATTAATCTGTAAAGGTTACTTGTTATGCCGTCTAGCTCCCTTCCCGCGCTGAGTAGCAGCGAAGCAGTTCAGTCAGGGCGCGCCGCTGTGAAAGGGGCGAATACCAGTGATTCCACCTCGCAATTGCCCTTTAATCAATTACTTGCCGGAAATATGGGCAAGGCCAGTCATCTTCATACCGACACCGACACACCAAGCGATGCCGATGCTTTGGGTCTGTTAAATGAAGAAGCTGGTGATGGTTTAAATGTCTTAGCGCAGAATCTTGCGAGCGGCAAAGACTTGCCGCTAGTGGGCACAGATTTGCCGCTCACCTCGCCTGTCAGTGCCGCTAGCATCGCGCTCGCGGGGGGCGCAGACGGTTTAGATGCTGAACACAGCGTAGTGGGCTGGCAGCAGGTGCAAATCGACTGGTCGCGAACTCAGCTGGGCGCAGCGATGAGCATTGACGACAACAACGCACTGAGCGGCGGTAATCGCGGTCAACAGGCGGTAGACCAGCTTCTCTTACAGCAAGCAAAACTCCTGCAGAGCGAAAATCAGGGTAAAGCGCCAATGTTACTGGCCGCGACTCAGCCTGCGCTAACACCCCAAACAACTGGCTTTGCGGCGGCGCTGCAGGGTGCAGTTGCGGTGGGTGAGGGGCTAATGCAAAGCAAAGGTCAAAAGGTAGAAAACCTTAACGTGGACGTCGAGTTTGGTGAGTTGGCGGCGACGTCGCAACTTAAAGACAGCTTAAATAGCGCGAGTGGTAATGTATCGCGTGCGCCGGTCGCATTGACCATGAGTCAGAGCTTGGTTGACAACCCTAGTTGGGGGCAAGCTATGGCGGCGCGGATTGGTATGATGATGAATAACGGTGTTCACACCGCAACCATGCAGTTGAATCCAGCAGAGCTGGGCAGTATCCACATTCAGCTATCTATGCAGGGCGACAGCACCTCGGTGCAGTTTCAAACGCAGAATGGTGATACCAGTGATTTAATTGAAAAAATGCTGCCGCGCTTAAATAGCAGCCTTGAGCAGCAAGGCTTGCGCTTGGATGAGGTAAAAGTTAGTCACAACCCAAATCTTGGCAACGGCGCTGCAGCCAATAGCAATCAACAATTTGCCGGTGAGTCAGCTGGTCAGCGCGATTTAAACGGCCGTGCGGCGAATGCCGACCTAGCGAGTAGTGATAAGCGCGATGATGAGTTAGGCAATCAAGCTGACGTCTTAGCTGCCAGTGACGGTAGGCTTGCGGTTGATTATTACGCCTAGCGCAAAGCGTTTAGTGTTGCGCAATTTAAGGGGGCCTTGTCATGGGTTTTCCTCCCGCCAATGAACCTGTTGACGAAAATCTTTGTTAGCACTGGAACTTTTTAATTCTTTTCGCCACCAATGGCCAGTGCTTCCCCGTGCGTTGTTTATACTAGGGTTGTCAGCATTTGTGGCGGTCTTTCTCTGTTGACCGCGTGTGATTTCAAACCTAGGAAATACCATGGCCCAGCCCTTTCTTTATAATTACGACAGTCTGTTGATTACCGGTGTTTTGTTTCTTCTCATAGTCTTGTTGAATGAAGTCGGTTTTAGAATCGGTCGCTTTGTGCAACACAGTACGGATTCTGAGGTGAAGACGCTCACGGGATCGATACAGGGTAGTATTCTCGGTTTGTTGGCGTTGTTGTTGGGTTTTACCTTCAGCATGTCTATGCAGCGTTTTGACGGCCGCAGTGAGGCTTTAATTGCCGAAGCCAATGCTATTGGCACTGCGAGCTTACGGGTGCAGCTATTGCCGGTGCAGTTTCAGGACGAGGCCAATGCCTTGCTGGCGCGTTATGTTGATATGCGGATTGCAATTGGTAAGGTTGATTTAAGCCACGCCTTGGAGCGGAAAAAATACAATCAAACGATTGCCGCGCTGCAAAGTGAATTGTGGGCGCTCGCCGTGGCGGCAACCAATGCCGACCCGCGCCCGGTAACGTCTGGGGCCTTTGTTAACTCCTTGAATGAAATGATCGACAGCCAAGGCAAGCGCAATGCCCTGCAGCAAATGCGGGTGCCGGAAGTTGTGCTCTTACTGTTGTTTACGGTGTTTATTGCCTCTGGCGGGATGCTGGGATATTCAAGTGGTTTGAGTGGTAAACGAGTGGTGGCGCCGACCCTGATGGTGTCGTTTTTAATTGCCATGATTGTGTTTATTATTATTGATCTTGATCGCCCCAAGCGCGGCTTAATTATGGTTGATCAAAGTAGTTTACTGGCTTTGCAGAATGCCCCAGTGACGCAATTGGGCCATAGCATTTAATTTTGTTTATTGAATTCAATGCATAAAAAAGGGGCTGCAAGCAGCCCCGTTAGTTGACCGGTATGGCAGGCTTACTTTAGCAAGTCGCGGCCAATGATCAGCTTCATTACTTCGTTAGTACCTGCGTAGATACGCTGAACGCGTGAGTCGGCAAAAGCGCGAGCCACTGGGTATTCCCACATAAAGCCATAGCCACCGTGCAGCTGCAGGCACTCATCGATTACTTTGCACTGAAGGTCAGTGGTAAGTAGCTTGGCTTTTGCAGCCATTACTGAGTCGAATTTGTGTTCAACGTGCAGTTCTAGGCAGCGATCCAAAAACACTCTCGCGGCGCAAACTTGGGTTTCTAGTTCAGCCAATTTGAACTGGGTGTTCTGGAACGTAGCAACAGTTTTGCCAAAGGCGTTGCGCTCTTTAACGTAAGTTATGGTCTGTTCTAGAATCGACTCGGCATTTGCGACAGCGATAATGGCCACGTTTAATCGCTCTTGGGGAAGGTCTTGCATCATATAAATGAAGCCTTTTCCTTCTTCGCCCAGTAACTGATCCTTTGATAGCCGCACGTCTTGGAAGAACAGCTCTGAGGTGTCTTGCGCTTTTAGGCCGATCTTCTCTAAATTTTGACCCTTGGTAAAACCGGGAGTGCCCGCTTCCATCAAGAACAGGCTGATGCCCTTGGCGCCAGCGCTGGGGTCGGTTTTGGCGACGACAATAACGAGATCGGCAAGCTGACCATTGGTGATGAATGTTTTGGAACCATTAATAATGTAATCGTCGCCGTCTTTAATGGCGGTAGTTTTAATGCCCTGTAAGTCTGAGCCCGCTGCGGGTTCCGTCATGGCGATAGCCATGATGGTTTCGCCGGTAACGCACTTGGGCAGATATTTTTGCTTTTGCGCTTCAGTGCCGTAGCGTTCGATGTAAGGTACAGCGATATCTGAGTGCAATCCCCAGCCAATACCGGTTAAGCCTGAGCGACCGCATTCTTCGTCGACAATCGCGTTATAACGGAAGTCGACACCGACACCACCGTATTCTTCTGCAACGCTAGGGGAAAGGAAACCCTGTTCGCCCGCTTTGATCCACAGTTCGCGATCAACCTGACCGTCTTTCTCCCACTGTGCGTGGAATGGCGCAGCTTCGGTTTCTAAGAATTTGCGAACAGAGCCGCGAAACAATTCATGTTCTTCTTCGTAAACAGTTCTTGGGATCATCGACATGGGGTATCCTCCGGTTAATAAGCTAGCTATTATTATGCCCATGTTAGCAGAGTCAACTTGTAATGTCAGCGGAGATTTTTAGCCTTTTCATGACCGTCTGCAATGCAGTAATTTTTAAAAATGACCAAGAGAAAATGACATGACGATTTGGACGCATACCCCAAGTATAGATGAAGCTAACGCAATGTCGGCGAATACCATTGTCGAGGTGCTGGGAATCACAATTACCGATATTGGCGCGGACTCTATTACTGGCACTATGCCGGTCGATAAGCGTACTCACCAGCCCTTTGGCATTCTCCATGGCGGGGCCTCAGTAGTACTCGCCGAATCGCTGGGCAGTCTGGCGGCCAATTTAGCCTGTGAGAAAGGCTTTGTGTGCGTAGGGCTGGATATCAATGCCAACCATATTCGTTCAGTGCGCAGTGGCGTGGTTACCGGTGTGGCAAAAGCAGTACACATTGGCCGTAGCACTCAAGTGTGGGAGATTCGCATCGCTGATGAGGCGGATAAAACGGTGTGTGTTTCGCGACTGACGATAGCGGTGATAGCGGCGTCCTAGCGGCTGGGCGGCAGATTGAATATAAGGCGATACGCTTGATATGGGAGACGCTAAACGCTAAGGCAAAAAAACAGTGCGCTGTTTGGTTAAGCGTTATCGTCTCCCGTCCAGCGTCACCCAAGCCGATGTTTCACTGCTCTATGGGCTACTGTAAACTTATGCCCCATTTATTCTTGAGGCCCCAGCAATGACCGCAGCACGCTTCCAACGCCTGCGTCAGGTTTTAGCATTCCGCCAGCCGGATCTCACTATTGTTACTGACAATGTGCATAAAAGCCGCAATCTCTCAGCTATTGTGCGTACCGCTGATGCTGCCGGTATTGGCAGTATGCACTGTGTTATTCCCGACAAAGACTATAAGGCCTTCCGCGGCACGGCGATGGGGTCGCACAGCTGGGTGAATGTTGAGCGTAAACAGGATGTGACGACTGCCTTAGCGCCCTTAAAAGCGCAGGGCTATCAAGTGCTCGCGGCCCATCTTGGCGAAGGCGCGGTCGATTTTCGGGAACCGGATTACGCCAAACCCACGGTGATTTTAATGGGAGCGGAGAAACTCGGCGTCAGCCCGGCCGGTTGTGCGCTCGCCGACGCATTTATCACCATACCGATGATGGGCATGGTGCAGTCCTTTAATGTCTCGGTTGCCGCAGGCATTATCTTGGCCGAGGTTCAGCGTCAACGGCAGCTTGCGGGCCTATATAGCAAGCCTCGCCTCGACGATGAAAGCTATCAGCGCACCTTGTTTGAATGGGCTCAGCCGAAAATGGCTGATTACTGTCGCGCCAATGGCTTGGCTTATCCGCCCATGGACGAGGACGGCGAGCTACTTGATGGCTTGGGCTGGCAGTTGGCTGTACGGGAAGGGCGGGCGTCGAAGGCGTAGTCGGGTGTCGGAGGTCTGATGTCGGACGTGAAAAGAGCGCCCTGTTGGAATTAACCGCTGACTGAGGAAGCTAAATGCTGGACGGGAGACGCTTAAAAGCATGCGCTGCGCTTATTAACTACAGCGAACGCGGGAATCTGCTTTTGACTTAGCGTCTCCCGTCCAGCATACAGCGCCCAGGCATCCGACATCAGACCTCCGACTTCAGACTCGTCCCCATCAGCGTCATCTAATTGGGTGATATAAGCACCCCTGCAAAACTGCCACACTGCCTCAATAATAAAAGGAGACAGTCAATGGCAAACAACTCAGCCGACGAGGTCGTCAGCGGCGAAATTTGGGAACAATTCTGTGACGAGCTGAAGGCTGCGGGGCAGCAAATTCTTCGCGCTGAGGCGCCAAATGATGCCTTCAATCGCGCCGAAGGCTGGCGCTACTTAACGCGCTTAACGCGTATTGGCCTCGATATGTTTATGGAGTGCAGCGATCGCGACTTCCCGACGTTTTATCGACCCTCCCATGAAACCGCGAAAATTGGCGCCGACAACCCAGACAATATTTATCTGCGCGCGGAAATTAATGGCATGAACGACTATCGCATTAGTGGCAGTCGAGGCACGGTCGCGTACTTGGGGTTTATTGCGATTGCAGGGGGCTACGAAGAGGCCGATGGCAATATGCGCTCGGTGGCATCGCTTGATACCCACAGCGGCTTGGCGGTCAATGCCGACGGCAGTGTCGAGGTAATTTTGTCGCGGCATCCGCAGCCGGGCAATTGGCTTAAAATTACCGACGACACGCTTGCTGTTTTGGTGCGCGAAACCTTTTTAGACCGAAACACCGAGGTGTTTGCCGACCTTAGAATTGAGCGCCTTAATGCTGATGGCGCAAAGCCCGCGCCCTTGCAAGCAACGCAGCTCGTGGAAAGTTTGCGTAAGACCACCGCCTTTGTGAAGGGCACTGCGAGCTTGTTCGCAGATTGGGCGCAAGACTTTAAGGCACACCCAAACTCCCTGCCACCAGCGGATCAGGCTTATTGCCAGAAACTTGGTGGTGATCCCAATATTTTTTACTATCACGGCTATTTTAAATTGGCTGATGACGAGGCCTTATTGATTGAGGTAGACCGTATTCCGGAATGCGATAACTGGAATTTTCAGCTTAATAATTATTGGATGGAGTCACTGGAATATCGCTATGTGCAAATTCATCTTAATAAGCATACTGCGCATTATCGCTCCGATAGCGGTGTCAGCATTGTCGTTGGCGCAACAGACCCGAGCTGTGTTAATTGGTTAGATACTACAGGTCATCGCGAGGGAACTATGGCGTTTCGGTGGATAGGCGCTGCAGAACATCCTCAGCCCCAGTGCCGAGTAGTAAAAATGCATGAATTGCCGCAGCTAATACAGGCACCGTGATTGGTCGCATAATAAATAAAAAGGAGATTTTCCGTGGGTACAGAGCAAGGTAATACAACAGTGGCAATACCAGCAGTGGATTTGAGTGTTGCCGCGCTATTGCGTGAAGCCACTGAGGTCACTGGTCTAAGCGACTTTGGTGATGACTCTTTTCGCGAGCCATTGGCGGTATTGGTCAAGTCCTTAAACGACGAGGCAAACCTCAATGCTGGCGGTCGTTTTGGCCAATATCAGCGGATTTTGAATATTCTCATCAACCGTCTGCGTGTGGAGGCCTGGATTGCTAAATACCCGGAAATATTGAACGAAGACATTGTTGCGCCAGTGGTGATTATTGGCTTGCAGCGCACAGGTTCAACCTTTTTCCACCGCATACTTGCGGCGGACAAACGTTTTTATGCGCCGTTGTGGTACGAAGTGCGAAATCCAGCGCCCGAATTAGATTGGGATTTTAAAACTAAAGACTCGCGTATCAGCTCGGCAGAGGCGGAAGTGGCGGCCATGCTGGCGGCAAATCCAGAAATTGCCGCGATTCACCCCATGGACCCGATAGCGGCTGATGAAGATATTTTATTATTGGAACACAGCTTTTACAGCACGGTACCCGATGCCTTTTGCAATGTACCGACTTACGGAAAATGGAACGACGAGAATGACAATACCCCAGCCTATCAGTACCTAAAGCGGCTGTTGCAGTTTTTGCAGTGGCAAAAAAAGTGCAGCGGCCAACAGGCGGCGTGTTGGTTGCTAAAAACCCCTCATCATATCCACCACATTGCGACCTTATTAAAGGTGTTTCCTGACGCCAAAATTGTGCAAACCCATCGCGACCCACTGCAGACTATACCCTCGGCAGCAAGCATGAATTACAACCTGTGGGTTTTGGGAAGTGATAACGTTGATGGCAAAGTGGTGGGGGAACAGTGGGCTGCGAAATACGCCAGAGGCACCTTACATACCTTGCAAACCCGTGATCGCCAACCCGAGGCGTTCTTGGATGTTTGGTATAAAGATACCGTTGCAGACCCCTTGAGCTCGGTTCAGAAGGTCTACAATTTTATTGGTATGGAACTTACCGAAGCGGCGAAGCTGGCGATGGAGCAGCACCAGGAAGCCAATCGTCGTGACAGTCGGCCAGCTCACGAATATACCTTAGCGCAGTTTGGCTTAACGGAAGCGGGCTTGAAGGCGCAATTTGCTGAGTATCGACAGCGCTTCGTCGTTTAGGGAAGTATAAACTGGGCAAGGTAATTTATTCGCCCAGTTTACTGCATAGCGAAATCCAGAACTCCACGGCTTTTTTGTTGTGGCGCTGTTTGGGCAGGGCAAAATAAAACATCCGAGTCATGTCGCGATTGGCGAGCTTTAAGGGCACTAAATCGCCATTGCGAAAGTCGTTTTGCAAAACCACCTTCGACAGGCAGCCGATACCAAGACCTGATTCAACGGCGCTTTTGATGGCCTCGTTGTGTTTGAATTCTCGGTAAATTTCGATCTCGGGTAGCAATCCGGCAAGGGCGCGGTCAAATGTATGGCGGGCGCCAGAGTCGGGTTCGCGCAATATCCAGCGGGCGGCTTTAATGTCGGCGTCGTTGAGTAGGCCTTTCTTAGCCAGCGGATGAGTAGCACTGCAAAACACCACCAGCTCGTCCTCCTTCCAGGGAATGAGTTCGAGTTCGCGGTGCTGAACTTCGCGCTCGATCATGCCCACGTCAACCTCGTAATTCAGTACCTTGGCGACTACCTCCGGCGTGTTGGCGGTCTCTAGCTGCACGTCGGCTTCCGGGTATTTATTTAAGTAATCCGCCAAGTAGCGCACCACCAAATGATTGCCGATGGTAAAGCTGGCGCCCACGCGGAGATGGCCAATGTCGCTATGCAGGGTTAAGGCATCGTCAAATTGCTGGCAGTGGGCGAACAGGGTTTCGGCCTCCTTGCGCAGTGTGTGGCCGATGGGATTGAGTTTGATTTTATTACCCTGGCGGTCGAAGAGGGTGACGCCATAGGCTTTCTCTAAGCTTTGCAGGCCAGCGCTGGCGGCTGATTGCGATAGGCAGAGCTGTTCGGCGGCCTTAGACACGCTTTGGAATTTGGCTACACTGAGAAAAATCTCTAATTGCCTGATTGTGTATTTCATGGACTTTGGGCTGCGGTGATTACGGAAGTCAGTATCGATAAAATCGATACTGACTATAATAATAGCCTGTTTTACTTGTGATAAAAATGCTTTTACTATGGCGACCCTCAGTGTTAAGTGCCGCTTGAACAGGCGCGCTTAGCACTAGACAGTTTTCGATTAGTGAATTGACGATCAGCAGCCCAGCGGAGTTGAATACATGACTGAAGTTAAAGCGACCAATGTACATTGGCACGACGGCGAAGTAAGCCGTGAAGACCGCAATGCCTTGTTAAACCAAAAAGGCGCCACCTTGTGGTTTACCGGCCTGTCTGGCAGCGGTAAAAGCACGGTCGCCGTTGCTCTAGAAAAGGCGCTGATGGAAAAAGGTCATCTCTGCTACCGTTTAGACGGTGACAATATTCGCTTGGGTATTAACAAAAACTTGGGCTTTAGCGCCGAAGATCGCACTGAAAACATCCGTCGTATTGGCGAAATCTCTAAGTTGTTTGTCGACACCGGCGTTATCGTATTGTCGAGCTTTGTTAGCCCTTACCGCGCGGACCGCGATATTGTTCGTGAACTGCACGTGGCAGGTGATATGGACTTCATCGAAGTTCATGTTGATGTACCGCTGGCCGTCGCCGAAGAGCGCGACCCCAAAGGTCTGTACAAAAAAGCCCGCGCTGGCGAAATTAAAAACTTCACGGGCATCGACGACCCTTACGAAGCGCCACTCAAGCCTGAATTGGTATTAAACAGCCACGAGCAGAGCTTGGAAGAAGAAGTGGCCGTGCTACTGGAAATGATGACTGCGCGCGGAATAATTTAAGGGAGACGCTGGATGGGAGACGGTAAACGCAGAGCCGCTTTGGTTTTAAGCGTCTCTCATCTCCCGTCCAGCATTTAGCCCGGCTGTAAGAACGAATTACTTTAATACCGTACTAGACCACCTAACGGAGCATCTATAAATGATCAAACCCCATGGCGCCGAAGAACTTAGCCCACTATTTGTCTACGACACTGAAAAACACCACGCCCTGAATGCCGAAGCTGAAACGCTGCCTTCACTGCTGGTTAGCTCTGCCGCTGCTGCTAATGCGGTTATGTTGGGTGCAGGTTACTTCACCCCGCTGAAAGGCTATATGAACCTAGCCGACTCACTGGCCGTGGCGAAGGACTTGTGCACGACCGATGGTCTGTTCTGGCCCGTGCCAATTGTAAACCTGAGTAAAGATGCTCAGGGCATCACTGCCGGCCAGCGCATTGCCTTGCGCGATCCCAATGTTGACGGTAATCCTGTCTTGGCGATTATGGACGTTGAAGCGGTTGAAACCGTTAGCGCTGAGCAAATCGACTTTATGGCCGAGAATATTTTCGGCACATTGGACGACAAACACCCCGGTGTACAGACCTTTAAAGCCCAGGGCAATATCATGTTGTCTGGCCCGATTCAGGTGCTGAACTTCTCTTACTTCCAAGCTGATTTCCCAGATACCTTCCGCACCGCGGTCGAGATTCGCAATGAAATTGCTGAGCGTGGCTGGGAGAAGGTGGTTGCTTTCCAAACGCGCAACCCAATGCACCGTGCTCACGAAGAGCTGTGCCGCATGGCCATGGAAGATCTGGGCACTGACGGAATTTTGATTCACATGCTGTTAGGCCAGCTTAAGCCGGGTGATATTCCTGCGCATGTCCGCGACGCGTCTATCCGTAAAATGGTTGAAGTTTACTTCCCCAAAAACACCGTAATGATTACTGGCTACGGCTTTGACATGTTATACGCTGGCCCGCGCGAAGCAGTCTTGCACGCCTTGTTCCGCCAGAACTGCGGCTGTACTCACCTGATTGTTGGTCGCGACCACGCCGGTGTGGGTGATTACTATGGCGGTTTTGATGCCCAGACTATTTTCGATGAGAAAGTACCTGCTGGCGCCATGGATATCGAAATTTACCGCGCCGACCATACTGCTTACTCTAAGAAATTAGATAAAGTAGTCATGATGCGCGACGCGCCAGATCACGGCAAAGAAGATTTTGTGTTGCTGTCGGGCACCAAGGTACGGGAAATGCTGGGCAATGGCATTGCGCCGCCACCGGAATTTTCGCGTCCAGAAGTGGCTAAGATTCTGATGGAGTACTATCAGATCGAAGACGCAAAAGCGTAAGTTAGTATTGCCGCCGCACTTAGGTGGCTGCTAAAAAAGCCGAGGCTCGTCGCCTCGGCTTTTTTTTGCCTGCTTGATGGCGATCTGTTTTGGAATAGTGCGATATGGAGATCAAATGAGGTATTTGTGTGTAATCGCTGCTAACATCGCTGCACTAAGCTTTTCCCCATCTCAACAATAAGAGGGTATGAGTATGTCCGCCAGCAAAACCCATTTCCGCACCTGCAACTTATGTGAAGCCATGTGTGGCATTGCCATCAAGGTTGACGACGGCGTTATAACCTCAATAAAAGGCGACGAAGACGACAGCTTTAGTCGCGGCCATATTTGCCCTAAAGCGATTGCTCTGAAAGACTTATATGAAGATCCCGACCGTATTCGCCGGCCCTTGCATAAAGTGGATGGGGAATGGCAGGAGCTGAGCTGGGACGATGCACTGGATAAAGTGGCAGCGCGAATTGCCAGCCTGCAGGCCGAGCACGGCAACGACGCCTTTGGTGTGTACTTGGGCAACCCCAATGTTCATAACACTGGCTCGATTCTGATGAGCGGCGGCTTATTGCGGACCTTGAAGACCAAAAACAAATTCTCGGCGACGTCGGTCGATCAGCTGCCTCACCATATTGTGTGTTGGAAACTGTTTGGCCATCAGCTGCGGATCCCCGTGCCCGATATTGATAATACCGATCACTTTTTAATGTTCGGTGCGAATCCCTTGGCGTCTAACGGCAGTATAATGAGTGTTGCTGATGTTAAGCAGCGCCTTAAAGATGTGCGCAAACGCGGTAAATTGGTGGTCGTTGATCCCCGTCGCACAGCAACGGCGGAGCTCGCCGACGCGCATCATTTTGTGCGACCAGGCAGTGACGTGTTGGTATTGCTCGCAATGCTCAATGTCTTGTTCTCAGACGATTTGGTGAACACGGGCAGTTTAACTGAGCACCTTGACCAAGATCCCGCGCACTTGGCAGCGAGCTTTGCGGAGTTTAGCCCTGAAAAAGTGGCACCGCTGACGGGAATGTCCGCTGAGGTTATTCGCACTATGGTGCATGATTTTTGCGCGGCGTCGCAGCCGGTTATGTATGGGCGTTTAGGTGTGTCCGTGCAGGAATTTGGCACCTTAACCCAGTATCTGATTATGCTCTTTAATATTCTGACTGGGCGCCTCGACAGTGTCGGAGGGCTGATGTTTACCAAACCCGCTGTTGATATTTTGGCTCAGAGTG
The DNA here is from genome assembly GCF_014202945.1 of Zhongshania antarctica. Lineage (GTDB taxonomy): Bacteria > Pseudomonadota > Gammaproteobacteria > Pseudomonadales > Spongiibacteraceae > Spongiibacter > Spongiibacter antarcticus. The sequence goes on along the minus strand of NZ_JACHHW010000001.1, from coordinate 252,189 downwards.
GCCGTGGTCACATGGGCCGCTACCACAGCAGGGTGCGGGGCTTGCCCGAATTTAATGGTGAGTTGCCAGTAGCAACGCTTGCAGAGGAAATTACCACGCCGGGCGCGGGGCAGATTAAGGGTATGATGTTGATCGCTGGGAATCCGGTGTTGTCGACCCCCAATGGCGAGCAGCTTGATCGTGCTTTTGAGAAATTAGATTTGCTAGTGGCGGTCGACTTTTATATCAATGAAAGTAGTCGCCACGCCGATTTCATTCTACCGCCAGTGAGCCCACTGGAGCGCGAGCACTACGATGTAACCTTTAATGTGCTGGCGGTGCGCAATAATGCGCGCTATGCCGAGGCGCTGTTTCCCAGGCCCAAAGATGGTCGTCACGACTGGGAAATATTACTCGGCCTGCGGGACCGCTTACAGCCAGCTCATAGTCTCAAGGAAAAGCTTGCCCGCAATACAATTCGCCGTATGGGTCCATCGGGCTTACTCAACGTCTTATTGCGTAAAGGGCCCTATGGCGGTGGTAAAAACCCATTTGCGGGGCTGAGCTTGAATAAGTTAAAGAAATCACCCCACGGCGTGGATTTGGGGGCATTAAAACCGGCCTCTGGGGCGATTAGCCACCATGCGGATCGTAAGGTGCACCTCGAACCGGCGTTTTTCTTGAAAGACCTCGCAAGAGTGAACACCCGTTTCTTTAATCGCGATACCGGGGGTGACAAGCTTTTGCTTATTGGACGGCGGGATGTGCGCAGTAATAACTCTTGGTTGCACAATAGTCATCGCTTAGTCAAAGGTAAGGATCGCTGCACTGTTTTAATAAATCCTGAAGATGCGCGGCATCTTAATATTCAAGATGGACAGCAGCTGCGGGTTAGCTCGCGGGTGGGCAGCATTGAATTGGCGGCGGCGATTAGTGACGAGATGATGCTTGGCGTAGTGAGTATTCCCCACGGTTGGGGGCATCACCGCAGTGGCACCCGGTGGCTGGAGGCTGAGGCCCACGCGGGAGTGAGCGTGAATGATCTGACCGATGAAATGCATCTCGATGAATTGTCGGGCAATGCGGTGTTGAACGGCGTACCAGTGACCCTGCAGGCGATTTAAGGGCGATGTAGGTGCATGCCTGCGCTTACATGGCTAGCTGACTGCGCAGCTATAACTTGATGCTGAATGCAATTTACTGCTGTGCGACTGCTCTATATAGTTCGTCACTCCTGCGTAGGCAGGAGTCTATATTGGGTGCTTGCGGCATTAAGCTGGGGGCGTGTTGGTTAGCTAGCTTTAGCGGGAGTAATTTGTCGGTAGCGTCGGGCTTAAGGCTCCTGATGTTAGGCCTTTCGCGGCGAACGTTGACTCCGAATATACAGCGCTTCTACTTTTTGCCGGGCCCAGGGGGTACGACGTAAAAATTTGAGGCTAGAGGCCACGCTGGGGTTGTCGGTAAAGCACTTTATTTTGATTCGGCGGCCCAATTCTTCCCAGCCGAATTGTTGCTCGAGCTGGACAAGGATCATTTCTAAGGTCATGCCGTGCATGGGGTCTTTAGCGGTTGGCGATGCCTTTTGGGTGGCCGAGGTATTGGCCGCTTTTTCAGTCATTGCGGTCGGTGTCAGGCGCTTGCGTATCGTCAAGCTCATCGCTCGCAGTTTCTTCAACACGGTCTTCAGCCCTTTTTACGCGGATTTTAAAGCCGCCAATAATTTTCCCGTTAAGGTTTTGCATTGCCACCTTGGCTTCACCGGCCTTCGGCATATTAACAAAACCAAATCCCTTAGACAGATTAGCGTCTTCGTCTCTAACGAGTTGTAGCGATTGCACCGCGCCGTAGGCTTCGAACAGGTCAAGTAGCTCGGCTTCGGTGGTGGTGCGGTTGAGGTTGCGAATAAGTAATTTCATGGTGCGGCCGTTTTAGTGATATGCCGCGAAGTATAGCGCTTATGGGCTTTAACTGCGCGTAAAAGCCCGCTGGATTTGTGAATCCCTCAGAGGTTTTTCAGTTTTTCTTCCATATCGGTAATATCTCTTAGCCGTTGTTTGATGCGACCTTGTTGAATTTTATTGCTCACCGTTAATTCATAGGCATAGCGTAACTGCATTTTTGCCCTCTCAAATTGCGCCTGCAAAATAAAATACTCGGCGCGGGCCATGTGCACACCGAGAATATTGCCCGCCAAGCCGCGCACTTCTGCCAATTGGTACCACAGATTAGGGTCGTTTGGTCGCTGTCTGGATTGCAAGCTCAGCACCTTGTCGGCTTCATCAAACTGGTTGTCGAGCTGTAATACTTCCGCCAACTTTACCGTGTAGGGGTTGTTGTTGGGGGCGATAGCCAACTGGCTTTGCAATAAACGAATGGCGTCGCTATAGCGCTTTTGGCCTACGAGGATGTCGGCTTTGGCCAACTGATAAGCGATGCGGCTGCCGTCGTCTTTGAGCAGGGCGGCGAGTTGCTCGTCGGCTTCTTGCCAGCGATTTAGGGCGATTAAGGCAATAACCACGCCGTAGCGGCGCGCCTCGCCGTTCACGCCACTGTCGTTTTGCCAGTTTTTAAGCAGGTCCTCTGGATTCTTGCTGTGCTGAAGAGTCGCCCGCATTCGCATTAATTGGAAGTTTAGGTTGTCGGTATAGACCTGCCTAGGGTATTGACGAGCGCGATTGGCGCTGTCGCTAATCCGGCTGTCGGTGAGAGGGTGGGTCAGCAGAAATTCTGGCGGTTTCGAGCGGGCGTAGCGCCTATTGGCATTCATATTCACAAACATCGATGGAATACCATTGGGGTCCATATTGGCTTTAGACAGTGTTTCCATGCCGAGCCGATCCGCTTCTTGTTCGTGTTGGCGACTAAAGCGCAATTGGCTGTCCAATGCGGCGGCTTGGGTGGCGGTTATTGCTGCAATGCCCGCATCGGCGCCTGCTGTTGCGGCCAGCACAACCCCGGCCAATAAACCCGCGAGGGTGGGTATGGTGCTTTGCTTGGCATTGTCCATTGAGCGGCTAAAGTGCCGCTGACTGAGGTGGGCAATTTCGTGGGCGAGTACTCCAGCTAATTGCGCTTCGTTGTCGGTATAGAGGAATATACCGTTGTGTACGCCGACGACCCCGCCGGGAACCGCAAAGGCGTTGATGGTGGCGTTATCGACGATCACCGTCTCGAGACGGCGGTCTTTCAGTTCGCTGTGGGAGGCGAGACGGTAGAGCAGCCCTTCGATATAGTCTTGCATCAAGGGGTCGTTAACTGTTTTTACGCTATTGCGGAACATTTTCAGCCACATCCTGCCCAAGTCGTGTTCTTGCTGGGCGGAGTAGCGTGAGGCGGTGACATCGCCTAAATCAGGTAGGTTGTCGCTGGGGCTGTTGTCGGCAAATACAAGGCTACCGAACACAATAAGGCTGATACCGAAGGCACGTTTTAACACAAAAAATCCTTAGCCACTCTAACAGAGGAACGCGATATGGCCCTTGATAATACAAGAGCGTAGTCTCTATGACCTCATTATTCATTAAAAGTGCTAGGGAGTTTCTGCCTCAAACGCGCTGCTGGGGTGCTGCAGCAATTCCCTTGCTTGGGCCATTTAGACGAGCAGGCTATACTAGCGAAAATTCGATTTCACACATTGAGCCTATGACGCATATTGATATCTATTTAGACGCCAGCGGCTTAGATTGTCCGCTGCCCTTGTTAAAAGCTAAGCAGGCGCTTAACCGCATGGCTGCAGGTCAGGTACTTGAGGTGCTTGCCACCGATGTTGGTTCTTGGCGGGATTTTGAGGTATTTGCCAAGCAAAGTGGTCATACCTTGTTACTCAGCGAAGAGCAGGATGCTGGCTATCGTTACTTGTTCAGAAAGAAATAGGCCTTTCATTCCCCGTTATCATTCATAAAGGATTGCTTCATGCTGGGTATTGTTCGCTCGTGGTTTGATCGCTTGTTTGCGGAAGAGGAGACAGTAGTCCTGCTGCTGTTAATCGCCGCAGTACTCGTGATGATGTTAAGCCTTGGCAATGTGCTGGTGCCCATTGTGGCGAGCATTGTTTTGGCTTTTATGATGCAGGGCATTATCGCGCGCTTAAGTCGGGCTGGCGCGCCCCAATGGTTGGCCATCGCGGTAGCTTATACGGTTTTTGTCAGTGTCTTTTTTGGTGTGCTGGTGGTCTTGTTGCCACTGGTTTGGCAGCAGTTGATTAATTTGTTTCAGGAATTGCCAACCATGCTCCGCAAGCTCCAGCATGTATTGCTGGTCCTGCCGGAGCGCTCCGAGCTTTTTACCGAGCAACAAATTCGTGAGTGGATGGCGATTGCCACCAAAGAACTGGGGTCGGTCGGTCAATATTTACTGAGCTTTTCAATCGCGCAGCTGCCCAATTTGCTGGGTTTGATGATTAATATTGTCTTAATTCCGATTTTGGTGTTTTTCTTTTTAAAGGATAAAGCGACGATTTTGGGCTGGTTGGCGAGTTTTCTGCCAAATCATCGGCCCTTGCTGAGTGCAGTTTGGTCAGAGATGAATGTGCAAGTCGCCAATTATGTGCGGGGCAAGGCGGTAGAAATCGTTATTGTTGGCGTGGTGTCTTATATCTGCTTTGAAGTGATTGGCCTTAATTATCCTGCTCTATTGGCATTGTTAGTGGGGCTGTCGGTGGTGATTCCCTATATTGGCGCGGCGGTTGTAACCTTGCCGGTGTTGTTGGTGGGGTATATTCAGTGGGGCTGGGGTGGTGAGTTTTTTACGCTATTTATGGTTTACAGCGTGATTCAGGGACTCGATGGTAATGTCTTGGTACCGCTGTTGTTTTCTGAAGCCGTTAATATGCACCCGGTCGCCATTATAGTGGCGGTATTAGTGTTTGGCGGCTTGTGGGGTATTTGGGGTGTATTTTTCGCCATTCCCTTAGCGACCTTGGTTAAGGCTATTATTTACGCTTGGCCTAGGCCAGTGCGCCAACACTCTGCGGCGAAGGCACCCGTTGCGGAATAATTTTACCTGTGTCGCGAATTTGTTTTATTAATAAGGATGCTTTGTGAGCTATTTGAAATCGACGTTTGTGTTCCTCTTTGTGTTGCAACTTTCAGCCTGTGCTTGGTTGGAGAGTGTCGGCTTAAATAGCGCCAAATTTGGCATTGCGGGGGAGTCTGCGGCGGTAGCCAAACCCCCTAGCGATCAACGCGCATACCGCTATACGGTGCTGGAGAACGGTCTAAAAGTGCTCTTGATATCTGATGCCGGCGCCGATAAAGCAGCTGCCTCTTTGGATGTGAATGTGGGCAGTCGGCAAGATCCCGAGAATTACCAAGGTTTGGCGCATTTTTTAGAGCATATGTTATTTCTGGGAACCGAAAAATACCCTGAGGCGGGTTCATATCAGGCCTTCATTACCGCTCATGGTGGTAGTCATAACGCGTTTACAAGTTTTGAAGACACTAATTATTTCTTTGATATCAGTGCCGACTCGCTCGAGCCGGCGCTAGACCAGTTTGCTCAGTTTTTTGTTGCGCCACTGTTTAATGCGGAGTATGTGGGCCGGGAAGTCAATGCAGTGAATTCGGAATACCGAGCAAGGATTAAAGATGATCGCCGTCGAGAGTTGGCGGTCTTTAAGGCCCAAGTTAATCCAGCGCACCCCTTTGCAAAATTTTCAGTGGGTAATTTACAGACCCTGCACAGTGATAATGAGGCGGCGCTGCGCGAGCAGTTGTTAGCGTTTTATCAGCGCAATTACTCCGCCAATATTATGGCTTTAACGGTCATTGGTCGCGAATCATTGGACGAGCTTGAAGCGATGGTGCGGCCTAAGTTCAGTGGTGTTGCCAATCGCGAGCGTCAACTTGATGCAATTGTTGCACCGCTCTTTAAGGCTGGTGACTTGCCGCGTTGGATCAATATTCAACCTGTACAGAATCGTCGCTCCTTGTCGGTAAATTTCCCCGTGCCAGATGCCGAGCCCCACTGGCGCAGCAAGCCGTTAAATTACATTGGCAACATCCTTGGTCACGAAGGTGAAGGCAGCTTGCTGTCAGTGCTTAAGAGTAAAGGTTGGGCCGATGGTTTGAGTGCTGGTGAAAGTTTGAATTACCAGGGCGGGGCGATGTTCGGAATTGAGGTTGCGCTCACCGAGGTGGGTCTAAAACACGCCGATGAGATAGTCGCACTCATATACCAAAATATTGCGCAACTGCGAGCGCAAGGTGTTGAGCGTTGGCGCTTTGCTGAGCAGGCAGGTTTGGCAATTCAGGGCTTTTTGTTTCGCGCGCAGCCAGCGCCGATAAACGACGTGGTGCAATTGTCGATGGCTATGCAAAAATACCCTGCCGCCGAGGTAATGCGCGCACCGTATTTAATGGACGATTATCAGCCTGAATTGCTGGCTGAGTTCCTCGCCGCGATGCGACCGGATAATAGCTTTATTACTCTAGTGGCGCCGGGGGTAAAACCGACCATTGATATTCCCCGTTATCAGGTTGGGTATAGCAAACGACCTATTACCCAAGGCGAATTAGCGGCTTGGGCGTCGGGATCGTCCAAGGCTTTAACATTGCCAGCGAAGAATAATTTTGTTGCCAGTGATTTTAGTTTGAAACGCGGTCGAGGCGAGAGCAAACCCGTTCCTGTGCCTAGCGCCGCACCCATTGAACTTTGGTTGAATACCGACGATATTTTTGAACTGCCAAAGGCAAAATTGTATCTGCAGTTGGCAACAGAAAAAGCCAGTAGTGATGCAGAGTCCTTGGCCAAGACTGAGATGTGGCTGCGAATGGTTAAGGACCAGCTCAATGAGTTGACCTACCCCGCGCAGTTAGCGGGCCTGGATTTTGACCTAGATGTCGATTGGCGCGGCATTGAAATTAGTATTGGTGGCTTTAACCAGAAACAGGGCGAGTTATTGGCGCAAATATTGGCGGCCTTGAAATCGCCGGCATGGCAGGAAAATCGCTTTGCACGCTTACAGGCCCAGCGCTTACGCCAGTTTGAAAACGCCGTAAAACAATCACCTTATCAGCAGTTGATTGCCGAGCTGCCACGTATGTTGAATCATGAAAACCCCGGGTTGGCGGCCCATGAGGCGGCGACGCGAAAGCTGACCATGGCGGGGGTGGCCGCGCATGCAAAGGCCGTATTGGAGTCGGTTCAGTTGCGGATGTTGCTCGACGGAAATTTTGATCAGCAAGATGCGCAACAATTAGCGAAACTTGTAACAAAAGTATTGCCTGTTAAGCCGTCTCCGACCAAGCCAATGCAGCATATTAGCCAGTTGTCCGAGACCAATACTCTGCGTGAAATCGCCGCTGAGCACGATGACAGCGCCGCGTTACTCTATTTACAGAGCGCAGAAACCGGCAAGCAAGCGAGGGTGGCGATGGGATTAACCGCCCAAATTTTAAGCGCTGATTTTTATCACCAATTGCGCACCCGCAAGCAGTTAGGCTATGTGGTCAGCGCAAGTGTCTATCCTCAGCGCGAAGTGGGCGGTTTGATCTTTTTAGTGCAATCCTCTGTTGTTGATGCGGCTACGCTGCAAGCAGAAATTAATCAGTATGTGAAAGACTGGTTGGCAGCCGGTGTTGACGAAGCAACTTTTCGCCAGCACAAGGCGAGCTTGCTCAAGCGCCTAGCTGAGCAGCCCGAGAATCTGTGGGAGGCCGCTGGTCGGCATTGGCAGGATTTGCTAGAAAATTACGCTGAGTTTGATAGTCGGGAGCAGTTAGTTCAGGCCTTAAACGCCTTGAGTTACGATGACTGGTTGGCCGCGGCTAAACGCGACTTGGGCGCGACGTCGCAGCGAGGTGTACTATTGTATGCGGCTGGGAAGTGGCCGAATCACCTGCCAGTGGGGAAGCCAGTGCAAAGTGCTGAGGAGTTCAAAGCTAACTTGCCGGCTTATTCGTTTAAATAACTGGGGTATGTCATTGTTTTTGATGGTTTCGTTATATTTTATTCATATAATAAATATCAGTATTTTGTTGATTTATGGCAACTAAGCTGTAAAAATCTCTTGCTCTCGATAGTCGTAAACCGACTGTCGAGGAGCAAATAAATCCAATTATTAGGGTATTCGCTGGCTCAAAAGGCCGACGTTTAGCCCAGCCGGGCCAGGTGATAACCGTCACCAACGGGCAGAATGCAAACACCTTGAGCTGATCGCTCTGCGGTGCGCCAGTTGTAAACGGAACACTTCTAAGCTTGACGCTTGCTGGTCTGGACAGCCCACTGTACTGCTAAGGACTGTGTATGTATCAAGATCACGATTTGCGCGAAGACCTAGACCCTCAAGAAACTCAAGAATGGCTCGAAGCCCTTGATGGCGTATTGAAAAACGGCGGCCGGGCCCGCACCGCGTTTTTGATGAAACGTTTGGCCAAACACGCTGCCCGTGCCGGTACCCAGCTGCCCTCGGCGATTACCACGTCTTTCCGCAACACCATTGAACCCAGCGACGAACGCCGCATGCCCGGCGACTTATTTATGGAGCGTAAAATTCGCTCGATGATTCGTTGGAATGCGCTGGCGATGGTCATGCGTGCCAACGACAATAATGAAGGTTTGGGTGGTCATATCTCCAGCTTCTCCTCGTCGGCGACACTTTACGATGTGGGGTTTAACTATTTTTTCCGTGGCGGTGAAAAAGCGGATTTAATTTATTATCAGGGCCATAGCTCCCCTGGTATGTATGCGCGCTCCTATCTTGAAGGGCGGATTGACGAAACCCAGCTCGACAATTTCCGTCGTGAAGTCGACGGTGGCGGCCTGTCCTCATACCCACATCCATGGCTGATGCCTGATTATTGGCAATTCCCCACCGTGAGCATGGGGCTTGGCCCGATACAGGCCATTTACCAAGCACATGTAATGAAGTATCAGCACAGCCGCGGTTTGGTGGATCACGGTGACCGCAAAGTGTGGTGCTTTATGGGTGACGGTGAGAGCGATGAGCCGGAATCATTAGGTTCAATCGCATTGGCGGGCCGTGAAGGCTTAGATAATTTAGTGTTTGTGGTGAACTGTAATTTGCAGCGCCTCGACGGCCCTGTGCGCGGTAACGGTAAGATTATTCAGGAACTAGAGGGCGTATTCCGTGGCGCCGGCTGGAATGTGGTTAAGGTTATTTGGGGCCGCCATTGGGATAAATTACTGGAAAAAGACAAAACCGGTTTACTGCGTCGACGTATGAATGAAGTCGTCGATGGTGAACTGCAAAACTATAAGGCGAATGGCGGCGCTTATACCCGCGAGCATTTCTTTGGCAAGTATCCAGAGCTATTGGAATTGGTTAAAGATCTGTCTGACGACGATATTATGTATTTGAATCGCGGCGGCCACGATCCCTATAAAGTCTACGCAGCGTATGCCAGGGCCATGGAAACCAAGGGGCGGCCTACGGTCGTGCTGGCAATGACCGTAAAAGGTTATGGCTTGGGCGAAGGCGGAGAGGCCCAGAACGAAACTCATTCAGTGAAAAAGCTGGGCGTAGAAGAACTCAAAAAGTTCCGAGATCGTTTCGGGGTGCCTATCAGTGATGAAGACCTGAAATCTGTTCCCTATTACCGGCCCGCTGAAGATAGTCCAGAGATGGTCTATATGCGCAAGCGCCGAGAAAAACTCGGTGGCTTCTTACCTGCGCGTCAGGCCGATTTTGACGCATTGGAAATACCAGGGCTAGACAGCTTTAGCGCCCAGCTAAAGGCCACCGGTAAGCGTGAAATTTCGTCGACCATGGCCTTTGTGCGAATGCTGTCGAGTTTGGTTAAAGATAAGGAAATTGGTTCACGTATAGTGCCTATTGTGCCCGATGAAGCGCGAACCTTTGGTATGGAAGGTATGTTCCGCCAGTTGGGTATCTACTCTTCTCAGGGCCAGCGTTACACCCCCCATGATTCTGACCAGATCATGTACTACAAAGAAGACAAGCAAGGTCAGATTCTAGAAGAGGGGATTACCGAGGCGGGAGCCTTCTCGGCGTGGTTGGCGGCGGCAACCTCATATAGTAATCATCACTACCCGATGATTCCCTTTTATATTTTCTACTCTATGTTCGGCTTTCAGCGAATTATGGATTTGGCATGGGCAGCCGGCGACTCCCAGGCGCGGGGCTTTTTGCTGGGCGCAACGGCGGGCCGCACTACCCTGAACGGCGAAGGGCTGCAGCACCAAGACGGTCATAGTCATTTAATGGCGAATATGATTCCTAACTGTGTGTCGTATGACCCAACTTACTCTCATGAGTTAGCGGTGATTATTCAAGACGGCATGCGCCGTATGTACCAAGACAAGGAAAACGTCTTCTACTATGTCACGGTGATGAATGAAAATTACGCCCATCCCGACATGCCAGAAGGCAGCGCCGAGGGCATTATTAAAGGTTTGTATTGCCTCGCGCCCAGTGCAGTTAAAAAGCCTAAGCTGAAAGTGCAGTTGATGGGCAGCGGTACTATCTTGCGCGAGGTGGAAGCCGCTGCTGAAATACTAAAAGCCGACTACAAAGTTGAGGCCGACGTCTGGAGTGCGACCAGTATCAACTTGCTGCGCCGCGACGGTTTGGATTGCGAGCGTTGGAATATGTTGCACCCAGAGAGTGACGCTAAGGTGCCTTACGTGGCGGAGCAGCTTCGCGGTCGGCAGGGACCGGTAATATGCGCTACCGACTATATCAAATCGTATGGCGAGCAATTGCGACCCTATATTGAATCGCGTTACGTGGTTTTGGGCACTGACGGTTACGGCCGCTCCGATACGCGCGCCAAACTTCGTTCGCATTTTGAAGTGGATCGTCATTATATTGTGGTGGCTGCGCTTAAAGCCTTAGCCGATGACGGCTTGATTGCATTGAGTGTTGTTACCAAGGCTATTAAGGCCTTTGGTATTGATACTGAAAAAGCCAACCCGCTTTATCGCTAATTTACAGAGAAGGATTTTTTTGTGGCTAAAGAAACGGTAAAAATTCCTGACCTCGGTGGCGGCAGTGTCGATGTTATTGAGGTGTGTGTGGCAGTGGGCGATGTGGTCGCCAAAGAAGATTCGCTCGTGGTTTTGGAGTCCGATAAGGCGTCGATGGAGATACCCTCACCACAGGCAGGCAAAGTCTTAAGTATTAGCCTAAAAGAAGGCGCAACGGTCGAAGCTGGTGACGTGATTCTCGAACTTGAGGTTGAAGGAGAAGCTGAGGAAGTTAAGCCTGAATCGGCGGAGATGGCGAGTCCAGCAGCCGTTGAAAAGCCCGCGCCAGCCGCAGAAACATCGTCACCGGCTAGGCAAGAAAAAAGTTCAGCACGAGAAATGATTAAAGTGCCAGATGTGGGCAGCAGTGACGGCATTGATGTCATCGAAGTGTGTGTCGCGGTTGGTGATGTCATCAAGGAAGGCGATTCGCTAGTGGTTTTGGAGTCAGATAAAGCGTCGATGGAAGTGCCTTCGCCGTTTAGTGGCAAGATCACCAAAATTGTCATGAAGGTGGGTGACAGCGCTAAGTTGGGTGCAGAGATTGCAGAAATAGAGCGAGAGATTGAGGTTGCTGCGGATGTAAGCGCCGCCAAGGTGGAGGCATCAGCATCAGCATCAGAAAAAGAAACGTCTACACCGCCGGTTGTGAGTGCGCCAGTTTCGGCGGCACCGGCTGCGAAGTCTGAGCCTACGGTAACGAGTCACGCCGATGTTTACGCCGGTCCTGCGGTTCGAAAACTGGCGAGGGAGTTCGGTTTAGAACTTGAACAAATGACGGGAACAGGGCCTAAAGGCCGAATTCTCAAAGAGGATGTGCAGCAATTTGTTAAAGACTTGTCACAGGGCAGCGCTAGTGGTGCAGGTTCTAATGGCGCAGGGCTGCCGTCAATTCCCGACGTCGACTTTAGCCAATTTGGTGAGATCGATATTCAGCCATTAACGAAATTGCACAAGCTCACCGCGCTCAATATGCATCGCAGCTGGGTGAATTTGCCCCACGTGACCCAGTTCGATGAGGTGGATATCAGTGAGTTAGAAGATTTTCGCACTGGTTTAAAGCGCGAGGGCGAGCAGCGCGGTGTGAAATTAACGCCACTGCCGTTTTTGCTCAAAGCCGCCGCCGTGGCCTTGCAGGCACACCCTAAGTTTAATGCCTCGCTCAGCGCTGACGGCGAAAATATGGTGTATAAAAAATACATCAATATTGGTATTGCCGTCGATACACCCGCAGGCTTGGTGGTGCCGGTGATTCGCGATGTAGACAAAAAGTCGCTGTGGGATTTGGCAGCAGAAACTGCAGAGTTGGCGCAAAAGGCAAAGGATCGCAAGCTTAAGCCCGCCGACATGCAAGGCGGCTGCTTTACTATTTCCAGTCTTGGCAGTATTGGGGGCACCGGTTTTACGCCCATAATCAATGCGCCCGAAGTGGCTATTATGGGTGTGTCTAAGTTGGCAATAAAGCCAGTGTGGGACGGCAGTGAGTTTGTACCCAAAAAAATGCTGCCAGTGTCTCTGTCTTATGACCACCGCGCGATTAACGGTGTGGACGCAGGCCAGTTTTTCACCTTTATGGGCACAGTACTCGCGGATATTCGACGTTTACTGCTGTGAACTGGGCCATAAATACTGGCTAAGTAATGGCTGCGCCATAAAAACCTTCTTCACTTTGCGTGCAGGAGGTTTTTTTTGCTTAAATAAATGGTCTGAGTAGGGTTTAGATAGCAGCAAACCGCTAATTAGAAGCTATGATGGTGAACAAGCTTGAGTAAACCCCATTGCTGTGCAACTTGGCTTAGCTATTGCTAAGTACTATGTAAGTTAATGGGGCAAGTCTATGACTTTATGTTGGTTTTGCTCCTTGGTGTGGCCTTGCAGGAGCTGAGACTGCACCGTGATGGCGCGTTTTAGTAGTGGCTACGTGTTTACAATGTATTGGATACGATGCGTATGAGTGAGAAGAAACACGAAGGGGCTGATGGAATTGACTGGAGTCGCTATCCGTCGGCCGATTTTTTTGATGAAATGATTAACGCCAAGGGTAAAGCGCGTCCGGCGAGCCGGAAGATCGCCAAGCTTTTGGGTGATCTTAGTGCTGAGGAGCTAGAGAGCCGGAGGGTGGCCGCAGAGAGTACCGTGCGGGATATGGGCGTAAGTTTTACCGTGTATTCAGATGGCGAGAATATTGACCGAACTTGGCCTTTTGATTTAATTCCCCGCGTGATTAGCGCGGAAGAGTGGGCGCACACCGCAAAAGGACTTAAGCAGCGCGTCAAAGCCCTTAATATGTTTATTAACGATGTGTATCACAAACAGCGCATTTTTAAAGACGGCGTGTTGCCTGCCTACCTGATTAAAGACTCAAAGAATTTTCGGCCCGAATGTGTTGGTATCAATCCGCCCAAAGGTGTGTGGGCGCATATCTGTGGCTGCGATTTGGTGCGTGACGCAGACGGTAAGTTTTATGTATTAGAAGACAATCTGCGGGTGCCTTCCGGGGTGGCCTATATGTTGGAGAATCGCGAGGTAAGCAAGCGGGTGCTGCCCGAGTTTTTTGAGACCAATATTATTCTGCCAGTAGACGATTATTCGACTAAGCTTTTTAATATGTTGGCCTCGGTTTCGCCGCGCCGTGTGCGACAACCTGAAATTGTGATACTAACCCCCGGCATCTACAACTCCGCTTATTTTGAACACGCGTATTTAGCCCAACAGCTTGGTGTAGAACTTGTTGAGGGCAGTGATTTATTTGTCGATGAAGACGACTGCGTTTACATGAAGTCAATTGCTGGTTTAGAGCGAGTAGACGTGATTTACCGCCGTATCGACGATTTGTTTTTGGACCCAGAGGTGTTTCATCCGGATTCTATTCTGGGGGTGGCAGGGCTCATGCGCGCGTGGCGTGCCGGTAATGTGGCGCTAGTCAACGCACCAGGGGCGGGGGTGGCGGACGATAAGGTCGTTTACGCCTATGTACCTAAAATGATTGAGTACTATCTTGGCGAAGAGGCGATTTTGCCCAATGTCGAAACCTATCTTTGCGATGACCCCGAACAGTTGAAATATGTCTTGGCCAATATTGAGCAGCTGGTCGTAAAACCCGCCAATGAATCGGGTGGTTACGGAATGATGGTCGGGCCTCATGCGACCAAAAAGGATCACGAGGAGTTTCGGAAATTGGTGGTTGCAAACCCCCGCAATTACATCGCCCAGCCAACGCTAAAGTTATCCACCGCGCCAGTATTGACTGGGCCTGGCGTTGCTGAACCACGCCATCTCGATTTGCGACCATTTGTTTTACAAGGCAAAGGGATAGATGTGACGACCGGCGGGCTGACGCGCGTTGCCTTAGTAAAGGGCTCATTGGTGGTCAACTCCTCGCAAGGTGGTGGTAGTAAAGATACTTGGATTGTGGCTGAACGGGAGGTGAAGTCATGATGTTGTCGCGCGTTGCAGAACGAGTGTATTGGTTTGGTCGCTACCTAGAGCGTGTAGAGAGTATGGCGCGGCTTATTCAGGTCTATACCGGCCTGCTTTTTGACTTACCTCAGAATACCGGAATTAGCTGGCACAACTTGGTTATTGCAAGCGGCAGTCACGCCGAATATAACCGCCGCTTTTCGGTGCAGGACGAAAAGCGGGTCGTGAAATTTTTATTGGAGGATCTTAGCAACCCCAGTTCATTGGCCTCGTCGCTGCGTATGGTGCGGGAAAATATCCGCACCACGCGAGATATGTTGCCTCCAGAGAGCTGGGAGCTGGTGAATGAGTTTCAGATTTTTGTTAATGAAAACATGACTCAGGGCTTAAATCGTCGCTATCGTCATGAATTTCTTGGGCAAATTGTTAAAACCTGTCAGCAAATTAACGGTTTAATTGCGGACACGATGCGGCGTGATGCCGCGTGGCATTTTTTGAACCTAGGACGCAGTCTTGAGCGCGCCGATATGACTATTCGTATCCTGGAGGCGGGCGCAAGTATGTCTAGCGATTTTATCGAGACTGATACCAACCATGTGCTGGACGTGGTATGGCGCAGTGTATTAGGCACACTCAATGCCACCATGCCTTACCGGCGTACCATGAAAGTGGCGGTAAACGGTGATGATGCGGCGCGCTTTTTACTGGAGGACACGCTGTTTCCCCGTTCGGTTGCCTGTGGCCTGCTGAGAATGCGGGAATCTGCAGAATTATTGCCCGGTAATGAGACCGTCATTAGCGCGTTGACCAAATTAGTGAATACCGTCGCTAAGGGTAGCGACTATAATGATGTGTCTGATGGCTTTCCAGCTTATCTTACCGCGCTGGAACAAAGCTCGATTATTGTTCACTCTGCGATTCAGGATAGCTGGTTTAAGCATACTTAAGTCAGGTGAGGGGCGCGCTACGGGTTTGAATATTTGCTCGGCTAAGGTACTTGCGGTAGTCTTTCCCTCCTCGGAATTTCCCGTAGTAGCAAAATGGGATTTTCCGGTAGGTAATTATCATTGCCAAGTAGAACATAAGCTTTAAGCAGCGGGGTAGCGGTGTTCCCAGTTTCCGGGAAATCCCTTTTATTGAACTCGTATTTTGGCATCGCATCCATGTTAACTGACCGTTTTGTCTACACGCCCCAACACGAACAGTACGACGAAGTCGTAGACCAGGACGGTCAAATTCGCGAACACTGGCATTACCCAATGCGGGTTATGAATGCCATGGGGGTGGATGCCCTGCTTGAGCGTCAGCGCACCGCAAAGCGTATTCTCCGAGACGATGGCGCGAGTTACAGCCCTGGTGGTCAGCTTAATGTCAGTCACACTTGGAATCTCGATTTACTGCCCTTAATCCTCTCTAGTCAGGAGTGGGAGGGCATTGAAAACGCGCTGCGTGAGCGCGCCGAGTTACTGAATCTAATTCTCAGTGATTTATACGGTGAGCGCAGCCTCATCTTAAATAAGGTTATCCCACCAGCGGTTTTGTATAGCCACCCCGGATTTTTGCGGGCCTGCGATGGTATTCGGCTGCCTGGCGAGCATCAGCTCATTTTCCACGCCTCAGACTTGGTCCGCTCAGCAAATGGGGAGTGGCTGGTTATTGGTGATCGCACCCAGGCACCGTCGGGAACCGGTTACGCCTTGGAAAACCGCACGGTATTGCGGCGGGTCATGCCCAGTTTGTTCCGTGACGCTCACGTCCATCGCTTGTCTAACTTTTTTTTACAGTGGCGTCGCAAGCTGGCGGAACTGAGCCAAACCAAAGATGCGCCACTTGTTGTGTATTTGACCCAGGGCGCATTCAAAGAGAACTCGTTCGAAGATGCCTATTTAGCAAATTACTTGGGTTACCCGCTGGTGCAGAGCCGCGATTTAACCGTGCGCAAAGGGGGCTTGTGGTTGAAGTCGCTAGAAGGCCTGCGCCGGGTAGACGTGGTGTTGCGGCGTATCGACGACAGCGTTGCTGATCCTGTTGTATCTCGACAAAGTTTTGGTCAGGGCATTCCCGGTTTAACCGAAGTTGTGCGCGCTGGCGGCGTGGTTATCGCCAATCCGCTGGGCAGTGGTATCCTAGAAAACCCCGTGTTGGCTAAGTATATGCCGGCCATTGCTCGCCACTTTCTGGGGCGAGATCTGCGCTTAAACTCGGTGCCGACATGGTGGTGTGGTGATGCGGCTGATTTGGAGTACGTCAAAGCGCATTTTGCTGACCTATTAATTCGCCACACCTGTCGTGCACCTGGCAGACACAGTGTGTTTGTCGCGGAGCTCAATGCTGAGGAGCGCGCTAGCCTTCTGGCTAAAGTGCTTGCCAACCCCGTTGATTATGTCGCGCAGAGTGCCGTGCGTCCGTCGCAGACCCCCGCGCTTGATGGCAAGGTGTTTAGCAGTCGCCCTTTGGTGCTGCGCAGTTTTACGGTTGCCAGTGGTAGCTCTTACTCAGTGATGCCGGGGGGGCTGACGCAGATTGGCAGCCATACTGATACCCAGCACATAGTGAGCCAGTACGGTGGCGGTAGTAAAGATACCTGGATTATTGCCTCAGAACCGGAAGTCGAAGACAGCGTTTTTGAGCCGGAGAAGTTAGCGCGACAGTCTCAGGCCCTCGATCGCAATTTCAGTTTGCCGAGCCGGGTAATCGACAATTTATTTTGGTTCGGCCGCTACGCTGAGCGCGCTGAATCCGGTTTGCGTCTAGTGCGTACCGCGTTCGAGGAGCTTAATAGTATTGAGCCCCTCTCCCCGGAAAGCCGTCGAGTGTTATTGTGCTCGGTTACCCACGTTACGGGAACGTATCCAGGGTTTACCGCTAAAACCGCCGACTTTAATGCGCCGGAACACGAGCTGCTGGATATCGTGTCAAATCGTTCTCGGCCAGGCAGTATTGCACACTGTCTGGAGGCCATTTTACATTCTGCTGACGGCGTAAAAGAATTGTTGTCGAATGATATGCTGCGTTTAGTGAATGATATTCGCGACGGCATGGAGTTTTTAAATAAAAATTTAAAAAGCAGCTTGCAGGCGGCGCCAGATGAATTGCTCGACCCTTTGATAACGAGCTTGCTGGCACTCTCCGGACTCAGTCAGGAGAGCATGGTAAGAGGCCGGGCGTGGCGCTTTATGGAAATGGGCCGACGCCTTGAACGGGCGCAGAAAACGGTTGAACTGCTGACCCGTATGTTGGTGGTTAATATTGGTGATGGCCAAAATGTTTCGCTGCTTAAGCCGGTGTTAGCGAGCCTAGAGTCACGTATTGTCTATAAACGTTATTATCGCAGCGGCTATCGTCTCGATAAGGGCATGGAATTGCTGTTGTTTGATCGTGAAAATCCGCGTTCGGTCATGTTCCAGCTAGAGAGTTTGCGTAGCCACTTAGAGGAAGTGCTTGGCCCTAATAAGGGTATTCAATTAACGGAAGACATGCGCTGTATTTTACGGGCAACAAACACCTTGCTTATGTCGCGTTTGGATGAGTTGGCCGCAAGGGACGAGGCTAGCGGTGAACACCTGAAGTTGGGTGAATTACTCAGTCAGTTAGACAGTGATTTAAAGGCCGCTTCTCAGGCATTGGCAGATCGTTACTTTGATCACGCCGCTGGGCCGCAACCCGTTGAAATGAGTGGCAGGGGCGAGACATGAAATACCGAGTCAAGCATTCGACACGCTATGAATATGCCGATCAAGTGAACCAGGGCTATAACGTTGCCTACCTTATTCCGCGTGAATGTAACGGCCAGCGGGTGAACTTTAGTGATATTCGAATTATCCCAACACCGGCAAGCAAGATTAAACGCGTCGATTATTTTGGCAATGTAGTTTGCCATTTTACGGTGGAAAAGCCCCACCGAAGCCTCGAAGTGATTGTTGATAGTGAAGTGGAAATTGCACCGTCTGAGCCGCGTTTGCTCGGTGGCGGCATCACCTGCGCGGAGGTGCGTGCGGCGCTCATTAATGGCGCTAATACTGAGGATGTAAAAGCCTCTGAATTTTGTTTTGACTCACCAATGATTGCGGTAACAAGGGAGCTAAGTGAATTCGCGGTCGATTTGTTTAGTCCGGATCGTCCGTTTCTTGAAGCGGTGAACGCGTTAAACTCCCGTATTTTTAAGGACTTCAAATACGACCCGGGTTTCTCAACTGTGGCTACGCCCCTGAAGGATGTGATGGCCAGTCGTCGCGGTGTCTGCCAAGACTTCGCGCACCTTGCCATTGGTGTTTTACGCGGCATGGGTTTTGCCGCGCGCTATGTCAGTGGCTACCTAGAGACGTTGCCGCCGCCAGGCCAGGTCAAACTCGCGGGCGCAGATGCATCTCATGCTTGGTTTGCGGTGTATATTCCCGGTGATGATTGGCAAGATTTTGATCCTACCAATGATGTTATGCCTGCGGATCAGCATATCACTACCGCTTGGGGCCGGGATTATTCTGATGTAACGCCTTTAAAAGGTGTGGTATTTGGTGGCGGTGGCAAACAGGTATTGTCGGTGGCGGTCGACGTGTCGCGGGCGGAGTCTCCCTCCGAACGGGCCTTGTTTACAGATAATGGCACTCCTACTCGGCGTCTGGACGATCCGGTGGCGCAAAACGCTGGGCTGCCAAATCAACAGAGTCAGAGCCAACAGAACCAGAGTCAGGCTCAGGCCACCCCCACTCAAGCTTTGCAATCGCAAACTCAGTCACAACTGCCGCCGCGTAGCGTATAAGAGATACGCAATGCAGTGGTAAGCGCGGGGTACTGTCGCTCCCGTCATCCGCTTGACCGTTTCGGTCACTCCAATGTGCCTAGGCCCATGCTAGTGTGGGTCTAAGCACGTCGTCGCGTTCGTCTGGCGTTTTCCAAAACAATAATTAGTGAGAAGCTCATGTCTGCTCAAAATACCTTGATAGCTTTGGTCACTGGGGCCAGTCGTGGCGCAGGGAAAGGTATTGCGCTTGCTTTGGGTGACGCTGGCGCCACGGTATATGTTACTGGGCGCAGTGCAAAGGAAGGCGAGGCGTCATTGCCGGGCACGGTATTTGCGACTGCTGAAGAAGTTAGTCGCCGTGGCGGGCGAGGAATTCCGGTGGTGTGTGACCATGCAGACGACCGCCAGGTCGAATCACTTTTTGCACAAATAGCCGCCGAACAGGGCCGCCTCGACCTCTTAGTTAACAATGCACTGTGTGTTCCTGATGGTCTGACCATCGCCGGGCCTTTCTGGGAGAAGCCTTTAGCATTACAGGCGGTTTTAGATGTCGGTCTGCGCTCGACTTATGTGGCGAGCTATTTTGCGGCGCCACTGCTACTGAAAAGCACACAGGGTCTGGTCATTAATACCTCGTCACCCGGTGGCCGCAGTTATATGCATGGCCCAGCTTATGGCGCGGGCAAGGCCGCAGTCGACAAAATGGCCCACGATATGGCGGTGGATTTTAAAGCTTACGATGTAGCGGTAGTCGCCTTATGGATGGGAATTTTAAAAACAGAGAGAACCATGGCGGTTATTGACGCCCAACCAGAATTATATGGCCACATGCTCGCGATAGCCGAATCGCCAGAATACAGTGGTCGGGTTATCGCTGCGCTATCTCAAGACCCTCAGCGTATGCAATTCAGCGGCAAAGTGTGTATGGCCGCTGAGCTTGGCGAACACTATGGCGTGGTCGATATTGATGGTCGGCAGCCGCCGTCGCCACGCGCAATTTTTGGCGGCGTCACTGAGTTTGGCGACGCTATTGTGCAGTAGTGTGAGTCCAGCTGTCGTCCATATGGGGTATTAGGGAGCGCGGGGCAATTCGGTAAAATCCTTGCTCTAAAATAGCGGTGAGACGGTGTTGGCCCGGCGTGGTTTGGCATGGTCTCCTATAAGCGGGGAGAACATCAAAATGGCATTACAGATCGCGGGTTTACCAGAGGGTCAGTATGCCACGCTAGCGAATGGCCAGCGTATTCACTACTTGGATCAAGGCGTTGGGCCTGTTGTGGTATTTCTGCACGGCAGCGGCAGTGGCGCAAGTGGCCACAGCAACTTCAAGTACAACTATCCCTATTTAGTTGAACAGGGCTTTCGCGTCATTGTGCCTGATCTTATTGGCTATGGTTATTCCGATAAGCCCGAGGATGTTCAATATCATTTGGATTTCTTTGTTGAATGTGTTCAGCAATTACTCGCCCAGCTTGGCGTTGAGCGCTGTGCTCTTATTGGCAACTCCCTAGGTGGCGCCATTGCGATTAAGTACACCTTAGATAATCCGGCTAGCGTCAATAAGCTGGTGCTGATGGCGCCGGGCGGTATTGAGGAGCAGGCGGATTATTTTCATATGCCTGGTATGCAGGTGATGAAGGAGGTATTTACTTCTGGGCCGATGGCGCCGGAGCGCTTAGAGGACTTTATTCGTCGGGGCTTGGTGTACGACGATAGCGTCGTTGACCAACAGCTTATCAATGAACGCTGGGGTATATTTCAACAACAAAATAGCCAAGTTATTACCTCGATGATAGTGCCCAATATGGCGTCTCGCCTCCAAGAAATCGAATGCCCAGTTTTGGCTTTTTGGGGTGTGAATGAAAAAATGATGCCGGAAACCGGCATACAAACCCTTGCCAAAAATTGTCGCCATATTCGCTTAACCTTAGTTTCTGAGTGTGGCCACTGGGTCATGGTAGAACACCGGGACATGTTTAATCGCAATACCGCCGATTTTTTGAGAAATAATTAATATGCACAAACAAGAAATTGAAGCGCTGGGTAATGCCTTGTATACCGCAATGCGCAGCTTTCAGCCTATCTCACCGCTCACTGAACAAGCGCCAGGCATTACGCTTGATGATGCCTATTATATTTCCCTGCAGATGCTAAAGCGTCGTCTAGAAGATGACGGCGAGGTGGTGGTTGGTAAAAAAATCGGGGTGACCAGTAAAGTCGTGCAGGACATGCTCGGTGTTCATCAACCTGATTTTGGCTTTTTAACCGATGCGATGGCGTACGCCAACGGCGCCGATGTGCCGGTTGCCGGTAATATGATCCAGCCCCGAGCAGAAGCCGAAATTGGCTTTAAGCTCAAAGCAGACCTACAGGGGCCCGGTGTCACCGAGGCCGATGTTTTGGCCGCTACAGAATGTATTATGCCGTGTTTTGAAATTGTTGATTCGCGCATTAGCGATTGGAAAATTCAAATCCAAGACACAGTTGCTGACAATGCTTCTTGCGGTGTCTATGTGCTTGGCGATGCCAGCGCAGACCCGAAAGGTTTGGATTTACCCAATTTAAAAATTACCGTGTGGAAAAATGGCGAGCTGCTCAGTGAAGGTCTGGGTAGTGCAGTACAGGGCAACCCACTCACGGCAGTGGCCTGGCTGGCGAATACCTTGGGCCGCTTTGGGATTCCTTTTAAAGCGGGCGAGGTTATTTTGTCGGGTTCACTAGTGCCACTTGAGTCCGTTCAAGCTGGCGACAAAATGACCATGGAGCTACACGGAATTGGTCGCGCCGCTGTGCAGTTTGTGTAAAGAAATATCGACGGCACCTGAATTTACTATGAGAGTTAACAATAATGGCTGAAAAAATTAAGGCAGCAATAATTGGTCCGGGCAATATTGGCACTGATTTATTGATGAAGGCACTTCGCTCTGAGTTTATCGAGCCGGTGTGGATGGTGGGTGTTGATCCAGACTCGCCGGGTTTAACGCGGGCGGCTGACATGGGCTTAAAGGTCACCTCTGCGGGTGTTGACGGTATGGTGCCAACGATGCGTGCAGATGGTGTGCAGATTTGCTTTGATGCAACGTCAGCCTATGTTCACGCGGAGAATTCTCGCAAGGTAAATGAACAGGGCGCTCTCATGATCGATTTGACGCCCGCGGCCATTGGTCCTTACTGCGTGCCGCCGGTTAATTTGAATGACGCGCTTGCCGAGGGCTGCATGAACGTCAATATGGTGACGTGTGGCGGCCAGGCAACCATACCAATGGTAGCGGCCGTGTCACGGGTACAAAAAGTGAGCTACGGCGAGATTGTCGCCACGGTGAGTTCGCGTTCTGTTGGGCCTGGTACTCGCAAGAATATTGATGAGTTCACCCGCACAACCGCTGGCGCGGTTGAGCAAGTGGGCGGCGCGACCAAAGGTAAGGCGATTATTGTCATCAACCCTGCTGAGCCACCGTTAATGATGCGTGACACTATCCATTGCCTAACAGTCGATACTCCCGATCAGGCAGCGATAACAGCCTCAGTACATGCCATGGTTGCTGAAGTGCAAAAATACGTACCCGGTTACCGCCTTAAAAATGGCCCAGTGTTCGATGGCAATCGGGTATCCATTTTTATGGAAGTAGAGGGGCTTGGCGACTTTTTGCCTAAATACGCGGGTAATCTCGACATTATGACTGCAGCGGGCTTGCGCACCGCTGAAATGTTTGCCGAAGAAATATTGGCTGGCCGTTTAACATTAAAGCCGACGGCTGCTTAAGGGGATACGATAATGGATTTACGCGGTAAAAAAGTCGTTTTACACGATATGTGCCTGCGCGATGGCATGCACGCCAAACAGCACCAAATCTCCTTGGATGAAATGAAGAGCATTGCCCGGGGCTTAGACGAGGCGGGTATGCCGCTAATCGAAGTGACCCACGGCGACGGCTTGGGTGGCGCTTCGGTGAATTATGGCTTCCCCGCTCACAGCGACGAAGAGTACCTCAAAGCCGTGATTGGCGTTGTAAAAAACGCGAAAATTTCGGCGTTATTACTGCCGGGTATTGGTACGGTTGATCACCTGAAGATGGCCGCAGATTTGGGCGTAACAACCATTCGGGTTGCCACCCACTGCACCGAAGCCGATGTTTCAGAGCAGCATATTGGCATGGCGGCGCAGATGGGCCTCGATACCGTCGGCTTCTTAATGATGACCCATATGATCGAGGCCGAGCAAATTGTCGAGCAGGCTAAGCTCATGGAGTCATTTGGCGCTAATTGTATTTACTGCACGGATTCTGCAGGCTATTTATTGCCCGATCAGGTTAAGGAGCGTATTGCGCTCTTGCGTCGGGAACTGAAGCCCGAGACTGAACTTGGATTCCACGCCCACCACAATCTCAGTCTAGGAGTGATGAATTCGCTGGTGGCGGTTGAGGCTGGGGCGAACCGCATTGATGGCTCGGTGGCGGGCTTAGGGGCCGGTGCGGGGAATACACCGCTGGAGGTCTTGGTGGCGGTAATGGACCGTATGGGCGTTAATCATGGCATTGATCTCTATAAAATCATGGATGTTGCCGAGGATTTGGTTACCCCTATCATGGACAGCCCGATCAGAATTGATCGTGATTCGTTGACCTTAGGTTATGCCGGTGTGTATTCCTCGTTTTTGCTGTTTGCCAAGCGCGCTGCTGAAAAATACGGGGTGTCATCCCGTGATATTTTGGTTGAGCTTGGCAAGCGGCGCACGGTCGGCGGGCAAGAGGATATGATTGAGGATTTGGCGCTGGATATGGCGAAAGCGCGCGGCTTAATTTAAGGCCCTAAACGCCCGCCCTACAGCGTATGCTCCTCGACAGACAGCGATGTGTCGAGGAGTGGACGCGCTAGCACTTTCCTGTTCATTGTTCTCGGTTATACTAGCGGCCCAAACATATAAGAAGGGTCGTTCATTCCGTTATGCTTATTGATCCCGCATTTGATGAAATTATTGCCACAATCTATCAGGGGCCACTCGAGGAGGAGCCGTGGCAGGATTTTCTGTCAGTGTTGTGTAAGCTGATGGGCGCCGTATCCGTGACTTTAGTCCTGAACCCACCGTCGGAGAAGGGTTTGGGGGTACTGAGGGTGGTGGGGGGGAATTTGGAAGGTATTGCTCGCTATCAAGAGCGGCTTTTCGCTATGGATCCGTTTCAATCATTGCGGCCCGGCGAAGTGAAAAGTTTAATGGAGCTCGTGCCCAGTGAGAATTGGCTAGAGAGCGAGCTTTATAATCTGTGTATGAAACCTGCTGGGCTTTACGATTCCCTCGGTGTTGATATCCATGTGCCTGGCGAAATGGACGCGGGCTTACGCGTCGCGCGGGGTGAGCAGTCGCCCAGTTTTAATAAGGCCGATCGCGATTTAATCTATACCCTCTTACCTCATTTAGAGCGGGCACTGCGCCTGCATGTACGCTTAAACAAAATTGAGTCAGAGCGCGCACTTTATGCCGGCGCAGTGGAAAGTTTGTCGCTGGCGACTATTATTCTAGATGAGAATGGTCGGGTCCTTAGTTGCAACCGTATGGCCGAACATTTGATTATACGCGAACCCGATGTACGGGTTGAAGATGGGCGTTTAATCTTAGGAGACCAAGCGACAACCAAGAAGCTCCAGCGCCTCATAGACCGCATCCTCAGTCATAAGGTCGGGGATGAACCCACGGTAGTGGAAGCGATGCGAGTTTGCCGAGACGGTGACTTTTCTGACCTTGGTGTCATAGCGCGGCCGGTGCCAATGACCGAATGGTCAGAAGGGAAGTCAGTACCCACCGTGGCGATATTTATTAGCGACCCGGAATACGGCGCCGAAGCGCCGGTTGCGGTGATCATTCAGCTCTTCGGATTTACCCCTACCGAAGCGCAGTTATCGCTGTTATTGGCTGATGGCCTTTCGCTTGATGAGGCCTCAGCGGCGCTGGGTATGAGTCGCAATACGGCTCGCACACACTTGCGATCGATTTTTTCAAAAACCGGTGTCAGTCGCCAAACTTTATTAGTACGCCTAATTCTTAAAAGTGTGGCACAACTGGCCGACTAGTTATCGAAAGAGAAGATTTGCTTATTCATAGCAACTGAGGATGGGCGGTATGGCTATTTTGGAAAATAAAGTTGCGGTAGTCACCGGTGGTGGTCAGGGGGTCGGCGCTGGTATTGCACTTGCGCTTGCCGCCGAGGGTGCCGTGGTTGCTGTGCTGGGACGAACATTAGCCACGTTGGAAGCCACCTGCGCTGAAATTCACCACCGTGGTGGTGAGGCTCAAGCCTTTGTTTGCGACGTGACCGAGGCTGAGGATATCGACGCCGCCATAATGGAAGTTGTCGATGAATTTGGCAGTATCGATATTTTGGTCAACAACGCTCAAATTGTTCCCCTGGGTCGTCTCCTCGAGATAAATGATGACGAATACCAAGAGGGCATGGATTCCGGCCCGCTTGCCACCTTTCGCTTTATGAAAGCCTGTTATCCCTTTTTACGCGGTGATGGCAGTATTGTTAATCTCGCGAGCTCCGCCGCAATGCGTTCCGACTCCGCCGGATTTGGCGCTTATGCGGCAGCAAAAGAGGCCATTAGAGCATTGAGTCGGGCTGCGGCCTGTGAATGGGGCGAAGACAATGTCAGGGTTAACTGCATTATGCCACTGGCCATGTCGCCGGCAATGAGTCGCTGGGTTGAAGGCGGTGGTGATGACGTCGAAGATTTTCTTGGCACGGTTCCCCTTGGTCGCGTGGGTGATTGCGAGGAAGACGTTGGCCGCGTGGTGGTGTTTTTGTGTGGCCCCGATGCGAGTTACATCACTGGCCATACCTTGCCTATTGACGGTGGCCAAGCCTTTTTGCGTTAAGCTCCTGCCTGCGAAATCACCACTTTATTTTGTATTCCACGCCAATCGCGAGGTTGTTTACATCGCTGCGCCGATACTCATTGAGGCGATATTCGCTGACAATATATAAATTTTCTATCAGCCGATAGCCAAGCTGTGCTTCGACAACGATCGGGTTTGACGGTATCTGCATCGCTAAATTTTCATTAAAAGTGTGATCGATAAATCCTGCTAAATAAAGCCGGTCGCTGAGGTAGGGGAAGCGCAGCGCAAATGAATGCTCCAGTTGCCACACGCTTGCATCGCTGTCGTCGATTTGAATGGCGTGTAAATTAACAGCGTAGCTAAAGTTGATTTTGGCGAAAAAGGATTGCAGCGCGGGGCTGTCATTTATGCGCCAGCGCACGCCAAATCGCAGTCGATCATTGTCTTCGCCGCTGCGCATATTGTACTGCACAGTTAAATCCAGGGGCGATGAGTCGCGAAATTGCCAGCGAATATTTTGCTCCGTATAGTAGTTGGTGGTGTCCCCTAGCTCGTTGTCGGCAGGCTGATTGCTTATATTAAGCAAGCTGAAATAGGAAAAACGCTTGGGAAGTGTCGCGGTAATATTTAAGGTGAAAACACTGTCATTGTCGACATCAGAAAGATACGGATAAACATTAAAATCTAAAAAGCCCGATTGGCTATTGCGGACTTCTGCAGACCACGTTTGGGTGCAGTATATGGATAATATGCCGCTGAATATCAGCGTTTTAATTTGCTTTCTGGTCAATAGTCTTACTCACTTTATTTGAAATCTCATCCCTACAAGCTAGCATAGCGCCGTCAATCTTGCCTTGCTCGTACAAAACTATTCCCGGCTAAAGTTGAGTTTTTAGCGGTAACTCTGTGGTGTTTTTAATTTCGGTCACGGCGATATGAGAATGCAGTTCGCGAATCATTGGTAGGGCCAATAGGCGGTCGCGAACAAAGCTTTCGTAATTGCGAATGTCCTTCACAATTATTTTTAACATATAATCCCAGATCCCCGTCATGGTGTAGCACTCGACGACTTCGTCAAAATTGCGAACTGACGATTCAAATTCCACGAGGTTTTGGCGTCCAGAGGTAGTTAGATTAACCGTGGCAAATACCACCAAATCCATACCGAGTGTTTGCCTGTTGAGAACCGCGACTTTCTTTAGAATGAGGCCGTCTTGCTCAATTCGATTAATACGTCGCCAGCATGGCGACTGCGACATGCCAACAATATCCGCTACCTCACTGGAGGTTTTACTGGCATCAGATTGCAAAATGCTAAGAATATTAACGTCTTGGCGGCTTAAATCGGCACTCATCAGGACTCCTTTTTATTTTAATTGCTTTATATAGGTCTATTTTATGCAGAATTATTGGATTAATGGAATCGCGAGTCGCGTTATTTAAACCCTGAATAGGGCGCAGGCATGCAAAACGGGACTGCTAGTGCCTTTTTGTGGAGGCGGGAGGGTTATTGTGGCGCAGGCTTAGTCCTCTTTTAGCGTGCAAAATAGTTCAGAGGGCTGTGATCCTTATACCGTTTTAAGCTTAGAATATTTTCTTTAGTAATTTAATCTCATTTTAATGGGTGTTTATGTATAGTTTTAAGATGGCAAAAATTGCGGCAACTGATTGTTTTTAGATAATTATATTATAAAATTTTTTTATTTTGGCCTCGTCATTGCTGAATGGTAGCTCGATTTAATGAAATTATTTGTGTGTTGATAATTTTAAAATGTCCACAATTGCTTTAGTTTAGAGCTCAACTTCGCTTGCGCAGAAGCAGCGTGAATGTTGTTAAAAAGCCAGTAAATAGCTAAAAATAATGTGACGGCATTTAGGTGGTAATTGCACTATATGCCGCTATGCTTACAGAGCGATAAATCGTTGCTGAACAATTAGTTGTAGGGCAGGGCTGGTTGCTAGTCTATGGCGCTAATCTCGGTAGTTTGCGGTATGTAAACCTGTCGTTTTATCGAAGCAGCGGATTCGCAGAAAAGAATAAGCAGTCATCGTAAAGACTGTTGCTTTGATGAAATGGGATGCGGTAAACGCAGTCTGGCGCAATGCCAGGTTTTACTGATACCTGATGAACTCGATAAGGGATGCGTCATGGTAATAGCACTAATTATTTTAGGACTGGTGATTATCACGGTTCTGTTCCATCTCTACAGCCCTTGGTGGCTGACGCCCATCGCTTCTAATTGGGGTGCTATCGACACCACTATCGAAATCTCCTTCTGGATTACCGGTCTGGTTTTTATTGCCGTTAACTGTTTTTTGGCGTGGGTAGTGTGGCGCTATAAACATACCGGTAAACATCAAGCGCACTATGAACCGGAAAGTAAAAAGCTAGAGTTATGGCTTACCGGCCTCACCGCCATCGGTGTTATCGCCATGCTCACCCCCGGTTTAATTGCCTGGGCCAAGGTGGTGAATGTGCCGAGTGAGGCGACGAATGTCGAGGCGATTGGTCAGCAGTGGCAGTGGACTTTTCGGTTCCCCGGCGCTGACGGTGAGCTTGGCGGCGCGGATGCGCGTTTTGTTACCGCGACAAACCCCTACGGTATTGACCCTGAAGACCCCAAAGGCCAGGACGATCTCATCGTAAACAGTCATCAATTGCATTTGCCGGTGGGCAAACCTGTGAAGATGCTTTTACGCTCAAATGATGTGCTACACAATTTTGCGGTGCCGCAATTTCGAGTGAAAATGGATTTGGTGCCGGGAACCGTGACCTATCAGTGGTTTGAGCCTAGTCGGGTTGGCACCTTTGATATTCTTTGTGAAGAACTCTGCGGCGTCGCACATTTCACCATGCGCGCCCAGGTAATTATTGAGGAAGAAGATGCCTATTTACAGTGGTTGAACAGCCAACCGACATTTGCCCAAACTCAGCGTAATCCCGCGCCAGACTTGGTGGCGGGTAAACAACTGTATTCTACCTGTGCCGCCTGCCACGGTATCAACGGTGGTGGTTTGGCAGCAATGCAAGCACCTAATTTAAGTGGTTTGGCGGCGTGGTATATGGATCGCCAGCTGCGCTATTACCGCGAGGGTGTCCGCGGGGCTCACCCAGCAGACAGCAGCGGCCAACAAATGGCTGCCATGGCTAAGTCGGTGCCCAAGGCCGATGATCTGCATAATCTCCTTGCTTATGTTGAAAGCCTACCCTCGGTCGCTGCTACCTCAACCTTGGGTGGCGATCCGGCGCGTGGCGCCCAGGTTTACCAGCCGTGTGTTGTTTGTCATGGCGCTAATGGCCAAGGCACTGCGGCATTGCAGGCGCCGCAACTGGCAGGGCAGGCCGACTGGTATTTATACACGCAGCTTAAATATTTCAGCATGGGCTGGCGGGGCAAACACCCCAAAGATCAGTACGGTTCACAAATGCGCTTAATGACCAGCACGATTCAAGGTCCTCAACGTCTGCAAGATTTACTGGCGTATATCGCGACCTTGCCGGTGTCGGGCAGCCACCAGGAACAGCTTGCACGGGCAACAATTGCAGAGGGGACGCAACAACCATGACACATATTGCCATCGCTGATCAGACCGCTCATTTACACCATCCCAAGACCTTTATTGGTAAATATATTTGGAGCCAAGACCACAAAGTCATCGCCATTCAATATTCGGTAACGGCGATATTTGTGGGTTTAATAGCCTTGTTATTGTCGGTTCTCATGCGCCTGCAGTTGGGTTTTCCCGGTCAATTTAATTTTATTAGTCCGGATGCCTATCTCCAGTTTGTGACCATGCACGGCATGATAATGGTGATTTATCTGCTCACTGCGCTGTTGTTAGGTGGCTTCGGCAATTACTTGATTCCGCTGATGGTCGGCACCAGAGATATGGTGTTCCCGTATTTAAATATGCTCAGCTACTGGTTTTATCTCGTTTCGGTAATTGTCTTAATGAGCAGTTTTTTTGTGACTGGCGGCCCCACTGGCGCGGGCTGGACTTTGTATCCTCCGCAGTCGATTTTAGCAGGTACCCCAGGCTCAGGGAGCGGAATTGTGCTTATGCTATTGTCGCTGGCGATATTTATCGTTGCATTCACGATGGGTGGTTTGAATTACGTCACCACTATTTTTCAGGCGCGGACACGGGGCATGACGTTGATGCGTATGCCCTTGACTATATGGGGCATTCTCACCGCGACCATCCTCGGTTTGTTGGCGTTTCCGGCGCTGTTGGTTAGCGCCATCATGATGTTGTTTGACGCCCTATTGGGCACCAGCTTCTTTATGCCTGCCATCGTATCTTTGGGCGAACCCTTAAATCACGAGGGCGGCAGTCCCATTCTGTTTCAACATTTGTTTTGGTTCTTTGGTCACCCTGAAGTTTACATCGTGGCGCTACCGGCCTTTGGTATGGTTAGTGACGTGTTGAGTGTTCACGCTCGCAAGAATATCTTCGGCTACCGCATGATGGTGTGGGCAATTGTGGTTATCGGTGGCCTCAGCTTTGTTGTGTGGGCCCACCATATGTACGTAAGTGGTATGAACCCGTATTTCGGCTTTTTCTTTGCTACCACGACCTTAATTATTGCCGTGCCCACGGCGATCAAAGTGTATAACTGGGTGCTTACGCTGTGGCTGGGCAATATTCACCTCACTGTACCTATGCTGTTTGCGATTGGCTTTATTTTCACCTTCACTCACGGCGGCCTAAGCGGTCTGTTTTTGGGGAACGTGGTGGTCGATTTACCCTTGTCAGACACTTTTTTTGTGGTCGCCCATTTTCACATGGTTATGGGGGTGTCGCCGATAATGGTTCTGTTTGCCGCGCTCTATCATTGGTTTCCACTGGTTAGCGGCAAGCAATTGCACACCGGCCTTGGCAAATTACATTTTTGGGGCACTTTTCTGGGTACTTATGCGATCTATCTACCTATGCATTACTTGGGGTTTCTCGGTGTACCGCGGCGCTACTACGCACTGGGTGATACCTCGTTTATTCCGGAGTCGGCCCACGTATTAAATGAAGACATAACTATTGCCGCGATTATTGTTGCCCTATTCCAGCTGGTGTTTGTCGTGAATGTAATTTGGACTCTGCGCTCGGGTCCGCGCTCGGTGCGCAATCCCTGGGGCGTTGCATCCCTCGAGTGGCATACTCCTGATGTGCCGCCAGCGCACGGCAACTGGGGCGACGCTTTACCGACCGTACACCGCTGGGCCTACGATTACAGCGTGCCGGGCGCGAAGCACGATTTTATCCCCCAGCATGTCGCCGAAGAAAATGTCGAGTACGAAGCCGGCGGCCGCCGGGTTGGGGAGGGTGAGTAATGGGCTGGTTCGGAATACTCTCAGAAAAGCCATGGATACCTGAGGCACAGGGCACGAGCGCTGAATGGGGGCGTACCGCTTATACCCCCGCGGTTAAAATATCACTGCGGTTTATGTTGGGTATTATCAGCGTATTTTTTCTGCTGTTTTTCGTTACCTTTATCAGTCGATCCCAATACGACGATTTTTTAGCGCTGGCTGGCGAGCCCTGGCAACCCTTTACCAATTCTATGCGGCTGTGGATTAACTCCGGTGTATTAGTGCTGGCGAGTGTTGCGATGCAAGGGGCCGTTTATGCACTGCGCCGCAATCAAAACTTGCGCCTACTGTGCTTGCTAGCGATAGGCGCTGTGCTAGCGGCCCTCTTTATTATTTTACAAATATCGGTGTGGCAGTTTTTGGCAGGCATGGGCTATAGCGTTGCTGGCAATCCGGCGAATAGTTATTTTTATATCTTAACGGGCTTACACGTCTTGCACCTTGTTGGTGGTTTGGTGGCCCTGAGCCGGGTAGTGTATAGCTTGCGAGAGGAGGGCGATTTACAGAATCGCCACGCGGCGATAGAAGCCTGCGCGGTGTATTGGCATTACTTGTTAGGCCTCTGGTTTGTATTGTTTTTTATGTTAACCCGCACACCTGAAACTTATGCACTGATTGCCGCAGCCTGCGGCCTGGGATGAGATTATGGCGAATACTCCCGCAGTAAATGCAAAAAGTGGTTATTGGCAGAGTCTAGTCAATGACTGGGGCGCCGACCGAGAAGTGTTCAAGCTTTCCTGGGGCAAACTGATGATGTGGATATTCCTGCTCAGTGACACCTTTATCTTTAGCGTTTTCCTGATTGGCTATATGAATGTACGAATGTCAGCGACGGACAGCTGGCCGCTAACGAGTGAGGTGTTTGCCTTACACGTTGGTGGCGCCGACATCCCTTTGCTGCTCATTGCCATTATGACGTTTATCTTGATTACCAGTAGCGGCACCATGGCGATGGCAGTTAACTGCGCCTACCAGCGCAATAAAGCCGCCACGTTTAAATTGATGATTGCCACCGCAATTCTCGGCGCCAGTTTTGTCGGTATGCAGGTGTTTGAGTGGAGCAAACTGATTTTAGATGAGGGGGTTAGGCCTTGGTCTAATCCCATGGGGGCCGCTCAGTTTGGTTCCGCGTTCTTTATGATTACTGGTTTTCACGGTGTGCACGTGAGCATTGGCGTAATTTATCTTACGGTAGTCGCCTTTAAGGTATTGCGGGGCCATTACGATGAACGGGGTTTCCAAATCGTTGAAATAACCGGCCTGTATTGGCATTTTGTCGATCTGGTTTGGGTCTTTATTTTTGCCTTTTTCTATTTGTGGTAAGGAGCTCAAGATGAGTGGTCAGCCTGAAACAGTGAGTCATGGCGAGGGGCAGCAACACCCTATAGGTTTATATTTTAAAGTGTGGATATTGCTATTTGTGCTCAGTTCAATGTCTTACGCGGTAGATTATTTTCATTTTGTAGGGTATTTGCGCTGGACCTTAATACTGGTGTTTATGTTTCTCAAAGCAGGGCTGATTATCACGGTGTTCATGCATTTTGCTTGGGAACCCAGTACATTAAAATTGGCGTTGGGCTTGCCGGTTATTGCGATAGTGGTGTTTATTGGTTTTATGGCGGTAGAAGCTGATTACACTTTTCTGAGTCGTCTCACCTTTATGTCGGGGGGGACATGAGGCGCGGCCGGCTCCCGCGATATTTGATTCCCAGCCTACTGGCGGGGGTGCTCATAAGCAGTGCCTTTATGGCAAATTCCATCTTGCGAACTCAGTTTCAGCAAGCTCCTGACGTTAATGGTGCAGTTTTGGCGACGCCACTAGCACTGCCAAGCTTTGAACTGCGCAATCATCGTGGCGAACTAGTCCATAAGCTTGATTTTTTTGGGCGCTGGCAATTAATTAGCTATGGCTACACTCAGTGCCCGGACATCTGTCCAACGATGTTGTCGAGCCTCGCCGGATTCCTAAAATTACTCGATAAAGAAACGCGATTCCACGATCTGCAAGTGCAGTTCTACAGTATCGACCCAGAGCACGATAGTATTGAAAAATTGGCTAATTATGTGCCGTGGTTCGATGGCCGCTTTATCGGTTTGCGGGCCGATGATCCAGCGCAAGCTGCTATTTTTGAGCGGAGCATGGGTTTGCAGAGTTACCGCAACGGTGAGCCTGAACTGGCGAACGGGGATGTGGCGGCGAATTCAAATAGCCCAGAAATTGCACACGGTTTTCGCTTATATTTATTGGATGAACAAGCGCGCTTGCGAGCGTCTTTGGCACCTATTTCAGCGCGAGATGGTAGTAAATACTATGAGGCCGAGGCTTTATTAAAGGATTATCTCGCACTTCGTCAGTGGTTTGCCAGCCAACGTTAATTATATTGCCTGTCGCCTTGCCTTTGGCATAATGGGCGCATTGGTCGCTACCGGAGCGTTTCATCTTACTATCGCAGGTTGTTATGCCCAATCGCTGGGATCTTTTCTGTAAAGTTATCGATAATTACGGTGACATTGGCGTGAGCTGGCGTTTGGCGCGGCAATTGGCCGCAGAACAAGGGCTTGAAGTGCGGCTGTGGCTTGATGATATTGCGGCTTTTTGCCGCATTTACCCAGCTGGTGACCCCAACCTTCGTGTTCAACATCATTGCGGCGTCGCAATTCACCGCTGGCCTGAAGATTGTTCGGGTGTTGAAGCCGCAGAGGTGGTTATTGAGGCGTTTGGCTGCGAGTTGCCCGGGCAATATATTGTCGCCATGACTGCGCGTGAGCGACCTCCACTGTGGTTAAATTTGGAATATTTAAGTGCGGAGGCTTGGGTTGAGGGCTGCCATGGCTTGCCGTCTTTGCAGGAAAATACGTTAGCGAAGTATTTCTTCTTTCCGGGATTTACACCGAAAACTGGTGGGCTGTTGCGGGAAACCGGTCTCATACAGCGGCGTCAGGACTTTCAATCGCGCGAGGTGGCCAAGGCTGGTTTTTTACAAGATCTTGGCGTTCATTGGTCGCCAGGTAGTCAATTAATCTCACTGTTTTCTTATGAGAATAGACGCTTATCGACGTGGCTGGCGAGCTTGGTTGGTGCGGAAAGGCCTTCTCATATACTCGTTCCGGAAGGTCGAATCCTTCCTGATCTGGCAAACTACTTGGGCGTAGCCAGTATTCACGTTGGCCGCCTCTACCGGCGCGGCGCCTTGAGTATTCAGGTGCTTCCTTTCCTCAGTCAGGACGATTATGACCGACTACTATGGGTTTGTGACTTTAATATTGTGCGGGGTGAGGACTCTTTTGTTCGCGCGCAATGGGCTGGGCGGCCCTTTATTTGGCATATTTATCCTCAGGAGGAGGGTGCGCATTTAATCAAGTTAGATGCTTTTTTACAGCGCTATTGCGAGGGCTTACCCCCTGACTTGCAGTTGGCCGTGAAGACTTGCTGGCTAGCATGGAATCAGAGTCAAAATTGCCCTGTTAGCTGCTTTGAACTGATTGGCGCAGCGCCAGCGCTGACGGGCCATGCAGAGCGTTGGTGTGGTCGGCAGATGACAGTAGAAAATCTTGCTGATTCACTAGTGCAATTTCACCAAAACTGGTTATGATACGCAGCCGCAATTGATGGCATCCCATTAATCCTTTTTCGGATGCAAGTATGAAAACCGCACAAGAAATGAAGCCCAATAGCGTGATGCTGATCGAGGGCCAGCCCTGGCTAGTTCAAAAAGCCGAATTCACTAAGTCTGGTCGCAATAGCGCCATCGTTAAAATGAAGCTCAAAAACTTGTTGAGTGGTTCTTCTACTGAGACGGTGTTCAAGTCAGAAGATAAGGTTGAGCCGGTCATTCTAGACCGAATTACCGTGAACTACTCCTATGTCGCCGACGGCGTCTATGTGTTCATGGACGAAGATTTCAACCAATATGAATTGAGTGCTGAGGATATTGAAAGCGTTTTGCCCTATATCGTCGATGGCATGACCGACGAATGTGAAGCCGTATTCTTTGAAGGTAAAGTGATCTCAGTTGATCTGCCGACCACAATTGTCCGCCAAATTGTTTATACCGAAGGTTCCGCCCGTGGCGATACCTCTGGCAAGGTAATGAAGCCTGCGCAATTGAGTAATGGCACGGTGGTTAAAGTGGCCGATTTCTGTGAAATCGACGACTGGATTGAGATTGATACTCGCAACGGCGAGTACAAATGTCGCGCTAAAGCCCCTGTTTAAGCGGTATGTAACGCTAAAAAACCGGCCATTGTGTCGGTTTTTTTATGCCCGCGTGGTTAATGGCCAAATACTGACCAGCCGGTGCGCTGAACTAACATTTCTAGCGCCTCGGTGCCCAGCTTGCTGTTGCCAATACTGTCTAAACCGGGTGACCATACAGCAATAGAAGCTTTCCCTGGTGCAACCGCAAGAATGCCGCCGCCTACGCCACTCTTGCCGGGTAAACCGACGCGATAGGCAAACTCACCCGAGCCGTCGTAGTGACCACACATCAGCATGAGTGAATTTATACGTCGCGCTCGCTGGGCCGAAACAACTCTTGCTCCGGTGCTTAAATTGATACCGTCAGAGACCAAAAACAGGCCTGCCTGCGCCAATTGTTGGCAGCTCATACTAATCGAGCAGTGATGGAAGTAGGTGCCGAGTACGCAATCGACAGGGTTTTTAAAACGGCCAAAAGATGCCATGAAATGCGCTAGTGACGCATTGCGGTCGCCGGTTTGAAGTTCAGATAGAGCTACTTTCTCGTCGATGCCAATACTGCTGTCATTGGCGATAAATCGCACAAATTGCAGTATTTCGGCGAGGGTTTCTTTGGGTTGGTGGCCCATCATAATGGCGTCAACTATGGCAATCGCGCCGGCGTTTATGAAGGGGTTGCGGGGTTTACCGCTTTCATGCTCGAGCTGAACTATGGAATTAAACGGGTCGCCGGAAGGCTCCCTGCCCACTCTTGACCACACGGCATCGCCGAGCTTGCCCAAGGCAATAGTGAGGGTAAATAGCTTGGAAATGCTCTGGATGGAAAATAAGGTGGCGGCGTCACCCGCGCTGAATACCTGTCCGTTGGGTAGAGCTACGCTAATGCCAAATTGGCCTGGATTAACGCAGGCGAGCTGGGGGATATAATTTGCTACCTGACCGCGTTCGCTGCGATCTTTCATGGTGGCACAGATGTCGTCGATAATATCTTGCATGGCTTTGTGTTGTTGTGTCGGAATCAGAGTAAGTCTTAGATGGAGGCAGAACACCTGCAGAGCTCACCACCCATAAGCGTTGGTACGGTTATTATATTCGCTGTGCACAGCTTGCGGCAGCTATTTCTAGACTGAATATTGCCATGCGTGTTCAGCGTGGGGGCATACTTGGCGTTAATATAACGAATACGCTTAGTTTTGATCTAAATCCTGTGACTCAGCCCACAAAAGTTACTATCCACTATACCTAGGGAGGCGATAAGGCGGCAGAATGCCAATGCGCTGATGAATTGTCGTGAGTGCACTATACAGTTTTCTCGGTGAGTAATTCACTTACTTCGTCGGAGGTATATTTCGATATGATTTTCAGTCGCAATTTAGACAATGCAGGCCGCGAAAAAATCTCGTCGCCCAGTCGTATGCTCCAGTCCTGGCACCCAGTTGCCATTCTAGTGCTAATACCGATCATTCAGCTTATTGTTTCCGGTCTAAGCGCTTAAGAACCTCTCTATAATTCGGCCTGCACGTATCTTTAACGGTATTTGTCAGTGCTCGCCGGTATTTAATGATATTCTCGCAAATATTGATTTGTGTTGGCTGTGCTTGTTTTGCTAACAAGTGCCACTGCTATATGAAAAATGCTGGCTGAATCCTGTACATACCTGCCCCAAAAAGTGTGCTAAAAGCCGCTGAACCAAGGAATATTAATGAAAATTTGTGGTGTTGAATTGACCGGCAATGACGCCGTTGTCTGTTTACTGAACTATGACAAGCAGCAGTTTAATTTGCCGGAGTGTCGGGTACGGAAGCTAAGTTTACCGAAAGATCACACGCGTCATGATTTATTGCAGTTTCAGCAGGCATTTGCTCAGCTCATGGGCGACTATAAAGTCGATTCGGTGGCGATTAGAGGGCGGATGCCCAAAGGGAAGTTTGCTGGCGGCGCTATTAGTTTTAAATTAGAGGCTGCGCTGCAGTTGATGGCCAATCTTGAGGTGCGATTACTAACGCCAAGCGAAATTAAAGCGACGCTGGCGGAAAACCCTTTGGTCATACCCTTTGCCGATACAGGCTTGAAGGGATTCCAAGAAGGGGCATTTACCGTTGCTTATGCGGCGCATATGTAGGTCTTTAATTCCACGAAAAGATTCCCTATCTAAACCTCGGTCTGTAAAATCAGGCTCTTTGTTAATAAAGCGGAGCAGCGCAATGGGCAGAGCCTACCAAAACCGCAAAGATTCAATGGCCAAGACCTCAGATGCCAAGGCCAAAGTCTATAGTAAGTACGGTCGTGAGATTTATGTGTGTGCCAAAGCTGGGGGGCTAGACCCCACAGGTAATCTGGCCCTGCGCGGGATGATTGAGCGCGCGAAAAAAGACCAAGTACCCACCCACGTTATTGAAAAAGCCATCGATAAAGCGAAAGGCGGTGGCGGCGAAGATTTTGCACTGTCGCGCTACGAGGGTTATGGCCCAGGCAATTGCATGGTGATTATCGATTGTTTAACGGATAACGCAAACCGCACTTTTGGTGATGTGCGGCTGTGCTTCACCAAGACTAAGAGTAAAATTGGCACTCAGGGCAGTGTTAGTCATATGTTCGATCACTCGGCAATTTTTGTGTTTTCCGGTGACGATGAAGAGGGTGTGCTGGAAGCGCTAATGGATGCGGATGTGGATGTGACAGATATAGAGAATGAAGATGGCAAGATCTCGGTATTTGCACCCAATACTGATTACTTCAAAGCTCAGCAAGCCCTGATTGAATTTGGTGTAAGTGACTTTGATGTGGCCGAAATTCAGTTTTTGCCCCAAACCACCACAACCATCGACGATGAAGACATGCCGATGTTTGAGAAGTTTATGGATATGCTCAACGACTTGGATGATGTGCAAAACGTTTTTCACAACGTCGCGTTGTAAGGCCAGCGCTCGCTGGCCTGTGCTATATCAATAGCTCTGGCGCTAAACAATTCGTCTGGGGTCGTTATTTAAGGCCCCTCTGCTTAAGCTTATCGTTTAATAATTGTTCACCTTCGACGACGAGCGATTCAATCGTGACGTGGGTAAAGGTGTTTACCTCGATATTCACTGCAGTAAACGGCGCGGCCTTATCACCGTTGCTGTGGGCTTGCTGGCATGTTTTTTTCAGTCGTTCGATAAAACCTGGCGCCTGATCAGCGCCGGTATTGTTCAGCAAAATCACAAACCGGCGGTCGCTGAGTCGGGCAAATAAATCGGCGTCGCGCAGTGTTGTCGTAACATTATCACTAAATAAGCGAATGACATTATCCATGTTGATATTTAAGTCATTGTCAAAAAATGACGTCCGCAACTCCAAGAATATTGCTGTCATGGGCGTTTTTTGGCGTTCTGCAACTCTCATTTGCTGCTGGCCGAGTAAAATAAAACCGTCGCGGTTATTGATATTGGTGAGTACGTCACGGGTTGCATAGTGAATAGCGTATAGCTCTCGTTCGACAATAGCGCCAAAATTCTTCAGTGTGTGCTGCTGTTCTGCGCTCAGCTGGCGAGGCTGTTGGTCGATAATACACAGCGTACCGAGCTTGCTGCCGTCCAATGCTTTGAGAGGGCAGCCTGCGTAAAACCGGATTTTTGGGTCGTTTTCTACCAGAGGATTATCGGCAAAACGCTCGTCTTGACTCGCGTCGGGAATAATAAAAAGGTCGTCACCATTAATGGCGTGACCACAGAACGAAATGTCGCGAGGGGTTTCACTTACGTCTAAGCCAATACATGATTTAAACCACTGGCGATTTTCATCTACCAAACTGATAACGGCAACGGGCACGTTGAGAATTTGCTTGGTCATTTGAGTGAGACGATCAAAGCGGTCTTCTGGCGGGGTATCCAGAATATTAAGAGCACTGAGGGCGGCCAGCCGTGATTTTTCATTTTTGGGTAGATCTGGCGATTTCACTAAGTATCCTTAAGCGCTGTAATAGCTGAGTTTAGAGTAAGTTAAGCAGACTTTATAAGGTTTTGCCTGTATTTGTCGCGGGGGTCTATCGCAATTCTAATTGAAATCCGCAGGCAAAGACTCATATGGCGTGTAAGGTCGCCTTTACGCATTTAAGTATGTTGTAGTCGTACTCGCCGTCCAGCAGTTCATAGACCGGCTTTATTTTGCCGTCTTCACTGTGTTCAAAGGCAAATTGGATTTCTTTGAGCTCGGCATCGCTTAATGTGACAACATCGCCGATATTGAGTTCACCGCTCGCTATACCTTGGCAGAGGTGGCCATAAATAGTGGTGATGGCGAGGCTGCGTTCTCCGGCAATGGCCTCCGGGTCCTTGCCTTGCTTTAGCATGGCGATACTGGTGGCGGCGGTGTCGTTGATGTCTTCCGCGGTTTGCGTATTAAGGTTGGCGAGAATTACCGCCAGAAAGCCTGCGCCGTACTTGGCGAGTTTGCTCTCGCCAACCCCGGACACGCGGCTCAGCTGTTCGAGGGTTTGGGGTTGGCGCTCGGCCATTTCGGCAAGGGTGGCGTCATGAAAAATCATATAAGCGGGAATCTCTTGCTCGGTGGCCAGCGTCTTGCGGTGCTCGCGCAAGGCTTCCCAGAGGACCGCATTTCCCGTGCCGGTGTAAGCTTTGGATTTGCGACGTTCGCTCTTACTGACTTTAACCATTTTGCGCAGGGTTAATTGGCTTTCGCCTTTCAGGATTGGTCTTGCGGTATCGGTAAGCTGAACACTGCCGTGTCCCTCAACGTCGACCCGTAATAAGCCTCGAGCAATAATTTGCCGGTACAGCGTGCGCCACTCGGTGTTATTCAATTCGCCGCCGATGCCGAAGGTCGAAATTTTATCGTGACCAAACTGGCTGATGCGTTCGTTTTCTTTACCCAGCAGCACGTCTACTAAATAACTTACCCCGAAGCGCTGACCGGTGCGATAAACACAAGACAGGGCTTTTTGGGCGGCCACCGTCGCGTCCCACGTTTCGGGGGGCGTCAGGCAGTTATCGCAGTTGCCACAGGCGTGGTCGTAGTCGTCGTCAAAATAGCGCAGCAGCGCTTGCCGACGGCAGGTGGTGAGTTCGCAGAGGCCGAGCATGGCGTCGAGTTTGTGCTGCTCAAGCCGTTTGCGGCTTTCTTCGGCGCCGGAATTGCCCTGCATTTGGCGCAGGGTAATCACGTCTTGTAGGCCGTAGGCCATCCACGCATCAGCAGGCTGACCGTCACGGCCGGCGCGGCCGGTTTCCTGATAATAGGCTTCTATACTTTTGGGTAGGTTGAGGTGGGCAACAAAGCGGACATCGGGTTTGTCTATGCCCATACCAAAGGCGATGGTGGCAACAATAATCACGCCATCTTCGCGCAGAAAGCGCTCCTGATGTTGCTGGCGCTGCTCATTGCTCATGCCAGCGTGGTAGGGCAGGGCGGTCATGCCTTTGCCGCTGAGCCAAAGCGTGATTTCGTCGACCTTTTTGCGCGACAGGCAGTAGACGATTCCAGCCTCGCCCTCATGTTCATTGAGAATGAAGCGCAGTAAATTCTCCCGCGCAGTGCCCTGATTTTCAGTAATGCGGTAGCGAATATTGGGGCGGTCGAAGCCGTCGTTAAAAACTTGCGCATTGTGCAGCGACAAACGCTCAATAATTTCTCGCTGGGTAGGGCCGTCGGCGGTGGCGGTTAGCGCGACACGCGGCGTATTGGGGAAACGCTCGTGAAGTATGGTTAGTTTGATGTATTCGGGGCGGAAATCATGGCCCCACTGGGATACGCAGTGGGCCTCATCAATAGCGAACAAGGATAGCGGCGCATTGTCGAGTAGCTGCAACATGCGCGGCATCATCAGCCGCTCTGGGGCAATATAGAGTAGCTCCAGCTCGCCGTTCATCAACTGATTTTCGACCTCATTCACTTCCATGCCGTTGAGGCTAGAGTTTAAAAAGGCCGCTTTTATACCATTTTGGCGCAGCGCCATAACCTGATCCTGCATCAGGGCGATTAAGGGCGAAATCACAATGGCGGTGCCTTCACGCACGAGCGCGGGCACTTGGAAACACAGGGACTTACCACCGCCGGTCGGCATCAGCACCAGGGCGTCGCCACCTTGAATTACATGGTCGACAATATCGGCCTGCTGATTGCGGAAAGACTCATAGCCGTAAACGCTTTGCAGGACGTGCAGCGCGCTACTTTTGCTGGGGCTGATATCGGCGTGATTAGCTGTGTTCATGTCAGTGTTTTGGATGTCGACCTCTGAAATACACCACGGGCAGTGGTGGTTGCGCTGCTTTTAGCGCAGAAAACGGGACTAATTACCTAGCGGCCGCGCCGTGCGGCTAATGGCTGAATGTCTCGGTGCCGGGCGCGGTTATTTTGTTTTACCACATCAAGTCGTCTGGAATTTGATAGGCCGCATAGGGGTCATCTTCTTCGACTGCCGCAACCGTACTGGCTGATTTGGTGTTGTGTACCAAGATAGCCGACGGGTCGCGCTGGGCGATTTTGTCAGCGATAGTAGCGGGCACCAGTTCGTAGCCGTCTTTGAGTTTAACCAGGGCTATAATGCCTTTAACTAATTGGGTCTGCAGCAGGCTGTCGACAAACACCTTTTTTATCTTTTTGCCGTCGGTGAACTGATAGGCAATCTCACCTTTTTTACGGTCGATGCGATTTAGGCTGATCAGCTGAATGATTTGCGCTTGAATTGCCTTTTTCTCGACCTCGGCCTGACGTAAGCGATTGAGTTCACGGTCGCGTTCAGCCTTTTCTGCTAGTGCCCGTTGTGCGGCTTCCTTACTTTCGTTAACGACTACGGTGCCTTTGGGCTGCTTCGCTTGTTTGCGCTTTTCCTGCTTGAGTTTTTTGACCTTTTTCTCGTCGACCATACCCGCTTTGAGTAGCTGTTCTTGTAAGGATGCCATGCCAGGCCTCTTGAGTGTTGAGGATGCGCTCATTCTAAGGGATTATTGCCGCCAGAGCTTGGAAAAACTTCTTAAAAGCACTTGCTGAAAGCCGCCGCTTGCTGCGGAAAACTGCGGGTGGTGCTAAGTGGTTTATTAGTTTGCCTCGCGGTTATGCCGCAGTTGGGCTTAGTATTGGACGAATACTTACAAGGAGTGAGTTAATGATTAAAGTCAGTGTGATGTACCCCAAGTCACCGGGAGCGCGGTTTGACCATGCCTATTACCGCGATCAGCATTTTCCGATGGTCAAAGAGCTAATGGGGGATTACTGCTTGTCCTATACCATCGATCGGGGTTTGGTGGGTGAGGGTGCCTGAATCCCACCACTGAATATTGCGATGGGCCATTGGTATTGTGTGTCTATTGATGAGTTCCAGGCGGGTTTCTTACCTCATGTCGGTAAAATAATGGCGGATTTACCAAATTACACTGATCAAGTCCCGCAGATCTAAATAAGTGAAGTTGTCCCACATTTTGATGCAATGATGGCTGTGTAGCCGGTCTCTCTGGATTGATCCAAGATTTGGTCTGCGGCGTATTTGTCTCTATGGCTCAAGAGTGGTTTTTCAGCAAGGCGCTTGTGGTGATACTATGCGGGCAGTTTTCAAACTAGAGACAGGGGTTTATGCGCGTACCGGCTTTTTTACTTACTCGCCTACAGGCTAAAGCAGAGCAAATTACGCAAGGACGGCCGACCAAGGTGATCGGCACCGATTACCTGCGGCGCTGGCACGTATTGCCGCGCAACCGGCTGTTTAATGTGTATCTGCACCACGTCACCGGCAATGACCCTGACGTAAACCTCCATGATCATCCCTGGCTGTTTAATTACTCGATGGTGCTGCGTGGCGAAATTCTTGAAGAAATGCCCAGCGGCGAACGGGTCTTGCCTACTGGTACCTTGACCGCACGCTTGGGGCGCGCGCCGCACCGCTTACTGCTAAAGTCAGCAGACAGCTTAACGCTTTTTATTACAGGCCCGAAAATTCGCAAGTGGGGGTTTTATACGCCGGACGGTTGGGTGTGCAGTAAGCTTTATCTTCGCGACGGCGGTAATGGCCGCGACGTCAGCTCAGGTGCCTTATCGCCAACTGAGTGAATTGCCCTGGAGTGATTCGTAGCCAGCACTAATTAGTATCCAGAACCAATATAAACGAGCCATGGTGGGCCGATGAAAAATAAGATTAAAACGGCAGTATTTCGCACTTTTATTAGGGGGTCAGCGCGACTCGCGTGGGCAGGGAAAACCGCGAAGCACATTGCGGTATTGGATCTTGCCGTTGAGCAGTCAGACCAGCACATCCCGCTGCGGCTGTATTTGCCGCCTGGCGATGGACCATTTCCGGTCG
This sequence comes from Zhongshania antarctica, assembly GCF_014202945.1. Lineage (GTDB taxonomy): Bacteria > Pseudomonadota > Gammaproteobacteria > Pseudomonadales > Spongiibacteraceae > Spongiibacter > Spongiibacter antarcticus. Next base: position 208,413 of record NZ_JACHHW010000001.1, on the reverse strand, counting down.
TGGTGTATTTTCATGGAGGTGGCTGGGTAATTGGTGATTTAGCAACCTACGACCCAATGTGCAGGGATTTATGTGATCGCAGTGATGCCATTGTCGTGGCAGTTGATTACCGGCGCGCGCCGGAGTTCCCCTTTCCCGCAGCGCCTGATGATTGTCTCGCGGCGCTTGCTTGGGTCGCCGAGCACATCGCACTTTACGGCGGGCGTGCTGATTCCATTGTCCTAGCGGGAGATAGTGCTGGGGGGAATCTCGCGGCGGTTACGGCTATTCAGGCGCGTAGTGAAATGCCTGGACTGGTGAAAGGCCAAATTTTGATTTACCCGGTCACGGATCACTATGTACGGGCTACGGCTTCTTATACAGAAAACGCGCAAGGTCCGGTATTGACGCGGTCAATTATGATTTGGTTTTGGGACAGTTACTTCGCAAACAGTAGGGCCCTCGAGGCTGGTCAGCTTCGCCACCCCCTAGCGACACCGTTGACGGTTGACGATCTAAGTGGCTTGCCGCCTGCGCTAGTCATTACCGCCGAGCGCGACCCGCTTAAGGATGAAGGGATTGCCTATGCTAATAAACTCGCGGAGCAGGGCGTTGCGGTGACTCAGAGTCTCTACCCCGGCGCCACCCACGGATTTATTGGTTTACAGGGCCCGACGCGCCTTCACAAAGAGGGCATGATGGAAATTTGTGCCTGGCTCGCGGCGTTGTTTGGCCGCCAAGCTGAGCGAGCGATTGAAGTGTGACGGTGAGCGTCGCGAAAGCCTAAATTAATCTCCGAGGTCTTCCGGCTTCGTAGCTTCGGCTAGGTTGGGCGGCAGCTCAGTAATTTTCGGATTGCGTCGACGCCGTGGTTTAGCGGGCACCATATCGCGCATGGAATTCATTTTACCAAAGCAAAGCAGCTTGTCATTCGGTTCTAAAATGCGATCGGCTCGCGGATTCGGGATGATTTTAGCTCCGCGGTACAGTGTCAGCACATTAATATCCTGTTCTCGTAAATTAGTGCCTTGAATCGCACTGCCCACAAATTTAGAACCTTCGGGTACATAGATTTCGTTTACACCATAACCTTTGCTAACCGTTAGCCTTTGCCTTTGTTTTCCGATACGAATTTCTGGATTAACACATTCTGTTTTTGACTCTGCAGCAGCTCAATTATAGCTTCAGCGGCCTTTACCGACTCTGCCAGCAGGACACCAATGTCTTGCGCCCCCTCGATCAATTTAATGATAACTGGTGCCCCGCCGACACGTTCAATGGCCGGTAAAACATATTTTTTTATCTCGCACAAAAGTCGTTCGGAGAATACCAATCTGATGGCGACTCAATATTTGTAAGCTTCGAAGTTTATCTCGAGAATTGCTAATGCCGTGGGCGGTGTTGGCGCAAAATACATCCATTTCCTGGAATTGGCGCACGACGGCAGTGCCATAAAAAGTGATCGAAGCACCGATACGAGGTAATACCGCATCGTAGTGGCTTAGTCGCTTTTGACGATAGTAGAGGTCGAGGACTTTAACATCATGATCGCGTTGTATTGCAGCTTCCTTTAGCCGCTTGGTACTGTAACTCTTGGGGCGACAGGACAAGATCGCAAGTTTCATAATTGGTGCTCCAAGTACTTATTGGTGTTAGGCATATACGGCGCACTTACAATGTAGGCCAACTATCGCGTGGACAATTGACACATGCTCTATTGAAAAAATCGCCAGACCGAAGGGCCAACTTTTGCTCAGTAACTCGTCGTAGCGCGGTACGTTAAAACAATAACTGGCGTATCTAATCAATCGCTTTGTCTTGAATCTGAGGATTATAGCCGCAACGATTTGGCATGCTGCTAAAAACAGCATTACTTCCATATGCCGTGCCCACAAGATAACGACACGATGAGAGTGACGAATGCTTCATAAAAATAAACTCCTTCCCTTGTACTCAGCAGTATTAGCGGTAAGTAGCACAATGGTGCCAAGCGAGCTTATCGCTCAGCAGAAGCAGAGTCGGCAGCTCGAAGAAATAGTGGTGACCGCCCAGCGACGCAGCGAGAGTATGCAAGACGTGCCCGTGGCGGTGACCGCCGCCACAGCGGAAGACATGGCTTATGCTCAAGTCGATAGTATAGGTAATATCAGTGCGATCTCGCCCAGTATTAAATTTGACGTGACAAACAGTCCCGCCAATAGCGCCAATATTTTTATCCGGGGCATTGGCACAGTGGGTAATAATCGCTCGTTTGAGGGCGCGGTAGGCGTGTTCTTTGATGGCGTATACCGCACTCGTGCCGGTCAAGCGATGCAAAACTGGTTAGATATTGAAAGCCTGCAAATACTGCGCGGACCCCAGGGAACCTTATTTGGTAAAAACACCTCGGCTGGTGCGCTGATTATTAATAGTAAGGCGCCGTCTTTGGACGGAGGTGAAGGTGATGTCGAACTCACCCTTGGCAATTACGGCAAGCAGCTGGTGCGGGGCGGCTTTAATACTCCGCTTAGCGATAAGACGGCATTGCGGGTGGCGGGCTTGTGGGGCAGGAAAGACGGCTTTATCGAAGATCCCAATGGTGGTAATTACAATGACAGCGCGCCTCGTGCATTGAAGGCGCAGCTCCTTTTTGAAGTGACCGAAAACCTCAGTATGCGTTTAATTGCCGACTGGTCGCAGGAAGATGCCAACTGCTGTTACGGGCAAATGGATGATGTTGACGGCGGCATGCAGGCCTACATCGATGAATTAACACGGCGTAACGGCAAGCGCACGCCCTCGGCTAAATTCGAGGATTACCAGCAGGTTATTAGTGAGGCCCCAGCGCAAAGTGTTGAAGACCAAGGTGTTGTCCTAAACACCCAGTGGTTTATTAGCGACGTCGCCACTATTGGCTCGGTGACCGCCTATCGGAGCTGGAATATCGCCCAGAGTGGTATGGACGCCGACTTTAGTGGCGCGAGTATTCTCGGGATCAACGAAACCTTGTCGACCGATATTTTTTCTCAGGAATTTACACTGTCGGGGGAGTTTACTGATCTTGGTCCCTTCGTAGGCGCTAACTATGTATTGGGTGTTTATTATGCCGATGAAATTATTGAGGCTGATCATCAATTATATTGGGGTGAGCAAGCTCAGGAGTACCTAAACGTCTACGTGCCATCGACTGAGGCCGGCGCGCCAAACGAAACGACTTGGACAATTTACGAGTTGATTAATGTCCTAGATGCCCCAACAGGATTGATTAGTGATATTCACATGGCTGGCACCGGTGAATCCTACGCGGCATTTATGCATTTAAGTCTGGATATTAGCGACCAGTTGAGTTTGACCGCGGGTGTACGCTATTCCCAAGATGAAAAAACCGGCTTGATGTATCGCCGCTTCTTCCGCGATAGTGCCTTGGAGCCTTTCCGAGTACTGGGCGCGCAACCGGGTCCTGAGTACAATGAAAGTTATACTGACTCCGCGATAAGTGGCCAAATAGCCCTGCAATATCAGTTTAACGACGACACCATGAGTTATTTGTCCTTTAGTCGCGGCTATAAATCTGGCGGGGTAAATCTCGACAACCAGGCGGCGGGTAAAGTGGGTGACAATGCCGAAGAGCCAAGCTCGGCGGCCTTGGGTGACCAAGAACCCAATGATCCTCGTTATGCCTCGGAATTTGTCGACGGTTATGAGCTAGGTTTAAAAACCGATTACTTTGATGGCCGCGCGCGTAGTAACTTTGCCATATTTTATAATGAACTTACCGATCTGCAAGTCGCCACTTTTGACGGCCTCGCCTTTGGTATTTTGAATTCTCCCGACGCCGAAGTGTACGGCCTTGAAGTGGAGAATCAATTTGTTCTCAGCGACGCATTTACGTTAGCTATTGATATGACCTGGCTGCCAGAGGCCCGCTTTGGTGAATCTGAGGCACTGGATATTGCATCCCTTGGCATTCTGTCTGGTCGCGAATTCGCCCAAGCCCCAGAAATTGTCGGCAATGTGTCGTTGACTATGGATCAACCGATAAGTGACACCCTGTCGCTGCGGGGTCGAATTGCCAGCAGTTACTCGGGTGAGCAGTTTACTAACCCTGCCAACAATGAAAAACGCGATGCTCAGATTGAATACAGTGCGACCTTGGGGCTCGCTTCAAATAGCAGTGGAATTTCGGTGAATATCTGGTGCCAAAACTGCAGCGACGAACGCTATGTTACGCAGCATTTTAACACCCCGCTACAGGGCGGGGTTTCTGGCTCGCGGGATGACCACAATGCCTATGTTGCCGCACCCCGGATGTACGGCATTACGCTGCGCGGGGAATTTTAAACTATTGCTTAGCCAGCCGCGTGCCCTTCTGGGGCGGAGTGACCTTTTTTGCCTTGTACTATTTCATTTTTATTTTGATAACTAATTTATACCGCGTTCATGATCTGCCCAAAACGGCGCGCGTAAATCCTTTTTCAGTAGTTTGCCTGAAGGGTTGCGGGGCAGCACCTCAAAGATTTTTAGCTGGCGGGGTATTTTATAGCCGGCCAATTGCTCGCGACAAAAGTCGACCATTTCCTGTTCGCTCAAACTCTGCTCGGGTTTTAACACAATACAAGCGAGTGGCGCCTCGCCGAATTTAGCACAAGGCACACCAACCACAGCAACATCGCCGACGGCGGGGTGTTGGCTTAGCACGTTTTCAATTTCGATGGGGTAGATGTTTTCACCGCCGCTGACGATCATGTCTTTAATGCGGTCACGTAAAAAAATGTAGCCGTGTTCATCAATAATCGCCGAGTCGCCAGTGTGTATCCAGCCGTCCTGCAATGTTTCGGCGGTGGCGGCTTCACGATTGTAATAGCGCAGCATATTTGCTTCGGAGCGAACTAAGAGCTCACCCGTTTCGCCGCAGGCGAGGGTGTTGCCGCTGGTGTCGACAACCTTAACTTCAACGCCGGCTTGGGGCCGACCACAAGACTGTAACAGCTCAGGCTGGCCGTTCAGCGCTCGGCTGTGGTCTTCCGGCGAGAGGGACACAATGGTGCCGGTGGTTTCAGTCATGCCATAGCATTGATAAAAGTCACATTTGAATATTTTTAGTGCGCGTTCTAGCAGACCGGTGCTAATAGGGGAGGCGCCGTACAGCAGTTGGCGCAGGGAGCCGAAATCGCGCTGCTCAACATTGGGTACGTAGTCGAGTATGGCCATGATCATGGCGGGCACAATAAACATATTGTCAATCTTATGATTTTCTAAATCGTCAACCACAGCCATCGGATTAAAACTGGCGTGTAATACCACCGTCGCGCCGGCAAGAATTGGTAACAGCAGTGTGCCAATGCCACCAATATGAAAATTCGGTGCGCAAACCAAATCGCGAGTTCCTGGCCCAGCTTTATTTTTCAGTGAGGTCGAAGCCGACGTGTACAGGGCAAAGATATTGCGCTGACTGGTGACAACGCCCTTAGGTTTGCCAGTGGTGCCGCTGGTATACAGCTGAAGTATCCCAGCATCGGCGCTGATATCGTCGCCGAGAACCGGCGTACTGGCGCATTTACTAAGCCAGTGCTGCCAATTTTCGACACCATCCGCGCTCGCCGCAATAACGGGTAGAGCCGCGTCAGCCAGTGGCCGTAATTTACCGAGTAAGTCGACTAGCGCCATGTCGGGGGCGAATAAAATTTTAGCTTTTGCGTCATTCAGAATATAGGCAACTTCCGGCGCCGCCAGACGGTAATTTAGTGGCACGGCCACTGCCTCGATACGACTGCATGCAATAACGATAGCTAAAACTTCGGGACAGTTTTCACAGAGAATGGCAACCCGGTCATTACTCGCAATACCTTGGGTGCGTAGGCCATTGGCAATACGTAGTGACTCCGCGGCAATCGCAGCGTAGCTAAGAGTTTGTCCTTGAAATAACAAGCACGCTTGCTCGGGGTTTCGTTGGCTGTGGTAGTCGAAAAATTGATGTATCAGCATGCCTGTCTGTCTCCGTAAAGCGCCATTGCTTTTATTACGATCTACTTTAAATCGCAACGTGAGCTATGCCCAGCCCTAGCTGACACGTTTGAGCTGCGGCGGAGGAATTAGTGGCGGCTGAAGACAATAAAGTCCGCGGTTTTTCTCGGCTTAGTCGGCCATATTTAGCTTGTTCCCCAGCTGCCGTCAAATTGCTCTGTGTGCCATTGAGTTCGCGGGCGTGGTTTAAAACGGAAAACTTTGTAACTAAATGTCTATCTGCTGTCATGGCATATCATTGTCATTACACTGAGAGGGGGGCAATCTTATGTACTTTTACACCATGTCAAAAATCGCTACATAAATGGGACGCTAACATGAGTAACACAGCTTATATATACGACGCCGTGCGCACACCAAGGGCGAAGGGGAAAATGGGGTCGCCCTTAAGTCAGGTAAAACCGGTGGATTTATTGGCAGGCCTGTTAAATGGTTTACGTGATCGCCATGATATTGATACCAGTTTAGTTGATGACGTGGTGATTGGGTGCGTTACCCCCGTGGGTGAGCAGGGCGCGTGTGTTGCTAAAACAGCGGTTCTCAAGGCCGGGTGGGCCGAGTCTGTCGCTGGTGTGCAGCTAGATCGCTTTTGTGCATCGGGTCTTGAGGCGGTTAATTTGGCGGCGATGAAAATAGCCTCGGGCTGGGAAGAGTTAGTCGTAGCGGGTGGTGTTGAATGTATGTCCCGCGTGGCGATGGGCAGCAGCGGCGGTGCTTGGGCTGAAGATCCGCAAATCGCCACCGACACGGCATTTGTGCCGCAAGGCATTGGCGCGGATCTCATCGCGACGCTAGCCGGTTTCAGTCGAACTACCCTCGACGAATTTGCAGTTGGCTCTCAAGCTAAGGCGGCTGCAGCGCGGGATGCAGGTTATTTTGACCGCTCAGTTTTACCGGTAAAAGATGTTAATGGCATGACGATTTTACAGCGTGATGATTTTATAAAACCGGGTACGACTATCGAAAGCCTAGCCAGTTTGCGGCCGTCTTTTACCATGATGGGCGGCATGGGTTTTGATGATATCGCTATAAGCAAATACCCCCAAGTGGCTAAAGTAAATCATGTCCATCATGCGGGTAACTCCTCGGGTATTGTCGACGGTGCGTCGGCGGTACTTATAGGCAGCGCTGCCGCAGGCCAAAAAATAGGGCTTAAAGCCCGTGGTCGTATCGTGGCCACAGCCGTGACCGGAACAGAACCTACAATCATGCTCACCGGCCCGGCACCTGCGACATGGAAGGTGTTGAAGAAAGCGGGAATGAAAATCGAAGATATCGATTTGGTTGAGATTAATGAGGCCTTTGCCTCAGTCGCGCTGCGCTTTCAACAAGACACCAATATTCCTTGGGAAAAAATAAATGTAAATGGCGGTTCGATTGCAATGGGTCACCCACTGGGTGCGACTGGTGGCATGCTGGTGGGCACGGTTCTCGATGAATTGGAGCGCCGCGATAAGCGCTTTGGCTTGGTTACTCTGTGTGTGGGCGGCGGTATGGGCATCGCAACAATTATTGAACGCCTTTAATTCGGCTTGCTGCAAAAGACAAGAGATGTACGTGGCCATAGGCCGGTATCTCGAATTCGCGGTTTAAGCCCTGAGCAAATTAGACAGGATGAAATAGCAATGACAGGCACATTTGATTATCAAAAAGACAGCGACAATATCGTAACCGTCACTATGGACATGAGTGGCCCGGTAAATGCGATGAACGACGAATACCTCAACTTAATGGGTGCGACCGTCGATCGCCTTGAGGCTGAGCGCGACAGTATTGCTGGGGTGATCATTAGCTCCGCCAAAAGCACTTTTTTTGCCGGTGGCGATATTAAAAGTATGTTGACTATTGAGGCGGGCGATGACGAACGTATCATGTTCGAAACCAATCTCAGTATTAAATCACAACTGCGCCGACTTGAAAAACTTGGCAAACCGGTGGTCGCGGCAATTAATGGCGCTGCGCTTGGCGGCGGTTATGAAATTTGTTTAGCCTGTCACTATCGCGTTGCATTGGACAGTAAAACGGTGCAGCTCGGCCTGCCCGAAGTAAGCTTGGGCCTGTTGCCCGGCGGCGGCGGTGTGGTGCGTTTGGTGAGTAAGTTTGGTGTTGAACGAGCGATTATGCCCTTGTTAGAGGGAACTCGTTTTAATGCCCAAAAAGCTCTGGGTAATGGCTTTGTCGATGAATTGGCCAGCGACGTAGACGACATGATGGCGAAGGCTAAGCTTTGGATTAAGGCGAACCCCGAAGCGCAGAACCCTTGGGATATTAAGGGCTTTAAAATCCCTGGTGGTGACCTGCGTAAACCGGCTATTTCGCAAATGATTCAGGGTGCGAACCCCATGATTTTCCAGAAAAGTCGGGGCCTTGTGCCGGCGCCGATTAAGATTTTGGATGTAATCGCCAGTACCCTGCGTTTGGATTTTGATACTGCGCAATTGGTCGAGACGCGCACGTTTATAAGTTTGCTAACCGAGCCCAGTGCCAAAAACTTGATGAGTTTCTTTCTGCAAATGAATCAGGTCAATGGCGGTGGCAGCCGGCCGAAAGCGGTGCCTAAGTCTAAGATTAAAAAAGTTGGTATTTTAGGCGCGGGAATGATGGGGCAGGGCATCGCCTATGTTTCGGCAATGGCCGGGATTGAGGTGGTATTAAAGGATATAAGCCAGGACGCTGCAGATAAAGGCAAGGCCTACACCGATAAATTACTTAGCAAACGCGTGGTCAAGGGCCGCATGAGCGAAGAGCAAAAGCTGGCTGTGTTAAATTTAATTACTGCGTCTGCACAAGCCGATGCATTGCGCGGCTGTGATCTAATTATTGAGGCGGTGTTTGAAAATGTTGATCTCAAACATAAGATCACTCAGGAATTAGAGCCCATGTTGGCCGAGAATGGTGTTTGGGGCTCCAACACATCAACCTTGCCAATCACCTTGCTTGCCGAGCCTTCAATAAAACCAGAAAATTTTATCGGCATTCACTTCTTTTCTCCCGTCGATAAAATGCCGCTGGTGGAAATTATTGTCGGCGATAAAACCTCCGACGAAACCTTGGCGCGGGCCTTTGACTACAGCCAGCAAATCAAGAAAACCCCAATTGTTGTTAATGATTCTCGCGGCTTCTTTACCTCTCGAGTATTCGCTACCTATATTGATGAGGGGGCTTTACTGTTTGAAGAAGGTGTTGATCCGGTGGTGATCGAAAACCTAGGTAAAGCCATTGGTATGCCAGTTGGCCCATTGGCAGTGCAGGACGAAGTTAGCCAGCAGCTAGCGGTGAAGGCCATAGAAACCAATCGCGAATTAGATAAGCGTATAGGTGATAATTATGCCGTAGATACGGCGTCTTACCGCTTGGCCAAAAGAATGATTGACGAGTTTGGTCGTGCAGGTCGTTTTCACGGCGGCGGCTATTATGAGTATCCTACCGACGGTGAAAAATTCCTCTGGCCGGAAGTTTACAATTGGCACTATAACAAGGCTGTTAGCCTGCCCAGCGATGATATTAAAGATCGGCTCTTGTTTCGCCAGATTGTGGAATCGCTGCGTTGCTATCAAGAAGGTGTAATGAATAACGTGGCCGACGCCAATATTGGCTCGATCATGGGGATTGGCTTTCCGCCCCATACCGGAGGTGTCCTGCAGTTCATTAATACCTACGGCCTGAAAAAATTCGCTACTCGCCTTGCCGTGCTCGCCGAGAAATACGGTGAGCGCTTTGAGCCACCGCAAGTGCTGCTCGATAAGGCCGAAAAAGGGGAGTTGTTTGCCTAGCGAGTAAAGCTTACGGCTTTAAGTCGCCAAATAGAAAGTGGCGGCTTAAAGCAGCGCAGGGCGGCAAAGAACAATAACAATGGCGGCGCGGCGCGCTATGTTCGCTTATACTGGCTTTACAATAATGATAAGCGGGGTAGCAGTATGCTGCGTAGCGTCGCCTTGGCACTGGCTTTTGTGGGACTTTTTTTGCAATCGGCACTGGCTTTGCAGGTCGGTGAAAAAGCGCCGAATTTTTCTGCGCCGGCGTTGGGCGCTGTACACAAAATTCAGCTGGCTGATTTTCACGGTCAATTGGTGTATTTGGATTTTTGGGCCTCTTGGTGCGGCCCTTGTCGCGCGTCCTTGCCGACCTTAGAAGGCCTGTATCAAGAGTTCAATTCCCAAGGTTTTATGGTATTGGCGGTGAATGTGGACGCCGATATCCGCGATGCAAAGCGGTTTTTGCAATCTCGGCCTGTCAGCTACCCCTTAATTTATGATGCCGAGCAGGAATTGCCGAAGCTTTTCGGGCTAAAGGGCATGCCGAGTGCGTATCTCATTGATCGCCAGGGTGTTGTCCGCCATGTTCACGAGGGCTTTCGGCCCGGTGATGGGGCTCGCCTAAGAGAAATTGTGCTGGCCTTGTTGGCCGAGGAAAAATCATGAAATTGCTATTCCTTTTTGTAACAGCGCTATTGCTCTCGGCCTGTGCAGTAGAGCCCTTGCAAGCGTGGGATCGTGGTTATTTGGCCCGGCCCGAAATGGCCTGGGATCCTGATAGCTTGAGCGCCAGCCAGCGCAATCATGTCTACTTCAGTAAAGAGGCTAGCAGCGGGGCTGCCAGCGCCGGTGGTGGTGGCTGTGGCTGCAATTAAACGTCTTAGCGTGAATCTTATGAGGCCATATTTATGAAGCAAAAAAATGCGCGCGGCCAAGGGGCTAGCGCATTCATGGCGCTTAGCGCAGCAGCCCTAGCGATTCCGGGTATCGTGAGCACGGCTCAGGCCGCGGCGCCGATTGCCGAGGCTGAACTAGGCTACAAAGCTTCCGCCTACCGCGAAGCGGATATTGAACGCAGCAAATTAGCCGCTGGCTCTGCTTCGCGTTACGAGATTGACACCCATCAGCTCCGCTTTATATCGCCTCTTGGTCGCGCCTCGGACCTAGCGGTAGACTTTAGTTACGAAACCATGAGTGGTGCCTCGCCGTGGTTTATTATGCCGGGCACTAGCGGTAATGGCCCCGTGCAGGTTATGAGCGGGGCGAGTATTGAAGAAGAGCGCAAAGATATACAGGCTAGCCTTGGCCATTATTTTTCTTCCCAGCATGCTGCCAAGGTTTTGTTGGGTTACTCAACTGAAAATGATTACCAAGCAGTGAATATGGGCGTAGAGGGTAGTATAGAGATTCCCGCGCGGGAATTGACGTTGACGGCTGGCCTTGGTTTTAGCGACGACGAGATTGAGCCAACTGACCCTGAGATGCCAGACCGTATCGATAGCGCTAGCCGCAGCAGCACAACGGCGTTTGTTGCCGTGGCGCAGGTCTTAAATGCCAATACCGTAGTGCAGGGCAGCCTCAGTATGGTGACGAATGACGGCTATTTATCTGACCCCTATAAGAAAGTGTGGCGGGCGGATCTGAGCAATACCGTTGCTGATGCGCGACCCAATGAACGGCAGCAATTGGTATTGAACGTGCGTATGCGTCACTACCTACCCGCGGTGAGAGCTGCTCTGCATGTGGATTACCGGTTTTTTGACGATGACTGGGACATCAGCTCCCATACCGTTGATTTAGCTTGGTATCAGAACTTGGGCGACAACTGGCAGTTGACGCCTTCGCTGCGTTATTACAGCCAATCTCAGGCGTATTTTTATGGACCGTTTTTTTACAATGCGCGCAGCGATGGCTACGCTTCTAGCGACTACCGGTTGTCACCCTACGGCGCTCTAAGTTTTCGACTTCGCTTGGAGCGTAACTGGGGTGAGTTTTCTACAAACGTGGAATGGGAAAGTTATCGCGCCGCGGCGAGCCTGGCGCTGGACGACGTCGGGGTGGAAAACCCAGGTTTAGTCGAGTTTGATATTTTATCCCTTGGCCTGAAACTACATTTATAGCGTGGCAGAATTACACCTTTTTTTATTTCCCTTTACCGCTATGGCGAGCCCCTGTGAATTGCGCTTGTATGCAACTTCGCAAGGCTTCGCTGATCGCGCCGCTGAGGCCGCGATAGCCGAAGTTGATCGCATAGAACAAAAATATTCTCGGTATCGTCACACCAGTGTGTTGAGCGCAATAAATCGCGCGGCGGGCGGCGATGCCGTCACCATTGATAGTGAGACCAGCGCGTTATTGCAGTACGCCGATAGCGCCTATCAGCAAAGTGATGGTTTATTTGATATAAGTTCAGGGGTGTTGCGACGGGCGTGGAATTTTAAATCAGGACAACTCCCTAGCGAGCGTGAGGTGGCAAACTTAGTTGCGGTGCTGGGTTGGCCTAAGGTTGAATTGACCGCGGGCAAAGTCCGGCTAAGTCAGGTTGGTATGGAATTGGATTTTGGCGGATTTGCGAAAGAGTATGCGGTTGATGCCGCAGCACGAGTTTGTGCCGAACAGGGTATTGCTCATGGCCTAGTTGATTTAGGGGGTGATATTCGGGTGCTCGGGCCCCACCCAGACGGTAGTGCTTGGCAAATTGGTATACGTGATCCTCAGCAGCCGACCCAAGCGAAATTGGTGGTGCCGTTAAAGAGCGGGGGTTTGGCGAGTAGTGGCGATTATGAGCGTTTTATGGTGATAGCCGGTAAGCGCTACAGCCATATTCTTGACCCCCGTAGCGGCTGGCCGGTGGAAAATACCTTTCGATCACTCAGTGTCGTGGCGCCGCTGTGTTTATTGGCCGGAACGGCCGCCACGGTGGGTCTGCTGAAGGGCGTGATCGCAGCGCCAGCATGGCTAGACGAACTCGGCTTGCCTCACTGCTGGGTGCAGGCGAACGGACAAACCGGCGGGGATCTAGGGCCATGGCAGTCCTGAGTTAGATTTTGTCATACGAATAAAGTCCATTCTGCTTCCTGTTTCCCCCTGTTTCCCCATGGAATTGCGGTGTCGCCTTGTGACAGACAACGGCAGCTTTAACCAATTTGAGTTGGCATGATTGTGGCAATAATGTCAGCCTGAATGTTTCAAAATAACAGTTATCGGGTTCGGCATATGACTAGGTATCGGCGTGTTCTTTGGGTAATACTATTTAGCGCAAGCCTAATGGTGGGCTGTGGCGGCAGTTCCAGCGGCGATGTGGTTGATATTGTCGGCAACCCCCTGACCGACAGTGATGGGGACGGTATTGTTGATTTAGACGACAATTGCCCCTTTGTTGCCAATGCCGACGGCCAAAATGCGGATAGTGACGACGACGGCATAGGCGATGCTTGCGATACCCCGGATATTGCAGATGGCAACGGCAATGGCAGCGGTTCAGGAAGTGGCGGTAAGGACCCGATATTCGAATTTTATAAAGCCAATGTCCACAGCTCGTTAAAGATATGCAGTACCTGCCATGTCGCTGGCGGCGTTGCTGACTCTGATGGTGCCGGTGATGGCCGTGGCTTTATGCTGATTAAGAACGCCAGCTTAGCGGATGAATTGCTCAAATTGCACAGCGACTGGAATGGACTTGGCGGCGGCGTTGAACAAAGTCCTATTTTATTCAAAGCCAGTGACAGTCGCGCCCAGACCGATCCCCATGTAGGTGGCAAGCAGTGGGCTGTCAGCACAGCGGAATACGCCAATATGCGTAGTTTATTGCAATGTTGGGCGGACCCGCAAAAGTGTAGCTTGGTTTCGGTGGATACCGGCACTGAGCAGCCGCTGCTAGGCAGCTCCCGCGGTGGTCATGCCTGGGTAGATTTCTGCGAGGCTAAAAACTGGGTGGCGACGGCGGTTTTACCCGTTGATCCGCGAGCCTTGGTTAAGCCTGGATATAATGACGGCCGTGCAGTTTATTTTAATGCCTTTTGGAAGGACTGTCATATAGATCCGGCGTTGGTAAATGAATACCCCCATCCAAAAACCTGTGGCGAATTTAAGGCGAGTTTTGAGCGCGGCGCGGTGATTATGGGTGACGCCCCTATGCTGGATGCCAGCGGCAATTATAAAACTTACCCAGACGGTGAAATCATTCGCCCAGCCACCACCTTTGCTGGTGACTACCCTCACGGCAATGCCGCGCTGAGTGCCGATCAGTACAATAATTTATGGGTGGTATGGGGCTTGCCAGGTCGCCCAGATAACTTAGATGAGCTAGTCGCCGAGCGCTATGGCTTTGGTGCGCCGGACCCCAAGTATCCCTACCCGCTGCCTGGTGAAGATCCCAATGCCACTAACGGCGGTAGTGGCGCCTTGCCCTTCGGTATGATTCAAACGCGCTTTCCTGACGGCAGCTACAGTGGTGAGATTAACAGTAATTGTCAGGGCTGCCACGGCGTACAAATCGGCGATAAATTTGCGGTCGGCGGCGGTGGCGGCATGTTAGATGCCAGTGTGAGTTCCCGAGATTTTGCGGCCTTCGGCTCGCCCAGTGGCGTTGCAATCGATCGCCTCGGTTTGGCCGGGCGGGTACGCGGCACAAATAATGCTCAGTTCTCTAATATTACCGCCTTGACCGGGGTGACAACGCCCCAGCAATTTGCAGCGGTGATGAACAATGGCACAACCGGCACGGGCGATACGCCGGCTTGGTGGAACGTTGGTCACCGCCCGGTAAAATTTGTTGATGCCATGTTCCCCGGTGATGCCGTGCGCGTGGACTTTGCCTTGTTCTCACCCTTGCTGACCAATAAATACGGCGTGCCCGAGCAGAATCCCGGCTGGATTAGCGCCCACGTGCAGGACGGTGACCACTATATTATGTCCCGGCGTGCGCCGGTTTATCCCAGTGTTATTAACACTGATCTTGCAGAACAGGGCGCGGTGTTATTCCACGCCAAAGACCTGTGGGCGGTTAATTTAAATAACCTTATTGCCAAACCGCTAGGCGGCAATGGCAGCTGTGCAAGTTGCCACGGTGCCTATTCCCCACGCTATGTGAACAAGCCTGAGTTTCTTGCCAACCCGGCGTTAGTCGGGATCGCGAGTTATGTTGTACCTATTGAAGTAATTGATACCGACCGTGTGCGCTTGGAAAGTTATAATGAGGGTACGAATGAGGCGAACTCGAATACCTCGGTGGCTTACCCAGAAACCGCAAACCGAGAAGGGATTGACGATTGTCGGGTGCAAAATATGCCGGGCATGCAAATTGATGCTAAGGGACAAGAGCGTCCGTCGGGTTACGCTGCACCGCCGTTGTATGGCGTTTGGGCGACAGCACCCTATCTTCATAATGGCGCGGTGCCAGATGTCTGGAGTTTGTTGGATTCAGGTAAGCGGCCAACTGTTTGGAAGCGAGTCTCGAAACCTGCCCGCGCAGACCAAGCAGGCGCAGTGGTGATGGGCTTTGATAGCGATTTTAATCGCGCCTATGATCGCGAGCGTTTGGGCTGGAAGTATGAGAAGTTAGACTGCGCCGCGGCGGGAGTATCGTCGTCGATTCAATGTAACCCTACGGGTTTGGAGTCTGCTTTTTTCCTATCCGAATTTTACGGAAACCTATTGTTAGGTTGGAATATCGCCAATCCGCCGACCTTGAGCAATCAGGATATCGAGAATCGTAAAGTTTATAACACCACTATGTTTAGCCAGGGCAATGGCGGTCACGCGTTTAGTGATGTGCTTACTGACGCTGAACGTCGAGCCATTATTGAGTATTTAAAAACCTTGTAGTTTCTAAGTGCGCCTAACGACCAGGTCCCCGGAGACCACTGATACAGTCTACGGGAGCCTGGTGCAAATTAAGGACGATCTTCGTTTAAAAACAGGCTTTGCGGTCTGGCTTTAATGCCTAGTTGTGCCTGGGATTTAACTTTTTCCATTGTTCGCTCGCCGAGTAGAAGTACAATCGGGGCCGCAATTAGAATAGATGAACTGGTGCCAATGACAATGCCAAACAGCATTGGCAGCGCAAAGCTCGCGACGGCGCTACCACCTGCAATGCCCATCGGCAGTATTGCTAAAAATGTGGTGGCAGAGGTAAATACGGTCCGGTTTAAGGTCGATGTTAGGCTTTCATTAATAAGCTCGTATAGTGGTTTGTCGGGTGTGGCACGCAAGTTTTCGCGAATGCGGTCAAATACCACGACCTTGTCGTTTACTGAATAGCCGATTAGGGCGAGCAGCGCGGCGATTGCAGTGAGGTTAAACTCGACCCCAGTTAGGGCAAAGAAACCTAAGGTCTTGGTAACATCCAATGCCAAGGTAGCCATGGCGCCGATCGCAAAATAGCGCTCGTAGCGACTCCATAAGTAGATAAACATCCCACCGCAGGCTAATAAAACGGCAATGGCACTGGTTGCGATAAACTCGCCGCTGACGCTTGGACCAACCATTTCTAAGCGTGGAAACGTCACTTGGGCGTCGACCGTGGCAATTGCCGTTTTGATCGCGGCGATGTCTGCTTCTGGACTTTTAGTTTGCGTCTGACTGGGCAGACGCACTAGAAAATTGCCTTGTTCACCGAATTCTTGAATGGCGAAATTATCGAGGGCGATGCTGCGTAGGCTTTGCCGCACGGTGTCTATGCTGGTCGTTGAGGTGCTGCGCACCTCGAGTACCGTGCCGCCATTAAAATCGATGCCGGTATTAAGACCTGGCTGAAAGAGTAGGGCTAGCGATGCCAGAGATAAGATTGCTGAGCCGATGATGCCGGCGCGGCTGGCCTTTAGAAAGGGTATCGTCTTGTGTTTGCCGAAGCTGTTTAACAGCCGAAGTCCCTGAATGTTCAGGGGTTTTCTGCCCAGACGATTGACTCGCCAATCAATGATGAGACGAGTAAAGGCAATCGAGGTAAACATCGATAGCACAAGCCCGACAGCCATGGTGACGGCAAAACCGCGTACCGGGCCGCTGCCGAAAAGAAAGAGGAGCCCCACGGCAATTAAGGTGGTGATATTGGAGTCTAGAATGGTACTGAAGGCGCGTTCGAATCCTCGTTGTACTGCATAGCGGCCGCTAACTGCGGCGCGACACTCCTCCTTAATTCGTTCATTTATCAGGATGTTGGCGTCTACTGCCATGCCGAGGCTCAGAATTAAGCCGGCAATACCCGGTAGGGTTAGCGTGGCGTTTAGAGCGGCCAGCGCGGCAATCAATAAAGTGGAGTAAACGACCAGCGCGGTATTGGCGATTAGCCCCCAGCGACCGTAGGCGGCCATCATAAAGGAGAGGACCAATGCTGCGCCAATGAGGCCGGTCGTGACGCCCATGGCAATCGCGTCGCTGCCGAGATCGGGGCCAACGGTGCGTTCCTCGACGATGGTTAATGACGCGGGAAGCGAGCCAGCGCGTAAAAGTAGGGCAAGGTCGCCGGCCTCTCGACTCGTGAAATTGCCGCTAATTTGTCCAGAGCCACCGCCAATGACGCCACGAATAACCGGCGCGGTAACGACAACGTCGTCCAGTACTACCGCAAAGGCGCGGCCAATATTGGCTTTGGTGATATCGGCAAAGATTTCTGCGCCGTGCTGATTTAATCGAAAGTTTACGACGGCTTCTTGGGTGTTTGGGTCAAAGCCCAAGCGAGCATCGCTGACGTCGCCGCCGCTTAATAAGGCTAGCCGGTTTAGAGTGTAAAGTTGTTGAGATTCGGCATCGGCTAAGCGCAGGGTCGCGGCGTCGCCATCGGGTCCTGGTTCGTGAACAAGGTGGAAGCTCATTTGTGCGGTGCGGCCGATAAGAGCCTTGATTCTACTGGGGTCTTTTACACCAGGTAATTGCACGAGTATGCCGTTTTTACCTTGGCTGGTAATTAAGGGTTCAACCACTCCGGTCTCATTAATCCGGCGTTTAAGCACTTCTAAGCTGCGCTGCACTGCGTCGGCCAAGAGTGTCTCGCGGTAGGACTTGCTCATATCAATAAGCAAGTGATTGTCGCTTGTACTTACCCGGAATGGGCGCGGAACTTGGTCTTTTTGCAAATCGATAACGAGCTGCTCCGCCGCGGATAACTGCGCGGAATGTCGCAATTCCACCACAATTGAGTCGGTATTTACTTTGGCGGGGGATGCGCTGATGGCGTTCTCTCGTAGTTTGCTACTGAGCTTGTCGGCGAATTGCAGGCTGGTATCGGCGATTAATTTTTTGTCGTCAATGTGCAGCAACAGGTGAGAGCCGCCGCGTAGGTCTAAGCCTAGGGTAACCTTATGATGCTGGTACCAAGCGGGTGCACTTTCGAGGTAATTGCTCGGCAGGAGGCTGGGTAGTGCAGTAATGATGCCAAGGAGTACGATGGCGATATAACTTAGAACTTTGAGTTTAAAGTGATGCATATATTTCTCACGGCAAGGCGCCACGGCATAGCGGTGGTCACCGAATATTAATATTTCGTCGCTTTTTTTTTGAGGCGGTGCCGAATACTTGTTACGACGCAGGCTGGTCGTGGCAGTATTAGTCGGCTTAACTCTGTAGTGGAGGGGCGCGAGGACTTAAGCTGTTTAAGAAATACCGTTGGCGCTGGTCAAAGCAATGGCCGTAATCGGTGCTGCCAAAATCTGAGTCGATACTGGCGGATAAGTTTTGGATTTCGGTCGCGATCGCTTTTTCGGCGTCGGGCTGAGTCCCGCTGTCGGCATTCAGTCGCCGTGGTTCCACAAAACTGAAACCATGGGAGGTCAGTGCGAACTCATTGCTC
The DNA here is from genome assembly GCF_014202945.1 of Zhongshania antarctica. Classification (GTDB taxonomy): domain Bacteria; phylum Pseudomonadota; class Gammaproteobacteria; order Pseudomonadales; family Spongiibacteraceae; genus Spongiibacter; species Spongiibacter antarcticus. The sequence goes on along the minus strand of NZ_JACHHW010000001.1, from coordinate 189,888 downwards.
GTATCGCCGTTGACGACAGTAAAATATGACGAGGGTAGGCTTGAGCTGGCCCCGAGCAGCACAAATAGGGTTATCAGCGCCGCAAAGCCGCCAATGAGTGGTTTGTGAACAGCCACGGCGTGCAATCTGCGAAGGTACTTCGCATAAAATTGCGTGTATGTAGTGGCTTTAATAATAGGCAAAGCGGCTAGTTCCTCTTGCGAAAATATCGCATAGCCTGTTGATTGCGCGCACACTAGCACGGCGCTAGATAGCCGTCACTAGGCCGGACATTTATATTTTAATATTGCCAAATTTTCTTGCGGCTAGCCGACTTGGCGCTCTGCGTCTCGCCAATACGGTTCCCGCAAAAGTCGCTTAAGCACCTTGCCTGAGGGGTTGCGAGGAAGCGCCGCGATAAACTCAAACTGTCGGGGTGACTTGTAGGCTGCTAAGCGCTCTTTACAGTAGGCGATGAGATCTTCGCTGAGTAGCTCGCTGCCGGGCGTTAAAACGCAGATTGCGAGTGGGGTCTCGCCAAACTTATGATCCGGAACGCCGATAACCGCAACGTCCTGAATTTGGGGGTGACTGAATAAGGCATTCTCAATTTCGGCGGGATAAATATTTTCACCGCCGGAGACAATCATGTCTTTAACTCGGTCGCGAATATAGAAATAGCCTTCGTCGTCGATAAAACCTGCGTCGCCAGTGCGCAGCCAGCCATTGCAGAGGGTTTGGGCAGTTTTGTCCGCTTGCTGCCAGTAGCCGATCATGGTGGTGGGGGAGCGCACTAATAGCTCGCCAGTTTCACCTGTCGGGAGTTCGCTACCTTGCTCATTGATGATTTTCAGCTCTGCACCGGGGAGTGCTCGGCCGCAGGACCGAAGCAACTGGGGTTCGCCGGCGAGGGCGCGTCGGTGATCGTCGGCCGACAAACTGAGCACCATACAGCTGAGTTCGCTCATACCAAATCCCTGCACAAAATCACATTTAAATATAGCGAGGGCTTGCTGCAAAACGTCGATAGAAATGGGCGAAGCGCCATAGGTAATTCGTTTTAAGGGAGTAAAATCATAGTCTTGTATATTGGGAACAAACGCCAACATAGCCTGGATCATGGCAGGCACGAGCACGATATCGCAGTTACTACTACTCGTAATCGCATCGACTATTTCTTGAGGATGAAAGTCCGCGACGAGTTCAATGCTACAGCCATTGCCAAGCCAGAACATCATGGCCGCGAAACCAGCAACATGAAACAGCGGTAGCGGCATAATGCAATTGTGGGCTACTTGCTGGCGCGGGCTGATGTGGTTGCTCATGACGTAGCCGCTTAGCAATTGCTGGTAGCCAATCATTACGCCCTTGGGGTGGCCAGTGGTGCCGCTGGTGTAGATCTGTGCTGCAATCAGTTTTTCATGTTGATCGAGGCTTGCCAATTTACTGCTATTGTCGCTGTATACACACGCTATGCTTGGCCATATTTCCGTTGTTTGCGCTAGGCTAAAACGATGGGGGATGCTCTCAGTTTCGCCACTTTGTTCGGCGAGTAGGCATAATGTGTCGTCACCGCAAATGAGCACGTCGGCACTACAATCCCGCAAGATATAGGCAACTTCTTGTGCGGCCAAACGGTAGTTTAGTGGTACTAAGCATAGCCCGCTTTTCATGCATGCTGTTGCAATGAGTGGAAACTCAGCGTTGTTTTTGCTCAGTAATGCAACGCGACTGCCAGGTGATAGCCCCAGTGCGATTAGACCCCGAGCCAGGCGATTAGCGAGTTGGTTAAAGTCGGCATAGGTTTGGCTGTGCTCACCAAATTTTATGGCGGTTTGCTCTGAGTGATTGATGGCATTGAACTCAATCATCTGGTGGATAAGCATGGAGAACCTCTGGTGGCAGTCTGCTATTAAGCTTACATTCTCCATGCTCTATGAATTTGTCACTAGAGCATGGCACGTCAGCGGTGGTTATTCTGCGCCACCGCATTCTCACTGAGCACTGCATGCTACTTTAGGTTCGGCTGCTGCAGTGGTGCGGTGACGTAAATAGACAAGTGCTGACGTGCACCGACCTGTGCCTTAGCGGGGGGAGTGTTTACAGTTCTGCGCTATGGGCCTGATCCACGATTTGCCACGTCGCGAGACCTTGATATCGAGAATGATGAGCGAAGCTGAAACTATTATTGGTCAGCGCTTAAATAGTATGTTGGTGAAATAAAATGGCGCACCCTAGCCATAATGAGCAGTGAGTTAACACGCTATGCAACATAAGCAGTTTGTCGCCGATGAAGGTCAATACGATGACCGTGGTTTAGTGAAAAACGCGGTGATCAGCGCGTGGTTTGAAGCGGCAGGTAAAATCTATTTGGACGAGTGCCACACCCAAGGCGATAAGGCATGTCTTTCACAAGCTTGGCAGCAGCAGTCGCTGCAATTTGATTATTTACACGCCTGTCAGCCGCACCCCAGTGTTGAACTAGAGCTGTCGGTCATTGAACTGGGGAAATGTAGCTGCACCTTGGGGTGCCGTTTTTATCAAGCGGATAAATTATTGGCCGTGGGTAGCTCGGTTATGGTCTTGGTCTCAAAGTTAGATGGTGCCGTTGGAATGATTCCGGTGGCAACTCGCGAGGTATTAAAAGGAGAGATGCTCGGCTTTTTACGCATTGCGCGCTCGTAATTAACACCTTAGTCGGTTTGATGCGACGAGCTATTATTTAGGGGTTTATATTTTGTTAATAGAAGATCAGCACTCAGTTGAATTTCGCGCTGAGATTCGCGCCTTCTTGGACGTGGCGCCAAGCGAGGAAATTCTTGAGGCCGGACGTAAGACGACCAGCGTTTTTGCGCCCTTCAAAGAAACCATGGCATGGCACAAAATTCTATTTCGCCAAGGTTGGGTTGCACCCACGTGGCCACTAGAATATGGCGGTACCGGCTGGACTGTTGAACAGCGCTATATTTTCGCCGAGGAATGTAATCGACGTGGCGTGCCGCCGTTATTGCCACAAAATTTACAGATGGTGGGACCCGCGGTATTGGGGTTTGGCACACAAGAGCAGAAGGAAGAGTTTTTGCCGGGGATGTTGTCGGGGGAGGATTTTTGGTGTCAGGGTTACTCCGAACCAGGTGCCGGCTCAGATTTGGCTGCACTGAAATGCCGAGCGGACAGCGATGGTGATGACTATATTCTCAATGGCTCAAAAACCTGGACGACCTACGGCCATCACGCCAATAAAATGTTCGCATTGGTGAGAACCAGTAGCGCCGGTAAACCCCAAGCGGGAATCACATTTTTATTGCTCGATATGAATTTCCCCGGTATTGAAGTGCGGCCCATCGTTGGTTTAGATGGCTGCCCGGAACAATGTGAGGTGTTTTTCAGTGATGTGCGGGTGCCTAAGCGCAATCGCATTGGCGAGGAAAATAAAGGCTGGAATGTCGCGAAATACGTGCTTGAGTTTGAGCGCGGCGGTAGCAGCTTTGGCGCTTGGTTAGTGCCTGCCTTAGAAAAATTACGCGCCCGCAGCAGCCTTGCCCTCGATGATAGCGGGCGCAGTGTGGCCGATGATGTGCATATTCAGCGCCGTCTAACGGAACTCGAAATTGACGTTCGTGCAGTTGAACACACTGAAAAGCGTGTGAATGCCAATTTAAAACACGGTGAAAACCCCGGACCCATGGCGTCGCTGTTAAAAATTATTAGCTCGGAAGTGATGCAAAAATTTTCTGAATTGCAGCTGGATATTGTCGGCCTAGATGCCCTGCCATTGCAAACCGCAGCGCTGGCGGTGGGTAGCGATATTGCTGGCTTTGGCGAGGAGTCTGACATGCTCGTTATGCCTTACTACCTAAACACCCGAGCGGCGTCCATCTATGCCGGTTCAAATGAAGTGCAGCGCAGTCTATTGGCCAAAGCAATACTGGCTAGCTAGGCGCAGCGAGGAGACCATATGCAATATCAATACAACGAAGAGCAAAGCCAATTCAAAGATATGCTGCGCAAGTTTGTGCAGGATAAATACGGCTATGATTGCCATTTAGCGCTGTGTAAAAGCGAACAGGGTTATAGCGAAGAGCACTGGCAGCAGTTTGCTGAGTTAGGCTTGCTTGGTTTGCCGTTTTCCGAAAATGTCGGTGGCCTCGGTGTCGATAGCGGGTTTTTAATGGCAATTGCCGAGGAGTTTGGCCGGGGCTTAGTCTTGGAGCCCTATATTGCTACCGTCGTGCTGGCAGGTGGGCTATTAGCTAAAGCGGATAATAGTGATCTGAGCAATGTGCTATTGCCGAAGCTTGTCGCGGGGGATCTCAAGCTCTGCCTAGCCTGGGAAGAGCGGGCAAGTCGCGGAAACCCATTAGATGTCAACGCCACCGCCACGCGGAGCCACATCGGCGATAATTTGCTGATAAATGGCGAAAAATGTGTGGTTTTAGGGGCATCCTCGGCGGATAAATTGATTGTGACCGCAGTGGCTGAGGATGGCGGCCTCAATGCCTACTTGATTGATTGTGACGCAGTCGGCTTACACGTTCAGGCGCAGACATTGGCCGACGGCCAACGCGCCGGGCAAATACGGTTTTGCAATGTCGAAATAAGCGCAGACGCAGCCCTGTTTTCCGATGGCAAGGCCGCTGCTACCTTGCAAGAGACACTTCATGAGGCGCTGCTGGTCATGGCCGCAGATGGCCTCGGGGCAATGGATCAGTTGCTCGCGCTAAGTTTGGACTACTGTAAAACTCGCCAGCAATTTGGTGTGCCCATTGCTACATTTCAAACCTTGCAGCATCGTTTGTCCGACATGATGATTGCTTGTGAGAAAACGCGGTCACTGCTGTGGGCGGCATTTCAGGTCCAAGGCAGCAGTGAGTTTGGCGAGCGTGTTGCCATGCTTAAAGCGCAAATAGGCAGTGCTGGCCGCTATGTGGGGCAGCAGGCTGTGCAGCTACATGGCGGCATTGGCATGACCGAAGAACTTAGCGTTGGCGCGTATTTTAAGCGCTTAACGGTCTTAGACCTTTTGTGTGGTAATCGCGATTACCAGCTAAATTATTTGGCGCAGCGACAAACTCAGCTAACCGTCGACGCCGCTTGATGGCGTTGACGCAGCTCGTTGGGCGGCTCACCGTAATAGTCACTATAGGCACGATTAAAATTATTGGCATGGCGGTAGCTGAGTTGGTAGGCGATCGCTTTTAAGGGCATATTGGTATGACGCAAATATTGCTGAGCCAACTCCATTCGGACCGTTAAGCAGACGTGCCGAAAATTAGTATTGGATTCGGCCAAATAGCGGCGCAGGCTGCGGGGGTGGATCTTGAGCAGTTGCGCCGTGCCTTCTAAGGAGAAGTTACAGCTTTGCGGATGTTCGACTAAGTTCCGTTTTACCCGAGCGACAATACTGTTGCCACGGTAACCCTCGCCTAGCACCTGCTCCAATTCAGAGGCGCATTGCCGCATTAAGTCTGCACTGCCTGTGGGAATCGGGGCGTGCATCCACGCTAGTGGCCACGCGAGAACAGTGTGCGCTTGGTCAAACTCTACTGGGCAGCCGAAGAGCGCGCGGTATTGGTCGGCATGGGGCGGCGCGGGATAATTGAACGTTACGTACAGGGGAATCGCGCCCCGGCCGCTGGGTAGGATCACCTGAGTACAGCGCCACACCGCCAATAAACTCATTTCAAATAATTCTTGGCGAAACTCCCGGGCTTCGTTAACGACAGAAAACACTACCCGACCTAGCTCTTCATTCAATGAGAGCCGCGTTCTCACTAAATAATGAGAACTGTTCAGTGCGTGACTGGTGAGTTTTGATGCATGCATGATCGTCGGCGAGGTCAGTACGGCGTAACCCAATAGCCCAGCGTCAGTGAGTTGCGCGCGATCGCCGATTCGCAGCGCTAAATCGGGAATAGGGCCGGTTTTTAGCTCCCGTAAAGCGTGTAAAAAGGCCCACATGCTGTTGTCGTTGCTCGCTCGGCTCCAGTCGCGAGCGATACCATGTCTCACCGCTAAGTCGTCACGGTTAATTTCCGGGTGGCCAGATTTCAGCAATTCCATTAAGGTAGCTAGGCGACGCCGGCCCATATGTTCTAGTTCGAACAATTGCATTATTGGATACCTGGGTAGCTGTGGACGATAATGATAATAAAATATGGCCGGTAATGATACTGGTCGCGGGTTTGTCGCCCTTAAATCTTGTTACTCTATGACTGCGGCCCTGAAGCGAGCCGCTGGCTATCTGCCGGACTCTAAAAATTATATAAATAATGAGGGTACAGTTTTGCGATTACCTACGGTTTGCGTCGAATACTTAGACAGTTTATTGGCTTATCTGAGCAGTCAGGGTGTTCGCCCTAGCCAATTACACGCCATTATGCGACTGAAGCCAGAGGAGCATATTACCGAGCACGGTCGCTTTCCCTTGCGCTTATTTGAAATGATGCTCGATGCTGGTAGCCAGTTGCTTGACGATCCTTATTTAGGCGCCCACGCCGGAGCCCATAGTTCTAAGGAAGCCTGGGGTATGGTGAGTTACCTAGGGATGAGTGCGCCAAGTACGCGTGAAGCCGTGCATGCGGTGGTGGATTTCTCAAGGCTATTAATTGACCACGGCGATGTTGAGTATTCGGTTTTAGACGAAAATTTAGCGTGTTTAAGCTGGGTAGTACCCCCGCGTCAGCAAGCCTCTAGGCAGCTAGTTGAGTTCTTTTTTACCAGCTGGTATCACGTGAATAAGCCAATTCTCGATCGTTGGTGTAGTAAGCGAGAAATTCATTTTAATCATTGTGGGCCGGATAGCTGCAAGGAAATCGAAGCGATAATTGAAGCCCCGGTCCACTACAATAGCAGTACCAATTGCGTTGTTTTTGATAATCATTTCCTTGATCGGCCGACTCGTTTTCCACATACCGCGATTCACATTTCGTTGGTGCAGGCCGCACGCGCTGAATTAGCCAATTTACAAATGGAAGATCGCATTGTTAAAGAGGTCTTGGAGTGTATTATTCGTCAGTTGTCGGAGGGCGTGCCCAAATTGGAAGATGTGGCAGCTGAGCTAGGCTTGGCCTCTAGGACACTGCAGCGCCGGCTTAATAATACTGAAACCAATTTCAAAGGCTTAGTCGATGACGCGCGCAAGCAACAGTCTAAAAAACTTATCAGTGACAGTGAAATGGGCTTGTTAGATATTTCGGCCGAGTTGGGCTTCAGTGATCAAAGTGCTTTTCAAAAAGCCTTTAAGCGCTGGTTTGGTCAGGCACCTGGCCGCTATAGAATGAGTCAGCAAATATTAAATTGATGCCAGTATCCGTAGTGCTTTTTAGGCTATAAAAATAGTGACATTGTGTTTAATGCTAAGCGTTCTGACAATATGCATCACTGCTAACCACGGCTTGTACCTAGTCCAAATGCCAACTACTTTGTAAATCAGCCCTGCGTTATTTAGTGCTCATGGCTGTGCTCGGGTAAATGGATATTTATGGTGTAGCTCATGGCGACAGGCGAAGCATGTTAATGCTTGCGAAAAACTAGGCGCATTTTATCTAGGCCGAAAAATAAGCAGTTCGGGAGGACGCAGTCGCGGGCCTTTGGTTTGGGTGTGGTGTTGAGCACCCAGAATCCCGTGGATTTGGATTACAAAGGACTGTCAAATACCGGAACCTGGCTTATTGGCCGCTTGCAAACCGATCGTGACAAACAGCGGGTGCTGGAAGGGTTGTTGGGTGCTGCAACGGGGGCGGAGGCATTTGAAAAGGGCGGGTTGGAAAAAGTCTTGGCTGGCCTCGGTCAGCGCCAATTATTAGTGCATTACGTACACGCACACAGCCACTTGGAAATCTTTACTACCCGTTGCGTGATGAGTTATTTCGCGGGGCCGCTGACTCGCGAGAAAATTAAGCGCTTAACGGAGCAAAAGGCTAGGGAGCACAGCACAGCGTTTGTGCAGAGTAATTCACATCTTGCGTCTGTAGCTGACAAGACATTCACCGCGCACCGGTGACGAAGTCGCAATCGGCAGTATTGGCGCAGCAACCTAGTAGTATAGAGTCAGATATTCCTCAGTATTACCTCGCCGCGACTATTGCGGCGCCCGAACAAGATTCGAGGCTGTGTTATGACGTCTGTTTGGTCGTTGCTGCGGAGGTATTGTTTAGTAGTAAAACCCATAAAGTTGAGCGTCTTGAAAAATACGTTTTGAGTGTAGAGTTGGACGATAGCGAAATGGATGTTGCGTGGCAGGACGCTTAAAGGCTAGCAATTGAGGTTAATAGTTTAAAAAGCGAGGGTGACAAGGCGGCAGGCTACCGCGTGCCGCCGGCCAATTTGGCGCTCGGTAAAAATTATAGGCAATGGGAGAAACAATTCAAACGCCACATTCGGACGGATCACACCTTAATACTGTATCGCAGCGCTGGGATGAAGCTAAGCTCTGAGGTAGGGGAGACTGAAGGAGGCTTTCTGAATTCGTTTGCAAACCGCGGCCAATGAACAGCGCGATCTTAGCGCCGGGAAGTCGCGCAATAAATACGAGACTAAGGTTCAACGTTTGGAGGAGCGCCTGCGCAAAGCAGAGCAGGTGACTTAGCGTGAACAATCTCAGGCCAGTCAACAGAAGGTAGACACGGTGATGTCTATTGGCAGCGCCTTGTTTGGCGGCGGCCGAAAATCGAGTACAGCTCGTCGGGCGGGCTCGGCGATGAGCAAGGCTAATCGCATTCGCAAAGGAAGCCAAGATGTCGGAAATGCCGAGGCTCTGCGTTCCCAAGTTGCAGAGTTAGAGCACGCTCTACAAACAGAACTCGCGGCGATGGCTGAACAGTGGGATAGCCCGCGGGAAGAATTAGAGGAAGTTGTCATCCGCGCTTCAGCGAGTAATATTTATGTGCCTGCGCTGGGTTTGCTGTGGCGACCCTACTGGCAGGCTTCAGATGGTTTCACCGAGCCAGCTTTTTAAACGGCGCCATCCCTAGTCTGAACTTGGCGAAGTAACCCACCTAGCCAAAGTAACGCGGGGTCGTGGCTAACGCTTTTGTGGTGAAATAAGCGTAGTTCTAATTTAGGCGCGGCAAATGGCAGTGGCTGACTCGGGAGCTGCCAGTGCGTCGCGATACTGCTGGGAATGGCCGCGATAAAATCGGATCGATTCAGCAGTGCCGGCAGCGCGGCGTAGTGCTGCAACCGCAGGGCAATTCGTCGTTGCTCGCCGATAGAGCGCAGGGCGAGATCAATATGCCCAGAGCCGCTTAGGCGACTGGATACATGTATGTGTCGGCTGTCGATAAACCCCTTGAGGCTAAGCTGTTCTCTACTTAAAGCATGGCCCTTACGCATAACGCAGCAGTATTCATCGGCGTATAGGACTTGGCTTATTAACTCAGGATGACTGAGCAGAGGGGCATCAATTGCGAGATCGATATTGCCACTGGCCAATTCAAAAGGGACTTCCCTGCGGTCCATAAATACCACTTCGAGATTACACGCCGGCGCTTGTGTGGCGAGCTGGCTGAGTAATTTTGGCAATAGCAGGAGTTCCGCATTCTCCGTGGCGTGAATGCGGAATGTTCGCGTGCTCTTGGCGGGGGCAAAAGCAATTCGCGTGGTGACGCAGTTATCGAGGTTCTTTAAGGCGTCCCTGACGGTCATTATTAATTGGCGTGCTAGTGGCGTGGGGGTCATGCCACTGGGTGTGCGCACAAAAAGTGGGTCGTCGAACACGGCGCGCAATTTCGCTAAAGAGCTGCTTACAGCCGGTTGGGTCACGTGTAATACGCCTGCAGCTCGGGTCAGGCTTTGATGAGAATAAATAGCATCGAAGACCACAAATAGATTTAGATCGATCTTGGCGGCACTCATTTTGACGATTCCACTATAAATAATACTTATTATGATTCATAAGGATAATCAATTTCAATAATGAATTTGGTTTGAGTATGATCTGGCTCTTGTTAGAGATGAGAGCGAGTTATGACTGAAGTAGTAATGGTTCGGCATGGTCAGGCGGCTTTTGCCAGCGACGATTACGATCGTTTAACTGATATTGGCTGGGAGCAGGCCCGTTTGCTTGGTGAGTACTTTAGCGCTGCGGAGGCAGGTTTTGATACGGTTTTTACTGGCACGATGCGCCGGCATAGAGAAACCTTAGCGGGAATTCGTGATGTCGTTGCCCAGTCCTCGCCTGCCATTGCTATGCCTGATGCGCAGGTCTTGCCGGGGCTGAACGAATACGATTTTCACAGTTTAATCGCTGCTTATTTGTCAAATGTTAAGCAAAAAATTGACCACAGTGATCCCCGGATTTTTTATCGCACCCTGCGCCTTGCGTTAATGGCTTGGAGCCGTGGTGAACTAAGCGACGTTACAGAGACCTGGGCTAATTTTGAAAGCCGGGTGCGCGGTACCATGACTAGCCTCGCGGCCGCCAAGGGTCGCGTTTTAGTGGTGACCTCGGGCGGGCCTGTTAGCGCTGTTTTACGTGAAGCACTTAAAGTCGATGTAGAGACCATGGTGAATTTAAATTTGCAGGCCAAGAACTCCGGTATTACTCGCTATTTCACCAAGGGCGAGCAGTTTCATTTAAATACGTTTAACGCAGTGCCCCATTTAGCGGGCCACCAGCAATTAATCAGTTACACCTAATACATATTAAATAGAGGATACGATAATGGATTTGAGTCAGAGCGAAAAAGGTCAGCAGTTACTGGCAAAATTAACTGCCTTTATGGATGAGCATATTTATCCAAACGAAAAAGCCTATGCCGAGCAGTTGCACAGCGCCGAGAATCGCTTTGGTATTTTACCTTTAATGGACGAACTCAAGCTAAAAGCCAAGGCGGCAGGTTTGTGGAATTTATTTTGCCCCGAGGAATTCTCGGAGTACTGCGAGCACGGTGGTTTAAGCTTTACTGACTACGCGCCGCTCGCGGAAGTAATGGGTCGAGTTATTTGGTCGCCAGAAGTTTTTAATTGCAATGCGCCCGACACCGGCAATATGGAAGTCTTTATGAAATACGCCACTGACGCGCAACGCGAACAGTGGTTAACACCCTTACTCAATGGCGATATTCGCTCTTCTTACGCAATGACCGAGCCTCAGGTTGCGTCCAGCGATGCTACCAATATTGAACTTAGCATTGTAAAAGACGGCGATGAGTGGGTGCTGAACGGGCGTAAGTGGTTTATTACCGGCGCAATGAATGAGCGCACTGCAATTTTTATCGTGATGGGCAAGTCTGATCCAGATAATGCTAACCGTCATAAGCAGCAGAGTCAGGTATTGGTGCCCAAGGGTACACCGGGATTGTCAATTATTCGCCCGCTGAGCACCTTGGGTTACGACGATGCGCCCATTGGTCATGCAGAAATTGTATTTGAAAATGTGCGGGTGCCGCTGGAAAATATTTTGCTGGGCGAAGGTCGTGGCTTTGAAATCGCGCAAGGACGTTTGGCCCCTGGCCGTATGCACCACTGCATGCGTTTGATTGGCGCGGCGCAGCGCTCCTTAGAGCTGGCTTGCCAGCGCGCGGTGTCACGGACTACCTTTGGTAAGCCTCTGAGCAAACATCAATCGGTGCGCGAGGAAATTTCTAAGAGCTTTTCCGAAATTGAAATGGCTCGCTTGTTGGTTTTAAAAACCTGTAAACAGATCGACGAACAGGGGCCAATGCAAACCACCGATATGATTGCAGCCACTAAAACAACCGTACCCCTGCTGGTGCAAAATGTCATAGATCGCTGCATGCAGTTGCACGGCGCCGGCGGCTTAACTGAAGATTACTTTATGGCTGAAGCGTTTAATTACGCGCGTTGGTGTCGCCAGGCCGACGGCCCAGATCAGGTGCATCAAATGGCCTTGGGCAAACAAATTATAGATCGCTACGCTGTTTAAGGAGGATGCATGGCAACTACCTTTGATTTAGATATTGCGGTTTTAGGCGCTTATCTTGAAAAAAACATCGCTGGTTTTAAAGGGCCGCTGACCGCCGACAAATTTGCCGGTGGCCAGTCTAACCCGACCTATCTGATCGCGGCCGCCAGTGGCAAATATGTGCTGCGGCGCAAGCCACCGGGTGAGTTGCTGAAATCTGCCCACGCGGTCGACCGCGAGTATCGTGTGATGAAGGCGCTGGCCCAAACCAATGTGCCGGTGCCTAAAATGCGGGTGCTGTGTGAGGACGACAGCATTATTGGCTCAATGTTTTACGTTATGGATTACCTTGATGGCCGTATTCTTTGGGACGCGGCGCTGCCAGAGCAGAGCCCCACAGAGCGCGGCGCGATTTACGACGCCATGAATCAGGTTTTAGCCGATTTGCACAATGTGGATGTTGACGCTATTGGCTTGAGTGATTATGGCCGTCCCGGCAATTACTTTGAGCGCCAGCTCAGCCGTTGGACTAGCCAATACCGCGCCAGTGAAACCGCAACGGTGCCGGCTATGGAAGCGATGATCGAGTGGTTAAATGCGAATCTGCCGCCAGACGACGGTTTGGTGTGTATTAACCACGGTGATTTCCGGCTCGACAATATGATGTTCGACAATAAAGAGCCTACGGTTTTGGCCTTGTTGGATTGGGAGTTGTCGACCTTGGGGCACCCCTACGCCGACTTAGCTTACCAGTGTATGCAACTGCGTATTCCTGGTGATGCCGCCATTCCGGGGCTTGGCAGTCTCAATCGCGAGGCGTTGGGTATACCGTCTGAACAAGAATACGTACGTCGATATTGTGAGCGGCGCGGTATTGAGGGAATTGATCACTGGGTGTTTTATCTGGCCTTTGCGTTTTTCCGTCTCAGCGCGATTTTGCAGGGCGTGTACAAGCGTGCGCTGGATGGCAATGCGTCGAGCGAAAAAGCGATGGCCTATGGCGCGTTGGCGGCACCCCTTGCTGAACTAGGCATGGCGTTGATCGAAAAAGGCGAGTAATAAGGGTTAATTAGGTTGTTAAAAATGAATGAAGCAATAGCGAAGAGTATTGATTTGTCTGGCCGGGTGGCTTTGGTCACCGGCGCGTCTAGCGGCTTAGGGGCACATTTTGCCAAAGTATTGGCGCAGGCTGGCGCGACGGTGGTGGTTGCCGCTCGGCGTGTAGACAAACTAGAGGCGCTGGTTGCAGATATTTCAGCGCAAGGTGGGAAAGCCTTGGCGGTGGCGATGGACGTTAATGACAAAGCATCCGTAGTGGCAGCCTTCGATCAGGCTGAGACGGCGGTGGGCGCGGTGGTTATCGTGGTGAACAATGCTGGCGTTGCTGATCCAAGCCGTTTTGTGGACAGCACCGAGGAGCAGTGGGACTTTGTCGTTGATACTAATCTACGCGCGGTGTGGCGGGTGTCGCGAGAGGCATCCGCGCGGATGATTAAGGCGGGTGTTAGCGGCAGTATTGTTAATATTGCTTCGATCCTCGGGCTGCAGCCAAGCGCCAATAATAGTTTGTATGCAACCGCTAAGGCGGGGGTGGTGCAGTTAACCAAAAATACCGCGCAGGAATTGTGGCGCAGTAATATTCGGGTGAATGCCTTGTGTCCGGGGTATTTTGAAACCGAGATTAATAGCGACTTTTTTCAAACAGAGAAGGGGCGTCAGTATTTGGGTAAGATACCCCCCCGTCGTCTTGGGCAGATGAATGAGCTGAGTATGCCGCTATTATTATTAGCCAGCGACGCCGGTTCTTTTCTAAATGGCGTGGCGCTACCGGTGGATGGCGGGCATTTAGTGCAATCACTCTAAAATTGCCGCATAAAAGCTTCGTTTGCTTTGACCCATTTACCATTAGCGGTGACCGCTAGTGTCAATACAATCTAGCAATTAGCGCGATACACTTCGTGCTTAATAAATAATGATATAGAGGGATTCCCGTGGCGAACACAACACCCATTTTAGTCGCATCCGGTCAGTATGTGTTTCGTGATGTACTTACCGCCGACAATGCCTTGGCACCGGTCGATATAGCTGCGGAAGCGGCAAAGGTAGCTTTGGCCTCGGCGCAGGCCAACACGCCTCTCGCGGCACATATTGATACCATCGCCTATATTCGCGGATTTATTGATTCGATACCCGGCGGTGCTTGTCCCCTTGGTGCGAGTAATAATGTTCCGCGATCATTGGCTAAGCGTATTGGCGCAGATCCTCAAAATGCTATTTATGGCCGCGAAGGCGGGCATTCTCCACAGCGCTTTGTAAATGAGTTTGCAGAAAAAATTGCCGCCGGTGAAATGACCATGGGCTTGATAGCCGGTGCAGAAGCCACCGGTATTATGAAGCAGGCGTTGAAAGCCGGTTTGGCTCTGGATTGGAGTGAGCAGGTGGACGGTCAGCTTGACGATCGCGGCTGCCATTTGCTGTTTACCGACTACGAAATAAATCACGGTATCACCTTCCCAACCCAAGTTTATCCTTTGTTTGAAAATGCTTGGCGCGCCAGGCATGGTTTGTCAGAGGCTGCTCACCGGACTCTGGCCTCTAAATTGTTTGCTAAATTTTCGGAAGTGGCGGCAAGCAACCCCTATTCGCAATTTCCCACGGTTCGCAGTGAGGCCTTTCTCAATGAGGTTTCTAAGGAAAACTATTGGGTAGCAAGGCCGTACACTAAGTGGATGGTGGCGCAAGACGCCGTGAATCAGGGCGCCGCTTTGTTAATGTGTTCGGTTGATAAGGCTATTGAGCTGGGCATTCCTGAATCGCAATGGGTATATTTGCACAGCTACGCTGATGTCGATGATCGCTGGGTGTCGGAGCGGCCAGACTTGGCTGTGTCCGAGACCATGCGCCTGAGCTTGAATGCGGTGTTAGGCAGCGTGGGTAAGTCGATTGATCAGATCGATATTATGGATATATACAGTTGTTTTCCTATTGCGGTACTCGCTGCCTGTGAGGCTATGGGGCTGGATTGGACGACGGATAAACCGCTTACGGTAACGGGCGGTTTGCCGTTCTTTGGTGGCGCAGGGAATAGCTATAGTACCCACGCCATCGCTAGTCTAACAGACGCCTTGCGCAGCAAACCGCAAGACTACGGTTTGATTACTGCCAATGGTGGTTTCTTGTCTAAGCAGTCCGTGGGAGTTTACTCGGCGCAAGCACCAGCCAAGCCTTGCCACAATGCCGATCCTAATTTACAGGCCAAGTTCAATGCTTTGCCGCGCGCAGAGCTTGTTGAGCAAGCTGAGGGTGTCGGCAGTATTGAGACCTATACGCTGGTGTATAACCGTGGCGTGGCAACACTCGGTATGGTGGTTGGCCGTTTTGATGATGGTAGGCGTTTTTTAGCCAATACTGACGCTGAGGACGAGTCTAGTTTGGCAACAATGGCGGGGGAAGCCGAATTGATTGGTCGTAAGGTGAGAGTACACCACAAGGCAAATAAGAATATTGTGAGCTTTAATCTGGACTAGTTGGTCGTTGGGGGCTTAGAGGTGTTGCCGGTATTTTTGCGGTGACATTCCGGTCCACGTTTTAAAGGCACGGGTGAAACCACTGGCTTCTGAGAAGCCGGTGCGTTGGGCTATTTGCTCAATTGACAGCGTGGATTTACCAAGATAGTACAAGGCGGTGTCGTGCCGGCACTGAGTTTTGACTTCGTTAAAGCTTGTACCTTCTTGAGCTAAGCGTCGTCGTAGCGTCTGGGGGTGTAAATACAGCTGTGTGGCTATGTCTTCTATGCCCGGCGTATTGATCAGACTTTTGTTGATAATGACCCGCACTTGGGCGGTCCAGCTTTTTTCATCGTACTGTTGAATGAGGAATACGAGATTTGGGTGCCGTAAAAAACGGTGTAAAGACTGCTCGTTTTGTTTCGTGGGCAAATCGGCCAAGCTACTGTGGAAAATCATTTCGGTGCGTGGCTGGTTAAAATATACCGGCTGGCCCAGAAATAAATGGCGGTACTCTGCGGCATGCTCGGGGGCAGGGTACTGAAGGTTTACGGCAATGAGCGGCAGGTGCTGCTGGGTAATCCAGCTGCTAAACCGGTGCAGATTAAACATGACGAGCTCATAAGCGTAATTTTGGTACTCATACTCTTGATCGCTCGGCGCTACAATTAATCTAGCCTCGTCATCATTAATTTCAAAGTAGGGTTGTAAGCCCCACTCGAACATCTGATAAAACCGGCAATAGCGCGCTAGAGCGTGGCCCAGCGTCGTGCAGTTAATCACCGAATAACACATATTGTTCCATGTTCCGAGGGTGTAGCGACCGGGGCCATACCCTAGAAATTCATCCTTCATTGCTCGCGTAACGATAGTTTGCAGTTTGCCTAATTTTACGGCGGGAATACGCGCGCTCTGTTGTTTAAGTAGTTCTTTGGATATGCCCGCATCCATAAGCAGCTGGTTGGGGTCTAAGCCCTTGGCCTCCGCATTGTGGAGAACGGCGTGAAGAAAGTAATTGGCAACAGAAATGTTGCGCATTGACGTTATGCTACTCATTTTCTTCTACTTACGGCATGCGTGTTGAAATTGTTTGCTAGAGACGAGCGCTCTGGGTGTTCAATCATAACAGGCCCCCTTATCGCGGGATAAGGATATAAGGCCTATATAAGTAAAATATACTATAGTCGGTAGAATATTTGTGTCTTACCGTGAACATTGGGCCCGTGAACCTTAGCTAAGCAGGGCATGAATAAGAGTTAGGACAAATTAGTCCGTTAAAAAATGAGTGTAATATATGCCGAAAATGAGAATGCAGGCGGTGAATACACATTTTAAGCACACTTCCTGCCGTGGTGTGTTACCTGCTTCTATTCTATTTATGCTTATTGCGCCGAGTGTGTATGCGGTCAATCCTCAGCCGCTGTTGCTTGCCCGCGTCGATGATTTGGCCAGTCTTAGCCTTGAGTCCTTGATGAATATTGACGTGGTTTCGGTATCTAAGCGTAGCGAACCACTTCAGCAATCCCCCGCAGCGGTATTTGTATTAGACGGCAGTACTATTATTCGCTCTGGTGTTAAAAGTATTCCAGAAGCGTTGCGCTTAATTCCCGGCGTACAGGTAGCACGTTTAGATTCCCACTCTTATGCAATAACCGCTCGGGGCTTTAACTCGACCGTTGCTGATAAATTAGAAGTGCTCATGGATGGCCGCAGCCTGTATACGCCGCTGTATTCGGGTGTTTTTTGGGATGCGCAGGACACCTTGATGGATGATATTGAGCGTATTGAGGTGATTCGTGGGCCGGGTGCCGCACTGTGGGGGGCTAATGCGGTAAATGGCGTGGTGAATATCGTTACCAAGTCGGCGGCGAATACCCAAGGCGGTTTTCAGCAAGCGGGTGGAGGTGGTGAGTTTGATGGCTTTGCGGCGTGGCGCTATGGTGGTAAAGCCGGTGCGCTTGGTCATTATCGCGTGTATGCAAAAACCACTCACTACGCTCCTCAAGAAAGCGCGGGCGCGGGCGATGCAAATGATGCCCGAAATCATGATCAACTTGGCTTTCGTACTGATCTTCAGCTAAGCGAAAGCGATAAACTGACCTTGCAGGGTGACTTGTATAAGGGGCGTATTGATAACCCGCTTAGCAATAAAGCTGAATCTACTAGTGGTTACAATGTGATCGCACGCTGGAAGCGGCGTTACGACCACTCGACTGATACCGAAGTACAGTTTGTTTACGATCAGAGTAGCCGTGACGATACCCAGACCTTTACAGAAGATCGCAATATTTATGATGTCGACATAAAACATCGTTTCACTGTCGGGAAGCGTCAGAATTTTGTGATTGGCGGGGGCTATCATACAACAGATGACAATATTGGAAGCCTTAATCCCGCCGTCCTTAAGTTTGTACCTGCTGCGCGAAAAGATGAGACCGTCGATGTGTTTGCGCAAGATCAAATTGAACTTATCGAAAATAAATTACACCTGACCTTGGGGGCGAAATACGAGAACAACGACTATACCGGTGATGAGTTTCAGCCCAGTGCGCGCTTTAGTTATATTGTAGATGAGCGTAATACGGTCTGGGGGGCGGTGTCCCGCGCAGTTCGTATCCCAAACCGTTTAGATCATACCATCGATATCTTTGGTGGCATTCTGGTCGGTGATGAAAACTTTACTTCTGAAGAAGTGCTTGCATACGAGTTCGGTTACCGCACCCTGCTTAATTCGGTGCTTTCTGCTGATGTCGCGGTTTTTTATAACGAGTACGATAAACTGCGCTCGTTTACCGATGATTTTTTTAACCCGCAATCTGTTCCGGTCCGCTTTGTCAATGATGGTGCCGGGCGAACCCAGGGGTTTGAACTCACTGTTCGGTGGGAGCCGCAGCCAGCGGTAAAAGTCTTGGCGAGTTACGTCTATCAAGATATGGACGTGGCGGTGAAGTTCGGTAGTCGTGACGTTAATATTGCTCAAAACAACGAAAATGATCCAAACAATCAGGTCAACCTGAGGCTGGACTGGGATATAGCGGACAGCTGGTCTGTGCAAGCTCGGGCTAGATGGGTCGATGCGCTTGATGATGTAGAGGTTAAGGCCTACTCCGCGTTGGATATTACCAGTATTTGGCGGCTAAGCCCGCGTGTTGAATTGTCGCTGGTAGGCACTAACCTATTAGACCCGCAACACGCAGAATTTAGCGGTGGTAATGAAATTGGTCGCAGTATACACGGGCAATTTACATGGCATTTCTAAGTGGGGACTTCATGAAGTTGTTGCTTAGAGCTAGGTTGCAAGTGCGATTATGTCTTGCCGTGGCCTTAGTTTTCTTCTGCGGTGCAATTCATGCTTATGCCGATACATCAGAATTAGAGTACCGAGTAAAATCCGCATTTTTATATAATTTTACAAAATTTATTGAGTGGCCTGCAGCTAGGAAACGTGCAGATTTTGTAATGTGCGTTGCGGGTAGTCCGCAGTTACACGCCAAGCTGGTGGAGACCATAGGTGATAAGGAAAATAATGGTATGCCGATCAAGTTTAGTAGCATTCGGCATCCCGGTGAGGCGCAGAATTGCCAACTCGTTTTCCTTGGTTTTATGGATGCAGCGCGCTTGACCGATTGGGTAGGTGCGCTTTCAGATGCGGCAGTTCTGACCGTAAGTGATGACAGCGGCTTTATTGAAATGGGCGGCATGATTCAGTTTGTTATTATTGATGGCAAGATTCGCTTTGATATCAATCAGACTGCGGCCAATCGTTCAAGTATAAAAATGAGTTCTAAATTACTGGGGCTGGCTCGAAATGTTAATTAATAACCGCGCAGTTAGATCTTATGACTCGGAGTGCTGATGTCCCTATAAGATTAAAACTATTAGCCGCAATTGTTGGGACAACATCAGTTTGCCTATTTATTACTGCCTTCGTTTTTCTTATCTATAATTGGTTCAATGTTCGCGAGACCTTAAATAATAACCTGTCTGCTGTTGCCGAAGTTTTTACCCTGAATACCACCGCTGCGCTCAGTTTTAATGATGCTCCTGCCGCGACCGAAATTTTGTCGTCTTTGCGTGCTAAGCATGATGTTTTGCAAGCTTGTGTATACAAGTCCGAAGCGACTGGTGAACACTTATTTGCCAGCTATAACCGCGATGCCGGAAGCGCATTGCAGTGTTTGGAGATACCGCCGGAGCATAATTTTTACACTCACAATCACTTAGTGGTGGTTAGTGCTGTAATGTTGGGCAGTGAACGTATTGGAAGCTTGTATATTGAGCGGGGTTTGGGCGATCTATGGGAATCGACACGACTAGACAGTATGGTTGTGGGCTTAATGGTGCTGGCGAGCATTGCAATTGCGTCTATTTTATCCCTATTTTTACAGCGTCTAATTTCAAATCCGATATTAGCCCTGCTACAGACAACGAAAGAGGTCTCGGTGGCGGGTGACTATTCACTGCGTGCATTACCAACTGGAAATGACGAAATTGGCGAGTTGATTTTAGGTTTTAATAATATGCTGGCTCAAATCGAGAGCCGCGATCTCACTTTGGAAGCGACCAGAGGTGAGCTTGAAATCCGTATCGAGCAAGCAGATAAGGCCAATGCTGAGCTTGAACAAGCGCTTAGGCGATTAAAAGAAACTCAAGAGCAGTTGGTGAACAATGAGAAAATGGCATCGCTTGGTGGTTTGGTTGCCGGGGTCGCGCATGAGATAAATACCCCAGTTGGGGTCGGCGTGACCGCTGCCAGCACGCTCAGAGAAGACACTAAGGCAACGACTGATCTTTATCAAACCGGTGAATTAACAAATTCAGCGCTCAAACGGTATTTTTCAACATGCATGCAGGCCACTGAGATCATATTGGGCAATTTGCAGCGCGCCGCAGACCTCATTCACAGCTTCAAGCAAGTCGCGGTAGACCAGACTAGCAGCGAATATCGGATGTTTGAGCTAAAGCGCTATATTGATGAGACCATGCTGAGTCTCAAACCACAGCTGCGCAGTACCGACCTTGTGGTAGAGATTGAGTGCGATCCCAATTTAGCCATTAATTCCGTGCCGGGTGCGATGTCGCAAATTATTACCAACCTAGTCATGAATTCAGTGCAGCATGGCTTTGACGAGGGTGAGAGGGGGCATTTACGTATTGCCGTTGAGGAACAGCCGGAGCAAATTCGCATTCATTACAGCGATGACGGTAAAGGTATGCCGCCAGAGGTTGTTAAGAAAATATTTGAACCCTTTTTTACCACCCGCCGAGGCTCAGGTGGCAGTGGTCTCGGGATGCATATTGTCTACAATTTGGTGACCCAGCAGTTGAAAGGTAGCGTCAAGGTCAGTAGCGAACTCGGGAAGGGCAGTGCAGTTGAAATTAGCTTTCCAAAAAAATTGCTAGAATAAATTTGGATTTTTGGATTTTTGGGTTTGTCGCGCGCTATTCACCGGCGGATCAGGCCGACTGCAGTTGCTTTGGCATTTTGGTGACAAGCGATGTGAAATGGTGTCCCCGACAGGATTTGAACCTGTGACCTGCCCCTTAGGAGGGGGCCGCGCTATCCAGCTGTGCCACGGGGACATCAAGTGCGAATGGTGTGGTTTACCACCGCGCCGCAGATTCTATAGTGATTGCCGCTGTGAATCAAAAAAAGCCTTATTTTACCAGCGGTTCGCTATAGCTAGGTTGGCTGTCCCAGGGGAAATGAATCCAGGTCTCTTGGGCAAACTCCCTTACGTAATGCTCGGTTAGCGCTTTGGCTTGGGGTTTGGCGTAAATGGTGACAAAGCAGGCTTTCGGTAGAAGTTCTTTGGCAATCTTGGCGGTGCCGCCAGTGTCGACTAAGTCGTCGACTAATAAGTAGCCGTCACCGTCACCCTCAACGGTCTTTAGAATATTGATTTTGCCCTGTTGGTCATGGTCGTAGCTGGCTATGCACAGGGTGTCGACCACGCGCAAATTTAATTCCCTTGCCAAAATGGCGCCTGGAACTAAGCCGCCACGAGCAATACTGATAATGCCTTTCCACGGCCGGTCGGTGAGCTTGCGGGCAAGGTTTAGGGTGTCGCGGTGAAGTTCATCCCAACTTAGGTAGTAGACGGGGATATTGGAGTCCGGCATGACTGAGACCTTTGTGCTGTCGGCAAAGGTGGCAGATTGTGCCGGATGGCGGGGGTTACCGCAAGAGCTCGGTGGCGTGAAACAGTGGCGGGGTGTCGATTTTTTGACAAATTAGGATGACCGTTAGTGTGTTTATTAGTATAGTCAAAAAAATGACTTTCATCGAGCGGTGTTAATGCATTCAGAATTAAAACTATTGGTTCTCGCGCCACCGGAATTGGAACATCGGTTGCTCACGCTTCTAGCTGCCCTTGGGGAGCCGCAAGTCAGTAGTGATTGGCGTTCGGCTAAGCCTAGCGATTGGCATGGGGTGATTTGCGGCCAGTTAAGTGCAGAGCAAGATGCATGGCTGTCGCGGGCAGCGGCGAGTCATTTACAGGTGATTTCGGTTCTTCCTGCGCATTTGGTGAAAGCTGATCTTGAATCCAATTCGACGTTAGTTTTGAAGGATCATTGCTATTACCTAGACGTACTGGAGGTGCTGTATCGGTTGCGGGCGCGCCTTTCGGCACCGAAGGAATTGCTCAGCGATATGGCCTTGAGTGAGGAGGTTGTGGGCGTTAGTCCAGCCATATGCGAGTTGCGTCGGCTGACGCGGCAGGTTGCCGATAAGGGCGTAACCGTGCTTATCACCGGGCCATCAGGTGCAGGGAAGGAGCTTGTCGCCAGAAGCCTGCATAAGCAGTCTCGGCGGCGGGATGCACCGTTTGTCCCTATTAATTGCGGTGCTATTCCCCGAGAATTATTAGAGAGCGAATTGTTTGGCCATGAGCGGGGAGCGTTTACTGGGGCTATTTCCAGCCGCGCAGGGCGTTTTGAACTTGCGGAGGGGGGTACACTGTTCCTTGATGAAATCGGCGATATGCCGCTAGATATGCAGGTTAAAATTTTACGGGTAATTCAGGAGCGTCAGTTTCAGCGGGTCGGTTCAGATAAGACCCGGTTTGCCGATGTGCGGATAGTCGCCGCTACTCATCGAGACTTAGAGGCAATGATTGCCGCTGGCGAGTTTCGCGAGGATCTTTATTACCGCCTTAATGTATTTCCTTTGCGGGTACCGCCGCTGGCTGAGCGGGCGGAGGATGTGCCGCATTTGGTTCGCGTACTGTGCCAGCAATTGCGTGCCGATGGCCTAGGTGAGTTGCGTTTGGCTGGCTCGGCGATGGCGTCACTGTGTGAGCATCGCTGGTCGGGTAATATTCGGGAACTGGCGAATTTATTGGAGAGGTTAACTATCATGTACCCAGATAAGGTCGTGGGCCTCGGTGATTTGCCAGACAATTATCGCTATGGTGAAGAGCATTGGCGTGAATCTACTTCTATACGAAGTCCCTTGGCTGGCGAGGTCATTGAACAAAATGTGCTTAGCGCGTCTTTACCCGCTGAGGGGCTTGATATGAAGGCGCAGATGCAGGCATTAGAGCGCGCCTGGATTGAGCAGGCTTTGCTTATGCATGGCGGAGTGGTGAGTAAGGCCGCCCAACACTTAGGCTTGCGGCGGACGACCCTGATTGAAAAAATTCGTAAATTGGCTATTCACGTTTAGCGCTTCAATTTCAGGGGTCGGCTTTAGCCTCCGGCGAGCTTTACCTGGAAACCCTTAGCTTCTAACAAGGCTTTTAATGTTTGGCGATGGTCGCCCTGAAACTCCATTTCGCCGTCTTTAATGGCACCGCCAGTGCTGAGTTTTTGTCGCAATTCCTTGGCCAGGTTTTTTAGCGCAGTGTCATCTAGCAGTAAGCCATTAACAATGCTGACCCCTTTACCTTTACGGCCTTTGGTTTCACGGCGGATGCGGGCTATACCGTCGCCTTCGGGTAGGGTTGCGCCGATGGTTTTACATTGGCAATTGCCAGTGGCTTGCTGGCATTCTGGGCAAAGGCGACCTTGGTCGGTGGAATAAACAAGTCTAGGCACGATTTTCTCCTTTTTTAGGCTGTGCTGATTATAATGGCAGCACGCGGCTTTTAGCGTGTTTCTCGTAAAAACTATCAGTGGAGTGTGGATAATGGTCGGCGATGTTTCTGCCCAATTAATTGAGCTGCAAAGTCAATTTGCCTTTCAAGAGGATTTACTTGCTGCCTTAAATGATCGGGTGGTGGCGCAAGATCGTGAATTGCAAAACATGCGTAATGCCATTACACAGCTTAGTGAGCAAATTCGTCAGCAAAGCACGGTATCTGATGGCGCTAGCCAGTCAATTGACATGGATAGGCCGCCCCATTATTGAGGGCTCGGTGTTATTTTAGTGTCGTAGAGGAGGGTAACCTTGGCGCGTGAGCCCCAAGGTTACAGGCACTGCTTATTTTAAGACTGAAACTTCTTCTGCCTGGGGGCCTTTTTCGCCTTCACTTAACACAAACTCGACTAATTGCCCTTCGTTTAAGCTGCGGCGGCCGCGTCCCTGGCCGCGAATTGAGCGGAAGTGTACGAAAACATCACCGCCGGCATCACGGGTAATAAATCCGTAGCCTTTGCTAACGTTAAACCACTTAACCGTGCCGCGTTCACGCTGACTTTTGAACTTGTCCGCTAAGCTGGGCAAGCAGGGCGATAGCATCATGGCGAGTGCAACGGCAATACTAATAATGGCTGCCGGTACAATTTGCAGAGCGTCTAATCCGATGAGTTGAAGCGCCCAAAGGCTGGCGAAACTTAAGATGGCAAGTAAAATAATTCTAATTATCAGTAACATATAAATCCAAATATAGCTGAAATGAAATGGTGCATAGTGCTGTTAATGGGTTCGACATGTATAAACCCGGCGCGAATCATAGCATTTCTGGCGCCTAACGTCGCGGTGCTAGAGCTGAAGTCATTAAGACTCAAATTTAATCGAATATCGGCGTATCGCGAGAGCGGGTTCTGTACTGTTAGGCTAAGCTAAATACAGCTGTTAACGGGTGAATATGCTGGAATTTAGTGGAAATTACGCATGGTGGCTGGCACGGCTTACGGGCATTCTTGATGAGTTAATTAAGGCTGAGGTAGTTTCGTGCGTGATTGGGTGAAATCTAAGGAAAGATTGAATGGCGAAAATCGGAATCGCGCCATTCTTAATTCGTCTATTGTTGCGTTATTTACACTAATGGTCCTCATAACGGTAACTGAGGCCACTCGGTTTATCGATGCGACGGCGAAAGTCGACAATGCAACAAAGGTCGTCGCGCAAATTCAGATTCAAGAAGATTCCTTATTTGCCTTGGACGCGCTAACGAACCGTGGGCTTGTCATAAAAGAGTTCATGGATGCTTTAAATGCGGGTGATCTGTTTGTGTCAGATAGCATCCGTGCACGCTTAACCTCCGCCCGTCAGTTGTTACTTAGTGAGGGTATGCTGGGCTTCCCAAAAGACATAAGAGTGGATCTCTGGCGATTGCTTGGCGTGTATACCAGCTTTGAATTGAATAGCTATAGCCCTAATGCTGGCGTAGGGGGACAGCCTAATTTGATTCCCCTTAATCCGCAGGTCGACACCCAAACGTTAATCCGTGATTTACAAAGTTTGCGTGCACAACAAAAAAAGTGGGTGAACGATTTAGCGACCCAAGCTTTGGGTTCACGGCACTTAAATTATACGCAGTCTTATCTTGTTATCTTTTTGATTGTACTGGGGTTTGTTCCATTGTTTGGCGGTATTGTAACGTCGAGACATTTTGCTAAAGAGCATCAGCAACTGCTGAATACCCGGGAATATTTCAATCGCTTGATCAGTAGTTTGCCTGGCTTAGTGTTATTAACTACCCGCACAGGAGAAATTATTGGGGCGAGTAAGGCCGTGTCGGCTTTTTTGGGGCATTCGCCGGAGTGGTATCAACAAGCAACGATAGCGCAAATTTTACCTAAGCGGTTTTGGCAGCAATACCAGCTATACAGTCAGAATCATCTTGAAACAAAAAGCGGCATGGTCAAAGGCCGAGAGCTCTTGCTCCTTAATGCCGATGGCAAAGAACTGCCAGTGGAATTGTACTTTGGCGATTTTGAAACCGCTGAAGGAGATGTATTAGTCGTCAGTTTTCGCGATGTGAGAGAGCAGCGCGCCTTGTATCAGCGTTACCAGCGGGTGCAGCGTCGCTTTGATATGGCTATGACGGCGTCTAGAGATGGCCTGTGGGACTGGGATCTTACTACCAATGAGGTTCTATTTAGTGCGTCTTGGCTAGAGATGATGGGTATTTTAGGTGGCCACCCGCTAAATGGCTTAGTGGTATTCGAAGACTGCGTATTTCCGGAAGACCGGCCTCGGGTAAAGCGCGAGCTAGACGCCTTTTTACGAGGAAGGGATGTCTTGTTCCGCGCCGAGCATCGTTTGCGTTGCCGCGACGGCAGTGTTCGCGATGTGGTGAGCCGAGCTTGTGCGCAGCGCGACGGCAATGGAAAAGTGTTGCGAATGGTGGGTGTGCACTCTGATGTGACCTCCTTCAAAGAGGTCGAACGGGAAGTGTTGCGTTTAAACCGCAATTTGGAAGATCGTGTCCGCCTGCGTACCCAGCAATTAGAGAATGCCTTGGTTAGCGCAGAGGCTGCGAACAGCGCCAAAGCGGCGTTTTTAGCTGTTATGGGCCACGAGATAAGAACGCCCATGAACGGTGTGATTGGCATGACGGATTTGTTGGCGAAGACCACGCTGGATCGCGAACAAAAAATGATGGTGGATACTGTTCGCCGCTCCTCACAAAGCTTGCTATCGACCCTCGATCATATTCTAGATTATGTGGCGCTTGAGTCGGAAAGTGCAGAAATTAATCCAGCCGAACTGCAATTTGTTGAGTTTGTTGAAGGCGTTGTCGACAGCGTGGGTTTGCAAGTCGCAAAAAATAAGCAGCGATTTATACTGCATGTTGAGCCTGACTTGCCGGTAATTGTGATTGCAGATGCAGCCTATTTACGCAAAGTGCTGGGTAATCTCATCGATAACGCCATTAAGTTTTCGGTGTACGCAGCGCCTCATGGGCTTATTCGGCTGCACTTAGGTTTGGCAGCTGATCAGTCAGGTGTGGCGCGGGGGCAGCAACGCTTGGAAATTAAGGTTATTGATAATGGCATCGGTATTTCCAGTGAACAGCGCAGCCAGCTTTTTGAGCCATTTGTGCAGGTTGAAACAAGTCGCGCGCGTCGCTTTGGTGGCACTGGCTTAGGATTAGCTATTTCCGCAAAAATCGTGAAACTAATGGGCGGTCAAATCACACTGGACAGTGACCCTGGGAGCGATACCTGTTTCTCGGTGCAGATTGTCGTTGGGGTGCCGGAAACGCAAGTAGTTGTTGAGGAGCCTCGACGAGTTGCGGTACTTGCTAGTATTCCTGATGTGCTGCTACGCAATGCCGTGGATGTGATTCTAGCGGTAAATAGGTATGAGGTGCATTGGTTTGAGTCACTTGCTGAGTTAAGCGCAAAAGTAGAGGGGCTTGCCCTGCCGGGAGTAGTGTTAGCGCTGGCGAATAATCAAAGCGTACAGGATTACTGTGTTAAGCATAATCTGAAAATGCTCGCGCTAAGCGAACGACCGAGAGACAAGGCAGCTTTAAGTGTAGATCGTGTTTACACCGACCCGTTATTGCCCTCCGCCTTGCTGCGAGCGCTTGAGCGTGAACAGCGAGGCTTGAGCCCGGTTGTTAGCGGGGCGTAAGGCCGTAGCTCAGATTTTAATAACATCTTCGGCCTGCAAGCCTTTGGGGCCGCTGATTAAATTAAACTCCACGGCTTGGCCCTCATCTAAAGTGCGATAACCTTCGCCGCGAATCGATCTAAAGTGCACAAAAACATCGCTTCCTTCGCTGTGGCTAATAAAGCCAAAGCCCTTTGCGTTATTAAACCACTTAACCGTGCCTGAAACGCGTTCACTCATCGTTGTACCTCGCAGATATGTTCATTGCAGGGAATAAAATAATAAGAAATTCGGTGTGTGCTGCCAGTGGCGAGCTGAAATTGTGCTGAATGCTTAGGGAAAACGGGGGCGTTGCAGGTACTGCGAGGGAGAGGGTGCGCTGGAAAGTGCAGCGCTTGGCAAATACGTGCAAGCATCACTATACGGCGGGGTATCGGGCCAGTGTTAAACCCCACTATAGCCGCTTCAGCGTAATTGTCTACGGCTGCGGCGTTTATAGCAGGGTTAGCGAGCCTCTTAGAGCGCTTGAATGCTTTTGATTTGCTCCGACAGGGTTTGCTGCGCGGCTTGTTGGGCGGCGAGTTTTTCCTGTTCCTTGGCAACAACATCGGCAGGCGCTTTGTCTAAGAAGCCAGCGTTACCGAGTTTGCCTTGGATGCGTTGAATATCTTTGTCGAGCTTTTGAATCTCTTTTTCAAGGCGGGCAATTTCAGCCACTTTATCAATCAGGCCGGACATTGGCACCAACACTTCCATGCTGCCAACCAATTGCGTTGCCGACATCGGTGCATTGTCACTGGCGGTTAGCCACTGAATGTCGTCCAGTTTGGCGAGTTTGCTGAGCGCTTGGCGGTTGCCATTGAGGCGGCGTAAATCTTCGTCGCTGCCATTTTTAAGCAACAAACTAAGGGTTTTGCCCGGCGGTACGTTCATTTCGCCACGAATATTACGGATGGCCAGAATCACACTTTTTAGCCACTCGGCATCGGCAATCGCATCGCTGTCAATTTCATCGTTGGCGGCAATGGGGTAGGCCTGCAGCATAATTGTGTCGCCGCCAGTCTTCAGCGCAATGCCTGCAATGGGTGCAACTCGCTGCCAAATTTCTTCGGTGATAAAGGGCATAAAGGGGTGAGCCATACGCAGCGTGGCTTCTAAAACCCGAATCAAGGTGCGGCGGGTGCCGCGCTTGGCTTCTACGCTGGCGCTGTCGTCCCACAACACTGGCTTGGACAGTTCGAGATACCAATCGCAGTACTCGTTCCAAATGAATTCGTAAATGGCTTGTGAGGCGTGGTCGAGGCGGTAGGCGGTCATGGCGTCGGCAACGGCCAATTCCGTTTGCTGTAGACGGGAAATGATCCAGCGATCTGCCAAGCTGAGTTCAACGGCTTCGCCATTGATGCCGCAGTCCTGCTCTTCGGTGTTCATTAGCACGTAGCGGGCGGCATTCCAGATTTTATTACAGAAGTTGCGGTAACCTTCGAGGCGTTTCATATCCCAGTTTATGTCTCGGCCGGTTGAGGCCAAAGAGAACAGGGTAAAACGCAGGGCGTCGGTGCCGTGGGCGCCAATCCCCTCTGGGAAGGTATTGCGGGTGGCCTTGGCGATCTTCTCGGCCAGCTGGGGCTGCATCATGTTGCCACAGCGCTTATCGAGTAAGGTGTCGAGTTCAATGCCGTCGATCATGTCTAGCGGGTCTAAGACGTTGCCCTTAGACTTAGACATTTTTTGACCCTGCTCGTCGCGGATTAGGCCGGTAACATAAACGGTCTTGAAGGGCACTTGGGCCTCGCCGTTTTCATCTTTATTAAAGTGCATGGTCATCATGATCATGCGCGCCACCCAGAAGAAAATAATGTCGAAGCCGGTGACCAGAACATCGGTGGGGTGGAAGGTTTTCAGGCGCTCGGTTTGCTCAGGCCAGCCGAGGGTGCCAAAGGTCCAAAGCGCAGAGCTGAACCAGGTGTCCAGCACATCGTCGTCTTGCTTGAGTTCAAGGCTGTCGGCCAGCTGGTATTTTGCTCTGGCCTCAGCTTCGTTGCGGGCAACATAAATATTGCCTTCGCTGTCGTACCAAGCGGGGATGCGGTGACCCCACCACAGTTGCCGTGAGATACACCAGTCCTGGATGTCGCGCATCCAGCTGAAGTACATATTCTCATATTGCTTGGGCACAAACTCGATGCGGCCGTCTTCCACTGCTTCAATAGCAGGTTTGGCCAGCGCTGCGGTGGCAACAAACCATTGGTCGGTGAGCATGGGTTCAATAACGAGGCCAGAACGGTCGCCACGGGGCACTTTGAGGGCGTGGTCGTCGACCTTTTCGAGCAGACCCGCGCTGTCTAGATCGGCAACAATAATTTTGCGCGCCGCGTAGCGGTCTAAACCGGCGTAGCTAGCGGGCAGGGCTTTATCGAGGTCTGTATTCTCTGAGCTATCGCTATTGAATATCTCGGCTTCAGCGCGAACGGCGGCGTCTTGGTCGAGAATGTTAATCATTGGCAGCTTGTGGCGCTGACCAACCGCGTAGTCATTAAAGTCATGGGCTGGGGTGATTTTAACGCAGCCAGTGCCGAATTCGCGGTCGACGTAGTCGTCGGCGACAATGGGGATTTGACGGCCGACCAGTGGCAGAGTGATAAATTTACCGATCAGTGAGGCGTAGCGCTCATCTTTTGGATTCACCGCCACAGCGGTGTCACCCAGCATGGTTTCGGGGCGAGTGGTGGCAACTACTAAATAATTTTTGCCGTCGCTAGTGGTGGCGCCGTCCGCAAGTGGGTAGCGGAAGTGCCACATAAAGCCTTTTTCGTCGGTGTTTTCGACTTCAAGGTCAGAGATGGCGGTGTGCAGTTTGGGGTCCCAGTTAACGAGACGTTTGCCGCGATAAATCAACTTGTCGTCGTAGAGGCGAACAAAGACTTCCTGCACGGCTTTGTAAAAGCCGTCGTCCATGGTGAAGCGTTCGTGATTCCAATCTACCGATGCACCGAGGCGCCGTAGCTGGCGAGTGATGGTACCGCCAGACTCTTCCTTCCATTCCCAAACCTTGTCTAAAAAGGCGTCGCGACCCAGATCGTGGCGAGTTTGGCCGGTTTCGGCGGCGAGTTTGCGCTCAACCAGCATTTGGGTGGCGATACCGGCGTGGTCGGTACCCACTTGCCAGAGGGTGTTTTTACCCTGCATGCGGTGGTAGCGGGTGAGGGCGTCCATGATAGAGTCTTGGAAGGCATGGCCCATGTGCAGACTGCCGGTGACATTCGGCGGCGGAATCATGATGCTGTAGGCGTCGCCTTTACCTTGCGGCGAAAAATAGCCGCTTTCTTCCCAGTTTTGGTACCACTTGGTTTCGATGTCGGCGGGCTGAAATGTCTTGTCCATTGTGTCTCTATTGTCTGCTGTAGCGATAAATGATGCCGCGTCTGCCACGGTAAAACCGACATGGCTGAATAACTGAGTGCGGTGATTAAAAAGGGAGCAAGTATACTGAGTTTTAAGCCTGCTGGCCAAAGCTGTGGCTGGGATTGTCGACTGGGTTTACCGATTAGGGTGGGCTTGGTGGTACCAGCGCTCAAGAATCTCCTGATCGAGATTGAGTAGGCGCTTGCGCAGCTCGGACTCGATCCCCGGCATCATTGAGTCGATCACGTCTTGGATAAACAGTTCGCGCGCAAAGTCGTCGTCATTTTGCTGGTGAGTCACGTCCATGAACTTGCTTGATGGTGATGTCGTGTATTCCACTCCGGCATCGCTAAAGCGGACTTCCTCTGATCGTATGTCGCGCGGCTGAGGTGGCGCACTTTCGATGATGTCGTCTAACAGAGGAATAGTGGCCGGATCAATGCCGGCCGTATCGAGTAGCACTGCTTGCAATGCCTCTAATTCCCCAAGAAGGGGCGCTTTATCCTTTGCCATAGTGATCTACGTTAGCCGTTAATAGTGTGAGAATGTAGCGGGTAGCCACGATTTTTGTAAAAGCTATAGCGCTGTCGCGATGCCTGCAAGCTTGCCTCGTCTTTGCTAACAATCTCCGCGAGGCGCTGGAAGCGACTGAAAAATGTCGGCGTTTCCTGCGCGGTATTAATCAAGACGTCGCAATGATCCCCCGCATAATCACCGCAGCCCACTAACACTGGATTATTGTCGCCGGGGTGGCAGCTGTGGGGAATAAAGCTCTCGTCGCGAAACCCCCATAATTGCTGGTTGAGGGTGTCGGCGGCGGCGCTGTCTTCGCAGTGTATATACACCTCGTGACCACTTCGATAGGCTTTTTCCGCTAAGCGGCAGGCATAGAGCATTGCCGCTGAAGCGGTTCCTTGGTTAAGGATGTAAAAGTCGACCTTGGTCATGGTTTAGCTGCCGACTTTGCTCATTAAATAGTGGCACAGCAAACTTACTGGGCGACCTGTTGCGCCTTTATTTGCGCCGCCAAGCCACGCAGCGCCGGCGATATCGAGGTGAGCCCAGCGGTAAGCCTTGGTGAAGCGCGACAGGAAGCAAGCGGCGGTGACACTGCCCGCTTCGGGGCCGCCAATATTGGCCATGTCGGCAAAGTTACTGTCGAGCTGGTTTTGATAATCATCCCAGAGTGGCATGTGCCAAGCGCGATCTTGGGCGAGTCGCCCTTGTTCTAGTAGTTCTTGGGCGAAGCTGTCTTGGTTGCTGTACAAGCCGGCGGCGTGTTTGCCCAAGGCAACGACACAGGCGCCGGTCAAAGTGGCGATATCAATAACCGAGGCGGGCTTGAAACGCTCTACATACGTCAATGCGTCGCAAAGGACTAAGCGGCCTTCGGCGTCTGTATTGAGTATTTCGATGGTTTGCCCCGACATACTGGTGACGACGTCACCGGGTTTGGTCGCGCCGCCGCTGGGCATATTTTCGGCCGCGGCAACAACGCCGATCACGTTGAGCTTTAAGTCCATGCTAGCAATGGCTGCCATTGTGCCGACGACACTTGCGGCGCCGCACATATCGTATTTCATTTCGTCCATTTTGGCGCCGGGCTTCAAACTGATACCGCCGGTATCAAAGGTCACGCCTTTGCCTACTAATACGTGGGGTTGCGCACTTTTTTTGCCGCCCTTGTACTCAATGACAATCAAACGGGCGGCTTGGTCGCTGCCCGCGCTGACCGACAGGAGCGCGCCCATGCCGAGTTGCTTCATTTTCTTTTCGTCGAGTACGCTTACGGTAACGGACTCAAATTTACTGCCGAGACTGCGGGCTTCACTGGCAATGTATTCTGGAGTACAGATATTGCCGGGCAGGTCGCCGAGTTCGCAGGCAGTATTAATGCCTTTACCAATACTGCTGCCAACTTGAATGGCTTGGCGGTTGGGCGCGGTGTTTGCGCCCTGTAGCGTTACGCGGCGAATTGATAGCGCAGGTTTTGGCTTGCTGACGGTTGCAGTGTAGCGGTAGCTTGAGCTGACTAATAATTGGGCTATGCGCTGATACTGCCAGCCAGGTTTGCGGTCGGTAACGCTGATATTGTCGAGTAAGTAAGAGCTATCTTTGCAATCCGCTGCCGCCGGGGCGCTAAACGTCGCTTGAATGATCTTGTCGAAATCACTGTCACTGAGCTCGCTCTCGCCTTTGCCGACGACTAATAAGCGCCGTGCTTTAAGGCCGGTGATATTTGGCAAATACAGGGTTTCTGCAAGCTTTCCTGTAAAGTCGCCACGTTTTAGCATGTGACTGATCACGCCGCCGCTGGCTGAGTCCACCGCTTTTGCCAGCTCTGAGCTAAGTGCTGCATCGGTGATAAGAATCAGGCAATCGGTATTGACGGTGGTAAGATCTTTACAAGGCTTAAGGCTAATTTGCATGGATACTCTCGCAGACTGTGGGCAGATTGTTGAAAATGCATGCCATTATTATGGGCCGGTTATGGGGATTGGCAACCGTACAGTGTAAAGGCAGTGTTCTGGGCTTAGTGTAAAGGGTATCATCTGCGCGTGAAATACTTAGCGACAAAGACAGGGCACGCTTTGTGCGATTGGCGGTAAACTGGCGGTGAGCGGTGGTGGAGAGATGGCTGTTTGATATTATTTAGATACCTTGCCAGCGAAATGCTGAAGACGGTGTTTGCCGTGACGCTGACCTTGCTGGTTATTATCATGAGTGGGCGTTTTGTGAAGTACCTTGGTCAAGTAGCCTCAGGTGACTTTGCTCCCGACGTGCTTTTGTTAGTCATGCTCTACCGGTTACCGAATTTTTTAGAAGTGGTACTCCCCTTGGGGCTGTTTATCGGTATTTTGCTCTCTTACGGTCGTTTATACGTTGACAGCGAAATGACCGTAATGAGCGCCTGCGGCATGAGCCGTCGCCGTCTTTTGATTTATACCATGATACCCGCTGCATTCACCGCCGGTATCGTTGCATATATTAGTTTGATTTTGACACCCTCTGGTATTCAGGCCTATGTCGATTTACTGGCAGATAGTCAGTCTGAGATTGGCGTTAAGGCGGCGGTCGAAGGGCGCTTTCGACTCGACAAGGCAACAGGTAGGGTGACATACATCGAAAAGGCCAATCGCGATAATCAGACCATGTCCGGTGTGTTTATTGCGCAGCCAGAACCGGTGCAGGCAGGCGGCAGGCCGCTGGTGTCGCTGGTAACGGCGGCACAGGGTCGCTTCCAAGTCGACGACACCACGGCCCAGCGCTATTTGGTGCTGGATAGCGGTGTTCGCTATGTTGGTCAGTCTGGCGATATGGACTACCAGGTGACCAGCTTTAGTCGTCTCGATCAGTTGATACGTGACCCTGAAGAAAAGACCTATCGCCAAGAGTTAGACGGCAAAGACACGTCGGCGCTCTGGGGTTCACCGGCACTGGAAGATATTGCGGCAATACAATGGCGGGTTTCACTGGGCTTGCTGGTGCCTATTGCCGCGTTGATCGCGGTGTCCTTAAGTAAAACCGACCACCGCCGGGGTCGTTTTGGCAAAATGTTTCCTGCTTTTATGATTTATATGGTGTATTTGGTTTGTCTCAACGCGGTGCGTGACGCCATTGCCAAGGGCCAGTGGCCGGTTTTCCCCGGCATGTGGGCAGTGCACAGCGTATTTTTGGTCTTGGGTTTGTTATTACTTTACCGCGATAGTATGCACCGTCACTGGGTGCTGAGCTGGAGGCGTCGGCGTGCATAAACTCAACCGTTATATTGGGCGCACAGTAGCTGGGGCTATTATATTGGTGTTGCTGGTGATCGTCGGTCTTGATCTTTTGTCTGAGTTGGTAGACGGGTTAAAGGAGATTCGCGGAGATTACACGTTTATCTCGGTATTGAAATACGTCGCCATGATCTCGCCCGGGAGCTTTTATGATTACCTGCCGTTTGCCGCGCTCGTTGGTTGCTTGTCGGGTTTGGGCGCCTTGGCCAGCAGCAGTGAGTTGATCGTCATGCGCTCGGCTGGGGTGTCTACGTGGCAGCTGGTGTCTGCGGTGCTTAAACCCACTATTTTGCTGACACTATTGGGTCTGTGTGTGGCGGAGTTCGTGGCGCCAGCGTCTCAGCAAATCGCTGAAAGTCAGCGCGCAGTGGCGCTGCAAAAAACAGCGAGCATGCATTCTCGGCACGGCATGTGGCATCGCGAAGGGCAGCAATTTATGCACTTTAATGCGGTGCAGCCCAATGGCGTGTTATTTGGCGTGAGCATTTTTAGTTTTGACGACGACCGCCGTCTTGAGCAAAACACCTTTGCTGAGCGAGCCTATTTTATTGATGGTCACTGGACTCTAGAAGACGCGAAGGTCGTTAAATTCAGTGATAAAGGGGCGCAGCAGCAGCATTATAGTCAATTGGAATGGGACTCAGACTTGTCGCCTGAATTGCTGAATATCTTGGTTTTAGACCCTCAAGATTTATCGATTAGTGGCTTGTGGCGCTATGCGAGTTACTTGAAAAAGCAGGGTTTGAACGCCGGTGATTATGAATTGGCGTTTTGGAATAAACTACTTCAGCCGCTGACAATCATGGGCATGGTATTGGTGGCCATATCCTTTATTTTTGGTCCCCTGCGCAATGTTACTATGGGTTTTCGGGTCTTTGTTGGGGTAATGGTCGGCATTGTATTTCGCACCGCGCAAGATATTTTGGGGCCGTCCAGTATGGTGTATGGCTTCGACCCCATTTACGCCAGTTTGCTGCCGATTGGCGTGTGCTTTTTGGCGGGTACGTATATGCTTACTCGGCGGGCTTAGCCACGGGTTTATTTTTTTCGGCTTTGGGGAGTGAGCGCAGCCGGGTTTTAGATGCGCGGTCGTGCCAGGCTAAGCTGTCGCGATCTAGCCAAATCCACCAGTATCCAAGTCCCGCTAGGCCTAATGCAGGTACGGCAACACAAAGTCGAATTAGGCATTGCCCCCAGCTGGGTTGGCCGCCATCAACGCTTTCTAATTTAATTTTCCAGGCTTGCATGCCGAGTGTTTGGCCATTCTTTCGCCAAAACCAGCCATAAAACACAATAATGAAACTCAAGAGATAGGCGCGATATAAGCCTCCGCCAAGCGGGGAGTTAAGTTCGTGCACCACGCTATCATTGGCGGCGTCATTCGCCATTATGTCAGGGCTGAATAACAAGGCGGGGATCAAAGTCGCGACAAATAGCACCGCAAACAGCAGGAAGCAGTCATAGACAATGGCAGCGAGGCGGCGAAATACGCCTGGAGCGGGGAGTTCGGCAGTCATTCTGGGCAGTCCAAGTGAGAAACCGCGGTATTGTAGCAGAGCAGGCTTGGCTTGCCTGCTAAAAGGCCATGGCAAGACCGACTGTTAATGAGTCACTGCGCAGATGCACAATGTAATCGGTTTTGTACTGCCTGAAGCTCGGTGCGGCAATACTGCCTTCCTCGTTGGGTAGGAATCGTTGGGCGCCTCTGCTGCGCTCATGAAAGGATTTGTATAAGCGCTTAAAGCCCATCTTTACAAGGGCATGAATGGCATCGCTGCCCTGTTTGGCGTTGTCTTGATCCATCCACACCTGATTAAATCGCGCTTGATTAGCATTAAATGCCTGGAAATTGCCCGTATCGTTGTTGCGTTCGACACAAAAGCTGAGGGTAGGTTGGTATCCGAGTTTCTGATTGTGGGGAAGTGTTATATCATTTGGCGTCGGCACGCCCCAGTGCTGAGATAGGCAATTACCAGAACTTACGGCAAGTGTAATCAGGGCAAGCTGTTTGCACCGAGCTAAGTGATATTTAATCGTCTGGCAGCCATTTTTTATATTATTCATTGCTGTTAGTCTCCATTGCCAGTTCTGTAACTGTTGGAAATAAGCTTACTCGCCCGCATACTGTGGGTGAATAAGTAGATCTACCTTGCTGCCTGCGGTCTTGTCGCAAGAGGCGCAGGTGCTAGCCTAGGGTTGGGGCTTAACTGGTACAGATAAATAATAAAATCGGAAGGGAAATAAGCTAGATGCGGGTTTTATTGATAGAAGATGACGCCAGTGTGGCAGAGTACATAGTGAAGGGCCTGCGCGAGAGCGGCTATCAGGTTGAGCACGCCGCCGATGGTAAAACCGGCTTAGTTCAGGCGACCACCGAGCAGTACGACGCGCTGATTGTCGACCGAATGCTGCCCTATGTTGATGGCCTAACCATTATTCAGACATTGCGCGCTGCCAATGACAGTACCCCAGCGTTAATATTAAGTGCCCTCGGTGAGGTAGACGACCGAGTTAAAGGCCTCAAAGCAGGCGGGGACGACTATTTGGTCAAGCCCTTTGCTTTCGCTGAATTATTGGCCCGCATTGAAGTTATGCTGCGGCGGCAAGAAGCTGGGTCGGCGGTAACGCGGCTTAAAGTTGCCGACTTAGAAATGGACTTGTTGGCGCATAAGGTCTCCCGCGCTGGGCAGGCCTTTAATTTGCAGCCTCGGGAATACAAATTGCTTGAGTATTTAATGCGCCATGCCGGTCAGGTTGTGACGCGCACTATGCTCCTAGAAAACGTATGGGACTACCATTTTGATCCCCAAACCAATGTCATTGATGTTCATATCAGCCGCCTGCGTCAGAAAATTGATAAGGGTTTTGATAAGCCTCTGTTGAATACCGTGCGCGGTGCTGGGTATATGTTGGATGATTCTCAGTAAAATATTTACCAGCTTCACCTTTCGGTTTTTGGTCAGCTATGTAGCGTGGCTGAGTCTGGCCGTTTTTATGGTTTTGGCGCTTATCTACGCCTTTATTGCCTACGACTTTTTTGCCGAAGTCCATCACTCGGTTACCGAGGAACTCGGCTCTCTAAGTCAGGCTTATCAAGAAGGTGGTGAGCCGGCGGTTGAAAACTTTGTCAAAATACACAGCGGCCCCGACCGTTTGATTCGGTTTTTTTATTTTGTTGGCGATGAACATCTCAATAAAATTGCGGGTAACCTCGATCAGTGGCCCGACAGTGAGGAATACCGAGACGGTTGGCTGGGCTTCAACTTTGAATCCATGCTCGATAATGCCGACTCAGTGGGCACCGAGTTTATTGCCAGATCAAAGCAACTGCCCGGCGGTGAGCATGTGCTGGTGGCGAGGCACTATGCCGATGTGCTGAACAGTACCAAGCTGGTTGCCGGCGCATTGACCCGCAGTATGGTCGCTACGATTTTGCTCGGTACCATTGGTGGCACCATTGTCGCCGCACTGAGTTTACAACGGATTGACCGCATCAATATTACCCTGCGTCGTATTATGACCGGTGACCTCACCGAGCGGATCGATATTAATAGTAGTACTGGTGATTTTCTGCGTTTGTCGGAAAACGTCAATCAGATGCTGGATCGAATCGAGGCATTAATGACCGGGGTCCGACAGGTGTCAGACAATATCGCCCACGATTTACGCACGCCGCTTACACGCTTGCGAAATAAATTAAGTAGCTTGCAAGAGAACTGCGCAGACCCCGGTAATCGCGAGGAAGTTGAAGCGCTGATTGAGGAAGCTGACGGCTTGCTGGGAACCTTTAGTGCCTTGTTGCGCATTGCGCAAGTGGAATCGGGTAATCGGCGCTCGGGCTTTGCTAGTGTTGATTTGTGTACGCTGGTGTCGGATGTTATCGAATTATATGAGCCATTGTCGGCAGAGAAAAATCAGGTATTTCATACTGGTTTAGCGAAGGTTGGCAGTTTTCACGGTGATCGCAATTTATTGTTCCAAGCGGTGGCAAACTTGGTGGATAACGCCATTAAATATACCCCTGAAGGCGGCAAGGTACAGGTCAATTTAGCTGTCGAGAAAAATGTCCTGCGTATCGAAGTTGCCGACAGCGGTATAGGTATTCCCGAGGAAGACCGTGAAAAAGTATTTCAGCGCTTTTTCCGTGTTGAACACAGTCGCAGTCGGCACCCGGGCAATGGCCTGGGCCTCAGCTTAGTGCAAGCGGTGGTGAAGCTGCACGACGGTTATATAGACCTGAAAGATAATAAACCGGGGCTGCGGATTGTCCTGCGTTTCCCTCGGCCAGAGCAGCTTAGTTAAACGTTGCTAAGCGAGTTACTTTAGCTTTAGGTGACTGGTATCGGGTACTTTATGCGCTACGTTGGGCTTGTCGGGCAGTAATTGCGTACCGGCTTCACTGAGACTGAGGTCGGCAGTTAGGGCATCGAGGTCAATTTCAAGTTCAGGTGGTTTGGGGGGCAGAAGATCGTCACCGGTCGCGCCTAGGCTGAGGTGCTCTGTGTCTGGCAGCGGCAGTGGGGGTGTCTCGTGTTGATCTCTCAGGTTTTCGCCGCTTTGCGCCAGACTTAAGTGGCTGGTGTCGGGGGCTGAGTCAGTACTCGTAGGACGTTCGTTATCGCGTAAGACTGGGGTGCCCTCGGGGCTTAAACTCAAGTTAGAGTCGGGTTTAGCCGCCGGTATTGGGCTTGTTGCTAGGCCTTCTGCATTGCAGGGCTTAGCAACAGCGATGAGCCCTATTTTGGCAAAGACTTGCTGGTAGCGTTTAATTTCGTTGGCGTCGAGGTCTTTTCGAATGCGATTGGGCTTGCCCGCGAGTAGTTTTTCGACCTGGTCGATAGGACGTTTAAACAAGCTTGCCAACTGCTTTAATGCGATATCACGTGGGTGGCCCGGTGCGAGTTCACCGGTGAGAATGAGATCAAAACGCTGTGCAGTCATGGGGCGGATTACCTAGGCAATTTCCGATTGTGGTGCGGTTTTATTCAACTTAGCAGAGATTATACTGGGGTGTTACAGTGAATGCGGCTTTTTTTGGCAATCAGGGTAAAGGCGTTAAATAATGGATCTTGAGGCAGTGCCAACGCGCTTTGCTTGTTCGCTACTGAATTTAGCGGCTGAGCGCGGCTACGAACACCATAGTATCCTTAATATTGCCGGTATTGCCTTCAACCCGCTAAACAAGCGTTCGCCAGGGTATCAGGCGACGATTTCCGCTATGCAATACAGCAAGCTCTATCAGCAAGTAATGAGTTTGGTGCAAGACGAAGCCTTTGGCTTAGTGCTGGGTAAAAACCTGACCGCTGGCGCCTTCCGAATGATGTGTTACTGCCTGATAAGCTGCGAAAATTTGGGTAACGCTATTAAGCGCGCCTGCGAATTTTTTCGCACTTTTTATGATGCAGATGCGCAAATTTACCTTGATACCCGTAAAGACAGTGCCATTGTGGGCTACGGCAGTGTTAAAAAAGGTTTTGCCGGTTTGCCGGTGGATGTCGCTGATATTTACGGCTTATCGATCTGGCACCGCTTTTTCTGCTGGTTAGTGGGCAGTAATATCGAGTTAAAAGAGGTGCGCTTTGCCGGTCAGGCGCCGGTCGGTAAAGCCAGAGTATCGAAATATCAGCAACTATTTGGCTGTCCGGTTTACTACGGGCAGTTACGAGATGAATTTGTCTTTGATACGCGTTATTTGAGTTACCCCTTAGTACACAATGAACGCACGCTGAAAGACTTTTTGCGGGCGGCGCCGTATCCACTGATGGTAATGAGTGGGAGTCGTGACGATGGCAGTTTAGTGGCGCGCGTACGGGCCATGATTGGCCATGATTTTTCCCAGGGCTTTCCAAGTTTTGAGCGTATTACGGCGGCACTTAATATGTCAGCGCCGACGCTGCGCCGACGCTTGAAGAAGGAGGGCACCACCTTCCAGCAACTAAAGGATGAGTGTCGCCGCGATGCTGCGATGGCTTATCTCGGTAACTCTGAACTCTCCATTAACGCTGTAGCGGCCCTAATGGGCTTTACTGATCCCTCCGCATTTCATCGCTGTTTTAAAAAGTGGACAGCGATGACCCCTGGTGAATACCGCGTAAATGAGCGTGAGAGCCATAGTTAGTTTATAGTCTATAACTTATAACGAATTGATATTTAAGTGGTTTTATAATATCTGTCAGTACTTTGACCGAAAATGTCATTGTCTCTAGCTGAGTGCCCAGTACATTGTGGCCACCGTGTGCACAGCAGTGTCACCGTGAATTCACTCTCAGTTCGGTAGGACAAACCATGGCAGAAGCATTTATTTATGATGCGATTCGTACCCCTCGCGGCAAAGGCAAGCGCGGCGGCGCACTTTATGAAGTAAAACCCATTGATCTGGTGACCAACCTGCTCGAAGCCCTCAAGTCTCGCCATGACCTCGACACCAGCAAGGTCGAAGACTTGATCTTGGCTTGTGGTGAACCCGTAAAAGAACAGGGCCAGAATATTGCCAAAGCGGCGTTGGTTTACTCAAGCTGGGACGACAGCACCACCGGCGCGCAATTACACCGTTACTGTGCGGGTGGTTTAGATGCAGTGAACATCGCGGCTGCCAAAGTCGCTGCTGGCTACGAAGATTTAGTTGCGGCGGGCGGGGTCGAGTCTATGTCTCGTCTGGGTATTGGCGCTAGCGGTGGCGCTACTGGCGACCCGTGGGTGGCCATGAAAAGTTATTTTATTTCCCAGGGCCTAGGCGCCGATATGATCGCCACCATGGACGGCTTTAGCCGTGAAGACGTTGACCGCTATGCAGTGATGTCTCAGCAGCGCGCTGCCCATGCTCGCGAGCAGGGTTATTTTAAATCGATTGTCCCAGTAAAAGATTTTAACGGCGTAACGATTCTCGACCACGATGAGTTTATTCGGGCCGATACCTCAATGGCGGCACTGGCCAAACTCAAGCCCGCGTTCCAGATGTTTAATGACTATGGTCACGGCGGTGTCGCAAGGCTTAAATACCCGCAGTTGGAAAACATCGAGTGCGTGCATACGCCTGGAAATTCGTCGGGGATTGTCGACGGTGCGGGCTTGGTTCTCGTGGGCAGTGAACGCGCAGGCAAGGAACAAAATCTCCAGCCCCGCGCCCGTATTCTCAGTTGTGCGCTGGTGGGCACTGAGCCCACGTTAATGTTAAACGGCCCTGCGCCGGCAACCCAGAAGGCGCTGCAAAAAGCCGGACTCACCGTTGATGATATTGATCTGTTTGAGTTAAACGAGGCTTTTGCCTCGGTGGTGCTCCGCTATCAGCGTGTACTGGGTATTCCCGACGAGAAAATCAATGTGAATGGCGGTGCTATCGCGATGGGTCACCCAATTGGCGCAACGGGCGCGATGATTCTTGGCACGCTACTTGATGAGCTTGAACGCCGCAACCTTAAGCGCGGCGTGGTTACCCTTTGTGCCGGTGGCGGGATTGGTATCGCAACTATCATTGAGCGCGTGTAAAGCGCGCTGACCATAGTATTTGCAAGGCTGCTAGCACGATAGCGCTGGCAGTCCTTCACGGGAAAAGAGATTAAGTTAATGGGATATATTCGTTTAGAAAAAGACAGTGACGGCATTGTTGAGCTGATTTTCGATCAGCCGGGCAAGTCGGTTAACACCATGGGCCGGGACTACGATGAAGCGATGCGCGCGGCGGTGACAGAATTGCAGGCCATGGTTGAAGCGGGCGGTGTAAAGGGTGTTTATGTACGCAGTGGCAAGCCCGGCCAATTTTTTGCTGGTGGCGATATTAAAGAAATGCTGGAGATGGACTTAAAGCCCAGCGAAGCTAAAAAAACTGAAATGTACGACGGCGTAATGGCTACGAAAGCGCCACTGCGGACGCTGGAAACCCTTGGGGTTCCTGTTGCCGTTGGTCTGAATGGGCCAGCTTTGGGTGGTGGTTTTGAGATTGCGCTAGCCTGTCACCATCGCGTGGCAATGAATGGCGTGCAAGTTGGTTTGCCCGAAGCCATGATCGGCTTAATGCCGGGTGCGGGTGGCGTAGTGCGTATGACCTACTTACTGGGTATGCAAGAAGCGATTGGTCTTATCAGCCAGGGTAAACGTCTAAAAGCGGCTCAAGCACTTGAAAAAGGCTTGCTCCACGAATTGGCGAGTGACGAAGCCGATATGCACGCTAAAGCTAAAGCGTGGATCAAGGCTAACCCAGATGCAAAGCAGGTCTGGGATCAAGACGCTTATCAGATTCCTGGCGGCGGCCCAGATGAGCCCGCGAACCAGGGCCTCACTTTCTTCGGCCCTGCCAATGTCATGGTGCAGACTAAGAATTTAATGCCCGCGCAGAACGCGATTTTTGCCTGTGTGGTGGATTCCGCCAGAGTCGATTTTGACACGGCGCAAAAGATTGAAGGCCGCTACTTTTTAAGTCTACTTTTGGATCAAACCGCCCGTAATATGATGACGGCGTTTTTTGTGCAGATGGAAGCATTGAACAAGGGCGCCAGTCGGCCGCCCGTTGCTGAGCGCTTTACATGTAAAAAGCTCGGTATTATTGGTGCCGGCCAAATGGGCGCGGGTATAGCGACTATCGCTGCGCAAAAAGGAATTAGTGTTGTACTGAAAGACATTAGCCAAGAAAATGCAGATCGCGGCAAAAGTTACGCCGACGCCTTTTTCACTAAAGGCATTGCGAAAGGTAAGGTCACTGAAAACAAAAAGGCCGAGTGTATGGCGCTCATTAAGGCCAGTGCCGATTACGCCGACCTCAGCGACTGCGATTTGATTATTGAAGCGGTATTTGAAGATCGCAAAGTAAAAGCGGCAGTGACGAAAGATACCGAAGCGGTGATTAAATCCAGCAGTGTGTTTGCGACTAACACCTCGGCTTTACCGATTAGTGAACTCGCGGCGGCCAGTACGCGGCCTGCGAACTTTATTGGCATGCATTTCTTTTCTCCGGCAGAGAAAATGCCGCTGGTAGAAATTATTCGCGGTAAGCTCACCTCGGATGAAGCACTGGCCAAGGCCTTTGATTTGGCGCAGCAGCTGGGTAAAACTCCGATTGTGGTAAACGACGCGGCAGGCTTCTTCACTACCCGTGTTATCGGTACGACCATCTCTCAGGGCGGTATCATGCTGGAGGAGGGGATTAATCCAGTATTAATTGAGTCGGCGGCCCGTGACAATGGCTCACCAATTGGGCCACTGGGCGCAATAGACGAAATTAGTCAGGAAACCGCATACAAGAACGGTAAACAAGCAAAAGCCGATGTTGAGGCCCAGGGTAAAGTTTGGGAAGACAACGCGGTGTCACGGGTGTTGGATCGAATGGTTAATGAGTTTGGTCGGCGCGGCAAGGTGCATGGCGGTGGTTATTACGCTTACCCTGAGGGCGGTCAAAAACACTTGTGGCCCGGCTTGAAAGACGCGTTTGCGCCAAATGGCTATAAAGAAATCCCCTACCAGGATATCAAGGACCGTCTTACTTTTTGCCAGTCGCTAGAAGCGGTGCGGGCAATGGAAGAGGGCGTTATTGAGAATGTCGGTGACGGCAATATCGGCTCAATAATGGGGATTGGTTTTCCCGCGCAAACCGGTGGTGCGTTCCAGGCGATTAATGCTTATGGACTGCGCGAGTTTGTAGCACGGGCGCAAGAGTTGGAGGCGAAATACGGCAGTGATTTTGCTGTTCCCAAACTGCTAATAGACCGTGCTAACGACAACAAGCTTTTCCTATAAGCACACTAAGATGCCCCATTAATCCGAATTGTTATTGGTTTTGATGGGGCTTTTGCTTAAGATTTGTTTGGCATACTGCTAAATTAAATTCGAGGCGACCATGGCAAATGTTTTCACCTACGGAAGTTTGATGTGCGCCGATATTATGGCGACAGTAAGTGGTGTGAGCGCATTGTCAGAGTCGGCGCTACTGCGGAATTACCGCCGCTACGCGGTGCTGGATGAAGACTATCCAGCGCTGATTGCTGAGGCTGGGGCGGAAACTCATGGCCTGCTTTATC
Source organism: Zhongshania antarctica (assembly GCF_014202945.1). Taxonomy (GTDB): domain Bacteria; phylum Pseudomonadota; class Gammaproteobacteria; order Pseudomonadales; family Spongiibacteraceae; genus Spongiibacter; species Spongiibacter antarcticus. The sequence goes on along the minus strand of NZ_JACHHW010000001.1, from coordinate 145,612 downwards.
GCAATATCTCCGATGAGGGGCTGCGTCGTTTAGATGTATTCGAAGGGGATTACTATCAGCGTTGCGAGCTTGTTGTAGCGCTGCTGGATGGATGCCAAGTTAGCGCACAAACCTATGTCTTTCGAGCAGACTACCGACATTTAATAGCAGATTGGCCGTGGAGTTTTGAGCATTTCCTAAATGTAGGGAAATCAAATTTTGAGAATGCCTATCTCGGCTTCCAACAATTGCCGAGTCAAGGATGAAGGCCCTTAGCTTGCCGCGTTAAAATTGATAAATTCCTCGCAAATGATATCCCGCCCCGTCGCACCCTGCATAAAGCATTGTTTTTTTGCTTGGCCTACAAAGTCATTGCCGCCGCAAATATAAACTCGGCTGCCGCGCAGCGCAGTAAAATTTTCCTGTAATTGTTGCTGCCAAGTCTCATTTAGCGGGCCATCGGCACTGGCGAGTGAATAACTGAACTGAGAATGGTCTGCCTGCAGCTTTTGTAAGGCATCGAGCATGTAGTAATCGCTGGCTTGCCTTACGGTAAACAGTAAGTGAATTGTGCTTTGGTGGTTGTGATTTAATGCATCTCTAGCGACGCCCAATAAGGGTGCGAGTCCGGTGCCTGCGGCAATCAATAATAAGCTGTGCTGGCTTTGCTTGTTGTCGTATACACATTCGCCGTAGGGGCCTTGAATCAAAAGTTCGTCACCTATCTCGGTATTCAATAACTGCGGGCTCACTGCCCCACTTGGATATATTCGGATATGGAGTTCAATGAAATCGTCGAGGCTGGCAACACTGGCAATAGAGTAGCAGCGAGCGGTGTTGTCGTTTAGCCACAGGGTGATATATTGCCCTGCCCGCCAGCGCAGACGGCAGTGCAGACGAAGGCGCAGTATTTTTGGATTTAGCTGCATTTTTTCGGCAATGGTTGCTAAGTGCTTTTCGCCGCTTAAATCAGGGAGTTGAAGCGCCATGTCCTGTTCGGGCTCGCAGCGACAACTTAAAAAATACCCTTGCTGGATACGCTGATTACTGAGGCCGTGCTGGCAGTCGTCGGGAATTTGGTCTGGTTTCGCAATTAAAATGCAGGCCTGACAGGCGCCAGCACGGCAGCCGTGGGGGATGCTTATCTTGTTCCTAAGCAGAGTGTCCAAGACATTTTCGTCGTCCTGAACGCGATATTCTTGCCCGTTAAAGGTGAGGGTGCTCATATTCAATAAATGAATCCAAATTGCGATTTAATAAAGGGCTGTTCAAATGCGGTGCAAGAGCAGCAATACCTCATAGTGGGCGGTATGGGGGAACATATCAAATAGTTGCACACGGTCAATACGATAGCCTTCAAGCGCGCTTAGGTCGGCGGCCAGAGTGGCGGCATTACAGCTGGAATAGAGCAGATAATCTGGTGCAAGTTGCTTGATCTGCGTACAGAGCTCAGTGCCTAAGCCCCGGCGAGGAGGGTTGGCAATGATGAGCTGGGGCGCCCCTCCGTCGCTGCTACTGGCGAATGCCGTGGAATCTAAGGCTTGAAAGCGGACTTGGGCACCGCGCCCCAGTTCGTTAGCACTGCGCTGGGCGCAGGCGATGGCCTCGGCTTCTATCTCGATACCGACCAATTGGCGCTCTGGCGTTAAACAGTGCAGGCCAAAGCCGCCGGAGCCGCAAAACAGGTCCCAGTAGGTACTTATTTCTAGATTGGCCGTCCACTGCGCAGCGGTGGCGTATAGCTTCGCCGCCATGTCGAGATTGGTTTGGAAAAAGCCCTTGGGCCGCTGGTAAAGATTTAGGCCGTTAAGCTGGTGGCGTAGCCAGTTGTCGCCACTCAGAATATGCTCTTCGGGCCCTTCGATGATGGCCATGGCCACTGGCTGGATATTTGCTGACACTGAGCTGATTTCAGAATGCTGTGCCAGAAAGTCTGGGAGTGCCAGCTTAATGTCCGCGATTGGGGCGGTGCTGCGCAAAACCAAGCGCAACATGTATTGGCCCTCGTCATTGCGGTTGAGCAGTAAATACTTGAGCTCTCCCTGACGGCTTTTAATGCTGTAGGGTGCAATTGCGAGGTGGCCAAGCCAGCGCTCTAAATCGCCCAGTAGTGTTTGCATATCGTCTGGGTATAGTGGGCATTCACAGAGGCTAATAGCCTGATTACGATGGTTGATAATGCCAAGTTTTGGCGCTGCGGCGTGACCGAGTACCACCATTTTAGCCTTGTCGCGAAAGCCTGATAGTTCAGCGCTTACCGAAGCCAATAGGGGGGGCGGTGCAAAAGGCGCCAGCAGCGCCTCAAGCTGACGCTCTTTGTTTTGCAGTTGCTGGTGGTAGGGCTGATCTAGCCAGCTACAAGAGCGACATTGATTTGATTCAAAAAATGGGCAGTGCATCGCTGGACTCAAAAATACATTAAGGGGCGTTTATAGGCTGTCAAGCTTGCCACCACAAACTATTTAGGGCAATTTAAATTGCGTTACGAGAATCTCGCTAACAACGCTTAGGGAGGGCTTGCGGGACTACTTTAGCTCGTCAGTTTGGGGTGCTTTGGACATGGACGACCAAAATAAAGAAGCGGCAATTTTATCGTCTTGGCATAAAAATGTTGATGCTTGGACCGACGCAGTTCGCAAAGCAGAAATTGGCAGCCGGGTGGCGATAACCGACGCGGCAATTGTTAATGCGGTGGTGGCACAAGACCCTAAAACGGTGCTCGATGTAGGCTGCGGCGAAGGCTGGCTGGTACGTGCTTTAGCAGGATTGGGCTTGGCGGCGGAGGGCATAGATGGGGTTGCCGGGCTCATTAACCGAGCCGCGGAGCTGGGTGGGACGTTTTCGGAGTTGTCCTATCAAGACTTTGCGCATGGTGCTTGGCAAACGCGCGTAGATTGCGTGGTCTGCAATTTCTCTTTGCTAGGGTATTACGTCGTTGCCGATGTCTTATCGGCGATTCCCCCTGCGTTAAATAGTCATGGTTGTTGCGTCATTCAAACCTTGCATCCGGCTTTTAACGGCGCGCCCTATTGCGACGGCTGGCGGGAGGGCAACTGGCAAGGTTTTAGCGATGATTTCTGTGACCCTGCGCCTTGGTATTTCCGAACATTAAACAGTTGGCTAGAGCTGATTAGCGCGAGCGGCTTTACGCTGAGGCAACTCATTGAACCCTTAAATCCACAGACTGGCTTGCCAGCGTCGATAATTTTTGTCTTGAGCCCCGAGTCGAAAAGTCGGGGTCGCAGTAAGAGCTAAGTCTGCGGTTTTATGTTTTGGGGTTTAGCCAGCGGATGTAATCCACTACACTCGAAGGCTAAATTAATAGAGGGTTGTTACGTAATGGATAATACCCACAGCAAAGCGGTCGGCTATGTTTTGTGGATTTTCGGCTTTATGGGTGCGCACCGTTTTTACTATGGGCGCCCGATCAGTGCGACGATTTACTTTTTTACCCTTGGTCTGTTTTTAGTTGGCTGGATTATCGACCTGTTTTTAATTCCAAGCATGGATCGGGACGCCGATCAGCAGTATCGAAGCGGCACGACTAGCTACACCTTGGCGTGGATATTACTGACTTTTTTGGGTGTCTTTGGCTTGCACCGCTTTTATTTGGGCAAGTGGCTGACTGGCGTTGTGTATTTGCTCACCGGTGGTATTTTTTTGCTAGGTATTATCTATGATTACTGGACGCTGAATCAGCAAATAAACGAGAAAAATTTAAGCTTGTTTTCGCGCTAAGCCTATCGGGCGGTGCTCAAGTATTCCGGTAGTATAATTTTTCTGTGAGTGGATGGCTTTGCGCGTTTTAATTATTGGTTACGTCTGGCCTGAGCCAAATTCATCGGCCGCGGGGCGGCGAATGTTGTCATTGATATCTGCATTGCAGAGCAATGGCGGTGATGTTTATTTTGTCAGCGCCGCCGTGAAGGGTGATCATAGCGTCGATTTGCCTGCACTCGGTGTTTGTGCGCGGGCTGCTGCCCTTAATTGCGATAGTTTTGACGCCTACATTGCGGAATTGCGGCCAGACCTCGTTATTTTTGATCGATTTCTGATGGAAGAACAGTTTGGCTGGCGAGTAGATCGGGCTTGCCCTGAGGCCGTTCGCATTTTAGACAGCGAAGATTTGCACTGCCTTCGGCAGGCCCGCCATCAGGCACTGAAGCAAAACCGCTCGCTGAGTCGACAAGATTTAATCAGTGAGTTGGCGCTGCGCGAAATCGCGGCGATTTGGCGCTGCGATCTCACCCTAGTGATTTCTGAATTTGAAATGGCGCTATTACAAAATACCTATGGTGTGCCCGCCGATTTGCTCCATTATCTGCCGCTGCTAAGTGATTTCAATGCCGAGCAAGCAGCGCAGTGGCTGCCCTATGAGGCGCGTCAGCACTGTGTGGTGGTGGGGAATTTTCGTCACGCGCCAAACTGGGACGCGGTGCAATATTTACGCAGTGAAATATGGCCCTTGATTCGTCGTCAATTGCCTAGGGTTGAATGTCATATTTATGGCGCCTACCCGCCGCCCAAAGCCTTGCAGCTGCACAGTGAAAAATTGGGGTTTCTCGTTAAGGGCTGGGCGGACGATGCCGATGCCGTAGTGAAAAAAGCGCGGCTTTGCTTGGCACCGCTGCGTTTTGGCGCCGGTCAAAAGGGGAAACTCGTGGCGGCGATGGAGTGCGGTACCCCATCGGTAACGACGACGGTGGGGGCGGAGGGCATGCACGGCGATTTGGCCTGGAGTGGCAGTGTTATTGCGGATTCTGAGCAATTGACCACCAATTTTGCTGCCGAAGCTGCTGCTTTATACCAAGACCCCGACCGTTGGGCGACGGCGCAGCAACAGGGCAGCACGCTCTTGTTAACGCGTTTTCAGGCCAGGGATTACCTTCCGCAATTTACCCGCTGCGTGGCTGATTTACGCCAAGATGTTACTGGCCATCGCCAGAAACACTTTAATGGTCTAATGCTTCGCCACCACACGATTAAAAGCCATCAATACATGTCTCAATGGATTGCGGCTAAAAATAAAGACACGTAACAGCCTGTTTGCCTAGTGGGTTCTGGCGACCGGACGTAAAATTACTCGCGTCAGCCACCATGCTCTGGGCTGTGGCAAATCTCTTGTGTGTCATAGTGCTGTTTTCAGCGTTGCATTTGCGCGGTAAATCTGCGAGTGTTGAGAAGATCGACACTGGTCGGCCAGCTTAAACAATAAGAATACAAACATTACGCGGGCAAATCATTATGGCTGGCGGAGGTGAGAGCGGTATGCAGCACATGATTTTTGATGCCCATCTGCACATTATTGATCCGGCATTTCCCTTGGTCAGTAACGACGGCTTTTTACCCGATGCATTTACCGTAGACGACTACGTTGGACAGACTGCAAGTCTTGGTGTCGGCGGTGGCGCGGTAGTATCTGCATCATTTCAGTCCTTTGACCAAAGTTATTTAATCACGGCGCTGGCGGCATTGGGGCCAACCTTTGTAGGGGTCACCCAAGTGCCCTGCACGATCAGCGACGATGATTTATTATTACTCGCTAATCAGGGGATTCGCGCAGTTCGCTTTAATTTGCGGCGCGGCGGTTCCGAATCCTCAGAGCACCTTATTGATTTTGCCCACCGTATTTACGATCTGTTGGGCTGGCATATTGAAATCTACGCCGATTGTAAAACCTTGGCGGACCTCTGTGGCGAACTCTGTCGCTTGCCCGCAGTCAGCATTGATCACTTGGGCCTTTCTAAGGAAGGTTTGCCAATTCTATATCAGTTGGCTGAAAGTGGTGCTCGAGTGAAGGCAACGGGGTTTGGGCGGGTTGATTTTGCGGTCAGTCAGGCCATTCGCCGCTTATTTGATATTAACCCCGATGCCTTGATGTTTGGCACCGATTTGCCGTCTACTCGCTCACCTCGTGCCTTTAATCCGGTGGATATTGAAATTATTGGCAATGCCCTAGGGGACTCCGCAACAAAAAAAGTATTGTGGGATAATGCCGCCGCTTTTTACCGCCTTGGGGTCTAGGCCCCTGCCATTCTATTTGACCCTTGCCACTGCATTTATTAAAGTGCCTCACCGCTAGGTTAACGGCTTTTTACGTTTTTCTTCGCAGGACATTGGCTTGGCCGTGATGGCATCAGCTACGTTATTATCGATAGTCAAGGCCTTGGCGCGACGTCAATAAGCAGAGAACCCTCTTGAATCAAATTTTACTTGTAAGTGTGGTTTGCTTGGCGGCGCTGGCGCTAGATCGCCTGCTCGGTGAACCCAGACGCTGGCACCCCTTAGTCGGTTTTGGGCGACTCGCTGCAGGCCTAGAAAATACCTTAAACCTAAATAATAGCCCGTTTCTGCAACGCGTAAGCGGACTGGGGTGTTGGCTGTTATTGATTGTTCCGGCCATTGTTGCGGTCGTTTTTATCGATTTTGTGATCTATGAACTTTCGCCGCTTGCCAGTGTGGCCTGGCATATTGCGGTGCTGTACTGGGCGGTTGGGTGGCAGAGTTTGTGCGAACATATTCGTCCCGTCGCGTCAGCATTGGTGGCGGGTGATCTGGGCGAGGCGAGACTGCGGATCAGTTATTTAGTCAGTCGCGATACTGGTGACCTCAATGCCGAACAAATTTTAACGGCGGGATTGGAGACAAACTTAGAAAACAGCAGTGACGCGGTATTTGCGTCGCTATTTTGGTATGCCGTGGCCGGCCCTGGCGGGGTGGTATTGCAGCGCTTAGCCAATACCCTGGATGCGATGTGGGGTTATCGAAATGAGCGCTACCGCTATTTTGGTTGGTGGGCGGCGCGCAGCGACGACGTCTGTAACTTTGTTCCGGCACAACTTACCGCACTGGGTTTTAGTCTGCTGTCTTGTTCTGCTCGGCCCTGGCAATGCTGGTTTAAACAGGGCTGGTTTTGGAAAAGCATCAATGCCGGATCAGTAATGGCCAGTGGCGCAGCGGCCTTAGGCGTAAGCTTGGGTGGCGCGGCAAGCTACCATGGCACGGTTTCGAATCGATCGTCGCTTGGTTGGGGCCGGGCGCCAGTCGTTGGCGATTTGGAGAAAAGCATTAAATTGGTGAATAGCCAGCTCGCGGTATGGCTTGGTCTTGGTCTCGTACTGGGGTTATGTCAATGACTGGTACACGTACTCAGCCGCCGCGACACGGCGGTGATCCTCGCGATTTGCCGCCAGCACCCGATGGCTTGCCGATGATGGACTTGGCGACCGGGGTGAATCCCTGGAGCTGGCCAGTGCCGCCGCCGCCAGCGAGTTGCTATAAGGTATTGCCTTATTTTTGTCCTGAATTACAGCGCGCCGCTGCCCGTTATTACGGCGTGGCGGAACAGAGCATTTTAGCGACTGCTGGCAGTCAGCCTGCCATTCAAGTGCTACCCTGTATCGTCCCGCCAGGACGCGTCTTGTTGGCAGAGGTCGCCTACGAAGAGCATCGCTATCGCTGGTTGCTTGCGGGCCACGAAGTTCAGTATTTTAGTCGCTATGGGCGAGAAGAGATTGCGCAACGGATTGTGGCTGAACAAATTCACTATTTACTGATTATTAGTCCCAATAACCCAACAGGCGATGTCGTTAGCGGTGACGACGTCCGCTACTGGCGTTCATTGCTGCCTGCTGACGGTTTGGTGGTTATCGATCAGGCCTTTGCCGATGCCATGCCAAGCAGTGACTTAAGTGCTTTGGCGGCGGAGCCAGGAATTGTGTTGTTGCGCTCGGTGGGCAAGTTTTTTGGTTTGCCAGGGCTGCGCCTAGGGTTTGTAATAGCGGAGCCGTGGCTATTGGCTGAGCTAGATACGCATTTGGGGCCTTGGGCGGTGTGTGGCAGCGCGCAGTGGATAGGCCGTAAAGCGCTGCTTGATCGTCGGTGGCAAGACGATATGCAGCACCAGCTGATGGTGACCGCAAGGCGTCAAGGCGAGCTGTTAAAAAGCGTGTTCCGTGCTTATTTTCAGCAGATCATAGTGACCCCCTTATTTATTACAATGACCATACCCACGGCGCAAGCAGCTGTACTCCAGCAGCGGTGTTACGCGCAAGGTTTGTCAGTGCGGGTGTACAACGGTGGCTGTGTGGCTTATATGCGCTGGGGGCTGGCGTCCGATCAGACGCTGCTGGCACAGCGTTTGAAGTCACTTTGTCTAAGCGATTTGGCTGCATAGCAGCTGATTGGGTCGCTGGCTAAACGACGGGAGCTCAATACCATGGCAAAGGCCAGTGCCTTTACGGTGTTCTTAGTTGATCAAATGCAGTGGCTCGGTCCAGTGACGTCGCGGCGGATGTTTGGCGGTACCGGACTGTTCCTAGAGGGTTTGATGTTCGCACTGATTGTTGAGAATACGCTGTATTTGAAAGCCGATACTGCCACTCGCGGCGACTTTGATGCCCTAGGATTACCGCCTTTTAGCTATCAGCGTAATGGTCGAGATATTGCGCTTTCTTACTTCCAGGCGTTAGACAAGGTCATAGACGATAGAGACATGTTGATTGAGTGGGCAAATCGAGCCTACGCTGCGGCCATGCGGGCTGCGGCGGCTACGGGTCGTCTTAAACGTGACTGAAGTGTTTGGGCGCGATGTTGCCACAGTCAGTGTATAATATGCGCCGTTGTGGTGATTGCGAGAGATAGCTGATGTCGATACAAGAAATAATACACGCTAAATTAACGGCGGCGCTGACGCCCAGTCATCTTGAAGTGATCAATGAAAGTCATATGCACAGTGTGCCGGCCAATTCAGAAACCCATTTTAAGCTAGTCCTCGTCGCCGAGGCTTTTTCGAGCTTACGCAAAGTCGCTCGCCAGCAGCGGGTTTACCAGCTTTTAGCAGAGGAGTTGGCAGGCCCTGTTCACGCTTTGGCTATGCATACTTATAGCCCCGCAGAGTGGCAGCTTCGCGCTGGGTCTGTGCCCGCGTCGCCAGATTGCTTGGGTGGTAGTAAAAAGGAGCAGGGCGCGAAATAGTATGAATCAGTTTGTTGTAGCTGCACTGTATAAATTTGTGAGTCTTCCCGATTTTCAATCCTTGCGCGAGCCATTATTAGCGCAGTGTTTGGCGGCGGAAGTGAAGGGCACCTTACTCCTCGCCGAAGAGGGTATTAACGGCACCATTGCCGGCTCTCGTGGGGGCATCGATCAGGTGCTAGCCTATTTACATTCAGACCCCCGATTCGCCGACGTGGGGCATAAAGAGTCCTATGATACTGAGCAGCCCTTCTATCGGATGAAGGTTAAGCTTAAGAAAGAAATTGTAACCATGGGTGTTGCTGGTATCGACCCCAAGGATATTGTGGGAACCTATGTTAAGCCTCAGGACTGGAATGCTTTGATTGCTGACCCCGAAGTATTGCTTATTGATACCCGTAACGACTACGAGGTGGAAATTGGTAGCTTTAAGGGCGCTATTGACCCCAAAACGACCAGTTTTAGGGAATTCCCTGAATATGTACGAGCCAATTACGACCCCGCTAAACACAAGAAGGTGGCGATGTTTTGCACCGGCGGTATTCGCTGTGAGAAAGCCTCAGCCTTTATGAAGCATGAAGGGTTTGATGAGGTTTACCATCTTGAAGGTGGCATTCTAAAGTATTTGGAAGAGGTGGACGAAGCCCAGAGCCAGTGGCAGGGTGAATGTTTTGTATTCGATAATCGAGTAGCAGTGACTCACGGCTTACTCACTGGAACTCATGAGCTTTGCCACGGTTGTCGACGACCTATTACCGCAAACGATAAGCTCAGTGACATGTTTGAGGAAGGGGTGACCTGCCCAGCGTGTTTTCATCACATAAGCGATGATCAAAAGAAGCGCTTTCGGGATCGACAAAAGCAAGTGGAGCTCGCCCGCCAGCGTAATGAGAGCCATGTTGGCGCGCCACCGCCTGCGCGCCAGCGCAAAAGCCGCTAAATCTATGTACTTGATAACGGCTTAAAGTAGCGTGCTGGCCTGTTTATACCCGTAGCTGGGTTCGCGGGGCAAATAGGTGGATATCGTCTTTCCAGACTAGATATGCGCTTACAACTCAATTTCGCGACTTAATGTACTTAGCATCCGGAAAAATTAATGTAATATGGCTATGTTGTTATCGCGCGCTTAAGTGATGGCCGCTGTTTAGATTGTCGTCCCCTTGGAAGGGGGAATATTAAAATAAGAGGTTAAATTGCATGAAGCAGTTAGGTGTACTTGATACGGCATTTATTAATCTCGAACATGCCAATACACCCCAGCATGTTGGTGGCTTAGGGATATACGACCCATCAACAGCGCCTGGTGGCGCGGTGCGGTTTAAAGGCGTTATTGCCAATTTTGAGCGGCGGCTGCACAAACACACCATTTTCCGTTCGCGTCTCGTTAAGGTGCCCGGCAATGTGGACCGGCCTTACTGGGTTCAAGACGCTAATTTTGATGTTGAATTTCATATTCGCCATATTGCCTTACCTCAGCCTGGCGACTGGCGTCAGTTATGTATCTTGGTTGCGAGGCTGCATGCGCGGCCACTTGATATGAACCGCCCGCTCTGGGAGGCCTATATCATTGAAGGTTTGGACAATATTCCGGGTGTTCCCGAGGGCGGCTTCGCCATCTATACCAAAATGCATCACTCACTCGTTGATGGGGCTGGTGGCTCGTCAATCATGTCAGTCATCCATGACTTGGAGCCAGATCCTGCTGCCGTACCCCAAGCTGAGGCGGTAGTAACTGCCGATGTGATGCCGAACTCCTTGTATCTCGCTAGTTCGGCAGCGGTTAATAATGTTAGAAACACCGTTAAAATGGTAACGGGTGGCGCGGGTGTGCTGCGCGATTTAGGGAAAATGGCGATAGGAATGGCGCAGAAGAAAATTCCTGTTCCTTCTATTTCGTCGCCGCGCACGCGATTTAATACCCCCGTTGGCCCTCACCGCGTATTTGAGGCTGCGGAGTTTCCGCTAGCCGATATCAAAGCACTGAAAGACATCTGTGAAGTGAAGATCAACGATGTTATTTTGGCCATCATTGCCGGTGGTTTACGCCATTATTTAATGCACCATAAGGAGTTGCCAGACGAAAGCTTGGCGGTGTCAATACCACTGGATATGCGAACGCGGCGGGGAATGACGGACGAAAATAACCAGGTAGGTTCGGTGTTTGTCGAGTTACATACGAATGTTGCTGATCCAGTAAAACGCTTGGCTGGGATTTATAAAAGCTCGCAAGAAGCGAAAATTTACGGTGAAAACTCACCTTTAGTCGATGTCTTGCGCCTTGCCGGTGTAATGTCGCCCGCGCTCACGCGGCCACTGGTCAATGCCTATGTTAATAATGAGCTGACTCGCCATTTGCCTTTGGGAATTACGTCGGTAGTGTCTAATGTGGCAGGCCCAACCTTCCCGCTGTACTCTGCCGGCGCACAGATGGTCAGGTATTACGGTCTAGGCTTGCTTACGCCTGGAGTAGGTTTATTCCATTTAATCTTTAGTTCAAATGGCATTGTGACCCTGTCGATAATCGGTGATCGGGATTCCATGCCCGATCCGGCGTTTTATCGTGAGTGTATTGAAAAGTCTTTCGCCGAATTATTCGCAGCGGCAAAGGCGACCCCGAAAGAAGACGCAGCGGCTACGGCGCCTAAAAAAGCGAGCGCAAAACCCGCGCGTAAAAGCAAAGCCAGTAGTAGCGCAACTGCCAATGCCAGTGTGCAAAAGCCGGTGGCGAAAAAGGCACGCTCCTCTGCGAGTAGCAGCGCGGCTAAATCGGGAGCGGTTAAAACGAAACAATCGGCATCGTCTTCCGCTAATGGCAAGGTAGTCCCAATTAGCCAGCCCCAGAGTTAAGTCGTTACGGTTAAGGTGTAAGCCTACGCAGGGTTTGCGCTTTAACCGGCTAGTTATCTCCAATCACCAGTAATAAATTTCGTTTATTGCGTGTTGTATAGACCTTTAGGCAATAGTGATATAGCCCATGAGTCCCGTCTGCATGTGTTCGATTACATGGCAGTGGAACATCCAACGGCCTGGGTTGTCGGCCACAAAGGCGATTTTAGCACGCTCGTTTTTCTCCAATAAAATGGTGTCGGTGTGATAGGGCGTGAGTTCCCGTTTGTCAGATTCCAACACGGTAAAGATTAAGCCATGGAGATGAATAGGGTGGTGATGTGGCGTGGCATTGTGCAATTCGACTATATAGCTTTGCCCCAGTTTTAGTGTGGCGAGGGGCGCGGGTAAGTTTTGGTGGCTGTGGTCGTTCCAAGCGCGGCGATTGATTAGCCAAAAACTGTGGTCAACTTGGCCATCTTTGTTGCTTGGTGACAGGGCGCCGGCCCATTCAAACACAAAGCTAAGAGTTTCAGCGGCCGCCAGCTGTGGCGCTGGTATTGGGTTGGCAGGTAGCGCGGGTATCCCTGTTTTTACGGCCTTAGTCTTACCGCCAGCAACCGTTTTTAAACGACAAATCTCGACGCCAAAGCGCCCCTTCATATCGTAAATCGGAATCTCGACACCCAGTTTATTGGGGCTAATTAAGCCGACGTCTAGACGCATACCCGCGCCGGTAGGGTGAACCTCTAAAGTATAGGGCTTAGCCACCGGGCTGCCGTCAATGGCAATCACTTTGGCCTCGTCATTCCGTAAACTGAGATTGTAAACTCGGGTATTGTCTAGGTTTAAAAACCGTAAGCGCAGCCGTTCTCCTGCGGGCACGTCGATGACTGGCTTTTCTGAGCCGTTGATTGTGGCTAAGGTGCCCAGTGTTCCTGCGCGTGCGGCTTCTCTAGGGATGGACAGTGGCAAATAGCTGCCATCGGCTTTTAGGCGCCAGTCTTTCATGCCAATAATCACGTCGTGATAATCGGGGAGATCGCGCTCTTCAACAATTAGCGCGCCCACTAAGCCTTTGCCCAATTGTTCAACACTATTCATGTGGGGGTGGTACCAAAAGGTGCCCGCGTCGGGGCAAGTGAATTCATAAATAAAGCTGCCGCCGGCGGGCACCGGAGCTTGGGTTAAATAGGGAACCCCGTCCATGGCGATATCGAGCCGTATACCATGCCAGTGAATGGTACTGGGTTCATCCAATTTGTTAATGAATTTCACGCGCAGCGGCTGACCCTGTTTGGCGCGAATTATTGGCGCTGGAAACTGGCCGTTAAAACCGAGAATGTGGCTGTCACCGTCTTTTGCCAGGCGCGCGGTGGCGGGTTCCGCAGTAAGAATGTAGTCGTAGCGGGGCTTGCCACTCTTATCTGCTGAGGCCATGGCCAAGCTCAATTTTGGCAGTGAGCTGGCGAGCAGCGCGGTGGCACTGCTTTTGATAAGGGTTCTGCGTTTCATATTGCTTCCTTAATCGTGTTCAGCGCAATAGTGTTAGGTGGTTATCCCAATGGGTTCCAGGGGCGTAGGCAAGGGGAATCAATTTCGTTTGCTCGGGCTTTAACGCCATTAGCTGGCCATTGCCATTGCTTAAAATAAACTGCTGATAAGCGGCGTCATAAATGGCCCCGGCACTGTCTCGCAAGGAGTATACCTGTTGTAACTGCAAACTACGGAGATCCCAGAGGCAGACGAGATTGTCGCGGGGGCAGCTAGTCACGGCGTGTATGCCCTGCGCGTCAATACTAATGCTGGCAATATAGTCTTGTTTAAATTGCAAAGGCAGTTCGCCATAGCTCATTGCAGTGAGGGCGGCGCCCCGCTGATGGCTGTATACCAGCGGCAGTCGCGATGGCAGACTACCTTGGAATTGGGCGCCAATAATAACTTGACCGCTTGCGCTAACGTCCAGATGGCGGAGGCTCAATTGGAAATGTGGTGCAGCGTGGCGCTCTACGACCCTTCCGGAGGCAATATCTAAGTAGTGCAGCGCGGGCGTCATGGTATTTGGGTTCAGTGTTTTTCTGCCACTGGCGGGCAAGGTTTTAATGCCGCCAATGGCAATGGCCAAGGTCTTGCCGTCGGGCATCAGTGCCAGTTCGTGAGGGCCAATGCCGTCGCAGTCCATATGGCCAACACACTGATAATCTTGCTGGCAGTCGTAAACACCGATACTGCCCGCGCCATCATCGGCAAAATAATTTTCAGTGGTGTATAAGTAGCGGCCATCGGCACTTAGGCAGCCGTGACCGTAGTAGTGGTAGCCATCTTCACTGCTTACGGTGTGCAGCAAGCCGCCGTGTTTCGCGTCGACAATATACATTTCACGGCCAGGTCGACGAGAGAAAAAAACCAGCTCCTGACGCTGGCGATGGAATAGGCTGTCGTGACCACGGTGGGCGATTTTTTGAGACAGCTGCCAGTGATCGTCGCGCCACACGCCTATATGCTTGCCGTCGTCATCGCTGGCGGCGCTGAGAACCGGTGTGAATTTGGCAGTTTTGGCCAGTGCTGGCGACACGCCCACAAATGGTGTGCTCAGGAGGGCGCCAGAGGCGAGGATAAAGCGACGACGTTGCATGGTGTTCCTCAAATTTTCTGATTGCTGGTGGCGCAGAGCTTGTTAATTTAGTCGCCGTCTTTGGCGTTAAACCCAAGGCTGATACCTAAGGCCGTGGGCAAATCAGATTTCAGTAAAGAAAGCAGCGTGGTAATTTCGTTTTGAAACGCAATAAGCTCGGCTTGGTCGCGGGGCGCTGGGCTACTAAACAAACTATTGGGTATGGCGTTGGCGGCGCTGAGACTGCTGTCAAAGTGCTGTTGGATTTGTGCGCTTAAATCGCTGTGTTGCTTAACGCTGGTTAAATAGTCGTCTAAGCCATAGCCGCTTGCCGCAGTAAACACCGTTTTTAATGCCATGAGATTGGCGGTGATCGCCTCTCTGGAATATTGGCTCCGCCACCATTCGAGCAGGTAAATTTGTGCTTGGCCGTCGCTGCTTGCAAGGCCTAAGGGGCGCTCAAATTTGTCCCGTTTAATGAGTTCAACGCCGGCCACGAGGGTGTCGAGTAAATTAGCGAGTGCCACATTGTCGTCGGGGTATTCTGGATTATCGGGGCCAGTTTTAGTAAACGCCTGCAGGTAGTTGCCTGACTCTGGACGCCATGCATCGTATAGGCCGTTAGCAACTCCGTGTAAATGACCGGTCACCGCGACCAATAGCGCGCAGCGGCGAGTGCTGGTGTCGGTATTCGCATAGCTCTTTAGAGAGCCGAGCTTCCCGTCAAACAGCAAGTATTCTAGCGACGACAGGCCTTGTACGACAACGCTGGCGTCGTCGATACGTTTTTCGTTTAATACTTCGTCACTGCGTATAAGTACTTCAACTTTGCGGGCAATCAAGTTCTTTTTGTCGGGCCAAAATTGAATTTTCCAGGCTTGATTGTCGATGAGCAGAGGGCCAAATTGCAGGTTTTGCACCCCAGACCAGCTGTCCACGGTGGTTCGCCAGTGAGTGCGGACGAGGTCGAGGCCCTCGCTGCTTGGCGCGGCACAAAAACTATCCGCAGCGAGGGCCAGCGCCTGGCTGCTAAGTGAAAAGCGTTCGTGCGCGGGTAAAATAGCCAATTTGCTGGTGTTTATCAGCACTTTTTCTGAGGGGGGCGGACTACAGGCGGCGGTTAAACCTATGGCGGCAATAAGCAGCAGGCTGTGGGTCATCACTTTTAATTGAGGGGCGCTCAGGGTTGGTAATTTCATTACAGTGCCTTAAGAAAATGTAGCAGAGCCGTTTGTGAGTGAGAATCAAGTTGTTGGTAATTTTGACGGCTACGCTCAGCCTCGCCGCCATGCCAGCGTATAGCCTCTTCGACGGATTTGGCGCGACCGTCGTGAAGCAGGCGTGTTTGAGTGTCGTCTCGACTGCGTATTCCTAGCCCCCAAAGCGGCGCGGTGCGCCATTCTGTGGCTGGGGTGTTGTCGGTATCGGCGCTGTCAGCAAGTTCTGGACCCATGTCGTGCAGCAATAGATCGCTAAAGGGGTAAATGGTTTCTTTTTGCGTAGTCACGCTAGTAAGTGATGGTTGCAAGCCAAAAGCAGCGGTGTTGATTTCGGTTGCTGGAATGTGGCAGTCGGCGCAACCGAGCTTAATAAAGTGCTGGTAGCCCGTTTGTAAGTCAGGCTTTTTTTGTATGCTCGGCACCGCGAGATTGGCAATATAGTAAGTAACGGCATTTAGCAATTTTGCACTTATTTCCGGCTCTGGGTTTTCGCTTAGCGCAAACTCTGGGTCGCAGTTTGGCATAATGGGCGGGCAATTTGGCGCTGAATAAATGGTCGAGCGAATACCCAAGTCTTGGCTAAAGGCCAAGGCGACTTGTTGCTTAAGACTGGCTTGGCTGGCCTTCCAGCCAAAGCGGCCGGGGCGCAGTTTTTGTTGTTGTTCGTCCCAGCGCAGTTCGACACGGCCAGAAATACCGTTGCCGTCGCGATCCTCAGGATCACTGCGTTTAACGAGCAGTTCGTCAGAGATACTGTTTAATAAACCCATGCCGATTAAGGCGGGGGCAAGCCGCGCTGAAAACGCCATACCGTTAGTATCGCCATAGTTCGCTTGCACCATAAAATACTGGCGGTGACTTAAGCTAGTTTGTTCGCTGGCTGCCTGACCCGCCGATGCAATGTCGCGCCACGCAATCTGCCCTTCGGCTCGGTTGCCGAGTAGCGCGTGATCTTGGAGCTGCTCGCCATAGGCATTATGGTTTGCGCCAATGGCGGCGATGCGCAGTATCAGGCCAGGGCCGTGTTCCGGTAATTGGCCTTGGCCATTGTGCTGGTGGCAGGCGACACAGCTGTTGGCGTTAAACAATGGCCCAAGGCCGTCGCGCGCGCGGGTGCTGGCGGGTGCGCTCACCCAGGCTTGATTGGCAAAGCTTTTTCCCACCGCCCAATCGAGTTTCTGCTCCATACTGAGTTGAGGCTGGGCCTGTTCAAGAATACGTGGTGAGTCTGAGGCAAGGCTAAAGCTGGCGCCACTGTCTAAGGGGAGTGGCGCGTGGCTTTTGCAGGCCGATAATGCAATGACGGCGCACAGTAGCAGCATCGACGGTGATATCGTGCGCGGCCTCGGCAAGGTTTATAGGCCTGTGGCTGTTGGGTCGATTTTAATAGCCGCTGCCGCGGCTTCAAAGGCGCGAGTTTGCGCTACCAGGTCTTTCAGAATGGCGCTGAGAATATCTTCGCCTCGCTGATTACCCTCCGCGATAAGCATGTCAAATTTCATTGGCTTTTCCTTGGCTTCGGCGGTATCGCTTAATGCCTTTAAACTTGCCATGGTTGCGCTCAGAGTCTGCCGAGTTTTCTTGTCGACGTCGGGGCTTGCCTGCTGGACTAAATCACTTAGTGACGGGCCACGTAAAATGTCACCATTGAGTCGCTGGTAGCGACCGAGGTACACATTTTCAATACCCAGGCCGTTGTAGTAGTGAGACCAATGGGTGTTGTCGCTAAAACAGTCGTGTTCATCTTCTGTTGAGTTGGCTTCTAGTGATACTTTTATCCGTTCACCACCTAGCTCGCCTAATGACAGTGATCCCATGCCGTTGAAAATTCTCGCTAAGACAATTTGCTTGTTGAGGGCGAGCAACTGGCTGCGGTAATTGCCGGCGTGGTTTGGCGCCCACTGTTTGGTCATATAACTGAGGTCTTCTACCAGGATACTGACCGCCGTGCGCAAATAAGCGGCGCGCCGGTCACAATTGCCGTGACTGCATTGCGCGCCTTGGCTGTAATCGGTGTAGGGACGTTCACCCGCGCCGAGTTCGTGACCGTGGAGGTCCTGCCCCCATAGTAAAAATTCAATAGCGTGGTAGCCCGTGGCAACATTGGCTGCGGAGCCGCCGAGCTCATGGAGGCCGCGTAACAACTCGGCGTTAATCGTACTGGCGTCAATAATCTCGCCACCCAGATTAATGCGGGCATTGGCGATAATATTAAGGTCACCGCCAATATTACCCAGGGCGGCAAAATAATCGTCGGCGACGTAGTCGATTAGCCCCTCGTCGAGTGGCCAGCTATTAAGTTGGTGCTCCCAGTCATCTACCACTGGGTTTCCAAAGCGAAACGCTTCGCTTTGCTGGTAGGGAATACGTGCGGTTTGCCATGCTTTTTGCGCTGCAATTAAGCCTTCTTGATCTGGCGCTTGCAAAAAGGTTTCAACCTGAATTTGCAATTGGCGAGCGCTACTTTCGGCATCGCTATAAATTGCGTGGCCGAGGTCGGCATAATGTTTAACCACCGCTAGCGCATCGACTTTTGCCGCAGGTTTGGCTTCAGCCTGAGCGAAGCCAGAGAGAATTAAACAGGCAATAAGGGCTAGGGGGTGGCGAAACAGCGCTGACATTAACAGACTCCGCAATGAAAACTGGCTTCTCTGGAGAAGCGGGGTGGATATTCTATCGCTAATTGATAATGATTCGCAATTAATGCTTGCCTGCAGTCCACTAGCGCCGGATAAGTCAGCGGCTTAGCTGTGGTAAACTGACGGCCTTTTACATTATAGAGAGTGTCTTATGGCCGTTAATCCGCGTCGCTCAGTACTGTATATGCCTGGTTCCAATGCCCGAGCTTTAGAGAAGGCGCGTAGTCTAGACGCCGATGTTTTGATCTTGGATCTGGAAGATGCGGTGTCACCAGCGCAAAAGGCGTTGGCGAGAGAGCAGGTGCTAGCGGCGGTTATGGCTGGTGGCTACGGCCGGCGCGAACTCGTGGTGCGGGTGAATGGCTTCGATACCGAGTGGGGCCGAAAGGATATTGAGGCGTTTGCGACCGCGTCGATTGCCGCTCTGTGCCTGCCAAAAGTCGAGTCAGCGGCAGAAATTCACGCCGTGGTTCAGGTCTTGAAACAGGCTGGCGCCCGCGCCGACTTAAAATTGTGGGCGATGGCAGAAACGCCACGAGGGATATTGGCGGTTAATGAAATAGCCGGCGCTCACGAGCGCATGGATGCCATTGTGCTAGGCACCTCAGACCTCGCCAAAGATTTGCGTGTACCCCACACTCCTCAGCGGCTTGGGATGCTGACCTCTCTTGGCTTGTGTGTTTTGGCGGCCCGTGCGAATGGCATTGACGTTTTTGACGGTGTACATCTGGATCTGGATGATGAGAATGGCTTGACCTTGGCGTGCGAGCAGGGCGTCGAGCTCGGTTTTGATGGCAAGACCCTGATTCACCCTAAGCAAATTGCCATCACCAATCGCTTATTTTCGCCGTCAGTGGAAGCCTTGGCGCGAGCGGAAAAGATCCAGGTAGCTTGGCAAGAAGCTACGGCAGAAGGTAAAGCCGTCGTGTTGGTTGACGGCCGTCTGGTTGAAGCCTTGCACGTTGAGGAGGCAGTGCGTTTACTGGCGATTGCCGAACAAATCGCCGTGACGTGAGTCTAGCTACGATTGTTGATTACTTTTGGCGGGATCACCCGTTGGGTAGCGCCGTAGGTTAATCAGCTCGAGTAAACGTTCGTCTAACCAGCTGTCGAGTTGATAGTTTTTAACGAAGCCGCAGTGGCCGCCGTAGCGCTTGGTTTCGATGCTAAGGTATTTACTCTCGGCCAGGCGCGCGAAATCCTCCGCCAAAATAATAGGGTCGTCTTGCGCGGCAATGATGTGGGCCGGAGCGTTTAAATTTACCAAGGCATCTTCGGCGATGGAGTAAGCCTGAAAGTAATCGGCGGCATCGCCAAACTCAGTGTGGTTTGGAATAAAGTAGTTGTTCATATCGCGCAATGTTTTTAGCTTAAATAAGCTGTTCTGGTAACCTAGCTCTGGGTATAAATTGATTTTTTTGCGCAGGGATTTTTGCCATTTCCGAACAAAATATTTCTCGTAAACCCACCAACCTTGCTCGAGGGCAATCATGGTTTTCGCCGGATCAACTACCGGGCAAATAGCCACGGTTTGTTTGATTTGTAGATCAGCTTTTGCCGCCTCTGCTGCGACCCGCAGCGCGAAATTGCCGCCCAGTGAAAAGCCTGCTAAAAATTGCCACTGCTGGGGGTAGGTTTTGTGGATTGCTTGAATTGCGCCCACCACCTCATCGAGTCGTGCAGAGTTAAACAGTTCGCGGTTAAGGTGATGGCTAGGCCCGTGGTCGCGCAGGTTAAGCCTAAATACGTCGTAACCTGCTGCAAACAGGCTGCCGCCAGCGGAAAGCATATAAGTTGATTGGGAGCTGCCTTCCCAGCCGTGAATGAGAGTTATTAAGCCCTTGCTGCGAACCGCATGAGCGGCGTGCTCGCCCAATAACTGTTGGCCTGCACCGCAATCTAAAACAACGGTCTTGCTGGCATTGAGCATCGCTCGCGAGCGGGGGTAGCTGCGTAATTTTCGCAATTTAGTCGACGCTAAAATGGATTGGGCGTGGGGGTTTCTCAAAAGCCCATTAGGGGCAAAATCATTCATGATAAATCCTGATGAATATGCGGTTGTATATCGTCGGTGCTACGTCGAATGGGCGATGTTCCAACAGGGCACTTTATTGCGACTATCAGAGGCTTTTAATGAGGTCTCGGCGCTAAGTGCCTGTTGTGGCTTCAGCTGACAGTATGCCACGCGCATTGCTAATGACCAATTATTGCCGGGTACCTCATGGCAGGCTAGCGTGGTTTCTTTCAACGCTGATTTTTAAGTGCGTGCTATTAGTCAGCATATTTATCGTTTAGTTATTTAGGAGAAATACAATGGGAAATGCACAGGCAGCGCTGGCGGCGAGCCGTTTGTCAGGCAAGTACGTAGAGCAGGGAGATAAGGAAGCGTGGTTGGCACTGTTTTCAGACGTGGCCGTGGTTCAAGATCCGGTTGGAAAATCGCCACTCGATCCAAGTGGTGAAGGCCACAGTGGCAAGGAAGCAATTGCGGGGTTTTGGGATTTAATTATTGCGCCGGGCAAAATTGAATTTACGATTTTGTCATCATTTCCTGCTGGCGACGAATGTGCCAACTTGGTCCACTTGGTGAATAATTTGCCAAATGATCTAAAAATGGAAATGGATATGGTCGTTGTTTATAAAGCGGATAATAGTGGAAAAATTTCCTCCCTCAAAGCGTATTGGGATTTTGACGCAGTTCAGGAAAAATTAATGTCAAGTTAAAAAATTTATTACACTTCGTTAAATGCAGCAGTTCCGTACAAGGTCTTTGGGACTGCTATATAAGCTCTAATACTCATAATAATTATATGTGAACTTGAGTTTGCAGATGCTGTCTTATCGTCATATGTGACGGCATTTCTTCTGATTTTATTCAATTTTAGTGCCTATAAGTTTGTCTGTTTGTCTGTTAGTCTGTTAACTCTGTGACGTGAATCACTAAAGTCAATCTGTACTTTCACGTACTATGGTTTACAGCATGGCCATTTTGGGCTGCGGTCATATGTTATGACGTGGCATTGGCAAAATAAAATATGGACATTATCCGGGGTAGGTATCATGAAAACACCATCAATGAAAAAATTAGCATTAGCAGCAGCAATAGCATCAATGACATCTGTTTCGCTTGCGGGGCCGATAGCGCCGGTAGTTGACCCGATAGCTGGCGCCTTAGCGGGAACGCCCTTGTCTATGCTGACGGATCAACTTAGCAGTTTGGATGCACAGTTAGAAACTTTGTCCGCTGGTGGTTTACCCGGTTTAGACGCGCTACCCGTTGATCCCGCGGCGCTTGCTGGCGGCGGCTTACCTGGTTTGGATGCGCTGCCCGTTGACCCAGCATCTTTGCCAGGTGGCGGCTTGCCGAGTTTAGATGCACTGCCTATCGATCCAGCTTCCCTGGGCGGCGGTGGGGGTGGCGGCGCTAATCCTCTGGCGGGCTATGTAACCCAGCTAACTTTCGCTGCAGATGAACTGGCGGTCGATCTCGGAAGTGATGACAGCACAGTCGATGCGGTGACGGATGTTGTTGATACCTTGGTCCTTGATCCGGCAATGCTGCCAGAGAGCATTCAAGTGGTGCCAGCGACATTGGTGACGGCGCTTACTGATTTACAGGCAAATTTAATGGCGTTGAGCGGTGCCGGTGGTGACTCTTCACTGCCTTTTGACCCCGCTGCTTTAGCAGATGGTAATTTGCCCGGTTTAGATGCGCTACCGATTGACCCCGCGTCTTTGGCTGGCGGTGGTGGCGGCGGTGCGCCGGGTTTGGATGCATTGCCAATTGACCCTACTAGTTTAGCCGATGGTGGTTTACCCGGTTTAGACGCACTGCCGATTGACCTCGCGTCTTTGGCTGGCGGCGATGGCGGTGGTGCTCCGAGTTTGGATGCATTGCCAATTGATCCGTCTGTCTTGGCCGATGGTGGCTTGCCAGGTTTAGATGCCTTGCCGATTGATCCTGCGTCTTTGGCTAATGGCGGTCTTCCGGGCTTAGATGCACTCCCTGTTGATCTCGCCTCACTGGCTGGTGGTGGGGGCGCCAATCCTCTCGCGGGCTATGTAACGCAAGTGACGTTTACCATTGATCAACTGGCTGACGATATCAGTGGCAGCGATGGCTTGTTTGATACAGTAACGGATGTTGTTGATGTATTGGCGACCGATCCAGCAGCAGCCCAAGCGAGTATAGAAGCAATTCTGCCAACCATTGAAACCACCGTGGCCAATTTGCAAACCAATTTAATGGCCTTGTCCGGTGGCGATAGCCCACTTTAATAGCGTGAAACCCTAAATTTATAGGGTGTTGTTGGAACTTTGGTTGACTGAAAATAGTGTGTTTTAAGCCAGTCTTTTCTGTTAGGGGCTGGCTTTTTGCTGTTTGGTAAAGCAGTGATGTTATGCCACACTACAGATATACTGTGAATAACTTGTCATGAGTGATGCGGATGCAGTGCTCAGCGTGGTTTTATAGTGCCTTATTTGCTTTTAATGCGGAGTGAATCCCTCTTTTGGCTCGATTAGCGCGGTTACTTTTATTGATGATTAGCGTTGTCGCAATGTCGCCGTTTTTGCGTGCGCAACTCGTTAACGTTGAATTATTAGGAAGCTCGCTTACCGCGCCTGTGACTGGCGCCTTGTCGGATGTGGATTTGCTGAGCGGTGGGGTCGACGGCTTTGATAATTTATTGGGTGTCGAGGTGCTCGGCGACAGCACGCTTCTTGGTGTGAGTATTAGCGGTCAAGATATATTGCTACTGGGCGCTCCGGTTGCCGACGAACCAGTAGGTGGAGCCTTAGCTCCCTTATTAGGTATAGGTGACTCTCAGGGCGCTGTCCTTGAGTTTTTACAGGATACCGCCAGTGGCGGAAATGTTGATCCCACGGTTTTAACCATTGAGCTACCGGGTGCCAGCGATGGCTCGGGGAGCAGTTTTGATAATAGTAAAGACAAAGTGCCAACTTCAAAAGGTGATTCTTTAGGTGGTGTCTCTAAAGGTGGTGCGTATCGCTGCATTGATAAAGATAATGACAGTGTTTGCGATAGCCAGGACCGGTGCCTAAATTCGCCCGCTAATGTAATGGTATTGCCATCGGGTTGTCACCTTGATCCAGCTGCACCGCTGGAGCTGCGCGGCGTAACATTTGCCGTGGACACCGCCTTGCTAACAACCTCTTCTGTAGCGACACTCCGTCAGGCAGCAAGAATTCTAAAAGAAAATCCTAAGCGTAAATTTGAAATTTCTGGTCATACTGATGATCTGGGAAGTGAGCGCTATAACCAACGCTTGTCTGAGCGTCGGGCGTATGCCGTTAAAAGCTATTTTCTTGCGGAGGGTGTGCCCGCAGAGATGCTTGTTGTTACAGGATATGGCGAAAGTCGTCCGCTAATAAGTGTTGATGGACTCGAGGGGCAGGCGTTGGCCGCTGCCCGAGCGCGGAACCGGCGAGTAGAGCTCGTTGTGATAAAGAATAAAGCTCAGTACTGAGTTAAAAAACAAAGAATGGAGACATTATGGCTATTGATTTACCGCCAGTAATACCACCGCAGGCTTCTACAGCGGAACGTATAGAACAATACGCGGCCCTGCATTCTGACAATATCGTCGATGTGAATATTGGCGATTACACTTTAAAAATTTCCGGTAATCGCTACCTAAGTCGTGAACAGCTAAACATGATTATGGCTGCCGCGCAGTCGCCCGCGCAGGCGGTGAGTGCACTAAATCAAGCTTATTACCAATTGGGCCATTTATTGGTGACGATCTACTTTGCGCAACGCGAAAACACGATTTTTGCTCATGTTATTAACGGGAATTTAGCGGCGGTGAAGGCGCCAGATAATATATACCCGTATTTTTCGACGTTGATAGGCGACAAAGATCTGCAAAAATCGGAGTTTGGCAGTAAACAGGTGCTGGCAAATTTGAAGAGTGATCGCGCTGGTTTGGATTACGCCGTTAGTTACCAGGTGGGGGGGGATCCGGAAGCCTACACCCTCGTGTTCACCGAAAAGCCCAAAGCCGATTATGACAGCACTGATCTTGATTTTAGCGTGAATAATTTTGGTAATCGGTTTCTTGGCCGCTACTTTGGCAATGTCAGTCTCAAACATGACTTTAAATCGGGTGTTGAGGCCTCATTTGCGTATGATCGTGCGCTAACTGAATTGGGCGAAGTGAATGGCGGCGACTATTACGACGGCTATACCTTTCGCTTGAACTACCCGAGCAGTTTCGGCCTCTATGGTTTAGAGGCGCGGTATATCGAGTACGCGAGAGATGCGGATGTTTCTTTGACGGGTGATGTGGGTGGAGATGCTGGCGGAAACTCGACGGGGCTATGTACCTTAGCGCTAATTTGCGATGTCAGTGAGGCGCTGCTGGGCTTGGATTTAAACGGGCTTGGTAGTGGTACGCCGCTTTTTCCGTCACCGGACGGAACAAATACAACCCTTAATTTATATTCTGAAACCAAATCGATTGCGTTCAGTGGCGAGCAGGTAATCTCCAGCGACAGTTTTCAGCGTCTGACGACATCACAGCGCATAGAGAAAATTGATAGCTATATCGAGGTGAAGGATTACGGTTTGGCTCTAGATGAACCCCACACAAGCTTAGAGTTGGGCGTGAAGTACACCAAGGTGATGCGCTTGTTCGGCTTTGGTACCCAATTAACTGCGCAGGGTTTGCTTGAAGCGGGATTAGAGGCCGACGCAGGAACACTGGGAACGGACAGTAGGGAGGGGGTTGTCGCCACGGGTCGCCGAACCGGCGAGTTCCTTATTTTTAAGCCCCGTGGTGGCTTGAAGATGGCCGTTGCCGACTGGGTCAGCGTAAAGTGGGATTTTATTAGTCAATATTCTGATAAAAAGCAGTTACCCCTGCAACAGCAGTTCTTTTTGGGTGGTGGTAGTGGCCTCAGTGCCTATTTGCCGGGTGTGTTGGTCGGTGATTCGGGCTTGTACACAAAGCTTGCGCTAGAGAGTAATGGGCTTCCCTTTGCAGGGCTGAATTTTACGCCTGTCGTTTTTGTGGAGTACGGGCAAGCCTGGTACGAGGATGCTGCCGGTAGCGCAGGCGATGTTCGCGCGATTGCGGATGCCGGGTTTAGTGTGAAGCTTGAACTTGGCAAGACCTTTGAAACCGAGTTGATCGCTGCGACACCAATGTACGACGACAATCTAGACAAAAAATCCCTGTCGGCATTGGAAGTGGACTTTTTCTGGCGGTTAAAACTGAATTTTTAATTGCGACAAGGGCATCTCAAACCGCTGAGATGTCTTTCTTCTGACATATCTCCCTTTAAGTACTTCACGTCGATAAACTTCAGCAGTGGAGCTTCAATTTTAATATACGCATACCAATAGTGCGCAGTCCAAAAGCTCCGTGTCGTAGGGCGCTGTTATTTGATTTTCTCCCGCATTTTTTGTGATCTAAGTCACGCCTGGGTATAGGTGTTAATACGTAATATCAATGTGCGGTCGCGGCCTATTAACTTTTAGTAATAAGTGAAATAGCGCCGCTTGAATAATAAGTATTTTTGCTTAACTGTTTATTTTTAGGGGAAATTATGGAAATCACAAAATTCAAAAAATTAGCGATTGCTGTGACATTGGTGTCTGGTAGCAGCCTTGGCCTTGCTGGCCCACTCGCGCCAGTGATTGATATTTTGAGCTCAGTTGACGCGCAATTAGGCGGCTTGCCAGCGCTTCCCGGTCTGCCAGTAGATCCGCTGTCACTGGTCGGTGGCGGTTTGCCAAGCCTACCTAGTGTTCCTGGTCTACCAGTAGATCCTCTGTCACTATTGGGTGGCGGTTTGCCAAGCCTGCCTGGTCTTCCTGGTTTGCCAGTAGATCCTCTGTCGCTATTGGGTGGCGGTTTGCCAAGCCTGCCCGGTCTTTCAGGCCTACCAGTAGATCCACTGTCATTATTGGGCGGTGGCTTGCCAAGCCTACCCGGTCTTCCTGGTTTACCAGTAGACCCACTGGCATTGCTTGGTGGTGGATTGCCTGGCGTTCCTAGCTTGCCAGGTTTGCCTGGCCTGCCAGTAGACCCACTTGCACTGCTGCCTATCTAAGGGGCTCAGTCATAGTCACCCGTTAATTAAGGTGATTGCGTAAGATTAAAGGGCCGCTTGTAATAAGCGGCCCTTTTGGTTTGTGGTAAACGCCTATGATTTTGCTAAGGTGATCTTAGTTTGCAAACCGCCGAGTGTAGATTGCTCAAAGCTCAGTTCGCCTTCATAGCTATCGATGATGTCTCTAACAATAGCAAGGCCTAGGCCGTGTCCTTGTCCGTATTGATCCCCGCGCAGTCCTCTTTGTATTAATGTTTCGCGCTGCAGTTCGCTCATGCCAAGGCCGTCATCGTCTATGTATATATGGCATAGCAGAGGTGTTTCAGCGGCGCTAATTACGATCTTGTGTTGGCAGGCCTTGCAGGCATTGTCCAAAAGGTTGCCAAATAATTCCATGGCATCTTGCTCATCAATGGCCAGTGTTAAATCGAGTTTTAGTAAATTCTGAAATTGTAATGATTTGTCGCGATAGACTTTTTCAAGGGATTGATTAAGACGATTTATTAATGCCTGGATACGGGTTTTACTGCTCAATTTTTGTTTGCCACTGCTTACTGCGCGCTTAAGCTGGTAGTTAATTATATTATCCATGCGGGTAATTTGTTCATTCACAGCATTATTGTCACTACTGCCGGATTTAAGCACGGCTAATGGCGTTTTTAGGCTGTGTGCTAGATCCGCGAGGGTGTTGCGATAACGCTCTCTCTGTTTTTTCTCTTTATTGAGTAGCTGATTAAGGTTGTGAGTAATGCCTTGCAGCTCCCTTGGATAGTTGTCGCTGAGCTGAACAGTATCACCTTGCTCCAGGCGGAGGAGGTCTTTGGCAAGTTGTCGAAGTGGGCGTAGCCCCCAATACAGAATAACAGCGCTAACGACCGACGAGATGATTAATACGAGTCCTAGCCATAGGCTAATCTGGCTACGAAAATTATTTAGTTCGTTGAGCAGTGTGCTTTGCTGAGAGTAAAGGGAAAATAGCAGTGGTACCTCATTTTCATTGTCGGTTTCCCAAATAGCGTGGTAGTGAAATGTAAAATAAGATTCTTGGTTTATTTTCGCTTCGCCAAAAAGTTCCTGACCCGAACGTGGCATATTTTGCGGTGCTGGCAGATTCAGCGTGTCACTTGATACTGAGCGCCAAACTATTGAGTTATCGCGTCGTCGAATTTCTGCGTAAAGGCCTGAGCGAAATTGCCAAAAACGGGGTTCCTTAAGTCGGTCGCCCATTTCAAATTCGTCGTCTTGCCATTCTAGAGCGCCAAGTAAACCAAAAAATTGTAGGCGTAGTTGCTCCTGCTCCGCGCTCATTAAGCTGTTGGTGTGGGCGCGGTCTATCGCGACACCGGTTACCCCTAGCAGTATCGGCATCAGGGTGAGGCTGGCAATGATCAAACGGCGTGTAATTGAGCTGGGGCGGATGCGCAGCATGTTTAGTGTTGGGTTTCGCCAAGCTCAAAGCGGTAGCCTCGGCCACGGAGCGTCGAGATTGGCTTTAAGGTATTGTCTGGGTCGATTTTTTTACGCAGGCGAGCAATAAATACTTCAATTACATTGCTGTCGCGGTCAAAGTCCTGATCGTAAAGGTGTTCGGTTAAGTCGGTTTTGGAGACCACCTGTCCGCTGCGCATGGCCATATATTCCAAGGCATTGTATTCATAAGCTGTTAATTCCAGTGCTTGCTTATTCAACAAAGCGCGCTTGGCTCCCGTGTCGATCGTAATACAGCCAAATTCCATTTTCGGGCTTGCGAAGCCGGCGGAGCGTCGAATAAGGGCGTTGGCTCTTGCCATGACCTCTTCTATTTGAAAGGGCTTGGCAACATAGTCATCGGCCCCCGATTCAAGGCCTTCGACTTTGTCTTGCCAGCGATCACGGGCGGTTAATATGAGAACTGGGAATTTTCGGCCTTCGCTGCGCCACTGTTTTATGATGCTAATTCCGTCAAGCTTTGGCAGGCCAAGGTCTACTACCGCGAGATCGTAGGGGTTTTCTTGCCCTAAAAACAAGCCTTCGCTGCCATCGCTGGCACAATCGCAGGCATAGCCAGCCAGTTCAAACTGGCGGCGGAGCTGATCCAATAGTAGCTGTTCATCTTCTACAAGTAGTATGCGCATAGTTAGTTCTCGTCAGGGCTCAATCAATCGTGACGTTCTTGATTTTGCCATTGTCTTGTAGAATTCGGACTCGATAAGCTGAACCGACTTTTTTTGCGCCAACTGCTCGCCCGCCGTAGCGCTGCTCTGCAATGTTGATTGCCTCGTTGGCGGTCATTGCGTCGCGAACTCGGGAGCCGTCTAGCCGCTGTTCAAGTTGAGGTCGCTCAGGTAATCCGAAACGACCGCCGCTGGCGCCCCGCAGCGGGTCACTGTTGGCGGTGGCGGTCAGCGCGGCAGCACTGACAAATACTAAAATATTGCACCACTTCAATCTGCTCATAACATTCCCGGGCATTAGCCCTTATCCACGGGGAGTAACATTGACTTCAATCTCAATCTGCTTGCCCGGATTATAGGGTAAACGGGTGTGATAAATCTCACCTTGATAGCGGTAGCTGACATTGTAGCCAACTATTTCTTCTCGCCATTCGTGGTGGTTTTGAATTTCGCAGCGGTCAATCGTTTCGTAGTGATGGCCCTGATGTCGTCGCGATATATCGCTGCCGACACTGGCACCGAGCACCGCGCCGACCACAGTACCTACTCGTTTATTACTTTTGTGATGACCTAGCTCATTACCTAAAGCGCCGCCTATGATCGCGCCAAGAATTGGCGCGGTATTGCTGCGGTGTTCGTAAGAGACATTTTCTTGCCAGCATTGTTCACGAGGCACTGAGTAGTTAATGCGCTCATAAATTGGGCTTACCTGAGTTACCCAAGCGAGGCGGGTAGTGCTGTGGCTGTAATGGCGATGGTCGGCTTGAGCTACTGCAGAACAGAGCGCGAGCAGGGGAATTACAGAGTACTTCAACATGGCATATACTCCCGTGGTCAGTTAGCAGATAGCCTAGTCTGCCCAGCCTTAACTTGAGCTGAATATTGCATTGATTTTGTAAGTAAATAAAACACGGGAGAGATAAGTGAAATTATATACCTATGAACCGGCACCAAATCCTCGACGTCTCGGGCTGTTTATCAAGCATAAGGGTATTAGTATCAATACCCAAGCTATAGATATGATGACTAAGGAGCAGTTTTCTGACAGTTTTTGCGCCATTAATCCGCGGTCAACGCTGCCAATTTTGGTGCTCGACGACGGCACTGTGTTGACCGATACCATTGCGATCTGCCTGTATCTCGATAGCTTACACCCAGAGAAGCCCTTGTTTGGTCGCAGCGATCTAGAGCGGGCTCAGGTTATTGGTCGTTGCCACCAGATATTTTTTGAAGGCTTCTCCGCAGTGGCTGAAGTGCTGCGCAATAAAGGTGAGGCCTTTAAAGACCGCCCATTGCCAGGGCCTTTAAAAATGCCACAAATTCCCGCGCTAATTGACCGCGGTAATCTTCGTATTGGCGCTTTTTACGAGGCGATGAATGCAGAGCTGAGTCGTCAAGATTTCCTAGTCGGCAATGACTTAAGTCAGGCAGATATTGATCTCTATGTTACCTTGGGCTTTTCTGGCTGGGTCAAACGCCAAATTCCAGACAACTGCCCAGTGCTGCAAAATTGGTTTGCCGGTATGAAATCGCGCTTTGGCGAATAGGGCGCCAAGGCCGCTGATTTGGGCGCAGCGGCCTTGGGGTTAAATCCCAAGAAATACCTTGACGCGGGTATTAAACGCGGGCTCGTAGTGATGGCCACAGTGGCGACTATGAACATGGCGAACATAGTAACGGTCATGGTATCGGTCATGATGGTCATGGTGATCGTCGCGTACGTAATAAACATCATGATGATCATGATGGTGTTTATAGGCGTGGCGGTCATGTCCCTTGCCATTACTATACCGATAGCGGGCCTCAAACTCGCTGTCACCACGCTGGTGGTCGGCATAGCTGTTTACGGCGAACGCCAGCCCAGCTATAAGAACGAGGCTAGTACTTAATTTCATGATAATGACTCCTAGGCTGAAGAACAGCAACAGAGTGGCATAGCGAATCTGAACCATGGCTGAACCGTATCAAATCGCGTGAGTGCTGCTACTGCGAAAGGATCATGGCTTCATCGTGTAGTCATGGGGATAATGCCTGAACTCATAAAAATGGAATTATTGCCGATGCGAGTTTTATTGCTAGCGCTTCTGCGTCTGTGGAACTGTAAAAAAACGCTTATTGCCCTGGTCACACTGTTATCTGCGAGCGTGGTCAGCGGTCAGCCACTGACGGGCCAGTTGCGTGATGCAGAGCCATATCAAGAGCAGCGCGAGCCCTGCACTCAGCAATACCCGCTAGGTAAAGTCCTTTTTGGTGACACTCACGTGCACACCAAATTCTCTCTAGACGCCAGTACCCAGGGTACTCGGACCTCGCCCGCAGATGCATACCATTTTGCCCGTGGCGCGGCGATTGGTGTTCAGCCGTGGACCGCAGATGGGCAGCCGTTACGTACCTTGCAATTAGATCGTCCTCTCGATTTTGCCGTGGTAACCGATCACGCTGAGCTATTTGGTGAAGTGGAAATTTGTAGCGACCCAGCGTTGGCTGGCCACGGCAGTTGGCAATGTAAGCTTTTTCGTCACTATCCGCGCGCCGCGTTTTTTATATTTAATACACAGGCTTCTCTTGCTGGCCGTTTAGGCTTCTGCGGCAAGGATGGTGAGCGCTGTCGCCAGGCCGGTTTGCGTCCGTGGCAAGAAATTCAGCAGGCTGCCGAAAATGCCTATGATCGCAGCAGTGATTGTGAATTTACCAGCTTTGTTGCCTATGAGTGGACTGGCGCGTCGGCGAATCTCGCCAACTTACATCGCAATATTATTTTTAAGAACGAACAAGTACCGGCACTGCCCTTAAGCTTTATTGATACGCCATCGGCGCCACTGCTCTGGGACGGTTTGGATCGTGATTGCGTTAATGCTGGCACTGGCTGCGAGGTGTTAGTCATCCCCCATAACTCGAATTTAAGTGACGGCTATATGTTTAGCACAGTCAGGGATGATGGCTCTGCGATAACAGCGGCCGACGCGGCGCAACGCCAGCGGCTTGAGCGCTTAGTTGAAATTATGCAGCATAAGGGCAGTTCAGAGTGCTTTTATAACCCCCTTAGTAGTGCCGATGAATTGTGTGGCTTTGAGCAGCTACCGTACAGCCGCTTCTCTGGTAAGTTTGTGCCATTCCTCCGTGAGGAGGCTACAGAAAAGTCGGGCTTTGTTCGCGATGTTTTAAAGGAGGGGATGGCCCAAGAGCAGCGCCTGGGGGTGAATCCATTTAAATTGGGCTTTATTGCCAGCTCAGATACTCATATCAGCGCGCCAGGCGCGGTTAATGAGAAGGGGTTTTTAGGTCACGGCGGCGCTGGGGTGCCGGCTGGCGCCCAGCTGCCCGAAGGCTTGCCCGATGATTTGGAATTTAATCCCGGTGGCTTAGCCGCAGTTTGGGCGACGGAGAACAGTCGAGAGAGTATTTTTTCAGCCATGCAACGCCGAGAAACTTACGCCACCAGTGGCCCTCGTATTGAATTACGGTTTTTTGGTGGCTGGCAGTTGCCTGCTGATATGTGTGAACAGCAAGATTACGTAGCGAGTGGTTATGAGCACGGCGTTGCCATGGGCGGTGATTTACTACCACCGCCAGCGCACAGTAACGACGCGCCGGTTTTTTCAGTATTTGCTCGCATGGACCCAGGCACCACGAGCCAGCCGGGCATGCCATTAAAAACAGTTCAAATTATCAAGGTTAGTGTTGGCCCAGACGGTGAGAGCAGCGAGCAGGTTATTGATGTTGCCAGTAGTGGTGCTGCTGAGGTCGGTGTTGACTTGGCAACATGCAAAACCTATGGCAAAGGCGCGCCACAACTCTGCGCTCATTGGCAGGACCCCAATTTTAATCCCGCCCAGCGCGCATATTATTATACGCGGGTTTTGGAAAACCCGAGTTGCCGATGGAGTCAGCAGCTGTGTGTTGCCGCAGCGGTCGATTGCCAGCAGCCAGAGACGATTAAAGCGGGTTTCGAGTCTTGTTGCAGCGCAGAACATCGGCCAATTATTCAGGAGCGCGCCTGGAGTTCGCCAATATGGTACGGCCCGGCAGCTGTGCAAGTGGATTCTCAAACCCCTGAGTCTACCCAGCAGTGACTCGCTTGCTTCGCGCCAAGTTATTCCACTTTATTGTGCTTGGCATCGTGCTATACGGGGTTGATGAGCTTTACTCGCGGTATCTGCAGCGGGAGTTAGTTTGCCCATCGAAAATTGAAATCGACTCGATGGCGGCAAAGTGGGCTCAGCAAAATCGTCAGCCAATGACCGATAAATTACGGCAGGCACTCAGACAGAGCGCAATGGACGAGCAAATGTTTTTTCGCGAAGCTCTGATTAAGGGTCTGCACAAAGGTGATGAAGTTATTGTTCAGCGTCTTCTGCGCGATGCGGAATTTCTCGGTATTGACGGGGATCGTGCAGATCAAATCGAAACGGTATTGGCCATGGGTTTGCTCGACAGCGATGAAGTCATTCGTCGGCGCTTAATTCAGTTGTTGGAGCATCGCGTCATCGCAGATACACAAGGGCCAGAACCGAGCGAACACGCCTTAAAACGATTGTATGACGATAATCCTGCAATCAGTACTAAACCTTCGCGCTACAGTTTTCAGCAGCGGTTTTATTCTGGAGATACGCCTTTAGCGAAAATGCGTGCAGAGCAGGCACTGAGCAATCTTAATGGCGAGGAATTGCCCGCGAGCGCAGATGTATTTCTTAGCGGTGAGTTATTTAATCAATTAACTACTCGTGAAATTAATGCGATATTCGGCGCTGATTTTTGGCCTGATACGAACTCGGCGATGAGCTTAGGTCAGTGGTTTGGCCCAGTGAAGTCGGTCTATGGCTGGCACCTCATTAAGTGGCAGGCGTATTTCCCTGGTGGGGCTAAGGATTTTGCCGCAGTGCGTCTAGAGCTGAATCTACTGTGGCAGCGCGAGCAGCAGCGTCGCGGCTGGCAGGCCTATGTAACGAAATTGCGTGGGCAGTATCGGGTGTTATGCAATGACGAGGTTTAAGTTTTTTTGCATCCTAATCTGCCTTAGCAGTTTTGCGCAGGCACATAATTTCGCTCCCTCACTACTGGAATTGCGTGAGCAGCCCGGCGGGGTAGTTGAGTTGCTGTGGCGCACGCCGCTTCAATCGCTTAAACAACCAATGCCTGTCCTACCAGCTGATTGCCGATCACTTGGTGGTGTGGAACAAGGTATTCGCGGTAGCGCTACTGAATATAGGTATTCCGTTGTGTGTGGGGTGCTCACGCATAGCGCCGGCGTTTCAATTGCTGGTCTAAGTGAATCGAAAACAGCGGCCTTATTGCGGTGGTATGGCATCGGTGGCGGTCAGCAGCAGGTGTTGCTGCGCAGCGATGACGATTATTTTATTCCTCGGTCTAACGTCGGTTGGTCGCAGGGTTTGCTGCAGTTTGGTGGTCTCGGCTTTAATCATATTTTGGTTGGCAGCGATCATTTGTTATTTGTGCTTGGTTTGCTGATGTTGGCCAGTGGTTTCAGGCCTTTGTTGTTATTGGTTACTAGCTTTACGCTTGGACACAGTATTAGTTTAGCCTTGGTGAGCTTGGGTATTATTCCGTACGCACCAACTTTGGCAGAAAGTCTTATAGCACTGAGTGTGCTACTCATGGCGTGTTATTTGGCCGAGCGACGCCAGCGGCAACGGTCTCTCGTGAGTATGAACATATTGGTGGCTGGCTTTGGCTTATTGCATGGTTTGGGTTTTGCCGGTGTATTGAGTGAACTGCTCGACGGCGGGGTGGGCCTTGTGCCCGCATTGCTGGGCTTTAATTTAGGGATTGAACTTGGGCAGCTGCTGTTTATTATTGGCGTTCTGGGCGTGATGTGGGTATTGCGCCGTTGTTTGCGGCCACAGTGGATTGACGGGCTACGATGGGCGGCAATATACGCGATGGGCTCAGTGTCAGTATTCTGGTTAGTAGGGCGCGGCGTCGCTGTTGCCGACGCCGCCTTGAATATTGGAATCTACTGAGCTGTAGCGGCTTCGTTCGCTTCTGCTGCTGGCCGCGCCTTTCCTGGGTAGCGCTTCATCGTGATTAATGGGTGAAAAGCGAGCTCAATGCCTTCTTCAATATTGCTTGACCGGCTCAATATTTTCTTGCGGCGTACAAAGCTCTTTTGCGACTTGCGGGAGTCGATACTGTGTAGAGTATCTATACCGCCGCGGCTAGAAAACAAGGGTTTGCCGTCGGTGGTGTAAATGGTCACCATAAGCGTGGCGCCTTTAATGATTTGTGTCCAATTGAAGTCTGTAGGCACACTTGACGTCGGGCCTTCGGTTGCCGGTTCCCGGCTTACGCCGTACCAGCGCGCATAGTGTTTCATGCCGGGGCTGTGCTGAATGTCATGTTCAAGCAGGTCGGTGAAGATAACGGCGTCGATGTCTTTGTGCTCTTTTAGGCTTTGCAGTGTTGCTGCCATAACTTGTTGCCAAGCAACCCGATCAACCTTACCTGTGGTCGGGTCATAAAAGTTGCCGAAGCTAAGCAGGGCCTGACGCCAAGCATTATCAAATAAGTGGCTAGGTGCAAAGCGGTAGCCGTTGCTCTCAAGATAGTCCACAACGTGATTGTCGACTTTATCTACGCTGTCACGCAAGATCGAGCGCGTGGGTTCGCCACTAACATTGACCGTTGCCAGTATGACTTTTTTTAAGGGCTTTTGTTTGAGATCATCGCGACTGATAAAATAATCGTAGGTCGTCGGGTTGTAATCTGTTGAACTACAGCCTGTGCTGACGACAGCACCGACCAATACTAAAATGAGAAAAGTTAATCGCACAGTAACACCTTTTTATTTGAAAGCCTGTGCATTCTAGCAACCGCTATAGATGAAGAGAAGCGAACATATGCCCAGGGTTCTTAGTTTACATACTGAAGTGAGCGGTGACGGCGCTTTCCCCGTAATTTTATTGCACGGTTTATTTGGTTCGGCCAGTAATTTAATGGCTGTTGCTCGCAGTTTAGCGGCGGACTATAAAGTTATTCGCATGGATTTACGCAATCACGGTAAGTCGCCACACAGCGATATTATGGATATACCGACCATGGCTGAAGACGTGCTGGCCACTATGGACACCTTAGGAATCCAGCAAGCCCATATTCTCGGTCATTCTCTCGGCGGTAAAGTGGCGATGCAAGTGGCGGTAACGGCGCCGGACAGGGTCAGTCGCTTGGTTGTTGCCGATATTGCCCCCGTACGCTACGGGCGTGGGCATGACGAAATCATCACAGCCCTATTAGGAATGGACTTGAGGGCTCTGCGCAGTCGCGAACAGGCCGATAATTTATTGCAGAACGCTGTTCCGGAGCTGGCTATTAGGCAGTTTCTCTTAAAGAATATAGTGCGCGACGGCAAAGATGCGTGGGCGTGGCGGATGAATCTGCCGGTGATTGCCGACTGCTATGACAACCTACGTGACGCACCGAGTGCTGAACCCTTTGCAGGCCCCACGCTGTTTATCCGCGGTGAACTGTCTAAGTATATTCGCGACGAGAATCGCGTGCCGATGCAGCGCCAATTCCCGCAAATGGCCTTACTTACCATCGCCGGGGCTGGGCATTGGCTTCACGCCGAGTTTCCGCAGATTTTTAACGCGATGGTCGCCGACTTTTTGGCTGCGGACAATGCCCAGGTGTAAAGCGCCTTTAATCAACTGCTGGCAGTCTATACTTACACGTAAATACGCGGTGAATAACGGGGGAGGGTTATGATTAGCAGGATAACCGAGGCACTATTTTCGGAACAGCCTCAGGAAACACTTTATCACTACACTTCCTTAAGCGGCGTTTTGGGTATTGTTGGCAGTCGCACTCTGTGGGCCAGTGATATTCGATATATGAATGACTCGGCGGAACTGCGCCACACTGCCGATTTGGTGGAGCGTGAAGTGGCTGAGCGTATTAATAGCGGCCACAGTCGCCCGCATTTACTTACCAGTTTTTTAGACTGGGTGAAAAACCGCATCACTAACGGTCATATTCTGTTTGGGGCGTCGTTTCGGGCTAATGGCAATTTGCTGAGTCAGTGGCGGGGTTATAGCGCCATCGGCAAGGGGGCTAGTCTGGGGTTTAACCCTGAAACCGTAAGCCGCTGTGCTCAGGTGCAGGAATTTCGCATGGGGCGCTGTATTTATGATCGCCACACGCAACAAAAATTAATCGCCCAAGTGCTCGATGCCGTTGAGGTGTTAGCGATAGAGATTGATGATGGTGTGGAGCGCGATGTATACCACGAACTCTTTGAGCATTTAGAAAGCGATTTACTGCGGTTGGCGGCCATTCTCAAACACCCTTCATTTGAAGAGGAGCAAGAGTGGCGTTTGGTGTCGCCAGTTGTTCCCGATTATCGTCAAGCGGCGGTTAGCTTTCGCGAGGGGCGGAGCATGTTAGTGCCGTATATGAGCTTTGCCTTAGCGTTAGAAGACCATGAGCCGGTCGCGCTCGATCACGTGTTTCTCGGCCCAACACCAAATATCAGCTTGTCGATGAACTCCATGAAAATGTGTTTGGCTAAGCACGGCATTCGGCCGGTGCGAGGTATCGAATATTGCCAGATACCCTACCGGCAGAATTAAAGCCAACAGACCTTACTAGTCGCCACTTAAAATAAAGTCTGCGCAACGCTCGCCAATGAGCACTGCAGTGGCATTGGTGTTGCCGGAGATCAAGGTCGGCATAATAGAGGCATCGGCAACCCGCAAGCCCCTTACGCCATGTACTTTTAGACGGTCGTCGACGACGGCCATGGGGTCGCTGCCCATTTTACAGGTGCCTACGGGGTGGTAGACCGATTCACCCGTATTGCGAATGAATTCTAATATCTCTTCATCGCTTTGTATCTCCGGTCCAGGAATTAGCTCGTCCCGACGATTTGCGGCAAACACCGGCGCCTCAAAAATAGCTCGGGTTTTACGCACGGCGGCGATCATTTTCTGGCGGTCTTCGTCTTCGGCCAAGTAATTATGCAGTAGCGCCGGGGCATCGCGCGCGTCGTTGCTGCGGATATGTACCCAGCCACGGCTTTTGGGTCGCAAATAGCAAACGGTGGCAGTAGTACCTGGCACGGTTATCATTCGACCTTTTTCATCTTGGGTGCCCGCAGCTGGGGTGAAGTGAATCTGAGCATCTGGCCGGTTTAAGGCGGGATCCGTCTTAAAAAATACACCGACTTGAGACGCGGGGTGAATCAGCATGCCGCTGCGTTTAAAAATCAGTTTAGCGAAGGTTTTTATCATCGCCAGCGGGCGGCTGTCTTCGTAGAATGTTTTTAAGCCAACAAAAGCGCGCTGGGTATTAACGGTGAGGTGGTCTTGCAAATTTTCGCCAACCCCAGGCAGGGCAACAGTGACCTTAATGCTGCGTTGTTGCAATAATTCAGGATTGCCAATCCCCGACAGCTCTAATAATTGCGGCGAATTGATTGTGCCACCGCAGAGGATGATTTCGGCGCGGCAGCGGGCCGTTATTTCTTTATTGTTTTGCAGATAACGCAACGCCGTGGCTTTATTGCCTTGAAACTCAATGCGGCTCGCGAGGGCACGGGTTTCAATCTGCAAATTAGGACGTTTCAGTATGGGTTTTAAATAGGTTTTGGCGCAACTTTGGCGTAGGCCGTTGCGAATATTAACCTGAAAATACCCCGCACCTTCCTGGCTGGCGCCATTGAAATCAGTGTTGTGGGGAATACCCGACTCTACCGCAGCCTGGATGTACATTTCCGCCAAGTCGTATTTGTCAGTGACATTGTCGACCCAGAGCTGGCCGTCTTTGCCGTGATACTCGTCCTCGCCATTATTATTGTGTTCGCAGCGTTTAAAAATCGGTAACAAATCATCGTAGCCCCAGCCGCGATTGCCAAGCTCAGCCCAGTGATCGTAATCTTCCCGCTGGCCGCGAATATACACCATGCCGTTAATAGAGCTCGAACCGCCAAGCAATTTGCCCCTAGGCTGATCAATGCGGCGTTGATTCATATGGGGCTCGGCTTCACTTTGATAACACCAGCTAAAGTCTGGATTTTTCATGGTGAAGGCAAAGCCGAGAGGGATGTGCACCATAGGGTGAGTGTCCTTGCCTCCCGCTTCGAGTAATAAGACTTTGTGTTTTGGGTTTTCTGATAATCGATTGGCTAGGGCGCAACCGGCCGAGCCTGCACCCACAATGATGTAATCGTAATAGTTCGTTATGCTCATTTAGCTTGCACCTGTCTTGCCCTTATTGCGTGGGAGTCATAGCTCGGTACGCTGGGCGGTAAGCGATATTGTTCCCATATGCCTAGCTTACGGCGAAAGTTTCATGCATGTAAGTTATAATTTAGTAACCTTTTCGGCTTGCCATTCGGTGGTGAAACTGTCCTCCCAGCTAAAGCGCTTAATGAGTCCGGTGAAATGGTGATCTAGTGGTGCTTGCAGCTGTATTTCCTGTTTGCTTAGCGGGTGAATAAAGCGTAACTGCAATGCGTGAAGTAGAAGGCGTGGACAGTCGAGCTGCTCCGCAAAGTAACGATTATGACGCCCGCGGCCGTGCTTGGCGTCACCAATAATTGGGTGCGATATATGCTTGAAGTGGCGACGTAGCTGGTGGCGACGACCGGTCATAGGCTGGGCGAGGACGAGGGAATAGCGCGACTGGGGGTAGGTTTCAATGTGGGCGTCAAGTTCGTACGTCGCTAGGCGCCGGAAGTTGGTGACGGCGTCTTGCGGTGCTGCAGGTTTGCTGCGGGCAATGCGCTTATCGGGTTCTTCCGTCAGCGGGTAATCGATGTGGCCCGCGTCGGGGCAGTAGCCACGCAGCACCGCGAGGTAGGATTTCTCGACCTCGTGAGCCTGAAACGCTTGCGCGAGTTGGTTTGCGATGTCTGAGTTTAACGCAAACAGTAATACCCCTGAGGTTGGCTTGTCTAAGCGGTGTGCAGGGT
Organism: Zhongshania antarctica; assembly: GCF_014202945.1. GTDB lineage: Bacteria > Pseudomonadota > Gammaproteobacteria > Pseudomonadales > Spongiibacteraceae > Spongiibacter > Spongiibacter antarcticus. The sequence continues at coordinate 106,199 of NZ_JACHHW010000001.1, read as the reverse complement.
AAACATATTGGCCGATCTGATCCCGAAGCATTTGAATGGCAAAGCGTGTTTCGTGGCGGTCAATGGGGCTACGATGAACCAGTAGCCCCGTGGGTTTATTGATGGCGACGATATTTTCATCTTGGTACAAAATCGACAATGTTTCGGGCGATGTGCTCATTGCTTTACCTTATGGCCGTAGATGAAGACTTTGTCATATTCATCATCATTGCTTGTTTGAGTTTTACTCGCGGTGTTAGATTTCGGCTTAGCAATTGATTGGGCATCGTTCATATCTGCTGCTTGTGTCTGGTTTTGGATCAGACTTACATCCATTTTCAATTGGAGACGTTGCGTGGCAAAGAAATACCCGTGTAAAACAGTCGACATGACTTTTTTCGATACGGCCCCATTCCGCTATGTGGCGGAGGTTGTGGTTCGTGCTAGTGCTGCTGATGTGTTTTCTTCCTTTGAGAATGCTGACGACTGGCCGCGCTGGGCGATGCCGATACTCAACGTGGAGTGGACCGCGCCGCAGCCGTTTGGCATTGGCACCACACGCACGGTGACGATGGTGGGCAATCTAGTTGGCTACGAAGAGTTTATCGCGTGGGAGCGTGGCCGCGAAATGGCATTTTGCTTCACACATGCCAGTGAAGACAATATTGAATCTTTTGCCGAACGCTATCAGGTTGAAGAACTCGATAACAACAGCTGTAAGGTTAAATGGACAATGGCTATGCGTCCAAAGGGCTTTAGTCGATATTTTTTGCCAGTTTTCAGCCCGGTTATGCACCTTGGGGTGAAATTAATGCTGCGTAAATTTGCTAAGTTAGTGGAAGGCCGCCAGTGCTTCGGCAGCCCTAAAAAATAGCTATTTCGCAGAGGCGCCAGCGTTACTTGCTGGCAATCCGAGAAATTTCGGTATTGAGTAAGGCCATAATGGTGTCTATATCTTTGCGGCCAAGCTTGCCTTCTTTTAAGTAGCGAATTTTCCCGTTCGCATCGAGCAGTATTACCGCCACGCTGCTTTCTTTTAATTGCCAGGCTTTACGCCCACGGCTAGCGTCATCGGCGACCAGCACAGCTTCAGGGTGGGCACGTTTATTTTTCTCCATTTCACTACTGACCATGCCGGAGGTACCCCACATGGCGTCCTCGATATTGATCACGCTGATGGACTGAAAGCTGCCGGGAGTGAAATCTCGTTCCTCTAAGCGCGTGCGCAGTGGTGCGATAATACTGTCCGAGGACATCCGTGCAGCAAGATGAAAAATTAAGGCTGGCGAGCCACGTTGAATGCTGGCGGTAGACCAGCTTTTGTAATCGACTTTCGATTTATTTAAGACCAGTTCGCCTTTTGAGGGAATACTGACATCGGCAAGTGTGCCGCCTAGTTCAAGGGCGTAGCTGTTAATACTGCCCAGAAGCGCCAATCCTAATAAGTATTTTTTTAAACGCAACATTTAGAGTTTCCTGTGGTGTCTGTAAATCAGAAATTTTGCCAAGAATAGCATAGCGATCTCAAAAGAATGATGACGCTTAGTTCATAGTCTAGGCTGCGGAGATTAACCCTCACTGAACAATGGCGTTTACGAATTGCTTAAATGCATGACGAGATTGCGCTCACTGGCGGCGTGGCGATGCTCCCAGAGGTAAATTCCCTGCCAGCTGCCGAGGGCAAGTTGACCGTTGATAATTGGGATGGCGACGGAGCTCGCAGTCAATGCAGCTTTAATATGGGCTGGCATATCGTCGGGGCCTTCAAGGGTGTGGGTGTAAAGGGGGTCGTTCTCTGGCACCAGTCGATTAAGCCAGCGCTCTAAATCAATGCGCGCGCTGTCGTCGTAGTTCTCTTGAATGAGCAAGCTAGCTGAGGTGTGCTGAATAAACAGTGTGCATAAGCCATCTTGTCCCCGGAAGCGTCGCGCGATGCTCTGGCTCACAACCGAAGTAATACTGTGTAGGCCTTGGCCCGTAACTGAAAAGGAGAGATGTTCAATCATGATTTCGCTGCGCCTTTTTCGCTTTTTTGCCGTGTCGCTGTGGGCAGTATATCGAGCTTAAACCGATGTTCTATAAGAAAATAATGAGATTTAGCGCCGTTTAGCCCGCGGCAGCAGCACTATTCGGTGCTTGACAATAAGTAAACGAGGTCATAAATTATAAATAACCACGTGGTTATAAATACTATAATATCATCAGTTGGGCCTATGAACGCGTCAAAAAAGCCGTCTACGAAAATTGCGGGCAGACCCAAAAAAGTCACGCATCAGCAAATTATCGATGCGGCGCTTTTTACGATGGAGCAAGAAGGTTTTAAAAGTTTGAGTTTGCGCGCGTTAGCGCGGCAACTCGGAATCAATCACGCAACCTTGTATAACTATGTTGACAATATTGAGGCCGTCGAGCGGGATGCTTTAAGTGCATTAATGAAGCGAATCCCCGTTCCTGATAAAAACAATCCTCAGCCACTTCGTCAGCAGCTTATTGAACATTTACTCGCTGTGCGGAAAACTCAGATTGTCTACCCCAAATTTTGTCACGCACCGGCGGGCACCTCGGCTTGGAAAATACACATGCGTTGCCTCGTGCGAGTGCAGCAAGCGTGTTGTGAAAATGATGAGCAGCTAGAAGATGTCGCCATCGCCTATAACGCCCTAATTGGTTTGATTGCGACTAATGCGGAACGGACCCGTACCACTGGCCGTACAGTGCCAATTCAGGCCGATATCGAGGCAATTGCCGCGTTGCCACGCGATGAGTTTGAACCACTTTTTAGGCCGCTGGTACAAAATGGCAAATATTCATTGCGCATCTCGTCATTTGTTCATCGGCTCGACTATTTAATTAGCTGCCTAATTCCCCATTTACCGCCAATCGATGACGAGCTGCTAATTTCAATGCAAGCCCTAGTAAGTGAATAAAGCTAGATGTAAACCCAAAAAAATAAAAGAGTGGCACCATTATGAAAAACTTTCCTGGAAGGAAAATAATTGCCTTGCTTACGAGCAGCATGCTTGTAAGTGCGACTGCTAGCGCGGCAGACGAAGTGCAGAAGTCGTCTACGCATGCTGCTAAAAGTAAGAATCATCGAGTGCTAGAAGAGGTTATCGTTACTGCCACTAAGCGCGAGAAGTCCATGCGCGATTTGCCCGCGTCGATGGCCGCGATTAGCGGTGAAAATATGGAGTCCCAGGGGATTCTCAGTATTAATGACATGCTCGAACAAACCCCCGGTGTCACAGCGAATGCCGCGCGGCCGGGCGATCAGCGAATTGTCATGCGGGGGATCTCCACAAGCTCGTCGCCCAATAGCACCGTGCCTTACCCGGTAGGTATATTTATCGGTGACACAGCGCTCAATGAGCCCTATGCGGCCAGTATTACACCGGACTTATCTGCCTTTGATCTCGCGGCAGTAGAAGTACTTAAAGGCCCCCAAGGGACGCTGTTTGGTGGCGCGGCATTATCTGGGGTCTTGCGCTATCGCTTGAATGACGCGCTGCCTAATGAATTTCAAGCGCGCTATTTCGCACAATATATCTCACCAAAGGACGGTTCCGAAGCGTTAACCCAAGGTATTGTCGTCAACGCGCCGCTGCTTGGTGAAGATGGCGATCTCGGTATTAGATTGACCTATATTACGAGAGAGTATCCCGGTGTCACCGACGATATTCGCCCAGAACAAGCGCAGAAAGATGTTAATAGTGGCGAGGGCGAACAAATTCGTGTTGGTGTGACCTGGGAGCCTAGTGAAGAATGGCAATTAAAATTCACCTATCTTGATCAAGATTATAATGCTGAAAATGGATTGATCATCGCCGATTCACGGGAAGGCCCGCGAGAAACCGAGGGCTCACTTATTCCGTGGCCCAACAAGCATCGGTTTGCACTTTATAATCTTGGTATACAGTACACCGCTGAAAAATTTGAGGTGATCTCATCGACCTCAAGAACGGAAAAAGAGCGTTTTAATATTATTGACTCCTATGGTGGTATTGCTGGAATTCCACCTGCGGGGGCGCCAGACGCGCTGGCTATACCTTTTGAAACAGATCAAGAATCAACCTCCTTTCAACAAGAGCTTAGAATTCAATCAGTGGGTGGTGAGAAACTAGAATGGCTCTTGGGAGCGTATTACCTCCGCTCACCAATTCGTTATGCCTTAGTGCTGAATTCACAGGCGCTCAATATGGCTTCGGGTAGCTACGAAGAATTAACGAATGCCGTTAATGCGACCGCGAATGCGTTCGGATTAGGCGCGATAACGGCAGAAACCTTAGCATCTTTAGGGCTTGATGCCGGTAATGTGGCTTGTGAACTCGCGGTATTGTGTGCTGAAACCAACGCCTTAGCCAAGGAACAAGCGTTGTTTTTCGATTTAACGTGGTATCCATGGCAATTTTTGGAAATTTCGGCAGGCGCACGAGTTTACCAGACCACGGTCGCGGGAGGGTTTGTCGGCCAGGGCGTTGGTGCCCGCGCAGTGAATAACGGTATGTCTCCTGCTAACTTAACAACCACTATTGAGGAGGAGGGCATCAACCCTAAGTTCTCTGTAACCTACCGCTTTAGCGATGACCATTCAGTTTATTTCTTGGCAAACAAGGGTTTTAGGTTTGGCGGCATTCAGAATATTCCGGAGAGCGAATTGGAAAATGTGCCGGGCACCTATAAATCAGATTTTATTTGGAATTATGAATTAGGCGCGCGCTCAAGCTGGTTTGACAATCGCTTGGAGTTTGACGTAACGGCTTTCCATATCGATTACACAGACGCCTTAGTTGTATTGAAAAACGCCATCCAAATTAATTATTACGACAATGTTGGCACCGCCGAAAGCGACGGATTTGAAGCTAATTTACGTTGGTTAACGCCAATTCCTGGGGTTGTACTAACAGTGAGCGGCGGCACCGTCGATGCTAAAACTACTGAAGACTTCCAAGCGGGACGAGACACTGTGCCTGCAGGTAAACCCTTGCCGGGATCCGCGGACTATCAGTACAGTGGCAATCTCGCTTTCTTTGGCTCGCCAGATTGGCTGGTCAATGTTTCTGGATTGATTGGCTATACCTATGTGGGTGAAACATATAATGACATTGCCAACGACGATATTGTTAACGATTACGGTACCTATAATTTCAGCTTAAATCTCTCGCTGCCATCGCTTACGGGAAATCCCAAACTCGCGCTGAATGTCCTTAATATCACCGATGAAACAGCCGCGGTTAGCTTGATAAATACACCTTCAGCAAACGATTTTGCGATTCTTAATGCGCCGCGAACCATTAGCGCCCGCGTTAGCTTGGAGTTCTAGTCATGGCCCTGCGTTTCAAATTCATCACAATGCTGTTGGTTTATGTGACGTCAATGAGCTTCGTGAATGCCGATACAGCGTGGCCAATGGAGGCTTTGCCTGCTTCTGCGGCAACCGCACTTGATCCTGCGCAATTTGTGTCGATAGATCAGCACCGAGACTGGCAATTAGACCTCGATGCTCGCGGCCTACGCGCCGCAGGCAGCGTTGCCCATGAGGCGTATATTGATGAGTTGCAAAAGCGTTTACAGCGCGCCGGGGTAGATCGCATTTATCGCGAACCAGTCGAACTCAATCAATGGTTGGCCGACAGCTGGGGCTTGGAGCTAATGGGTGCGCAAGGCGCAGTGTCATTACCAACAGCAGCTTATCTCCCGTATTCTGGATCGACGTCCGCGAGCGGCGTCGTTGGTAAGCTCAAACTCATTAGCGCAGATGCACGTTATGGTGAGGGTGAGCTTGCTGGGAAGATTGTACTGCTATCCCTCAAAAAGCCAGAATCTACCTTGGCGGTTTTTGAGAGTGCCGCGTGGCGTCGTTATGATCCTGCGCTCAGTGTTCACGCTGACACGCCATATCAGCGCAGCTATTTTGCATTGAGTACTCTCGCTAAAAAACTAGATATGCTCCACCGCGCTGGGGCCAGCGCGGCTATCATCGGTCTCGATGAGCCGAGCAATAATGCCCTCGGGATGTATGCGCCCTACGATGCTATCAATCGAAATGTGCCTGCACTATATGTTGACCAAGACACGGCTAAGTACCTAGCCAATATGGCCAATGGGGATGTTGAGCTTCGTCTCACTTTAGAGGCACGCATTGCCAAGGTTAACAGTAGTAATTTGATTGGCATTATACCGGGTCAATCTGACGAGCTCGTGGTGCTCAATAGTCATACCGATGGGCCTAACGGCATCGAGGATAATGGTCCAAACGTGATTGTCGGCATGGCGCAATACCTTGCGCGACTACCGAGGGCCGCGTTACCGCGCAGCGTTATGATTTTGCTAAGCTCAGGTCACTTTGCCGGCGCGCAAGGCGGGCAGAGCTTTATTGATCAGCACCTACACGATGGCACCCTGGAACGTATTGCAGCGGTGCTATGTCTGGAGCATTTAGGGGCCGAGGAATGGGTGGCTGGGCCGGGTGGCCGCTGGACGCCAACGGGACGCCCAGAACCGTACTGGTTCTTTATGCCAAATATTCCGCCGTTGATTGCCGCCGCAGAAGTCGCCTTAAAGCGTGCCGACGCAGCTCCCGCTTTTATTCGGCCGCCAACACGGCCGGAAGGCAAGGGCCTGTTCCATGACCATGTGTGGCCGGGAGAAGGGCAGGTCTTTTGGGGGCGTAGTCGCATTCCCACCGCAAATTATATTGCTGGTCCCAACTACTTGTTTAATTGGGGTGTCAGTACCGCAGACAAAGTTAATTATCAGCGCCTGTTTCGCGAAACGATTGCCTTCACTGAAATGACACTAACACTCGCAGCTACCCCAATGGCTGATCTTCGTACGCCAGAGAAAAATTAAAATGATCAAGCGAATATTCATTGCGTTGATAGTTATTGCCTGCGCTCAGCTCGCCAGCGCCTCAACGGCAGAGATTAGCTCGGGTGTCATTGCGGGTAAGCGCAACGGACATATAGACCAATATTTAGGGGTGCCCTACGCCGCGCCACCTATTGGTGAGTTACGCTGGCGCGCGCCACAGCCGGTTGCATCGTGGCCGGGTATTAGGCCGGCATTGGCGCCTGCCAGCCCCTGCGCGCAAATAGGCTCCTTTTATAGCACCGACAACGAAGCGAGCTTCGATAAGCCATATGGCTCAGAAGATTGCTTGTATCTAAACATCTGGGCGCCGGTGTCGCCAAAAGGATTACTACCGGTATTGGTGTTTTTCCACGGCGGTTCAGGAATCGTTGGCGACTCCGCACATCCTTTATATAACGGTCAGCGCTTGGCAGAGGAGGCAAATGCGGTTGTTGTTACGGCTAATTATCGCCTTGGCGTTTTTGGCTCATTACAAAGTCCCTCTCTCCATACTGGCGATCCTGCAGAAGATTCCGGCAGCTATTTTCTGCTAGATATGATTCGCGTGCTCGATTGGCTTAGTGAAAACTGCTCGGCGTTCGGCTGCGATAGCAAGGCGATCACGATATCAGGGCAATCTGCAGGTGCGGTCTCGGTGCTTGCGCTACTGCGGTCACCGCTGGCAAAGGGCAAGTTTCAGGGGGCAATAAGCTTTTCGGGCTTGCCATTTTCAGCATCTACGGAGACTGCTCTAAAGCGAACCGATAAATTACTTAGTAATCTCTCGTCACAGAATCTGGAGTTTGCCGTTGACAGCGAAGGCGTCGATCGCTTTGCGGCGAACGCGACTACGCAAATGCGAGATTATTTATATCAGCTCTCGACAAGGGATTTGCTTAATGCCTCTGGCTTTGGGCTGTCGCCAGCTATAGTAGCGGATGGCACGGTGCTGTCGAGCGTTGAGACGCCGGACAAACCCGTCGCTAAGGCCCTAAGCCGCGTTCCGTTAATGATCGGCGGTACCAAGGATGAGATGACCACGCTCACACCGATAAAAGGTTTTGGCCGGAGTGCCGAGAAAATCTGGCCACTGGTGAACGGCGAGCCCCGCGACAAAACGATTAATCAACAATTGGGCTTTTTGTCAGGGCTTGTGCGGGATGTTCGGGTTGGCTTCGCTAATCTATTTGTAAAAAAGCGAGTGAAGAAATACAGCAAACAATATGCAAAGCAGCTTCCCGCTGTTTACCTATACCAGTTTGCCTGGGCTAACTACCCGGAGCCCTGGCGCTCTGAAATGGGGGCGTTTCACGGCTTAGATATTCCGTTTATATTTGGCAATTTTATTGACGACCATAAAATTTATATGCGCTTTGCCTGGACAGAAGAGAATAAAAAGCAGCGAGAAGCATTGCATAGCGAAATTGTGCAGAATATTTATGGTTTTCTTCGCAAAACAATGCCGAGTAATAGAGACGCGGATAATTACTTATGGGAGCCTTTAAATGGCAGGGAGAATATCCATATATGGAAATAATAGCGTCAATGAATTATGCATTTGCGCGGTGGCTTGTAGCTATCGTAATACTGATTGCTAATACACCAGGTGCATACGCTGACCAGCCTGATAATGAAATATGGCCAGTTGCTGTCGCTAAAAATGGCTTTTCGCTAAGTCAGTGCGACACGGTTTTAGCGGACTTTGCACCGATAAAACTTGCCTTAGGCAAAAATCAGGCACTTTATACCTATTTAAATATGGCGCAATTTTTTCCGCATCAGCAGGTTTCTCGCACGGGGGAAGTGAAGTCCCTAGTGAAGAAATTGCGGCATAAGCTAGGAAAGGTAAGGGTAGTGACGGAACTCGGAAATTTGAGCTTCCAGGAAATGATTGCTCATCCGAAAAGTCGGGTGCAGGGCATTATTGTTTTACACCAAGGGAATATTGTTTTTGAATCGTATCCCGGTATGCGTGCAAGTGATAGCCACCTTTGGTGGTCCTTGGCGAAAGTCATCACCGGACTCATTGTTGAGCAGCTTATTCATGAAAAGAAATTAGACCCGACCCAGAAAATTGCACACTATTTGCCCGAATTTTCTGCAAGCGCATGGGCGGAGATTTCGGTCCAGAATATTCTTGATATGGCCAGCGGTATCGACGCGGTAGATACCGCTAAAGATTATGTCGACCCTTCATCAGGTATTGGTAGGCTTATCAGCGCGGAAGGTATCTTGGCGTCCACTACGGGCCAAACAACAATTGCGCACAATCAAGCATTAAAACTAATGGATTCACATGCTGAACCCGGTTTGCGCTACGAGTATTCGTCGGCAAACACCAATATATTGGCATTACTCATTGAAGCTCTTAGCAATAAGCGATATGCCGATGTTGTTCAAGAGCGAGTATGGTCCAAAATAGGTGCAGAAGCTGACGCTTTGCTGGGTCTAAGCCCCGATGGTCGCGCAATCGCACACGGTATGTTTGCATCACGGCTTCGTGATCTCGGCCGCTTTGGCTTGCTGTATACGCCGGCGGGACGTGATGAAGCGACGCTACCTGGGGCTGTACTGAATAAAATTACAGATCTCAAAAGCAATCCACACTATCAAAATGCGCCAGAAGCGGCTGAGAATGCCTTAAGTAAACTAGGCGAGCGGCCGGTTAATGCCCTTTCGCAATGGGATGCGCTGTTCAGTGATGGCGATCTATTTAAATCCGGGTTTGACGGCCAGGCGCTGTATGTTTCACCCTCTCGCGATGTAGTTATCGCTATGTTCTCAACGTCAAAGAACAAAAGTGCTTATGCTTACTTGCGAGCTATTGCGAAGCAATTCCCCTTAAACGCGGCGCGCCCCAAGTCAGGCTAATCGAGACCAAGACTGAGTGCGGCGAGCCGCGCTAGCGGCGTGCGTCATCGGCTGTTTAGGTTTTAGCATTGCGCAGAATATCGGGGTTTAGCTGGTGCTTTTTGATGAGCTTATGTAAATCTGAACGATTTCGGCCGGCTTGTCGCGCCGCGTCGGTAACATTTCCCTTGGTCGAGGCCAGCACCTGCTCTAGATATTCGCGTTCAAATTTCTTTCGAGCTTCGGCGAGCGGTGGGAGCTCGCTGGCGGGATTTTTTGATTGGGGCAGGGCGGCGATGGTTTGGGCCTCGCCAATAATCGCGGCGGGCGAAAGCGCTGCAAGTTGTTCAACGATATTGCTTAACTGGCGTATATTACCGGGCCAATCATAGGCCATTAGCGCACACAGCGCTGCAGGTGAAAAACGCTTTGCCTTGCTATTAGCCCGCAAACCAATATTGTGTAAAAAGTGTTTTGCTAAAAGTTGAATATCGGCGCGGCGGTCGCGCAGGGCCGGTAAACTAAGCGATGCGACATTGAGACGGTAATATAAGTCCTCGCGGAATCGCCCATCCGCAATGGCATCTTCAAGGTGTTGGTGGGTGGCAGAAAGCACTCTAACATTGATGCTGATGTCTTGTTGGCTGCCGACAGGTCTGATTTTTTGTTCCTGCAGCACCCGGAGTAGTTTTACTTGCAGGGGAGCAGGCATATCGCCAATTTCGTCTAAGAATACCGTGCCGCCATCGGCACTGGCGAACAACCCTTTGTTATCGCGGCTGGCGCCAGTAAACGCGCCTTTAACGTGGCCGAACAACTCTGACTCTAATAAGTCTGCGGGAATGGCGCTGCAGTTAATTGCAATAAATGGCTGGTCGGCTCGATCGCTAGCTGCTTGTATCGCGCTGGCTAAGAGCTCTTTGCCGGTGCCACTTTCACCGCGAATCATAATATTAATATCACTTTTAGCCAGTAATTTTGCTTGCTCCAGTAGCTGCTGCATCTTCGCGCAACAGGTAATAATATTGCTTCCAACACTGTGTCCGGATGGTCTGTCGACACTAAAACTTAGCGCCTGATGAATACTGCTGAGCAGTTCATCTTTATCGACCGGCTTGGTGAGAAAGCTGAAAACGCCTTTTTGGGTCGCACTCACGGCTTCTTTAATAGAACCATGGGCGGTAAGTACAATGACCGGTAGGCCAGCATATTGTTGTTGGATTTTTTCGAAGAGTTCTATGCCATCCATACCGTCCATGCGTAAATCTGAAATAACAATATTTGCGCACTCTTTTTGCAGCGTTGCCAGTGCACTTTTGCCACCATCGGCACAGACTACCTCAAAGTCTAATGCCTCTAAGCGCATTGAGAGCAACTGCAATACGCCGGGATCGTCGTCTACTAGTAGTATTTTTATACGCGACTGTGTATTCATTGTTGACCTCTTAACTGCTGGGTTTCATTGCTATTGATTTGGGCTTCGATATCGCTAATACCGTCAATGGTGTGGCGCAGCTTGGCCTGAAATACGTCACGCTCTTGCTGGGTTTGCAGTAAGGCGCGGTTGGTATCGTCGATGAGGCTCAATAAGGCCCGCTCGGCTTCACTTAGTGACTGAGCATTAAGCATGGTGATTAATGCACGACTTTGTTTTGCGTTGTGCTCAGGTGCGCATGTGGCCAAAATTAATTGCTGGAATTGACTGGTACTATTGTTTCGCGTCTGCAAAATTCCTTGCACCTGTAAGCGTTCGTCTTCTGGCAGTAGACACCAGGCCTGGCGTTTTGCAAGCAGCGCGATCACGGGCGCTGGTACGTGGATTGCCACTACCTCCGGCGCGGTGTCGTTTACGGGAGCCGACGCGTGTTTTGGGGCAGGAGCAACTAAGGAGCACGCGCCGAGTAGTGAAATATTGAGCAGTAGTAGAATTCTATTCATAGTCCGTTTCATCGTTGCGTAGGAAAGCAGAGGGTAAATTCTGCGCCTTGGTCTTTTTGTGATTTTAATGTCAGTGTCGCCTGGGCCTGTTCGGCGCAGGCTTTAACAATGGCCAGTCCAATGCCACTGCCTTTCAAGGCACCGTGTCGTTTGTTCTTGCCTTGATAAAAGGGCCGGAACACAGCTTCTTGTTCGTCAATATCAATGCCGGGGCCATTGTCGCTGACCTGCAGCCACCAATGACTGCAATCTTCTGGGGGGGCGTTAACGTCGTGGCTGTGTTGCTTAATATTGCAGTGCCCCCAATTAATCGCGATTTCACCGCCGGTGCGACAAAAGTGAATGGCATTAGACAGTAAGTTACTCAAAATCATTTCGATCAGCTGGGCATTACCGGTAACGAGTTGGCCATTACTAGGGGTTTTAATGTTGAGCGCGGTATCCGGTAAAAAACTGCGGTAACGAGCAATTAAATTTTTGCACATAAGAGATAAGTCTATTTTCTCCTTGTGGGCGGCTATACCCTGAGATACCGCATTGAAGTTGAGTAGCTGTTGAATTAACTCTTGGAGGTTCTCGGCTTGATTTCGCAAAATAGTGAGTACCGCCATCTGCTTGTCATTGAGTTGCCCCGGAATTTGATCGGCGAGAAGAGCTTCTGCGTCCATTATGGCAGCGAGCGGGCTTTTTAGTTCGTGGGTGATGTGTTGGGTGAATTGCGCCTTGTATTGCTCGGCACCTAGTAGCTGAACCCGCATCCATTCCAATCGGTGGCCGAGCTCGATTAAATCGGATGGGCCGTCAATGTCAATCGGTGTGTCCCAGCTGCGTTCGCCAAGATGGTTAATGGCGAGAGATAAGCGGCGTATGGATCGGGTAACGATGATGGAGCTTGCGCCCAGTAGCAGCAAACTTGCAGGTAGCGCCAGTAAGCCAGTAATTAGCATGCGCCATAAAACATTATTTAAGGCTTGTTCGGCATTGTTTAAATTGCTTTGAACTGCCTTGCTTAGTTGATTGTGTAAGTCGTTACTGGCGCTCTTTAAATCTGCGTAAAGCGTAGCTAATTGTCGTTTTTGTTTGGGGTCGTCGCTACGTGATGCCTTGTTGATATCTGCAGTAATTTGCTCGATTTTCGTTAATGTGCTGCTGTTTTTAAGTTCGGGTAATTGGCGCTCAATTTTACTGAGACTTTCACTAAGCTGATGCTGCTTGATTTTTAGTATTTCTAATAAGCTTTGGTCTTGTAGTAGCTGGTACTGCCGTGCTGATCGCTCGATTTCCTTATTGAGTTCTTGAACGGTAATACTAAGCTGAGATATTTGCGCTTGGTCCATGACCAAACGTTGTTGGGCACGCGCTTGGCTGCTCATTTCTAAGGCGGCGTAGGTTACCGCAATAATAAGCGGCAACATCGACAGCACGGTTGTCCCTATCCATTGCTGGGTAAGGCTGAGTTTTTTACTAATAAAAATCGCTATTACCCCTTTCCATTTTATAAAAATTTAGCATGTTGCAAATTAAAGACTAGCTAAGCTACTGAAATAATTAATTAAATTATTTAATGTTGGCAATGTGTTGCCAAATGCCAACGATTTGACCGCGACCCTAGTGGCTTAGTTCGCGACAAAATCATAAGTTATTGTTTTTATTATAAAATAAATTTTGGCACAGCCATTGCAATTGTCTAGACGACGCCGCAGAAACGCTTTAACAGGCAAGGAAAATTTAGGTGTCACTGGTGAATTTGATAAATCAGAAATTATTCCGATTATTTAAAATTGGTAATGATTAAGGAGAAAACCATGAAAAAGATAGCAGCAGTTTTCGCAGGTTTAGCATTAAGTTCATTTTGTTTGGCAGAGCCGGTATCGGGCGTGATCCAAGGTAGTGGCCAAGGTGGTGTGAATACTGACATTCAGCAAGGTAGCCAGCAGGGCAGCGGCATGGGCTCAGGCAGCTTGGGTGGCCAAGGATCTATGCAGGGCGAGGGCGCTATGCAGGGCACTGATGAGGCGAGCGGCGCAATTTTTACTGCACTGGACCAGAACGGTGACGGCGCACTCGACGAAAGTGAAGCGAAATCAGAGAACTCATTAAACCAATATTTCTCTGCAATCGATACTGATTCAGATGGCGCGGTAAGTCGTGACGAGTATCTTGGTCGCTGGAAAGCGATTCAAGAGAATGAAGAAGAAGCTGAGTAATCCGCTTGTGTGCGGGCCATTGGCCCGCATTTACTCATTCTCCAAATTTGAATTCAATTCATAGAGGAAAACTTTATGCGCACATTATATTCACATAGCTTGGCCTTACTTGCCGCTGTTATTGGCACAACAACCTTAGCATCTACCGCGTTTGCAAATCCAACGGTAGGGCCACACGCTTACATCGGGGCCAATTACGGTGGTTATAAGGATCGCGGTGGCGATTTTGATGAAGACGATGATTTTAAAGAAGCCATCGTGGGCGCACAACTCAATCAATTTTTAGGCTTTGAAGCTAGCTATATTGATTTCGGTTCATTTGGTGGTGATGTCGGTAAGGCCAGTGTTGATGGCTATGGTTTGGCGGTGGTCGGTCGTTTGCCCTTAACCGAGCAAATGGGCCTTTATGCAAAAGCAGGGCAGTTATTTTGGGATGCCGATCTCCGCGCCGCAGGATTTAAGCAAAGCTATGATGGCGATGAGCCCTTTTTCGGTGTCGGTGCCGACTTAAAGGTGAGTGAGCATATTGTTGTGGCACTAGAGTACGATCGCTACAAAATTGACCTTGATGACTCGACCTTTCCCGCGCCAGCCTCAAACTGGGAAGGGGATATGGACACCGTGAAGCTGGGCGCTAGATTTGTATTTTAAAATGCAAACCAGACTTATTAAGGCATAGGGTTTAATAAGTCTGGTTTTCTTGCTCGGCGTTAATTTGATTGTTGCAAGTAAGGTCGAGTGATACAGCAATTTATATAGAGTGAATTTTCCCTCAGCCAGTCGCGGTTTCCCCCTCATTTGTCGCGACTGGCTTTTTTATTTTATGTCCATTGTGCTTATTGAGGCGGCGGCATTTTTTCGCCGCAGTGCTTGCAGTAATTGGCTTCTTTGTCGTGGCCAAATTTTGCACAGTTAACACACTGGCGGTTGGTGATCATACGCTGACTTTCTTGAATTAATTCTGCACTGAGAATGCCGGTGGGAATGGCGATAATGGCGTAGCTCGTTATCATCGCCATGGCAGCAACGAGTTGGCCCAGTGGGGTGTGGGGTGCGATGTCGCCATAACCGACGGTGGTCACGGTCACAATCGCCCAGTACATGCTTCTGGGTAAGCTGGTAAAGCCATTCTCTGGGCCTTCTATTAAATACATCAAGGCGCCAAAAACCACGATTACCGTCAGCACAGAAACGAGGAAAACAGATATTTTGCGCCGTGATGCAAGCAGAGAACGCAGCAGCACATTGGCTTCGCTCATATAGTGAAAAAGCTTAAATACCCTAAAAACTCGCAGCACTCTGAATACTCGGATGACCAATAAGTGCTGGGCGCCGGGAATGAAGATGGAAAGATACGTGGGTATTGTCGCGAGTAGATCAATTAAGCCGTAAAAACTGAATATATAGGCGCGTCGATTAGGTGAACAATAAATTCGCGCGCCATACTCCAACGTGAATAAAATGGTAAAAAAAACTTCTATGCCAAATAAGAAATCGCCGTAGCGCTGGTGAATAGATGCTACCGAATCCACGAACAAAGCGGCGACGCTACTCAGTATGACCACAATCAAGAAAATGTCGAAGTTGCGACCGGGACCAGGTTCGGTGCCAAAAATAATCTCGTGAAGCCAGGTTTTAAAATTGGCATTACTCATTTGGGTTTATTCCTCTGCGGCCAAGGCGGCGACCATCTGCTGGCAAAGCAGAGCGAGATCGGCGTTGCTGATAATATAGGGAGGCATGGTGTACACCAGCTTGCCAAAAGGTCGAATCCAAATTCCCCTGTCAATAAACCTAGCCTGCAAACTGGCCATATTGACTGGCGTTTTCATTTCAATCACGCCAATCGCGCCCAGACAACGCACGGCCTCGACGCTGTTTAGCTCGGCCGCGGCGGCTAGGCCAGTCTTCAGACCTGCCTCGATTCGTTGAATATTACCTTGCCAGTCGCTGGCCAAGAGCAAGTCGATACTGGCATTAGCAATGCTGCATGCCAATGGATTGCCCATAAAGGTGGGGCCGTGCATAAAAACGCCGGCTTCGCCTTCGCATATACCGTGGGCAATTTTTTCGCTACACAGGGTTGCCGCTAAGGATAAGTATCCGCCGGTCAACGCCTTGCCGACACACATAATGTCGGGACTAATACCCGCGTGCTCGCAGGCAAAGAGTTTGCCGCTGCGGCCAAAGCCAGTGGCAATTTCATCGTGAATGAGTAATACATCGTAGTCATCGCAAAGTGCACGCAGTTGTTTTAAGTAGTCGCCGCCGTAAAAGCGCATGCCCCCGGCGCCCTGCACAACAGGCTCAAGGATCACCGCAGCTAACTCCTGATGATGGTTTTTTAAGAGTGATGTGATATTCGCTAAATCCGCTTCGGTGGCGGATTCGCCAAAGGCAGTTTTGGGCGCCTCGGCAAATAGGTGTTCTGGCAAAACCTTATTAAATAAATGGTGCATGCCGGTGACGGGATCACAGGTCGCCATCGCGCCAAAAGTGTCACCGTGGTAGCCGTTGCGCAGGGCGAGCAAGCGGGTTTTGTTGGGCTGGCCGATAGAATGCCAGTATTGCAGTGCCATTTTAATGGCGACTTCTACAGCAACTGAGCCAGAATCAGAGATGAATACACGGGTGAGTGGCGCAGGGGTTATGTCTACCAAGCGTTTTCCTAGGCTGGCGGCGGCGGGGTGAGTAAGGCCGCCAAACATAACATGAGACATATCATCGAGCTGGGCTTTTGCCGCCGCATTTAACGCTGGATGATTATAGCCGTGTATAGCTGACCACCAAGATGACATACCATCAATAAGTTCACTACCATCCGCTAGCGTGAGTTTCACGCCCTTGGCCGACACCACAGGAACCATTGCTGGCGGGTTCAGTACCGAGGAGTATGGGTGCCAAATATGGTCTTTGTCCCATTGTAGCCACTGTTCTGTGCTAGTGTTTTGGTAGTCTGTGGGCATATTGGTCTCCATGTTAAGGCTGATATATTTTAGGGCTTATGGGGACATAACACGAATTATCATTGCCATAGGGCTAAGCGCTTTATGTTATGACGGCGTTTAAGCGTAAATTTGCTGGCTAGGGAGGAGAAACCATGAATACGTTTCGGCTAGAGCGCGACAGTATGGGCGAGGTCAACGTCGCTAGTTCGGCGAAATACGGGGCGCAAACTCAGCGCGCGCTCGATAATTTTGCAATAAGCGGTTTGGTTCTGCCCGCGCAGTTTATTCACGCAGTGGTGCGTATAAAGCGCTGTGCGGCTATGGTCAATCGCGAAGAGGAGCTGCTGTCGGAAGACCTATTTCAGGCGATTGTTGGCGCTGCAGATAAGGTTTTGGATGGGGCGTATAGCGATCAATTCCCGATTGATGTATTTCAAACCGGTTCGGGCACCAGCACAAATATGAACGTAAACGAGGTGTTGGCTAATCTCGCCAGTGAGAGCGGCGGCCTTGAGGTCAGCGCCAATGACCACGTTAATATGAGTCAAAGTAGCAATGATGTTATTCCGAGCGCGATCCATATCAGCGCGGCGCTGGCCTTGCACAATCACCTATTGCCAGCGCTAGAACATTTGGAGACTGTACTTAAACGCAAGGCTAGCCAGCTTGGCGATGTTATGAAAACCGGCCGCACTCACCTTATGGATGCGATGCCGATTAAGTTGTCTCAGGAAATTTTGGCTTGGGCAGAGCAGGTTCACAAGGCCCGTAAACGTCTCCTTGATACCCAAAAGCAGCTTTGCCAATTGGCGCAAGGCGCAACGGCCGTGGGCACCGGGGTGAATTCACCCGATCTATTCGCCGAAAAGTTTTGTGCCGCAATCAGTATCGATACTGGCCTGAACTTTAAGCCCAATGACTCGCTGTTTGAGGCGCTTGCCAGTCAAGACACGGCGGTGGCTGCCTCCGGCCAATTAAAGGCCTTGGCGGTAGGGTTAATGAAGATCAGCAATGATCTACGCTGGATGAACAGCGGCCCGCTGGCGGGCTTGGGCGAAATTCGCCTACCTGCGCTGCAGCCCGGCAGTAGTATTATGCCGGGCAAAGTAAACCCGGTGATACCCGAGGCGGTGGCGATGGCTGCCGCGCAGGTAATTGGCAACGACGCCTGCATAACCGTCGCCGGGCAGTCAGGTAATTTTCAGTTAAATGTCATGCTGCCGGTCATCGCCTACAACTTACTGCAAAGTATCGACTTGCTGAGTAATGCCTGCCGAGCGCTGGCCGATAAAGCCATTGTCGACTTTACCATCGACGAGGTGGTAATGGCGGACAGTCTCGCTCGCAATCCAATATTAGTGACTGCGCTCAACCCTGTTATCGGCTATATAGCGGCGGCAAAAATAGCCAAAAAGGCCTATGCCGAGCAACGGCCGGTACTGGACGTGGCAGTGGAAATGACCGATTTAAGTCGGGAGGAGTTGGCAGTGTTGTTGGATCCAGCGAGCTTGGTGTGATTTTTTTTGACGCCCTGAGTGTAATGCTGCTTTTAGTGACCGCAAAATAAGACGTCCATTAGCAGCATCAGGTTTAGCTTTATTCAGCGAACGCGGTAGGCATCGAGTATGGCGGCCATATCATCAGCAAGCGCGGTTAATTGATCGCTGGGGACATTGCGCTCTGAAAATGATCGCAAGCCAATGATCTGGGTTTGTAATAAGCGCGCCAATCGCGGGCAATCAACTTCCGCGCGCAATTCTCCCATCACCTTCGCCCGCTCAAGCGCTTGGCAAAGCCGCTTTTCGACGTTTGCGAGTATGGCGTCAACCTGAGCCCGCAGCGCGGCATCTTCGGCATTCACTTCAAGCAAGGTCTTAATTAGCATGCATGCCTGTGCGGGCATTCGAGCATCGTCATTACAGGGCTGGGCAAATGAACGGAGGTAGCGTTGTAAGCCGTCTACAACGCTCTCGGCGTTGTCGCTTATTTGCTTAAAGTCATCACTGCTGCGGCTGGCATAGGCATCTAAGGCCTCGGCAAACAAACCGCTTTTACTGCCGAAGGTCGCGTAGAGGCTACCGGGACGCATGTCTAGGGCCTTCTCAATATGTTTCATCGACGTGGCGTAATAGCCTCTTGACCAGAACAGTTCAACGGCACTGTCGAGTGCAACTTGGCGATCAAAACTGGCAGTGCGGGCCATCACGGTCTCTCTATGAATAGGCCTGAATGATGTCGGCCGGGTTAATTTTGAATGATCGCTCAATTTTAGCTTGACCACTGCTCATAACGCAATATAAGATCAATTCTTTATTTGAACGATCACTCAAAAAAAGGCGAGATCAATGAGCACATTTACTTTGCACGACATAAACAGCGCACCGGCTGAAGCTAAGCCGCTGCTAGAAGGCTCGTTGAAAGCCTTTGGTATGATTCCTGGCTTGCATGCCGTAATGGCTGAAGCCCCGGGTTTGCTTGAGGGTTACCAAGTCTTGCACCGCTTGTTTGTTAACAGCAGTTTAAACGCCGACGAGAAAACAGTGGTATGGCAAACAATCAACGTGGAGCATGCCTGTCATTATTGTGTGCCGGCCCACACCGGCATCGCGAAGTCCATGAAGGTTTCAGATGAGATCAGTAATGCCTTGCGCGACGAGACGCCGTTACCAAGTGCCAAGCTCGAAGCCTTGCGCGACTTTACCCTGGCGGTGGTACGTCAACGCGGTGCGCTGGAAGAGAAACAAGTACAAGATTTTTATTCAGCCGGCTTTACCCAGCAAAACGTATTAGAAGTGATTTTGGGGCTTAGTCAAAAAATAATGAGCAATTATACAAATCATCTGGCCCAGACCCCGGTCGATAAAGCGTTCACGCAATTTTCGTGGGAAAAGAAGTGATTATCCACGTATCTCTCAAAGACGCTGGGAGCTAAGTCTAATAGCGCAATGATGAGTTCTTAGGCTTATGCCTTAATACATCATCGCTTATTCACTGCCTCAGCTGAGTCAATTACCTGTTATAACTCTATATAACGTGGATGTGAAATTTGCCCTGCATCTGATGTTTTTTATGCTTATTCGTGGCGTACTGTATGCCTTCGGGACGGCGACACTACCCGCGGGTAGCACCAAGCCATTGGCGTCTAGCCAATTGTAATTAATCAAAGGAGACAAACATGAGCAGCGGTTTAAATATTCTGCAAATTGATATCGTATCTGATGTCGTCTGCCCATGGTGCGTAATTGGCTACAGGCAGCTCGCAACAGCGTTGGAAGCAAGTGGTATGCCCCATGAAATTCATTGGCATCCCTTTGAGCTGAATCCCAATATGCCTGTTCAGGGCCAAAATCTTCGTGAGCATGTTGCCGAAAAATATGGCACAAGCAAACAGCAGTCGCAAGACAGTCGAATCCAGATGACTGAGGCTGCTGCGCAAGTAGGATTTGAGTTTAATTTTAGTGACGATATGCGAATGCATAACACGTTTAACGTGCACCAGTTATTGCATTGGGCAGATCAGTTCGGGCGCATGCACGACCTAAAACAAGCGCTTTTTTCGGCTCACTTCACCGACGGCAAGAATCTGTCGGACATCAACGTTCTAGCGGACGTCGCTGCCGAAATCGGACTCGAACGCAGCGATGCTTTAGCTGTATTGACAGATCAGCGCTTTGCCAGTGACGTGCGAGTGGCTCAACAATTCTGGTTAGACCAAGGTATTCAAGGCGTGCCCGCGGTAGTATTTAACCGCCGTCATCTTGTGACCGGTGCCCAAGGAGTTGAGAATTACAGTCGTATTTTGAAGCAGCTAGCCGAGGAGAGCGCGTGAGTAATGAGGCGTTTACAAAGTGATTTTGCAGCGCTGTCGCATAGTTAATCCTACGCGGGGCGTAGGGCAAGGTACGTTAGTAATATCGGCTTTGTTGCTCAGCGGTTGGCAGGGGGCATCGCTCATAGCGGCCAAACAAACGGTAGCGATTGCGGGCAATAAGATCGTAGAGTAGATCGCGAATCGGGCGAGGGATCAGGGACAATACGAGCAGTGGCCGCCAGAGCCAGGGCAACTGCTTAATAATTTGGAAAACCGCCGTGCTTTTTTCAAATACGCGACCACCGGCAAAAAAATAGACGGATTCAATCTCGCTGCGTGGTAAGCGGTAATGCTCAATTAGCGCGATACCGACTGGCGATTGCACGGTAGCAAGTTTGATGTGCTGACGGGTGTCAAAGCGAATGATGAAGCGGCTCCAGAAATGACAAAACTTGCAGACCCCGTCGAACACCACGAGTTTCTCATCGGCGCCTAAGAATCTCGGCGGTGGCGGGTTCGCTTGCTCAATATTGCCACCCATAGTGCTTCCTCTGGCTTTGCTTATGCCTTCTCTTACCAAAACTTAATTCAGCAGGGGTGTCAGTGCTGGCAGTACCTTCTGTACTATCAATGTTTGGGCGTCGGCGTTGGGGTGTATGCCATCGCTTTGCATTAGGCTGCTGTTGGTGGCGATATTGTCGAGGAAAAAGTCTACCCAGGGTAGATCATTGGCCTTTGCGATTTTTGCATAGCTGGCGGCAAAGGCCTCGGTATAGCGCTTACCGTAGTTCGGTGGAATTTTCATGCCGAGGAGCAGTGGTTGGGCGCCGGCCTCGATACTTAAATTGATCAAGGCTTGCAGGTTCTTACGTAAGCTATTCACGGGGTAACCGCGCAGGCCGTCATTGCCGCCAAGTTCGATGATGACGATGCTCGGCTGGTGTTCAGCTAATAGCGCGGGCAGACGATTTAAGCCTCCGGCACTGGTTTCGCCGCTGACGCTGGCATTGACCACCGTGTAAGTTTCGGGGATATGCATGCTGAGCAGCGTCACCCAGCCCAGCGCGGGGTCAAAGCCGTAGCCTGCGCTGATGCTGTCGCCAAGCACCAGTATATTGGCTGTTTTATCGGCGGCGCTCGCATAGGCAACAGACGCTGTGCCTAGCGATATCAAGCTCAAGAGTAAAAGTAATCCGGCGCTGCGACGTAGGCGTGAATAAAATGAAAACACAGGTTTCAACATGATTCGAGTACAAGATCTCTGTAAAACGGTCACCAGCGGTGCCCAGGAACTTGCCATATTGCGAGGGATTAACCTCGAAATCAAGGCGGGGGAGAGCGCGGCGATAATTGGCGTGTCTGGGGCGGGCAAGTCCACCTTATTGGGTTTGCTGGCTGGCTTGGACAATGCCAGTAGCGGCGCGGTATTTCTGCACGGCCAAAATATCAGCGTGATGACCGAGGATCAGCGCGCTAGTCTCAGGGCCAAGCATGTCGGCTTTGTGTTCCAATCTTTCCAGCTATTGCCGGGTTTAACCGCATTGGAAAATGTGATGTTGCCGCTTGAGCTGAGCGGCCGTTCTGGCGCGGCAGCTAAGGCAAAAGTGTTCCTCGATAAGGTCGGTTTGGCTGAACGTGGCCATCATTACCCCCGTCAGCTCTCTGGCGGTGAGCAGCAGCGGGTTGCCTTGGCGCGTGCGTTTGCGGTGGAGCCGGATATTTTGTTTGCCGACGAACCCACCGGGAATTTAGACGAGCACACCGGTCAGCGCATTATTGAATTATTGTTTGCGTTAAATAGCGAGAGCGATACCACCCTCGTACTGGTCACCCATGAGTTACCCCTCGCGCGGCGCTGCGAACGGCAATTTGTGATGCACGACGGCGTTTTGAGTGAAGAATTTGATAATGACGGCGTTGCGAAGCCAATTGATTCTGCGCTGGATGCGCTATGAATATAGTGGCGGCACTGCGTAATTTTAGCCGCGCTTGGCGGGGCGGCGAGCTGGGCCTATTGGGCTTTTCCCTGTGTTTGGCGGTGCTGATTGTTACCGGCATCGCGGGATTCTCGGAGCGGCTCAGCGGCGCCATGACGCAACAGAGTCATCATTTTTTAGCCGCAGATCGGGTGCTGAAAACTGCCCGCAGTATTCCTGAGAACTGGTTAACTGAGGCGCAGGCACAGGGCTTGCGCACTGCCAGTGTGGTGAGCTTTCGCTCGATGGTCGCTGCTGATGAAGATATGCAATTGGCCTCGGTGCGCGGGGTGTCAGAAGCCTACCCATTAATTGGCGAGTTAGGCGTAAGCGACACGGCCTTTGGTGAGGTAGAGCTTGTCAATCGGGGCCCCCAAACGGGTGAAATTTGGTTGGACTCCCGCTTAATGGCATTGCTGAATTTAGCCCTTGGCGATGAAGTCAGTTTAGGTGAAGCGAACTTCAGGCTTGGCCGGGCACTGCTCAGTGAACCTGATCGTGGCGGCATGAATGACATGCTGGCACCACGGGCAATGATCAATATCCGTGATTTGGCGGCCACCGAGGTTGTGCAGCCGGGTAGTTTGGTGCGCTACCGCTATTTATTTGCAGGCAATACTGAACAGCTCAACGCTTACGCGGCGTGGCTTGCGCCGCACTTAATTGAGGGACAACGCTGGGAAGACCTGCGCGATGGTCAGCCGGCGCTAGCGAATACCTTAAAACGGGCAGAGGGCTATTTGTTGCTCGCGGCGAGTTTGGGCGTGGCTCTTGCGGGCGCCGCAATTGCCTTGGCAGCGCGGCGCTACGGCGACCGCAATACCGATAATGTAGCCGTAATGAAGGCGCTGGGCGCCCAGCGTCGGCAAATTTTATACCGCTATCTTGGTCAACTTACCCTGTTGTGCAGCGGGGCGATTGTGCTGGGCGGCTTATTGGGTTTTGGCTTGCAAGAAATTCTGTTCCGTAGCTTGCAGGGCTTAATTGATATTGAAATCCCGCCGCCAAGCTGGCGACCCTTTATGGTCGGGGCGATTACCGCCGTGGTATCCACATCGGTATTTGCCTTGCCGCCGCTGTGGCGCTTGAGCAAAGTGGCGCCGTTGCGGGTATTGCGCCGAGACCTTGCTGACAATAGTGATGACTTGCTGAGCAGTGGTTTGATTGGCTTGCTCGGCGTTGGGCTATTGATGTGGTGGTATAGCAAAGACATTCAGCTTAGCGGTGCGCTGTTACTGGCAAGTCTGAGTTTAGGTTTGTTGGCCGCGGGTTTGGTGCTGTTTTTGATTTCTCTGGCTCGGCGCGCAACGGCGAGTCGTTCACAGGGCGCACTGCGGCTGGCACTTGCGGCCATATACCGGCGACGCTTTGGCAATGCTTTTCAGGTGGCAAGTTTTGCCTTAGCGTTAATGGCGTTAACCACCTTGGGCGTGTTGCGATCAACATTATTGGCTGATTGGCAAATGCAATTGAGCGAGGGTGCGCCTAATCATTTTTTAATTAATATTCAGCCAAATGAAATTTCGCCATTGGATGCTTTTTTTGCTGAGCACCAAATTGCAGATGCGGGTTTATACCCCATGGTCAGGGGCCGTTTGACGCATATTAATGAAATGCTACTTAAGGACATTGACGGTATTGATGCCGAGCGCGGCAATGTTAATCGAGAAATAAATTTGAGCTGGGCCAGGGAGTTGCCTGAAGACAACCGTCTTGAGGCGGGGGCGTGGTGGCCCGAGGTGAGCGTTAACGGCGCTGACAATATTGCTGTTTCAGTAGAACAGGAGCTTGCCGAACAATTGCATCTTAAGCTTGGTTCAGTGCTTAACTTTAATATTGGCGGGCAGGCTTTGCAGGCGGAGGTTAGCAGTATTCGCAGCTTGGACTGGAGCAGTATGCGCCCCAATTTCTATTTTATGTTTCCGCCGGGCAGCTTAGAAAAATACGCTGGGAGTTATATCACCAGTTTTTATTTGGCGGAGGGCGACAAACCTTTGCTTACCGCGTTGTTGCGGGCATTTCCCACGGTGACCTTGATTGAAATTGATGCCGTGATTAAGCAAATGAATACCGTGGTCGCGCAGGTGAGTGCAGCCATTGGCTTGGTTCTGCTATTGGTTGTGGTTTGCGCCTTGCTAGTGAGCGTGGCGAATGTGCAGGCAAGCCTAGACAGTCGCCTACACGAAAATGCCATATTGCGTACCTTGGGGGCGAGCAGAAAACTTGTCGCCAGCGGCTTGCTGTTAGAGTTTTCTGCAGTAGGACTGCTAGCCGGTTTGTTGGCCGCCCTAGGCAGTAATATCGCGCTTTATGGCGTGCAGCGTTGGGTGTTGGATATGGACGGCGTTTGGCATGGCGAGGTGTTTTTGGTGGTGCCAGTACTGGGCGCGGTGACAATGGCTGCAACGGGGTGGTTTTATTGCCGAACCGTACTTACTACGCCGCCATTATTGGTATTGGGCCGCTTATAACGGTGAATCACAGCCGAATAATTTATTCGGCTGCTGGGCTTGGCGTTGTCGGTAATTTAGAAATATCGCTGGGGTCAGTGCAAAGACCTGCGATCATCATACGCAGAGATTTTTCTGCCTGAAGGTCGAGGTCGCGGTGATAGCCATAAGTATCGCCGTGGTCAAGCATTAGCCTCGCAACGCCGTGTACGGCTGCCCAAACGGTGTGTGCCATTGATGCAACATCGTCGAGTTGACGAATAACATTGGTTTTAAAACCGCGTTCAACACCGGCACGGACTTTGTAAATCGCTTCGCGGCCAGCGGCAAACAGTTCTGGGTAGTCATTGCGAGGCTGTAATACCGGGCCAAACATGAGATGGAACATTTCGGTATGGAGCTTGGCGAATTGTACATAGCTCAAGCCAAACATTAATAAGCTTAGGTCAGCCCTAGGTTCATTTTCGCTTGCTTCACACAATGCAAAGAACCGGCGAAAACCTTCTGTGGCCAGCGCTGCAAGCAAGGCATTTTTGTCTTTAAAGTGCCGATAAGGAGCCGTTTGTGAAACGCCGATTTCTCGAGCAAGCGCGCGCAGACTCAGCTCGCCAATGCCGCCGGTAACGAGGTGCTTTTCGGCGAGCTCCATCAATTCTTGGCGGAGATTGCCGTGGTGATAACTTGTGCTTGTGTTCGTGTCAGTTGCCATAATGTATTCGCCCGTCATCGTGCGGTAATGTTGACAGCGATTATATCTGATGTCATGTGTTTTTTAGGTTTTCTTGAGTCAGCATCAGTACGCTTTAAGTAAAGCAAGTTTTGAGCCGACGTATTTTGGGGGTTATTCTACCCAATTCCCGTCTAACCGTCTCGGTTGATTAAGTTCGGTGGCCATTGCTAGTGATTGGCGGCGTGCCTTTAATAGACCCGCTAGTATGATTTCATTCTTACTGTAATAGAACAACGAGTGGCCAATATGGATTTGCAAATCAAGGGTAAAGTGTTTTTGGTTGCGGGGGCGAGCAAAGGCTTGGGCTTGGCAATTGCCGAACAGCTGTCTTTAAACGGTGCGTCTGTGGCCATTGCGAGTCGCAGCGCGCAAACTATTGAGGCGAGCGCCATTGCATTGACCGGTCGCAGCGGAAATCCGGTAAAGGCCTATGTGATGGACGCGAGTGACGGCGCAAGTATTCAGCAGTGGGTAACAGAAGCGCATAGCGATTTCGGCCGGATCGATGGTTTGGTGGTTAATGCAGGCGGGCCGCCAGTTGGTCAGTTTGATGCCTTTGATGATGAGAGTTGGCAGGCGGCGTTTAATTTAACGCTGATGAGCGCGGTACGGATGGTACGTGCGGTACTGCCGCATTTACGCAGCGCAGGTGGCGGTGCCATATTGACCCTAACGTCGTCGTCAGTTAAAGAGCCCATCGATTTTTTGCTGCTATCCAATGTTATGCGGGCGGGCGTGACGAGCTTGGCCAAAAGTTTGTCAAAACAGTTGGCGGCTGAAAATATCCGCGTTAATAATTTGATACCAGGGTTAATTGCCACTGATCGCATGCAGGATTTAGACAAGCTTCAAGCGCAGGCTAAGCACCTTAGTATTAGTGATCAACGCCGCGCCAATGAGCAGACGATACCGCTTGGTCGCTATGGCGAGCCTGTTGAGTTTGGTAAGGCAGGGGCATTTTTACTGTCGCCGGCCGCGAGCTATATTACCGGCGCTACCTTGGTTGTGGATGGCGGCACGATGAAAACGGTGTGGTAGTGACAGCTAAATTAGCGCACTTAATCTTTGCCGTGCTCGACCCGGTACAAGAGGTCAATACTTTGCGTTTCACCAGATTGGGCTTTTAAGCCCAGCGATTTGCTCAGGGTGTAGTCCAGCTGAACACTGCCTGCTGGGGTAAATAGGTTTTGTACATAACTGATGAAAATACTTGGCGTTAAGTACTTGCCCACCACCAGTGAGCTTTCCTCATAGCTGTCGCCGCCCTGAAAATTTAACACATCCATGCCAAAGGTACTTTGCAGAGTATTGGTTATGCCTTTGCTCTGGGATATACCCAGTGACGTCGCGGCATTCATGACTTGATTGGCATCAGACTGACTCATTGCGCCGGGCGCTTTGCCGGTGATGAGCATTGAGATCACATCGGTGGGCGGCATAGCGGGGTCAGAGAATAAATCACTGCGTATATCCTGCGCGAAGCCGCCAATATTGATGCCGACGCGGTAGGGTTCTACCTCGCGCACTGCCGTAATATTCAAACCGGGATTATCTACAGGGCCTTGGAATAACAGGACGCCGCGCTGAATACTTAAGTCTTGTCCGTAGGCTTTATACACCCCGTCATAGAGTGAGAGGCTGCCAAAGGCCTGTACTGCCGTTTGCGATTTTTGCACTATTTTGAGCTTGCCGCCAAAGCGGGTGCTTAGACCGTAGCCGGTGAACTGAAAGCTGTCATCCAGAGTAATAGTGACCTGGGTGTCAATCGCCCTAGTGGCGGCGGCGGTAGCCGCGCTTTTACTGCTGATAATCACTTCGTCTGCGGACACTGAACTGGCTTGTGCGGGCAGGGATTTTAAGGTGAAATTCCCCTGAGGGATTGCGAGGCTGCCTCGAATCTTAATAAGCTCGGCGGCGAGGCTGATATTAATATCCGGTGAAATAAGCACCTTGGCATCGGTAAGATCAACGGCGGTGAAATTTTCGCCGCTAATGGCGATCTTGCCGGTGGGGCCGTTGCCTGGCTCAAAAACACCTTGGCCGATGAGGTTTATGCGGCCAGCACCGGAGCTAATGCCTGCGTCTAGCTGCCAGTCGCCAGCATTGGCCAAGTGAAGGGTGGCGCTGCCAGAGTTGAGCGCGAGACCAGCGGCGGGCAATTGCATATGAAGATTGTCGAGGCCCACGGCGCCGACCAGCGCGGGTGCCGCGACGCTGCCATTAATGGCAAGCTCGGCGTTTAGACTGCCGTCGAGTTTTTCCAGTTCAGGAAAGAAGCCGCCC
Source organism: Zhongshania antarctica (assembly GCF_014202945.1). Taxonomy (GTDB): domain Bacteria; phylum Pseudomonadota; class Gammaproteobacteria; order Pseudomonadales; family Spongiibacteraceae; genus Spongiibacter; species Spongiibacter antarcticus. The sequence goes on along the minus strand of NZ_JACHHW010000001.1, from coordinate 78,178 downwards.
AGCCAAAGCAGGTTGTCAAATTGGCTGCTCACTGAGCCCTCAATTGCACTGCTGGGATCCAAACCGCGGGTATTTAGTGTGCCGTTCATACTGCCCACTTCGGCAATCGCAAATTCCATTTCGCTGTGTATTTGATTGTCTTTGAGGCTGGCGTTGGCGCTTAAACTGGCATGGTGTTCAAGGGCATCTTCGTCAACACCGGCCTGGTAACGGATGAGAATCGGTTCTGCTGTTAGCGCGAATTGGCCAGTGAGTTGGTCTAATTTCCCGGCTACATTGAATTCGCTGTCGACCTTGCCTTGCAGAGATGAGCCCGGCGGTAGGCTGGTACTGAAACGATTGAGTGACAGACCTTGAATATTGCCATCGAGCTTTATGGTGTCGTCATTGAAGGCGAATGCAGTGCAGAGGCTGGCGGGCGCGGTATCTTGTTCTTGAACTAAGCAGAGATCGCCAAGCTGTACCTCGTTCGCCGATGCAAGCAGTGAGCTTGGCGCCTTAGACAGCCAAGGGCCTAATAGCGGGTGGTTTACGGCGAGGTGCTTGATGTGTCCGCGCCATGTGGTGCCTGTGGTTTGGGCTTTAGCGTTAGCCTTGGCGGATGTTGAGGCATTGCCTACGCCACCCGCGAGGTTTAATTCAAGTTGCTGGTTACGATCCGCGACTGTGAGGGCGAGCTTATGATTTTCTAGCGTGCCGGTGCCGCTCAGCACAATTTCAGCGTTAGAGAGTGGTCCAGCATTGAGTTTTTGGGCGTTGACGTTCAGTGCCAGGCTTTGGTCTGCGCTTAATTTGGCGTCTAGGTCGGCCTGCGCTATGGAGTAAGCTAAATACTGGAACTTGGTGGCGCTCGCGGTGGCGTTGATCTGCGGTGTGTTTTTGGTGGCGCTACTTAGCGGGCCAAATAGTGTGGCCAAGGGGCCACCGCGCAGGCTGCCTTCGCTAGTCAATGCGCCGCTGAGTTGAGGCAAAATTTGGCTGAGGTTTTGTGCATCGAGCTGCCAGTCCAGGGAACTGGTTTCAGCAAGTTTACCGTGCAATTGCAGGTGGTTATCGCCGAGTTGTAACTTGAGCCGCTTAAATTCCTGGCCGCGCTCGCTAAGTTGTATTTGGCCGCTGGCCTGGGCAGCTCGCGCCAAAAAATCACCGTTAAGGGATTCAATGTCGACACTCAGCTGGTAGCGGTCGCCCAACCAATGGCCATTGCTGTTTAGTTTGGCCGATAAGTGCGCCGGCCATTGGGGAGTGAGGCTGCTGCTATCCACGTTCTTGGCTGTTATGGCGAGCTGCCACTGCAGCGCTTGCTTAGCGCTGGCAGCCGTATTATTGAGAAAATTATTGGCATTGACCTTACCTTTTACGGCTAGCTCACCGACTGCGGTTTTCGCATCAAGCGTGGCAATGACAATACTCAGTTGATTGCCGCTGAGTTTGGCGGCGAACTGACTGGGTTCTTTGAACACCGTGTTTAGTATGTTTGCCGTGTCTGGAGCGATACTGGCGGTAATTTGTGAGGTCCTTGTTGGCGTCGTCGCCACTTTCTGGTGGTCTGCGCTGATTGCGGTGTCTAGGTTTAACTGGTAATCCTGCCAGCTCCCTTCAATGGTCAAACTACCCGTGCTCTGCAATGCCACCTCAGAGGGCGTTAACGTCGAGGTTTTGAAATCGCGCCACTGGTTATTAAGGCTAAGTTGAATTTCTCGGTAATCTATAGCCATTTGCTCAGCGCGGTAGGGCAGACGAACTTCGGCCTTCGAGTCAAGCAGGGCGGGTTGGTTTAAACGGTGGCGCAGTTGCAGCTTGCGTAAATCACCTGTGAGTTGAGCCTTGCCACTGAGGGGGCCAAACTCCTCTATGCTGGTTTCCCAATCCACATTAATGTCCATTGGGTAGGGCGGCGTATTGTTGATTCGGCCGTGCAAGCTCAGCCGCTGAGTGGTGGTTTGAATCTTTAGGGCTTTAATTTTACTGCGCATTAAACCAAGCGCCGCGCTGAGGCTTATTTGTTCAATGTTTTGAATATCTTCCCCTTGAATAAGCTGCAGCTGGGTGATTCTGAGGTCGTCGATAGCAATAGCAATGGGCAGGCTTAAACTGGGCCAGGGGCCGGGAGGTGTCGCACTCGGCTCTGCTGTGGGTGTTTCGCTAGCGTTTATTTTTATTTGCAGTTCGTCGAGGTGCAGTTTATTGATGGCTAAGCTGCCACTCAGTACGCCCCATAAATTCCAGCTGCTATCTAACTGCCCGAGCTGGATGTCTATTCCGTCTAGGGGGATATGCAGGCCTTCGAGCTGTATGCCTCGCGCTAAGCTGCCGCTATAAGAGGTGAACTCGGCATTTGGCGAGAGTAGCGACAGGCCTCGGTGTAAGAGCCAGTCGCTGCCACGCTGGGTGTCTAGTATGAGGTAAACACTGGCCACGCATAAAGAGGCCAGGGCAAATAAGGCCAGTAGTATGCGGAATAAATAGCGGGAGAGGGTAGCGATCATAGATCCGGCCCCATGGATAAATGAAAGTGGAAGCCACCATCTTTTAGGGGAAACGCAAAATCGACTCTGACCGGGCCTATAGGTGATAACCAGCGCAGACCAAAACCGGCGCTTTCATAAAAAGTGAAATCGCTGGTATCAAAGGCGTTGCCGGCGTCATAGAACGTGGCAAGCGCGAAGTCGCCCCAGACGCGGTGATCGTATTCAACGCTGCCGGTAAGGCGATGGCTGCCGCCGACCACTTCGCCTGCAGCGTCTTCCGGGCCTAGGGTTTCATAACCGTAGCCTCGCACACTGTTGTCGCCACCAGCAAAATAGCGCAGTGAGGCGGGCAATTCTGAAAAATCATCGAGGGCGGTAACACCGAGTCCACCGCGGCTAATAATACGGCCGCCCCATAGCGGGAATATCAGTTTTGCGTCGAGCTCGGCTTGGGCAAGGCTGACATCAGACACTAGGCCTTTCAGCGCGCCGCGCACGGCGGTATTGATTCGCCAGCCTCGGCTTGGGTAACGGCGGTCATTGGCTTCGCTGCGCGACCAGCCGATACCTGGCATGAGTAGGGTAGACGTGTTGCTCGTTTCGGCGATATCGTAGTTCTCGCGGAGAAACTTGAGGCTCAGGGTTTGAATCCAGTTGTGATTTTGCAGTGAAATTTGTGCCACTTCAGCGCGGTAACTAGTGCTGTCTGAGGTGTCGGTTTTCTTGCGCTCAACCCCGGTTGCCAGCTGTATTTTGTCGGTCAACGGTTTGGCGCCGGGTAAGGTGTATTGAAAACTGAGGTTGGACAAAACGGGTGAGTACTGACTCGCCACTTGATAGGTATGGCCGTCGTCATTCACCCGCCTATTGCGCAGCCCATAACTCACGCGTGGCCCTGTGTCTGTTGAGGCGCCAATACCGGCGGTGGTTTCGTATTTTGGTTTATCAGTGCTTGTTATGCTCAGGTCAACACTGCGACTTTCTGGGTCGGGGGTTTGTTGATCAATATTGACTGAGGAAAAATAATTGCTGCTGATTAAATTGTTTTGTAGTTGCACAATTTTATTCGGTTCAAAGGCGTCGCCGGGCTTAAAAGGAAGGTAACGTTCAAGGAAGCTGGTTTTGAGCAGCGAGGGGCCAAAGTCTATCTCCCCGAAGGTATACGCTGTGCCGCTATCAAAGACTAAGATAATGGCGGCGCTATGCCGGTCGGTATCCACTTCCAAGCGGTTTTCCACAAACTTGCCGTCAAGATAGCCGGCACTGCGCGCGCGTTGATTAATGGTTTTTTTCGTTTCTTCGTAAAGCTCGTGTTGAACCGGGTCATTGATGGCAATGGGGAGCTTGCTCAGGTATTTGCTGAACAGCGGGTCACCGGCACCTGGGCCGATAATCCTTACATCCAATTGCTTTATCAGGGTTTGTGGGCCGGGTGCTAATTCGAGCGTTAGTAGCCAGCAAGCCTCAGCCTGTGCTTTGGTTTTAGCCGACTTACCGTTGCCAATTTTTTTCACTGCCGTGGTGATTGGATTGTTACTAATGAGTTTAGGCTTGATACGCGCGTGTTCGCGACGTAAAACCCAGCTGCCATGGTAATAGCCGAGGGCACGCAGGGCTTTGGAAATGTTATCGTCGCTGCCTCGTAAGCGACTGCGCAGTCGCGCTTCAGTGGTATTGCAAGGAATGTCGTCAAGATCGAGGTGAGCGCGAATATTCTTGTGCAGTTCACTTTTGCCGCCGTCAATTTCTAGGCTAGCGAAATCCTCAGCCCAAGCGGGCAGTGCACAGAGTAGGACGCAGAACATCGCCATGGCAGCGCTACTGCTTCGCTTCTGGGCTGAAGTCGCTGAGAAAAATAACGCTCTAAGCATAAATCCAATTAGTTTTCGTAAAGTAGCTGCCCGAGTTTAGCGGGGTGTTTTATGGGGTGAATGGCGTATAACACGCGGAGTGCATTTTAGCTGCCCAACGGTGTTTGTGATACGTATGACTTAGTTTTTAGATTTAACAGTGACTAGTTTAGTACAATAAGATACATACACATGCTATAGCATATAGAAACTTAGGGCCGCCTTATAGCATTGCGGTTGTAGCTCCTAAAATGGACGATTCATGAGACGTTTATTACTGCCCCTTACGGCGCTGCTATTATCCGACGCCTTGTTGCTACTTGCCCACGGCATGATGCTAACACTATTGCCGCTGCGGGCCGAGATTGAGCAATTTAGCCCCACCGAGATTGGTTTTACTGCGTCCTGCTATTTTGTCGGCTTTGTGGTTAGCAGCCTAATGACGCCACATATTGTGCGCAGGGTTGGCCATATTCGTAGCTTTGCGGTCTTGGGCTCGGTTTTCTCTGCCATTGTATTTTTATTCCACGCCGTGCCCGTATTTGAAGTGTGGCTGGTGCTGCGCTTTGTGCTGGGCTTTTGTATCTCTGGTTTATACATGGTGATCGAGAGCTGGTTGAATGACCGCGCCACGCGGGAAACCCGAGGCACCTTGCTGTCGACCTACACCGTAATTAATCTAAGTATGATTATTTTGGGCCAGCAAATGATTAACTTTGCTGAGCCATCGGGGCCAATGTTGTTTGGCCTCGCCGGGGTGTTGTTGTCGCTGGCGATTGTGCCGGTGTCACTTACTCTGACCTTGGCGCCCGCGCCGATGCAGGTCGTAAAACTCGACTTTAAGCGGCTGTGGCAGCTATCCCATGTGGGCATGGAAGGCGCGGTGTGCAGTGGTTTAATTACTGGCGCATTTTGGGCCTTGGGGCCGGTTTATGCGCGGGGCCTCGGTTTAGATACTGCGCAACTGACCTTGTTTATGAGCGGCGCGGTATTGGGTGGCGCACTTTTTCAGTTACCGCTGGGGCGTTTGTCTGATCATTACGACCGGCGGCTAGTCTTGTTTTTTACCAGTATTTTTGGTGCCGTGGTGTCCCTGATTTTGGCCTTTATTCCCGCCAGTGGGAATTTCCTATTACTGCTCGCGGTATTGTGGGGCGCGTCGGCAATGACCATGTATTCAATCTGTTTAGCTCATACCTCAGACAACGCCGAGCCTAGCGATTTTGTGCTAATTGGCAGCGGCATATTATTTATCTTTGGCGTTAGCTCGGCGCTGGGCGCGCCACTGGCCTCGTTGCTAATGTCCTTGCTGGGCCCGCAGGGCTTGTTTGTATTTTCTGCGCTGAGTTTGCTTGGCTTTACCTTGGGTATTGCCATCCGTCGTAAATCCCACGAGATGCCGATTGTTGATGAAACTGAACCTTTCCGCCCCGTATCGGTGACCTCGCCGGTGATTTTTGAACTCGACCCGCGTATGGACGAAGATGCCCTAGCTACCTCAGAAGCAGATTCTGGTGGCGACATGCCGCCAGACGGGCCTGTGGTTTAGCATTTCATCGCGTAACGGCGGCGTTAAGCCCAGTTCTCTTCAGTCACTTGTTCTTCTAAAAATTGGATAAAGGCTTTAACGCGCAGGGGAACGAGACGGCGCTGGGGCATCACCGCAAAGATCGATGTGTCCATGTGGTAGTCGGGGAGTACCACCTGCAGTTTACCGTCGTCGAGGTCTTTATTGATATGCCGGCTGGAGCGAAATTGGCCGTCATGCCTAGGTGCTTAAGAACAGGGCGTAAGTAGTCAGTGGATAGACGACAGCCTTTACCTCGATTTACGCAAAAAGCATTGCATATTGCTAAGCATTTGCCGCGAGATGGGGTAAATTCGACGTGTTTGAGTGTGGCGTGTTTTAATATTTCTTTTAATTCAATTGCTTACAAGTATTTCGTCCGGTGGCTTAAAGCTTGCTCTGTTCTGTTTAAGCGAAGAGCGTAAATTTGACGGGTAGGTGATGTATGGAATTTTTTGAAAAAAACGAGATGCTGCGCGCCGGGTCCGAGGTGAAGGTCACGGTTTTGGTTGTAGAAGATAATCGAGTGGAGCGAATGCGCTTGCAGGCCGTTTTGCAGTCAATGGGTATGGCGCCAATACTTGCTGAGAACGCAACTGAGGCTTTGCGGTTTATTAAAAAGCGGAAGGTGGATATCGTACTGAGCGATTGGTTGATGCCTGGCATGACTGGCCTGGAGTTTTGTCAGCGCTTGGCTGAGGACGAGGATTTAGGGCGTCCTTATTTCATAATGCTGACCGGCCGTAATGCCTCGGTCGACTTAATTGCAGCCATGGATGCGGGCGCCGACGATTATATTGCAAAGCCCGCTTGGCGTGAGGAGTTGAGGGTGCGTTTGCAGGCGGGGGTTCGCTCGCTCAATCGTGCAGGGCGGCGTCATCAAATTTCGTCGACACCGGGGCTTGTCTGGGTAGATGCCAAGGCTTAGTCATTGATGCCAATTGTTCAGGCTACGCGGTTCAATTCGTAGCCTGAACATGTACTGATGTCGTTACTTTTAGTCTATAAATTGCACGGTATCTGCAAGCGGTGCGCGATCCATGATCACCTTGTTTATCTGTGCGCCGACGTCTTCGTAACCAAAGGAAAGCCCGCAAATAATGCCATTGCCTTCTGGGATGTTGGCGATCTTTTTGACTTCATCTGGGTAAAAGGCGAGCGCACCCTGTGGGCAGCTAGCCAGTCCGTGTTCAACCAATACTAGCATGAGAGTTTGAAGGTAAATGCCGACATCAATCGCATTGACAGGCCCCATGCTGGTGGGCATGGAAATGAAGGCAACATGGGGTGCGCCAAAGAACTCCCAGTTTTTCATCATAAGTGCAAAGCGCTTGTCTTTTTCGTGACGTTCAATGCCCATGGTGCCGTAGTAGCCAAAAGCGCATTGGTATTGGCGGTCTTTATAGTCGCCGGTTAGGCCTTGGTCGCCAGGTGGAAAGGCAGGAGAGGGCGCTTTGCCCGCGCTCATTTCTGCAAAAATGGCTGTTTGTAAGTCGATTCTTGCTTGGCCAGAAACCACGACAATATGCCAGGGCTGGGTATTGCAGTTAGAGGGTGCCAAGCTTGCGGTAGTGAATATTTTCTCGAGTAGCTCGGGTGCGACCGGGTCTGGTTTAAAGCCGCGAATTGAACGGCGCGCCGAGATGGCATCTGAGACATTCATGGTGTGCATCCTGTGTTACCGAATAAAGTAATGTAAGTTTTCAGTGAAAACAAAAGAGTTAAGATAAGGTATTTTTAAACAGCTGTCACCGCTGTTTTTATTCTGTGTTTTGTGGTGCTGGTTTTTATTGGGGCACAAAAAAGGCGACCCGAAGGTCGCCTTTTATACTTGCTTAAGTCTTAAGGAAGCAAGTGTTTAACGCCGTCACGCTCTTCAGCGAGCTCTTGTTCAGAAGCTTGCATTTTTGCGCGGCTGAAGTCATTAACGTCAACGCCTTGAACAATCTCCCACTCGCCATCTTTGCAGCGGCAAGGGAATGAGTAGATCAGGCCTTCAGCAATGCCGTAGCTGCCGTCGCTGTATACACCCATAGAAACCCAGTCGTCGCCTTCGGTGCCCAGCGCCCAGCTGCGCACGTGGCCGATTGCGGCGTTAGCTGCAGATGCGGCAGAAGATGCGCCACGGGCTTTAATGATGGCTGCACCGCGCTGCTGTACAGTTGGGATGAAGTCGCCTTCGAGCCATGCTTGATCAACCAAGTCACTTGCAGTCTGGCCAGAAACCTTAGCGTTGAAAAGGTCTGGGTACTGAGTGGCAGAGTGGTTGCCCCAAATGGTCATATTGGTCACGTCGTTCACAGTTTTGCCGGTTTTGATGGCAATCTGGGTCATGGCGCGGTTGTGATCCAAACGCGTCATGGCAGTGAAGTTGCGTGGGTTGATCGACGGCGCATTGCGTTGAGCGATCAGCGCGTTGGTGTTAGCGGGGTTGCCGACAACCAATACTTTGATGTTTTTGCTGGCATTCTGGTCAATGGCCTTGCCTTGAACAGAGAAGATTGCCGCGTTAGCTTCGAGCAGGTCTTTACGCTCCATGCCTGGGCCACGTGGACGTGCGCCAACAAGTAGGGCGTAGTCGGCATCTTTAAAGCCGACATTTGGATCGTCGGTGCAAACTACGCCAGCCAATAATGGGAAGGCGCAATCTTCCAGTTCCATGCGCACGCCTTGCAAGGCGTCCATGGCTGGAGTGATGTCGAGCAAGTGTAAAATAACGGGCTGATCGTCGCCCAGCATAGCGCCAGAGGCGATGCGGAAAAGTAGAGCGTAGCCAATTTGGCCGGCTGCACCGGTAACGGTGACGCGAACTGGTTGTTTCATTGGGCGATTCCCTTTCTGAATGAGTGGCTGATTTGTGAGCGGGTGCGATCGGATGTGGATTACACAGTCCGACATGCACCCGTGCCGGGGTCTGGCCGTGTCCAATACACCTCGTGCCAGCAGATTTTGGCGGCCTAATGATAGTCATCTCAACCTCGGATTGCCAGTGCTGAGCCGTGAAGAGTGCTAAAAACGGCGGATTTTGCTTGATTTTAAGTGGTGAGCGGAGCCGTGCTGGTGGTTTCTTGGTCTTTCCATTGGCTACTTTGTAGCCGCATATCCATGGTTTCTATATAATGCGCAGCCCCAGCCTCGATTGATTTTAAGTGCTATGTCCAGTTTGCCAAAGCTAGAGTTCAATAAATTGCAAAAACGCCTGCGTCGCCATGCAGGGCAGGCGATTGAAGACTACAAAATGATCGAAGAGGGCGATCGCGTGATGGTGTGTCTGTCTGGCGGTAAAGACAGCTATACCATGCTGGATATCTTAATGAATTTACAAAAGAGCGCGCCGGTTAAGTTTGAGCTGATCGCGGTCAATATGGATCAAAAGCAGCCGTTCTACCCAGAGCATATTTTGCCTGAGTATCTTGATGGGCTGGGTATTGAGTATTACATCGTCAATAAAGATACCTATTCGATTGTGAAACAAAAGATTCCTGAGGGCAAAACTACCTGTGGGCTTTGCTCCCGTCTGCGCCGTGGTACTTTGTATGCCTTTGCGGAAGAGATCGGCGCGACCAAAATTGCACTGGGTCACCACAAAGACGATATTGTGCAAACCTTGTTTTTGAATATGTTCTACGGCTCGCGGCTGTCGGGTATGCCCCCCAAGCTACTGTCAGACGACAAACGCAATATTGTTATAAGGCCACTGGCATACTGCCGTGAGTCGGATATTGAAGCGTTCTCGCAGTACAAAGAATTCCCCATTATTCCCTGTAACCTCTGTGGCTCACAGGAGAATTTACAGCGCCAGAATATTCGTAAAATGCTGCTAGATTGGGAAAAGGCCGATGGCAGCCGCATCGAGAAAATTTTCTCGTCTATGCAAAACATTGCCCCATCACAAATGGCAGATACCGAATTATTCGATTTCGCCAATCTCACCATTGACCGCACGGGCGAACGCAAAGAATATGGTTTTGACTCCAGTCAAACCATCGATTCTGGTGGCGTGCCACTGTCATCAAGAAGTGACTATATCGAGATCACGCAGCTCTGAGGCCAGATGTCTAAGCCTGTCTTTTAGAATTTTTCATCACTTATGGGTCGCACTCCGGTGCTGGCCCGCTTTCTGCATTATTTCAGCATCGTGCGTTTGGCGTGGCGGGTTTTGCTTGTCAGTCATGCACGAGCGTCAATAATATGACGGATTTAGGCTGTCAATTGATCGGATGTACTGGCCTGTCAAATATTTGACGATGGCTTTGTGGGGTAAGGTGGAGTGCACTTTGTTTAAGAAGAGTTTAGCGGGCAACTTAATAGCGGCGATGCTCATTGCTCTGCTGGTTATTGGCGGCGGCGTGGTTGCGCAGGTGGTTTGGCCGCAGTTGCTCAGCACAGGGCAGCCTCAGTATGGTGCTCAAGATAGGCGTGCCGACGATGTTAGCCTGCGTGAAATTCAACTTCAGCGCCAGTCGCAGCAACTAATAGAACCCTTTGTGGCAGCGGTGGACTTTCGCGTTACCGTTAGTATAAATGATGTTAGGCCGGGTTCTAGGCAAGTCACGCTATTGATTAATCGCCCAGAAGTAGACAGCTCGTTAGCGCAACGTTTGCGAGAAATATTGTGGTCTGGCCTAGCGCTAAACGCAGTTCGGGATGACAAAGTTGTTGTTCAGTTTCATGCCTTCGCGCCAAGCCACTCTCAAGGTGGCGGTGTGGGTGATCAGGTGTTGGCGGCTTGGCGGGCAGTTGTAGGAGCGGCATTTGTCTCCGTGGGGCTGTTGGTTTTGTGGCTTTGGCGCCGCCAGCGTCGCCGTGACCTGCTGAAAGCGCAAGAAGTGAGTGATTATCAAAAGCAACTGCTGGCTTTGAAAACGATTGCCAAGCAGGAGCCAGGTCGGGTTGCTGGGGTATTAAGTGCTTGGCTAAATGATGACCGTCAATAATATGGTCTGGCAAGGGGGCGCAATGTCATCACTGTGTTCTGGGAGTTTTTTGTGTCTATGGTGAGTTCCGCAAGCGTAACTTTATCGAGTACCGAGCAGGCAGCGGCGCTGTTAATGTCATTAGAAAAGGCCGATGCGGCAGCGGTGATGCGCGCTATGGCGCCCCGTGACTTACATCGAGTGGCAGAGGCGATGACGATGATGTCTGCGCCAAACAATGCTGATTTCAAGGCTATTTTGCGTCGCTTCCATCTGGATGTCGTTGATTTTTCTGGGGTTAAACTTGGTGCTAGCGACGCAGTATCGAGTCTGCTTGAGGAGGCGCTAGGGCAAGATCGCGCTAAATTGATGAGTGATAGACTGGCGTTTCATGGTCAGGCAAAGCATATCGCAAAATTAAAATGGCTAGATGCCGCTACTATCGCAGGTATTATTCGGCGCGAGCACCCGCAGATCCAGGCGGTGGTCGTTGCCTGTCTTGAGCCTCGCTTAGCGAGTGAGGTGTTGCTTGCCTTTGACGAGGCAAAGCGCGTTGATGTTTTAGCGCGCTTATCGGCTCTTAAATCGCTAACTCCCGCTGCGTTGGAGGAGCTGGAGTGGCTGCTGGAGCAGTATTTTAGTGACCTCGGTCGTCCCGTTGGCAGGGTCTTGCAAGGTGACTCAATGGCCGCCAAATTGCTTAATGAAATGGATGTCGGGACGGAAAGTACACTGTTAAACGGACTGCGTTATGCCCAGCCGGAGAGTGCAGCCCGGGTAGAGGAACTTATGTTTGGCTTTGCTCAAATTGCTAATATGGCGCCGCGGGACTTGGCAATACTCCTTGCTCAGCTCGCCCCCGAAGTTTTGGCTCCGGCCTTGCGAGGTACCGGCGCAGAGCTGCGCAAGCAACTGCTTGGTAATCTGTCTGCGGATAAGTTAGCGGCGATTGCCGCACTAGGCTCGCGGTTTAGTCCAACAGAAATCGAATCAGCGCGCGCCGAGATAGTCAGCATTGCCAAACATATGGCGGCAGTGGGTGAAATAATACTTGATGCGCGTAAAATAGATGTGTTTTGAGGTTGTAGACGCAAAAATTAGTGCGCAACTGGGCAATAAAAAACATGGATGATGCAGATATGAATGCCTTGGATTTGAGTTTATTAGATGAGTTGCGCGAGTTTATGGACGCCGACGTTCATATTCTGATTAGTGAGTTTGAAGAGGATACCCGTGAGCGCTTAGTGCAAGTAGCGCAAGCGATTGAGGATCGCGACGCAGAAACACTGCGCCAGACCGCCCATAGTTTGAAAGGCGGCGCCGCCACACTGGGGGCGGTGGGTCTGTCGCAGCAGTTTCGCGGTTTAGAGCTGCGTGGTCGCGATGCGAGTTTTAGCGGTATAGAACAAGATTTTGGCAATACCCAGCGCAGTTTTGAGGAGGCCATGGTCTCGCTTAATAAATGGCTTGGCCAAGTTTAAGTGTTGGGCGAGCCGCTGGCGTGGTTGCTGGATGAATAGTGATTTGTCAATTTGTTGACAGTAGTGATTTTTCTAAGTGATTGATTCTATATAAAAAATAATTGGCTCACCCCTTGCATTCATTGGTGTTGATGATTCATTTGCAGCGCTGACGGTTGTGTTTCCATATGGTTAAAGACTTACTATCCCAGGCAGAGATCGATGCCTTGCTGGCTAATGTGCAGGCCCAAGGCGTTCGCGCAGAAAATAGTGAGGCGCCACCGCGATCTTTTGACTTGGCCAGCCGGCGGCAGCCGAAAAAGCGCCGATTGCCGGGCTTGGAGCAGCTTAATAAGCGATTTGCAGAGCGCTTTCGCGACAGTATTTCGGATGTTTTGGGCCAGGGAGTCGATGTTGTCGCCCTCGATCTGCAGTTTCTACCTTATAGCGAGTATTTGCATTCGCTCTATGTGCCGACCAGTTTAAACTTGATGCGTGTTCACCCGCTAAAGGGAGCCGCAATGTTGGTATTTGATGCGCGTTTAGTCTTTAGATTGGTTGACATATTTTTTGGCGGCAGTGGCGGCCAGGGAAGTGCCGACGGTCGTGATTTTAGTCCGGTTGAGCGCCGCGTGCTTGCACGCTTGGTGAAGCGTGCGCTCAGCGACTACCAGCAAGCGTGGGGTGTGTTCAAAGACGTTCAGTGCGAGGGGCTTGCCATGGAAGTAAATCCCGCCATGGCAGCCATTGCAGGGCAGTCCGAAACCGTGGTTTTGTGTCGGTTTCAAATTGAACTGGAGGGCGGCGGTGGCGGTGAATTTCATATTACACTGCCGCAATTGATGCTGGAGCCGGTGCGAGATCAACTAAGTAAAAAGGAAAGCGCTGATCAAGCGGTAGAAGACCCATATTGGCAAGCTGCTCTGCGTGATTCCTTGCTGGATTTACGCGTCGCCACCCGATGTACAATTGCGCAGCCGGTATTGAGTTTACGGGAAGTGGCCAGTATGAAAGTGGGCGATATTATTCCACTTGGAGCTGGGCAGCGCTCAGTATTAAAAGCCAGTGGTATTGAGATGGCCACGGCAAGTTTGGGTGTGGCGAATGGCCAGCTAGCCCTGAAAATTATTGATCGACGGGCCTAATTATAATGATAAACGTGCTTGGAGATATCGGTCATGGATAATCAAGATGAGCTGCGCCGCCAGCGTCGGGCGCTCAAAGAAGAAATTGAAGCCGCTGATCGCAGTGGTGCGGGCGCCCCGGGTAATGATCGAGCGCACGAGGGGTTTCAGGCGACTAGCGCGTTTCAACATGCTGGGGCTCGGCTCCAAGATCGCAAGCCCGCGGCACCTGACTTGGAAATGGTGCTCGATATTCCTGTGCGCATTACCCTTGAAGTGGGTGGTGCGGATATGCCAATCAGAGAGCTATTACAGTTGCATCAGGGTGCGATTGTTGAGTTGGACCGGCAAGCAGGTGAACCGCTCGATGTTTTGGTTAACGGTACCTTGGTTGCCAGAGGGGAGGTCGTGGTGGTAGAGGATAAGCTTGGCATACGATTGACTGAAGTTGTTAGCGCCGCTGAACGCCTACAGTCTCTGCGATGAAATCAGGAAGATTAGATGAAGCACCGCCTCATATTTTTAAGTAAAACCCCTAGCAAGCTCAGGGAAGTCGCCGACATGCTGAATCAGCCTCATTTGACCGGCTGGCGCTGGTGCGTGGTCAGTAAGCATACCGCCGATGTGCAGCGTATGGGGGTGCCAGTTGCCTCCGAGCTGCTGCTTAGCAATCTTTATGGTCGGGCCTGGCGCGGCGGTTTCTGGGGGTTTCTGCTCGGTTGTCTATTGGTGATGATCTTTGTTTCAGTATTTAATTTGGACGAGGGTTTGGCGCGCGCAATACTTTTTTATTCGCTACCGCTGAGCTTTTTGTGTTTCGGCGCGTGGGAAGGTGGTTTTGTTGGTTTGACCGAAAACAATCCAGACCTGGTGCATTTTCAGTCCTATGTCGATTCGGGTCGCCTTGTGCTTCTGGTTGATGTGAACAGCGTTGATCTGCGTTTGCTTAAAAAGATTATGGCGATGTGTAATGTAGAGCAAATAGGCGATTATTCTCGGCTTCTGCCTGGTATGCCTTGGCGTGAGCATAGTATCAGCGCTGCGCAGGTGAACGGGTGAGTTCCCGGCCGGTGCAGGTTATTGCCGTCAGCGGCGGCAAGGGCGGGGTGGGTAAAACCAATGTTGCTATTAATCTCAGTGTCGCGCTTGCTGAGGCGGGAAAGCGAGTGGTAATACTTGATGCCGACTTTGGTTTGGCGAATATCGACGTACTGTTGGGTTTGCGCAGCACTAAAACCATCGAGGATGTTCTCGATGGCAGCTGCTCATTGCAAGAGGTCATGTTAACGGGGCCGGCAGGCATTAAAATTATTCCCGCCTCATCCGGCACGCGACACTTAACCATGCTGTCTAGCCTTGAGCATGTGGGCTTGATCCGGGCGTTTAGTGAGATCGCTGAGCAGTTGGATGTCTTGATTGTTGACACGGCGGCGGGGATTTCCGATTCGGTGGTGAACTTTGTCAGCGCGGCCCACGAGGTCTTGTTAGTGGTCTGCAATGAGCCGAGCTCGATAACTGACGCTTACGCCATGATTAAATTATTAAATAGGGATTTTGGCCGCAGTCGATTTCGGATACTCGCCAATATGGTGGCAGACGAAGCGGAGGGCCGGCAGGTATTTGAGACCCTAAATAACGTGTGCCAGCAGTTTATTGAGGTCGCTTTGGTATACACGGGGGCTATTCCTTTTGATCAAAATTTACGTGATGCGGTGCGCCAGCGACATCCGGTGATATTGCATGCGCCTAGCAGCGTTTCAGCTAGGGCCTTGCGGGAAGTTAGTGAAAAGCTACAAATGTGGCCCTTGCCTAGCCGCATGGAGGGGCGCTTATTGTTTTTTATTGAACAATTAACGGCGGTGGACTCTCAGCGACGGGGTATTGAGGAGCGTCGCGATGGGTGACAATTCCTCGCCGAATCCCTTTGAGCACAACCAGGAGAGCAGTGATCCGGTGTCGTCGGTCTCGGGCCTGCGTAGCGAGATGCGTATTTTGGTTGTTGAGGATTTTTCGACCATGCGGCGGATAATCCGTAATCTCCTAGGCGACTTGGGGTATCGCTACATTAGTGAGGCAGACGACGGCTTAGCGGCACTGCCGATGTTGCATAATCAGCATTTTGATTTTGTTATTACCGATTTATTGATGCCGCATATGTCGGGTCTTGAGCTGTTGCGGGCTATTCGTGCCGATCGCCGACTTTGCCATATTCCAGTGTTAATGATTACCGCAGACGCGCACCGCGAGCAAATTATCGAGGCGGCTGAAGCTGGCGTGAATGGGTATATCGTCAAGCCGTTCACTGCGGCGATGCTGGAAAGTAAAATAACGCGCATTTTCGCCCGAGTTGACGGTGAATGACGCTATGTAGTGTGTAAGTTGTGGGAGTGTGAACGGTCCTACAGTAGCCAGAGAATAATTTGGTCATAATGAAAATGTGTGCTTACTTCGCTGGTCGAGCCGAGAGATTTAATTGGGTTATGCGTGAATAAAACTGAACACGAAGGGATTATGGCGATTTTTTTGGCGGAAGCTGAGGAAATTGTCCAGCGCTTATCTGAACAATTGACCGAGCTGCAATATGGCTACGACGGTCAGCGTATTCTCGACGATATTCATCGTGGTTTTCACACGTTGTACGGCGGTGCTGCGGTATTGGGCTTGGTTGAGTTAGTGGAGTGCGCGCAACTTTCTGAACGACTCATGGAACGCTTGCGCACGCGCCGTATGGCCTTGAACCCGGCTGCGGTGTCGCTGATTTTAAGCGCAGTGGAAACCATTCAGGTAATGCTTGCCCGACGCATAAATCATCAGCCACCGGAAGCGCTAAGCCGGGAGTTAAAGCAGCGCTTGGTGCAAGCCGCAAATGGCAACGATAAATCGGCGAATACCATCGTGTCACCGCAGGCGAATAGCGACCCCATGGGTTTGTTTTTCGACGGTCGCTTGGCGCCGCGCCAGCCGGATAGCCGTCTGAATCTGGATTCCGGTGGCATATTGCAATCGGTTGCGGCGGCTGAGATAACCGATGATGAATTTGAAAACATACTCGATAGCCTCTACGGCAAAGGGCGGGGCCCAACGTCGCGCAGAGTTGCTTCTCGACGCAATGAAGCTGCTGCGGGCAGTGCTACTGAAACAATGGTCAGGCCGCAGGCAGTCTTGGCTACTGAAGTAGCGGCAGACGACAGCGGCATAGGTCATTTGGTTCAAGAGTTGAGTTGGGTGCGCAATCGCTTAATCCGCTTTCAAGGCCTTGAGCAAAAAACAGAGCTTGATAAAGCACTGGCTTATCTCGACTTAGTCACACGGGATATGGAAGCCTGGTTGCAAAATCGGGCGAAGAGCCGGTAGCACTGCGCGGATTGCCAGCGTAAGTTTTGCGGCCAAGCAATAGATTTACGCGACGACAATCTTGTTTTGGCACTAAATTCCACTCTGCTTCGTATATACTTGCAGCGTTTTGACAAATGCTGAGGCCCGCGTGATGCTGGTCTGCTACGGGAGTGATTTTGGCACAAACAGGGCTGGAGGTAAGGCAACTCTACAGTGAGCGCGATGATCGCGTGCTGTTTGCTGAGCTGTGTTTTACGCTAAGTGCCGGTGACGTGCTGCAAATTGCCGGGCCCAATGGCAGTGGCAAGACCAGTCTGCTGCGAATTTTGGCCGGTTTATCCAGTCGCTACCAAGGCGATATTCTTTGGCATAATCACTCGTTGGAGCAGCAGCGCGCTGACTATCTCCAGCAATTGCTCTATATCGGTCATGGCGCCGGTATCAAGGCGGCATTAAGTCCATTGGAAAATTTGCGGTGGTCTTGCGCCTTGCGTGGTCTACCCGCAGACGACAATCCTATTCGCTCGGCGTTGGCTAAAGTAGGTTTGCGGGGTTTTGAAGAGCAAGCCTGTTACAGTTTGTCTGCAGGGCAGCAGCGCCGCGTTAATCTCGCTAGATTATTTTGTATTCCGGCCCAGCTGTGGATTTTAGACGAACCCTTTACCGCTATTGATCAACGCGGTGTGGCTGAAATTGAGCAGTGGATCAGTGATTTTGCCAATACCGGTGGCGCGATCTTGTTAACCACGCATCATCGACTCATGATTAACCGCCCCCTCCGCATTATTGAATTGGGGGAGCGTTAATGGCTTTAGTTAGCTTGGCTTTGGCTGTATTGCGTAGGGATTTGCTCGCCGCTGCGCGTCGGGGCAGTGAATGGTCAAATCCCCTGGTTTTTTTTGTGATGGTATGCGCGCTGTTTCCACTCGGGATCGGGCCCGAACCCCAGCGATTGGCGGAATTGGCGCCTGGAATACTGTGGGTGGTGGCCTTATTAGCCTCGTTACTCGCCAGCGATACGGTGTTTCGCAGTGATTACGACGACGCTACCCTCGAACAAATGCTGCTTAGCCACCAAGCCTTATACCCGCAAGTGATCGCCAAAACCTTGGCGCACTGGTTGTTAAGTGGTTTGCCCCTTAGCCTACTCTCGCCCTTATTAGGTGTGTTGCTGCATTTACCTGCGGCGGGGATGTTGGCTTTGATGGCGAGCTTGGCGCTCGGTAGCGCTGTCTTAAGCTTTATTGGTGCTATCGGCGCGGCGTTAACCGTAGGCTTGCGAAAGGGCGGCTTATTGTTGTCACTGATCATCTTACCCCTGTATATTCCCGTGCTGATCTTTGGCAGTAGTGCTGTTAAAACGGCGGTCGACGGCGGCCCATTTCTACCGCAATTAGCGATGCTGGGCGTGTTTTTTCTGATTGCCTTGGCGCTGGCGCCGCTGGCGATAGCGGGCGCTTTGCGAATTAGTGTGGATCAGTAGTGGCGCAGGGTATCTGGTATACTCCGACGCGGTATTTATGTGCCTGAGCGGCATCAGGCTTTAGTAAAAGAGAGAAGAGTTTTGTCAATTTGGACTACGTTTCATAAATGGGGCTCGCCGCGCTGGTTTTATCAGTTCAGTGGCCGTTTGCTGCCATGGCTGGGGGGCTTGTCCCTACTGCTGCTCATTGGTGGCGCGGTGTGGGGTTTGGCACTGGTGCCGCCCGATTATAAACAAGGCAATAGTTTTCGTATTATTTATGTGCATGTGCCCGCGTCGGCGGTGGCCATGGGCGCTTATATGATGATGGCAATTGCCGGTGCAATTCATTTGATTTGGCGAATGAAGTTGGCGGCGATGGTAATGAAAGCGATTGCGCCGATCGGTGCCTCGCTTACTTTTCTTGCGCTGTTGACCGGCGCCGTGTGGGGTAAGCCAACCTGGGGTACTTGGTGGGTATGGGATGCTCGGATCACTTCGGTGTTAATTTTGTTCTTTTTGTATCTTGGTGTTATCGCCCTGCATCAAGCCTTTGAAAATCGCGAAGCAGCGGCCAAGGCCTGTGCGGTGCTGGTGATCGTGGGCGCAGTCAATATTCCCATTATTTATTGGTCTGTAGAATGGTGGTATAGCCTTCATCAGCCAGCCAGTATACGTTTTATTGGTGAGTCTTCTATTCATCCCACCATGCTGCGACCCTTGATGGCGACCATGTCGGGCATGTATTTGTTTTTCGCTTGGGCAATGTTGTTGTTTACTCGTACCGAAATTCTCGATCGCGAGCGCAATACCCGCTGGGTTCAAGACATCGTCTGCAGTGGTGATAAGAAGCCGGAGAGTAGAAGTGTACTTTGATTCGATTGGCGAGTTGCTCGCAATGGACGGCCACGGCCCTTATGTGTGGTTCTGCTACGGTATAACAGCACTGGTATTGTGCGTTATTTTATTTGAAGCCCGTCGTCGCCGTCTTGGTGCTGAACAGCGGGTGCGTGGGGTGGTTCGCCGCAAGCAAGCAAGCGCTAATAAAGCGAAAGGCAAAGAGTAACGAATTATGGCTATGCATCCCCAGCGCAAACAGCGCCTAATGATTGTTGTTTTTATTTTATGTGTGGCGGCCTTGGCCGCTGGCTTGTTGGGCTACGCCTTAAAGGAAAATATTAATTTATTTTATCCCCCCGCCGAAATTGTGTCGGGTAAAGCGCCAGTCGGTAAAGCGATTCGCGCCGGTGGAATGGTGCAAGAGGGCAGCGTGCAGCGCGCTACAGACAGTTTAAAAATACGCTTTGTGGTGACTGATTACAGCGCGGTTGTCACCGTTGAGTACGAAGGTATTTTGCCGGATTTGTTTGCGGAAGGAGAGGGCGTGGTCGTTTCGGGTAAGCTCGCCGAGGACGGTGTTTTTTACGCGAGCGAGGTGTTGGCAAAACACGACGAAACCTATATGCCTCCGGAAGTTAGTGATGCCTTAACTAAATCAGCCGCCAAGCGCGCTGAGCTAGAAGAGAAGGGTTCCCTGTGATTGTAGAACTTGGCCACTTCGCCTTAATTCTTGGTTTTTGCTTCGCCTTAGTCCTAGCGGTTTTGCCCTTGTGGGGTGTGCAGCGTGGCGACCAAATGGCGATGGCCGCGGCGCGCTATTTGAGTTTTGCACAATTTTTATTTACCACTATTGCCACTGCTTGTCTTGTCTATGCATTTATGACCGACGATTTTTCTGTCGATATTGTGGCGGCACAGTCCAACTCACTGCTCCCCAATGCGTATAAATTCAGCGCTATGTGGGGCGGCCATGAAGGCTCCCTCTTGCTATGGTTAGAAATATTGACTTTGTGGACGGTCGCCGTTGCCATTTTTTCTCGGCAATTGCCCCGCGATATTCTCGCCCGGGTACTGGCCGTCATGGGCATGATCGCCGTTGGCTTTTTTAGTTTTTCGCTGTTTACCTCAAATCCCTTTGCGCGGCATTTGCTAAACGTGCCAAGCGATGGTCAGGACTTAAACCCGCTATTGCAAGATCCCGGCATGGTGATTCATCCACCGATGCTCTATATCGGTTACGTTGGATTTTCAGTGGCCTTCGCCTTCGCCATCGCCGCGCTGCTGAGTGGTCGCATGGACGCCAGTTGGGCGCGTTGGTCTCGCCCCTGGACTAATACAGCGTGGCTGTTTTTAACTGTCGGCATTGCGTTGGGTAGTTGGTGGGCCTACTACGAGCTGGGCTGGGGCGGTTGGTGGTTTTGGGACCCGGTAGAAAACGCGTCATTTATGCCGTGGTTGGTTGGCACCGCGTTAATCCACTCCTTAGCGGTAACGGAGAAGCGTGGTGTTTTTAAAAGCTGGACTTTATTACTGGCGATATTTGCGTTCTCGCTGAGCTTGCTGGGTACATTTTTGGTGCGCTCCGGGGTTCTCACCTCGGTGCACGCCTTTGCAGCGGACCCAACCCGCGGCATGTTTATATTGGCATTTTTGTTTTTGGTAGTAGGTGGCTCCTTGACCTTGTACGCCTTTAAAGCACCGGCAGCAAAGACTGCGCCGAGCTTTGGCTGGCTGTCGCGAGAAGCGCTGTTGCTGGCCAATAATATTGTGCTGGTAGTTGCCGCCATGACGGTGCTTCTTGGCACCTTGTTTCCGCTTATTATGGATTTTGCCGGCTTGGGCAAGTACTCCGTGGGGCCGCCGTATTTTAATGCGATTTTTGTTCCGCTAATGTGTTTATTGGCCCTGCTTGTTGGTATTGGGCCTTCTTCGCAGTGGAAGCGCACGGGCGCTCAGCGCTGGTGGCGCGCACTACTCGGTGCGTTTATTGCCAGTGTCGCTATTGGGTTAATCCTCCCGAATGCCTTCGCTGATGAATTCCAGTTTGGCGCAACCGTCGGTGTGTTACTAGCAGCATGGATAGTGCTCAGCAGTGCGGTAAATTTACGCAGTAAAACCCGCAATGCAGCATCGCTGCTCTCGGGGCTGCGCCGGTTGACGCCGTCGTATTATGGCATGTTGCTCGCGCATCTCGGTTTTGCTGCCAGCGTGCTTGGCGTGGCGATGGTGACAAGTTTTAATGATGAACGCGATATTCGGATGGAAGTCGGCGATCGCATGAATGACGTGTCTGGCTACGAGGTTCGTTTTGACGGCGTGCAATCGATCACCGGCCCAAATTACCAAGGCCAGCGCGGTAGCTTTACGCTGTGGGAGGCGGGCGACTTTGTTGCCGATCTACATCCAGAGAAGCGTCGCTACCATGCGCGCAGCGGCCAGGTGATGACTGAGGCTGCTATCGACGCCAGTTTACTGCGTGATGTTTATATCGCGCTGGGCGAGCCGGTGGGTGAAAATGCTTGGGCGGTGCGTATTCACGTAAAACCTTTTATCCGTTTTATTTGGCTGGGCGCGATCTTGATGGCGCTAGGGGCCTTGTTGGCAATTTGTGATAAGCGCTACCGAAGCGCTTCACCGCGCGTTCAAAAAGGGGTAAATCATGCAAAGGCTTAAACTCTTTATTCCCCTGCTGGTATTTGTTGCGCTAGCAGCAATGTTTTTTGGCGTTGAGCGCCGCGTGCAACGCGGTGAATACGCACCGACCGATTTGCCGTCGGCACTCGTAAATCGACCGCTTCCCGCGTTTTCCCTACCTGCGTTGGACGACGGCCGAACACTCACCAACAGCGATATTCAAGGTGAGTGGTTTTTACTGAATGTGTGGGCGACGTGGTGCCCTACTTGTCACTATGAGCACCCATTCCTCGTTGCGCTCGCCGATCAGGGCGTCAAAATTGTCAGTGTCGATTACAAAGATAATGCCAAGGCGGCGCAGCGTTGGCTGGCAGAGAAGGGTAACCCTTATGTGGCGACGCTCTTTGATGAGGCCGGTGACTTTGGTTTGGATCTCGGTGTTACGGGCGCGCCAGAAACTTATTTGGTAGACGCTGCGGGCATCGTTCGCTTTCGCTATCAGGGGGCGCTAGATCAAGCTATATGGGGTCGCGAATTTGCCCCGCTTATTGCGGGCTTGGCCGCGCCGTCGGCGGAGCTTAGTCAATGAGGCGCTTACTCCTGGCAGGCTGGCTCATTTTGCTGAGCTTTAGTGCGCATGGGGTCATTGAAACTTATCAATTTGACACCGATGTGCAGCGCGCTCGTTACCACCACTTCATTGAAGAATTGCGCTGTCCAAAATGCCAGAACCAAAATTTATCGGGCTCAGACTCGGCAATTTCAAAAGACTTACGTCGTCAGATTCACCAGATGATTATGGACGATAAATCTGACATTGAAATCACCCAGTATATGGTGGCACGTTACGGTGATTTTATTCTTTACCGGCCTCAGTTTAATGCCGCTACGGCAGTTTTATGGTTGACGCCACTCGCTTTGTTGTTGCTTGGCTTGCTTGTGTGGTGGCGTATGGCGGCCACACGGGCTAAGCCTAAATTATTAAGTGATCAAGCGCTGTCGGTAACGGAGCAGCAGCAGTTAAAGGATTTGCTCGACGAGGAAAACTCGGCGAGCAAAGATGGGGGCAATAAGTGATCGCGCTGTATTTAGGAATTGCATTACTACTGGCTATTGCCGTTTTTTTTGTGCTGCTGGCGGTTCGTCGCCATGCGCCTGCAGATGCCGATAATCAATTGCATCGCAGTGCCCAGCGTGGCTTTTATCGCCAGCGCCAAACGGAATTAGCCGCTGACCGCGATGCCGGTTTGATCGAAGACAATCAGTACCAAGAACTTGTTCGTGAACTGGATCGGCAGTTAGTGGCGGAGTCCGCTACCGAGGAACCCAGCAAACAGCGCGTGGGGCAGCGTTCATTGATCGTAATATTGGCCATGGCACTGCCGCTGCTGGCGGTACTGCTTTATGGTCAGTTAGGTTATCACTTAGATTTGCAGTTGCGGAGCTTGCAGCGTGAGATTGTTGAGCATGGTATCGATGAAGTGCGGTGGCAGCGCTATCAAGACCTTGTTGCCGATATATTGGCGCGTCGCCCAGAGAGTGGCGAACATTTGGTGATGATGGCGACCTTGTTTCGTCAGCAAGGCGATTTTGCCGGAGCACTGCCTTACTATCAGCGGCTTGAGGCCTTGTATCCGAATGATGCCGATGTATTGGCGCAGTTGGCGCAGGCGCGTTATTTGCTTAATGGTCGTCAAGTAGACGAGCAAACCCAAGCCTTGCTCAATCGAGCATTCGCCATTAATCCTCAGCAGGCAACGGCATTGGGGGTCTTGGGTATTGACGCATTCGCGGCTGGGCGCTATAGCGAGGCATTAACGTATTGGCAGAGCTTGTTGCAGGTATTGCCGCCAAACTCTGCTGAAGCGGGGGTGATCGCCGGTGGCATTGCCGAGTCCAAACGTCTCGCGATGGCCGCTGGTGATTTACAGGGGCTGGCGGTGACGGTTGCGGTGAACGCAGACTTGGGGCCGACACCTGCTGGGGTGTTGTTTGTGGTCGCTAAGAGTGCAGATGGCTCGCCAATGCCGGTGGCGGCAATGCGCTTGCCGCTTTCCGCTGCATCAGACCAAAAATGGCCGGTAACGGTGTATTTGACCGACAGTGATGTTATTCGCCAAGGTAAGGTATTGGCCGATTTTCCTGAGTTAGTGGTGTCCGCCCACATCAGTTTGGCGGGCACCGCCATTCGGCGCGCTGGCGACTGGCTTGCTGAACCGGTAAACCTTGGTGCCGACACGGAGGCGAGCTCGATCGCCCTGACCATCAACGCAATACAGGCCGCTAAGTAGAAATTCCCGCAAAGTCGGAATTTCTACTGTTAGTCCTCGCTATCACCGCTATAATCGCGCTTTGCGCAAATTTATTCCGCGTTTGCCCCGAAAACGATAAAAAACTCAGCGGCAGACAAGGGCTTCATATTTTGGTTATTGGTTTATGCGTCTAAAAAGTATTAAGTTGGCTGGGTTTAAATCCTTTGTAGATCCCACAACTGTTCATTTTCCGACTAATTTGTCGGCAGTTGTCGGCCCGAATGGCTGTGGCAAATCAAATATCATCGACGCGGTGCGCTGGGTGATGGGCGAAAGTTCGGCTAAAAACCTCCGTGGCGAGTCCATGACGGACGTTATCTTTAATGGCTCAGTCAATCGCAAACCGGTAGGTCAAGCTACTATCGAGTTGGTTTTTGATAATACCGATAAAAAGTTGGGCGGCGAGTACGCGGCGTACAATGAAATTGCCATTCGCCGTAAAGTCACCCGCGAAGGGCTGTCTGAGTATTATTTGAACGGCAGTAAATGCCGTCGCCGTGATATTACCGATATCTTCTTAGGGACGGGTTTGGGCCCGCGCAGCTACGCCATTATTGAACAGGGTATGATTTCGCGGCTTATTGAGTCTAAGCCGGAAGAGTTGCGGGTGTTTATTGAAGAAGCCGCGGGTATTTCCAAATACAAAGAGCGCCGCCGTGAAACCGAAAGCCGCATGCGCCGCACCCAAGAAAACCTCGAACGTCTTACTGACCTGCGCGATGAACTAGAGCGCCAGCTGCAGCATTTACAGCGTCAGGCGGCCTCAGCAGAAAAATACACCGAGTTCAAAAAAGAGGAGCGTCTACTTAAGGCCCAGGTTCAGGTTTTGCAGTGGAAGGCCCTTGATGAACAAGCCAGCCTCAAAGAAAAAGACATAAATCAACTCGAGCTCGACCGCGAAGCGATTGTAACTGAGCAAGTTGGCTTAAATACCGGTATTGAGCAGGCGCGGGATCAGCACAGTCAGTTAAACGACACCTTTAACGAGGTTCAGGGCCGGTTTTACAGCATCGGCGCTGAAATCGCTCGGGCCGAGCAAGCGATTCAGCATCAGCAAGAACGCCGTCGCCAGCTCGATACAGATTTGCAGCAGGTCGCTGGCAACGTTGCCGAAACCACTCGACATCTCAACAGCGACAAAGAAAAAATTGCGCTTTGGGAAGAGGAAATAGCTGAAATAGAGCCTGAGCTAGAGCTTACCGAAGCGAGCGAAGAAGGCGCTAGCGAGGCGCTGGCAGCCGCAGAGGAGGCCATGCAGTCTTGGCAGCAGCGTTGGGATGAGTTTAACCACGCAGCGGCCGGGCCACGTCAGCGCGCGGAGGTTGAACAGTCGCGTATTCAGCACCTTGAATTGAGTCTGCAGCGCATACAGGAGCGGGTTGAAAAACTTGACCACGAGCGCAAAGGGTTGAGTCTTGCCGATGTTGACGAGGACATCGAGCTATTGCGGCAGGAAGTTGCCGAGGGTGAGCTGGAAGAAATGGCGGCCCAGGAGCACCACGCCGCGCTGTTGCCGCAAATCAGTGAATGCCGTGAGCGCATAAAACAGGCGAATGATGAGTTAGATCGCTGCCGTAGCGATTTGCAGGGAATGCGCGGTCGTATGGCCTCGCTGGAAGCTCTGCAGCAGGCGGCATTGGGGCAGGGCGACAAGGCGACCAGTCAATGGTTGGCCAGTCACGGGCTCGATAAGCAAGCTCGGCTCGCCGAACAGTTACACGTTGACGAGCGGTGGCAGCAGGCGGTCGAAACCGTATTGGCCGACCAGTTGCAGGCATTGTGTGTTGATTCTCTTGATGGCGTTGCCGATTTATTGGCGGGATTCGCCGAAGGCAGTATGGCCTTTGTTGAACCGCAAAAAGCCGCGCAGGCTAGCTCTGGTGCCTCACTCGCCGATAAAGTCAGTGGCAATGCGGCGCTGTCAGGTATTTTGGCTACGGTTAAACTCGCCGACGACCTTGGTTCGGCGCTGGCGATGCGGGGTAATTTAGCGGCTCACGAGTCGGTGATCACCCCCGAGGGCTTGTGGCTGGGGGCTAATTGGTTGCGGGTTAGTCGCGGCAACACTGCTCAAGGCGGGGTTCTGCAGCGCCAGCAAGATCTCCAAGACTTGCGCGAAGGTATAGCCAGCAGCGAAGCCCGTATCGAGGCCATTGTTGCGGCGCTGGATACGGATCGTGAATTATTAAAAACGCAGGAGCAAGACCGCGAGAACTTCAACCGCGATGTACAGCAGTTTAATCGCAAATTAAGTGAACTCAGAGCTAAGTTAAGTGCCCAGCAGGCTAAAGTAGAGCAGCTGAGTGCTCGGCGCTTGCAGTTAGAAAATGACGGCAAGGAACTGCGTAATCAATTCGCGATGGAGCAGGAGTCGGTTGCCGAGGCGCGGATGACGCTTCAAGAAGCGATTGAGGCGATGGAGCAAGACTCTGGTAAGCGTGAAGCCCTATTGGGAGAACGCGATAATAACCGCACCGTATTGGATGCTGCTCGTCAAACGGCGCGGCAATCCAAGGATCATTCCCATCAGTTGGCGATGCGTCACCAATCCCTGCGTACTCAACGTGACTCAGTGTTGCAGAACATTGGCCGCACCGAAGAACAGCTGGCGCAATTGCAGGAGCGCCGCGAGCAATTAGCGTTGATCTTAGAAGACAACGATGCGCCCATAGATGATTTAAAAATTGAGTTGGAATCCCGCTTAGAGCAGCGTCTTGCTGTCGAAGAAGAATTGGCGCAAGCGCGCAGAGCCTTAGAAGTTGTCGATCATCAGCTGCGTGAAAATGAGCAAAAGCGCCATGGTATTGAGCAGCGTTTGCAAACTGTGCGCAGTCGCTTAGAGCAGGCGCGGGTCGATAATCAAGGTCTGCAAGTGCGCCGCAAAGGCTTGCAAGATCAGTTGCAGGAAGCGCAATTTGATTTGCAGTCGGTACTCGACAGCTTGCCAGAGAACGCTAACGAGGCTGAGTGGTTGGAGTCGCTGGAACAGGTCGGTAGGCGTATTGCCCGCTTGGGGCCAATCAACCTCGCGGCGATAGAAGAGTATAAGCAGCAGTCGGAGCGTAAAAACTACCTCGATGCGCAAAACGCGGATTTGGAGCAGGCGTTGGAAACCTTGGAGGCGGCTATTCGCCGTATCGACAAAGAAACCCGCAATCGTTTTAAAGAAACCTTCGACCGCGTTAATGCCGGCTTGCAAGATCTATTTCCCAAGGTTTTTGGCGGCGGTAGTGCCTCGCTGGAAATGACGGGAGATGATCTGCTCAATACCGGTATTTCGATCATGGCGCGGCCACCGGGGAAGCGTAATAGCACCATTCATTTGCTTTCAGGTGGTGAAAAAGCACTGACGGCAATCGCGCTCGTATTTTCGATTTTCCGCTTAAATCCTGCACCGTTTTGTATGCTAGACGAAGTTGATGCGCCATTAGATGACGCCAACGTCGGCCGCTATTCGCGGATGGTGAAAGAGATGTCCTCGGAAGTGCAGTTTATTTATATTAGCCACAATAAAATTGCCATGGAAATGGCGCATCAACTCATGGGCGTGACCATGCATGAGCCGGGCGTTTCGCGCTTGGTTTCAGTTGATTTGGAAAAAGCAGCGGAAATGGCAGCAATGTAAGATAAGCTTGGATGCGTTATTGCCGCGCAAATTGCGAAAACATGGAAATTTAGCAAAACGCGTGGAACAATAGCGACAGAATTTTATCCAAGGCCACAGTGAATTATTGGGGATGCGGTCGTAATGGCCAAAAAGGGCTAGATAATGGACCTCAGTGTCAGAGATTGGTTAATTATAATTGGCTCACTGCTCGCGCTGGCAGTGCTGCTAGATGGCTATCGGCGGATGCACAAAGACCGCAGTGATACCATACGCTTAACGCCAAAAGCGCGCAGTGAAGTGGATGACGGTTTGGTCAACCCGGAACTGCCCGGCGGCTCAGCACGCGTTATCGCCGTTCGTGAACAGCCAAGCTTGCATGTAAAACGGGCGCCGACTAGCGCAGCGGCACCGCGTAAAGAGCCGCCTTTAAATGTTGCTGCAGATGACGACGATGATATTTTATTTCGCGATCCTGCCGAGGAATACGCGAGGAAAGTTGTCGACGACAGCGACGATCTTCACGATGTTGATGCGGGTTGGAGTGGCGAGTTAGGTGACGACGAAGAATTAGTCCAGCCCGAGCGCAGCGAAACTAAGCCGCTGGCGGCGACTGCTGAGCGTCGCCCAGAGAAAGAGGGCAGCTCATTAAAGTCGGCGCAGGCAACGCCGTCGGCGCATCAAGAGCTGATCGTGCTCAATGTCATGTCACCGACGGGCAAGCCCTTTAAGGGCAATGATCTATTGCAGATTTTGATGGCCTGCGATGTTCGCTACGGCAAAATGAATATTTTTCACCGCTATGAAAATGCCGACGGCAGCGGTCAAATTCAATTTAGCGTGGCAAATTTGGTTGAGCCTGGCAATTTTGATCTAGACGAAATTGACGAATTCAGCACCCCAGGTGTGGTCTTTTTCATGCATCTTCCCGGCCCAGCAGATAGCATGAAAGCCTATGAGGCGATGGTGGAAACTGCCCGCTGTCTGGTAAAAAATCTAGAAGGGGAGCTGCGCGATCAGACCCACAGTGTCGCGACCAAGCAGACTCTCGAACATTATAAACAGCGAATTCGCGATTTTGAGCGCCGTCAGCTTACCCTTATGTAAGGGTGGCTGATGCGCAGTCTACTATAACAACGGCGTCATGAATGGCTGAACCTTCCCTACGCGAGCGGCTAGAAACGCTTCGTGAACAACTTCATAGCTATAGCTACCACTATTACGTTCTCAATGAGTCGAGTATTCCAGATGCGGAGTACGACCGCTTATTTTTAGAGCTGCAAGAAATAGAAGCCGTGCATCCAGAGTGGCATAGCCCAGACTCCCCAAGTCAGCGAGTTGGCGCGGCGCCGTTAGCAGCGTTTAGTCAGGTGCGTCACGAAACGCCCATGCTCTCCCTTGATAATGTTTTCTCTGAGCAAGAGCTTTTAGATTTTGATCAGCGGATTAAGTCTCGCTTAAACGACAGCGCTGAACTCAGCTATGCCTGTGAACCAAAGCTAGATGGTATCGCCGCGAGTTTGTTGTATGTTGACGGTGTTTTAGTCAGGGGCGCTACCCGTGGCGATGGCCGAGTGGGGGAAGATATTACCCAAAACGTCAAAACAATCGCCTCTATCCCCTTGAAGTTAAGGGGCAGCGGTTGGCCAGATGAATTGGAGGTGCGGGGTGAAATTTATATGCCCCGGTCTGGCTTTGCGCGGATAAATGACCTGGCCCGCAATAGCGATGGTAAAGTATTTGTTAATCCGCGCAACGCGGCTGCTGGGAGTTTGCGGCAATTAGACAGTAGGATTACGGCAACTAGGCCCCTGGAAATGAGTTGCTATGGCATTGCTCAAGGCGACGACGGGGCCTGGTTTCACAGTCACAGTGAGGGGCTGACGCGACTTCGCGATTGGGGGTTTTTGGTAAGCCCAGAGTTGCGGGTTGTGGACTCTATCGAAGGCTGTCTTGAATATTACCAAGATCTTCTCGCACGTCGAGATAGCTTGGCCTATGACATTGATGGCATTGTTTTTAAAGTTGATTCCTTGGCGCTTCAAGACAAACTGGGCTTTGTGTCGCGGGCGCCACGCTGGGCTATTGCGCATAAATTTCCAGCTCAAGAAGAAATCACCCAACTTCGGGATGTTGAGTTTCAAGTTGGGCGCACTGGTGCAGTAACGCCGGTTGCAAAATTAGAGCCGGTGTTTGTGGGCGGGGTCACTGTCAGCAATGCGTCTTTGCATAATTTCGATGAGGTCGCGCGCCTCAATGTCATGATCGGCGACTATGTGGTGGTGCGCCGCGCCGGTGATGTAATTCCCCAAATTGTGCAGGTGGTAACGGAGCGCCGCCCCACTGAGGCGCGCGTTATTGTCGCGCCAGTGCATTGTCCAGTCTGCGCCAGCGCGCTAGAGCGGGCACCCGGTGAGGCGGTCTTACGCTGCACTGGGGGCTTGGTGTGCGGCGCACAGCGCAAGGAGGCAATTAAACATTTCGCCAGCCGCAAGGCTATGGATATTGAGGGTTTGGGCGATAAGCTCGTCGAGCAATTAGTTGACGCTGGCTTGATCGAAACGGTGGCGGATTTATTTGTGCTCAAGCTTGATGCGCTCGCGGGGCTTGACCGTATGGGGCAAAAGTCTGCGGAAAATGTACTGGCTGCCCTAGAAAAATCCCGTGCTACTACCTTGCCGCGGTTTTTGTACTCGCTCGGCATTCGTGAAGTGGGTGAGGCTACCGCGCTGAACTTGGCAAATCACTTTGGTGAATTACCGGCGTTAATTGCTGCGAGCGAAGAAGAGTTACTTAGCGTTGCCGATGTCGGCCCAATAGTGGCGAGCCATATCCACGCTTTTCTCAGCAGCGACTATAATCGAGAGGTCATCAATTTATTGCTGGAGCGGGGTGTTAATTGGCCAGCGCCGCGGCAGGTGGGTGGTGCACAGCCCTTGGCGGGTCAGACTTGGGTGCTCACTGGTAATCTAGAGTCGATGACACGTGGTGACGCAAAAGAAAAATTACAGGCATTGGGCGCGAAAGTCGCGGGCAGTGTGTCAGCAAAAACCGATTGTGTTGCCGCAGGTGCTAGCGCCGGTTCAAAGTTAGCAAAAGCCGAAGCGCTAGGGGTAAAAGTGATTAACGAACAGGAATTACTGCAGTTTTTTACTGAACATGGCAGTAGTGTATGAGGGGTTTTTGGCTAGTAATACTGTTACTGACTGTGGGTGGTTGCACCACGTCGCCGCCGCGAAATCCCGGTGATATTTGCTCGATTTTTCGAGAGAAAGACGATTGGTACGGCGATGCGAAATCGGCGTCTAAAAAGTGGAATTCCCCCATTCCTATTATGATGTCGATTATGTATCAAGAGTCGGCCTTTGTGGCCAAGGCCAAGCCACCCAAAAAGTACTGGTTGGGTTTTATTCCCGCGGGTCGCATGTCTGATGCCTATGGCTACGCGCAGGCTAAAGACTCAACTTGGGCGTGGTATGTTGATAAATCCGGGAATTGGGGTGCAGATCGCGACGATTTTGCCGACGCTATCGATTTTATCGGCTGGTATAATAATGTCAGTAATCGCATGGTGGGTATCAGTCCCACCGATACCTACAGTCTCTATATGGCCTATCACGAGGGACACGGCGGTTTTAAGCGCCGCAGCTATAATAGCAAACCCTGGCTGAAGCGGGTTGCGAGCAAAGTCACTTCCCGCTCCCAGACCTACACAGCGCAATTGGCTCGCTGTGAAAAAGATCTCAAGAGCGGTGGCTGGTTTTTTGGGATCTTTTAAGCGATCACCATTCACCGGAGTTGGCTAGCGACAGCCACGGCTCCTGAGGTGGTAGTGCGTCGCCGCGCTGCAGTAATTCAATGGAGATATTGTCCGGCGAGCGCACAAAAGCCATGTGTCCATCTCTTGGCGGGCGGTTAATGGTGACGCCGCCGTCCTGCAGGGTCTTACAACTTTCGTAGATATTGTCGACTAGAAAAGCGAGGTGGCCGAAATTGCGGCCACCTTGATAATCCTCTGGGTCCCAGTTATAAGTAAGCTCAATGGTCGGCGCTTGCGTTTTCTGTGCCATTTCAAAATCCTCAGCTGCGGCGAGAAATATCAGGCTGAAGCGGCCTTTTTCATTGTCGTAGCGACGAACTTCTTTGAGGCCGAGTAGCTCACAATAAAAATGCAATGATGCGTCGAGATTTTTCACCCGAATCATTGTGTGTAAAAATTTCATGGTGTTATTTCCTTGGTTTTGCATCGGCGTTTGTCGTGCTGTTTTCGTTAATGCTTAATTGGTACTTAAGGGCTTGATTGTGGCTGATGCCAAATCCAAACATCTGTTAATTGTATATCACAGCCAGTCGGGTAGGAATGAGCGCTTGGCCTATGCGGCGCATGGCGCCGCTGTGACTGCAGAGCCGGGGCTTGAAATTCGGCTACTCCGCGCTGCCGAGGCGGGCACTCGCGACATCATGTGGTGCGACGGTCTCTTATTATTTATGCCGGAAAACTTTGGTGCCCTAGCGGGCGGAATGAAGGATTTTTTCGACCGAACATTTTACCCAGTACTGGCTCGGGAGCTTATCAAGCCTTACGGCGTATTTATTTGCACCGGCAACGACGGCAGCAATGCCTTGCGCCAGTGGCAGCGCATTGCCAAAGGTTATGCTTGGCGAAGTGTCACCGAAGCGATTATTTGCTATGGCGAGCCTAATGCAGAGGCTTTTCAACAAGCTGAAGAGTTGGGGGCGGGCTTTGCTGCCGGTCTCGAGCTTGGCATGTTTTAGTCAATTTCCTGCCGCTATCCTTGATCTAAGCCCCACTACTATTCGTAGCATGTCTTGTGCCATTCATCTGCGCGTATAGGGGTTATTCACATTTTACATTGCTGGATTCCCGACTAGACTGTGTATTAGCCCCTATACGTGCGTTTTTGGCGCACCGCTAATGGAGCGGAAATAATTACAATAAATCTCTTTGGGAGAGACATTGATGAAAAAGCACTCAAAATCAAACCGCCATTTAGTGCCTTTGGCCATGGCTGTGGGGCTTTGCACAAATACTGCAGTATTAGCGGCACCAGCACTCGAAGAAGTGCTGGTTACGGCCACCTTGCGTACCGAAAGTTTGCAAGACGTGCCGGTGTCTGTAAATGCAGTGTCTGGTGAAAAAATGGCCGAGGCGGGCATTGATAAAATAGAAGATCTTCAAGCCTATGTTCCCAACTTATCAATGTCTGAGACCGGTATAGGCACCAATATTTATATTCGCGGTATCGGCTCCGGTATTAACCCCGGTTTTGAGCAGTCGGTGGGGATGTATTTTGACGGTATATCCTATGGTCGTGGTCAGCTCACCCGTGCGCCGTTTCTCGATCTTGCCCGTGTTGAGGTATTGCGCGGCCCGCAAAATATTCTTTATGGTAAGAACAGCATTGCCGGTGCGCTGAGTTTGATATCTGCCCGCCCAGGGCAAGAAAATGAGGGCATGATCTCAGGCCTTTATGAGCCAGATCACGGTGAGAAAGTTGTAGATTTTATGGTGTCAGGCCCGATCACCGAAACCCTTGGTGGACGGCTTGCTATTCGTAAGCGGGAGTTTGATGGCTATATTGAAAATTTGACCTTGAATCGCGATGAACCTCAGCGTGACGAAGGTACTGTGCGCGCGATTCTTGATTGGGACGCCACAGAGAACTTAACCGCGATGCTCAAGTTTGAACTCGGTAAGTTTGATGTATTGGGGCGCCAGGTGGAGATTGTTAATGACCAAATCACCACTTTTCCGGCTCCTTTCCCATTTGCCGGCTTAAAGTATTCGCAAATGTTAACTGCCCTGGGCGCGGGGCCATCAGTTTTGAACACAACTCAAGACTACAAGCGTTCATCAAACGGTGATTACAGTAATAACCGCACCAAGAACCTGACCTTAAACGTGGACTACGCCTTGGGTGAAAGCACCTTAACGTTTATCACCGGCTTGATGCATTATGAATTTGCGGAGCTTTGTGATTGCGATTTTACTGGGGCGCCGGTGTTTAGTGTTCCCTTCGAAGAAGACTACGATCAATACAGCCAGGAAGCGCGTTGGGTGTCGGCGGCTGGCGGAACCTTTGAACATATTGGCGGCGCGTACTACCAAAAAAGTAAGCTGGCTTTTTATGATGAGATCCGGATTGATAGTGCCATTCTTCCGACAGCTGTATATTCTAGGGTTGCTGGGGATGCGGTGAAGGCTGGAGACTCCCCCGCGGTTGCAGATGCTAAAGGGTCAGCGGCAAGAAGCGCAATTTCCAATACCACTACACCGCGAAACTTTACCAGTGATGCGGAGTTGTGGTCAGTATTTTGGCAAACTACTTGGAACGCCTCAGACCGCGCCCGCGCGACCTTGGGCTTAAGATATTCCTATGAGGAGAAAGAGGGGACTCGCGATCTTACTGTAGCGGATCTTGACGGCAATGAGCGCCCCATCGGGACAGTTGATGGCGTACTTGCCGGCGTCTTTAAGGTAGAGCGTCATGATTTAGAAGGCACTCAAAAAGGCGGTAATTTGGCGCCGTCATTAAATGTTCAGTATGACGTTAATGATGATGTCATGGCCTATGCTACAGCGAGTATCGGAAATAAATCCGGTGGTTTTGACGCACGCTCAAATGCCTCGCCTAGCGCAGCGCCTAACGCTGTTGGTGCGTCTATTGCGGGTTCGTTCGAATACGATAAAGAGAAGGCTACTAGCTTTGAAATTGGTGCTAAGACCAACTTTATGGATGGTCGCGGCGAGCTAAATATAGCGGCTTTCTTCACCAAGTACGATGATCTTCAGGTGAGCATTTTTGACGGAACCCTTGGTTTTAATGTGGGCAATGCCGGTGCAGCAGAGACCAAAGGCATTGAATTAGATGGTCGTTTTGCACTGACTGATCATCTGATGATGGGCGCTGCTCTGGCCTTTTTGGACTTTGAGTTCACTGACTTTGAAAAGGGTCAGTGCTACCAAGGGCAGACACCAGATCAGATTACACCAACTGCGAATTATTGTGACTATAAGGGTAAGACCAACCAGTACGTAGCCGATTACTCTGGCAATGTTACCTTCACGTACACTCGTGAATTCGGCGATGCCTTAGAATTACGAGCAGGTACAGACTTTGTCTTTACTGATGACTACAACTCTTCGCAAAACTTAGATCCTAGCCAAGAGCAAGACGGCTATGTGAAGGTAAATGCACGCTTAGCGATCGCAGATGTGAAGTCGGGCTGGGAAGTAGCTTTAATCGGTAAGAACTTGACTGATGAAGATGTGATTTCCTACTCAAATGACGTGCCATTAGCGAACAGTAGTTTCGGTAGTATCGGTCACTACGCGTTCGTTGAACGTCCCCGCAGCGTAGCGGTGCAGGCGAGTTATCGCTGGTAAAAAATGACGATCAGCGCTCAATGAAGGATGGTCGAAAATGTTAGGGTAAATGCCGCTTCTGCGGTATTTACTCTTTTTTGTTTAAGTACTTAGGTGGTTATTTCTGGTTGCTATAATCGCTATACTGATAAAAAATGCTAATTCATTGAACCAAAAGTCAAAATGCTATATGTTTTCGATGCAAACATTTTGCTAGCAACGTATAATAATTACGACTCTATATAGGCCGCTAGTCCAGCTGACTCAGTCAGGTGGCAGCATATAAAAATTAACTGCATCTGGAGGTCATATGACCTTGAAAAGAACCATTTCCGACTTTCGCTTATCTGCTTTAGCTGCTGGTCTTCTGTTGTGTTCCGCACACAGTCAAGCGGCTGCCGTGCTCGAGGAAGTTATCGTTACGGCCACTTTACGTGCCGAAAGTCTTCAAGACGTTCCAGTATCAGTCAACGCGGTATCTGGTGAGAAAATGATGGAGGCGGGCATTAGCAAGGTCGAAGACCTGCAAGCTTACGTCCCTAACCTGACTATGTCAGAAACCGGTATCGGTACTAATATTTACATTCGCGGTATTGGCTCAGGTATTAACCCTGGCTTCGAGCAGTCCGTTGGTATGTATTTCGACGGCGTTAGCTACGGTCGAGCGCAATTAACGCGTGCACCGTTTTTGGATTTGGCGCGGGTCGAGGTTTTGCGCGGTCCGCAAAATATTCTTTTTGGTAAAAACAGTATTGCCGGGGCCTTGAGTCTGATCTCAGCGCGGCCTGGTCAAGAATTTGAAGGCTTGGTGTCTGGCACTTTTGAAGCGGAAACCAATGAGCGAGTCTTGGACTTTGTTGTTTCTGGTCCGCTGACAGATAATATCGGTGGTCGTTTGGCGATTCGCAAGCGTGAAATCGATGGCCACATGGAGAACTTAACGCTTAACCGTGATGAGCCCCAGCGCGACGAGCAGACGATTCGCGCCATGTTTGTGTGGGATGCGACCGCAGATTTAACTGCTGCGTTGAAATTTGAGGTCGGTCAATTCGATGTAAATGGCCGTCAAATAGAAATTATTAATGACCAAGCGTCAACCTCTGATACAGCTGCATTTAATGGTCGTACTTATGGGCAAATATTGGATTTTACTGAGATTAATGTTGGCCCAGTAAATCTCGTAACCGTAGATGCTGACTCATCGGTTTTGAACAACTTTCAAGACTATAAGCGTTCATCTAATGGTGACTATAGCTATAACGATACTCATAACGTAACGCTGAATGTTGATTACGTTTGGGGCGATCATACCTTTACCTTTATTACCGGTGTTCTTGGTTATAAAACTTCGGAATTGTGTGACTGTGATTTTACTGGCGCTTCAGTATTCAGTGTTGCGGCAGAAGAAGAATACAATCAGTTTAGCCAGGAGTTTCGCTGGGTGTCGCCGGTTGGCGAAACCTTTGAGTTTATTGCCGGTGCGTTCTTTCAGCACAGTGAGTTAGATTTCTTCGACAGTATTCGTGTCGAAAGCGATATTCTTCCTCAGTTGTTGAACGCAGCAGATATTCAAGAAGGGGGTGCTCGTGGTGAACGTCCTCCGTTCGACGCAACCGGTGGTCCATTCGATAACGTCACGCAGGCC
Organism: Zhongshania antarctica; assembly: GCF_014202945.1. Lineage (GTDB taxonomy): Bacteria > Pseudomonadota > Gammaproteobacteria > Pseudomonadales > Spongiibacteraceae > Spongiibacter > Spongiibacter antarcticus. Next base: position 41,570 of record NZ_JACHHW010000001.1, on the reverse strand, counting down.
CAGGTCGCCGGTACGCCTTTGGCGGCGCTATTCCAGCCGCTATTTGATGCCGGTGTATTGGAGCTTGGTGGCATAGGTGATGCTGGTGATGAAATAGTAAATCTTGGTACGCCTCGTGACTTTAGCTCCACCACGGACCTTATCTCGGGTTTCGTGCAAGCCACGTGGAATGTAACCGATTTGACTCGCGCAACCCTAGGTTTACGCTATTCTTATGAAGAAAAAGAAGGTAGCCGCAGCCTAAGCTTCAGCGATATCACTACTGGTGAAATTCGCGCTGAAGGTGAAATTGATACCGTTGTTGCGAAGAACTTTTCTGCTGAAAGACATAACCTCAGCGGCTCGCGTAAGGGCGGAAATTTAGCGCCGTCATTGAATATCCAGCATGACTGGAGTGATGATGTGATGATGTATGCTACCGCGAGCATTGGTTATAAGTCTGGTGGTTACGATGCACGCTCAAACGCCTCTCCTGAGGCTAATGTGATACGTCCATTGCAAAACCCTGATTCTGATCCAATCGTTTTAGTTGGTAGCTTTGAATATGATGAAGAGCAGGCCACTAGCTTGGAGGCCGGTGCCAAAACTACTTTGCTAGATGGCGCGGCTGAATTGAATATTGCAGCGTTCTACACGCAGTACGATGATCTTCAGGTCAGTATTTTTGATGGTACCTTGGGTTTTAACGTCGGTAACGCTGGCGCGGCAACGACCATGGGTATCGAGCTGGACGGTCGTATGGCGCTGACAGAAAACTTGATGATGACCGGTGCCTTGGCATTCTTAGACTTTGAGTTTACTGACTTTGAAAATGGCCAGTGTTATCAAGGGCAGACGCCAGACTATATAGTTGAAGGCAATCCTTTCTGTGATTACAAGGGCAAGACAAACCAGTATGTGGCAGACTACTCAGGTAATATGACCTTTGTTTATACCACCATGGTGAGCAAGGATTTAGAGTTCCGCGGTGGTGCTGACTTTGTCTTCACTGGTGCTTACAACTCTTCGCAGAACCTTGATCCTAGTCAGGAGCAAGATGCGTATATTAAGACTAACTTGCGCTTCTCTTTGGCTGATGTGACTGCTGGTTGGGAAGCCGCTCTGTTGGTTAAGAATGCGACTGATGAAACGACAATCTCTTACTCGAACGATACGCCATTGGCCAATAGCATCTTTGGCGCGGCAGGTCACTACGGTTTCGTAGAGGCGCCACGTACCATCGCGCTGCAGGCGACTTACCGCTGGTATTGATTTTGTCCTAAGGGATAAACGAATATAACGCCGCGTCAGCGGCGTTTTTTTTGGCTGAAATTTAAGTGCAAGGTCATATCGAGTGAAAACAATAGATCAGTTAGTGCTGGCCGCCGCCTTGGCGTTTTTAAAGCGAGGTGAGTCCGGTTGGTTGTGCACCGTAGTTAAAACCTTTGGCGCCTCGCCGCGACCATTGGGTTCCATGATGGCGTTAGATGAGAAGGGCAATGTGCATGGCTCGCTGTCTGGCGGCTGCATAGAAGATGAGCTGCTCGCCAAATTGCAGCGCGGAGAGCTTGCTGTGGCGGGGGCGGTGTTGTTGGAGTACGGAGTGAGCCCAGAAGAGAATGAGCGCTTTGGTCTGCCCTGTGGTGGGCGCATGCATATTTTGCTTGAGCCCTTGTCGCCCAATGAAATTCGCTGCGATTTGCTTGAAGAATTAAGTGGTGCATTGGCGGCGCGCCAGCCCATTCGTCGCGTGGTCGACTTGGCAACAGGTGATTGGCAGCTTGGCGCCGTGGGTAGTTGTCAGGCCTTACAAATTGACGACATTAGACTGCAGCAAGATTTTGGTCCGCGTTTTCAGTTATTGTTAATCGGCGCGAATGAATTGGCGCGTTGTATTGCCGAAATTGCTCTCGCTATGGATTATCGGGTTTTGGTTTGTGATCCAAGAGAAGACCGCCGTAATCAGTGGTCGGTTAATGGTGCTGAGTTATTGGCGGGCATGCCCGATGACGCGGTGAGTGAACACGGCGATTCGTTTACGGCTGTGGTGACCTTGACCCACGACCCACGAATCGATGATATGGCATTAATGCAGGCCTTAACCCAAAGTCTGTTTTATGTGGGGGCGCTGGGTTCTCAGCGAACGTCCGATAAGCGCCGTGTACGTTTAAAGGAATTAGATATTAGCGACCAACAGTTACAGCAATTGCACGCCCCGGTAGGGCTGCCGATTGGCAGTAAATCTGCCATGGAAATCGCCGTTGCGATTATGGCTCAGTTAACGCAATTACGGGCAGGGAAGCGGCGAGCAGATAATGAGGTGCCTGCAAACTAATGAGTTTGCCCATACTGATTTTGGCGGCGGGAAAAAGCCGGCGCTTTGGCAGCGCAGATAAACGCTTTGCCGCACTGCCTCACGGCGGTGTATTGGTGAATGCCTTGGTGCGGCGGTCGCGCAAAGCGGGTCTTGATGTTTCGGTGGTCATTGACGCAGGCGACGATGTTTCTGCTCGCATCGATGCGCCGTGCATTTTATCGGCCAACGCCAGTTTGGGTATGGGCCATAGCATTGCCGATGGGCTTGCACATTTGCGCGTAAGCTCCTCCGCGCTGGGTGTTTTAATCCTGCCGGTGGATTTGCCGCTGTTGCGAATAGAGTCGCTGTTGGCGGTCGCAAAAAACCTGAGATCCGACAATATCGTCATGCCGGTTTATGCAGGGCGGCGCGGTCACCCAGTGGGCTTTGGTCGCCGTTTTTGGCCGCAATTGTGCGAGTTGCGTGGCGATGTTGGCGCGAAGTCGGTATTAACAAGTCAGGCTAAATTTGTTGAAGAAGTCGCTGTGGGCGACAAAGGGATTTACCAAGACGCGGATACTCCGGCGCAAATGGCGGAATTGTTACTCAGCCTGAAACCGCGTCTGCGTCCGGAATAGCGCGTTTATTTTGGTGCGCGCTCAGCCAGCAGTAACTCAATGAAGGCGTCGGCGGCATTCGACAAGCTGCGGCTGCGGTGATGTACGCACCCCAAGGTGCGCGATAAAGCTTGTCCCTGCCATTGCAGCGCCACTACGGTGTCGTCGAGTAGGGTAAGTGGCAAAATACTCCAACCCAGGCCAATGCTGACCATCACCTTGATGGTTTCCAGGTAATTGGTCGACATGCCAATGTTCATGCTCAGGCCCTGCCGGTCGAATAAATCTTTAATAATTTGCCCTGTGTAAGTGTTTAAGCCTGGTGGTAGCGCGGTGTGTTGGCTGAGCATTTCGGCGCTGACGGTGCTGAATTGGGCCAGTGGATGATCTTTGGCCACGGTGACGGACAGTGGGTCTTCCCAGATCGGAATCGACTGTAATTGTTGGTCGTCGCTTGGTGATAAGGTGATCACCGCTAAATCCATCTCGCCGTGCAAAATGCGCTGGTGAGCGAGTTCCGAATCCATAAAGTCGATATCGAGTTTTACGTCAGGGTAGCGCTGGCTGAACTCGCGCAATACCGGGGGGAGGCGGTGCAGGCCAATATGATGGCTGATGCCCATCGACAGGCGGCCACTGACTGAACCGCGCAGATCGTGAATACTACGCACGGCCTCTTTAATGTCTTGCAGTATTCGCCGACTCTGGGGCATGAGCGCCCGGCCCGCCTCGGTTAAATGGATGTTGCGGCCAATACGGTCGAATAATTTGCAGCTTAATTGTCGCTCTAAGGCGGCGATACGCTTGCTTACGGCAGGTTGGGTGATATGAAGTTGTTCAGCGGCCAGCGAGAATGACTGCTGTTCAGCGACGGCAAGAAAGGCTTTTAGAGATTCGGTATCCATGCTGAATTGTATTTGTATTCTTATATGGAATGCAAATAATGAAAAATATGAATTTGTGTTATTTGATGTGGCTGCGTAATATTGCAGCTCTGAAAATTACTCTTTTAGTCAGGATGGCGGAGCGGGATATGGCTGGACAAACACTTTACGACAAACTGTGGGCGGCTCATTTGGTCAAAGAGCGCGACGATGGCACGGCGCTGCTGTATATCGACCGTCATTTAGTGCACGAAGTCACCTCGCCACAGGCTTTTGAAGGTCTGCGTTTGGCGGGTCGTAGCCCATGGCGGGTGACAGCGAACTTGGCAACGCCAGACCACAATGTGCCCACAGAAGCAGTGGAGCGCAGTGGTGGTGTCGAAGCCATTGCCGACGAAGTGTCGCGTATCCAGGTGCGTACCTTAGACGAAAATTGCAATGAATTTGGCATTACCGAATTCTCAATTAATGATGTGCGCCAGGGTATTGTCCACGTGGTTGGCCCAGAGCAGGGCGCGACCCTGCCAGGCATGACTGTGGTGTGTGGCGATTCTCATACTGCCACCCACGGCGCGCTAGGGGCATTGGCCCACGGTATTGGCACCTCTGAGGTTGAGCACGTTCTCGCCACTCAGTGCTTGATTCAAAAGAAAAGCAAAAACATGCTGGTGCGGGTCGACGGTGAGCTCGGCCCCGGCGTGACCGCGAAAGACGTAGTGCTGGCTATTATTGGCAAAATTGGTACGGCGGGCGGTACCGGCTACGCGATTGAATTTGGTGGTGACGTGATTCGCAAGCTGTCTATGGAGGGTCGTATGACCATCTGTAATATGGCGATTGAAGGCGGCGCCCGCGTGGGCATGGTCGCGGTGGATGATATTACCCTCGACTACGTAAACGGTCGCCCCTTTGCGCCTAGCGCCGCGGAGTGGGATGAAGCGGTTAAGTACTGGCGTACCCTGCACAGCGACAGCGATGCGGTATTTGATGCGACTGTCGTGCTTAATGGCGCCGATATTCTGCCCCAAGTTACCTGGGGTACTAGTCCTGAGATGGTGTTGCCGATTAATGGCATCGTACCTAGCCCCACTGACTACACTGACCCCGCTAAGCGCAGTGGCTGCGAGCGGGCGCTGGAGTATATGGGCTTAAGTGCGGGGCAGGCGATTACCGATATTAAGCTCGATCGGGTCTTTATTGGCTCGTGCACCAATTCGCGTATAGAAGATCTGCGTGAAGCGGCTGCTGTTGTGCGTGGCAAAAAAGTGGCTGCGAACGTGAAAGAGGCTTTAGTCGTACCGGGTTCTGGCTTGGTTAAAAAACAAGCCGAGGCCGAAGGTTTAGATAAAATCTTTATCGAAGCGGGTTTGTTGTGGCGCGAGCCAGGTTGCTCGATGTGCTTGGCCATGAATGCCGATAAGCTCGGTGCTGGGGAGCACTGTGCGTCGACCTCTAACCGTAATTTTGAAGGCCGTCAGGGCTTTGGCGGTCGCACTCATTTGGTGAGCCCCGCAATGGCAGCGGCAGCGGCGATAGCAGGTCATTTTGTTGATGTTCGGGACTGGATTTAAGGAATTGGCTATGAAAGCATTTACAGTGTTAGACGGTATTGTGGCGCCAATGGATCGCGCCAACGTAGATACCGATATGATTATTCCCAAGCAGTTTTTGAAGTCGATCAAGCGCAGTGGCTTTGGTCCCAATCTATTTGATGAGCTGCGTTATCTCGACGAAGGGCAGCCTGGTAAAGACTGCAGTAAGCGCCCCCTGAATAAGGATTTTCCGCTGAATTTTCCCCGTTACCAAGGAGCCGAGATACTGTTGGCAAGGGAGAATTTTGGTTGTGGCTCTAGCCGTGAGCACGCGCCCTGGGCATTAGAAGATTACGGTTTTAGCTGTGTGATTGCGCCGAGCTTTGCCGATATTTTCTTTAATAACTGCTTTAAAAACGGCATTTTGCCGATTATTTTGCCAGCCGCTAAAGTGGCTGAGCTGTTTACCGCAATGTATGCCGATGAAGGCTATAAGCTGAAAATTGACCTGCCTGCGCAGACGGTAATTACCCCAGCGGGCGAGTCTATCCCCTTTGAGGTAGATGAGTTTCGCAAGCACTGCCTCGTTAACGGCTTGGATGATATTGGTTTAACGCTGCAGGACGCCGATGATATTCGCGCCTATGAGAGTAAATTGATGACGAAGTCGCCGTGGCTATTCCGCGAGCACATCGCTTAAGTCATTTGTTTCGCAAAAGTTAACGCTATTTTAAAAGGAATATTACGGTGTCTACACAAAGAACAATTGCAGTATTGCCTGGCGACGGCATTGGTCATGAGATCATGGCCGAAGCGGTTAAGGTCTTAGAAAACGTCAATGCCCGTTTTAAGCTGGGTTTAAACTTAGAACACGCCTTAGTGGGCGGTTCTGCTATTGATGCTCATGGCAGTGCGCTGCCCGATGCGACCTTTGAGCTTTGTGCCCGCGCCGATGCAATTTTACTTGGCGCTGTGGGTGGACCTAAGTGGGATAAATTGCCGCCAGCTGATCGTCCCGAGAAGGGCGGGCTACTGGAAATTCGTCGCCGTTTGGATTTGTTTGGCAATTTGCGCCCAGCGATTTTGTATCCTCAGTTGGCTGGCGCCTCGTCGCTGAAGCCCGAGCTGGTAGCGGGATTGGATATTCTGATCGTACGGGAGCTGACTGGCGGTATTTATTTTGGTCAGCCTCGTGGCATTCGGGTTTTAGAAAATGGCGAGCGCGAAGGCTATAACACTTATGTGTACAACGAGTCGCAGATTCGACGCATTGGTAAAGTCGCTTTCGAGGCGGCGCAAAAGCGCGGCGGGCGGCTGTGTTCTGTCGATAAAGCCAATGTCTTGGAAGTGACTATGCTGTGGCGGGAAGTGATGGACGACATGGCCAAAGACTACCCTGATGTTGAGCTGAGTCATATGTATGTCGACAATGCTGCCATGCAGCTGATTCGCGAACCCAAACAGTTTGATGTGGTGGTTACTGGTAATATGTTTGGTGATATTTTGTCTGATGCTGCCGCCATGCTCACCGGTTCGATTGGCATGCTGCCTTCTGCCTCGTTAGATGTGAATGGCCGGGGCATGTACGAGCCTTGTCACGGTTCAGCGCCAGATATCGCAGGGCAAAACAAGGCAAATCCACTGGCGACTATTTTGTCGGTGGCGATGATGCTGCGTTATTCGCTTGCTGAGCCGGACGCGGCGCAAGCGATTGAAGACGCGGTGAGCAAAGTACTGGACAAGGGGCTGCGCACTGGCGATATATTCTCGCCGGGCAGTACTCTCGTGAACACCGTAGAAATGGGCGATGCCGTTATCGCCGCGCTCTAAGTCATATAGCGTATTTTACGGTAGAGATTAGCGCCGGCGGTGTCGTCGGTCGCAAAACAGGTTTAGGAGTCATTATGAAAAAAGTAGGGTTTGTAGGTTGGCGCGGTATGGTTGGCTCAGTATTGATGGGTCGGATGCTGGAAGAGAAAGATTTTGACAGCATTGAACCGGTGTTTTTCACCACTTCCAATGTCGGTGGTCAGGGCCCTGCGATTGGCCGTGACATCGAGGCTTTAAAAGACGCCAATGACGTGGCTGAACTGCGTCAAATGGATATTATTATTTCCTGTCAGGGTGGCGACTACACCAAGTCGGTGTTTCCCGCGTTGCGCGAGGGCGGTTGGGACGGATATTGGATTGACGCCGCATCGTCACTGCGCATGGATGACTCGGCGATTATCACCCTTGACCCCGTTAACCTCGACGTGATCAAAGACGGTTTAACTCGCGGTGTTAAAAACTTCATTGGCGGCAACTGCACCGTGAGCTTAATGCTGATGGCCGTGGGCGGCTTATTCCGCGAAGGCTTGGTTGAATGGGTTAGCGCTCAAACTTACCAAGCGGCTAGCGGCGCCGGCGCACAAAATATGCGTGAATTGATTAACCAGATGGGCAGCGTGCGGGACTGCGTTGCCGATGAGTTGGCCGATCCACGCTCAAATATTCTCGATATCGACCGTAAAGTCGCCGAGATGATGCGCAGCGACGCCTTCCCGAAAGAGCAGTTTGGTCATGCCTTAGCGGGTAGCTTACTGCCGTGGATTGATACTCAGTTGGAAAATGGCCAGAGCCGCGAAGAGTGGAAGGGCCAAGCCGAAACCAATAAAATTCTTGGTCGCGAGCAGTCGCCTATCGCCATTGACGGCAACTGCGTGCGCATCGGCGCTATGCGCTGCCACAGCCAGGCCCTGACGATTAAGCTCAATAAAAACGTTGCGATTAGCGAAGTGGAAAGCATCTTGGCCAGTGCCAATGACTGGGTGCAAGTTGTGCCCAATGACCGCGCTGAAACCCTCGCCAAACTCACGCCGACTGCAGTTACCGGCAAGCTTCATGTGCCCGTTGGCCGTTTGCGTAAATTGAATATGGGCGAGCAGTATCTGTCGGCCTTTACCGTCGGTGACCAGTTATTGTGGGGCGCTGCAGAGCCGCTGCGCCGCATGCTGCGAATTCTGCTTGGAGATATCAAGTAATGGTCTTTAAACGCGTTGCGATTTTTGGTGCCACCGGACTTGAAGGCGAGTCACTGCTGGAAGCCTTGTCTGGAATGGAGCTTGGCATTGAAACTGCGAGCGTGTTTGCGGCGGATGCCGAGGGCGAAACAGCCATGTTTCGCGGTCGTCCTGTTGCGGTAAAAGCGCCGGACACGGCTGATTTTAGCGCCCTAGATCTCGCTATTTTTCTCCCCGAGGTCGGCAGCGATGCCGCCTTGGTGGACGCCGCCTGCGACGCCGGTATTGTGGTGCTAGACGCCACTGATACCTTGGCACAGCGTGACGACGTGGCTATGTTCTGCGAGGGTGCCGAGGTTGTGGCTGGCAAGTTATTCGCCATTGCCGATGCTGCCAGCAGTCATGTGGCAGCGCTGCTGCAGCAGTTGGCGTCGGCGACTATTAAGCGAGTTGATATTAGCGTTGCCCAAGCGGTGTCGGTGGCGGGCCGCGATGGTATCGAAGCCCTCGCTGCTGAGACTGCGCGCTTGCTTGGCGGGCAAACGCCTGACACAACGGCGCTAGGTCAGCAGATCGCCTTTAATGTGCTGCCACAGTCTGCCGATCGGGCAGCGGCCGAGTTAGAGCATAATTTAAGTCGCTTGCTGGGTGACAATGTTGCCGTCGTTGCCAATGTCATGATGGTGCCGGTGTTTTACGGCCACACAATTATGCTGCGGGTGGCTTGTGAAGCGCGTCCTGATTTGTCGGCACTGCGCGGCTGTTTAAGCGAGGATTCACGCTTCCGTTTATTCCCAAATGAAGACGCAGAACAAGCTTCGCCAGTGTGCTTGCAAGGTAGCGATTGTATCGATATAGACCAACTTTATTATGACAGACGTGACGAAACGGCCTTTCGTTGTACTGTTGTCGGTGATAATCTCCGTAAAGGTGCGGTGTTTAACATTATTGAGCTGCTTAAAATCTTGATTAAAATCAACATCTAGCTAATATCTACGCATGTGATTTGGAGATGCAAAGCTCTTCACACTGCGTGGATTCCGCAAGGTAGATTTACTTAATATAAGAACAGTATTTCAGTGTAGCCGCTGAGAGCTGAGTGCTAAGACACAGACGGTGATAATATGGTTAGGAAGAGGCTTGCGACAGCGGTACTAGTAACGGGTGCCCTGCATAGCGGATTTGCGAGTGCGCTCGGCTTAGGTGAGCTGACGCTTAGCTCTGCGCTAAATCAGCCTTTTCGTGCAGAAATTCCCTTGCGAGATATTGGCGAGCTTGATGTTGAGCAAATTAGAATTGCCCTTGCCGACGATACCGCGTTTGAAAATGCTGGCGTAGAGCGTAGTCAATTTCTGAGTTCGCTTGAGTTTCAAGTGGAATTGCAGGGCGGCGGCAATGGCCGAATTATTGTTACCACCACGAATACCGTTCAAGAACCTTATTTAGATTTTATTGTGGAAGTGCGTTGGCCCAACGGTAAAATGAACCGAGAATACACGGTTTTATTAGATCTACCGGTATTCGCTAAGGCATCACCGGCGCCGACAGTCAATGTGGCGCGTAGTGTCGCGTCGAGTGCGCCAACGGTTAAGGCTGCTGTCGTTCAGGATGCAGCTCCTATTCGCGAGCCGGGTGGCAGTATTGGTGTGGCTAATCGCACTGCACCGCTGGTGCGTGACGTCGACCAACAGCAGCGTTTGCCCGCAGCGGCAGATCCGACTGAATACCGCGTTCAACATCATGACACGATGTGGAAAATTGCGGAAAATCTGCGCCCTAGCTCTTATGTAACCACTCAGCAAACCATGCTGGCCCTGCTTAAAAAGAATCCTAAGGCCTTTGTTGATGGCAATGTGAATCGGATTAAATCCGGTTATATCTTGCGGATTCCTAGCGAGGCTGAAGTTCACGAAATTAACCACGACCAAGCCGTTGACGAAATTCGTAATCAAGCCAGAGAGTGGCGTGGTGAAAAAGTCAGTCGCGTTAGTGCCGATAAAAAAGCCACGGTAAGCTCTGCGTCATCGAGCGCTGCTCCTGCGCGCGCGCCCCAACTAGATGCCACAGATAAGACCGGTCGGGAGGCGCCTGCAGTTGAGGAGCAAGCCGTTAAGTTTTCGGTGGGCAGTGCTGGTAGTGATACCGCTGCGGGTAATGAGGTGGAAGCGCTTCGCCAAAAAATGAGAGAAGAGCAGGAAAATCTCGAAAAATCAGTGTTAGAAAACGGCGCGATGCAAGCCCGCGTCATGGAAATGGAAAAGCAGATTCGCACGCTGCAAAATTTGATTACGCTAAAAAATACCCAGTTAGCAGCTTTGCAAACCGGCTTGGCGAAAGGTGACACAAGCGCTGCAGCTGTTGCACTCGCTGACAGTGAAGAAATTAGTCAAGACACCGAACAAGAGGCAATGGCCCCATTAGCGGAAAGTGACGATGGGTCATTAGTCACAAGCTCCGAACCGGACGTTGGTCCGGCGGGGGCAAATACGCCAAGCGCGTCCGAAACTGAGTCTCCCGCCGAGGCTAGCGCTGCGTCATCCGATACCAGTTTGATGGCCACTGCGCAGGCGTGGCTTAGCAATGGTTTTGTGAAATTTATCGGTTTAGGCGTGGCAATCTTAGCCTTGCTTATCTTAGTTCTACGTCGCCGGGGCAGTGAGACTGATAGCGAAGCCGATCTCGCCGCCTTTGAGGCTAGCTTGGCGTCAAGTGATGTGGCCGATGCCGATGTGTTTACGGCTAAGCGCGATAACTTTGATTTTGATATTGGCAATACTGAAGCAACCGAGTTGAGTGATGTCGCCGACGAAGATCGTGAACCGTCTTTTAATGCCGATGATTTCGATTTTGACAAGCTTGATACTGCTGTTGGTGCGACTGATGACATTGGCATGGATGAGGGCGAAATTACCGTCAGCGCTGTCGAAGCGGAGTCAGTTCAGCCCCAAACTGGCGATATTGTTGCCGAGGCAGATATTTACGTTGCCTATGGGCGGTACGATCAGGCTGCCAGCTTATTAAAAACAGCGATTGCTCAGGACCCTGACAACGCAGATTTACACGTTAAGCTAGCGGATATCTATTTGGATACTCGCGATCGTGAAAACTTTACCGAGGCATTTGCTGGACTGCAAAGCTTGGGTGATGCTGCTGCGATTGCCCGCGTTAAAGAATCAATGTCGGCGATTGATGGCGTAAGTGACTGGCTCGATGCCGAAGACGAGTTTGATGGCTTAGCGGTAGCCGGAACCTCGACAGCTGAGCTTGCCGAATCAGGGCTGGATTTTGAACTTGATGAAGATCTGGATTTTGAACTCAGTGATGTGGATGCGGATAACGCTGCGCCAGTCGGTGATAACGTTGCGCCGCTAGAAAACGATGACGCTGACGATCTCGATGTGGATTTTGCGGATGTTCTCGCAACTGGAACTGCAGGCGTCGAGCAGGGCAGTGAAAGGGGGCTGGTTGATGACGTGGCCTCGGAGAGCGAACCTCTTGATGATTCAATTCGGAATGCCGAAGCCGATGCGCTGGCGTCCCTCGATGTCGATTTAGCCGATCTCGATTTTGATTTTGAACCTAGTTCAGCGGTGAGTGGCTCGGCGGCAGAGAGCGAGAAAGCGTCTTTTGATTTAGCCGATTTCGACGACGCGGATCTCGGTAAGGGCGCTGTCGCTGATGTTGACGCACCTAATACTGCCGAAGACGTGCCTTTAGTTAGTAAGGATGAAAGCGCGTTTTCTGACGACGATGATTTTGAATTTGATTTTGCTGCGTTTGACGAGGCGGAAGAAGCTGATGCAAGTGCCGCCAACGGGTCGGAGCCAGATACCCTGCCACCAAGAGGCAGCGCGAGTACAGAAGCCTTGTCTTCGTCGCTTACTGATAGTGACTTAGATCTCGATTTGGACCTCACTGCATTCGACGCGGAAAATGATGCCGATTTAGATCTTGATTTGGCAGATTTCGACACTCCGTTAAGCCCGGTGGCGGATCTGGCCGAGCCGGCAGATTTGGGGGCTGCGCTAGCGGCCGACGATGAGTTTTTTGTCGATGCCAGCGAGGGTGAAGCAGAGCTTGAAAACGCTGAATCAGCGAGCGCGGAAACGACGAGTAAAGCAAATGACGGCGAGGGCATCGCGGTAGAAGATTTAAGTTTCGACGAGTTTGATGCCGATGACGGTGAGGGTGAATTTGATAATTTACTTGATACTGAATCTGTGGCCACTAAGCTTGATCTCGCTCGTGCTTACGTGGACATGGGCGATAGTGAAGGCGCCCGTGAAATGCTTGAAGAAGTACTCGTAGAAGGCGATATTCAGCAGCAAAATGATGCGCAGGCATTATTGGATATTATTGGTTAATAATCAGATGTGGCAGTTGGCATGACGAGCTTCGATCGCTTTGCCGATGAGCTATTACCCTTAGGAAGTCGCATAGCACTTGCCTTTGAATACCAAGGGAGTGCTTATCGCGGCTGGCAGAGTCAATTAAAACCGCAGGTGGCGACCATTCAGGAGCGGCTCGAAAAAGCCATTTCTGCAATCGCTGCTGCGCCGGTAACCGTGATGTGCGCCGGTCGAACAGACGCAGGCGTGCATGCCACTCATCAAATTGTTCATTTTGACGCGCCGGTGAGTCGCTCTTTGCGGTCTTGGGTTGCAGGGGTGAATGCCAAGCTACCAAAAGATATCGCCGTGCTATGGGCGCAACAGGTGCCGGATGATTTTCACGCGCGTTTTTCGGCAACAGCCCGGCGTTATCGCTACGTTATTCTCAATCAACCCCGGCGCTCAGCGCATCTTGTTCATGGCGTGACCTTGGTCGACGCCGAATTAGATGAAAAACTGATGCATGAAGAAGCGCAGGTACTGTTGGGTGAACAAGATTTTAGCGGATTTCGGGCGGCGTCTTGTCAGTCAAATACCGCAATGCGCAATATCCACTTTGCCAATGTGAGTCGTCGAGGTCGCTATGTGGTCATTGATATCGCTGGCAACGCGTTTTTGCATCATATGGTGAGGAATATCGCCGGTGTGCTTATTGCTGTTGGCAGTGGTGAAATGCCAGTGGGCTGGACACGTCAAGTTTTAGAGGGGCGCGATCGCAGCAAGGGCGGGGTTACCGCTAAGCCCGACGGTTTGTATTTGGTCGATGTCATCTACCCCGAATACTTTAATTTGCCCAAAACCCACTTGGGTCCTGATTTTCTTGTGTCCTGATGTGGGCTTTTACAGACACGTCCCTAGCTTATTTGTTAATATTCGCTCCAATTAATTGCTTGGCTGTACATCTAAGTGTCCCGTACCCGCGTAAAAATCTGTGGTATTACCCGAGCTGAAGACGCTGCGGCAGCGATACGTGCCGGTGCGGATGCCTTGGGCTTTGTTTTTTACGCAAAAAGCCCACGCAGTGTAAGTGCTGCGCACGCAGCCGACATTATGGCGGGGCTGCCGGTCTTTGTTAGCAAGGTGGGGCTATTTGTTAATGCCGACGCCGAAGAAGTCCGGCAGGTATTGGCCGTGTGTGAACTGGATTTGTTGCAGTTTCACGGCGATGAAACCCCAGCGTATTGTGCGTCTTTTGCTAAACCCTATATGAAAGCGATACGTATGCGTGATGGCGTCGATGTGGCAGAGGCGATGCAAGCCTACGCCAGTGCCTCGGCAATATTGCTCGACAGCTATAAGCCGGGTGTGCCGGGCGGTACAGGGGAATCTTTCGACTGGGTGCGATTTCCCACCAATAGTGAACGGCCCTTGGTTCTTGCCGGCGGTTTGCGACCAGATAATGCCGGGGCTGCAATTGCGAGCTGTAAACCCTATGCCTTGGATGTCAGTGGCGGCGTTGAATCTGCGCCGGGTATTAAATGTGCCCACGCCATGACACGTTTTATTGAAGCGGTCAGCCAAGCTGACCGACGGGAGGATTGAGTGAGTAGTAAGGTAGTAACACCTGATTTTAGCCAGTTTCCAGACGCCAGTGGCCATTTTGGCCCCTATGGCGGTCGCTTTGTCTCCGAGACCTTAATTTTTGCGCTAGACGAGTTGGCTGCGGCCTACCAGCGCCTGCGGAAAGACCCTGCGTTTCAGGCTGAATTTGACCATGACCTGGCCCACTATGTGGGTCGTCCATCGCCACTCTATTACGCCAAACGTTGGTCAGAAGAAGTGGGTGGTGCGCGGATTTTCCTCAAGCGTGAAGATCTTAATCATACCGGTGCGCACAAAGTAAATAACACGGTTGGCCAAGCTTTGCTGGCGAAATACATGGGTAAAAAACATGTGATCGCGGAAACCGGCGCGGGCCAGCACGGCGTTGCGACCGCAACCGTTGCTGCGCGTTTGGGCATGACTTGCCAGGTGTTTATGGGCGAAGAGGATATTCAGCGGCAGGCCTTAAATGTCTATCGCATGAAATTACTCGGCGCTGAGGTGATTTCGGTTAAATCCGGTTCGCGCACCCTGAAAGATGCCATGAACGAAGCCATGCGCAACTGGGTAACCAATGTAGACGACACGTTTTACATTATTGGCACTGCCGCGGGCCCGCACCCATACCCGATGTTAGTTCGAGACTTTCAGTCGGTTATTGGCCGCGAAGCACGGGAGCAGTGTTTGGCTCAGAATGGCCGCCTGCCAGACGCCTTGGTTGCCTGTGTTGGTGGTGGTTCTAACGCTATCGGTTTGTTTCACCCCTTTCTTAACGACGAAGGCGTGGCCATGTACGGTGTCGAGGCCGGCGGTCACGGCGTGGCGAGCGGCGAGCACGCCGCGCCCTTAAATGACGGTATTCCGGGAATATTGCACGGTAACCGCACCTACCTAATGCAGGACGAAGCGGGACAAATTATTGAAACCCACTCGGTCTCAGCGGGGCTTGATTACCCCGGTGTTGGTCCTGAACATTCGTGGTTGAAAGACATGGGCCGGGTGAACTATGTTGCGATTGATGATGACGAGGCCCTGGCAGCATTCCGCAAACTGACATTGGTTGAAGGTATTATGCCCGCGCTAGAGTCTGCTCACGCCGTCGCTTATGCCGAAAAATTGGCCAAAACCATGAGCCCGGAACAGCATATCGTGGTGAATCTGTCTGGTCGTGGTGATAAAGACATTCATACCGTCGCAACACTCGACGGTATTGGGATTGAATAACGGGGAAGTATTTTGAGTCGTTTAGCTGCTTTATTTGCAAGTTTAAAGACCCAGGGCCGCAAGGCTTTGGTACCGTATATTGTTGCTGGCGACCCTGAGCCGTCGGTAACTGTGAGCATAATGCATGAGCTGGTTCGCCAAGGCGCCGATATTATTGAGCTGGGGGTGCCGTTTTCCGACCCAATGGCGGAAGGCCCAGTCATTCAGTTGGCTCACGAGCGCGCCTTGGCTCACAAGGTATCGTTGACGATGGCCTTGGCGATGGTTGCCGAGTTTCGTGAGACTGACAGCAAAACCGCAGTGGTATTAATGGGTTACGCTAACCCCATCGAGCGTATGGGCTATGGGGTGTTCGCTGAGCGTGCAGCTGCGGCCGGGGTAGACGGTTTGTTGACCGTGGATATGCCGCCAGAGGAGGCTGAAGAGCCGAGCCGCGTACTTAAAGCGGCCGGTATTGATAATATCTTCTTGTTAGCGCCGACCACGGACAATACCCGCATCGCCAAAATTGCCGCATTGGCAAGCGGCTACCTTTATTGCGTCGCCTTAAAAGGGGTGACCGGCGCCGGCAACCTAGATATTTCGGCGGTTACTCAGTTATTGAATAACATCAAGACGCATACTGACCTGCCGATCACTGTCGGGTTTGGCATTAAAGACGGCGCCTCTGCTGCTGCCTTGGCGCCCTTGTGCGCTGGTGTTGTTGTTGGTAGCGCGCTGATTGAGCGCTTGGCCAGTGCCGACCGGAGTCAGGGAGATAGTGTTTGGATTCCCTCCGTGCTTTCGTTGATTGGTGAGATGCGTGTCGCAATAGACGCATAGTTGTGTCGTAGTGCGTGATTTAAAGGCCTGCGCGATACTGCCATTTTTTGTGTGAATACGCTAAAGTGGCGCCCGGACTAAACGGTTTTTAGAATAATTGTGTAGTAGTTTTGTACATTCAGCCAAAGGCTGGATAACTAACAGGAACGGATTATGAGTTGGGTAGACAAAATTCTTCCTTCGGGAGTGCGTCGGGTAGAGTCGGAAAAGCGCAGCGCTAAAGGTGTAGTGCCGGAAGGTCTGTGGAAAAAGTGCGTGAAGTGCGAGGCGGTTTTGTATCGCCCCGAGTTGGAAAGCAATATGGACGTTTGTCCTAAATGTGGCCACCACATGCGCATTGGTGCGCGTCGGCGCATTGCTTTGTTTCTCGATGAGACTGGCCGTGAGGAAATTCTTGCCCATATCGAACCTGTTGATCGTCTCAAATTCAAAGACAAAAAGAAATACCGCGACCGCTTGACCTCAGCGCAAAAGTCGACGGGTGAAAAAGATGCACTTATCGCCTATACCGGTAAGGTCAAAGGCCTGCCGGTTGTCGTTGTGGCCTTTGAATTTAACTTCCATGGCGGTTCAATGGGCTCTGCTGTGGGCGAAAAATTCACCCAAGCTGCCAATGTCGCCATGAAAGAAGGCTGGCCACTGATTTGTTTCTCTGCCTCTGGCGGCGCGCGGATGCAAGAAGCGCTTATTTCCTTAATGCAAATGGCCAAGACCAGTGCTGTACTTGAGCGCATGAAGCAAAACAGCGTGCCCTATGTTTCGGTAATGACCGACCCTATCTACGGTGGCGTGTCGGCGAGTTTGGCTTTGCTTGGTGATATTAATGTTGCTGAGCCGGGCGCGCGGGCCGGTTTTGCAGGTCCCAATATTATTGAGCAAACCATTCGTCAAAAATTACCGCCAGGCTTTCAGCTCAGTGAGTTTTTGCTGGCCCACGGCGCAATCGATATGATTGTGCGTCGAGCTGATATGCGTGACACCCTAAGTCGAATACTGTCTAGCCTTACGCATTACACCCATTAAGCACGATAAAGGCGATGCGCTTTACGACGCTTGATGAGTGGTTGCAATGGCTGGAATGTCAGCACCCCCGTGCGATAGATTTGGGTCTTGAGCGGGTTTCCGTTGTTGCCAAGGCCCTTAATATTGCCCTAGCTATGCCCGTTATCACGGTGGCGGGTACAAACGGCAAAGGCAGTTGTGTGGCGCTAAGTAGCGCCATTCTTCGTGCTGAAGGCTATCGGGTTGGCACGTACACCTCACCCCATCTTGTTCATTACAATGAACGTATCGTCATTGCCGGTCGGTGTGTGCACGACGAGGAGTTGCTCCTCGCGTTCAGCGCAATCGATGAGGCTCGCGGCGCCACGTCATTGACGTATTTTGAGTTTGGCACGCTGGCCGCGTTATGGCTGTTTCAGCGTGCTGAGCTCGATGTCGTCATCCTTGAAGTGGGGCTTGGCGGTCGTTTGGACGCGGTGAATATTGTTGATGCCGATATTGCCATTGTTAGCTCTATTGCGATTGACCATGAGGCCTGGTTGGGGCGTGACCGTGAGGTCATTGGGCGCGAGAAGGCTGGGGTTTTTCGCCAAGGTCGAATTGCGGTGGTGGGGGATGTGGATCCGCCGCAGTCGGTGTTGAACTATGGGCGCGATATTGGCGCGAGTGTTCTATGCCGAGATCGGGACTATTCGTATCGCGAATCAGCAAACCAATGGCAGTGGCAGGGCTTGGATGCGCAGGGCGATAAGCTCGAATACCATGGCTTACCGCTGCCCAGCGTTTTGCTCGGCAATGCCGCAACCGTTCTGCAAGCCTTGCAGTATCTAGATTTGAGTGTTTCTGACGCCGCGGTGAGAAGCGGCTTGTCGCTTGTTGAACTGCCTGGTCGCTGCCAACATATAGCGTTAGATGGCGTTGATATTGTTTTAGATGTCGCGCATAACCCCGCTGCAGTTGTTACACTGCGCGAACATTTACAGCAACATCCTGCTAGCGGCCGCAGTCGTTGCGTTTTTGCGGTTATGGCTGATAAAGCGATTGCGGAAATGGTCGGCATTTTACAGCCATGCTTCGAGAATTGGTGGCTGGCAGATTTAGGTGGAAATAGCCGCGCCGCTGGGGCGAGTGATGTGGCGGGTATGTTAATGGCTCAGCAAATCAGCGGAGTCGAGTATGGTGGCACCGTGGCAGAAAGTATTCAGCAGGCTATAGCGCAATCAGCGAGCGGTGACCGTGTTGTGGTTTTTGGCTCTTTTTTCACCGTGGCAGAAGCCATGTTGTTTTTGTCCAAGCGTGGCGGAGTCGATGTGAGTTCGGTCATAACCGCCAAGGGGAATACATTGTGATGAAACAGCGCTTAATCGGTGCCTTGGTGTTACTCTGCGGCGGCGTTATTTTGTGGTCCTTACTGTTTACCGGTCCGGCGGCCTCTAAGCTTGATCGCCATAGTCAAATTCCGGCGGCGCCACAATTTGAACCTTTGCTTGAGGCGGAGCCCGAGCGACCTGAAGGTATTACACCAGCTGACACTGAGCTTGTGCCGCCGCAGCCTGTTCCGCGCATAGACGACGAGGTGTCCTCGGTGCCAGTGCAAGCCAAATCGCGTCCTCCGGCTGTTGCGGCGCTAGCAAAGCCAAGCAGTGCTCCAGTGGCAAAACCCCCTGTGCAACAGCCAAGCAGGGAGGCACCGACGACGAAGCCCGGACTGGATAAGCACGGCTTACCATTAGCCTGGGTGGTGCAAGTAGGGGTGTTTGGCAATGCCGATAATGCGGCCGCCCTTAAAAAATCACTGCAAGGCGCGGGCTACAAAGCGTTTACAGATCAAATACAGCGTGACGGCAAGCGTTTTCACCGAGTCTTGGTAGGGCCGGTATTGAGCGAAGACAAGGCTGTTGCCCAGCAAGGCGCAATTAATACGCGATTCAATGTTAAGTCTATCGTTAATCGCTTTGAGCCATAGAGCGGCATCAATTTAATGGCCAGAGTGAAATCTTACTTGGGCTGGGGACGCGAGCTTGTTAGAATTCGCGTCTCGAAATTCCACGGGAGCTGTTTAGAGTGCTGAGCACGTTAGTTTGGGTAGATTGGGCCATTATTGGCGTTGTCACCATGTCTGCACTTATTAGTTTAATTCGTGGTTTTGTCAAAGAAGCACTGTCGCTGGCCTCTTGGGCGGTGGCATTTTTTGTCAGTGTTGCTTTCCATAGCCAAGCCGTAGGCCTACTTGAAAATCTAGTTGATAAAATTTACCTGCGAGAAATTTTGGCGTATGTGCTGCTGTTTGGTGGCACCTTGGTACTGGGCAGTTTACTGACCCACTTTATTGCCATGGTCGTTAAGCGCACCGGTCTTAGCGGCACAGACCGCTTATTGGGTATGATATTTGGCACCACCCGCGGTTTGATTGTGGTGTTGGCCGCTTTAGTTTTACTCCCGTCGTTATTGACGGGCATTGAAAATGATCAGTGGTGGAAGGAATCGCAGCTGATACCCGAGTTTCTGTTGATGAAGGACTGGTCAGAGCAGAGCTTCAACGATGTGGTTAACTGGGTGTCGACATTAATGTCGAACAACTCCGTATAAACGCATTGATCTTCACCTTAATTGAGGTAGTACTGCATGTGTGGCATTGCAGGCATAGTCGCCAAGTCCAACGTAAATCAAGATTTATATGATGCCTTAACGGTATTGCAACACCGCGGCCAGGACGCCGCCGGTATTGTGACCTTTGCTGATGGTAAATTAAATCAGCGCAAAGGCAATGGTCTAGTAAAGGATGTGTTTCACACCAGACACATGCAGCGCTTAACCGGCAATATTGGCATTGGTCACGTTCGCTACCCAACGGCGGGTAGCTCAAGTCCTGCTTTGGCGCAGCCTTTTTACGTTAATTCACCTTACGGTATTAGCCTTGCGCACAATGGTAATTTAACCAATGCCGCTGAATTATCCCAAGAGCTATTCCAGTCTGATCTGCGCCACCTCAATACAGACTCAGATTCTGAGGTTCTTCTTAACGTTTTTGCACACGAATTACAGAAACTCGGTAAATTAGTGCCTGAAGCCGATGACGTTTTTTCTGCGGTTAGCGGTGTTCATAATCGCTGTAAGGGCGGCTATGCCGTGGTGGCGATGATCGCCAATTACGGTGTTATTGGTTTTCGCGACCCAAACGGTATCCGTCCTTTAGTGTACGGCGTGCGCGAATCAGCTAGCGGCAAAGAATATATGTTGGCCTCGGAAAGCGTGGCCTTAGACGCACTGGGTTATAAATTAGTCGCCGATGTTGCTCCGGGTGAAGCGGTCTATATCCAAACCTCTGGCGAAATTCACGTACGCAAATGCGCCGACGCGGCGGATTACCGACCCTGTATTTTCGAACATGTGTATTTTGCGCGGCCCGATTCTATTATGGACGGCATTTCGGTTTATAAATCTCGGCTGCGTCAGGGCGAGCGTTTGGCAGAAAAGATTCTGCGAGATCACCCAGGTCACGATATCGACGTTATTGTGCCAATTCCGGATTCTAGCCGTATTGCTGCACAGTCAATGGCGGCAAAATTAGGCGTTAAATTCCGCGAAGGCTTGGTAAAAAACCGCTATATCGGCCGTACTTTTATTATGCCAGGGCAGAGCGCCCGGAAAAAATCGGTAAAACAAAAACTGAATGCCATTGGTCTTGAATTTAAAGACAAGAACGTCATGCTAGTGGACGATTCCATCGTTCGGGGCACCACCTGCCAGCAGATCATTGAAATGGCGCGGGATGCCGGTGCTCGCAAGGTGTATTTTGCCTCGGCAGCGCCCCCAGTTCGCTACCCCAATGTCTACGGTATCGATATGCCGTCAGTCGATGAGCTCATTGCCCACGGCCGCACGGTTGAAGAGATTCGCACTGAAATAGGCGCTGATTGGCTTATATACCAAGATCTTGATGACTTAGTGCATTGCTCCTCGGAAGGTAACCCTAAGATCAATGATTTTGAGTGTTCGGTGTTTAACGGTGACTATATTACCGGCGATGTCGATCAAGCATACCTCGATAAATTGGCAGCAGACCGCAATGACAATAGTCAAAAGGAGCGTAATTCCAGCAGTGGTGACGGCGCGCTGATTGGTTTGCATAATGACGTATCATAAAAGCGGATTGGTCTAGGTAGAAGACATGACTGAACAGGAATATTTAGCCCAGCGCGTGGCGGTACTCGACGCCGCTGCACTTGATACTCGTGCGGTGCGCAGTGGTCAGCGACGCACCGCGGAAGGCGAGCACTCTGAGCCAATATTTACGACCTCAAGTTATGTGTTTGCTTCAGCGTCCGAAGCCGCAGCGCGGTTTTCTGGTGAGCAGCCCGGCAATGTTTACTCGCGTTATACCAACCCTACCGTGCGCACGTTTGAAGAGCGCATCGCGGCCCTAGAAGGCGCCGAAATGGGGGTGGCGACGGCCTCGGGTATGGCGGCTATTCTCAGTACGTGTATGGCCTTGCTCAAGACCGGAGACCATATCGTCTGCTCTCGCAGTGTGTTTGGCACTACCACGGTATTACTCACTAAATTCTTAGGCAAAGTCGGTATACGCACCACGTTTGTCGACTTGGTTGACCCAGAAGCGTGGCAGGCAGCGATAGGTGAAGATACTCGTCTGCTGTTTCTTGAGACGCCATCTAACCCACTGTCGGAAGTGGCGGATATTCGCGCCCTGGCCGATATTGCCCATAAGCACAATTGCTTGTTGGTGGTAGATAACTGTTTTTGCACGCCAGCCTTGCAGCTGCCTTTGGCTTTGGGCGCAGATATCGTGGTGCACTCGGCCACTAAATATCTAGATGGTCAAGGTCGCTGTGTGGGTGGCGCGGTCGTTGGCCGTCGCGAACATATGGACGAAGTCTTAGCCTTTATTCGCACTGCGGGCCCGAGTATGAGCCCCTTTAACGCCTGGGTTTTTCTAAAGGGGCTAGAAACCTTGCGCCTGCGGATGATGGCGCACTCGGCCAGTGCCCTAGCCCTGGCGCAGTGGCTGCAAACACAGTCGAATATCGACAAAGTTCATTATTCAGGTTTAGAAGATCACCCTCAACACGCGTTGGCTGCAGCTCAACAAAAGGCCTTTGGTGGGGTGATGTCGTTTGAAGTGCGTGGCGATCAGGCGGCGGCGTGGCGATTTATTGATGCCACGCGGTTGGTGTCAATAACGGCTAATCTCGGCGACGCGAAAACCACGATCGTGCACCCAGCGACGACCACGCACGGTCGCTTAAGTCCGGAACAGCGCGCGGAGGCGGGCATTAAAGACAATTTGATTCGCGTCGCGGTGGGCCTAGAAGATATAGCGGATTTGCGCGCCGACTTACAGCGTGGTCTCGATGCCGTCTGATCAATTGGCTGTGCTCGCGGCGGTAAGTGACGAGATTGGGCGGGTAGTCTTAGGTAAAGACCGTCAAGTACAGCAAGCCTTGTGCTGCTTATTAGCGCGGGGCCATTTGCTTATTGAAGACGTGCCCGGCGTTGGAAAAACCACCCTGTCCCAGGCCTTTGCCAGAGTCACGGGGCTGGACTACCAGCGCATGCAATTTACCAGCGACTTGCTGCCGGCTGATATCTTAGGGGTGTCGGTATTCGACCGTAATAGCAACGCCTTTCATTTTCATCCGGGGCCAATTTTTACCCAATTTCTACTCGTTGATGAAATTAATCGCGCCAGTCCCAAGACGCAAAGTGCGCTACTTGAAGCAATGGCTGAACAGCAGGTCAGTATTGAAGGCGAAACGCGTCCTTTACCCCAGCCTTATTTTGTTATGGCGACGCAAAATCCGTGGTTTCAATCTGGAACCTTTCCGTTGCCGGAATCCCAGCTCGACCGCTTTTTGATGCGGATTTCACTCGGTTACCCCGATGAGCGGTCGGAGCGGCGCTTGCTGGCGGGCGGTGATCCCCGCGCGGTGTTAAGCCAGTTGCGAGCCTTGCTCAATGCCGAAAAGATTATTGCCCTGCAAAATGCGGTAGACGCAATTGAAGTCCGCGACAGCGTGCTGTCGTATGTTCAGCGTCTAATCGGTTTTACCCGTCAAGATTCGCACTACGCTTTTGGCCTGTCTACCCGCGCCGCATTGGCACTTATTCAATGCGCGAAGGCGTGGGCGATGTTACAAGGGCGTGACTACGTATTGCCCGACGACATCCAATTGGTGCTAGAGCCCGTTGCCGCCCATCGACTCAAGGCAGCTGCCGACGGTCAAGGTGATGGTCCGGATTTAATCAAGCGCTTATTGTCACAGGTACCGGTAGTGGTATAGCGATGAAAAACCGGATTAGAGCGTTATTTCGTCGCCGTTTTAATAGCTGGTTAGACAAACGCAGTCCGCGCTGTAGTGAAATCACTCTCAATCAACGCCGTATTTTCATCATTCCCTCCAGTGCTGGCTTGGGTTTTGCCATCATGTTACTGGGCTTGCTACTGCTGGCGATTAATTATCAGAATAATTTAATCTTTGCCTTATGCTTTTGGTTGTTCAGTATTTTTCTGGTGGCGATATTACACACCTACGCAAATTTATCTGGGCTGCTGCTGCGCGCCGGTGCGGCTGAGCCGGTATTTGCCGGTGAATTAGCCAGTTTTCATCTGCACTTGGAGGCTGGGCGGCGAGATCGCCATCGCTTGAATGTTGGCTTTCCCAATCAACAAATGGAAGTGTGCGATATTGACGCCGAGATGGGCGCAGCCAATGTCATTATTAAATACCCTACACAGAAGCGCGGCGCTTTGCGGCCGGGGCGGATGGAAGTCACGTCTCGCTACCCTTTAGGGATTTTGCGCTGCTGGAGTGCACCGTCCTTAGATTGGCATTGCCTAGTTTATCCGCGGCCGCGTTGTTTACGTCCCTTGCTCAACAGCGCTGACAGCGGCGAGGGACATATTCCTGATCGCAGCAATGATAGCGATGAATTCAGTGGCTTTAATCGTTATCAGGCGGGGCAGTCACCCCGGCGAATTTTTTGGAAGGCTTACGCCAAGGGCCAAGGTTTGCTGGTAAAGCAATATGAACAGTCTCAGGCCGATGAGTTGATTTTAGATTGGGATAGCTTAGAGGGCCTCAGTGTGGAAGAACGCTTGAGTACTCTTTGTGCCTGGGCGCTAGACTGCGACAAACAAGGTCTGGCTTACGGCTTAAAATTGCCGAAACTGAGCGTGCCGTCAGGCTCTGGCAGCGGGCAGCTGAGCAAGGTTCTGCGCGAACTGGCGGTCTTTTAAATGACGGCCGCGAATATTAATTTTGTCGCGCAACGCCAATCAGTTATTTGGCTGCTGTTGGCGCAACTGGTGACCTTGGCGCCGCTGCTCGGGGTGTTGCCCGTGTGGATACTTGCTGTATGGGCATTTGTCGCCCTCTGGTATTGGCGCATTGTTAGCGCTGCGTGGTCTTTTCCCGCGCGCTGGATCAAGGCGTGTATTGCACTGAGCACCCTTGGCGGCGTTTATTTCTCGTTTCCATCATTGTTTTCGCTAGAAGCCATGGTCACCATTTTGGTGTTAGCGGTCGTGCTTAAATTATTAGAGCTCAAAACGGCGCGAGACCACTGGCTGATTTTAATGCTCAGTTATTTCATTGTCGCTTGCGGTCTCCTGTTTTCTCAGCAGATTGGCGCACTCATTATGGCGCTATTGCAGATCGCAGTATTACTATTGGCCCAGCAAGCACTGCAGCGCCGACGGGCAAAGACCCTGCCGATGTTGCGTGTGGTCGGTGTCATGGCCTTGCAATCCCTGCCATTGATGTTGATGTTGTTTGTGATATTCCCCCGTATTGGGCCATTGTGGACCATGCCATTGCCGGGCGGGCAGGCGACCACGGGCATGTCTGACTCGCTGGAGTTTGGCGATATCGCTAAATTAAGTCAGTCTGGCGCGCTGGCTTTCAGGGTGCGGTTTAATGGCGTCATGCCAGCCTCCCACGATTTATATTGGCGAGGGCTGGTGCTCGACGATTTTGATGGTCGGCGTTGGACTCGCAGCAGTTGGTCGCTGTGGTCAAATAAAATGAACCCGCCGGTATTAGCCGAGCCGAAGCTGAATTACACCGTAACCTTGGAGCCGGGCAGCCACAAATGGTTATACACGCTACCTCAGGCGGCGGTAAGCCGCGACGATGTTTATTACAGCGATCAGCATTTGTGGCTACCGGCCAGGCCAATAACGGGCCGCATGCAGTACACCGTGAGCAGCAACTTGGGCCAAGGTTTGGTCGACAATAAGGCGTTAAGTCGTAAAAATTTGAGCTTAGGCCGGGCGGCTAACCCACGAGCCGAGGCGCTGGCAGCACAGTGGCAGACGCAGTGGCCAGACACTCAAGATCGGGTTGCTGCGGCAATTCGGTATTTTGAGCAAACACCGTTTATTTACACCCTCACACCGCCCTTACTCGGTGAGAGTAATGTCGATGAGTTCTTGTTTGATAGTCGGCAGGGCTTTTGTGAACATTTTGCGGGCAGTTTTGTGTACTTAATGCGCGCGGCAGGGGTACCTGCGCGGATAGTGGTGGGCTACCAAGGTGGTGAGTTTAATGATCGCGATGGCTACCTATTGGTTAATCAGTCCGACGCCCACGCCTGGGCAGAAGTGTATATTGAGGGGCAGGGGTGGTTGCGGGTAGATCCAACTGCAACGGTGGCCCCCAATCGTATTCGTTTAGGCGCAGAAGCGATGTTGCGGGATCAAGAGGGATACTTGGGCGAGTCGCCATTGTCCTTGCGCAACTACGAATGGGCTAAGCGTTTGCGGTATTTTGTTGATAATATCAATTATGCTTGGGCGCGCTGGATACTCAATTATGATTCCGGCACTCAAAATGATTTTCTCCTGCGGGTGCTCGGTGATATTAACCCCCAGCGTTTGATGCTAGTCATTATGTTGGCTGGGGGCATACCGCTGTGCTTGGCGGCTTTCTTTAGTTTGCGTTTACCTAAGCGCGCGGGCGAGGACTTGGCTGCACGCTATTACCTTGCTAGCTGCGCCGCGCTGGCGAGAAAGGGAGTGCCGCGTCGCGCAGGAGAAACACCGGACGATTACCTTCGGCGGGTAGAGGCTGGGCACGCTTGTTGGGCGGCTTGGTTGCGAGAGCAAACGCGGCTATTTAGCCTGTGCAGTTATTTACCCCAAGACAGTGTTTCCTACCAAGAGAATTTAACATCTTTAAAACGTGCGCGTCGCCCGCAAAAGTGGTTAGAACGCAGTACTAGTGCAACGGGATATACCAGTAAATGAATAAGTTTTTGATTGTGTTACTTGCCGTCGGTGTCATGTTTTATTTGAACCGCGTGCTCAATACCATGTTAATTAATTTTGCTGAGAAAAATCAGCGTTCCGCCTTGCGCGTGGGCTATGTTCGCAAGAGTTTGAATTTTGGAACCTTGCTGTTGGGCTTTGTGCTCGTGTGTTTTTTCTTGGGTTTGGGCTACCACCAAGTATTTATTTTCATATCGTCATTTTTGGCGGTGCTTGGCATTGCCTTGATTGCACAGTGGTCAATGCTCAGTCATTTAACCGCCGGCGTGATTATCTTTTTTGCCTTCCCTTACGGTATCGGTGATCGCATTAGAGTGGTGGATAAAGACGATGATATTAGCGGCCGAATTTTAGAAATTGCTTTGTTTCACGTGCTTATTCGGCGAGATGACGGCACTACAGTGGTATACCCCAATAGCATGATGTTGCAAAAGGCGGTTATTAAATTGACGGCAAACTCGTCGCTAGCCGCGCAAACCGACGGGTCTAAGCCGCCGTTAGATTCGGGTGCGGCGCCAGCGCTCCACAAAGAGCTCGAGGACTAAGACTGCGGCAAAATTAAGTTTGGTAGGCTTTTAAAAACATGCGCACGCAGTGCTGCGCATAGTTTTGTAGTTCAGTGGCAGACTTTGAATTGCCAATACACAGTAAGTTGCGAAATTGCGCCTCGCTGTGGATCATCGCGATGAGCTGGCTTGTGGCGAAGTCGATATTGTCGATGCGCAAATGACCTAGCTGGTTTTGCTCGCTTAAATAGTTACTCAAGCGCTGCCTGATTTTATCTGGCCCTGCGGCCCAAAACAGTTCGCCAACTTCGGTATTACCGCCTTCGCGAACGCAGACGCGAAAAATATCAATTGCTTCGGGGCTGCTTAGCAGCGAGGCGAGGTGGCTGCAGAAATAATTGAGATAAGCCTCGCAGCCCATCGCGCTGCTTTGCTTTTCGGGGACGAGTTCGTATTCATCACATTTGGACTCGATTGCGGCAGTAAATAACTGCTGCTTGTTGCCAAAGTGGCTGTATACCGTTTGTTTGGAAACCCCAGCTGTCTTGGCAATGCCTTCCATACTGACTTTTTCAAAGCCGTGCTCGACAAACAGCATTCCTGCAGAGAGGATGATTTGCTGGCGTTTTTCTTCGCTTTTGGAGCGGCCACGTTTTTCTTGCACGTTACAGTATCCGTGATTGCCTTTTTGTAATGCTAATTTAAACAAAATAGACTAGACAGTCCAGTTTGATTTATCTATATTCATGCCAATCTGGATCCACTTGAGAATGTTGGCAATGAAACGCTTTTATATCGCAGCGACGCTACTATGTTTAGCGAATTTTCTTCTGGTGGGGGCGCAAGCTGAAACACGACTGCATCCAGTGAATTACCTTACTATTCAAGAACAGTCGTCCTATGACGCTCAGCGGCTATTTGCAGGGCGCGTCATCGGCAGCCAGCGCGCAGAGATCGGCTTTGAACTTGCTGGGCAAGTATTGAGCGTGAGCGTTGAAGACGGCGAGCGTGTCGAGACGGGGCAGGTGCTTGCAAGCTTAGACACCCGCAGTTTGAAGATTGAGCAAACTGAACTTAATTCGGCGCGGGTTGAAGTCAGCACCCGTCTTGCGCAAATTGATAAAGACCTCATTCGCTTGCAGGCTTTGCGCGACAAAGCGTACGTGTCGGAAGGTCAGCTGGAAGCCCTAGAATCAAATCGCCAAGCGACGGCTGCGCAGTTAGCGCAAGTTGAATCCAAACTTAAGGGTGTGGCCTTACGCTTGCAAAAATCCAAGCTCCTTGCACCCTTTGCTGGAGAAATTGCCGGTATGCAATTAGAGGCGGGGGTGCTCGTTGCTGCCGGGCAGCCACTGATGCAAATTGTGCAATCCAGTCGCAGTGAAGCCGTTTTTGGGATCTCTGACCAGCTGGGTCGCAACCTCGTTGTTGGTCAACCCTTACCCGTAATGGGTGATTTTGGCGAATGGCAAGCGAACCTTATTTCGGTTTCGCAGAATCTTGATTGGCGCACGCAAACACGCACCGTGCGCGTTAGCATGCCGGTTGATGCCCCAGCTGTCGATGGAAATACCGCTTACTTAATTTTGCCCGAGACACGTCAGGTCGCGGGCTTTTGGGTGCCGCTGCAGGCATTGCTCGAGGACGTGCGTGGGACCTGGGCCGTTTATCAGTTAGTGCCGACCGAAGAGGGCCGATTCCAGTTAAAAAAGCGCTCGGTGCAAGTTATTTATCAATATGAAGGCCAAGTATATTTAAGTGGCGGGCTGCGCAGTGGCGACCGCGTTGTCAGTGGTGGCATTCATCGCTTAGCGCCTGAATTGCATGTTATTTTGGCCCAGGAGTAAACCCGAATGAGCCAAAATCTCCTTAACAACCCGCGGATGGTCGCGCTGGCATTTGCCCTTATTTTGGTGGCAGGGCTTGCTGCCATTGGCAGTTTGCCGCGTATGGAAGACCCGCAGATGACCAATCGGCATGCGCTGGTGATTACTGCTTTTCCCGGCGCAAGTGCGGAGCGGATCGAAACACTGGTATCTGAGCCATTAGAAGACGTGATTCGCCGTATTCCTGAAGTTATTCATGTCACATCTCACTCTAGCTCTGGGGTGTCGATCGTCGTAGTGCAGCTGAAAGACGAGATTTACGGCGACGAGAATGTGGTGCTGTGGGCAGAAATACGCGACAAAATTGAACAGTCGCGACACTTGCTGCCAGCGGGCGCCTCAGCACCGGTTGTTGATACTGAGCGCGGCCACGCCTTTACGTGGATCGGCGCGCTTGTTTGGCAGGGCGAAGGTGAGGTTGACGAATTGCGCCTTGGTCGCTACGCCGAAGAATTGGCCAGCCGGCTGCGCGGCCTATCCGGAACGGATTTAGTGAAGCTCTATGGCGCCCCAGCGGAAGAGGTTCAAGTTAAAGTTGATGTCGTCAAGGCGGCTGCGGTCGGGCTGGATGTACCGCAAATAGCGGCCTTGTTAAGCAATAGTGACGCTAAAACGGCTGCCGGTGAATTGAGTAATGCCACGCAGCGTCTGTCGCTCGAGCTAGAGGGAGGCTTTGATGAGCTTGAGCGGGTTCGCCGCACGCCGCTGTTAACCCTAGCGAATGGTGGCTCATTGCAGCTGCAAGATATTGCAGAAATATATCGCGGCGAGCCAGACTCACCGTCTGAATTTGCAATAATTGGCGGCCAGCGCGGTGTGGCAGTGGGGTCGCGGATGCTGTCTGACCGCCGGGGTGATCATTGGACAGAAAGGCTGCAGCAGGAAGTTGCCGAGTTTAAGAAAACATTACCCGAAGAAGTCGGGGTGCAAGAGCTATTCGTACAAGAGCGCTACAACGATGTTCGGCTCAGTGAATTGGTAAGTAATATTTTACTTGGTTTTATCTTCATTTTTATTATTTTACTTTACACCTTGGGCTTGAGGTCGGCGGTCATTGTTGCCGTGTCATTGCCGTTAACGATGATGTTTTCACTCGCCTGTATGCGTTTCTTTGACTTGCCCATCCATCAGATGTCGGTCACAGGGCTCATAGTCGCGCTGGGTATTATGGTCGACAACGCGATTGTGGTTGTAGATACGGTAATGCGTAATCGTCGTAATGGTTATTCGCCCGTCGCTGCATCAGCCAAAGCCTTGCGCCACCTTTGGATACCGCTGCTGGGCTCAACACTAACGACTATTTTAACGTTTATGCCCATCGTTTTAATGGCAGGCCCCGCTGGCGAATTTATCGGTCCGTTAGCGTATGCAGTTATATTTTCGCTAGCCGGTTCCTGGCTCATTTCTTTGCTGATCATAGCCCCTATAGCCGGTCGGTGGTTGGACAAAAAGCAACGCAGTGGCACGAGTCATCCGAAATTAGATAATTACTTTAGGTCCATACTTGGGTGGGTCTTGCTAAGACCTCGCCGAGTGATGTTGTTGGCGTCAATCTTGCCGCTGTGTGGCTTCTTTTTGATAAGCACTTTACCAGAACAGTTTTTCCCGCCGTCAGACCGGGACATGATTAATTTTGAGCTATTTCTTCCCGCGGGCACCAGCATACATCGCACTTTAGAGGCAACAGAGGAAGTCAGTACGCTTATCAATGCGCATCCCGAGGTAAGGGCTTTAAATTGGTTTGTTGGGCAAAACGGGCCGTCGTTTTATTACAATTTAAAAGACAGTCGCGACGGTTCATCCAACTACGCGCAAGCGATGATCACGGTGGTCGATTTTAAGGCTGCCAATCGCTTGGTAGGCGAGTTGCAATCCGAGCTAGACGCGGCGTTTCCTGACTATCAAATTGTGGTTCAGCGCTTGGCGCAGGGGCCGCCATCGAATGCACCGGTTGAGCTGCGCTTGTATGGAAATGATATAGCCCAGTTAAAACGACTCGGTGATCAGCTGAGACGCATCGCCCTAGAAACCGAAGACGTTATTCACACTCGTGACTCGCTCGCTGAAGTCGTGCCCAAGGTTTGGTTAGATATTGATGAAAGTGAGGCTCAGCGCAGCAAGGTCGGCTTAAAAGATTTGTCACGGTTACTGGCGGCGAGTGTCGACGGAGTTGTGAGTAGTAGCTTGCTCGACCGCACTGAGCAAATTCCAATTCGGGTATCCGGCGCACAAGTAAAGCAACTGAGCGTTGATATGTTGATGTCGTTTCCCTTGGCGCTGCCAACGGGCCCGCGTCCCTTGTCGGCCTTGGCGGATGTTAGTTTACGCCCCGCGCAAGCCAAAATATCGCGCAGGGACGGTATGCGAATGAATACCGTTGAGGTGTATATCGGAAATGGGGTGCTACCAGCGGTGGTGCTTAATCGCATAAAAGCGAACATAGAAAATGAAGGCTTTGTGGTTCCCGACGGCTATAAACTGGAGGTTGGCGGCGAAGCAGAAGAGCGCAATAACACGGTGGGTAAGCTGTTGGGGAGCGTCGGAATTATTCTGGTGCTACTGGTCGTGACCGTGGTAATGGCCTTTGATTCATTTCGGTTGTCCGCCTTGGTCTTTATTGTGGCTATTCAGTCGGCGGGCATGGGCATGTTAAGCCTTTGGTTAGCGCAATTCCCTTTCGGTTTTACAGCAATTATCGGCTTAATGGGGTTAATGGGCTTAGCGGTTAACGCGGCAATTGTTATTTTGACTGAGCTCAAAGCCTCGCCGTTGGCCATGTCGGGGAATCGAGTTGAAATTGTTGAAACGGTAGCGATATGTACCAAACATATCAGCTCCACCACAATAACAACGGTGGTGGGCTTACTGCCCCTTATTTTATCTGGAGGCGGGTTCTGGCCACCATTTGCGATTGTGCTAGCGGGTGGCACCGTGCTGACAACGATTTTGTCTCTATTTTTTGTGCCTGCAGCGTTTCTGGTGCTGCGTAGACCCTATTTCTTAAAATATTTCCCTAAATCGAAATCCGACAACGAGCAGTCAGACGATCTACTCGCTGCGCAAACAACTGTGAGTAAGCAGGTGAGCGATTTAGCTTAGTATTTAAGCTCAGCAGTGGCCCAAGCGCGGCCACTGTCGCTATTCCCCGTTTTGGCTGGTCTCGTCAGAGCTTTATAAGGTAATTTTCGTGAACTGGCTTAGTAGACTCAATTCTGCTTGAGACTTCTTGCTATACTGCCGCCCATTAATAGGCCAGCGCTAACGAGAGCTGGCGCAGAGGTATGCGTATACGTACCTAGAGCGAGGTTTACACTATGAATTTGAATCAAGACATCCAGCTACTGAATAACAAGATTGACCTGTATCGCCGTAAATTAGAGGCGGCTAAGCTGCGGGACGATCAAAAGTCAGTGCTGCAGTTTAAAAAAGAGCTCAGTACGCTAAACCGCAAAGTGGCCAGCATTAAAGGTATGCGCGGCGCGCAAAATGCGGGCAAGGCCGAAGAACTCAAGGCCCTTGGGTTTAGCCGAGCATTGACCAAAGCCGAGCAGGCCGATATGGGTAAATTCAAAAAAACGGTGCGGGGCCTGGTTGTGGTACATCCGCTGACTGCGCTCGGTAAGGAAATGGGTATTAGTGACGTGACTGGTTACGCGCCTGCAAAATTCTAAGAGCGCTAGATGGGCGGCATTATTGCAGCGTGTGCTAATGTTCCCGATTGTGAGCCCGAGTAGCCAATGAACATCGCGAATTCATTCGGGTTTGGCTGAGAGCGTTTAGCTTTAGCGTCGTAGCTAGAATAGACACCTGCCTCCGCAGGTGTGACGAACTTTTCTCACTTATTTGCGCTCACGCCGAGCCAACTAAGTCATACCTGCCGACACCTCGCCATACGTGCGTGCAGCTCGCCATGTCTCCCTAAACCTTGTCATACGTGCGCACATCAAGTCGTCCCTGCGCATATCAAGCCATCCCTGTCGCACATGAAGTCATCCCTGTGCAGATCAAGTCATCCATGCGCAGATCAAGTCATCCCTGCGCAGGCAGGGATCCATGTGAGCGCAGCGAAGGCCCTTAAACGTCAGGCCTCAGACGCCCGACACTCCAAACAACTCGCCTTTACGTCTCCCGTCAAGCATCGAGCGGTATCATCCAAACCGATGCTGATTACGATTTGCAAAATACACTAGCGACAACATCACCGGCACTTCAACCAATACGCCAACCACCGTTGCTAGCGCTGCCCCCGAGTTTAAACCAAACAGCGAAATAGCCACGGCTACGGCTAGCTCAAAGAAGTTGGACGTGGCGATCATGCAGGCTGGCGCGGCAATATTAAAGGGCAGTCGCAGGCGCTGCGCGGCAAAAAAACTCAAGGCAAAAATGCCATAGGTTTGAATGAGCAGCGGAATGGCGATAAGCACAATAATATGGGGCTTGCTCAGAATAACGTCTGCCTGAAAACCAAAGAGCAGCACGATGGTGGTTAATAGGCCGCAAATAGACCACGGCTTGAGGGTCTTGCCGAGCTTGGTAATGCCGTTGCCACGAATGAGCTTGCGAGTGAGGTAACCAGCCGCAAGCGGGATAAGCACATATAAAAACACCGACAGCAGCAGAGTCTGCCACGGCACGGTAATAGCGTTAACGCCAAGTAAAAGGGCGCAAATCGGCGCAAAGGCAAACACCATAATAATATCGTTTATTGAAACTTGGACCAGGGTGTAATTTGGGTCGCCATTACAGAGTTGGCTCCAAACAAAGACCATTGCCGTGCAGGGTGCTACCCCAAGTAATATCATCCCAGCAATGTATTCGCTGGCGGATTGGGGGTCGACCCAGCGGGCAAATAGCACATCAAAAAATAGCCAGGCGATAAGCGCCATGGTGAAGGGCTTTATCAACCAGTTCACAACCAGCGTAAGGGCTAAGCCTTTTGGCTTTTTGCCAACGTCCTTTATAGCCGCAAAATCAATGTGGATCATCATTGGGTAAATCATGACCCAAATAAGCACTGCTACCACTAAATTAACATGAGCTATTTCGAGGCTAGCAACAAGGCTGAAGAGGGTGGGGAATACCTGTCCCAACACAACGCCGACCACAATGCTCAGTGCCACCCAAACGCTCAGGTAACGTTCAAATAATCCCATGTAAAACTCCGAAAGGTAAAAAGTAGTTTAGTGTGCGCCGAGCGTGCGCAGGGCGTTGAGCCGCTCATCGGCTGGCAATGCGCCTAGGTTTAAGGCGAGAAGCGCGGCGGTGCGGCGCTGAATTTCTGCGATGCAAGCGTGAAACCCTGCGGCGATCTCGCTATCGCTGCCCGTGAGTTTTGATGGGTCGGCTAATCCCCAGTGCACTTTTTGGGCGCTGCCCAACCACAGCGGGCAGGCTTCGCCGGCAGCGCTGTCGCACACGGTAATGACTAAATCTGGGGCAAAATGGCGGTGCTCGTCCCAAGACTGGCTGCGCAGCTCAGTAGTTGTAATACCTATCTCGTCCAAATATCGCAGGCTCAAAGGGTGAACCTCGCCGCTAGGTTGGCTGCCCGCGCTGCGCGCCTCAATTGCACCTGCGCCCGCTGCGTTACTAATGGCCTCGCATAAAATACTGCGGCAGCGATTGTGGGTGCAGATATACAAAATTTTAAATGGCGTGGTCATGTCCGTACTCGGTGGAGTGAAGGCGTGCGCAAATTAGCAGCAGCGCTCATTAAGATGGCTGTTCAATAGCGTGTTTTCAAGGTGAATAAAATCGGGTGCATTGTTTAATGCCAGCGCGATTACCGACACCTGCCACGGTGCTAGCGCCGTGTTTAGGCGGTAGTAAATCCACTTTCCCCGCCGCTCATCGCTCACTAAGCCGTGCTTTTTAAGCTCGGCAAGATGACGAGACACTTTCGGTTGGCTGCTAGCAAGAGCAAGTGTCAGATCGCAAACACACAGTTCGGCATGGCTTTTGAGTAGCAGCAATATTTTAAGCCGAGTGTCCTCCGCAAGGCATTTGAAAAATTGGGGTAGTGGCATGGCGGGCGTGACCTTGGCTAACATATGCGAATTTTCATATATGTTAATAGTCGATGTCAAGAGCGCAATTTGGTGGTTGGGCCTGTGTGAATCCCTTACTTATTACCGTGGCCGCAACCGTTAAACTAGCGGGTATTGATAAATCAGGCTGCTTATCGGCACTGGAAGAGGACTAATGCTAACGCTCAAACAGTATGTTACCGCTACGATAGACCTGTGCTTAGTGCTCGTTGCAGTGGGCGGTTTGTTGTTCGCTTGTACCAATCAAGAGGCGGATCGTCAGCGCGAGAGCCGCGACGCCGTCATTCTTCAGAATGTGGTTTTGCACGCGCCCTTAGATACATTGGTGAATCTAGATGAGTCTCTGTGGCGTATAACCGGAGAAGGCCTAGCGATCCATATCGACCCGGATTTGGGCTTACTGGTAGATATTCGCTATTGGTCCAAAAACGTTGACGTTATGGTCGCAAATATCAAAAACACGGGCTATACATTAGACTATATGAATCCGGTTAATCAGCGTCTTAGGCTTTGGGTTAAAACTCGAGTGCAATTACAACAATTAGTCGCGATTGAAGGAATTACTGCCGTGTCAGCGAGCACTGGCAAACCTAAGCGGGAATTATCCCTGAAGGCATTCGATGAGCGTAAAAAATAGCTGGCCAACAATACTGGTGTTTAGCATTAGTCTGCTTAGCACCGGTGTTTTTGCAGAAGCCAATATAAAGCAGAAGCTTGCACAAACCTCGCCAGCGCTCGCTAAAATGGACAGTCATCTGCAGCGGGCGGTTGGCGTCAATCGTCTGCCTTTACTCGATATTGGCCAAGAGCAGGCTTTGGTGCGCGGCAGCAGCGGCGTGCAGAAAAGCATGGTTGTTGAGTTACATCTTTATAATGACACCGGTTTGCAGGAGTTCTTAGCAGAGCAGGACATACAGCTTTTATTCTTAAGCGGTAATGGCAAATATGCGTCGGTGAGAACATCTTCAGCCCTTGCACTGCTTGCCCTGGCTGAACTCAGTAACATCCGCTCGCTTAATTTAGAGACACCCTCGGTGCTGCGGGTTGGCTCGGTTACAAGCCGGGCGGGTCGGGCGATGCGTTCCGATATTATTAGTAACACCCTAGGCGTAAATGGCAGCGGTCAGACCATTGGTATAATTTCAGACAGCTTTGCCCAGACCAGCGCCATGCGCGATAACAATACCGCGCCTGCACTCTACGCTGCCGGTAATCTGCAGGGCAGCCGCTCACAAGGTAGTGGTGACCTCCCGGCTTCTATTGGCCTGCTTCGCGATGACGTTGAAGGCGGTACCGACGAAGGCGCTGCCATGGCTGAACTGGCCTATGACGTTGCGCCGGGCGCCAACTTTTTATTTCACACGGCAGGCAGAAGCCGCTTTGAATTGGCTGAGGCCATAGATCAGCTGTGCAGTCCGGGCAAGGCAGATATTGTCGTTGATGACATTTTGTTCCTCAGCGAAAGCGTGTATCAAGATGATTTACCCGCACTGGCCGCCAGTCGCTGTGTGGCGGCGGGGGTACCTTACTTGACCGCGGCGGGCAATGACGCCGATCAGGCTTACCGATACCTGTTTAAAGACTCAAATACCAGTATAGATGAGCCCGGTGTTAGCGCGACGCCTACTGGCAATGACCTGCATAACTGGCGCCCAAATGGCAGTGATCAGTTTTTAGCGCTTACCCTTGCGCCGAATTCATTAACCTATGTTGTACTGAATTGGAACCAGCCCAATGCGTCGGTAAGTGCCGCCAACGGCGCACAAATAGACCTCGATTTATACGCGACGCGCGCCCCGAGCGTGCTTGCGTTCAACGAAACTAGCCCAGACTACGTGGATGCCGGTAAAAATGAGCAGGGAACAACCGGCAATCCAAGCGGTGACGCCTTTGAGTTTGTGACCTTAGAGAGTGGGTCAAATACCGAAGTTTTTTACATTGCAGTTGAACATTTTGATGGCAACCAAGACGACATTCCGCAAAAGGCGGGTATTCGCTTAGAGTTTCGGATGTTGATCACAGGCGATAAGCCCAGCAATGTTGAGTACCCCTATAATGGCGTTGCTGTTTGGGGGCACTCAATGGCTCGCAACGTTGCGTCAGTCGCGGCCGTGCCGTGGTGGGAGTCGCCAGAATTTCGTCCAGAAGGCTACGAAACCATTGGCATCGACCCAGAACCCTTTACCTCGCGGGGCGGCACCAATCGCTTACAGTTTGATCAAAACGGCAATTATCTTGTAGAAAATCGCGAAGTACCCAGCTTTGCTGCAGTTGACGGCAACAACAACACCTTTTTGGGGGTGTCGTCTGCCAATGTGGCGCCAGAAGATGGCGAGCCAGATAACTTCCCCAACTTTTATGGGACCTCTGCTGCTGCACCGAATGCCGCTGCCGTTTTTGCGCTTTATAAACAAGCCTACCCAACAGCGACACCAGCGCAGTTGATTGCCGCAGTTAAAAATACTGCCATCGACGTAAATGGTCGTCGCGCAGCCAATGGCTACGACGATGTAAGTGGTGACGGCTTAATTAATGCGGAGGCAGCGGCAAGCGCCCTTGCCATATCAGTGGGCCAAGCGCCCCCAGCAACACCGGCACCGGCAGCCAGAAGTGGCGGTGGCGGTGGCGGCGGTGCATGTTTTATTGCCACTGCGGCCTACGGCAGTTATATGGCGCCAGATGTACAAGTATTGCGCAATTTTCGCGACACCGTATTACTGCCCTACAGCTGGGGGCGTAGCTTGGTGGCCACCTATTATCAATACTCACCGCCGATAGCAGAGACCATTGCCAGCTCAACGACACTGCGGGTAATTACCCGAGTGGGGCTTAGCCCTTTGGTTTATGGGCTTAAATACCCACTATGGACAATGGCGGGCCTACTGGCCGCATTACTGCTGTCATTGCGCTATCGTGCCCAGCAACGGGCGCGTGAGGCGGTAATTACCAATTAGGCAGTAATTAAAGCCCCTAAGCCGTTGATTTTTTTGAATCATATCAGTAGACTGCGAACGCTTTTAAAGCACTAGCGCTACCCAAAAGCCGTTGTTCTTAGGTTTTTGTATCATTACTGGCTCTTACGCCAGAACCCCTTAGCCCGGGTGGTGAAATCGGTAGACACAGGAGACTTAAAATCTCCCGACAGCAATGTCGTGCCGGTTCAAGTCCGGCCCCGGGCACCAGTAAAATCAATGACTTACGATGATTTTATTTATTAATCCTATTATAATTAATCTTGTGTAGACAGAGTGCATGACTGACTCTACATTCTGTTATTCTTAGTAATAGCGGTGTGAGCCGAAATATTACATACTGAGATTATATCCACTTAAACTGATTATTATGGCTTCCGCTGATCAAATAAAAGCACTAGTAAAGTCCTTTTTAGATAGTGATGAAAATCGCTTCTTAACTGTTGCCTTACAAATGGCCGACAGGGAGGACCGCCTCGGGCATACCAAGTTTGCCGGAGAATTACGGTCATTAGTGCGTTCTAAGAAAGAGCAAGACACCCCAGCTACTTCCAGGCTTGCTAAATTCAGCGCAATTAAGAGATCTACTAGCCACGATACAAATAGGGTGGACCTTGGGTCGCTTCTGCATTTGACTCATGCGGATACTAAGTTATCCGAGATTGTTCTTAATCCATTGATACAAAGTAAAATCGAGAAAACTATTCTAGAGCATCGTCAATATGCCGAGTTGTTAAAATATGGTCTTTCTCCTACAAGAAAAATATTACTCACTGGTCCGCCAGGTACCGGTAAAACGCTAAGTGCTAAGGTACTTGCTACCGAATTACGCCTGCCTCTGTATACACTTCAGTTTGATGGGTTGATTAGTCGTTACTTGGGAGAAACTGCGGCAAAGTTGCGAGCGGTTTTTGATAAAATATCGACGTCTCGTGCGGTTTATCTCTTTGATGAGTTTGATGCCATTGGCGCACACCGTGATTCGAGCAATGATGTCGGCGAGGTTCGACGGGTTCTAAATTCATTTTTAAAGTTTTTTGAGGATGACGACTCAGAAAGCTTAATAGTGTGCGCGACTAATCATCCGGAGCTTTTAGATAAAGCGCTTTTCCGTAGATTTGATGACATTGTCGAGTTTCAAAAACCAAGCAAAGAAGAAGCCGCAAGGTTTATCCTTAACAGATTAGTACAATTTCGATTAAGTAAATCGAAGATTCGAGACACTTACAAATACGTCGAAAATTTAAGTTATGCCGATTTAGGGCAGGCTTGTGATGAGGCAGCTAAGGACGCAGTGCTTTATCGAAAAGGCGAGATGACAATTGATTTACTCATAGGTGCATTGGCGTCAAGGGTAATATGAGCTAAGGAATGAAATGGATTTCAAGCACATCTTTCTCGAGAACAAACGGATAGAACTAGGTTACTCGGGCTCCGGGCGCGGGAATTTCAAAAAATTTGAGCGAACAATTAGCGAGAGAGTAAGTCACGGAACGTCCTTAGTTAACTCTATCGATAGCTTTTTTCCTGAAGAACGGCCAGTCGAATATATAAGTGAGGCGCCAGGTACTTATATTGAGATATTGAGTGTTCCGGGATTTGAACTAGCAATTGAATCGTTGGATACAAGGGAGTGTAAGCTTTGTAATCTTCGAGTGGAAGGTGAGCAGTGGCGGGCAACTGTATTAATATTTGACGATAAGCGTACGGTCTTCACGAATAAACTCCAACGATATATAGGCCAAGCTGGCGGGCAAACCAATGACACTCTATTCGACAATATTGCTGAGGTTCGTTTAGCACAATTGAGTGATTTTTGGACGTCCAGCCCTAGTCGCTACCCGGGTAGCGAAGATGAGGTTATTTGGTGGGAAGTATGGTTGCGTCGAATTAGCCTTAAGCGTCAAGAGATAGAAGAATTTAAAGAATATTGCAAGAATCAAAATATAACTGTAAGTGGTGGCTTATTAGAGTTCGAGTTCCAGTCGGTTTTATGTGTTAATGCATCAGCGAACCAGCTAAAGGGTTCTGTAGCGTTAATTTCATGCCTCGTTGAGCTCCGTCGAATAGTCGATACTGCAAACTTTTTACTAAGCCAGCAGCCTATTGATCAAGCTGAATGGGCAGATTTATTGCTCGAGAAGACAAGCTATATAGAAACTCCGACAGCTTCAATCCTGATTTTCGATAGTGGTGTCGACTACAACCATCCTTTGATTTCTCCCTCCCTGCAAGCAAGTGACTGCTACAAGTGGAATGTTGATTGGCCGGATTATGACTCGGGGAATGTTCACGGTACTTTGCAAGCTGGGTTGTCAATATACGGTGATATCGCTCAAGCGATACTTTCAGATGAAGCTATTTCAGTTACGTATCAGCTCGAGTCTTGTCGTGTACTTCCTCCTCTCGGTGTAAATGAAAAAGAGCTTTATGGGTCGCTTACATATTATGCGGTTAAAGAAGCAGAAAAAAATGCGAAGTTAAATCGGGTAGTCTCTATTGCGATAACAGCAGACCATGACGGTATTACTGGACAGCCGACGTCGTGGTCTAGCGAGATTGACTATCTCGCATTTGATGCGGAAGGTACGCGGCTTTTTGTGATTAGTGGAGGAAATGTTCGCGGTGATGATGTCGGTATAGATTATCGTGAAGCAACTGCGAAATGTAGTATTGAAGACCCCGGCCAAGCATGGAATGCGATTACTGTAGGCGCATATACTCAAATGTAGTGGTCAAGTAAAACTGGCCACGGTTTAGTGGCTAATCCAATACTGCCCCTCGGCTGCATTTGGGCTTAAACCACGGTTATGTTGATGTGGTCTTGTTTGGCTGTAATAACCAACAAGGTATTCCGTAATCGATTGCTGGGCGTCGGTAAAATTTCGATAACCCAGCGTTGGAACCCACTCTGTTTTTAAGCTCCGAAAGAATCGCTCCATCGGCGCATTATCCCAGCAGTTACCCCGACGACTCATGCTTTGCTCGATTTGATAGCGCCACAAATGTTGCCGAAATTTCCGGCTGGAATAATGACTACCTTGATCCGAGTGAAACATAACTCCTTTGGGTTTTCCCCTCGCTTCAAAAGCCATACTCAATGCCTGGCCGGTAAGCACGCTATCGGGTGATAACGACATCGCCCAGCCTATTGGCTTGCGTGCATATAAATCTATCACCACCGCCAGATAAGCCCAGCGCTGTCCCGCCCAGATATAGGTTACGTCGCCGCACCAAACCTGATTCGGCTGGCTAACTGAAAATTCTCGATCAAGCTTGTTAGGTACTGCAATATGCTCCTGGTTAGCTTTCCTGTAGCGATGACTCGGTAATTGACAGCTGACTAGCTCCAGCTCTTTCATTAAGCGCGTCGCGCGATACCGGCTGAGCTGAATACCCCTGTCGGTTACGATGGTTGCAATCGTTCTCGCACCGGCCGAGCCATTGCTATCCTTGTGCGCAGACCGAACCTCGCTGAGCAGCGTAATTCGCTTTAAGCTCGGCATATTGGGTCGCTTAACCCAATACTTATAGCTGCTGCGATTAACCCCGAACACATCGCAAATTAACGCCACCGCG